>NZ_VWXK01000020.1 GCF_011752565.1 Pantoea sp. Ap-967
AGGGCGCCACCACCCTGACCGTCGACGTTGGCGGCACCATCTACACCGTTACAGTGGATGCGGATGGCAAAGGTACCCTGCAGGTTCCGAATACCAACGTTGAAGATGTCTATAAAGACGCTTCGACTGTCACTGCCACCGTCACCGCTGTGAATGGCGGCAACTACGAAGGCGTGGACCTGACCGGTGCGACCAATACCGCCACCGTCGAAGACACCATCGACAACACCACCGTGGCTGTCAGCTCGCTGCCAGCAAAAGAAGGCGACGAAAACGTCACCTTCAACTTCCAGCTGAGCAACAAGCCGCAGGGCGCCACCACCTTGACCGTGGATGTTGGCGGCACCATCTACACCGTTACAGTGGATGCGGACGGTAAGGGCACCCTGCAGGTTCCGAACACCAACGTTGAAGATGTCTACAAAGACGCTTCGACCGTTACCGCCACTGTGACTGCCGTGAATGGTGGTAACTACGAAGGTGTTGATCTGACTGGCGCGACCAATACCGCCACCGTCGAAGACACCATCGACAACACCACTGTTGCTGTTTCGTCTGAGCCGGCGAAAGAAGGTGATGAAAACGTCACCTTCAACTTCCAGCTGAGCAACAAACCGCAGGGTGCGACTACCCTGACCGTGGATGTTGGCGGCACCATCTACACCGTTACAGTGGATGCGGACGGTAAGGGCACCCTGCAGGTTCCGAACACCAACGTCGAAGACGTCTACAAAGATGCTTCTACCGTTACCGCCACTGTGACTGCCGTTAATGGTGGCAACTACGAAGGTGTTGATCTCACTGGCGCGACCAATACCGCGACTGTCGAAGACACTATCGACAACACCACTGTGGCCGTCAGCTCGCTGCCGGCAAAAGAAGGCGACGAGAACGTCACCTTCAACTTCCAGCTGAGCAACAAGCCGCAGGGTGCGACCACCCTGACTGTGGATGTCGGTGGCACCATCTACACCGTTACCGTGGATGCAGACGGTAAAGGTACCCTCCAGGTCCCGAACACTAACGTTGAAGACGTCTACAAAGATGCTTCGACCGTGACTGCCACCGTCACCGCTGTTAACGGCGGTAACTACGAAGGCGTGGACCTGACTGGCGCGACCAATACCGCGACTGTCGAAGACACTATCGACAACACCACTGTGGCCGTCAGCTCGCTGCCGGCAAAAGAAGGCGACGAAAATGTCACCTTCAACTTCCAGCTGAGCAACAAGCCGCAGGGTGCGACCACCCTGACTGTGGATGTCGGTGGCACCATCTACACCGTTACCGTGGATGCAGACGGTAAAGGTACCCTCCAGGTCCCGAACACTAACGTTGAAGACGTCTACAAAGATGCTTCGACCGTGACTGCCACCGTCACCGCTGTTAACGGCGGTAACTACGAAGGCGTGGACCTGACTGGCGCGACCAATACCGCGACTGTCGAAGACACCATCGATAACACCACCGTGGCGGTAAGCTCGCTGCCAGCGAAAGAAGGCGACGAAAACGTCACCTTCAACTTCCAGCTGAGCAACAAGCCGCAGGGCGCGACTACCCTGACCGTGGATGTCGGCGGCACCATCTACACCGTAAACGTCGATGCGGACGGTAAAGGCACCCTCCAGGTCCCGAACACCAACGTCGAAGACGTCTACAAAGATGCTTCGACTGTCACTGCGACCGTGACTGCCGTGAATGGTGGTAACTACGAAGGTGTTGATCTGACTGGCGCGACCAACACCGCGACTGTCGAAGACACCATCGACAACACCACCGTGGCCGTAAGCTCGCTGCCAGCGAAAGAGGGCGACGAGAACGTCACCTTCAACTTCCAGCTGAGCAACAAACCACAGGGCGCGACTACCCTGACCGTCGACGTTGGCGGCACCATCTACACCGTCACTGTGGATGCGGACGGTAAAGGCACCCTCCAGGTCCCGAACACCAACGTTGAAGACGTCTACAAAGATGCTTCGACCGTTACTGCCACCGTCACCGCCGTTAACGGTGGTAACTACGAAGGCGTGGACCTGACTGGCGCGACCAACACCGCGACTGTCGAAGACACCATCGACAACACCACCGTGGCCGTCAGCTCGTTGCCAGCAAAAGAAGGCGACGAAAACGTCACTTTCAACTTCCAGCTGAGCAACAAGCCACAGGGCGCCACCACCCTGACCGTCGACGTTGGCGGCACCATCTACACCGTTACAGTGGATGCGGATGGCAAAGGTACCCTGCAGGTTCCGAATACCAACGTTGAAGATGTCTATAAAGACGCTTCGACCGTCACCGCGACTGTGACTGCCGTGAATGGTGGTAACTACGAAGGTGTTGATCTGACTGGCGCGACCAACACCGCGACTGTCGAAGACACCATCGACAACACCACCGTGGCCGTCAGCTCGCTGCCAGCGAAAGAAGGCGACGAAAACGTCACCTTCAACTTCCAGCTAAGCAACAAGCCGCAGGGTGCAACCACCCTGACCGTGGATGTCGGCGGCACCATCTACACCGTAAACGTCGATGCAGACGGTAAAGGCACCCTCCAGGTTCCGAACACCAACGTTGAAGACGTCTACAAAGATGCTTCGACCGTGACTGCTACCGTCACCGCTGTTAACGGCGGCAACTACGAAGGTGTCGACCTGACCGGCGCTACGACAACTGCGATCGTTGCTGACACCGAGACCCCAGTGACCGTGAAGGTAACCGGTGTAAACGGCAACGAAGGCGACGCCAAAGTTACCTTCAACTTCGAACTGAGCCATAAGCCGGAAGCGGGCAGTATCCAGGTGCAACTGGTGGTGCGTGTCGACGGCCACGATTACACCGTTGATATCGACTCGGACGGCAAAGGGTCGCTCCAGGTCGACAACCCGAACGGCGAAGATGTCTACAAAGATGCCAGCAGTCTGACGGCTGAAGTTGTTTACGCTACTGGCGGCAACTTCGAGAAGATCGAGACTGGCGCCACTGGCACTGCGCAGATCGCGGATACCGAAACCCCGGTCACCGTGACCGTAACTGCTCACAACGCGACCGAAGGCGACGCTAACGTCAACTTCGACTTCCAGCTGAGCAACAAGCCACAAGACGGCTACCCAACCAGCCTGACTGTCCAGGTCGGCACCGCCAGCTATACCGTCAGCATCGACGCCGACGGCAAAGGCACCCTGGCCGTACCAAACCCGAATGGTGAAGACGTCTACAGGGACGCCAGCTCTCTGACGGCCACCGTCACTGGCGGCACCGGCGGTAACTTCGAGAAGATCGCTACTGGCGCCACGGCCACTGCTCAGATCGCAGATACCGAGACTCCAGTCACCGTGACTGTGACTGCTCACAACGCGACCGAAGGCGACGCTAACGTTAACTTCGACTTCCAGCTGAGCAACAAGCCACAAGACGGCTACCCAACCAGCCTGACTGTCCAGGTCGGCACCGCCAGCTACACCGTCAGCATTGATGCTGACGGCAAAGGCACCCTGGCTGTTCCAAACCCGAACGGTGAAGACGTCTACAAAGACGCCAGCACCCTGACGGCCACTGTCACCGGCGGCACTGGCGGCAACTTCGAGAAGATCGCTACCGGTGCCACGGCCACTGCCCAGATCGCGGATACCGAGACGCCAGTCACCGTAACCGTGACCGCTCACAACGCGACCGAAGGCGACGCCAACGTCAACTTCGACTTCCAGCTGAGCAACAAGCCACAAGACGGCTACCCAACCAGCCTGACTGTTCAGGTCGGCACCGCCAGCTACACCGTCAGCATCGACGCCGACGGCAAAGGCACCTTGGCGGTTCCAAACCCGAACGGCGAAGACGTCTACAAAGACGCCAGCACCCTGACGGCCACTGTCACCGGCGGCACCGGCGGTAACTTCGAGAAGATTGCTACTGGCGCCACCGCCACTGCTCAGATCGCAGATACCGAGACTCCAGTCACCGTCACCGTGACCGCTCACAACGCAACCGAAGGCGACGCTAACGTCAACTTCGACTTCCAGTTGAGCAGCAAGCCACAAGACGGCTACCCAACTAGCCTGACTGTTCAGGTCGGCACCGCCAGCTATACCGTCAGCATCGACGCCGACGGTAAAGGCACCCTGGCTGTTCCAAACCCGAACGGTGAAGACGTCTACAAAGACGCCAGCACCCTGACGGCCACCGTCACTGGCGGCACTGGTGGTAACTTCGAGAAGATCGCCACTGGCGCTACTGCTACGGCGAACATCGCGGACACCGAAACCCCGGTCACCGTGACCGTAACTGCTCACAACGCAACCGAAGGCGACGCTAACGTCAACTTCGACTTCCAGTTGAGCAACAAGCCACAAGACGGCTACCCAACCAGCCTGACTGTCCAGGTCGGCACCGCCAGCTACACCGTCAGCATTGATGCCGACGGCAAAGGCACCTTGGCTGTTCCAAACCCGAATGGTGAAGACGTCTACAAGGACGCCAGCACCCTGACGGCCACCGTCACCGGCGGCACCGGCGGCAACTTCGAGAAGATCGCTACCGGTGCCACGGCCACTGCCCAGATCGCGGATACCGAGACGCCAGTCACCGTAACCGTGACCGCTCACAACGCAACCGAAGGCGACGCCAACGTCAACTTCGACTTCCAGCTGAGCAACAAGCCACAAGACGGCTACCCAACCAGCCTGACTGTTCAGGTCGGCACCGCCAGCTACACCGTCAGCATTGATGCTGACGGCAAAGGCACCTTGGCTGTTCCAAACCCGAACGGCGAAGACGTCTACAAAGACGCCAGCACCCTGACGGCCACTGTCACCGGCGGCACCGGCGGTAACTTCGAGAAGATTGCTACTGGCGCCACGGCCACTGCTCAGATCGCAGATACCGAGACTCCAGTCACCGTCACCGTGACCGCTCACAACGCGACCGAAGGAGACGCCAACGTCAACTTCGACTTCCAGTTGAGCAACAAGCCACAAGCTGGCTACCCAACCAGCCTGACTGTGCAGGTGGGCACCGCCAGCTATACCGTCAGCATCGACGCAGACGGCAAAGGCACCTTGGCTGTACCAAACCCGAATGGTGAAGACGTCTACAAAGACGCCAGCACCCTGACGGCCACCGTCACTGGCGGCACCGGCGGTAACTTCGAGAAGATCGCCACTGGCGCCACGGCCACCGCTCAGATCGCAGATACCGAGACTCCAGTCACCGTAACCGTGACCGCTCACAACGCGACCGAGGGCGACGCCAACGTCAACTTCGACTTCCAGCTGAGCAACAAGCCACAAGCTGGCTACCCAACCAGCCTGACTGTGCAGGTTGGCACCGCCAGCTACACCGTCAGCATTGATGCTGACGGCAAAGGCACCTTGGCTGTTCCAAACCCGAACGGTGAAGACGTCTACAAAGACGCCAGCACCCTGACGGCCACCGTCACTGGCGGCACCGGCGGTAACTTCGAGAAGATCGCCACCGGCGCCACCGCCACTGCCCAGATCGCGGACACCGAGACCCCGGTCACCGTAACCGTGACCGCTCACAACGCGACCGAGGCCGACGCCAACGTCAACTTCGACTTCCAGCTGAGCAACAAGCCACAAGCTGGCTACCCAACCAGCCTGACTGTGCAGGTTGGCACCGCCAGCTATACCGTCAGCATCGACGCCGACGGCAAGGGCACCCTGGCCGTACCTAACCCGAACGGTGAAGACGTCTACAAAGACGCCAGCACCCTGACGGCCACCGTCACCGGCGGCACCGGCGGTAACTTCGAGAAGATCGCTACCGGCGCCACGGCCACTGCGCAGATCGCAGACACCGAAACCCCGGTTACCGTTGCCATCACCGCGCACAACGCGCAGGAAGGCGACGCCAACGTCAACTTCGAGTTCCAGCTCAGCGCCAAACCGCAGGCCGGCTACCCGGCCAGCCTCAGCGTCGATGTCGATGGCAAGGCCTACACGGTCACGCTGAACGCCGACGGCTATGGCACGCTGAGCGTGGTGAACACCAACACCGAAGACGTCTACAAGGATGTCAGCACCGTGACCGCCACGGTGACTTCCATCAATGGCGGCAACTTCGAGAAAGGTGATGTCACCGGCGCGAAAGCCACGGCGATCGTCGTCGATACCATTGACGACACCTTCGTCACGGTCACTGCCGACCCAGCCACCGAGGCCGACAGCACCGTCAACTTCCACTTCGCGTTGAGCAACCCGCCGCAAGGCGCTGGTGCGACCATCCTCACCGTGAGCGTGGCCGGCGTGCTGTACCAGGTCACCGTGAATGCCGCGGGCCAGGGCACCCTGTCGGTGCCTAACCCGAACACCGAAGACGTGTTCAAGGACGCGAGCACCCTCGTTGCGACCGTGACCAACGTTACCGGCGGCAACTACGAGAACGTCAACCTCACCGGTGCCACCGCGACCGCGACCATCGCTGACACCATCGACACCGTCTACGCCAAGATCAGCATCCTCAACAGCTCGGTCACCGAAGGTGGCACGTTCACCTACAAGGTCGAGCTGGTAGATGCCAACGGCCATGCCATCACTGTGCCAACTGGCAAGTCGGTAACGGTCAATCTGCAGTGGAGCGGTACTGCCGACAGCACCGATGTGGAAGGCACACTGCCGACCAGCGTGACCATCAGCGGTGGCAACAGCAGCACCTCGTTCAACGTCAAGACCTACGACGACACCAAGATCGAGAGCGACGAAACCCTGACGGCCACCATCAAGCAGGTGGTCGACAACAACAACTTCTACGAGAACCTGGCCGTAGGCAGCCAGAACTCGGCCACCGGCACCATCTTCGACAACGACAAGGGGCCGCAGATTGTCGGCAACTCGTCGAACTCGATTGTGGAAAGCGGCACTTCCGGCGGCGCCGACGTGGTGCTGATCCTCGACACCTCGGGCAGTATGGGCCCGGCGGGCAACGGCCAGCAGGGCAGTGACCCGGATGGCAGCGGCCCGTACAAGTCGCGCCTGGAAATGCTCAAGGATGCGGTGAAGAACCTGTTCGAGTCCGGCACCGTGCACTCGGTGTTCATCGTCAACTTCTCGGGCAGCGCTTCGTTCGTCAGCTCGGGCAAGGATGGTGGCTGGTTCACCAACCTCGATGACGCGCTGGCAGCGATCAACAAATTGCAGGCCACCGGCACCACCAACTACGCCAACGCGCTGAACACGGTGATGAACAACTACACCGCGCCGCCAGCAGGTGGCAGCAAGTTGGTGTCGGTGTTCATGTCCGACGGTGCGCCTAACCAGGGCAGCGTCGTGGAGAACAACTGGATCAGCTTCCTGAACCAGAAAGGCTTCGCCGACTCCTTCGCCGTGGGCTTCGGCGGCCTCAGCAACGCCAACAAGGATGCCCTGGAGCCGGTGGGCTGGAAGCCGGGCGAAACCGCTGGCAGCATCACCACGGGTGCTGCTGACGACCACGTGATGGTGGTCGACACCACCCTCAGCAGCCTCACCCAGGCGCTGGTCAGCAGCATCGGCGGCAGCGCGGTGTCTGGCGATATCACCGCCAACGCCACCGGCGGCACCGCTGGCTGGGCAGCCAACGGTTGGAAACTGACTTCGGTGCAGTACGGCGGCGTGACCTACACGTTCACCAGTGCCACCGACAGCAAGACCATCGACCTGGGCAACGTCGGCAAGGTGATCATCAAGGGTGACGGTAGCTACACCTTCTCGGGCAAGGACAACCAGGACGTTGCCAACGACCTGTCGGCCGAGCTGAAATTCACCATCCGTGACGCCAACGGCGCCACCGCGTCGTCGACCCTGACCCTGACCGTGAAGGACCGCAGCGATGCGATCGCGGCCAATGATGACATTACGGCTAACCTGGTTTCGAAAACAGTCACTACCAGCGCCTCCGTCTCAACCCTGGCAACCTTCACTAGTAATGAAAGCTCCGCCTGGAAGTTCAGCTCGGTGAACCAGGGTACGTCGAACCTGGGCAGCAACGATATCTTGAAGATCAACCTCACTAGCTGGCAGTCCACAACCCTGAGCAATAGCACTGGGCAAGACGCCAAACGCAACACTAGTGGTAATAACCTGGTACTGACCGACAACAACGGTTCGAGTAACGGTGACGCTCAAGCGATGACTCCTGTTTACACAACGGGAGTTGCCGCCGGCGAGAAATTGTCGTTTACGGCGAATGCTTCGTTGTCGTCTTACAGCACTTGGTATGAAACCGCGAATGACACTGCGAATTGGACGCTATACAAAAGCCTTGATGGCAAGAACTGGACTGCGGTTCAGAGTGGTTCGATCACTGCAGGATCGTCGACGATCACTACTGATCCTTTGGACGCGGCGACCCAGTATCGTATCCTGCTGACCGTTCATGACGACAGCTACTACAACTACACCAATGCGTCGGTTACTTTCGACGATTTCAAAGTCAGTGTGCCTGCTACCTCTACAACCGTATGGAGCGCAGACCCGGTCACTGGCTCTGTGGCAACCAACGACACATGGGGTGCTAACGGCGAAACTTCTACCCTGTCGATCAAGGTCAACGGCAGTTGGGTGGATGTGACTGCAGGCATGAAAGTCACCGGCGTATATGGCGAGCTCACCATCAACAAGGATGGCTCGTATAGTTACCAACCGACGGCTAACAAAGACGGTGCCGGCCATGTGGATTCGTTTGAGTACAAGCTGACCCAGCCGGATGGGGATACTGATACCGCGCACCTGTATGTGACCTTGACAGCGTCCGGCCCGGGTGCCACGGCGTCGACCACCCCGGCCTGGACCAGCGGCAACGATACCCTGCTGGGTACCGATGGCGACGACATCATCTTCGGCGGTGCCGGCAACGACACGCTGATCGGCGGCAAAGGCAATGACACCCTCACCGGTGGCAGCGGCGCCGACCTGTTCATCTGGAAAGCGGGGCACACCGGTAACGATACGATCACCGACTTCAAGGCGTCCGAAGGTGACCGCCTCGACCTCAGCGACCTGTTGCAGGGCGAGAAGGGCAGCAACATCACCGATTACCTGAAGATCTCTACCGTCAATGGCGAGAGCGTTCTGCAGGTGAGCAGCAAAGGTGAGCTGAACGTGACCGATGGTGCCAACCATATCGACACCACCATCACCATGAAGGGTGTGGACTGGTCCAGTACCTCGATCAGCTCGCTGATCAGTGGCGCCGACCCGCTGATCAAGATCGACAACCACAACAGCTGATCGGGCACCCTACAGCGGCAGGCAACTGCCGCTGTAGGGCCTTTCGCTGCATCTGCCAACGCTTCCCTGCAACCTGCGGGGGGCGCATACTCGCCTGGCCTACTCCCTGCACAATGACTTGAGAAAGGAGCCTACCGTGTCCCTGCAGAACGCCCTGATCTACGTACAACGTGACCCCGAGGGCCGCCTGCTGCGTGTCGAGCCCGCACCGTTCGCCGGGCACACGGAAGTGCTGACTGCCGACCACGCCGAGGTCCAGCAATGGTTCGCCGACGATGTGGTGGAAAACAGCCTGCGCCAGCTCAAGCAAAGCGATCTGGACATGATCCGCGTGCTGGAAGACTTGATCGACGTGCTCACCACCAAAGGCGTGCTCAGCATCACCGACCTGCCCGCCGGTGCCCAGGCCAAGCTGCTCAATCGTTCCTCGGCGCGCAAGGCGCTGGGCGGCCTGAGCAACCTGATTGAGGACGATGTGGAACACCGGCTGCTGTAGGCATTCGCCGCTCATATCGATATGCTTTAAAGGTATTTAAATTATTCCTTTTATGCATTTATAGTCACACCCACTGCGTACCCGTCGACCAATCGATGCGCCGCACGACTTGAACCCACACGGGAAATCCCCGTGCGTTTCTGATCGTTGCGCGCCATTGAAGTCGCGCACTGCGTGGGAGTGAACAATGCCAGCCGCCTCGAACGCCTTGTCGTCCATCGACAGCGCCCAGCCGCAAACTTTTGAAATCCGCCCGTTCTCTGGTGCCGTGGGCGCCGAGATCATTGGCCTGGACCTCGCCAAACCAGTCAACACCGAGGATTTCACCCGTATCCATCGCGCCCACCTCGACCACCACGTGCTGGTGTTCCGTGACCAGCGCATCAGCCCCCAGCAGCAGATTGACTTCAGCCGCCGTTTCGGCGAACTGCAGATCCACGTGCTCAAGCAGTTCCTGCTCGCCGGCCACCCCGAGATCCTGATCGTTTCCAACATTGTCGAGAACGGCCAGAACGTTGGCCTGGGCGATGCCGGCAAGTTCTGGCATTCGGACCTGTCGTACAAGGAACTGCCAAGCCTGGGCTCCATGCTGCATGCCCAGGAGCTGCCCAGCGAAGGTGGCGATACCCTGTTCGCCGACATGCACAAAGCCTGGGACGCCGTGCCCGAGGCCCTGCGCCGGGTGGTCGAAGGCCGCAGCGCCGCCCACTCCTACACGGCCCGTTACGCCGAGACAAAGTTCGAGGGCAACTGGCGCCCAACCCTCACCGCCGAGCAACTGGCCCAGGTGAAGGAAGTTATCCACCCGGTGGTGCGTACCCACCCGGAAAACGGCCGCAAGGCACTGTTCGTCAGCGAAGGCTTCACCACCCGCATCGTCGGCCTGCCCGAGGACGAAAGCCGAGACGTGCTGCAACAGCTGTACGCCCTGAGCGTGCTGGAGCAGAACATCTACCGCCACCAGTGGCAACCTCACGACATGGTGTTCTGGGACAACCGTTCGTTGATTCACCTGGCCGCTGGCTGCCCCGCGCACCTGCGCCGAAAACTGTTCCGTACCACCATCCAGGGCGATGCCCCGTTCTGACGACTGAGGAATCCATCATGCGCAAATCCATCAGCCGCCTGGCGGCAAGTATCGGCCTGGGCGCCAGCCTGGTTGTCGGCAGCCTGGCGGCCCCCGCCGTGGCGCAAGCCGAAGGCAAGATTCGCATTGCCGAGCAGTTCGGCATCGTCTACCTGCTGCTCAACGTGGTGCGTGACCAGCAGCTGATTGAAAAACATGGCAAGGCAGAAGGCATCGACATCGAAGTCGACTGGGCCCAGCTGTCGGGCGGTGCGGCAATCAACGATGCGCTGCTGTCCGGCTCGGTGGACATCGCCGGTGCCGGCGTCGGCCCGCTGCTCACCGTGTGGGACAGAACCTACGGCCGGCAGAACGTCAAGGCCGTGGCTTCGCTGGGCAACTTCCCGTACTACCTGGTCAGCAGCAACCCCAACGTGAAGACCATCGCCGACATTTCCGACAAGGACCGCATCGCGGTGCCGGCCGTGGGCGTTTCTGTGCAGTCGCGCTTCCTGCAATACGCCGCCGCGCAGCAGTGGGGCGACAAGGCGTACAACCGCCTCGACAAGTACACCCTGGCCGTGCCGCACCCGGACGCCACCGCGGCCTTGCTGGCCGGTGGCACCGAACTGAACGGGCACTTCTCCAACCCGCCGTTCCAGGACCAGGCGCTGGCCAACAAGGACGTGCACGTGGTGCTCAACAGCTACGACCTGCTCGGCCCCAACTCGCCGACCCTGCTGTTCGCCACCGAGAAATTCCGCAAGGACAACCCCAAAACCTACAAGGCCTTCATCGATGCCCTGGCGGAAGCGGCGGACTTTGCCCAGAAGGACAAAGCCGCAGCGGCAGATACCTACATCCGCGTGACCAAGGCCAAGATCGACCGCGAGGCGCTGATCAAGCTGATCGACAACCCGCAGTACGAGTTCACCGTCACGCCGAAGAACACCTACAAACTGGCCGACTTCCTGTACCGGGTAGGCGCCATCAAGCACAAGCCGGAATCGTGGAAGGACTACTTCTTCCAGGATGAACGCCCACTGCAGGGGAGCTGACCGACCATGACCGCCCCATTGCCAGGCCACACGGCCAGCAACTTGAGCCGTGTCGCGACACCGCCCTTGCTCCAGGTGAACGACCTGAGCCTTGAATACCGCACCGCGCAGCGCGTGGTGCGGGCCACCCACCAGGTCAGCTTCGAAGTCGACCGCGCTGACCGTTTCGTGCTGCTGGGCCCCTCGGGCTGTGGCAAGTCCACCTTGCTCAAGGCCGTGGCCGGGTTCATCACCCCGCAGGAAGGGCAGATTCTGCTGCAGGGCGAACCGGTAAAGGGCCCAGGCCCGGACCGTATCGTGGTGTTCCAGGAATTTGACCAGCTGCCGCCGTGGAAAACGGTGAAAGAGAACGTGATGTTCCCGCTGCTGGTGTCTGGCCAGCTCAAGCGTGCCGAGGCCCAGGAGCGGGCCTTGCATTACCTTGAAAAGGTTGGCCTGGCGGCCTTTGCCGACGCCTATCCGCACACCCTTTCCGGTGGCATGAAGGCGCGTGTGGCGATTGCCCGGGCCCTGGCCACGCAACCGAAGATCCTGTTGATGGACGAGCCGTTCGCGGCGCTCGATGCGCTGACCCGGCGCAAGATGCAGGAAGAGCTGTTGCTGCTGTGGGAAGAGGTGCGCTTCACCTTGCTGTTCGTCACCCACTCCATCGAGGAGGCGCTGGTGGTGGGCAACCGCATCCTGTTGCTGTCGCCGCACCCAGGGCGGGTGAGGGCAGAGGTGCACAGCCACCAGTACCACCTCGGCAGCCTCGGCGCCGCGGACTTCCAGGCCAGCGCCCGGCGTATCCACCGGCTGCTGTTCGACGAGGCCGAGCCCGCCGAGCCAAGCGCCGACCTGGGTTTCAACGACATCCGCATCGCCTACTGACAGGAGCTACAGCCATGACCCCTACACCTGTACGCCAGGAATACGAGGTGCAGCTGGAGCCCCTGCTCAGTGTGCCTCTTGAACGCAACCTGCCCCTGGCCCAGCGCCTGTGGCAGCACGGCTGGCTGCGCAAGGCGGTGATCCTGGTGGTGATCGCCGTGCTCTGGGAAGCCATCGCCCGTTACCAGGGCAACGACCTGCTGTTGCCAACCTTCCTGCAGACGGCGGCGGCGCTGTGGGACGGGTTGATCAGCGGTGAGTTGCCGGCCAAGGTTGGCGTATCGCTGGTGATCCTGCTCAAAGGCTACCTGCTGGGTATTGTGCTGGCCTTCGGCCTGACCAGCCTGGCGGTGTCGACCCAACTGGGGCGCGACCTGCTGGGCACGCTGACCTCGATGTTCAACCCGTTGCCGGCCATTGCCCTGCTGCCGCTGGCCCTGCTGTGGTTTGGCCTGGGCGACAACAGCCTGATCTTCGTGTTGGTGCATTCGGTGCTGTGGGCATTGGCGCTGAATACCTATGCAGGGTTTCTCGGAGTTTCGGAAACCCTGCGCATGGCCGGGCGCAACTATGGCCTGAAAGGGTTGCGGCTGGTGCTGCATATCCTGGTGCCGGCGGCACTGCCATCGATTCTGTCGGGGCTGAAGATCGGCTGGGCGTTCGCCTGGCGCACGCTGATCGCAGCCGAGCTGGTGTTTGGCGCCAGCAGCGGCAAGGGCGGGCTGGGCTGGTACATCTTCCAGAACCGCAACGAGCTGTACACCGACAAGGTGTTTGCCGGGCTGGCCGTGGTGATCTTGATTGGTCTGCTGGTCGAGGGGCTGGTGTTCAATACCCTGGAGCGGCTGACCGTACGGCGCTGGGGCATGCAGCGCTAAGCCGCCGCTGACGGTGGGCCTGGTAGGAGCGAGCACAGCTCGCGATGGGCTGCGAAGCGGCCCCAACATCCTGTGCCGCGAGGCTGAAAACCTTGGGGCCGCTGCGCGCCCCATCGCGAGCTGTGCTCGCTCCTACCAGGCCAGCGCAAGCCCCCTATACTTGATATTGCGCCGCCGCATTGCTCAATGTCCGGGCAATCTCATCGCGCAAGCCAAGGGGCTGCTCGACCACCACCCCATCCCCCTGGCTGAGCACCCACCAGCGCAAGGCCCAGCCATCCTCCACCGTTGCCCGCAACCGGTGCCCCTGTTCCAGGGCCGTGAGCTGCATATCGGCGCTCAACGGTGTCTGGCGCAACTGCCGCGCCAGTGAATCACTGACCCACGCCTGCATTCCCATTCCCTCACCCGGCACCGGCTGCAGCGATTCGCCGCGCAAATAGCCCTGCAGGTCGAAATTCCCGCGCAACTCGCCCAGGGCATTGGCCGACCAGTGCCAGCCAAACGGAATGCTCTTGTCGTTGCGCTCCAGGGCAAAGATCAGCGACAGCTCGTTGAGGTCGCGCTCGACCGTGCGCTTGCTGACATTGAAGCCGACATCACGCAGGCGCCACACCAGCTCGGCACTGGTAACGCCCGGGGAGCGGCTGGGAAGCTGGCGCAACAGCGCCCACTGACGGCTGAGGGTGGCACGGGTCGTGGCGAACGGCAAAAGGTAACGTCCTTGTCTAGGCTTGCCGCATCAGCATGGCGGCTGGATCGGGTCATGGCAATTAGCCATAGGCCGTTCAGATCAAGTAATCCGCATTTGGTTGCCATGGGTTGAATCGTTCGCGACAGGTTTTGACGTGACGTCGCGCAGAATCACGCCTCATCACAGCCGCGGTCGGGCCTGTGGGTCGTTCAATGAGGATGAACATGTCTGCTGCCAGCAATATCCATTCGCTGCTCGCCCGCCTTCTGCCCGAGCAGGTCATTTGCCCACCGGCACCTGCCGGCAGGCGGCAGCGGCTGTTCGCCGGGGTTGGCCTGCCCAGCCAGCGCACGCTGCTGGTCAACCGCCTGGACGAAGCCTCCGACCTGCAGGCGGTGTATGCCGACCTGCGCCAGCAGGCCCTGGCAGGCAGCGTGGCGGCGCTCAACGACCTGGGCTGGGTGTGGCTCAATGGCAAGTATTGGCGGGCCGACACCGTGCTGGCCGGGCACCTGTTGCGCATGGCCGCGCTGCAGGGCAGTGCGCCGGCCTGGTTCAACCTGGGGCAGCAGCATTATTTTGGCAAGGGCGTGGACACTTCCTACGTGCAGGCGGCGGAGTGCTATCGCCAGGCGTTCGAGCGCGGCATGCTGCATGCGGCGGCGGCGCTGGGCGACCTGTACGAGGAAGAGGTGTGTGATGCCGAGCTTCAATGGCAGGTGGACCTGGCCAAGGCCTACGACTGGTTTGCGCGGGGCGCCGAACGTGGCGAGGCCCGTTGCCGGTTCGAGGTGGGCTACCGGCTGTTGCACGGCCTGAATGTGGAGGCCGACACCAAGGCGGGCCTGTACTGGCTGGAACTGGCTGCCGCAACCGGCGTGATGCAGGCGGCCGAAGAGCTGACGGTGCATTTCAGCCAGCGCGACAGGGCACGCTACCACGACTGGCGGGACCGGGCGGTGGAGATGGGCAGCGCCCTGGCCTTGGCCATGAAGCTGGAAGATCAAGTCCAGCCCTGACACTCAAGCCTGTTACGCGCCCCTGTAGGAGCGGGCTCGCCCCGCGAAGCGGCCAGCACAAGCAAACAAAATTTCATCAAACCACTCGGCCACCTGCAGTTGACGCAGGGGGTAGGCACAGGCGTATATTGATAGTTAGCAAACTATGAATATCCTTGGTTCCCCTCATGTCCATTGACTCCCTGCGCCTGCAAGTCAGCAGCGGCATGGTGGTTGCCGCCCGCCATTGGCGGCGCATCTGCCACAACGCCCTGACCGGCTACGGTATATCCGAAGCCTGCGCCGCACCGCTGCTGATGATCGTGCGCCTGGGCGATGGCGTGCACCAGGTGGCCGTGGCCCAGGCCGCCGGCCTGGAAAGCCCGTCACTGGTGCGCCTGCTCGATCAGTTGTGCAAGGCTGGCCTGGTGTGCCGCAGCGAAGACCCACTGGACCGCCGCGCCAAGGCCCTGAGCCTGACCGTCGAAGGCCGTCGCCTGGCCGAAGCCATCGAAATCGAGCTGGTACGGGTGCGCCACGAGGTGCTGCAAGGCATCGCCGAGGCCGACCTGGAAGCCGCCGTGCGCGTGCTTCGGGCCTTCGAAGCCGCCGGCCTTGGCAGTGCAGGCGGGGCGGCATGAACGGCTTCTTCAGCTCCGTGCCCCCGGCCCGTGACTGGTTCTACGGCGTGCGCACCTTCGGCGCGTCGATGATCGCCCTGTACATCGCCCTGTTGCTGCAACTGCCGCGCCCCTACTGGGCCATGGCCACGGTGTACATCGTTTCCAGCCCGTTCGTCGCCCCCACCAGCTCCAAGGCGCTGTACCGCGCGCTGGGCACCCTGCTGGGCGCTGCCGGGGCCATCTTCCTGGTGCCGCCGCTGGTGCAATCGCCGCTGCTGCTGAGCATCGCCATCGCGCTGTGGACCGGCACCTTGCTGTTCCTTTCGCTGAACCTGCGCACCGCCAACAACTACGTGCTGATGCTGGCCGGCTACACCCTGCCGATGATCGCCCTGGCCGTGGTCGACAACCCCACGGCGGTGTTCGACGTGGCCTCGTCCCGAGCCCAGGAAATCTGCCTGGGCATCGTCTGCGCGGCGGTGGTCGGGGCGATTTTCTGGCCGCGCCGGTTGGCCCCGGTGGTGGTGGGGGCCACGGGTAGCTGGTTCACCGAGGCGATCCGCTACAGCGACACCTACCTGGCCCGCGACGCCAGCACCGACAAGGTCGGCGGCATGCGCGGGGCGATGGTCGCCACCTTCAACTCACTGGAACTGATGATCGGCCAGCTCGGCCATGAAGGTGCAGGCCCGCATACCCTGAAGAACGCCCGCGAACTGCGTGGCCGCATGATTCACCTGTTGCCGGTGATCGATGCCCTGGACGACGCCCTGATCGCCTTGCAAGGCCGGGCCCCGGCCCAGTTCGCCCAACTGCAACCGGTGCTGGAGGCCGCCCGTGAATGGCTCAAGGGCACCGCCGACAGCGCCTCGGTGGCCCGCTGGGCGGCCCTGCACGAGCAGATCGACCGCTTGCAGCCCGGCGCCGCGGCCCTCGACCAACGCGCCGAGCTGCTGTTGTCCAACGCGCTCTACCGGCTGACCGAATGGGCCGACCTGTGGCAGGACTGCTGCGCCCTGCAGCATGCCCTGCGCACTGACGACGCCACGCCCTGGCGTGCGGTGTACCGCCACTGGCGCCTGGGCCGCCTGACCGCGTTCTTCGACCGCGGCCTGATGCTCTACTCGGTGGTATCCACCGTACTGGCGATCGTCGTTGCCTGCGGCCTGTGGATTGGCCTGGGCTGGAACGACGGCGCCAGTGCAGTGATTCTCGCCGCCGTGTCGTGCAGCTTCTTCGCGGCAATGGACGACCCGGCGCCGCAGATCTACCGGTTCTTCTTCTGGACCTTGATGTCGGTGATCTTCTCCAGCCTGTACCTGTTCCTGGTACTGCCCAACCTGCATGACTTCCCCATGCTGGTGCTGGCCTTTGCGGTGCCGTTCATCTGCGTCGGCACCCTGACCGTGCAGCCGCGCTTTTACCTGGGCACCTTGCTGACCATCGTCAATACCTCGACCTTCATCAGCATCCAGGGCGCCTACGACGCCGACTTCTTCGCCTTCCTCAACTCCAACCTGGCCGGCCCCGTGGGCCTGCTGTTCGCCTTCATCTGGACCTTGGTGATGCGCCCGTTCGGCGTAGAGCTTGCGGCCAAGCGCATGACCCGCTTCGCCTGGCGCGACATCGTCGAGATGACCGAGCCGGCGACCCTGGCCGAGCACCGCCAGGTGGGCGTGCAGATGCTCGACCGGCTGATGCAACACCTGCCGCGGCTGTCGCAAACCGGCCAGGACAGCGGCGTGGCGCTGCGCGACCTGCGCGTGGGGCTGAACCTGCTGGACCTGCTGGCCTACCTGCCGCGCGCCGGCCAGCAGGCCCGCGAACGCCTGGGCACGGTGATCGAGGAAGTGGGCGCCCACTACGCCGCCTGCCTGCGCGCCGGCGAGCGCCTGCACGCCCCGCCGGCGCTGCTGCGCAACATGGAGCGCGCACGCCTGGCGCTGAACCTGGATGAATTGTACGAACGCGGCGACGCCCGCACCCACCTGCTGCATGCCCTGAGCGGCCTGCGCCTGGCGCTGTTGCCGGGGGTGGAGGTGATGCTTGAGCCTGCCGAACAACCGCAACTGCCCCCTGGCCTCGACGGAGCGCCCCTGTGATCGGTGAACTGGATATCAGCGGGGTGTTCCTGCCCACGCTGCTGGTGATGATGTTTGGCACCTACCTGCTGTTCCTGGGGGTGCACGCGGTGCTGGTGCGCCTGCATTTCTACCGCCTGGTCTGGCACCGGGCGTTGTTCAACGTTGCCCTGTATGCCGTGCTGCTGGGCGCGGTCGACCACTTTTGCCGAAGCCTGATGCTGCCATGAAAAAACCTTTGCTGACCCTGGGCCGTGTGGTCCTGACCTTGCTGGTAGTGACCTTCGCCGCCGTGCTCGTGTGGCAGATGGTGGTGTACTACATGTTCGCCCCCTGGACCCGCGACGGCCATATTCGCGCCGACGTGATCCAGATCGCCCCGGATGTATCCGGGCTGATCCAGAAGGTCGAGGTGCGCGACAACCAGACCGTCAAGCGCGGCGATGTGCTGTTCACCATCGACCAGGACCGCTTCACCCTGGCCCTGCGCCAGGCCAAGGCCACCCTCGGCGAGCGCCAGGAAACCCTGGCCCAGGCCTCCCGCGAGGCGCAGCGTAACCGCAAGCTGGGCAACCTGGTGGCGGCCGAGCAGTTGGAAGAAAGCCAGTCCCGCGAGGCCCGTGCCCGTTCGGCGGTGAGCGAGGCCCAGGTGCAGGTCGATGCGGCCCAGCTGAACCTCGACCGCTCGGTGGTGCGTAGCCCAGTGGACGGTTACCTCAACGACCGCGCCCCCCGTGACCACGAATTCGTCACCGCCGGCCGCCCGGTGCTGTCGGTGGTCGACAGCGCCTCGTACCACGTCGATGGTTATTTCGAGGAAACCAAGCTCGGCGGCATTCACATCGGCGATGCCGTGGACATCCGCGTGATGGGCGACAACACCCGCCTGCGCGGCCACGTGCAGAGCTTTGCCGCCGGCATCGAAGACCGCGACCGCAGCAGCGGCGCCAACCTGCTGCCCAACGTCAACCCGGCGTTCAGCTGGGTGCGCCTGGCCCAGCGTATTCCGGTGCGCATCGCCTTCGACGAGGTGCCGGAAGATTTCCGCATGATCGCCGGGCGTACGGCCACGGTGTCGATCCTTGAGGGCCAGCGCCCATGAAACAGCTGATCCTGGCGGGGTTCTGCCTGTCCTTGGGGGCCTGCATGATGGTCGGCCCCGACTACGAAGTGCCGAAGGACGCGGCGGTGCAGCGCAGCGACCTGAACGGCCCGCTGCGCCAGGATGCCGACAGCGTGGTATCGGCGCCGGTGCCCGA
Organism: Pantoea sp. Ap-967; assembly: GCF_011752565.1. Taxonomy (GTDB): domain Bacteria; phylum Pseudomonadota; class Gammaproteobacteria; order Pseudomonadales; family Pseudomonadaceae; genus Aquipseudomonas. Next base: position 19,245 of record NZ_VWXK01000020.1, read on the forward strand.
GGACTGGTGGCAGCTGTATCAGGATCAACGCCTCAACGAGCTGGTGCGCCAGGCGCTGAGCGCCAACACCGAGCTGCGCGTGGCCGCGGCCAACATCGCCAAGGCCCGTGCCCAGGTCGAGGTGGCCGAGTCCCAGGGCGGCTTCAACGGTGGCATCAAGGCCGGCGCCCAGCGCTTGCAAGAGTCGGGGCAGGCCTTCCTGCTGGCGGAGAAGGTGCCGGTGGCCAACGTGGGGGATGCCATCATCAGCGCCTCCTACCAGTTCGACCTGTGGGGCACGTTCAAGCGCGGCACCGAGGCTGCCAAGGCCAATGCCGATGCCGTGCAGGCCGCCGCCGACACGGCGCGCATCACCCTGGTGGCCGATGTGGTCAAGGCCTACACCCAGGTGTGCTCGGCCAACGAAGAATTCCACATTGCCCGTGAATCGCTCGATTTGCAGGAGCAGAGCGTGAAGCTCAACCAGCGCCTGCGTGACGCTGGGCGCGGCGATGAAACCCAGGTGACCCGTTCGCAAACCCAGTTCAAGTCGCTGCGCGCCGAGCTGCCGCGCTTCAAGGCTGAACGCGAAACCGGCCTTTACACCTTGGCAGCGCTGCTGGCCAAGCCTGTGGATAACCTGCCTGCGGGCACCGCCGATTGCGCCGAGCTGCCACACCTGAACCAGTTGGTGCCGGTCGGTGACGGCGCGGCCTTGCTCAAGCGCCGCCCCGACGTGCGCCAGGCCGAACGCCAGTTGGCAGCGGCCACCGCCGAGATCGGCGTGGCCACCGGCGCGCTGTACCCAGACATCAGCTTCGGTGCCCAGGTCGGCACCATCGGTTTCCTCAAGGACCTTGGCGACCCGTCGACCAACCGCTGGGGCTTTGGCCCACAGATCAGCTGGAGCATCCCGACCAATGGCACCCGTGCGCGCATTCGCATGGCCGAGGCCTCGACCCAGGCGGCCTTGGCGCATTTCGATGGGGTAGTGCTGAACGCCATCCGCGAAACCCAGACCCGCCTGGCCCAATACAGTGCCTTGCTGGACCGGCGTGATGCCCTGGCCGAGGCGGAGCAATCGGCCAAGGAAGCGGCGGATCAGACGCACCGGTATTACCAGGCCGGGCGCGCATCGTTCCTGGCGGATTTGCAGGCAACGCGGACCTATACCGATGTGCGGGCGCAGTTGGCGGCGGCCAATAGCCAGGTGGCGATGGGGCAGATTGGCGTGTTCCTGGCGTTGGGTGGAGGCTGGAAGGACGCAAGCAAGCGGTGAGTTTGCCGGTTCTGCCGAAGCAACTGGGCTGCGGACCATCATTTTTGCCAGTAGCAACAATCGTTCAGCTCATGCAGTCTGTGGACAAACCCCTACGCAGTCGCTGACATGGATATTTCACTTAAAGGCAACGTCGATGGAAGCCGTTTGCTGGCGGTTGAAAAGCATGGATCGGTTCTCAGTGTACTGGTTGCTTCGCAGCCTAATCCCTTGGCGTATTCGCCCTATGGGCACCGGTACCCCGCAAGTGGCTTGCTTAGCCTGTGCAGCTTCAATGCCGAGTACCAGGATCCGGTAACCGGCCATTATCTGCTTGGGACGGGATACCACCGGGCGTTCAATCCGGTATTGATGCGGTTCAACAGCCCAGACAGCTGGAGCCCGTTTGGTGATGGTGGAATCAATTGCTACGGCTATCTTGCTGGCAATCCCGTAAATGCTACAGACCCCTCAGGCCATGTAAAAGCTGTTCCGTTCACTGGGAAAGGCCGCCTGTTGGGTAAAAACACCTTATATTTTGAAACGTTAGAGGCGGGCAAGAAGTTCGGCAACCTTGACCTGCATGGCGATAACGAGCTTGCTCTTTTTGATGGTCGTGTCCTGGATGGAAAAGCGTTGAAAATTGCGTTGACACAGAAGAGCGTTGAGCTTTCGGATCTGGATTCATTCAGGATTATCTCGTGTCACTCTGCTGATGGCGATAACCCTTTGGCGCGGCAGTTCGCAGAGGCTTCCAAGCTCCCCACTATTGGGTTTCGGGGAAGAGTTTCCCCGACGGATGGCAGGTTCAAGAGGCCCAGTCAGGGCTCAGATGTAGTGGATATATCGGATTACTCTATCGCTACTAAAAATCCTTATAAAAAGCATCATCCCGAATATCCGCATTTCGCTTATTCTCCGCAGATATTCGAACCTACCCCTCCTGTAAACCGCTTACCCCAAAAAAAGAAGGACGTCAGACGCTAATATGGCGGGGCAAGCTCCTTAAGGTCGCCCGTTTAAGTTGAGGTTTTCATGAAATCCACGCTTGCCTCTTGAGCGAAGCAAAGTGGAAGTGAACAATGTTCTCTTTCGCATTCCTTCCGAGAGTGGCCATGAAAACCCGTTTCCCTCTGCTCGCCTGGCTGCCGGCAATCCTGCTGGGCCCGGTGCTGGCGCTGTGCAGTGCCCTGGCGCAGGCCGAGGCGCCTGTCGAGGCCGCCAAGGCCCTGCACTTGCTCGACTACATTGGCGTCGACTACCCCGATACCGTGCAGGGCGGCAAGGTGACCGACGATGGCCAGTACCGCGAACAGCAAGCGCTCGGCGCGGCGCTGGCCGACTTGGTCAAAGGCCTGCCGGCCAATGCTGAACAAGCCGGGCTGGCCCAAGGCGTGCAGGCACTGCGCCAGGCCATCGAGCAGCGCCAGGATGGCACTGCGGTGGCCAGGCAGGCGCGTCAGCTGGGCGCGCGCCTGGCCGTGGCCTACGAGGTCAGCCAGGCTCCGGTGATTACCCCAGACCCGGCCCGCGGCGCCTCGCTTTACGCGCAGAACTGCGCCATCTGCCATGGCGATACCGGCGCCGGTGACGGCCCGGCGGGCGTAGGCTTGGAACCCGCGCCCAGCAACCTGCGCGAGGTCAAACGCCTCGACCAGTTGAGCCTGTTCGACCTCTACAACACCCTGGCCCTGGGCATCGATGGCACCGAGATGCCGTCGTTCGCCGACCAGTTGGACGAGCGCCAGCGTTGGGACGTGGCCGCCTACATCGCCAGCTTCAGCGCCAAGCCTGAAGCGGCCAAGGGCGACAAGACCTGGAACATCGCCGACCTGGCCCGCCAGACCCCGGCCGAAGTCGCCGCCAATGAAGGCGCCGGCGTGGTCGAGGCGTTCCGTGCCCAGCGCGCCCAGCCGCCGCAGGTCAAGCGTGGCCCGGCGCAGTTGCTCGACTACACCGCCAGCACCCTCGACAAAAGCCTGGCGGCCTACCGTGCAGGCGACCACGACCAGGCCTACGACCTGTCGGTGGCTGCCTACCTGGAAGGCTTCGAGCTGGTCGAAAGCTCGCTGGACAACATCGATGCCGAAGCGCGCAAAAGCACTGAAAAGTCCTTGATGGCCTACCGCCAGTCGCTGCAAGACGGCCTGCCGCTCGTCCAGGTTGAACAACGCCTGAGCGAAGCGAAAACCAAGCTCGACCAGGCCGCCAAACTGCTGGGCAGCGACGGCCTGAGCTGGTCGCTGAGTTACATTTCCGGCCTGCTGATTCTGCTGCGTGAAGGCCTTGAAGCCATTCTGGTGCTGGCAGCGATCCTGGCCTTCCTGCGCAACACCGGCCAGCAGTCGGCGGTGCGCAGCGTCAACATCGGTTGGGGCCTCGCGTTGGTTGCCGGCTTCGCCACCTGGGCCTTGGCGGCCTACGTGATCGACGTGGGCGGTGCCCAGCGCGAGCTGCTTGAAGGTTGTACGGCACTGTTTGCTGCGGTGATGGTGCTGTGGCTGGGCGTGTGGATGCACGACCGCCGGCATGCCGCCGCCTGGCAGGATTACATCAAGAGCAGCCTGGTGAGCGGCGGCGGGCGCTTCGGCTTTGCCATGCTGGCGTTCTTCTCGGTGTACCGTGAACTGTTCGAAGTGATTCTGTTCTACGAAACCCTGTGGCTGCAGGCGGGCCCTGCAGGCCATCAAGCCGTGCTTGCCGGTGGCGCGACGGCGCTGGTGCTGCTGGTGGGCCTGGCCTGGGTGATTCTGCGTGGGTCGGCGAAGTTGCCGCTGTCGCTGTTCTTCAGCATCAACGCCGGGCTGCTGTGTGCCCTGTCGGTGGTATTCGCCGGGCATGGCGTGAAAGCGCTGCAGGAGGCCGGCGTGCTGGGCACCCGGCCGGTGGCGTTCTTCGAGTTCGACTGGCTGGGGATTCACCCCGACCTGTATTCGCTGAGCGCGCAGGCGGTGGCGTTGTTGGCCATTGTGGTGTTGTATGGGCGTAGTCGCCTGGCCGAGAAGCGCCGGGCTGCCGTTTAGGTATTGATGCTGCTGGCCTCTTCGCGGGGCAAGCCCGCTCCTACAGGCATTTCGCCGTATCAATGTAGGAGCGGGCTTGCCCCGCGAAAGGGCCGGTGCAGAAAAAAGAGATTGAGCTGAATGCGCATCTGGATCGACGCCGACGCCTGCCCCAAGGCAGCCAAGGACCTGATCGTCAAATTCGCCCTCAAGCGCCAGCTTGAAGTGGTGATGGTGGCCGGCCAGGCCGTGGCCAAACCGGCCTTCGCCATCGTTCGTCTGATCGTGGTGCCCAGCGGCATGGACGCCGCCGACGACTACCTGGTCGAACACGCCGTACCCGGCGAACTGGTGATCTGCAGCGACGTGCCGCTGGCTGACAGGCTGATCAAGAAAGGCGTGGCCGCCCTCGACCCGCGCGGCCGCGAATTCGATGAACGCAACATGGGCGAGCGCCTGGCCGTGCGCAACCTGTTCACCGAACTACGCGAGCAGGGCCAGGTCGGAGGCGGGCAGGCGCCCTATGGCGAGCGCGAAAAGCAGGCGTTCGCCAATGCCCTGGACCGTATCCTCACCCGCCTGAGCAAGGGCTGATCATTCCCCTTCGTGGGTCAGTTCCAGCACCCGGTCTACCAACTTGTAGATGCCACTGGCCGCTTCGCTGATCGACTTGGCCACCATGTAGGCTGGCGTGGTCACCAGCTTGCGCTGGCTGTCCTCGACGATGTCATGCACATCGCACTCCTGGTGCTTGCCGCCCATCTTTTCCACCGCTGCCGCCGTGCCGGCATCGTTGCCGATGGTGCAGAGCACGCCTGGGCCGTAGATTTTCGCGGCCAGCGCCGGCGAAATGCAGATCAGCCCCACCGGCTTGCAGGCTTCGGCAAAGGCTTCGGCCAGCGCCAGCACATCCGGGTTCACGCTGCACTCGCTGCCTTCCACGGCAAAGTTGGACAGGTTTTTCGCCGCGCCGAAACCGCCCGGTACGATCAACGCATCGAAATCCTCGGCCCGGGCTTCACGAATATCCTTCACCTCACCCCGGGCAATGCGCGCCGATTCGGTCAGCACATTGCGCGACTCGGGCATTTCCTGGCCGGTCAGGTGGTCGATCACCTGCAGTTGCGCGATGTTCGGCGCAAAGCACTGCACCTGCGCGCCGCGCTGGTCCAGGCGCAGCAGGGTGATCACGCTTTCGTGGATTTCGGCCCCGTCGTACACACCGCAACCGGAAAGAATCACCGCTACTTTCTTGGTCATGCTCATCACTCCATTATCGAGGCGCTAAATGTCCTCTAGTTTGGCAGATGTGGCCATAGGGGTTGCGGCGGGCGCATCCTAATCTCTGTGGATAACCCTCGCGAGCGTTGCCCATGGACCTGATTCTGCTGGCGGTGCCGTTCTTCTTCGTGCTGATCGCGCTGGAGCTGATCGCTGACCGCGTTCGCGGCCAGCGCAACTTCACCCTGGCCGATTCGATCAACAGCCTCAGCACCGGGGCGCTGTCTACCAGCACGGGCCTGCTGACCAAAGGGGTAGGGCTGCTGACCTATAGCGTCGCCTGGGAGCACCTGGCGCTGCTGCGCCTGCCCCCGCATGCGCTGTGGGTGTGGCTGCTGGCATTCGTGCTGTACGACCTGTGCTACTACTGGCTGCACCGCCTGGGCCATGAGCGCAACGTGCTGTGGGCGGCGCATTCGGTACACCACCAGAGCGAGGAGTACAACCTCACCACCGCCCTGCGCCAGACCAGCAGTGGTTTCATCTTCTCGTGGGTGTTCTACCTGCCGCTGGCGCTGCTGGGCGTGCCGCCGCTGGTGTTCATCACCGTGGCGTCGCTGAACCTGCTGTACCAGTTCTGGGTGCACACCCGGCACATCCCCAAGCTGGGCTGGCTTGAGTGGCTGTTGATCACGCCGTCCAACCATCGCGTTCACCATGCGCAGAACCCTGCCTATTTGGATCGTAACTACGGCGGTGTGTTCATCTTCTGGGACCGCCTGTTTGGCACGTTCAAGGAAGAAGACCCGGCCGAGCCAGTGGTGTTTGGGGTGACCACGCCCCTGGCCAGCTGGAACCCGCTGTGGGCCAATGTGCAGTTCTACGCCCAGCTGTGGGACGACGCCCGCCGCACCCGCCGCTGGCAGGACAAGCTGCGCCTCTGGTTCATGCCCACCGGCTGGCGCCCGGCCGATGTCGCGGCAGGTTATCCACAGGCGAAGCAGAACCTGGCGCGGTTTCGCAAGTTCGAGGTGGCCTTGGGCCGGGCGTGGCAGGTGTATGTGGTGCTGCAGTTCAGCGTCTACATTGCGCTGGGCAGTTACCTGATGGATGTGGCGGGGCGCGCGCCGGCCGAAGCGCTGGTGCTGGGTTGGGCGCTGATGGCGTTTGGCTTGTTCGTGCTCGGAGCGGCCTTGGAGAATCGGCGCTGGGCAGCGCGCCTGGAAGTGGCGCGCCTGCTGCTGTTGGCGCCGGCGCTGTACCTGGCCGGAACCCTGGGCTTAGCGGTGGTCGTGCCCGTGTTCTGGCTGTTTCTCGGGGGCTACTGGCTGCTCAGCTTTGCCGGGCTGTTCGTCTGCTGCCGCGCGGCGCTCGGCGCGGATGGTACGAAAACGCCGGCGCAGCCACAGCAGCACGCCGAGCAGCAGCAGGCCGCCGAGCACCCATAGCTCGTATTTCTTGATGCTGCCCAGCATGCCTTCGAGGATGGCGCCGAAGTGGTAGGCCGCCAGGCCCAACGCCAGGGCCCATACCGCAGCGCCGATGCCGTTGAGCAGCAGGTAGCGCCGTGGCGGGTAGCCGGAAAGGCCGATGGCCACCGGCATCACGGTGCGCAGGCCATAGACGAAGCGGAAGCTCAGTACCCAGATGTCCGGGTGGCGGCGAATGTGTTCCAGCGCGCGGTCGCCCATGGCCTGCCAGCGCGGCTTGCGGGCGAGGATCTTGCGCCCGTGACGGCGGCCCATGAAGTACCACAGCTGGTCACCGGCATAGCTGCCGCAAAAGGCCACCAGGACCACCAGCTTGATGTCCATGTATTCGCGAAACGCGAGAAACCCTGCAAGTACCAGGATGGTCTCGCCTTCGAAGAAGGTGCCTAGAAAAAGGGCAAAGTAGCCGAAATCCTGCAGGAATTGTTGGAGCATTTTCTGAGGTGCTGGCGAAATGAACGCGCAGCCTACCCCTTCGCGCGGATTCGTGAAAGTGTCCAAATGTGTCTCGACGTGAACAATTCCTACACGGACAATACCGACAGCCTCAAGTCGCGGCTTGCGCGAAGCTGTAACACGCCCGTCATAATGGACGCTTATCTTGCCGCTCAATTGATCATAGGGCGTTAACGTCCTCAGGAACGTCAGATGAATAATGAAGTGCTAACCCCTGTCGCGATCAAGGATGCCCAGGCCATCCCCGAAGAGCTGGTGCAAACCCCGCCGGACCTGCCCGAGGTTCCGGAGCCGGTGGTCGAGGCTCCAGCCCCGGCCCCTGCGCCAACGCCCGCCGTCGCAGCGCCGAGCCTGGACGACAGCAGCCTGTACATTCATCGCGAACTGTCGCAGCTGCAGTTCAACATCCGCGTGCTGGAACAGGCGCTGGACGAGTCCTACCCGCTGCTCGAACGCCTCAAGTTCCTGCTGATTTTCTCCAGCAACCTCGACGAGTTCTTCGAGATCCGCGTTGCCGGCCTGAAGAAGCAGATCAACTTCGCCCGCGAACTGGCCGGTGCCGACGGCCTGCAGCCCAGCCAGGCACTGGCGCGGATCAGCGAGCTGGTGCACATCGAGGTGGAGCGCCAGTACGCGATCCTCAACGACGTGCTGCTGCCTGAGCTTGAAAAGCACGCCATTCGCTTCATTCGCCGCCGTTACTGGACGCCCAAGCTCAAGGCCTGGGTGCGCCGTTACTTCCGCGACGAGATCGCGCCGATCATCACCCCGATCGGCCTCGACCCAACCCACCCGTTCCCGTTGCTGGTGAACAAGAGCCTGAACTTCATCGTCGAGCTCGAAGGTGTGGACGCCTTTGGCCGCGACTCGGGCCTGGCGATCATCCCGGCACCGCGACTGCTGCCGCGGGTGATTCGTGTGCCGGAAGAGGTGGGCGGCGCAGGCGACAACTACGTGTTCCTGTCGTCGATGATCCATGCCCATGCCGATGACCTGTTCCAGGGCATGAAGGTCAAGGGCTGCTACCAGTTCCGCCTGACCCGAAATGCCGACCTGGCGCTGGACTCCGAAGAGGTCGACGACCTCGCCCGCGCCCTGCGCGGCGAGCTGTTCTCGCGCCGCTATGGTGACGCCGTGCGCCTGGAAGTGGCCGACACCTGCCCGAAACACCTGTCGGACTACCTGCTCAAGCAGTTCAGCCTGAGCGAGAGCGAGCTGTACCAGGTCAACGGCCCGGTCAACCTGACCCGCCTGTTCAGCATCACCGGCCTGGACAGCCACCCGGAGCTGCAGTACACGCCGTTCACCCCGGCTATCCCCAAGCTGCTGCAGAACGCCGACAACATCTTCAGCGTGATCGGCAAGCAGGACATCCTGCTGATGCACCCGTTCGAGTCCTTCACCCCGGTGATCGACCTGCTGCGCCAGGCCGCCAAGGACCCGCACGTGCTCGCCGTGCGCCAGACCCTGTACCGCTCCGGGGCCAACTCGGAAATCGTCGACGCCCTGGTGGACGCGGCGCGTAACGGCAAGGAAGTCACTGCGGTGATCGAGCTGCGGGCACGCTTCGACGAAGAGTCCAACCTGCAGATGGCCAGCCGCCTGCAGGCGGCCGGCGCGGTGGTGATCTACGGGGTGGTGGGCTTCAAGACCCACGCCAAGATGATGCTGATTCTGCGCCGCGAGCAGGGCGAGATCGTTCGCTATGCGCACCTGGGTACCGGCAACTACCACGCCGGCAACGCCCGCTTGTACACCGACTACAGCCTGCTGACCTCCGACGACGCCCTCACCGAGGACGTCGGCAAGCTGTTCAGCCAGCTGATCGGCATGGGCAAGACCCTGCGCATGAAGAAGCTGCTGCACGCGCCGTTCACCCTGAAGAAGGGCATGCTCGACATGATTGCCCGGGAAACCCAGTTCGCCCTGGACGGCAAGCCTGCGCACATCATCGCCAAGTTCAACTCGCTGACCGATGCCAAGGTCATCAAGGCGCTGTACAAGGCCAGCCAGTCAGGCGTGAAGATCGACCTGGTGGTGCGTGGCATGTGCTGCCTGCGCCCGGGCATCCCGGGGGTGTCGCACAACATCCAGGTGCGCTCGATCATCGGCCGCTTCCTGGAGCACACGCGGGTGTTCTACTTCCTCAACGGCGGCGAAGAGCAGATCTACCTGTCCAGCGCCGACTGGATGGAGCGCAACCTCGACAAGCGCGTGGAAACCTGCTTCCCGGTGGAAGGCAAGAAATTGCTGCTGCGGGTGAAGAAGGAGCTTGAGGGCTACCTGACCGACAACACCCACGCTTGGACTCTGCAGCCAGACGGCCGCTACGTGCGTAGCAGCCCGACCGGCAACCAGAACCCGCGCAGTGCCCAGGCGACCCTGCTGGAGCGCCTGAGCAACCCGGTCCTCAACGTACGCTGAGGACGAAGCCGACCCGGGCCAGCCACTCCGCCTCGTTGGCGAAGTCGGCCTGGGTCAGCTGGTTGTTTTCCAGCCAGCCATCAGGGAACACCACGTCAAGGCTGTCTTCACCGGCCTTGAGTTCCACCTTCGGCATCTGCTGGGTGCCACGGATGTGGTGGAACAGGATGGCAAAGCGCAGCAGCACGCACAGGCGAATCAGCTGCACGGCTTCGTCACCGAACTCGGCGAACTTGTCCTTGGGGATGTTGCGACGGTGGCCACGCACCAGCAGGGCCATCATCTGCTGCTCTTCCCGCGAGAACCCGGCAAGGTCGGAGTGCTCGATCAGGTAAGCGCCATGCTTGTGGTAGTGGTAATGGGCGATATCCAAGCCAATTTCGTGGATTTTCGCAGCCCAGCCCAGCAAATCGCGCCAATTTCCGTTTTGTAGCCCCCATGCCTCGGCCACTTGGTCGAAGGCATGCAGCGCCTTGCGCTCAACGCGCGCGGCCTGGCCCTGGTCGGCGTGGTAGCGCTCCATCAACGAATTGAGGGTGCGTTCGCGCACGTCTTCATGGTGGTGACGGCCAAGCAGGTCGAACAGCACGCCTTCACGCAGGGCGCCGTCGCAGTGGTCCATGCGCTGCAGTTCCAGGGCGTCGAAGATCGCCTCGAGAATCGCCAGGCCCGCGGGGAAGATGGTGCGCCGGTCGGGTTTGACGCCGTCAAAGTCGATCTTGTCGACCTCGCCAAGCTTGAAGATCTTGCGCTTGACCCAGGCCAGGCCCTCGGCGTTCACCTCACCGTTGCCAAGGCCGCCGGCCTTGATCGCGGCGCCGATGGCGCGGATGGTGCCGGACGAGCCGATGGCCTCGTCCCAGGTCAGGCGGTGCAGGCCGTTCTCGATGCTCATCAGCTCCAGGCGCGCGGCGGTGTAGGCCTGGGCGTAGCGCGCCGGGGTGATCTTGCCGTCGCGGAAGTAGCGCTGGGTGAAGCTCACGCAGCCCATCTGCAGGCTTTCGCGCAGCAGCGGCTCGAAACGTTGGCCAATGATGAATTCGGTGCTGCCGCCGCCGATGTCGGCGACCAGGCGCTTGCCGGGGGTGTCGGCCAGGGTGTGCGACACCCCGAGGTAGATCAGGCGCGCTTCTTCACGGCCGGAAATGACCTCCACCGGGTGGCCGAGGATGGCCTCGGCGCGCTGGATGAATTCGTTGCGGTTGCGGGCTTCGCGCAGGGCGTTGGTGCCCACGATGCGCACCGAGCCTGCCGGCATGCCGTTGATCAGCTGGGCAAAGCGCTTGAGGCACTCCAGGCCCCGCTCCATGGCTTCTTCGCTGAGCTTGCGCTCTTCGTCGATGCCGGCGGCCAGTTGAACCTTTTCGCCCAGGCGCTCGAGAATACGGATCTCGGTATGGTGAGCCTTGGCCACGACCATGTGGAAACTGTTGGAGCCCAGGTCGATGGCGGCGATCAGGGACAGGTTCTTCGCGGAGGTATGCGGCATTCTGTGTGTTCTCGGTCGGTAACCCGGCAATCGTGCCACGATCCTTGGCTGACGCCAACGCGCACCACACCGGGCCTTGATGCAAGGCAATGTGCCATTCGATGCTATGACACTTGTGTGACAGTTTCGATTCGTGGCGTCTTGCACAACTATAGTTACACTCAATCGTCCGTGACTTCCTGTAGGGCCTGGGTGCGGCTATCATGGGCCACGTTTTTTTGCTTACGACCCTGGAGATATCCATGAGCAGCGATCTGATCAAACACGTCACCGACGCTACCTTCGAAGCCGAAGTCCTGAAGGCCGAAGGCGCAGTACTGGTGGACTACTGGGCTGAATGGTGCGGTCCATGCAAGATGATCGCTCCGGTTCTGGACGACATCGCCGCTGAATACGAAGGCAAGGTGACCATCGCCAAGCTGAACATCGACGAGAACCAGGAAACCCCGGCCAAGAACGGTGTGCGTGGCATTCCGACCCTGATGCTGTTCAAGAACGGCAACGTCGAAGCCACCAAGGTCGGCGCCCTGTCGAAGTCGCAGCTCAAGGCGTTCCTCGACGCCAGCCTGTGATGCGATGAGAAAAAACCCCGCGAAAGCGGGGTTTTTTTTGCCCATGGGGCACCATTTACCCGGTCAAAACCACTAGACGTTGAAAAAAGCAAGTGTTACATTCGGCCTCGCACTGACATTCTAGTGCCCTCTACATGCCGTCGCCGAAGCATCCCCAATTCGAATCAGTACGCGATCCTGTCGCCATCTAGCGGCGCGGCCTCATTAAGCCAATGCTTAATTCTCCCTTCTTACATGATTACGTCACTCCCCTTATGAACCTGACTGAACTCAAGCAAAAGCCGATTACCGATCTTTTGGAAATGGCCGAACAGATGGGCATCGAAAACATGGCCCGTTCGCGCAAACAGGACGTGATTTTCGCCCTGCTGAAGAAGCACGCGAAAAGCGGCGAAGAGATCTCGGGTGACGGCGTGCTGGAGATTCTCCAGGATGGTTTCGGTTTCCTGCGTTCGGCTGATGCGTCCTACCTGGCCGGCCCCGACGACATCTACGTCTCGCCTAGCCAGATCCGCCGTTTCAACCTGCGCACCGGCGACACCATCGTCGGCAAGATCCGCCCGCCGAAGGAAGGGGAGCGTTACTTCGCCCTGCTGAAGGTCGACACCATCAACTTCGACCGCCCGGAAAACGCGAAGAACAAGATCCTGTTCGAAAACCTGACGCCGCTGTTCCCGAACAAGCGCCTGAAGATGGAAGCCGGTAACGGCTCCACCGAAGACCTCACTGGCCGTGTCATCGACCTGTGCGCCCCCATCGGCAAAGGCCAGCGTGGCCTGATCGTCGCGCCGCCGAAAGCCGGTAAGACCATCATGCTGCAGAACATCGCGGCGAACATCACCCGTAACAACCCCGAGTGCCACCTGATTGTCCTGCTGATCGACGAGCGCCCGGAAGAAGTGACCGAAATGCAGCGCACCGTGCGCGGCGAAGTGGTTGCCTCGACCTTCGACGAGCCGCCAACCCGCCACGTGCAGGTTGCCGAAATGGTCATCGAGAAGGCCAAGCGCCTGGTTGAGCACAAGAAAGACGTGGTCATCCTGCTGGACTCCATCACCCGCCTGGCCCGTGCCTACAACACCGTGATCCCAAGCTCCGGCAAGGTGCTCACCGGTGGTGTCGACGCCCATGCCCTGGAGAAGCCAAAGCGCTTCTTCGGCGCTGCGCGTAACATCGAGGAAGGCGGTTCGCTGACCATCATCGCCACCGCGCTGGTAGAAACCGGCTCGAAGATGGACGAAGTGATCTACGAAGAGTTCAAGGGTACCGGCAACATGGAACTGCCCCTGGACCGCCGCATCGCCGAGAAGCGTGTGTTCCCGGCCATCAACATCAACCGTTCCGGCACCCGCCGCGAAGAGCTGCTGACCGCCGACGACGAACTGCAGCGCATGTGGATTCTGCGCAAGCTGCTGCACCCGATGGATGAGATCGCCGCCATCGAGTTCCTGGTCGACAAGCTCAAGCAGACCAAGACCAACGACGAGTTCTTCCTGTCGATGAAGCGCAAGTAAGCGTTTCAGGCTGGAATTGATTGGGGCTGCTTTGCAGCCCATCGCGAGCGTTGCTCGCTCCTACAGGGTTTCACCGCCCTCGTAGGAGCGAGCACAGCTCGCGATGGGTCGCGAAGCGGCCCCAACTCATTTTTGCCCCAACCAACGCCCGAACGGCGCTACACTCTGCACCCCGACCGATACGGCCAACACGAGGCTCATGCATGCAGTATCGCGATTTGCGCGACTTCATCCGTGGCCTGGAACAGCGCGGTGAACTCAAGCGCATCCAGGTTCCGATTTCCCCCGTCCTGGAAATGACCGAGGTCTGCGACCGCACCCTGCGCGCCAAGGGCCCGGCGTTGCTGTTCGAAAAGCCCACTGGCTTCGATATCCCGGTGCTGGGCAACCTGTTCGGTACGCCAGAGCGCGTGGCCATGGGCATGGGCGCCGAGTCGGTCGACGAGTTGCGCGAAATCGGCAAGCTGCTGGCGTTCCTCAAGGAGCCCGAGCCGCCGAAGGGCCTGAAGGACGCTTGGTCCAAGCTGCCGATCTTCAAGAAGGTCGTGTCGATGGCGCCAAAGGTGGTCAAGGACGCGGTGTGCCAGGAAGTGGTGATCGAGGGCGACGATGTCGACCTCGGCCAGTTGCCGATCCAGCATTGCTGGCCGGGCGATGTGGCGCCGCTGATCACCTGGGGCCTCACCGTTACCCGTGGCCCGAACAAGGACCGCCAGAACCTGGGTATCTACCGCCAGCAGGTCATCGGCCGCAACAAGGTAATCATGCGCTGGCTGAGCCACCGTGGCGGCGCGCTGGATTACCGCGAATGGTGTGAGAAGAACCCAGGCCAGCCGTTCCCGGTTGCCGTGGCCCTGGGCGCCGACCCGGCCACCATCCTCGGCGCCGTGACCCCGGTGCCCGACACCCTCTCCGAGTACGCCTTTGCCGGCCTGCTGCGAGGCAACCGCACCGAGCTGGTGAAGTGCCGTGGCAGCAACCTGCAGGTGCCGGCCACTGCCGAGATCATTCTCGAAGGGGTCATCCACCCAGGCGAAATGGCGCCGGAAGGCCCCTATGGCGACCACACCGGCTACTACAATGAAGTGGACAGCTTCCCGGTGTTCACCGTCGAACGCATCACCCATCGGCACAAGCCGATCTACCACAGCACCTACACCGGCCGGCCGCCGGATGAGCCGGCGATCCTCGGTGTGGCGCTGAACGAAGTGTTCGTGCCCATCCTGCAGAAGCAGTTCCCGGAAATCGTCGATTTCTACTTGCCGCCCGAAGGCTGCTCCTACCGCATGGCGGTGGTGACCATGAAGAAGCAGTACCCAGGCCACGCCAAGCGCGTGATGCTGGGTGTGTGGTCGTTCCTGCGACAGTTCATGTACACCAAGTTCGTTATCGTGACCGACGACGACATCAACGCCCGCGACTGGAACGATGTTATCTGGGCCATCACCACGCGCATGGACCCCAAGCGTGATACGGTGATGATCGACAACACGCCGATCGACTACCTGGACTTCGCGTCGCCGGTATCGGGGCTGGGGTCGAAGATGGGCCTGGATGCCACCCACAAGTGGCCGGGCGAGACTACACGCGAATGGGGCCGGGTCATCGTCAAGGACGAGGCCGTCACCCGCCGTATCGATGAGCTGTGGGATCAGTTGGGAATAGATTGATGCAGGTAACGTTGCAGCCGTCCGGGGCGGTGCTGGCGCTCGAACCCGGGGAACGGATCCTGGATGGAGCGCGGCGGCTGGGCTATGACTGCCCGAACAGCTGCCGCAATGGCAATTGCCATGTTTGCGCCGCGTTGCTGGTCGAAGGAAAGGTGCGCCAGAACGGCGAAGTCCGTGACCATGGCGAGTTGTTCACCTGCATTGCCGAACCGCTGGAGGACTGCGTGTTGCTCTGGGATGGTGTGCTCGCCCTGGGCGAGCTGCCAGTGCGCAAGCTGGCGTGCACGGTCAGTGAGTGCGTCGAGGTCGGTGGCGACGTCTGGCGCGTGCGCCTGCGCGCACCTGCCGGCAAGCCGCCGCGCTACCACGCCGGGCAGTACCTGATGATCGAGCGTGAAGGTGGCAAGCCAGCCGCCTTCTCGCTGGCCTCGGCTCCGCACAGCGGGCGTGACCTGGAGCTGCACGTGCTGGGCCGCGAAGCCAGCGCATTGCAGCTGCTGACGCAGTTGCAGCGCGAGCGTGTCGCGCGCATCGAGCTGCCGTTTGGCGATACCCACCTGGCAGAGCTGCCTGACGGGCCGCTGGTGCTGATTGCCGCGGGCACCGGCATGGGCCAGATGCACAGCTTGGTCGAGCATTGCCGCGCCCAGGGCTTCAAGCACCCGGTGCACCTGTACTGGGGCGTGCGCCGCCCGGAAGACTTCTACGCCATCGAGCACTGGGACGAGTGGCAGCGTTTGCCCAACCTGTTCCTGCACAAGGTGGTCAGTGACCTGTGTGATTGGGAAGGGCGCTGCGGGATGCTGCACGAGGCGGTGTGCGAGGACGTTCAGAACCTCAATGCCGTGCACGTGTATGCCAGCGGCTCGCCGAACATGGTGTACGCCACCCTCGACGCCTTGGTCGAGGCCGGTATGGACGCGCACCGCATGCGCGCCGATGTGTTCGCCTACGCCCCACGTGGTTAATAACCGAAGTTTGAAGTAGTGGGTATAAGGCGGTGATTGTTACCGCCTTGGCCATTAACTTTCTCTGCCCTCGAAACAGTACTTTCCAGTCGTCGGAACTTAGCATGAAACTCTGTTCATGGGACTTGAGCATTGCCACCTTTCTATCCTATGGTTACTGCAAGCGCCCATGACGCGGCGGCGCAGGCCGCGTCGCTGGTGGCTCCTGCTTTATGCGTAGTACACAGGGAATAATGGCGGCAGCTTATGTCGGCACTTGAAAGTTTGTCCTGGAAAGTTTCCTACCCTCCGACGCTCGACTTCGGTCAACAACTGACCCGTGAGCAATTGTTTACCTCCATGCAGTCGACCATGGCGCGTCATCAGGGCGGGCCGGTGTGGCTGTTTGCCTATGGTTCATTGATCTGGCGCCCGGAGTGCAACTCGGTGGAGCGCCAGCGTGCGCGGGTACATGGTTATCACCGGGGTTTGTACCTGTGGTCGCACGAGCACCGCGGCACGCCGGAAATCCCCGGCCTGGTGTTCGGGCTGGACCGCGGCGGTTCCTGCAGCGGCTTTGCCTATCGGCTGGAGGAGAGCAACCTCGATGATTCGCTGATGGCGCTGTGGCAACGGGAGATGCCCTATCCGGCGTACCGGCCGCATTGGCTCAGTTGCCGGTTGGGGGATGGCAGCAAGGTGCAGGCGCTCGGTTTCGTGCTGGAGCGGCATCTGCCGTGCTATGCGGGGAATTTGCCGGATACCTTGCTGAGCCAGATTCTGGCCAGTGCCAAGGGGCGTTATGGCACCACGCAGGATTACGTCGAGCAGACCCTGAACGCGCTGCGCACCCACCAGATGCCCGATCGCAACCTGGAGGCACGCTTCAAGCGCTGCCGCGGCTAACCCCGTTGCCTCACACGGTCCCCCGTAGGAGCGAGCGCAGCTCGCGATGGGCTGCAGTGCAGCCCCGGCGATATCGGCTGTGAAGCTGAAAACCCTGGGCCGCTTCGCGCCCCATCGCGAGCTACGCTCGCTCCTACCAGGGGTTGCCGCGGCTGGGCCTGGCCTACGTGGCCAGAACCACCAACTTACCCACAGCCTTGCGCTGGGCCAGCTGTTCAATCGCAGCCCCCGCCTCGGCCAGTGGATAAGTCTGGGACACCAGCGGCTTCAACTTGCCTTCGGCATGCCAGGCAAACAGCT
Source organism: Pantoea sp. Ap-967 (assembly GCF_011752565.1). GTDB lineage: Bacteria > Pseudomonadota > Gammaproteobacteria > Pseudomonadales > Pseudomonadaceae > Aquipseudomonas. The sequence goes on from NZ_VWXK01000020.1 coordinate 36,473, forward strand.
GCTGGAAGTTCGCCGCATTGTCCTGCGGCTGGCGCTGGGCAAAGGCGCCCCAGAACACCCCTAGCACCGCAGCGCCCTTGAGCAGCACCAGGTTGGCCGCCATCTGCGGGATGCTGCCGCTGGCAAACCCCACCACCAGCAGCCGCCCTTGCCACGCCAGCCCGCGCACGGCCTGGTCAAACAGCTGGCCACCCACCGGGTCGTAGATCACATCCACGCCCTGGCCACCGGTCAGGCGCTTGATTTCCTCCTTGAGGCTGGCCTGGCTGTAGTCGATCAACTCATCGGCGCCGGCAGCCTTGGCCACGGCGAGCTTTTCCGCGCTGCTGGCCGCGGCAATCACTTTTGCACCCATGGCCTTGCCGATTTCCACCGCCGCCAGGCCGACGCCGCCGGAAGCCCCCAGCACCAGCAGGGTTTCCCCTGGCTGCAACTGGCCGCGCTGCTTGAGTGCATGCATCGAGGTGCCGTAGGTCATGCCGAAGGCCGCAGCGGTGGCGAAATCCATGCTCTGGGGAATCGGCATCAGGTTGTAATGCGGCACCGCTACCTGCTCGGCGAACGCCCCCCAGCCAGTCAGGGCCATGACCCGGTCGCCCACCTTGAAGGCACCGGCGTGCTCGCCAACGGCGGCGATTACCCCGGCAGCCTCGCCGCCCGGCGAGAACGGTAGCGGCGGCTGGAATTGGTATTTGCCTTCGATGATCAGCGTATCGGGAAAATTGACCCCCGCCGCCTGCACATCGAGCAGCACCTCGTTCTTTTTCGGCACCGGGCTGGCCACGTCTTCAAGTACCAGGTCGCGGGCCGGGCCGAGGGTTTTGCACAACACAGCTTTCATTGGGGCTATTCCTTTGCGTGTGGTGGCCGATAAGTGTAGGAAGGCAGCCTGGCGGGTCAACGAGCATGGCTCACCCTGATGGGCGGGCATAAGTGCTGGCACAAGCCCGGGCTTGGGTTTGCGCCGCAGGCTGGGTAAGCTGGCGCCACTTGTACTGAGGAGCGAATTCGTGAAAGCGTGGATCTTGATGGTAATGGCCCTGATGCTGCCGGCGGCGGCCATGGCCGAAGAAGCCAAGGAAGGGGAGGCCAACAAGGTCGCCTATATCAGCCTCAGCCCACCCTTCGTCGGCAACTATGCCCTCGACGGCGGCCCGAAACTGCGCGTCTACAAGGCCGACGTAGCCCTGCGCGTGACCGGCGACGCCGCTGCTGCCGCGGTCAAGCACCAGGAACCGCTGATCCGCAACCAGCTGGTGGCACTGTTCGCCCAGCAGGGTGTGGACGACATGAGCAATGTCGATGCCAAGGAAAAACTGCGCCAGGAAGCGCTGAAACAGGTGCAGCAGGTGATGGAGTCGGAAGAGGGCAAGCCGATTGTCGAGGATCTGCTGTTCAATAACCTGATTGTGCAGTGATTTGGCAGTTCATTCGGCGTCTATGGCGTAGGAGAAATCTATCTTTCCTGTAGGTCTGCCTATTTTCGACTTGTGATGTCTCAGCCACGCTAGATTGCGGATGGTCTGTGGATATTCGAGAGAAGTTGGCAATGCCATTGAGGTTCCAGCCGAAGGAAGCGACTGTGCTGATGTGCGATTTCTCAGGCTTTCAGGTGCCTGAGATGGTCAAGGTGCGGCCAGTCGTTGTTCTGCGCAAACATAGCCACAATCAGCAACTGGTCACGATAGTACCGCTGAGTACGACGGAGCCTGAACGCTTGGCAAGGCACCATGTTGTACTGCCCAGCTACCTGCCCGGAGCGGCTTCGGCTTGTTGGGCCAAGTGCGACATGGTGTACACCGTCTCCCTCTGCCGATTGGACAGATGTCGTATCAAGACCCGCCGTGGGAGTGGCCGGGAGTATGTTGTCCTGACGATGCAGCCTGACCACTTCGCTGCGGTGCGTGCGGCAGTCGGCCTGGCGCTAGGGATCACACATTCGGCAACAGTACCGCCAGTTGTCAGGGGCGTTCAGGATGCACCATACTGAGTGCGTTCCCGAAAGGGGCTTGTGAGACTCTGCGGATCCTGGTCAATCCAGCAATTACAGAGCCGGGCAGGTAAAAGGCGATAACAAGCCATACCTGCCTGTGAGTAGGGCGCCGCAAGGCGCCCTTTGTCATTGTGGGTACCACGTATCAGCGCGCTAGCGCGATGATCGCCGCCCACTGTTCCTCGGTCACCGGCATCACCGACAGCCGCGTGCCTTTCTGCACCAGCGGCAACTCGGCCAGTGCACTCTGCTGCTTGAGCAAACCCAGCCCCAACACCTGCCGGAAGGTTTTCACATGGGCCACATCCACGGCGCTCCAGGGGTTCTTCTCGGCATTGGCCTTGGCGTCGAAGTAATGGCTGTGCGGGTCCAGTGCGGTTGGGTCCGGGTAAGCCGCTGCGGTGATGCGGGCGATTCCGGCAATGCCTGGCTGCGGGCAGCTGGAGTGGTAGAAGAAGAACTCATCGCCTACGCTCATGGCCCGCAGGAAATTGCGCGCCTGGTAGTTGCGTACGCCGTCCCAGCGCGCCTCGCCCAGGCGGCCCAGGGCTTCGATCGAGAGCTCGTCGGGCTCGGATTTCATCAGCCAATAGGCCATGGATACTGCTCCTGAAAAGGTTTGAAATAACCTGTTGCACGAAACCGACAGCCGGTTGGCGTCAACGTTTGCGTGAAGGCTCAGGTTGTCGGAAAATGCGCCGATTTTAAAGCTAGACGCTCCGGCGGCACCCAGAAGGTCGCCGAGCCTGAACGTATGCCTAGGGGGGCATTCTTCGATGAATCAACGCAAACCGGATCTGCTGTGGATCCTGGTCTTCATCTTTGGTCTTGGTGTGGTGACCACCGGTTATGCCCAGGGTTTCTGGGAGCGCAAGCTCGACGACGCCTATCAGTCCCAGGTCGATGCCAGCCAGCCGAAACGCTGATTCCCCCTTCGCCAACCCATTCAGTTCGGCGCCAGGTACCAGCCCCGGTCGCTGACCGTGCCCTGTAGCGGTACATCCCAACTGGCCTGCGCCAGTCGCTCGACCTTCTGGCATTCATGCGCCAGCCCCAGCAACAGCGGCTTTTTCCACGTCTTGCGGCGTGCCTGGTAGGCCAGGCTGCGGTCGTAGAAGCCACCGCCCATGCCCAGCCGCCCGCCTGCTTCATCGAACCCCACCAATGGCAGCAGGATCAGGTCAAGTGCCCAGATCGGGCGCTGGCGCTTGCGGTCGGTAACCGGCTCTGGAATACGGAAGCGGTTGCGCTTGAGTTTTTCACCCTGCTCGAACTGCTGGAACACCATGCGCGTGCGCGGCCAGGCATGCAGCACCGGCAGGTAGGTGCGCTTGCCCCGGCGCTGGGCCTCGCGCAGCAAAAGACGCGGGTCTATTTCACCGTCGTTGGGCAGGTACAGGGCGATGTGCCGGGCGCGGCGGAACAGCGGGTTCTGCGCCAGCTGACGGTACAGGCCGAGTGCGGCCTGGCGTTGCTGGGCCGGTGTCAGCGCGCGGCGAGCGTTGCGCAACAGGCGACGCAGCTGGGGACGGGTAAGCGGCGCACTTTCGGTCATGGCACGAGCGTTCCCAGCGGGTCGGATTACCCGCCAAGGCTGGCGGGCAAGAAGAATCAGGCTCCCCGATAAGACCGCTATCGGTGTAGCCCTTGAACCCGAAAGTTCAAGGTGGAGATTGCAGGGGGCGTTAAGGCTTTCCGTCGGGCGGACATGCACACCGGCCCCAGCGTGCAACCCCCGTGGTTGTGCGTATCGGCTCAGGGACATAACCGACTGGCGCATCCCCCAGGGAGTGGCGCCAGTATACCAATCTCAGCCGTTTTTGGTACCCGCATCGTCGGACAAAGCCTGATCGACCCGCTCCAGCAGGTCGCGCACCTGTTCACGGCTGGTGCCACTCACCGGCGCGTCGCTGCGGTCTTCCTGGCGATGGAGCATCTCGTGGGTGATGTTCAAGGCTGCCATCACGGCAATCCGGTCGGCACCGATCACCTTGCCGCTGCTGCGGATCTCGCGCATCTTGCCGTCCAGGTAACGCGCCGCGCTGACCAGGTTGTTGCGCTCCTCAGGCGGGCAGATGATCGAGTATTCCTTGTCGAGGATCTGCACGGTGACGCTATTGCTTGAACTCATGAGTCTTGCTCCAGGGCCTTCAGGCGTAAAATCATCGACTCGACCTTGCGCTTGGCGATTTCGTTCTTTTCGATGAGGTGGGCGCGCTCCTCGCGCCAGGATTTTTCCTGAGCTACTAGGAGTGCATTTTGCCGTTTTAGTTGCTCGATGCGCTCAATCAGCAACTCGAACCGGCTCATCAGCGCTTGCAGATCGTTCTCTTGCGTGGGTTGCACTCAGTTCGCTCCGTCGTTGATACACCCGGCGATGATGCCTCGCCCTGCGCGGTGGCGGCCAGTGCCGATGGTCTTGGCGCGCCTGCCGATGCTAGGATACAAGGTCTTCATTCTAGTCAAATGCGCCTCTTGGCGCCTAGCCGACCATGCCTAATACCCAATCGCCCTACACCGCTTTCGCCGCCTTGCTGTCGAGCAATGGCCACCCTGTTTCCCCTGCCGAACTGCACGGCCTGCTGATTGGCCGTAGCTGCGCCGGTGCCGGCTTCGATGCCGACGGCTGGTTGGCCGATGCCGCCGGCGTGCTGGAGAACGAACCGCAAGACACCGTGCGCGCCGCACTGCTGGGCCTGCAAGAGATGGTCAAGGCCGAGCTCACCGGCGAAGACATCGCCATCGTCCTGCTGCTGCCGGGCGACGAAACCGCACTCACCGAACGCGCCACCGCGTTGGGCCAGTGGTGCCAGGGCTTCATCACCGGCTTCGGGCTGAACGCCGGTGGCAAGGACCTGTCCACCGATGCCAAGGAGGTGCTGCAGGACCTGGTCGCCATTTCCCAGGTTCAGGAAGCCCTCGAAGAATCCGAAGACGGCGAAAGCGACTACATGGAGGTCATGGAGTACCTGCGCGTCGCACCGCTGCTGCTGTACACGGAGCTGGCCGCGCCTGCCGCACCCGCGCCAAAACCTTCGCTGCACTGATCAACCGGGGGTAGTTCTGCCCATGAGCCACATACCCAAGGCCGAGTATGCCCGTCGGCGCAAGGCGCTGATGGCGCAGATGGTCCCCAACAGCATCGCCATCCTGCCCGCTGCCGCGGTTGCCATCCGCAACCGCGACGTCGAGCACGTGTACCGCCAGGACAGCGACTTCCAGTACCTCAGCGGCTTCCCCGAGCCTGAGGCGGTGATTGCGCTGATTCCCGGGCGCGAGCACGGCGAGTACGTGCTGTTCTGCCGTGAGCGCAACCCCGAACGCGAGCAGTGGGACGGCCTGCGTGCCGGCCAGGAAGGCGCGGTGCGCGAGTTTGGCGCCGACGATGCGTTTCCCATCACCGACATCGACGAAATCCTGCCGGGCCTGATCGAAGGCCGAGAGCGGGTGTACAGCGCCATGGGCAGCAACCCCGAATTCGACCGCCGGCTGATGGACTGGATCAATGTGATCCGCTCCAAGGCACGCCTCGGCGCCCAGCCGCCGAACGAATTCGTTGCGCTGGATCACCTGCTGCACGACATGCGCCTGTATAAATCAGCCGCGGAAGTGAAAGTGATGCGCACCGCCGCGGATATTTCCGCGCGCGCCCATGTGCGGGCCATGCAGGCCTGCCGCGCCGGGCTGCACGAATACAGCCTGGAAGCCGAGCTGGACTACGAGTTCCGCAAGGGCGGAGCGAAGATGCCGGCCTACGGCTCGATCGTCGCCGCCGGGCGCAACGGTTGCATCCTGCACTACCAGCAGAACGACGCCCCGCTCAAGGACGGTGACCTGGTACTGATCGACGCCGGCTGCGAAATCGACTGCTACGCCAGCGACATCACCCGCACCTTCCCGGTCAGCGGGCGGTTCTCGCCGGAGCAGAAGGCCATCTACGAGCTGGTGCTCGCGGCCCAGGCCGCAGCCTTTGCCGAGATTGCCCCAGGCAAGCACTGGAACCACGCCCACGAGGCGACGGTGCAGGTCATTACCGAAGGGTTGGTGGCACTGGGGCTGCTCAAGGGCGAGGTGCAGGCGCTGATCGACAGCGAGGCCTACCGCGCGTTCTACATGCACCGTGCCGGGCACTGGCTGGGCATGGATGTGCACGATGTGGGCGAATACAAAGTCGGTGGCGAGTGGCGGGTGCTGGAACCGGGCATGGCGCTGACCGTCGAGCCGGGCATCTACATCGCGGCCGACAACCAGGATGTGGCGAAGAAATGGCGCGGCATCGGCATCAGGATCGAGGACGACGTGGTGGTCACCAAACAAGGGTGTGAAATCCTGACTTCAGGGGTGCCGAGGACAGTGGCCGAGATCGAGGCGCTGATGCAGGCCGCCCGTAAGGACGCGGCATGAACCGGGTCAACCTGGCGATCATCGGCGGTGGGCTGGTGGGCGCAAGCCTGGCCCTGGCCCTGCAGGCCGGTGCCAAGGCACGTGGCTGGAAGATCCTGCTGATCGAGCCGTTCGCCCCGGGCGACAGCTTCCAGCCCAGCTACGATGCGCGCTCTTCGGCGCTGTCGTTCGGCACCCAGCAAATCTACCAGCACCTGGGCCTGTGGCAGGCGATCGGCACGCGCGCCGAGCCGATCCGCCAGATTCACGTGTCCGACCGTGGCCGCTTCGGCAGTACCCGCCTGGATGCACGGGAAGAGGGGGTGCCGGCGCTGGGCTACGTGGTGGAGAACGCCTGGCTTGGCCAGTGCCTGTGGCAAGGCCTGGACCCTGAGGTGGTGAGCTGGCGTTGCCCGGCCGAAGTGAAGGCCATGCAGGCCGTCGAGGGCGGTTATCGCCTGATGCTGGACGACGACACCAGCCTGGAGTGCGACCTGGCGGTGCTGGCCGATGGCGGCCGTTCGGGCTTGCGCGAACAGCTGGGCATCCATGTGCGCCGCACGCCTTACGAGCAAAGCGCACTGATCGCCAACATCACCCCGGGCGAAGCCCACGGCGGGCAGGCCTTCGAGCGTTTCACCGAGCAAGGCCCGATGGCCTTGCTGCCGCTGCCGGAGAACCGCTGTGCGTTGGTCTGGACCCGCCAGGGCATGGATGCCAAGCGCCTGGCCGAGATCGACGAGCGCAGTTTCCTGCGCGAGCTGCAGCAGGCCTTCGGCTATCGCCTGGGGGCCCTGCGCCAGGTCGGTGTCCGGCACCTGTACCCGCTGGCGCTGGTCGAGGCCCAGGAGCAGGTGCGCCCGCACCTGGTGGTGCTGGGCAACGCCGCCCACAGCTTGCACCCGATTGCCGGGCAGGGCTTCAACTTGTCGCTGCGGGACGTGCAGGCGCTGGCCGATGCCTTGCTCGCCGGTGCCCAGCACCCGGGCGAGCTGGCCACGCTGCAGGCCTACCACCAGCGCCAGCGCCTCGACCAGGCCCTGACCATCGGTTTTTCCGACCAGGTGACCCGCCTGTTCGGCAGCCGCCAGCCGCTGCTGGCGGCCGGGCGCAACCTGGGGCTGCTTGGCCTCGATCTGCTGCCACCGGCGAAAAGCTGGTTCGCCCGCCAGGCCATGGGCCTGGGCACGCGCCCCGACCAGCGGGGCCAGGCATGAGCAACCCGCGCAGGCTGGCGCGCCGGGCGCGGATGTTGCGCTGGCTGCTGAACCTCTACCCACCGTACCTGGGCGCTGGCATCCGCATCCAGCACATCAGCCCGGACATGCGCAGCGTCAAGGTGTGCATGAAGCTGACCCGCTGGAACCGCAATTACGTCGGCACCCAGTTTGGTGGCAGCCTGTACTCGATGGTCGACCCGTTCTACATGCTGTTACTGATCGAGCAGTTGGGCCGCGAGTACATCGTCTGGGACAAGGCCGCCAGCATCGACTTCATCGCCCCGGGCAAAGGCCCGGTGTATGCCGAATTCCACGTCGATGACGCTTTGCTTGAGGAAATCCGCCAGCAAACCGCCACCGGCAAGAAGTACCTGCCGCGTGTGCAGGTCGATATCCGCGACGAAGCTGGCGAGCTGGTGGCGCGGGTCGATAAAACCCTATACGTGCGGCTCAAGCCGCAAGCGAGGCAGGCGTAAGGCATGGAAATGCGCGCGGATGTTTTGATTGTCGGTGCCGGTATGGTCGGCAGCGCCCTGGCCCTGGCCTTGCGCCACAGTGGCCTGAACATGCTCCTGCTCGATGGCGGCCCGCTGTCGGTCAAACCGTTCGATGCCCAGGCGGCATTCGAGCCGCGGGTCAGTGCCCTGTCGGCGGCCAGCCAGCGCATTCTCGAGCGCCTGGGCGCCTGGGATGGCATTGCCGGGCGCCGAGTGTCGCCGTATTCCCACATGCACGTCTGGGATGGCAGCGGCACCGGGCAGATCCACTTCTCGGCGGCCAGCGTGCATGCCCAGGTGCTCGGCCATATCGTCGAGAACCGGGTGGTGCAGGATGGCTTGCTTGAGCGCCTGCACGACAGCGACGTCGGCCTGCTGCCCAATGCCCGCCTGGAGCAGCTGCGCCGCTCCGGCGACGAATGGCTGCTGACGTTGGCCGACGGCCGTCGCCTGCGCACACCGCTGGTGGTGGCCGCCGACGGCGCCAATTCGGCCGTGCGCCGCCTGGCCGGCTGCCCGACCCGCGAATGGGACTACCTGCACCACGCCATCGTCACCAGTGTGCGCTGCAGCGCCGCGCACCAGGCCACCGCCTGGCAGCGCTTCACCGACGAGGGGCCGCTGGCGTTCCTGCCGTTGTCGCGCGATGGCCGGCAGGACTGGTGCTCGATCGTCTGGTCGACCACCCCGGAGCAGGCCGAGCAGGTCATGACGCTGGACGACGACGCCTTCCTCAAGGCCCTGGAGCGCGCCTTCGAGGGCCGTTTGGGTGAGGTGCTGGAAGCTGACCCGCGTGTTTGCGTGCCGCTGCGCCAGCGCCATGCCAAGCGTTACGTGGACGAAGGCCTGGTGCTGATCGGCGATGCCGCGCACACCATCCACCCGCTGGCCGGCCAGGGCGTGAACCTGGGCTTTCTCGATGCCGCCGTGCTGGCCGAGGTGCTGCAAGGCGCCTGCGAGCGCGGTGAGCGGCTGGCCGACGTGAAGGTGCTGAGCCGTTATGAACGCCGGCGCATGCCGCACAACCTGGCGCTGATGGCGGCGATGGAAGGCTTCGAGCGGCTGTTCCAGGCCAACCCGTTGCCGCTGCGCTGGTTGCGCAACAGCGGGTTGAAGCTGGTGGAGCAGATGCCGGAGGCCAAGGCGCTGTTCGTGCGCCAGGCGCTGGGCCTTACCGGCGACCTGCCGGAGCTGGCCAAACCCTGATAGTGCTGAATGGCGCCTTGTAGGAGCGGGCTTGCCCCGCGAACACCGGCACAGCCGGTGCCATGCACCGCGCCGTCTGCTTCGCGGGGCAAGCCCGCTCCTACAGGGGCGTTGTTGTTGCTGCCTTTGCAACATCCGGTAACTGCGCGGTAGATGAGCCGGAAAATGGGATTCACTACCATTTGCGCCTCTCACACGATCCGAGGAGCGCTTTCCATGTTGCCACGCAAGCCCCTACTGGCCGCCCTGGCCCTGACCTTGTTCGGCGGCACCGCCCAGGCGGCTGACGAGGTGGTGGTGTACTCCTCGCGCATCGACGAGCTGATCAAGCCGGTGTTCGACGCCTACACCGCCAAGACCGGGGTCAAGATCAAGTTCATCACCGACAAGGAAGCCCCGCTGATGCAGCGCATCAAGGCCGAGGGCGAGAACGGCGTGGCCGACCTGCTGCTCACCGTCGATGCCGGCAACCTCTGGCAGGCCGAACAAATGGGCATCCTGCAGCCGATCAAGTCGGCCGTCATCGACCAGAACATCCCGCCGCAGTACCGCGCCTCGTCCCATGACTGGACCGGCCTGAGCCTGCGCGCGCGCACCATCGTCTACTCCACCGAGCGGGTCAAGCCAGCGGAGCTGACCACCTACGAAGCCCTGGCCGACAAGCACTGGGAAGGCCGCCTGTGCCTGCGCACGGCGAAAAAGGTCTACAACCAGTCGCTGACCGCCACATTGATCGAGAACCACGGCGAGGCCAAGGCCGAGCAAATCGTCAAAGGCTGGGTCAACAACCTGTCCACCGATGTGTTCTCCGACGACAACGCGGTGATCCAGGCCATCGAGGCCGGGCAGTGCGATGTTGGCGTGGTCAACACCTACTACTACGGCCGCCTGCATGCGCAGAACCCGAAGCTGCCGGTGAAACTGTTCTGGCCCAACCAGGGGGACCGTGGCGTGCACGTGAACCTCTCGGGTATCGGCCTGACCAAGCATGCGCCGCACCCGGAGGCGGCGACGAAGCTGGTGGAATGGATGACCGGCGAGCAAGCGCAGAAGCTGTTCGCCGACATCAACCAGGAGTTCCCGGCCAACCCGAAGGTCAAGCCGTCCGAGGAAGTGGCGGCCTGGGGTAACTTCAAGGCCGACAGCATTCCGGTGGAAGTGGCCGGCAAGCGCCAGGCCGAGGCCATTCGCCTGATGGACCGGGCTGGCTGGAACTGAGTTAACCTGCTGCGGCCCTTTCGCGGGGCAAGCCCGTTCCTACACGCCCCTGTAGGCGCGGGCTTGCCCCGCGAACGACCGCGCAGCGGTCGCCATCGCAACCGAGATCCGAACCTTGCCCCACACCCCCCAACGCCGCTGGTACCTCCCGGTCAGCCTGACCGCCGCCCTGGTGCTCCTGCCGCTGAGCGTGCTGCTGCTGGCCTGGCAGTCGGTCGACCTGCAAATCTGGTCGCACCTGCTCGACACGCAAATGACCCGCCTGCTGGGCAATACCGCCACCCTGGTCGCCGGCGTGGGCCTGGGCGTGACCGTACTCGGCGTCAGCCTGGCCTGGCTCACCAGCCTCTGCGAATTCCCCGGCCGCCGTTGGCTCGACTGGGCACTGATGCTGCCCTTCGCCATTCCCGCCTACGTGCTGGCCTTCGTCTTCGTTGGCCTGCTGGATTTCGCAGGCCCCGTGCAAAGCGCCCTGCGCGAGGTGTTCGGCCCCATGCGCCTGCCACGGGTACGTTCCACCGGCGGGGTGATCGTCGTCCTGGTGCTGGTGTTCTACCCCTACGTCTACCTGTTGGCGCGTAGCGCGTTCCTGGCCCAGGGCAAGGGGCTGATGGAAGCTGCACGGGTACTCGGCCTGTCACCGCTGCAGGCTTTCTGGCGGGTCGCCCTGCCCATGGCGCGCCCGGCCATCGGTGCCGGCATCGCCCTGGCGCTGATGGAAACCCTGGCTGATTTCGGCGCCGTGGCGGTGTTCAACTTCGACACCTTCACCACGGCGATCTACAAGACCTGGTATGGCTTCTTCAGCCTGTCCAGCGCTGCCCAGCTGGCCAGCTTGCTGTTGCTGGCGGTGATGCTGGTGCTCTACGGCGAGCGCCGGGCCCGCGGCGCCACCCGCAGTGGCAACGAACGCCCGCGTGGGCAGGCGCTGTACCACCTGCGCGGCTTCAAGGCGCTGCTGGCCAGCGGCTGGTGCCTGCTGGTGTTTGCCTGCGCCTTTGTCATCCCGCTGCTGCAACTGCTGGTGTGGTGCTGGCAGCGCGGCCGGCACGACCTGGACGAGCGCTACGTGGGGCTGGTGCTGCACACCCTGTACCTGGGCGGCATGGCCGCGCTGCTAACCGTGTGTGTGGCAATGTTGCTGGCGTTCGCCCGGCGCCAGGCGCCGACCGCCGGCATCCGCGCTGGGGTTGGCCTGGCCAACCTGGGGTACGCCCTGCCGGGCTCGGTGCTGGCGGTGTCGATCATGCTGGCGTTCAGCTACCTGGACAACCAGCTGGTGATTCCGCTGTCCACCTGGCTTGGCGGTGCCGGCAAGCCTTTGCTGCTCGGCAGCGTCGCAGCCTTGTTGCTGGCCTACCTGGTGCGCTTCATCGCTGTCGCCTATGGCCCGCTGGAAAGTAGCCTGGCGCGCATCCGCCCGTCGTTGCCGGAGGCCTCGCGCAGTTTGGGCGTGGGCGGCACAGGTTTGTTTTTCAGGGTGTATCTGCCGCTGCTCGTTCCCGGTGCGCTCAGCGCGGCGCTGCTGGTGTTCGTCGACGTGCTCAAGGAAATGCCGGCGACCTTGCTGATGCGCCCGTTCGGCTGGGACACCCTTGCAGTACGGGTGTTCGAGATGACCAGCGAAGGCGAGTGGGCACGGGCCTCGCTGCCAGCGCTGACCCTGGTACTGGTCGGCTTGTTGCCGGTCATCGGCCTGATCCGCCGTTCGGCGCGCCGCCCGGGTCACAGTCACTGAGGATGCCAGCGTGCGCCCTTGCGGCTACAATGCGCGGCATTCGCGCGACGGGTCCTACAAGAAGAGCTGACGATCAAACGTCATCGACCGCCGCCGCTTCGCCACGCCCGGAAGGAGAAACCCATGGGACAGCGCACGCTTTTATACGACTTGCACCTGGCGCTTGGCGCCAAGACGGTCGATTTCGGTGGCTGGGACATGCCACTGCACTATGGCTCGCAGGTCGAGGAGCACCACCAGGTGCGTAGCGACTGCGGGGTGTTCGATGTTTCCCACATGACGGTCATCGACATCGCCGGCAGCGGCGCCACGCCCTGGCTGCAACGCCTGCTGGCCAATGACGTGGCCCGCCTCGATGCCACCGGCAAGGCCCTGTACAGCCCGCTGCTCAACGATAACGGCGGGGTCATCGACGACCTGATCGCCTACCGTACCGACAGCGGTTACCGCCTGGTCACCAATGCCGCCACCCGGGCCAAGGTGCTCGACTGGCTGCGCCTGCAAAGCAATGGTTTCGAGGTGGCCATCCAGGCCCGCCCAGACCTGGCCATCCTTGCCATCCAGGGCCCCCACGCCCGGGAAAAGGTCGCTGCCCTGCTCAGCGCCGCGCGTGCGGCGTTGATTCGCGAATTACGCCCGTTCGAGGGCGTGGCCGAGGGCGACTGGTTCATCGCCCGCACCGGCTACACCGGTGAGGACGGGCTGGAAATCATCTTGCCGGGCGATCAGGCCGTGGCTTTCTTCAACGACCTGGTCGGCGCGGGTATCGCACCCAGCGGCCTGGGCGCACGCGACACCCTGCGCCTTGAGGCCGGCATGAACCTCTACGGCCAGGACATCGACGAACTTCACACCCCGCTGACCTCCAACCTGGGCTGGTGCATCGCCTGGGAACCGGCCGCGCGCAACTTCATCGGCCGCACCGCGCTGCTGGCCGAAATCGAGCAAGGCGTGCAGGGCAAGCTGGTCGGCCTGGTACTTGAGGAACGCGGTGTTCTGCGCGCCCATCAGGTCGTTCGTGTCGCTGGGATTGGCGAAGGGGAGATCACCAGTGGTAGTTTCTCGCCTACGCTGAGCAAGTCCATTGCCTTGGCGCGCCTGCCCATGGCCACCGGCGACCGCGCCGAGGTCGAGATTCGTGGCAAGTGGTACCCGGTGCGGGTGGTCAAGCCGACCTTCGTGCGCCACGGCAAGATTCTGATCTGAACATTAAACGGCGGGCCGAACCGCTGACCCAAACGAGGAATACTACACATGAGCCAAATCCCCGCCGATCTGCGTTTTGCCGAGAGCCATGAATGGGCGCGCCTGGAAGCCGACGGCACCGTGACCGTGGGTATCAGCGACCACGCCCAGCAAGCCCTGGGTGACGTGGTGTTCGTTGAACTGGCCGAAGTCGGCAAGGTATTCGCTGCTGGCGACGCTGCTGGCGTGGTCGAGTCGGTCAAGGCCGCTTCCGATATCTATGCCCCGGTCGGCGGTGAAGTGATCGCGGTCAACGAAGAGCTGGCTGACAGCCCTGAGTTGCTCAACGAAGAACCTTATGAGTCGTGGATCTTCAAGCTCAAGCCAAGCGACAAGGCCGAGCTGAACAAGCTGCTCGATGCCGCTGGCTACCAGGCCCTGATCGGCGAGTAAATCCGCGTCGCCTGGTTTGCTGCCGGGCGGCTTTCCACGCGCTGGCAGTAAGCCTGGTAGGAGCGAGCGCAGCTCGCGATGGGCTGCAACGCAGCCCCGGCATCCTGTGCCGCGAAGCTGAAAACTCGGGGCCGCTGCGCGCCCCATCGCGAGCTATGCTCGCTCCTACCAGGCTGGCGCCAACCTTGTGGGCCCAAGCTGTGCGAAAAGGGCCAGGCCTGCATACGCAACAAACCCCGCACAATCGGCAATCCTTCCTAGACTTATAAGTCTCCATGAGACTAGGTCCAGGAAGAGAGCGTCGTCATGTCCCAATCGCCATCCCTGCATCACCTGCAAGATCTCAACCCGTTTCTGCACCGCCATCTGGGCCCTGATGCCGCGGAGCAGCAGGCCATGCTCGATGCCTTGGGCCTGAAGCAGCGCAGCGAGCTGATCGAGCAAACCGTGCCGCCGGCCATCCGCTTCAACCGCGCCCTCGACCTGCCCCCGGCCCTGGATGAGCAGGCCGCACTGGCCAAGCTTGCCGGGTATGCCGGGCAGAACCAGGTTTGGACCAGCCTGATCGGCATGGGCTACCACGGCACCGTCACGCCCACGGTGATCCTGCGCAACGTGCTGGAAAACCCCGGCTGGTACACCGCCTACACGCCTTACCAACCCGAGATCGCCCAAGGCCGGCTGGAGGCGCTGCTGAACTTCCAGCAGATGGTCATCGACCTCACCGCGCTGCCCCTGGCCAATGCCTCCTTGCTCGACGAAGCCACCGCCGCCGCCGAGGCCATGGCCCTGGCCAAGCGGGTGGCACGCAACAAGAGCAACGCCTTCTTCGCCGACCAACACTGCCACCCGCAAACCTTGTCGGTGCTCAAGACCCGCGCCGAAGGCTTTGGCTTCGAGCTGATCGTCGACGCTGTGGATAACCTGGCCAAGCACTCGGTTTTCGGTGCGTTGCTGCAATACCCGGACACCCACGGCGAAGTACGCGACCTGCGGCCGCTGATCGACCAGTTGCACAGCCAACAAGCCCTGGCCTGCGTGGCTGCCGACCTGCTCAGCCTGGCGCTGCTGGCGCCGCCAGGTGAGCTGGGCGCGGACGTGACCCTGGGTTCGACCCAGCGCTTCGGCGTGCCCATGGGCTACGGCGGCCCGCATGCGGCCTACTTCGCCTGCCGCGACGACTACAAGCGCGCCATGCCCGGGCGCATCATCGGCGTGTCCCGCGATGCCCGCGGCAACACCGCCCTGCGCATGGCCCTGCAAACCCGTGAGCAACACATTCGCCGCGAAAAGGCCAACTCGAACATCTGCACGGCCCAGGTGCTGCTGGCCAACATGGCCGGTTTCTATGCGGTGTACCACGGCCCCGACGGCCTGCGGCGCATCGCCCAGCGTGTGCATCGGTTGACCTTCGTGCTGGCGGCTGGCCTTGAGGCCAAGGGCATCAAGCGCCTCAATGCGCATTTCTTCGACACCCTGACCCTGGACGTGGGCGGGGCCCAGGCGGCGATCATCGAAAGCGCTGAAGACGCGCGCATCAACCTGCGCATCCTCGGGCGTGGGCACCTGGGCGTGAGCCTGGACGAAACCTGCAACGAAGCCACCGTGCTGCGTTTGTTCGATATCTTCCTGGGCGTGGATCACGGCCTGGACATCGCCGCCCTCGACCAGCAAGCCATGCCTGAGGGCATCCCCGCCGCGCTGGTGCGGCGCACGCCGTTCCTCGAACACCCGGTGTTCAACCTGCACCACAGCGAAACCGAGATGCTGCGCTACCTCAAGCAGCTGGAAAACAAGGACCTGGCACTGAACCAGTCGATGATCCCGCTTGGCTCCTGCACCATGAAGCTCAATGCCACCAGCGAGATGATCCCCATTACCTGGCCCGGCTTCGCCCAGTTGCACCCCTTCGTCCCGGCAGCGCAGGCCGCCGGCTACAAGGCGATGATCGACGAACTGGAACGTTGGTTGTGCGCCATCACCGGCTTCGACGCGATCTGCATGCAACCCAACTCCGGCGCCCAGGGTGAGTATGCCGGGCTGATGGCCATTACCCGCTACCACCGCAGCCGTAACCAGCCCCAGCGCACCCTGTGCCTGATTCCGTCATCGGCCCATGGCACCAACCCGGCCTCGGCGCAGATGGCCGGCATGGAGGTGGTGATCGTGGAATGCGACGATCACGGCAACGTCGACCTGGCGGACCTCAAGGCCAAGGCCCTGGCTGCCGGGGACAAGTTGTCCTGCCTGATGGTCACCTACCCCTCGACCCATGGTGTCTACGAAGAGGGCATTCGCGAAATCTGCGAGGTGGTGCACCAGCAGGGGGGCCAGGTGTACATGGACGGCGCCAACCTCAACGCCCAGGTCGGCCTGGCACGGCCGGCAGACATGGGCGCCGATGTGTCGCACATGAACCTGCACAAGACCTTCTGCATTCCCCATGGCGGTGGTGGGCCGGGCATGGGGCCGATCGGCATTGGCGCGCACCTCAAGCCCTTCGTCGCCAGCCACCCGGTGGTGCCGGTGCCAGGGCTGGAGCCGACCAACAGCGCCGTCAGCGCCGCGCCCTGGGGCAGTGCGAGCATTCTGCCGATCAGCTGGATGTACATTGCCATGATGGGCCCGCAATTGGCCGATGCCAGTGAGGTGGCGATCCTTTCGGCCAATTACCTGGCCAATCGGCTGGGTGGCGCCTTCCCGGTGTTGTACCGCGGGCGCAACGGGCGCGTGGCGCATGAGTGCATTCTTGACCTGCGCCCGCTCAAGGCGCAGACCGGTATCACCGAGGAAGACGTTGCCAAGCGCCTGATGGACTACGGCTTCCATGCCCCGACCATGTCGTTCCCGGTGCCTGGCACCCTGATGGTCGAGCCGACCGAAAGCGAGTCGAAGGCTGAACTGGACCGCTTCGTCGAAGCGATGCTGGCGATCCGTGCCGAGATCGGCGAGGTGCAGCAGGGCAACTGGCCGGCTGAGGACAACCCGCTCAAGCATGCACCGCACACCCTGGCGGATGTGCTGGGGCCGTGGAACCGGCCGTACAGTCTGGAACAGGCGGTGGCGCCCAGTGCCCACGTGCGCCAGCACAAGTATTGGCCGGCGGTGAACCGGGTCGACAATGTGTATGGGGACCGGAACCTGTTCTGTGCCTGTGTACCGGTGGCGGATTACCGGTAGGGCTTGAGTCTGTACGGGATGCTTCGCGGCGTCGAACCGCCGCGAAGCAGGCGACGCGGTTACTCCTCCAGCGCAACCGTGGCCAGAATGGCCTGCGCCAGTTCCATGTCCGAAGCTGCCATTGCGGGGTTTTCCGCCCGGATCTGCAGCAGCGCCGCTTCCAGGAACGACCCGCGCAAAGCGCCGTCACTGGCCACGAAGCTGCCAGCGTCATCCTGGGCGGCCAGCACCAGCTTGCGGTCTGCGGAGGTGAGGTAGCTGGAGGAGAACAGGGTGCCGGTGGATACCAGCGAATGGGATGTACCCGGGCTTTTGGCCAGGGCCAGTTGTGGTTGGCAAAGGATCAGGAGCAGGGCGATGGGAAGGGCACGCATATCGGGGTTCCGTTGTGGAATGGGCGAAGCCCCGATGGTAGCGAGCCCTCCTCGGGTCGCAGACTTACACAGATCCTAGTTGCTGGTAGGAAACGTCCCTTTCAGAGCCCGCAGCTGCGTGCATCACTGCGCGACGGCATTCTTGGCCAGAATGGCATTGGCCAGTTCCATGTCCGAAGCCTGCAGCCCCGGGTTTTCTGCTCGCACCTGGTGCAGCGCCGCTTCCAGGAATGGCCCGCGAATCGTGCCGTCGCTGGCCACGAAGCTGCCCGCGTCGTCCTGCGCCGCGAGCACCAGTTTGTGGTCGCGCGAAGTGATGTAGCTGGACGCGGTGGTTGCGCCAGAGGTCATGACATTACGCCAGAAGGTATCGGCCATGGCGGAACCAAGGGGCAGCGAAAGCAGGGCTGCGGTTGCGATGGCGGTTTTGAGACGCATGGTGAAACACCTCGAAGGGTGAGTGTTGAAAGTGCCCGCTTTGATCGTCAAAAAGGGCGCTAAGTTCCTTGAATGCAAGGGCATTCCGTCAGGAACAGACCCTCAGCACTTCTTCGTTGCAGGTCAGTGCACGGGCCACTTTGGCCTCGCCGCAGGCGCGCAAACTCTGCAACCCCTCAGCCAGCGCCTGGCGTTGCAGGCTGGCGAGGTCGGCCCCCTTGCCGATGCGCGCGCGCAGGGCATCACTGGGCACCAGCAGCTCGAACAGGCCGGTGCGGCCATGAAAGCCGGTGCCGCGGCAGGCCTGGCATGGTTGGCCGCCGAGCAGGCCACCGGCCTGGCATGCTTGGCACGACAGGCGTACCAGGCGTTGGGCCATGACGCCAGCCAGGGTGGCCCGGATCAGGTAGTCGGCGACCCCCAGTTCCTGCAGGCGGGTGATGGCGCCCACGCTGTCGTTGGTGTGCAGGGTCGACAGTACCAGGTGGCCGGTGAGCGCGGCCTGAACTGCCACCAGGGCGGTTTCGCGGTCGCGTATTTCGCCGATCATGATGATGTCCGGGTCTTGGCGCAGCAGGGCGCGCACGCCATTGGCAAAGCCCAGTTCCAGCGCCGGTTGCACCTGCAACTGGTTGAACGAAGGCTCCAGCCGCTCGATGGGGTCTTCGATGGTGCACAGGTTGACCTCGGCAGTGGCCAGCTGCTTGAGGCTGGCGTACAGCGTGCTGGTCTTGCCCGAACCGGTCGGCCCGGTGACCAGCAGGATGCCCTGGCGGCGCTGCAGCAGGGCCAGCCATTGCGCCAGTTGCTCACCTTCAAGGCCCAGTTGCTGGAAGCCTTCCTGCAGTTGCTGCGGGTCGAACAGCCTCAGCACCAGCTTTTCGCCGAAGGGCGTCGGTAGCGTCGACAGGCGCAGCTCCACTTCACTGCCGCTGGGCAGCCGGCTTTTCACCCGCCCGTCTTGCGGCCTGCGCTTCTCGGCAACATCCATGCGGCCCAAGTGCTTCAGGCGGCTGACAACGGCCAGGGCCACGCCCAGCGGAAAGGCGTAGACGCTGTGCAGCAGCCCATCGATGCGGTAGCGCAGGCGGCCCTGGCTACTGCGCGGCTCCAGGTGGATATCGCTGGCGCGCTGCTCGATGGCGTACTGCAGCAACCAGTCGACGATATGCACGATATGGGCATCGTCGGCGTTGGCTTCGGGGTGGCGCTGGCCTAGCTCCAGCAACTGCTCCAGCTCGCCCAGGCGGGTAGATTGCTGGTGCTGCGCGCCTTGTACCGAATGGGCCAGGTGCGACAGTGACTTGCCCAGTTGGCGGATTTGCACCGGGCTGGCCAGCACCCGCCGCACGGGTTTGCCCAGGCTGCGAGCCAGGTCCGCTTGCCAGTGCTGCTGGTAAGGCTGGGCGCTTGCCACGGTGATGGCGTTGGCGTCGTTGGCAATGACCAGAATGCCATGGCGCTGGGCGAAGGCGGGTGACACCAGGCCGTTGACCTGGGCCAGGTCGAGTTGCAGCGGGTCGATGCGCAGGTAGGGCTGGCCGACCTTCTGTGCCAGCCATTGGCAAAGGCTGTCCAGGTGCAGTTGCTGGCCGGGATGACGGCGGTCTTCCAGGCCCAGGGCGGCGATGGCTTCCAAGGGGTGATGGCTGGCGTAGCGGGCGGCCTGTTCGCGTACCTGGAGGGCATCGCTGGCGGCCAGGTGTTGGTCGGCTTGCAGGGCGTCGAGTAGGTGGGTGAGGTTGAGGGCGTTGTCTTCGGGGGTGTACATGGGGGGGCTTCCGTGCCGGGTTGGGATACCTGGGGAAGGCTAGTTGGGTTGGGTGGGGGGTATCGGACGGGAATGGTTTCGAGGTTTTGCGGTGCTTTTGCGGGCCCTTTCGCGGGGCAAGCCCGCTCCTACAACGATTGCACGGTGGAAGGGGTGCGATATTATTTATGCGTTTAGATGCTTATTTGGGAATCATTCATGCAAGGTGAACTGGACACTTACGACCGGCGCATTCTCGAACTGCTGCAGGAGGACGCATCGCTGTCCAGTGCGCAGATCGCCGAGCGGGTCGGCCTTTCGCAATCGCCGTGCTGGCGCCGGATTCAGCGGCTGAAAGAGGAAGGTGTGATCCGCGGGCAGGTGACGCTGCTCGATCGCAAGAAAATCGGGCTGAACACGCAGATCTTCGCCGAGGTGAAGCTCAACGCCCACGGGCGCTCGAACTTTACCGAGTTCACCGAGGCGATCCGCGGCTTTCCAGAGGTGCTGGAGTGCTACGTGCTGATGGGTGCGGTGGATTTTCTGCTGCGCATCGTCACCTCGGATATCGAGGCGTATGAGCGGTTCTTCTTTGAAAAGCTGTCGAACGTGCCGGGAATTCAGGAAGTGAATTCGATTGTGGCGCTGTCTGAGATCAAGTCCACGACCAGCCTGCCACTGGCTAGGTGACCATCACGAGCATTGCTCGCGCCTACGGGGCCGCTGGGGCCTGGTAGGAGCGAGCGCAGCTCGCGATGCGCGAAGCGCTGGCGTTACACCTTGAGCAGGTACTTCCAGCCGCGGCTCTGGTCGATGGCCCGGGCCTGCTCGATACGCGCTTCCAGCACTTCATCGCTGATCGGCAGTTCCGCCAGCTCGTGCAGTTTCTTCAGGTCGCCATATAGGCGGTCCATCTGCGGCGCTTCGAGCACCTGGCGGGCATGGTGCAGCCAGGCCAGCAACTGCTCGATACGCGGCAGTTGCTCAGCCAGGTCTTCTGGGCGCTGGGCGTACAGTGCCAGCTTCAGCGAGCGGCCTTCTTCACCCAGCAGGTGCGCCAGCCAGCTGGCCAGTTGCGCCTTGCCCTGGCGCTCACCACGGCCCTTGCGTTCCACGGTCCAGGCCCGGCCCAGCAACCAACGCGAGGTCTCCAGGGAGAACTGGCCCCAGCGCACGTCTTCGAGTTCTTCGATGAACTGCTCAGGTGCGGCGCGGCGGATGTCTTCGTCGTCATTGCCGGCTTGCACCAGCGGGCGCCAGTCTTCCAGCAGCGCGTCGAGGCTGGCGCGCAGTTCGCGGGTGGTGGGGCGCGGCGCAGCCTGGCCCAGGCTGGCCACCAGGGCGCGCAGCTCGGTCAGGCACTGCACCCAGTCTTGCAACAAGCGCCAGTGGCCATTGTGGCGATACTGCTCGGCCAGGCGCTGGCTGCTGCCCAGCAGCTGCCAGGCGAGGGCGGCGAAGGCATCGTCCACGGCCATTTCGGCGTCCAGTTCCGCACCTGGCAGGCCCAGCTCGTAGCTGTCCGGCTCCAGCAGGCGGTAGCCGCGCTCGGCCTTGCTGATATCGCAGGGCATCAATGGCAGGCTGGCGGCCAGCTCGGCGGCCAGTTCCAGCAGCGCTTCAGGCGCACCTTCGCGCAGCTCCAGCTCCAGCTCGCAGATTGCTTCTTTCTGCTTGCCCGCGATCACGAAGCCTTGGTCCAGCGCGGCCTCGATCACCACCTTGCTCTTGCCGCGGCCCCAGGCGATTTCGGCGAACTCGCGGGTGAAGTCGGTGGTGAACAGCGGTTTGATGGTTTTCTTGTCCAGGCCGGCCAGTTGCTCGGGCCAGCAGGTGGCGTCGAGCTTCTTCAGGTCAAGCTTGACCTTGTCCAGGTTCCACTCGTATTCGTTGCGCTCGGACAGGCCCGCGACGCTCTGGCCACGGCACTTGAGGGTCTGGATGATGGCGTCGCCATCACGGCGCAGGCGCAGGGCAACGCGGGCGGCGGCCAGCTCGCGCTCGGGGGTGTCGAAATACTGGTTGAGCAGCTCGCGAGTCTGCCAGCCGGACTTGTTGCGCTTTTTCAGCAGGGGGTGCTCGCGCAGGGCGGCCAGTGTTTCGCGGCTGGCGCGGAGCTTCAGTTCGGTTTCTTTGTGCATCGCAGGCTCGAAGGAGGGGCGTTTGCCGGGGAGTTTACAGGAGTCGGCCGGCAACGGTTTATTCCAGGCGGCGGATGGTCCTATGATGGGCAACGCTTCCGAGGAGTATGCGCATGCCGTTGCCAACGCTGAAAGACCAGTTTGCCGCCTTGATTGCCGCGCCCTCGGTCAGTTGCACCCAGCCTGCGCTGGACCAATCCAACCGCCAGGTCATCGACCTGTTGGCGGGCTGGTTGGGCGACCTGGGTTTCGACTGCGACATCCGCCAGGTCAGCCCTGGCAAGTTCAACCTGCTGGCCAGCCGTGGCACCGGCCCCGGCGGCCTGGTGCTGGCTGGCCACAGCGACACCGTGCCCTATGACGAACAGCTGTGGGCGAGCGACCCGCTCAAGCTGACCGAAGCCGATGGCCGCTGGGTGGGCCTTGGCAGCTGTGACATGAAAGGCTTTTTCGCGTTGATCATCGAGGCGGTGATTCCGCTGCTGGAGCACGATTTCAAGCAGCCGCTGCTGATCCTCGCCACCTGCGACGAAGAAAGCTCGATGTCCGGCGCCCGCGCCCTGGCCGAAGCCGGCCAGCCGCTGGGCCGCGCTGCGGTGATCGGCGAGCCCACGGGCCTGCGGCCGATCCGCATGCACAAGGGCATCCTCATGGACCGCATCGACATCCTCGGGCGTAGCGGGCATTCCTCCGACCCAAGCCTGGGCCACAGCGCCATGGAGGCCATGCACGAGGTGATGGGCGAGTTGATGGGCCTGCGCCGGCAGTGGCAGGAAACCTTCCGTAATCCGCAATTCACCGTGCCCACGCCGACCATGAACTTCGGCTGCATCCACGGCGGCGACAACCCCAACCGCATCTGCGGCCAATGTGCCCTGGAATTCGACCTGCGCCCGCTGCCGGGCATGGATGTGGAGCAACTGCGCGCCGCCATTCGCGCCAAGCTGCAGCCTGTGGCCGAGCGCCACGAGGTGCGTATCGACTACGCCCCGCTGTTCCCCGAGGTGCCGCCCTTCGAACAGGCCGCCGACGCCGAGCTGGTGCAGGTGGCCGAACGCCTGACGGGGCATCGGGCCGAGGCGGTGGCGTTCGGCACCGAAGCGCCTTATCTTCAGCAGCTGGGTTGCCAGACCATCGTGCTCGGCCCTGGCGACATCGCCTGCGCCCACCAGCCCGGCGAATACCTTGAAATGTCACGAATCGAGCCTACCGTGCGTCTATTGCGTGACCTGATCCGGCACTATTGCCTCAATTAAACGTCAATCGAGCTGATTCGTTCTTGCCTAGAGGAGACGCGCGTGACCGCAAGCCTGTTCCGACGATGATCCTGAACGCCGTGTGATTCACCGTTCTCCGTCCACTTTATCCACAGGCCCCGTCATGCCCGAATACGTCAACTGGCTACGCCATGCCTCCCCGTACATCAATGCCCACCGCGACTGCACCTTCGTGGTCATGCTGCCCGGCGATGGGGTTGACCACCCCAATTTCGGCAACATCGTCCACGACCTGGTGCTGCTGCACAGCCTGGGCGTGCGCCTGGTGCTGGTGCACGGCTCGCGCCCGCAGATCGAAAGCCGCCTGTCGGCGCGTGGCCTGACCCCGCACTACCACCGCGGCCTGCGCATCACCGACGCCGCCACCCTGGACTGCGTGATCGACGCCGTTGGCGCCCTGCGCCTGGCCATCGAGGCGCGCCTGTCGATGGACATCGCCGCATCGCCCATGCAGGGCTCGCGCCTGCGCGTGGCTTGCGGCAACCTGGTCACCGCCCGGCCAATCGGCGTGCTCGAAGGGGTGGACTACCACCACACCGGTGAAGTGCGCCGTATCGATCGCAAGGGCATCAGCCGCCTGCTCGACGAGCGCTCCATCGTGCTGTTGTCGCCGCTGGGCTATTCGCCGACCGGTGAAATCTTCAACCTGGCCTGCGAAGACGTGGCCACCCGTGCCGCCATTGAGCTGGGGGCCGACAAGCTGCTGCTGTTCGGCGCCGAGCCTGGCTTGCTGGATGAGCACGGCAAGCTGGTGCGTGAGTTGCGCCCGCAACAGATCGGCCCGCACCTGGCGCGGCTGGGCAGCGACTACCAGGGGGAATTGCTGGACGCTGCCGCCGAGGCCTGCAAGGGCGGCGTGGCACGCAGCCATATCGTCAGCTACGCCGAAGATGGCGCATTGCTGACCGAGCTGTTCACCCGCGAGGGTGGCGGCACCCTGGTGTCCCAGGAGCAGTTCGAGGTGGTGCGCGAGGCGACCATCGACGATGTCGGCGGCTTGCTGGAGCTGATCAGCCCACTGGAAGAGCAGGGCATCCTGGTGCGCCGTTCCCGTGAGGTGCTGGAGCGTGAGATCGAGCAGTTCAGCGTGGTCGAGCGTGAGGGCATGATCATCGCCTGCGCGGCGCTGTACCCGATCGCCGACTCCCAGGCCGGCGAACTGGCGTGTTTGGCGGTGAACCCGGAGTACCGCCATGGCGGGCGCGGGGACGAGCTGCTGGAGCGCATCGAGGGGCGGGCACGGGAATTGGGGTTGAATACCTTGTTCGTGCTTACCACGCGCACGGCGCACTGGTTCCGTGAACGCGGGTTTGCGCCTAGCGGCGTGGAACGGCTGCCGGCAGCGCGGGCTTCGCTGTACAACTACCAGCGCAATTCGAAGATTTTCGAAAAATCCCTGTAGGCCTGTAGCGCAGCCTGGTAGGAGCGAGCGTAGCTCGCGATGGGGCGCGCAGCGGCCCCAGGCCGTTAGCTTCGCGGCACACGGTGCCAGGGCTGCTGCGCAGCCCATCGCGAGCTGCGCTCGCTCCTACCAGGCCCACCGTCAATGGGTGAAAACGCGACTCCCTGTTGGGGGTGGCGTTTTGGCTTACACGGTGTGCAGATACCAGTTGTACTCAAGGTCGGAGATCGAGTGCTCGAACTCCTCCAGCTCGCTTTCCTTGCACGCGACGAAAATGTCGATGTACTTCGGATCGATGTACTTGTTCAGGATCTCGCTGTCGTCCAGCTCGCGCAGGGCATCGCGCAGGTTGTTCGGCAGGCTCTGCTCCAGCTGCTCGTACGAGTTGCCTTCGATCGGCTCACCCGGCTCGACCTTGTTGGTCAGGCCATGGTGCACGCCGGCCAGCACGGCAGCCATCATCAGGTACGGGTTGGCATCGGCACCGGCCACGCGGTGTTCGATGCGCACCGCGTCCGGCGAGCCGGTTGGCACGCGCAGGGCCACGGTACGGTTGTCCAGGCCCCAGCTCGGCGCGTTCGGCACGTAGAACTGCGCGCCGAAGCGGCGGTACGAGTTGACGTTCGGGCAGAGGAAGGCCATGGACGCGGGCAGGGTCTCGAGCACACCGCCGACAGCGTGACGTAGCGCGGCGTTCTGCTCGGGATCCTCGCTGGTGAAGATGTTGTTGCCATCTTTGTCCAGCACGGAGATGTGAACGTGCAGGCCGTTGCCTGCCTGGCCCGGGTAGGGCTTGGCCATGAACGTGGTGTCCATTTCATGGTCGTAGGCGATGTTCTTGATCAACCGCTTGAGCAGCACCGCGTAGTCGCAGGCCTTGAGCGGGTCGGCAACGTGGTGCAGGTTGACTTCGAACTGCGCCGGGGCGCTTTCCTTGACGATGGCATCGGCCGGAATGCCTTGCTCCTTGGCACCTTCGAGGATGTCCTGGAGGCAGTCGGCGTATTCGTCGAGGTCGTCGATCAGGTATACCTGGGTCGACTGCGGGCGCTTGCCCGAGATCGGCGAGCGTGGCGGCTGCGGGCGGCCGTTCACGTTTTCCTGGTCGATCAGGTAGAACTCCAGCTCGAACGCGGCGCAGATGGTCAGGCCCATGTCGGTGAACTTGCTCACCACTTGGCGCAGCACTTCGCGCGGGTCGGCGAAGAACGGCTCGCCTTCGATCTCGTGCATGGTCATCAGCAGTTGCGCGGTGGGGCGCTTCTGCCAGGGTTCGTTGGAGAGGGTGCCGGGGATCGGGTAGCAGATGCGGTCAGCATCGCCGATGTCCAGGCCCAACCCTGTGCTTTCCACGGTGGAACCGTTGATGTCCAGGGCGAAGAGGGAGGCCGGCAGGTTGATGCCTTTCTCGTAAACCTTGTGGAGGCTGGTGCGCTCTATGCGTTTACCACGCACCACACCATTCATATCTGCAATCAGAAGGTCAACGTAGAGAACCTCAGGATGTTCCTTAAGGAACGCGTTCGCTTCGTTAAGCTGAACGGCACGCGGGGGTACCGACATGATGCAACACCTTTGTTGTTAAAAATATCAATCAAGGGGGGCTTGCAGGACCAGTCAATCGAAAAGACAAACTGATGTCAAGCCAACCCCATGATGCCCTGAAATGGCACATCGACGGCAGATTTGCTGCATATCGGGGCGAGCCATTATCCGCTATTTCCTTCGCCAAGGGCTATCTCCGAGGTGCCGTGTTTTATTTTTTACGGAGAGGTTGTGTAAAAAAATGAACAAGGCTAAGCTCGGACTCAACCCAGAACACAATAATACGAGGGTCACATGGTCCGCTTGTCGCGACCTGAACGCACTGCCTGCGCAGTGCCGTCGGGTATCCCTGCCGTTCCTGCACGCATCCGTCAGCTGCTGGCCTGCATGGCCGCAATAATTGACGCTTGGTGCGCCCGGACCTCACCTCGTCACACTTTATCGTTACTCTTCTTGTCTACCTGCCCTTTGAAATCGCTGCGGACACGCTCATTTCCAGTGTATCCACAGCGCGCCTGCGCGTGGGTTTTTGCTTTAGCAATCTACTCCATACAGAATCAGGGCGCGGACCACCTTACCTCCTGAGGTATTTATGAGTAACAACCTCGACCAGCTCACCGATTGGTTGAAAGAGCACAAGATCACCGAAGTCGAATGCCTGATCAGCGACCTGACCGGCATCACCCGCGGCAAGATCTCGCCAACCAACAAGTTCATTGCCGAAAAAGGCATGCGCCTGCCCGAGAGCGTGCTGCTGCAGACCGTCACCGGCGACTACGTTGACGACGACATCTATTACGACCTGCTCGACCCGGCCGACATCGACATGATCTGCCGCCCCGACCAGGACGCCGTGTTCCTCGTGCCCTGGGCCATCGAACCAACGGCCCAGGTGATCCACGACACCTACGACAAGAAGGGCAACCCGGTCGAACTGTCGCCGCGCAACGTCCTCAAGAAAGTGCTCAAGCTCTACGCCGACAAGGGCTGGCAGCCGATTGTCGCGCCAGAGATGGAGTTCTACCTGACCAAGCGCAGCGAAGACCCGGACTTCCCGCTGCAACCGCCGGTCGGCCGCTCCGGCCGCCCGGAAACCGGCCGCCAGTCGTTCTCCATCGAGGCCGCCAACGAATTCGACCCGCTGTTCGAGGACGTCTATGACTGGTGCGAACTGCAGCGCCTGGACCTCGACACGCTGATTCACGAAGACGGCACGGCGCAGATGGAAATCAACTTCCGTCACGGCGACGCGCTGCACCTGGCCGACCAGATCCTGGTGTTCAAGCGCACCATGCGCGAGGCCGCGCTCAAGCACAACGTGGCGGCCACCTTCATGGCCAAGCCGATGACCGGCGAGCCGGGCAGCGCCATGCACCTGCACCAGAGCGTGGTCGACGTGGCCACCGGCAAGAACATCTTCAGCAACCCAGACGGCAGCATGAGCCAGCTGTTCCTGCACCACATCGGTGGCCTGCAGAAGTTCATCCCCGAAGCGCTGCCGCTGTTCGCCCCCAACGTCAACTCGTTCCGCCGCTTCCTGCCCGACACCTCGGCGCCGGTCAACGTCGAGTGGGGCGAGGAGAACCGCACCGTCGGCCTGCGCGTGCCGGATGCCGGCCCACAGAACCGCCGCGTCGAAAACCGCCTGCCGGGCGCCGACGCCAACCCCTACCTGGCCATCGCCGCCAGCCTGCTGTGCGGCTACATCGGCATGGTCGAAGGCATCGAGGCCAGCGCGCCGGTTCAGGGCCGTGGCTACGAGCGGCGTAACCTGCGCCTGCCGCTGACCATCGAAGATGCCCTGGAACGCATGGAAAACAGCCGCGCGCTGGTGCAGTACCTGGGCAAGAAGTTCATCACCGGCTACGTCGCCACCAAACGCGCCGAGCATGAGAACTTCAAGCGCGTCATCAGCTCCTGGGAACGTGAGTTCCTGCTGTTCGCTGTCTGATCAACCCTGAGGCCGCCTGTGCGGCCGCCGGAAAATGGAGAGGCACATGAGCGTCAACAACCCGCAAACCCGTGAATGGCAAAACCTGAGCGGCGAGCACCACCTTGCACCCTTCTCTGACTACAAGCAGTTGAAGGAGAAGGGGCCGCGCATCATCACCAAGGCGCAGGGTGTGCATTTGTGGGACAGCGAGGGGCACAAGATCCTCGACGGCATGGCTGGCCTGTGGTGCGTGGCGGTCGGCTATGGCCGGGAAGAACTGGTGCAGGCGGCCGAGAAGCAGATGCGCGAGCTGCCGTACTACAACCTGTTCTTCCAGACCGCCCACCCGCCGGCGCTGGAACTGGCCAAGGCGATCACCGAGGTGGCGCCCGAAGGCATGACCCATGTGTTCTTCACCGGCTCCGGCTCCGAAGGCAACGACACCGTGCTGCGCATGGTTCGCCACTACTGGGCACTGAAGGGCAAGCCGCACAAGCAGACCATCATCGGCCGCATCAACGGCTACCACGGCTCCACCGTTGCCGGTGCAAGCCTGGGTGGCATGAGCGGCATGCACGAACAGGGCGGCCTACCGATCCCGGGCATCGTGCATATCCCGCAGCCGTACTGGTTCGGTGAAGGCGGCGACATGACCCCGGATGCCTTCGGCGTGTGGGCGGCCGAGCAGCTGGAGCAGAAAATTCTCGAAGTCGGCGAAGACAACGTCGCCGCCTTCATCGCCGAGCCCATCCAGGGCGCCGGCGGCGTGATCATTCCACCGCAAACCTACTGGCCGAAGGTCAAGGAAATCCTCGCCAAGTACGACATTCTGTTCGTTGCCGACGAAGTGATCTGCGGCTTCGGCCGTACCGGCGAGTGGTTCGGCTCCGACTACTACGGCCTCAAGCCCGACCTGATGACCATCGCCAAGGGCCTGACCTCCGGTTACATCCCCATGGGTGGTGTGATCGTGCGTGACAGCGTGGCCCAGGTACTCAGCGAAGGCGGCGACTTCAACCACGGTTTCACCTATTCCGGCCACCCGGTGGCGGCCGCGGTGGGCCTGGAAAACCTGCGCATCCTGCGTGACGAGCACATCGTCGAGAAGGCGCGCACGGAAGTGGCACCGTACTTGCAAAAACGTCTGCGTGAGCTGCAGGACCACCCACTGGTGGGCGAGGTACGCGGCCTGGGCCTGCTCGGCGCGATCGAGCTGGTCAAGGACAAGGCAACCCGCAGCCGTTACGAAGGCAAGGGCGTGGGCATGGTGTGCCGCAACTTCTGCTTCGACAACGGCCTGATCATGCGCGCGGTAGGCGACACCATGATCATCGCCCCGCCGTTGGTCATCAGCCATGCCGAGGTGGATGAACTGGTGGAAAAAGCGCGCAAATGCCTCGATTTGACGCTCGAAGCGATCCGTTGACAGTTTGCTAGGCTAGCGATGTGACATTAAGTCGTTACAAGGCCCTGCTTTCCTTGAAACAGAGCCTTGTAACTTGCCAGACTAGCGGCTGTTTCAGTCGCCGCGCGCCCTGCGCCGTGGGTCCTGGCTGCTGAACAGATGGCTAAATAAAAATTCTGGAGCATGACGCATGAATAAAATGGGCAAGACGTTGCTGGCCGCCGCCCTGATGGGTGCCATGGCCACCGCTGTACAGGCTGAAGACAAGGTACTGAACGTCTACAACTGGTCGGACTACATCGCTCCGGACACCATCGCCAAGTTTGAAAAACAGACCGGCATCAAGGTCAAGTACGACGTCTTCGACAGCAACGAAACCCTGGAGGCCAAGCTGCTGGCCGGCAAGTCGGGCTACGACATCGTCGTGCCGTCGAACAACTTCCTGGCCAAGCAGATCAAGGCCGGCGTCTACGAGGAGCTGGACCGCTCCAAGCTGCCGAACTGGAAGAACCTCGACAAGGACCTGCTCAAGGCCGTTGGCGATGCCAGCGACAAGGACAACCAGCACGCCTTCCCGTACATGTGGGGCTCGATCGGCATCGGCTACAACCCGGAGAAAGTCAAGGCCGCGCTGGGCGTGGACAAGATCGACTCGTGGGACGTGGTGTTCAAGCCTGAGAACATCGCCAAGCTCAAGAGCTGCGGCGTGAGCTTCCTGGATGCTCCGACCGAAATGCTCCCGGCCGCGCTGCACTACCTGGGCAAGCCGACCAACAGCACCACCAAGGAAGACCTGAAGGCCGCCGAGGACCTGTTCCTCAAGATCCGTCCTTCGATCACCTACTTCCACTCGTCCAAGTACATCGGCGACATGGCCAACGGCAACATCTGCGTAGCCGTCGGTTACTCGGGTGACCTGGAGCAGTCCAAGGCCCGCGCCCACGAAGCTGGCGACAAGGTCAAGGTGGACTACATCATTCCGAAAGAAGGTGCCGGCACCTTCTACGACATGGTCGCCATCCCCAAGGATGCCGAGCACAAGGACGCCGCCTACCAGTTCATGAACTTCCTGCTGCAGCCGGAAATCATGGCTGAAATCA
This sequence comes from Pantoea sp. Ap-967, assembly GCF_011752565.1. Classification (GTDB taxonomy): domain Bacteria; phylum Pseudomonadota; class Gammaproteobacteria; order Pseudomonadales; family Pseudomonadaceae; genus Aquipseudomonas. The sequence continues at coordinate 66,911 of NZ_VWXK01000020.1, forward strand.
CCAATGCCGTGCGCTTCCCGAACGGCAACGAGGCCGCTACCCCGTTGGTCGACAAGGCCATCACCAGCGACCCGAGCATCTACCCACCGGCTGACGTGAAAAAACACCTGTACGCGATCGCTGCCCCAGACGCGGCCGCTCAGCGTGTAATCACCCGCAGCTGGACCAAGATCAAGTCGGGCAAGTAAGCCCGATGCGTGACCTCTGGGCCGGGGTTTTCCGGCCCAGGGCCAGTGAAAGGCAATTGATGATTGCGGCATCGAAGCTGCGCAGGTAAGTTGCGCGCCGGTTTTGTGTGCGCGGCAGCACTGTACCCCCAAAGCATGCCGTCACCGAGGCACTGATTGTGAGGACCACCCACTTGTCTATTTCTGTACTACGCAAGGCCATGTTGGCTGGAGCGGGCCTGACGCTGGCATGCAGCGTCCAAGCGGCGCCTACGGTGCATTTCTATAACTGGTCGGACTATATCGGCCCGAACACGCTCGCGGAGTTCGAGAAGGAAACGGGCATCAAGCCCGTGCAGGACGTGTTCGACTCCAACGAAACCCTGGAAGGCAAACTGCTGGCCGGCAACACCGGCTATGACGTGGTGGTGCCGTCCAACCATTTCCTCGGCAAGCAGATCAAGGCGGGCGCGTTCCAGAAGCTCGACAAGAACCTGCTGCCCAATTATTCCAACCTTGACCCGGCACTGATGAAGCGCCTGGAAAAGAACGACCCGGGCAACCAGTACGCCGTGCCCTACCTGTGGGGCACCAATGGCATCGGCTACAACGTCGACAAGGTCAAGGCGACCCTGGGCGTGGACAAGATCGATTCCTGGGCAGTGCTGTTCGAACCCGAGAACATGAAGAAGCTCGCCAAGTGTGGCGTGGCCTTCCTCGACTCGGCGGACGAAATGCTCCCGGCGGTGCTCAACTACATGGGCCTGAACCCCAACAGTACCGACCCCAAGGACTACGCCAAGGCCGAGCAGAAGCTGCTGGCAGTGCGCCCCTACGTGACCTACTTCCACTCTTCCAAGTACATCACCGACCTGGCCAATGGCGACATCTGCGTCGCGGCCGGTTTCTCGGGTGATGTGTTCCAGGCCAAGGCCCGCGCCGAAGAGGCGAAGAAAGGCGTGAACCTGGCCTACGCCATTCCCAAGGAAGGCGGCAACCTCTGGTTCGACGTGCTGGCGATTCCCAAGGACGCCAAGAACGTCAAGGAGGCCCATGCCTTCATCAACTATTTGCTGAAACCTGAGGTTATCGCCCAGGTCAGTGATTACGTCGGTTATGCCAACCCGAACCCCAAGGCTGGCGACCTGATGGACCAGGCCGTGAGGACTGACGCCGCGGTTTACCCACCGCAGGAAGTGCTGGACAAGATGTTCGTGAACTCAGAGCTGCCCCCCAAGGTGCAGCGGCTGATGACCCGTAGCTGGACCAAGGTCAAGTCGGGCAAGTAATTATCCAGACCCGCCGCGGCACCTGCAGAACAGGCCGGGCGGGCACAAAAATCTTGTTGGGAGTTTCACTCATGGCAGTTGCCTCCGGTGCCTATAAAAAAGCCCTCGAGGGTGGCCAGCAACCCAAGCAGGTGCTGGTCAAGATCGACCGGGTCACGAAAAAATTCGACGAAACGGTAGCCGTGGACGATGTGTCCCTGGAAATCCGCAAGGGTGAGATCTTCGCCCTGCTGGGTGGCTCCGGTTCCGGCAAATCGACCTTGCTGCGGATGCTCGCCGGTTTCGAGCGCCCCACCGAGGGGCGGATTTTCCTCGATGGCGTCGACATCACCGACATGCCGCCCTACGAGCGGCCGATCAACATGATGTTCCAGTCCTATGCGCTGTTCCCGCACATGACCGTGGCGCAGAACATCGCTTTCGGCCTGCAGCAGGACAAGATGCCCAAGGCCGAGATCGACGCCCGCGTGGCCGAGATGCTCAAGCTGGTGCACATGACCCAGTACGCCAAGCGCAAGCCGCACCAGTTGTCCGGTGGCCAGCGCCAGCGGGTGGCCCTGGCCCGTTCCCTGGCCAAGCGCCCCAAGCTGCTGCTGCTCGACGAGCCGATGGGGGCACTGGACAAGAAACTGCGCTCGCAGATGCAACTGGAGCTGGTGGAAATCATCGAGCGCGTTGGCGTGACCTGCGTGATGGTGACCCACGACCAGGAAGAGGCCATGACCATGGCCCAGCGTATCGCCATCATGCACCTGGGCTGGATCGCCCAGATCGGCTCGCCGGTGGACATCTACGAGACCCCCACCAGCCGCCTGGTGTGCGAATTCATCGGTAACGTCAACCTGTTCGAAGGTGACGTGGTCGACGACGCCGAAGGCCACGCGATCATTGCCAGCCCGGAGCTGGAGCGCAAGATCTACGTCGGCCACGGCATCACCACCTCGGTGGAAGACAAGCACATCACCTACGCCCTGCGCCCGGAAAAGCTGCTGGTCACCACCAGCCAGCCGGACTTCGAGCACAACTGGTCGCGCGGCAAGGTGCACGACATCGCCTACCTGGGCGGCCACTCGGTGTTCTACGTGGAGCTGCCGAGCGGCAAGATCGTCCAGTCGTTCGTCGCCAACGCCGAACGCCAGGGCGCACGCCCGACCTGGGGCGACGAAGTGTACGTGTGGTGGGAAGATGACAGCGGCGTGGTACTGCGGTCATGAAACCTCGCAAGCTCAAGCGAGCCATCCAGCGTTTGATTCCGGAGGGGCGGCATGTGGTGATCGGGATTCCGTTCATCTGGCTGTTCCTGTTCTTCATGCTGCCGTTCTTCATCGTGCTGAAGATCAGCTTCGCCGAAGCCGACGTGGCGATCCCGCCGTATACCGAGATCTACACCTACGTCGAAGACAAGATCCAGTTGGTGCTCAACCTGGCCAACTACGGCTTGCTGACCGAAGATGAACTGTACATCTCGGCCTACCTGGGCTCGCTGAAGATGGCCTTCTTCAGCACCCTGCTGTGCCTGCTGATCGGCTACCCGATGGCCTACGCCATCGCCAACGCCAAGAAGGAAACGCAGACGGTTCTGCTGTTGCTGATCATGATGCCGACCTGGACCGCGATCCTGATCCGCGTCTATGCCTGGATGGGCATCCTCAGCAACAACGGGCTGCTCAACGGCTTCCTGATGTGGACCGGGCTGATCGACCAGCCGCTGCAGATCCTCAACACCAACCTGGCGGTGTACATCGGCGTGGTCTATTCGTACCTGCCGTTCATGATCCTGCCGCTGTTCGCCAACCTGGTGAAGCACGACCCAAGCCTGCTTGAGGCCGCATCGGACCTGGGTTCGAGCACCTTCAACAGCTTCTGGAAGATCACTGTGCCGCTGTCGAAGAACGGCATCATCGCCGGCTGCATGCTGGTGTTCATCCCGGTAGTGGGCGAGTTCGTGATTCCTGAACTGCTCGGCGGCCCGGAAACCCTGATGATCGGTAAAGTGCTGTGGCAGGAGTTCTTCAACAACCGTGACTGGCCGGTGGCATCGGCGCTGGCGGTGGTGATGCTGGCGATCCTGATCGTGCCGATCCTGCTGTTCAACCGCAGCCAGGCCAAAGAAATGGAGGGCAGGGCATGAAGCGCTTTGGTTTTTCCAGGCTGATGCTGGTGCTTGGCCTGCTGTTCATCTACCTGCCGATGCTGATCCTGGTGATCTACTCGTTCAACGCCTCGAAGCTGGTGACGGTGTGGGGTGGTTGGTCGGTGAAGTGGTACGTCGGCCTGCTGGACAACACCCAGCTGATGGGTTCGGTGATGCGCTCGCTGGAAATCGCTTGCTACACGGCGGTGGCGGCGGTGGCGCTGGGCACCCTGGCGGCCTTCGTGCTGACTCGGGTCACCCGTTTCAAGGGCCGTACGCTGTTCGGCGGCCTGGTCACCGCGCCACTGGTGATGCCTGAGGTGATTACCGGCCTGTCGCTGCTGCTGCTGTTCGTGGCCATGGCGCAGATGATCGGCTGGCCGCAGGAGCGCGGCATCGTCACCATCTGGATCGCCCACACCACGTTCTGTGCGGCGTATGTGGCGGTGGTGGTGTCGGCGCGCCTGCGCGAGCTGGACCTGTCGATCGAGGAAGCGGCGATGGACCTGGGTGCCAAGCCGTGGAAGGTGTTCTTCCTGATCACCATCCCGATGATCGCGCCATCGCTGGCGGCGGGTGGCATGATGTCGTTCGCCCTGTCGCTGGATGACCTGGTACTGGCCAGCTTCGTGTCGGGCCCGGGTTCGACCACCTTGCCGATGGAAGTGTTCTCGGCGGTGCGCCTGGGCGTGAAGCCCGAAATCAACGCCGTGGCCAGCCTGATCCTGCTGTCGGTGTCGTTGGTCACCTTCTGCGTGTGGTACTTCAGCCGCCAGGCCGAAGAACGCCGCCGTAAGGCGATCCAGCAGGCAATCGAGGAAGGCGCGGCCGCCAACGCCTCGCAACCCCAGGTCAAGCGCCCGGCCCAAGTGCCAGCGTCCGCCTGATTCGCCAGCGCGGCGCATCGCGAGCTCCGCTCGCTCCTACAGGTTTTGTGCAGGCCTGGTAGGAGCGAGCAAAGCTCGCGATGCGCCGCCAGGCGGCGCTCGATCCTCAATGACTGAAACCTCCCCTCCTGCCCCCCGTCAGTGATGTTTATCGAACCCTGATCTACGCTAACAGTCGCATTCCACGAATCATTTGCGCGCAAGCCAGGAGCCTGCATGTCGCTCTCGCGTCCGCTGTTGTTCGTTGGTCTGGGGCTGGCTGTCACGCTCGCGGGCTGTAGCAAGGAAGAAGCGCCCCAGTTGCTGCCGCGGGTTGGGGTGGCGCGGGTCGAATCCACGGACTTCGCCGCCAGGGTCACCCTCACCGGCGACGTGCAGGCGCGGGTGCAAACCGACCTGTCGTTTCGCGTGGGCGGCAAGATCATCTCGCGCAGTGTCGACGTGGGCGACCACGTCAAGGCCAACCAGGTACTGGCCCGGCTCGACCCCAAGGACCTGCAGAACAACGTCGACTCGGCCAAGGCCGAAGTGTTCGCCGCCCAGGCGCGCGTCACCCAGGCCAGCGCCGCCTTCGTCCGCCAGCAGAAGCTATTGCCCAAGGGCTACACCAGCCAAAGCGAGTACGATTCCGCCGAAGCCGCCCTGCGCAGCAACCAGAGCGCGCTCAAGGCCGCCCAGGCGCAGTTGGCCAACGCCAACGAACAACTGAGCTACACCGCGCTGGTGTCCGAGGCCGACGGGGTGATTACCCAGCGCCAGGCCGAAGTGGGCCAGGTGGTGCAGGCGACCATGCCGATCTTCACCCTGGCCCGCGACGGCGAGCGTGACGCGGTGTTCAACGTCTACGAGGCCTTGCTGGTGGCCCCGCCCAGCGACGCAGGCCTCACCGTGAGCCTGCTCGATGACCCCAAGGTCAAGGCCCAGGGCGTGGTGCGCGAAGTTACCCCTACCGTGTCGGCCCAGAGCGGTACGGTGCAGGTCAAGGTTGCCTTGAAGAACGTGCCAGCCGCCATGCGCCTGGGCGCGCCGGTGACCGCGACCGGCAATACCCAGGGCCGGCCGAGCGTCGAGTTGCCTTGGTCGGCGTTGACCAAGGCTTTGAAGGAGCCCGCCGTGTGGGTGGTGGGCGAGGGCGACAAGGTGGAGCTGCGCAAGGTCGAGGTGGGCCGCTACCTCACCGGCAAAGTGGTGATCGCCCAAGGGCTCAAGGGCGACGAAACCGTGGTGGTCACCGGGGGGCAGTTGCTTCACCCCGGCATGCAGGTGGAAAAGGTCGAGGTCAAGGCGCAGGGAGCCGAGCCATGAAACGCATGCTGCTGATGCTCCCGATAAGCCTGCTGCTGGCCGCCTGCGGCAATCATGAGCAGGCCGAAGAGGCGGTGCGCCCCGTGCTGTGGGTGAAGGTTGAGCCCCTGGTGCAGGCGCAGCTGGGCCGCTTCGCTGGCAGCATCCAGGCCCGCTACGAGAGCACCCTGGGCTTTCGCGTGGGTGGGCGCATTGCGCGGCGCTGGCTGGACGTTGGCGCCATGGTCAAGCCGGGCGACACCTTGGCCACGCTGGACCCCACCGACCAACAGAACCAACTGCGCGCCGCCGAAGGCGACCTGGCGCGGGTGCAGGCGCAGTGGATCAACGCCCAGGCCGATGCCCGGCGCCAGCAGCAGCTGTATGACCGTGGGGTGGGCGCCAAGGCCAGCCTGGATATCGCCCAGACCAACCTGAAAACCACCGGTGCGTCGCTGGAGCAGGCGCGTTCATCGCTCAGCCAGGCCCGTGACCAACTCGACTACAGCACCCTGCGCGCCGACCACGCCGCCGTGATCACGGCCTGGCAAGCCGAGGCCGGGCAAACCGTGACTGCCGGCCAAGCGGTGGTGACCCTGGCCCGGCCAGACGTAAAAGAGGCGGTAATCGACTTGCCGATCAACCTGGCCGAGCAGTTGAACCAGAACCTCACCTTCACCGTCGCTTCCCAGCTCGACCCGGCCATCAACACCACGGCCAGCCTGCGCGAGCTGGAGCCGCAAGCCGACGCCACCACGCGCACCCGCCGTGCCCGCCTGACCCTGGCCAGCACCCCTGTGGGCTTCCACCTGGGCACGGCCATCAGCGTGACCCTGAGCTCGGCTGTGACCCCGCGCAGCGAACTGCCGCTGAGTGCCCTGCTCGAACGTGACGGCAAAACCCAGGTGTGGGTGATCGACCCGCAACAGAAAACCGTGGCCACCCGTGACGTGGCCCTGATCAGCCGCACCGACCACAGCATCGTCCTGGCCTCGGGCGTGCAGCCCGGCGAGCGGGTAGTGACGGCGGGGGTCAACAGCCTCAAGCCTGGCCAGAAGGTCGCCTTCGACGAGGATGCGCAATGAAAGGAAGCTTCAACCTCTCCGAATGGGCGCTAAAGCACCAGTCCTTCGTCTGGTACCTGATGTTCGTTGGCCTGCTGATGGGGATTTTCTCGTACTTCAACCTGGGCCGTGAGGAAGACCCGTCGTTCACCATCAAGACCATGGTGATCCAGACCCGCTGGCCCGGCGCGACCCAGGACGAAACCCTGTACCAGGTCACCGACCGCATCGAGAAAAAGCTGGAGGAGCTGGACTCGCTCGACTACGTGAAAAGCTACACCCGCCCCGGCGAGTCCACGGTCTACGTGTACCTGCGCGACACCACCAAGGCCAAGGACATCCCGCAAATCTGGTACCAGGTGCGCAAGAAGATCCAGGACATCCGCGGCCAGTTCCCCGACGGCATCCAGGGCCCGGGCTTCAACGACGAGTTCGGCGATGTCTACGGCTCGATCTATGCCTTCACCGCCGACGGCCTCACCCTGCGGCAGTTGCGCGACTATGTGGAGCAAGCCCGCGCCGAAGTGCGGGAAGTGCCCAATATCGGCAAGATCGAGATGATCGGCACCCAGGACGAGGTGCTTTACCTGAACTTCTCCACCCGCAAGCTGGCGGCCCTAGGCATCGACCAGCGCCAGGTCATGCAGGCGCTGCAGTCGCAGAATGCGGTGACCCCGGCAGGGGTAATCGAGGCCGGCCCCGAGCGCATCTCGGTGCGCACCACCGGCCAGTTCGCCTCGGAAAAGGACCTGCAGGGCGTCAACCTGCGCATCAACGACCGCTTCTTCCGCCTGGCCGATATCGCCGCGATCGAACGCGGCTACACCGACCCACCCTCGCCGATGTTCCGCTACAACGGCCAGGCCGCCATCGGCCTTGCGATCGGCATGAAGGCCGGGGGCAACATCCAGGTGTTCGGCGAAGCGCTCAAGGAAAAGATGAAGCGCGTGACCAACGACTTGCCCGTGGGCGTGGGCGTGCACACCGTGTCTGACCAGGCGGTGGTGGTGGAGAAGGCCGTGGGCGGCTTCACCAGCGCCTTGTTCGAGGCCGTGGTGATCGTGCTGGCGGTGAGTTTCGTCAGCCTCGGCGTGCGCGCCGGGCTGGTGGTGGCGTGTTCGATCCCGCTGGTGCTGGCCATGGTCTTCGTGTTCATGGAATACAGCGGCATCACCATGCAGCGGATTTCCCTGGGCGCGCTGATCATCGCCCTTGGCCTGTTGGTGGATGATGCAATGATCACCGTGGAGGTGATGGTCACACGCCTGGAAATGGGCGAGAGCAAGGAGCAGGCGGCTACCTTTGCCTACACCTCCACGGCCTTCCCGATGCTCACCGGCACCCTGGTCACGGTGGCGGGCTTCGTGCCGATCGGCCTCAATGCCAGCTCGGCGGGCGAATACACCTTTACCCTGTTCGCGGTGATTGCCGTGGCGTTGATGGTGTCGTGGGTGGTGGCGGTGTTCTTCGCCCCGGTGCTGGGCGTGCATATCCTCGACAGCAAGAAGATGAAGGCCCATGACGCCGAGCCTGGGCGCATTGGCCGTGGCTTCGAGCATGGCCTGCTGTGGTGCATGCGCCACCGCTGGCTGACGGTGGTGGGCACCGTGGTGCTGTTCGCCTTGTCGGTGTTCTGCATGCGCTTTGTGCAGAACCAGTTCTTCCCGTCATCGGACCGCCCGGAAATCCTGGTGGACCTGAACCTGCCGCAGAACGCTTCCATCGAAGAAACGCGCAAGGTGGTGGACCGCTTCGAGGCCACCTTCAAGGGCGACCCTGACATCGTCAGCTGGAGTACCTACATCGGCCAGGGCGCGATCCGCTTCTACCTGCCCCTGGACCAGCAACTGCAGAACCCCTATTACGCTCAGTTCGTCATCGTCAGCAAAGGCCTGGAGGAGCGTGGCGGCTTGATCGCGCGGCTGCAGAAGCGCCTGCATGAGGACTTCGTCGGCATCGGCAGCAACGTTCAGTCACTGGAAATGGGCCCGCCAGTGGGCCGGCCGATCCAGTACCGGGTCAGTGGCAAGGACATCGACCAGGTGCGCAAGCACGCCATCGAACTGGCCACCTTGCTCGACCAGAACCGGCACATCGGCGAGATGATCTACGACTGGAACGAGCCAGGAAAGGTGCTGCGCATCGAGATCGCCCAGGACAAGGCGCGCCAGCTGGGCCTGTCGTCCGAGGACGTGGCCAACGTGATGAACAGCATCGTCACCGGCGTGCCGATCACCCAGGTCAACGACAGCATCTACCTGGTCGACGTGGTGGCCCGCGCCGAGGACAGCGAGCGTGGCTCGCCCGATACCCTGCAAAACTTGCAGATTCTCACGCCCAACGGCACCTCGATTCCGCTGCTGTCGTTCGCCACCGTGCGCTACGAGCTGGAGCAGCCGCTGGTGTGGCGCCGTGACCGCAAACCGACCATCACCATCAAGGCCTCGGTCAATGGCGAAATACAGCCCACCGACCTGGTGGCGCAGCTGAAACCGAAAATCGACGAATTCGCCAGCAAGCTGCCGCTGGGCTATGAAGTGGCCACCGGGGGCACGGTGGAGGAGAGCGGCAAGGCCCAGGGCCCGATTGCTGCGGTGATTCCGCTGATGCTGTTCCTGATGGCGACCTTCCTGATGATCCAGCTGCACAGCGTGCAGAAGCTGTTCCTGGTGGTCAGCGTGGCGCCGCTGGGGCTGATTGGCGTGGTGCTGGCGCTGGTGCCCACGGGCACGCCGATGGGCTTTGTGGCGATTCTGGGCATTCTGGCGCTGGCGGGCATCATCATTCGCAACTCGGTGATCCTGGTGACCCAGATCGACGAATTCGAGGCCCAGGGCCTGTCGCCATGGGACGCGGTGGTGGAGGCCACCAACCACCGGCGCCGGCCGATTCTGTTGACCGCGGCGGCGGCGAGCCTGGGCATGATCCCGATTGCCCGCGAGGTGTTCTGGGGGCCCATGGCCTACGCGATGATCGGCGGGATCATCGTGGCGACCCTGCTGACATTGCTGTTCCTGCCGGCGCTGTATGTGGCCTGGTACAAGATTCGCGAGCCCCAACACTGAACCCTTGTAGGAGCGGGCTTGCCCCGCGAACACCGGCACAGCCGGTGCCAGGCAATGCAGAACTTGGCACCGGCTTTGCCGGTGTTCGCGGGGCAAGCCCGCTCCTACAAAGGCCGTGGGTCATTTCTGAAAAATGGTTATATAAACATTCTTAAACAGTATTTTTAAGAATATCTCCGCCTCACTACTATTGCCCTCAAGCCAGGCGCAAACCCCCTTCAAACCTCAGCCCGGCACCCTCACTCCAAGGAGAACGAGCATGAGTGCATCGCTGCGTAGCATCGACGGTCAGGACGAAGCCACCATTTTGCGTGAAATCCAGAGCGCCCTGCGCGACCTGCGTTTCGGTGCGGTGGAAATCACCGTGCACAACGCCCAGGTCGTACAGATCGAGCGCAAGGAGAAGTTCCGCCTGCAGCAGCCCGGCAACAAGCCCAGCTGATTCGCGCCTCACCCTTCAAAACTAGAAAAATGCCAATCGGGAGCTTCACCATGTCCATCCGCCGTTATGCGCTCGCCGCCCTGGCCAGTGCTGTTTTTGCCGGTTCCGCCATCGCCAAGGACTACGAACTGCTGAACGTGTCCTACGACCCGACCCGTGAGCTGTACCAGCAGTACAACGCCGAATTCATCAAGCACTGGCAACAGGCCCACCCGGGCGACAAGGTGAAGATCCAGCAATCCCACGGTGGCTCGGGCAAGCAGGGCCGTGCGGTGATCGACGGCCTGCGCGCCGACGTGGTGACCCTTGCCCTGGCCGGCGACATCGACGAAATCGCCAAGCTCGGCAAGACCTTGCCAGAAAACTGGCAGACCCGCCTGCCCGACGCCAGCACCCCGTACACCTCGACCATCGTGTTCCTGGTGCGCAAGGGCAACCCGAAAGGCATCAAGGACTGGGGCGACCTGGTCAAGAAAGACGTCTCGGTCATCACCCCCAACCCGAAAACCTCCGGTGGCGCCCGCTGGAACTTCCTCGCGGCATGGGCCTATGGCCTGAAGACCGGCGGCAGCGAAGCCAAGGCCAAGGAATACGTGCAGGAGCTGTTCAAGCATGTACCCGTGCTGGACACCGGTGCCCGCGGCTCGACCATCACCTTCGTCAACAACGGCCAGGGCGACGTGCTGCTGGCCTGGGAAAACGAAGCCTTCCTGGCGCTGAAGGAAGACGGCGGCGCCGACAAGTTCGACATCGTCGTCCCATCGCTGTCGATCCTCGCCGAGCCGCCAGTGGCCGTGGTCGACAAGAATGCCGAGAAGAAGGGCAACACCGAAATCGCCACCGAGTACCTCAAGCACCTGTACAGCCCGGCCGGCCAGAAGATTGCCGCCGAGAACTTCTACCGCCCGCGTGACGAGAAAGTGGCGGCCGAATTCGGCAAGCAGTTCCCGAAATTGGACCTGGTGACCATCGACAAGGACTTCGGTGGCTGGAAAACTGCACAACCGAAGTTCTTCAATGATGGCGGTGTGTTCGACCAGATTTACCAGGCGCAGTAAGGCCAGGGAAAGCGGGGCCGCAACGCGGCCCATCGCAGGCAAGCCAGCTCCTACAGGATGATCACAGGCCCACGGGCGGCGCGATTTCTGTAGGAGCTGGCTTGCCTGCGATGGGCTGCAGAGCAGCCCCCCAGGATTCAAAAGCCTGCACCGCCCCCCGGATCATTACCAGGCCAGGTGCATTCAACCAGGGATATTTATGTCACGTCGCATTTCCCCCGTCATACCCGGCTTCGGGCTGACGCTGGGCTACACCTTGGTGTACCTCAGCCTGATCGTGCTGATACCGCTGGCGGCCATGTTCGTCCATGCCTCGCAGCTGACCTTCGAGCAGTTCTGGAACATCATCAGTGCGCCACGGGTGATCGCCGCGCTCAAGCTGAGTTTCGGCACCGCCTTGTTCGCCGCCATCATCAACGGTGTAATCGGCACCCTGCTGGCCTGGGTGCTGGTGCGCTACACCTTCCCTGGGCGCAAGATCATCGATGCGATGATCGACCTGCCGTTCGCCCTGCCCACTGCCGTTGCCGGTATCGCCCTGACTGCCCTCTACGCGCCCTCGGGCTGGGTTGGCCAGTTCGCCACCGACCTGGGTTTCAAGATCGCCTACACCCCGCTGGGCATCACCCTGGCACTGACCTTCGTCACCCTGCCGTTCGTGGTGCGCACGGTGCAGCCGGTACTTGCCGACATCCCGCGTGAAGTGGAAGAGGCTGCCGCCTGCCTGGGGGCCAAGCCGTTGCAGGTGTTCCGCCACATCCTGGCGCCGGCCCTGCTGCCTGCCTGGCTCACCGGCTTCGCCCTGGCCTTCGCCAGGGGCGTGGGTGAGTACGGTTCGGTGATCTTCATCGCCGGCAACATGCCGATGAAAACCGAGATCCTGCCGCTGCTGATCATGGTCAAGCTCGACCAGTACGACTACACCGGCGCGACCGCCATCGGCGTGCTGATGCTGGTGGTTTCCTTCATCCTGCTGCTGCTGATAAACCTGCTGCAGCGCCGCATCGAAACCCCTTGAAGGAGGCCGCATGTCCAGTTCTAACCTGAGTGCAAGCGCCACCGCCAACGCCGCCAGGCGTGGCAGCGCCACTTCGCGGCGCATCCTGATCGGCCTTGGTTGGCTGGTGTTCGCGCTGTTCCTGCTGCTGCCGCTGGTGATCGTGGTGTCCCAGGCACTGAAGAACGGCTTTGGCACCTTCTTCGAGGCGATTTTCGAACCCGACGCCCTGTCGGCATTGAAGCTGACCCTGCTCGCCGTGGTCATTTCGGTGCCACTGAACCTGGTGTTCGGCGTCAGCGCCGCCTGGTGCGTGAGCAAGTACAGCTTCCGCGGCAAGAGCATCCTGGTGACCCTGATCGACCTGCCGTTCTCGGTGTCGCCGGTCATCGCCGGCCTGGTCTACGTGCTGATGTTCGGCGCGCAAGGCTTTTTCGGCCCGTGGCTGCAGGACCACGACATCCAGATCGTGTTCGCACTGCCGGGCATCGTCCTGGCGACCATCTTCGTCACCGTGCCATTCGTTGCCCGTGAGCTGATCCCGCTGATGCAGGAGCAGGGCACGCAGGAAGAGGAGGCCGCACGCCTGCTCGGCGCCAATGGCTGGCAGATGTTCTGGCACGTGACCTTGCCGAACATCAAGTGGGGCCTGATCTACGGCGTGGTGCTGTGTACCGCGCGGGCCATGGGCGAATTCGGCGCGGTGTCGGTGGTGTCTGGCCATATTCGCGGCGTCACCAACACCTTGCCGCTGCACGTGGAGATCCTCTACAACGAGTACAACCACGTCGCGGCCTTCAGCGTGGCCAGCCTGTTGCTGATCCTGGCGCTCTTCATCCTGCTGCTCAAGCAGTGGAGCGAGAACCGTATTAACCGCCTGCGCCACAGCGCCGCGGAGGAATGATTCATGTCGATCGAAGTTCGTAACGTCAGCAAGCGCTTCAACAGCTTCCAGGCCTTGAACACCATCAACCTGGACATCAACAGCGGCGAGCTGGTGGCCCTGCTCGGCCCGTCCGGCTGTGGCAAGACTACCCTGCTGCGCATCATCGCCGGCCTGGAAACCCCGGACCAAGGCAATATCGTGTTCCACGGCGAGGATGTGTCGGGCCATGACGTGCGTGATCGCAACGTCGGCTTCGTGTTCCAGCACTATGCCCTGTTCCGCCACATGAGCGTGTTCGACAACGTCGCCTTCGGCCTGCGCATGAAGCCCAAGGGCGAGCGCCCAAGCGAGAGCAAGATCGCCGAGAAGGTGCATGAGCTGCTGAACATGGTGCAGCTCGACTGGTTGTCCGACCGCTACCCCGAACAGCTTTCCGGTGGCCAGCGCCAGCGTATCGCCCTGGCCCGCGCCCTGGCGGTGGAGCCCAAGGTGCTGCTGCTCGACGAGCCGTTCGGCGCGCTGGATGCCAAGGTGCGCAAGGAGCTGCGCCGTTGGCTGGCGCGGCTGCACGAGGACATCAACCTGACCTCGGTGTTCGTCACCCACGACCAGGAAGAAGCCATGGAAGTGGCCGACCGCATCGTGGTGATGAACAAGGGCGTGATCGAGCAGATCGGCTCGCCGGGTGAGGTGTACGAGCAGCCGGCCAACGATTTCGTCTACCACTTCCTCGGCGACTCCAACCGCCTGGCCGTGAGCGAAGGGCACCATGTGCTGTTCCGCCCGCACGAGGTGTCGCTGTCGCGGCATGAAACCGAAGGCCACCATGCTGCCGAAGTGCGCGATATCCGCCCCCTGGGCGCGACCACGCGGGTGACCTTGAAAGTGGAAGGCCAGAGCGAGCTGATCGAGGCCGAGGTGGTCAAGGACCACGACAGCCTGACCGGGTTGGCCCGGGGCGAGACGTTGTTCTTCCGGCCGAAGGTGTGGCAGAAGGTGGCGGATATCTAATTCGCCGCCAAGCATGAAAAGCCCGGGCCTGGTCCCGGGTTTTTTTTGCCCCATCCCCTAGTGCGCATACCCCGGTAGGAGCGAGCACAGCTCGCGATCGAGGGCGCAGCCCTCGTGACAATCCCATGCCTTGCACGAATATTTAATATGCCGCCAAGGCATCACACTCAAGCCCCCTCCCTGAACCCCGCGAATCCCGCGGCCTAGAGCATCTCCCGTAAAACGCATATTCCAAAAAACGCTAACTTTAATTTTAAACATTACTTCTAGAGATAAGCCCCTGGCCGCGATGATTCAGCCACACACCTGAATCAAGAACCCCAGGAGTTTGATCAATGGGAAATGTCCAGTCGGCCGTCAGGGCCTACGACCAGCCATGGCGCCCGGCCCCGGGTGACTTGGTCGAGCTTGGCCGGACGCTTCGCCTGCCACTGGGCCAGCTGCGCCTGCAACGCACCCCGGTCAGCGGCCTCAAGCGCCGCGACAAGCTGGCCCTGGGCCTGCTGGTGCTGGCGCTGCATGGCGCCGCTGCGTACTGGATCAGCCAGGCGCCAACGCCCGAGCTGCCCGTGGTACCGCCACAGATTCCGCCCATGACCATCGAGTTCGCCGCGCCTGCGCCGCCGGTGGTCGAGCCGCCACCGCCAGCCCCGGCACCACCCGTGGTCGAGCCACCGCCGCCGGTGGTCGATGAGCTGGCGGCCAAGCCAAAACCCAAGCCCAAGCCAGTGCCAAAGCCTGTGGTCAAGCAGCCGCCCAAGCCGCAGCCCAAACCCATTGAAGCGCCACCGCCTGCGCCTGCGCCAGTCGCTGCCCCGGCCCCACCTGCGCCACCTGCGCCAGCCCCGATAACCCCGGCTTCGGCCAACGCCGCGTACCTGAAGAACCCGGCGCCGGAGTACCCGCAGCTGGCCCAGCGCCGCGGCTGGGAAGGCACCGTGCTGTTGCGTGTGGAAGTGCTGCCCAGCGGCAAGCCCGGGCAGATCCAGATCCAGAAAAGCAGTGGCCGTGATGCCCTCGACGCCGCCGCGCTGGCCGCGGTCAAGCGCTGGAGCTTCGTCCCCGCCAAGCAGGGCGACGTGGCCCTGGCCGGCTGGGTCAGCGTGCCGATCGATTTCAAGCTTCGCTAACTTTTTCGCAGAACACAGGAAGACACTCTCATGAGCCTGCTGGCATCCCCCCTCGAATCCGTTGAAAGCGCAGTCATCTGGCTGCTGGTCGGTTTTTCCGTTGCCACCTGGGGCTTGGCCCTGGTCAAGGTTGCCCAGTTCGTGCGGCTGAAGAACCAGGACAAACGCTTCCACCAGCAGTTCTGGGCCGCATCGAGCCTGGACTCGGCCGCCGAGCTCAGCCATGCACTGCCTGGCCCGGCCGCCCGCGTTGCGCAGTCCGGTTATGCCGCCATCGCCGTGGGCGACACCCAGGCCAACGACCTGAGCCACGCCATCAACCATCAGGACCGCCTGGAACGTGCCCTGCGCCAGCAGATCGTGCGTGAACGCCGCTCGCTGGAAACGGGCCTGGCGGTGGTCGCCAGTATCGGCAGCACCTCGCCCTTCATCGGCCTGTTCGGCACCGTGTGGGGCATCATGGAAGCGCTCAAGGGGATCAGCGCGGCCGGTTCCGCCAGCCTGGAAACCGTGGCGGGCCCAATTGGTGCGGCGCTGGTGGCCACTGGCGTGGGTATCGCCGTCGCGGTGCCGGCGGTGCTGGTCTACAACTACTTCCTGCGCCGCCTCAAGCTGACAGCGGCCGACCTCGACGACTTCGCCCACGACTTCTACAGCCTGGCGCAGAAGAGTGCCTTCCGCGTGCTGGTGCACCCTGCCGTGCAGAAGGCCCAGGCCGGTTTCACCCAGCCGGTGAAGGAGGCGTCCTGACATGGCCTTTTCGACCCAGGACAGCGACGAAGTCCTCAGTGAAATCAACGTCACCCCGCTGGTGGACGTCATGCTGGTGCTGCTGGTGGTGTTCATCGTCACCGCGCCGCTGCTGACCAACGCCATCCCGATCAACCTGCCCAAGACCGAGGCCGTGGCCCCGGTGGAGCAGAAAGACCCACTGGTGGTGAGCATCGACGGCCAGGGCAAGCTGTTCATCAACAAGGACGAGATTCAACCCGACCTGCTGGAAACCAACCTCAAGGCGGCCAAGGACAAGGATGCCGAGGTACGGGTGCAGTTGCAGGCCGACGACGGTGTGAATTACGGCGAAGTGGCGCGGGCCATGGCCGCGATCGAACGTGCCGGAATCAGCAAGCTGGCGGTGATTACCGCGCGCTGATTGGCAAGACTCTCGCAAGTGCGTTAGGGCCATATCTCTTGACAGGGGTTGGCCTTTTTTTTTTGCGACCGGGCGCCTGCGGCGCATCGCGAGCTGCGCTCGCTCCTACCAGGGCGGCGGCAGTGGTGGACATACAGTAAAACCTTTTTGGTTATTAATAAATAGCTTCTTATTCCTTTACGAATATAACCCTCTCCTTATACTGGTCTCCAAGCACGCAAACTACCGGAGGCGTTCCCATGCGCAATGAGTCGATTCGTTACCTGATTGTGCCGGGCTGGCAAGGATCGCCAGACAACCATTGGCAGAGCCACTGGCAGCGCACCTTGCCCAACAGCGCCCGGGTCGAGCAGCACGACTGGCTGACCCCGCAGCGCCGTGACTGGGTGCAGGCGCTGGAGCAGGCCATTGCCGCCGAGCGCACACCGGTGATCTTGATTGCCCACAGCCTGGGTTGCATCACGGTCGCCCACTGGGCAGCACAGGCCAGCCCAGCATTGTTGCGCCGCGTGCGCGGCGCCTTGCTGGTAGCCCCGGCCGACGTCGAACGCCCCACCTGCGCACCGGCGCTGCGCAATTTCGCACCGATCCCGGCACAGCCCCTGCCGTTCCCAAGCCAGGTGGTCAGCTCTGACAATGACCCGGCGGTGAGCGTGCCGCGGGCGCTGTACCTGGCCCAGGCCTGGGGGGCGGAGCCAGGGCTGCTGAGCAATGCCGGGCACATCAACGTCAAGTCCGGGCACGAGCGTTGGGAACAAGGCTTCGCCTACCTGTACCGCCTGCAAAGCCGGGTTGAGCAGCGCGCCTTGCGCCGCGCCTGATCGGCCCCGACCGTTTACCGTTTGCCTGACGCCCGGCCCTGATGGCCTGGGGCGGGAGTGAGTCATGACTTTTCAAAACCCATTTGGCCAGCCGCTGCTGACCTTCCCTGAGCTGGACAAGAGCCCCCTGAGCATCCGCGCCAAGGCGCTGGTGTTCATCGACCCGCGTTCGCAGCAGCTGCGCCAGGCCCTGGAGCGCCTCGCACCGCAACCGCTGCCGGTGTTGATCCGTGGCGAGACCGGCACCGGCAAGGAGTTGCTGGCGCGGCAGATCCACCGTGCCAGCGACCGCCCTGGCCTGTTCGTTTCGGTGAACTGTGCGGCCATCAGCCCGACCTATGCCGATGCCGAGCTGTTCGGCTACAGCGCCGGCAGCCAGGGTGGCACGGCCAGCAGCCGGGCGGGCTGGTTCGGCTCGGCCAATGGCGGCACCTTGTACCTAGACGAGATCGCCGACCTGCCGCTGGCCATCCAGGGCAAGCTGCTGGCGGCCCTGGAAAACCGCGAGGTGACCCGGGTTGGCGCGCAGCAGCCGCAGCCTGTGGATGTGCGCCTGGTCGCCGCCACCAGCATCGACCTGGCGCGGGTGGTGAAGGCTGGGCGCTTCAACGAACGCCTTTACCAGTACCTGCGCGAGGGCGCGCTGGAGCTGCCGCCATTGCGCGAGCGGCCTGGCGATATCCTGCCGCTGGCCGAGTACTTCGTCGGCATCTACAGCGTGCGCCTGCAGCGCCCGGTGCCGCTGGTGAGCGAGGCCGCGCAGCAGGCGCTGGAAGCGCATGCCTGGCCGGGTAACACCCGGGAGCTGGAGAACGTCATCCACTTCGCCTTGTTGGTGAACGATGACCAGGAGTTGCAGCCGCAAGACCTCGATTTGCCCAACCCCTCGCGCTAGAGGGGCCTAATAAGCAAAGTAGGTGGTGGCAGTTTGTTTTTGGAATAAGCAGCTAATTAAAAGATATTGTTACGGAATAAAAAATACCGGTATCGTCCGCTCCATGCCCGCCGATGAAACGGTTGGGCACCCGACTTCGCCATCTGCGATGGCCCAGAAACAGAACAAGGAACACCATGAAAAAGACCCTGCTGACCACTGCCCTGGCCGCTGCCCTGTCGTTCGCTGGCCTGGCGTCCGCCGCCGAGAAACTGGTGGTAGCCGCCACCCCGGTGCCACACGCCGAAATCCTCGAACTGATCAAGCCGACCTTGGCCAAAGAAGGCGTGGACCTGCAGATCAAGGTGTTCACCGACTACGTGCAGCCCAACGTGCAGGTTGACCAGAAGCGCCTGGATGCCAACTACTTCCAGACCCTGCCGTACCTGCAAAGCTTCAACGAAGGCAAGGGCACCCACCTGGAAACGGTGATCGGCGTGCACGTCGAACCGTTCGGTGGCTACTCGAAGAAGGTCAAGAGCCTGAGCGAACTGAAGGACGGCGCCACCGTCGCCATCCCGAACGAAGGCAGCAACAGTGGCCGTGCGCTGATCCTGCTGCAGAAAGCCGGCCTGATTACCCTGAAAGACCCGAAAAACGCCCTGGCCACGCCGAAAGACATCGCCGAGAACCCGAAGAAGCTCAAGTTCCGCGAGCTGGAATCGGCCATGCTGCCGCGCGTGCTGGACCAGGTCGACCTGGACATGATCAACACCAACTACGCCCTGGAAGCTGGCCTGAACCCAGCCAAGGATGCCCTGGTGATCGAGGGTGCCGACTCGCCCTACGTGAACTTCCTGGTGGCACGCCCGGACAACAAGAACAGCGAGGCCATCCAGAAGCTGGCCAAGGCGCTGACCAGCCCGGAGGTGAAGGCATTCATCGCCAAGAAATACCAGGGTGCGGTGCTGCCTGCGTTCTGATGGTTTGACTGTGTCGTGAAAACGCCGGCGCCTATGCGCCGGCGTTTCTGTTTGTGCAAGCGGGCGCGGGCTGGCCTCTCCACTCTCTGTGTAGGAGCGGGCTTGCCCCGCGAAGAGGCCGCAACAGGCTGTCGCATATGTATATTCAATAAAGGTATTTATAAAAAGTTTTTTATACCTTTACAGTCTACTGATCGCGCCCCGTGCGCCCATCAGAACTGCCTTCCATGACCTTCGACACCGCCTTCATGCTCAGTACCTTGCCGGCCTTCCTAAAGGCCGTTGGGGTCACCCTGCAGGTTGGCCTGATCGCCATTGCCACCTCGCTGCTGGTGGCGCTGGTCAATGCCACGGTGCTGGTGTTTCGCACGCCTTACCTGTGGCGGCTGGTGAAGGGCTACGTAGAGCTGGCACGCAACACACCGCTGTTGATCCAGCTGTTCTTCGTCTATTTCGCCTTGCCCAGCCTGGGCGTGAAGATTTCCGGCTTCGCCGCGGCAATCATCACCCTGACCTTCATGGGCGGCGCCTACCTCACCGAGGTGCTGCGCGCCGGGGTCGAGGCAGTGCCGCGTGCGCAGCTCGAATCGGGGCGGGCCATTGGCCTGTCCGAGGGCCAGCTGCTGCGCCACGTGATCCTGCCCCAGGCCGGCATCCTCAGCCTGCCGGCGCTGTTCGCCAACTTCATCTTCCTGCTCAAGGAAACCACCGTGGTGTCGGCGGTGGCGGTGCCGGAAATTCTCTACACCACCAAGAACTACATCGCCTTGTACTACAAGACCTACGAAATGCTCGCCGTACTGACCCTGCTGTGCGTGCTGTTGTTCCTGCCGTTGTCGCTGCTGCTGCGCTACCTGGAAAGGAGGCTGCAACATGGCCAGTTCGGCAACTGAGCTGCTTTGGGTATCGCTGCCGCTGCTGGCCAAGGGCGCAGCCCAGACCCTGGCGATATCGGCGCTGGGCATTCTCTTCGCCACCTTGGGCGGGGTGCTGTACGGCGTGCTGGCAACACTGGGCAAGCGGCTGTTGAATATTGCCTTGCAGGTTTACCTGGAGCTGTTTCGCGCCATTCCGGTGCTGGTGTGGCTGTACCTGGTGTTCTTCGGCTTGCCGATCTTCTTCGCCGTGAACATTCCCAGCTTCTGGTGCGCGGTGCTGGTGCTGGGGCTGTGGGGCGCCAGCGAAGTCGGTGAAGTGGTGCGCGGCGCATTGCAGTCGTTGCCACGCGGGCAGCGCGAAGCGGGCCTGTCGATCGGCTTGTCCGGCACCCAGCTCTACGGGCATGTGCTGCTGCCCCAGGCGCTCAAGCGCATGACGCCGCCCACCATCAACCTCTACACGCGGATCATCAAGACCAGCTCGCTGGCGGTGCTGATTGGCGTGGTCGATGTGATCAAGGTAGGCCAGCAGATCATCGAGCGCACCTACGAGTCGGTGTTGATCTACGCCGTATTGTTCCTGTTCTTCTTCCTTGTCTGCTATCCGCTGTCGGCCGCCTCGCGCGTGCTGGAAAGGCGCTGGGCCCACTCATGACCGCATTGATCGAATTCCAGGGTTTCAACAAGTTCTACGGCACCCACCGGGTGCTGGCCGATGTCGACCTCAAGGTCCAGGCCGGCGAAGTGGTGGTGATCCTTGGCCCCAGTGGCTGTGGCAAGAGCACCTTGCTGCGCTGCCTGAATGGCCTGGAAGCCGCCCACAGCGGCCAGCTGCGCCTGGAGGGCAACGACCTGCTGGGCGCTGGCACCGACTGGCGCCAGGTGCGCCAGCGGGTGGGCATGGTGTTCCAGAGCTACCACCTGTTCGGCCACATGAGCGTGCTCGACAACCTGCTGCTTGGCCCACTCAAGGTGCAAAAACGCGAACGCGCCGAAGCCCAGGCGCAGGCCGAGGCGCTGCTGGCGCGGGTTGGCTTGCTGGACAAGCGCGATGCCTACCCACGCCAGCTGTCCGGCGGCCAGCAGCAGCGTATCGCCATCGTCCGGGCACTGTGCATGAACCCACAGGTGATGCTGTTCGACGAAGTTACCGCTGCGCTGGACCCGGAAATGGTCAAGGAAGTGCTGCAGGTGATCCAGGGCCTTGCCCGGGACGGCATGACCTTGCTCATCGTTACCCACGAAATGGCCTTCGCTCGCGCGGTGGCCGACCGCATCGTGTTCATGGAAGCCGGCAGGATCCTTGAACAGAGCGACCCCGAGAGCTTCTTCAGCCAACCGCGGACCGCACGCGCGCAGCAGTTCCTGGACAAATTCTCCTTTGTCGAAAGCCTGCCGAAGACCCAACAAAAGGAACTGTCATGAAAACTGCCCCGCTTACCAAATTGCTGGCGCCGCTGTTCGGCCTGGCCCTGCTGGCCGGCTGCAACAAGGCCGAGGAGCCGCCCAAGCCTGCGGCTGCCTCGCCGGCCACCAGCTACCTGGAAACCATCAAGGCCCGCGACAAGCTGATTGTCGGCGTGTTCACCGACAAACCGCCGTTCGGCTTCGTCGATGCCAGTGGCCGCTATGTGGGCTTCGACACCGACATTGCCCGGCGCCTGGCCAAGGACCTGCTGGGGGATGAAAACAAGGTGGAGTTCGTTGCCGTGGAGCCGGCCAGCCGCATCCCGTTCCTGCAGAGCGACAAGGTTGACCTGATTCTTGCCAACATGACCGTGACGCCTGAGCGCAAGGAAGCGGTGGACTTCACCAACCCCAACCTGCGTGTGGCGGTGCAGGCGATTGTCGCCGATGGCAGCCCGGTAAAAACACTCGACGACCTGGCGGGCAAGACCACCATCGTGACCACGGGTACCACGGCGGACATCTGGCTGACCAAGCACCACCCAGACTGGAAACTGCTCAAGTTCGAGAAGAACAGCGAATCGCTGCAGGCCCTGGCCAACGGGCGGGGCGATGCCTATGCCCAGGACAACCTGATTCTGTTCAGCTGGGCCAAGCAGAACCCGGGCTACCGCGTGCTGCCGCAGTTGCTGGGCGACGAGGCACCGATTGCGCCGGCGGTGAAGAAGGGCAATACCGAGCTGCGTGACTGGGTGAATGCGGAGCTGGCCAAGCTGGGCGAGGAGAAATTCCTGCTCAAGCTGTATGACCAGTATGTGCGCAAGGAGCTGAGCGACGACACCAAGCCGGAGAGCGTGATCGTCGAAGGGGGCAAGTGGCAGGGCTGATAACCGGGCGCCGCATAGGCGGCATATCGCGAGCTGCGCTCGCTCCTACCACGGGTGTGAGCCCCCTGTAGGAGCGAGCAAAGCTCGCGATGCAGCCCAAGACCCACTCAAGCGTTACGCGGCAACCAGTTCAGCAAAAACGCATTCACCACATGCGGGTTCTCCAGGCTGGAAATATGCCCAGCGAATGGAATTTGCGCCGCCAGGCAGCCAATGATCCGTGCCATCTCGTTGGATTCTTCAGGCGGCCGCGGAATGTCCTGGTCGCCACAGATGACAATGGTCTTTTCACCCTTCAATTCACCCAGCCGCCCCAGCAGGTCGGGCCGCCCGAAAATCACCCGGCCCATCGGGTCCAGGCTCTGGCGGATCAGCTCGGCGCTGCTGGCCTTGAGCGAGGCTCGGAAACCTTCCCGCACCTCAGGCACGGTCTGCCCACCGGCATGGAAGAAGATCGGCACCACGATATCCAGCAACGGCTCCGGGAACACCCCGGCTGCGCTTGCAGCATCCAGCAAGCCGAAGTATTTCAGCCGGGTCACCTCAGGCTCGGCACCGAGGTAGGTGTCCATCAGTACCAGGCGGTCGACCCGCCCGGGGTGTTCGATGGCCAGTTGCGCACCCCACATGCCGCCGACCGACAGGCCCACCAGGTGGCATTGGGCAATGTCCAGGGCGTCCAGCAGCGCCAGGTGCTGGCGGGCCAGGGCACTCATGTCGGTGGTGCTGGCAGGCGGCGCGTCGGAGCCGCCGTGGCCCCACAGTTCGGGAACGATGACACGGAAATGCCGGGACAGCGCCTCGATCTGCGGCGCCCACATTTCCGCCGACCACAGGTAGCTGTGGCCGAGCAGCACCGGGAAGCCCTGGCCCTGGTCGACATAGCTCATGCGTGCGCCGTCGATTTCGATGAAGTGTTTTTGCATGGAGTAGGTCTCGGCAGGAGGTGCTGTAGGGTATTCGAAAGTGCAGGGGACCGCTGTGCGGTCCATCGCAGGCAAGCCAGCGCCTACCCATTAAGGTGATGGCACCAGCCTGAGGGTGCTCTGCGCCGGAATCACCCCCATCTGCGCCCGCTGATACTTGCCTTGCACGTAGCCTTCGGCCTGGTCCGCATAATGCCGGTCGAACAGCACACCGCTTTGCCCGACCGGGTTGCTGCTCAGCGCCTGGCCGGCATCGGCGAAGTCGATCAGCCGCCGGGTCGAGGGGCCATAGGTGACGGGCCAGGGCGCCGGCCCGATCTTCGCCGACAGGTTGTTGGGCACTTCATGGGTGCCGGGGGCGGGGAATGGCCCGACATTGAACAGCAGGTTCAGCGGCTTCTTCGCCCCCAGCGGGTGGTTGTGGGTCAGGGTGTGGGCCTTGCCCCATTGCCAGCTGGCCGGGTCCTGGCCGAGGGTTTCGCGCAGGTGCGCGAGGGTTTTCTGCCAGGCGATGCGCACGATGGCCGTGCGGTCGGTGCGCTGGTTGCCACCGCGGGTGTCCCACCAGGGGGACTGGGCGTCGGCGGCCAGGCGCGGCATCGCGGCGTCGATGGCGCGGGTACTGATCAACACCGGGAACCAGGTATCGCCCAGCTCGTCATGCAGCGCGGCGTAGGCCAGCTCATAGAGAAACTGGTTGAACAGCGTGGCACTGGTGGAATCCAACGGGTAGTCGCCACGCCAGGCGGCCAACTGCTCGACCAGCTCCTTCTGCTCGTCACCCTCGGCGATGCCGCGCAGGGTTGCCAGCAGCGGCGCCAGGGTGCGCGGGCCGTGGTCGCTGGCTGTGTCCAGCTGCAAGGCCTGGCTGTTCTGGGTGTCCCACTTCACCTGCGGGTCGGCCAATTGGCGGTCGAGCTGGCGCCCGCGGTCGGGCAGGTTGTAGTAACCGGGAATGGGCATCACCGCCGGTGGCTGGTAGTTGGCCGAGACGATGTAGCCGCTGGCCGGGTTCTCCTGCTGTGGGTTGGCGCTGAACGGGTAGAAGCCGGGTTTGTCGGCCTGGCCGCTGGCGCCGTCGAGGATGAACGACGGGTTGACCCCGTCGGGGCGTATCGGCAGCTTCGCCGCCGCCCACCAGCCGATATCGCCACGGGCGTTGGCCCAGACGAAATTCAGCCCCGGCGCCTGCACCTTGGCTGCGGCCTCGCGCATCTTGCCCAGGGTATCGGCCCGGTTGAGCTGGTAGAAGCCGTCGAGGATCGGGTTTTCGGTTTCCAGGAATGCCCACCACATGGCAATCGGCGTGGCGCCGGCCGTGGCACCCAGCACGTCGTTGACGATTGGCCCGTGGGGCGAGCGGCGCAGTTCGACGGTGACCGGCTGCTGGCCTTTGACGGCAATCGTTTCTTGCGTCTTTTCCAGCGCGTGCCACTGGCCATGGACCATGACTTGGTCGGCGTTGGCCGGGTTGGTCTGTTCCGCGATCAGGTCGACGTCATCGTTCTGGAACATGGTCAGGCTCCAGCCGAAATCGCGGTTGTGCCCGAGCATCGCGAACGGGTTCAGCGCCTGGAAGTAGCCATACAGGTTGAAGCCCGGTGCCGACAGCTCGGCTTCATACCACACCGCCGGCACGGAGAAGCTGATGTGCGGGTCGCCCGCCAGCAACGGTTTGCCGCTGCGGGTACGGCTGCCGGCAATGGCCCAGGCGTTGCTGCCCTCGAACTGGGGAATCCCGGCCTCGGCAAGCCCCGCCTGGCTGGCGTGGGCCAAGGCTTCGAGGCTTTGCCAGTCGGCGGCGGCCAGTGGCGTGGCCAGTGCCCCGGCAGGCTGCCAGTCGAGGTCGAAGATGTTCAGGTACTGCGGGCCGAGTTGGTCGCGGATGTAGGTGAGCGCAGGTTCGGTGCGGAAGGCGGCGGCGAAGCTGTAGGCCAGGTAACCGGCGATGCTCAGGGTGTCTTCGGCGGTGAACGGCCGTGGGGTAATGCCGATCAGGTCGAACTCCATGGGCTTGGGATGGCTGGCCTGCCAGGCATTGACGCCCTCCAGGTAAGCCTGCAGGGCTTGCCAGGCGGGCGCCTGGTGGTCCTGGCGCTGAGCCATCAGCGCGGCCTGTTCGCGAATGCGCAGGCTGCGGAACAAGGTGTCGGTGGGCAGCAACTTGTCGCCCAGCACCTCGGCCAGCTCGCCACGGGCCAGGCGGCGCATGATTTCCATCTGGAACAGGCGGTCCTGGGCGTGCACGTAGCCCAGGGCGCGGTACAGGTCCGCTTCGTTCTGCGCCTGCAGGTGCGGCACGCCACGGGCGTCGTAGCGCACGCTGACCGGCGCCTTGAGCCCGGCCACGGCCAGCTCGCCCTCGCGCTGCGGCAGCTTGCCGTGCACGTACCAGTAACCGGCGCCGGCGGCTGCGGCAATCACCACCGCCAACAGGGTCAGGCTGCGCTTCATCGGGACTCCTTGTGCATTCGAACGGACACGGTGGCCCGATCATCGACGGATTCGCGAACAGAGCATAGTCCCTGGGGCGGCAATGCCCTGTTCGCCGGTGAAAAACGGAAAAAGCTCACAGGCCCGTCTCTGCCCAAGGGCAGTAGCAGCCCACCGCCAGGGTGTTGGAAGCGGTCACCGCACGCCCTGCAAGCAGGGCCTTGATGATCGGCTCGATGAAACTGTTGCTGGCATTGCACACCGCGCCTTCGCTGTAGGGGCCGAAGTAGGCGAGGTGGCCCTGGCGGTCCCAGATGGCCACGGCAGGGGAGGCGGGCAGCTGTTCGCTACCCGGCAGGTTGGCGATGGGCTGCAGGTTGCCCAGGTTGGCAGGCAACTGGCCGTGGCTGCCAGGCTTTTGCACGGCATGGAACGTGACGCCCTGGCCTGCGAACTGGGTAATGAGGTCACCCAGGTGTTGCTGGTTGCCAACGTTGCAGGGGCAGGCCGGGTCCCAGAAGTGCACCACGCGGATCGGGCCGGGGCCTGCGAGTTCGGCGGGCAGGCGCAGTTGGCTGCCGTCGAACAGCGTGGTCTGGTTGTCGAAGGGGCGCAGGTAGCGGGACTGGAAGGTGCTGTAGGCCTGCCAGAGCACGGCGGTGCAGAGCACCAGGGCCAGGCCTGCGCACAGGTATTTGATGAGGCGAATCTTCATGGCTGTTGCGCGTACCCAGGGATCTGTGTGGTGGGCAGCTTGCCACGATGGCACGAACAGCTGAATATCCCAGGTCAATACTCGCTTCGCTGTGGATGTACCCGATGCCCGCCGCCTTTGACCCCGATCTGCTGCGCGCCAGCCTTGCGCCATTGGCCCAGTGCCAGCCGTTGCCCGCGCAAGCACACGCCTACCAACGCTTCTATGGCCTGAACCTGCCCGTGAACAGCTGGCTGGGCGGCTTCCAGGCGGCGGGGTTCGAGCTGGTCGGGCAGCTGTGGTTGCCGGAGCAGCCAGTGGCGACGCTGTTTCTGCTGCACGGCTACTACGACCACATGGGCCTCTATCGGCACGTGATCGCCTGGGCGCTGAAGCAGGGTTTTGCGGTTATCAGCTGCGACCTGCCAGGCCACGGCCTGTCCAGTGGCGAGCGCGCCAGCATCAGTGATTTCGCGGTGTACCAGCAGGTGCTGCAGGCATTGTTCGAGCAGGCGCGCCAGCTGGAACTGCCGCGCCCGTGGCACCTGTGCGGGCAGAGTACCGGCGGCGCCATCGCTGTGGACCACCTGCTGCACCACGGTGCGCAAAGCCCCATCGACGGCGAGGTCATTCTGCTGGCGCCGCTGGTGCGGCCGCAGTCCTGGCGCTGGTCGAAGCTCAGCTATCGGGTGCTGCGCCATTTCGTCAACGGCATCGAGCGGCGCTTCAGCGAGAACACCAACGACCCGACGTTCCTGCCCTTCCTGGAAGCCGACCCGCTGCAGCCGCGGCGCCTGCCCACTGCCTGGGTCGGCGCGCTGATCGCCTGGGTCAGGCGGATCGAGGCTGCGCCGCACTGTGCGCGGCGGCCGTTGATCGTGCAGGGGGAGGCGGACGGCACGGTGGATTGGCCATACAACCTCGAAGTGCTCAAGGCCAAGTTCAGCGAGCCGCAGATACTGATGCTGCCCGAGGCCCGTCATCACCTGGCCAACGAGCTGCCGGACATCCGCCGGCGCTACTTCGATTTCATCGAGCAGCGCCTGGGTTGATCACTTGAGTTCGGCGCTGTTCTGGCCGACCGCAAGGCCTGCGCGCACGGCGGCCACGGCGGCCTGGTAGTAGGCCTTGCCGTCTGGCGACTCGGCGAAGGTGGCGAATTCTTCCAGCTCGTCATCGGACAAGTCGCGGTACACGTACAACAGGGTGTTGTTCAGGTCTTCGCCAATTTGCCCCATCAGCCGTTGGCGCTGGCCGTCGAGCAGGCCCTGGGCCTGGCTTGCGCCGAACAGGCCGGGGATCATCGAACTCAGGCTGTCGGCTGCCACCCCGGCAATCGCCAGGCTGACTTCGGCGCCCGCTTCACGGGCCGGCAGGGCCTGGGCCAAATGGCCGATGACCAGCAGGCGGTTGTCGCTGGCCTGGATCTTCGGCAGGCCCTTGGCGTTCTTCGCCAGCTGGTCCTTGCGCGTGGCCAGCAGCTCGGCAGCGACGATCTTGCGCCCCAGGGGCGACTGGAAGAAGGCCAGCGCTGGTGCCGGGTTGGGCAACGCGCTGCGCAGCTTGGCGACGGCGCGGTTGTCCATGGCCTGGGCCTGGAAGCGCTGGTTGCTGTTGTTGACCAGCGCCTGGTAAACCGCAGGCGGCAGGCTGTTACGGTAGCGCTGTTGGGCGGCGCTCACGGCATCGTTGAAATGGGCGCGCTGGTCGGGCCAGCCGGCGGCCTTGTACAGCTGATCGAGGGTGTCTGCCCAGACAGGCATGGTGCAGATCATCAGCAGAAGCAGGGAAAACAGACGGCGCATTCAGGACTCCTGTCGGCAGGTGGCTATTGTCCTTGGCTTGGCGCCATTTTGTCGAGCAATCCGCGGGCTTCTCAGCCAAGTGGCGCTGTGCGAGGGCATGGCTAATGGATATGATGCGCGCCATGCACATCTCCCCTGAAAACCCGATGCTTGCGGCCGTCGTTGACGATTTGGCCACCCATGGCTGGTCACAGCAGGCACTCTTTCTGCCTGCCGACCTGGTGCGCGCGTTGGCTGCCGAATGCCGGCGCCGGCATGCCGAAGGCGAACTCAACCCGGCCGGCGTAGGGCGGGGGGATTCCCAGGAGGTGCGCGAAACCATTCGCGGCGACCAGATCCAGTGGATCGACCCTGGCCAGGCCGAGGCCTGCGACCAGTACCTGGCGGCCATGGACCAACTGCGCCAGGCCATCAACCAGGGCCTGTTCCTGGGCCTTGAAGACTTCGAATGCCATTTCGCCCTGTACCCGCCGGGGGCATTCTACCGCCGTCACCTGGACCGCTTCCGCGATGACGACCGGCGCATGGTGTCGGCGGTGTTCTACCTCAATGAAGGCTGGCAGCCGCAGGACGGCGGCCAGTTGCGCATGTTCCTGGCCGATGACGTGGCGCACGACGTGCAGCCGGTGGCCGGTTGCCTGGCGGTGTTCCTCTCTGGCGAGGTGCCGCACGAGGTCTTGCCAGCCATGCGTGAACGCCTGTCGTTGACTGGCTGGTTCCGGCGCCGTGGCAATGACCCGTTCTGATTTGCCCAAGGTGCTGGTGAGCGCCTGCCTGCTGGGCCAGCCGGTGCGCTATGACGGCCGGGCCAGCGGGCATCCTGACCTGCTGCAGCAGTGGCAGGCCGAGGGGCGCGTGGTGCCCTTGTGCCCCGAGGTGGCAGGTGGCTTGCCAACGCCGCGGCCGCCGGCGGAGATTCCCGGTGGGCAAGGGGGGCAGGTGCTGCAGGGGGAAGCCCAGGTGCTGACGATGGCTGGCGAGGACGTGAGCGCGGCCTTTCTGGCCGGTGCCCGGCAGGCCTTGGCGCTGGTGCGCCGGCACGGTATACGGGTGGCGGTGTTGAAAGCCGGCAGCCCGTCGTGTGGCAACCGGTTGACCTACGATGGCACGTTCAGCGGGGTGAAGGTGCCGGGGGAGGGCGTGACCACGGCCTTGTTGCGGCGCGAAGGGGTGCTGGTGTTCAGCGAGCTGGAGCTTGAAGAGGCCCGGGTGGCGTTGGCTGGGCTTTTGGGGTAGGCCTGTGCCGGCCTCTTCGCGGGGCAAGCCCGCTCCTACAAAGGCCCCAGGGCCATACGGGCCCTGTAGGAGCGGGCTTGCCCCGCGAAGAGGCCGGCACAGGCTACAAAATGCCTACTGCCCAGCCGCAGTTTCCTGCACGCCGGTGAACCACTTCTGCTCAAGCTCAGCCGTTCGCCCGCTGTCTTTCAAGCGCTGCAGGGCATTGTTCACGGCGCTCTCGAACGCCGGGTTATCCTTCTGGAACGGAATCACCAGCTTCTTCTCGCCAAAGGCCTGGCTCACGTCGAACGGCCCGTCACCCTTGGGCGCCGTGTTCGCTGGGGTGAGGGTAATGTCGTACTTGCCGCTTTCCACGCCAGGCAGCACCTCGGCCGCGGTGGTTTCGACGAATTCGGCGCGCAGGTCCAGCTCCCGCGCCAGTTCCTGGCCAAAGTCGATCTCGAAACCCGTCAGGTGGTCGTTTTCCTTGAACGCATAGGGTGAATTGTCGGCCTGCACAGCGATGCGCAGTTCGCCCCGGTCGGCGATTTCGTCTATCAGCTCGGCCTGAGCCAATGGCGTGATCAGTACTGTCAGCAGTACGCCTATGGTCGAACGCATGAATGCCCCTTTTTTTACTTCAGCAGATGAGTCACTTTCGCCGCAACTTTCTTCCTCGTCGCGGTCGAGCGCAGCCTATGACCTTGAAGGCCCGGCTAGGTTTAACCCTAACTGAATTATTTATGTCGGGGGGCCACAATTACTTCTGGCGTGGTTTTCAACTATGGTGAAGCAGCGCCGCCGTTCGTTTCACGGCTGCGTTTTCAATGAATGACAGGAGAAGTGAATGAACAGCCTATTTTCGCGTGCTGCCGTTGCCGGTCTGCTGATGGGGGCCTCGGTGTTCGCCAGCGCTGCGGATGCGCTGAAGAGCCAGGAGCCGCCCAAGGATGCCAAGGTCTTCATCGTTTCCCCCGCCGACGGCGCCACGGTCGACAAGACCTTCACCGTCAAGTTCGGCATCGAGGGCATGGCGCTCAAGCCAGCGGGTGACCAAACCCCGCACACGGGCCACCACCACCTGCTGGTGGATGTGGACAAAGCACCGGTGGCCGACATGCCACTGCCTACCAGCCTGATGCCCGAAGCCGGCACCGCGTTGCCTGCCGGGCCGCAAGTGCTGCACTTTGGCAAGGCGCAAACCGAAACCAGCATCACCCTGACCCCGGGCAAGCACACCCTGCAGTTGGTGCTGGGTGACCAGTACCACGTGCCGTTCAAGCCGTCCGTCGAGTCGAAGAAGATCACCGTTACCGTCAAGTAACGCAACCCGAGCCCCTACGCCACACCCCGGTAGGAGCGAGCAAAGCTCGCGATGCGCCGCAAGCGGCGCGCAATCTACCCGGCAAAAAAAAGGGAGGCCACCTGGGCCTCCCTTTCTCATGCAGCCATCACGCTCAGAACAGTACGCGCGAGCGGATGGTGCCCTTGACCTGTTGCAGCTTCTCTTGCGCCAGGTCCGAGTACTCGGCGTCGACGTCGATCACCACGTAACCGACTTTCTCGTTGGTCTGCAGGAACTGACCGGAGATGTTGATGCCGTTTTCGGCGAAGACCTTGTTGATCTCGCTGAGCACGCCCGGGATGTTTTCGTGGATGTGCAGCAGGCGGTGCTTGCCCGGGTGAGCCGGCAGGGCCACTTCCGGGAAGTTGACCGACGATACGGAAGTACCGTTGTCGCTGTACTTGACCAGTTTCTCGGCCACTTCCAGGCCGATGTTGGCCTGGGCTTCGGCGGTGGAACCACCGATGTGCGGGGTCAGGATCACGTTGTCCAGGCCACGCAGCGGGCTTTCGAACTCTTCGTCGTTGGAGCGCGGCTCTACCGGGAACACGTCGATGGCGGCGCCGATCAGGTGCTTGTCCTTGATCGCGGCGGCCAGGTGGTCCAGCTCGACCACGGTGCCACGGGCGGCGTTGATCAGGATCGAGCCCTTCTTCATGGCACGGATTTCCTTCTCGCCGATCATCCACTGGGTGGACGGCAGCTCAGGCACGTGCAGCGAAACGATGTCGGCCAGGCCCAGCAGTTCGTTCAGGCTGGTGACCTGCACGGCGTTGCCCAGTGGCAGCTTGGTCAGTGGGTCGAAGAAGTACACCTGCATGCCCAGGTTTTCCGCCAGGACCGACAGTTGGGTACCGATCGAGCCGTAGCCGACGATGCCCAGCTTCTTGCCACGGATCTCGAACGAGTTGGCCGCGCTCTTGATCCAACCACCACGGTGGCAGGAGGCGTTTTTCTCAGGGATGCCGCGCAGCAGCAGGATGGCCTCGGCCAGCACCAGCTCGGCCACCGAACGGGTGTTGGAGTACGGGGCGTTGAATACGGCGATGCCACGCTCGCGGGCCGCAGCCAGGTCGACCTGGTTGGTGCCGATGCAGAAGCAGCCGACGGCGACCAGTTTCTTGGCGCAGTCGAAGATTTCTTCGGTCAGTTGGGTGCGCGAGCGAATACCGATGAAGTGGGCATCGGCGATCTTTTCCTTCAGCTCGGCTTCAGGCAAGGAACCCGTGAGGTATTCGATGTTGGTGTAGCCGGCAGCCTTGAGGGTATCGACTGCGTTCTGGTGCACACCTTCAAGAAGAAGGAACCGGATCTTGCTCTTGTCGAGAGAAGTCTTGCTCATCTGCGTAAACCTGTATCCCGGAGAAAAAAATGGCGAGGAGTGATGCCAGGCGCCAGGGCAGCCTTAGCATGAACAGCGGGAGG
Source organism: Pantoea sp. Ap-967 (assembly GCF_011752565.1). GTDB lineage: Bacteria > Pseudomonadota > Gammaproteobacteria > Pseudomonadales > Pseudomonadaceae > Aquipseudomonas. The sequence continues at coordinate 99,174 of NZ_VWXK01000020.1, forward strand.
GCTATGCTAGCATACGCGACACAATCTGAGCTTATCCCGACAGGTGAAGAGTGCTCAGGGTGACTATGAATAAGTCGAGAGTTCCAGCGATGACCCACCCCGCGGTAATTGATGAGCTGATGACCCTTGTCGACCCTGGCAAGGTCCTGACCGACCCGGCTTCGCTGGAGGCCTATGGCAAGGACTGGACCAAGCATTATCCACCCGCGCCCACGGCTATCGTGCTGCCCAAGACCATCGAACAGGTGCAGGCCATCGTCCACTGGGCCAACCGGCACAAGGTGGCGCTGGTGCCGTCGGGTGGCCGCACTGGGCTCTCTGCGGGCGCCGTGGCAGCCAACGGCGAGGTGGTGGTGGCCTTCGACCACATGAACCGGATTCTCGACTTCAATGGGTTCGACCGCACCGTGGTTTGCCAGCCAGGGGTCATCACCCGCCAGTTGCAGGCCTTTGCCGAAGAGCAGGGCCTGTATTACCCGGTGGATTTCGCCTCCAGCGGCTCCAGCCAGATTGGCGGCAACATCGGCACCAATGCCGGCGGCATCAAGGTGATTCGCTACGGCATGACCCGCAACTGGGTGGCCGGCCTGAAGGTGGTCACCGGCAAGGGCGAGTTGCTGGAGCTGAACAAGGGCCTGATCAAGAACGCCACCGGCTATGACCTGCGCCAGTTGTTCATCGGCGCCGAGGGCACCCTGGGCTTCGTGGTCGAGGCCACCATGCGCCTGGACCGCGCCCCGCGCAACCTCACCGCCATGGTGCTGGGCACGCCGGACTTCGACTCGATCATGCCGGTGCTGCACGCCTTCCAGGGCAAGCTCGACCTCACGGCATTCGAATTCTTTTCCGACAAGGGCCTGGCCAAGATCATGGCCCGTGGCGATGTCCCGGCGCCGTTCGATACCGCTTGCCCGTTCTATGCCCTGCTGGAGTTCGAAGCCAGCACCGAGGCGGTGGCCGAGCAGGCCCTGGCTACCTTCGAGCAGTGCGTGGAACAGGGCTGGGTGCTGGACGGGGTGATGAGCCAGAGCGAAACCCAGCTGAAGAACCTGTGGAAGCTGCGCGAATATTTGTCTGAAACCATTTCCCACTGGACCCCGTACAAGAACGACATTTCCGTCACGGTTGCCAAGGTGCCGGCGTTCCTGCGCGACATCGATGCCATCGTCAGCGAGCACTACCCTGACTACGAGGTGGTCTGGTACGGCCATATCGGTGACGGCAACCTGCACCTGAACATCCTCAAGCCCGAACACATGAGCAAGGATGCGTTCTTCGCCTCGTGCGCCAAGGTCAATAAATGGGTGTTCGAGATCGTCGAGCGCTACAACGGCTCGATCTCCGCCGAGCACGGCGTGGGCATGACCAAGCGTGACTACCTGGGCTACAGCCGCTCGCCGGATGAAATTGCCTGCATGAAGGCGATCAAGGCCGTATTCGACCCTAACGGCATCATGAATCCGGGTAAGATCTTCGCTCCTGAATAAAAAGCAGTATCCAGAGGAGTCGGCCATGAGTTACCAGCACCAGTACGTAGACGGCACCCGCATCCACTTCCCGCTGGGCAAGGTGGTATGCATCGGCCGCAACTATGCCGAGCATGCCAAGGAACTGGACAACCCCATTCCCAGCGAGCCGCTGCTGTTCATCAAGCCGGGCAGTTGCGTGGTGCCGCTGGAAGGTGGCTTCAAGATCCCGACCGACCGTGGTTCGGTGCATTACGAGGCCGAGATCGCCGTGCTGCTGGGCAAGCCGCTGTCGGCCAATGCGTCCGAGGAAGAAGTGCTCGATGCCATCTCCGGCTACGCCCCGGCGCTGGACCTGACCCTGCGTGACGTGCAGGCCAAACTCAAGGAAAAAGGCCTGCCGTGGGAGCTGTGCAAGAGCTTCGACGGTGCCTGCGTGCTACCGCCGTTCGTGTCTGCAGCTTCCTTCGAGGACGTGACCGACATTCCGGTGCGCCTGACCATCAATGGTGAAGTGCGCCAGGATGGCAACAGCAAGATGATGCTCAACCCGATCGTGCCGATCATCCAGCACATGGCGGCGCAGTTCTCGCTGCAGGCCGGTGATGTGATCCTCACCGGCACCCCGGCCGGGGTTGGGCCGTTCAATGTGGGTGATGAGCTGGTGCTGGAATTGCCGGGCGTGTGCAGGTTCGAGAGCCGGGTGCTCTGAGCAGAAACCGCGTCGCCTGTTTCGCGGGCTTGCCCGCGAAGCAGGCGCCGCGGTTTACCGTTTTTTCACACCCCATCCGGATAATGCGCGGATCTTTGCCCCGCTCCCCCAGGACCCTTCGATGCCATCGACCGCCGTCTCCAACAAGCGCCGCTTCTATCTGCGCAGGCCTTTCGTGCTGGCCGTTGTCGCCATCATCGGCTATGGCGTGGCCGCCGCCATGCACTGGGATGACCGCGGCCTGCTGTGGGTCAAGGAGCGCTTCGAAAGCAGCGCCGAACGCAGCGAAAGCGTATGGCTACCGGACTACCAGGCCGATATCGACGCCAAGGTGCTGCCGGGCATGGAGGAGGACGAAGCCTCCGACATCGCCTACAGCCCAAGCACCCGCACGCTGTTCGCGGTGATGGGCAAGCATCCGTTCCTGGTGGAACTGAGCCTCGACGGTGACGTGCTGCGCAAGATTCCGCTGGTGGGCTGGAGCAACCCCGAAGGCGTTGCCGTGCTGGAAGACGGTTACCTGGCGATCACCGACGAGCGCCTGCACGACCTGACCCTGGTCAAGGTCGATGCCCGGACCACTTCGCTGAACCACGCCGATTTCCTGAGCTACGACCTGGGCGAGTCGGTGAAAAGCAACAAAGGCTTCGAAGGCGTAGCCTGGGACCCAATGCGCCAGCGCCTGGTAATCGGCGAGGAGCGCCCGCCAAAACTCTATACCTGGCGCACCGACGGGCGTAGCCCGCTCAACGGCAGCAAGCAATTGCTGGAAAACGACGAGCTGGACCTGCGCAACCTGTCCGCCCTGAGCGTGGACCCGCGCACCGGCCACTTGCTGGCGCTGTCGGCCGATTCCAACATGCTGCTGGAGCTCGACGAGCAAGGCCAGCAGGCCAGCTTCATGACCTTGCTGGGCGGTTTCAATGGCCTCAAGCACACCATCCCACGGGCCGAAGGGGTGAGCATGGACGAGCACGGCAACCTGTACATGGTCAGCGAGCCTAACCTGTTCTATCGCTTCAAGAAAAAACCCTGAAGATGAAGGCTTTTCCGGCATTAAGCCAGGCTTCAGCCAGGCATGGTTAGCTTCGCCACCCTTGTGTCGAGTTTGCTGCCATGCGCCGTTTCCTGCTGTTTCTGGTATTGCCTGCCCTGATCGTGCTGGGTGTTCTTGGTGGGCAAGAGTTCCGCCTGTTCGAGCGCGGTTGGTTCAACCTCAAGGCCTGGTGGCAGCCGGCCGAGCAGGGCATCGGCCTGGACCGCTACCGGGTGACGGTGGAGGCACTGCCGGTGCAGGGGCTGGACGACGACCTGTCGGCGCTGACCTACGACCCCGACCGCAAGACCCTGTTCACCGTGACCAACGCCCGCGCTGAGCTGATCGAGCTGTCACTGGACGGGCGCATCCTGCGCCGGGTGCCGCTGACCGGCTTTGGCGACCCGGAAGCGGTGGAGTACGTGGGCCCCAACAGTTACGTGATTACCGACGAGCGCGAGCAGCGGCTGATTCGTGTGCGCCTGGAAGACGACACGGCGTTTCTCGATGCCGGCGATGCCGAGCAACTGACCCTGGGCATCGGCCGCAATGGCAACAAGGGCTTCGAGGGCCTGGCCTACGATTCGGCGGGCAAACGCCTGTTCGTGGCCAAGGAGCGCGACCCGATGCTGATCTACGAGGTGCGCGGCTTCCCCCACGACAACCCTGGGCAACCCTATGCCGTGCACGTGCTGCAGGACCGCAAGCGCGATGCTCGGCTGTTCGTGCGCGACCTGTCGAGCCTGCAGTTCGATGAGCGTACCGGGCACTTGCTGGCGTTGTCGGATGAGTCGCGGCTGGTGGTGGAGCTGGATGTGGAGGGCAAGCCGCTGAGCACCTTGTCGCTGCGCAAGGGGTATCAGGGGTTGAAGGCAACGGTGCCGCAGGCGGAGGGGATTGCGATGGATGAAGCAGGGACGCTTTATCTGGTCAGTGAGCCGAATCTGTTCTATGTGTTCAAGCGGGCTTTGGATTGAGTGCTGCAGGCCCATTCGCGGGGCAAGCCCGCTCCTACAGGCGACCGGTGTCTACCTTGTAGGAGCGGGCTTGCCCCGCGCAGCAGGTTACTGCGCTTTAAGCGTTTTCACGCCTTCGGAAGTGCCCAGCAACAGCAGGTCCGCCGGCCGCGCCGCGAACAGGCCGTTGGTCACCACGCCAACGATGGCGTTGATCTGCGCTTCCAGCTCCACCGGGTTGGTGATCTGCAGGTTGTGCACGTCAAGGATCACGTTGCCGTTGTCGGTGACCACGCCCTCGCGGTACACCGGATCGCCGCCCAGCTTGACCAACTGGCGCGCCACGTGGCTGCGGGCCATGGGGATGACTTCGACCGGCAGCGGGAAGGCGCCCAGCACCGGCACCAGCTTGCTGCCGTCGGCGATGCAGATGAAGGTCTTGGCCACGGCCGCGACGATCTTTTCGCGGGTCAGGGCCGCGCCGCCGCCCTTGATCAGGTTCAGGTGCGCGTCGCTCTCGTCGGCGCCGTCCACATAGAACTCCAGCTCGCTGACGCTGTTCAGCTCGTAGACCGGGATGCCATGGCCCTTCAGACGCTGGGCAGTGGCCTCGGAGCTGGCGACCGCGCCGTCGAAGGCGGTTTTGTGCTGGGCCAGGGCGTCAATGAAGAAGTTGGCGGTCGAACCGGTGCCGACGCCGACGACGCTCTTTTCATCCAGCTTGGGCAGAATGAAGTCGACAGCGGCCTGGGCGACGGCCTGTTTGAGTTGGTCCTGGGTCATGCGGGCTCCGAAAAGGGGCAGGGCGGTTTCAAAGTCGCCTAGTATAACGGCTCGCACGGCTTTGCTGTGGTCGCCCGACGTAGCGCTGGGGTAGACTCCCAGCCCTTGTCCCGCGGCCAGTGATGCTTTCCCGATGCTCGAACAGTACGTCAAGAAGATCCTCACCTCGCGCGTCTACGACGTTGCGGTCGAAACCCCGCTGCACAGCGCCGGGCAGCTGAGCAAGCGCCTGGGCAACCAGGTTCTGCTCAAGCGCGAGGATCTGCAGCCAGTGTTCTCGTTCAAGATCCGCGGGGCGTACAACAAGCTGGCGCAGCTCACCCCGGAAGAACTGGCCCGTGGCGTGGTCACCGCCTCGGCCGGCAACCACGCCCAGGGCCTGGCCCTGGCCGCGCGTGAAATGGGCATCAAGGCCACCATCGTAATGCCCAAGACCACCCCGGAGATCAAGATCGAGGGCGTGCGTTCGCGCGGCGGCAAGGTGGTGCTGCATGGCGACTCGTTCCCCGAGGCGCTGGCCTATTCGCTGAAACTGGTCGATGAAAAGGGCTTCGTCTATATCCACCCCTATGACGACCCGCACACCATTGCCGGCCAGGGCACCGTGGCCATGGAAATTCTCCGTCAGCACCCAGGCCAGCTGGATGCGATCTTCGTTCCGGTGGGCGGCGGCGGCCTGATTGCCGGGATTGCCGCCTACGTGAAGTACCTGCGCCCGGAAATCAAGGTGATCGGCGTCGAGCCGGATGATTCCAACTGCCTGCAGGCAGCCATGGCCGCCGGCGAGCGCTTGGTGCTGCCGCAGGTGGGGCTGTTCGCCGATGGTGTGGCGGTGGCGCAGATCGGCCAGCATACCTTCGACATCTGCCGCCACCACGTGGATGAAGTGATTACCGTCAGCACCGATGAAATCTGTGCGGCGATCAAGGATATCTACGACGATACCCGCTCGATCACTGAACCTGCCGGTGCCTTGGGTGTTGCTGGCATCAAGAAGTACGTCGAGCTCAAGGGCGTGACCGGGCAAACCCTGGTGGCCATCGACTCTGGCGCCAACGTCAACTTCGACCGCCTGCGCCATGTGGCCGAGCGCGCCGAGCTTGGCGAAAAGCGCGAGGCGATCATCGCGGTGACCATCCCCGAGCGCCCAGGCAGCTTCAAGGCCTTCTGCGAAGCCATCGGCAAGCGCCAGATCACCGAGTTCAACTACCGCAAGCACACCTCGGACGAGGCGCACATCTTCGTTGGCGTGCAGACCCACCCGGAAAACGACCCTCGGGCAGCGCTGGTACAGCAGTTGAGCGAGCAGGGCTTCCCGGTGACCGACCTGACCGACAACGAACTGGCCAAGCTGCACATCCGCCACATGGTCGGCGGCCACTCGGCGGGGGCCAGCGACGAGATGGTGCTGCGCTTCGAATTCCCCGAGCGGCCGGGTGCGCTGTTCAACTTCCTCAACAAGCTGGGCGGGCGCTGGAACATCTCGATGTTCCACTACCGTAACCACGGCGCGGCCGACGGGCGCGTGGTGGCCGGGCTGCAGGTGCCCGAAGACGAACGCCACCTGGTGCCGGCGGCGCTGGCGAAGATCGGCTACCCGTACTGGGACGAAACCGAAAACCCGGCGTACAAGCTGTTCCTGGGCTGAGAAGCTAAGCTTGGGCTGATGGCCCTGCAGGAAATGCAACTCCCTGTAGGAGCGGGCTCGCCCCGCGAAGAAGCCAACGCCCAATGGCCTGCTGAAGGACGGGATCATGGAACACCTGACCACCCTCAAAACCCTGCACATCCTGGCCACGGCGCTGCTCCTGCTGGGCGCCCTGGGCCTGGCGAGCTGGACGGTTCGGGCCCGCCGCCGGGGTGATGCCGAGGCCTACGCCAAGCTGCTGCGCAAGCCGCTGGTGTTCGTCTGGCTGGTGATGGGGGTGTGCCTGGTGAGCATGCCGTTCACCGGCTGGTGGCTGGTGCACCTGGTGGGCTGGCCGCTGGGGCAGACCTGGGTGCTGGCCTCAAGCGTCATTTATACGTTTGGCGCGTTTGCCGTGTGGTGGCTGCTGGTGCGGCTGAACCGGCTGCGCAAGGCCGAACTTGTGGGGTTGCGGTTTACCCTGGCGCTGGCGCTGTTCAGTGGGGTGTGTTTTGTGTCCATTGCCGGGCTGATGGGGGCCAAGCCGGTCTGAAGGTTCGGTTGTGCCCAGGCCGGCCCTTTCGCGGGGCCGGCCCAGGAATCCCTCACTCGCGCAACGAAACCACCGGCCAGCCACGCCGCTCGGCCTCGGCGCGCAACGTGGCATCGGGGTCTACCGCCACTGCGTGGCTCACCCGCTCCAGCAACGGCAAGTCATTCATCGAATCGCTGTAGAAATAGCTGTCTTCCAGGTTGAACCCGTTCTCCAGCATCCAGCGCGCCAGCCGCGTCACCTTGCCTTCACGGAAACAGGGTATATCGGTACTGCGCCCGGTATAGCGCCCTTCGTGCATCTCGCATTCGGTGGCCAGCAGCACCCGCACGCCGAGGCGCCGGGCGATGGGCGCGGTGACGAAGCGGTTGGTGGCGGTGATGATCACCAGCTGGTCGCCGGCATCACGGTGTTGCTGCAGCAGGGCCAGGGCCTTGGGCAGGATGATCGGCTCGATGCAGTCGCGCATGAAGTCGCGGTGCCATTCGTCGAGCTGGGCCGGCTCGGTGGCCGCCAGGATCTCCATGGAAAAGGCCAGGTAGGCCTGCAGGTCCAGGGTGCCATTGAGGTAATCCTGGTAGAAGGCATCGTTGCGGCGCTTGTACGCAACCGGGTCAAGGATGCCCCGCTCGCACAAGTAGTCACCCCAGGCGTGGTCGCTGTCGCCACCGAGGAGGGTATTGTCCAGGTCGAATAAAGCCAGGCGCATTGCGGTCACTCGCATCAGCCACAGGGAGGCCCGCAGAATACGGAGTTTTCACCTCGCTGCACATAAGCTTGGCGGGCGCGTTGCTGCGCTCGCAAGCTTTGTGGAACAATGCGGTGACATGCGTTTGCGAGGTTGCTGCCGTGATCGACCCGGATGGTTTTCGCCCCAATGTCGGCATCATTCTGACGAATGATGCCGGGCAGGTGCTATGGGCTCGACGGATCAACCAGGATGCCTGGCAATTTCCGCAGGGTGGCATCAACCCTGACGAGACGCCGGAAGACGCCCTGTACCGCGAGCTGAACGAAGAAGTTGGCCTTGAACGCGACGATGTGGAAATTCTTGCCTGCACCCGCGGCTGGTTGCGTTATCGTTTACCCCAGCGGCTGGTCCGCACCCACAGCCAACCGCTGTGCATCGGCCAGAAGCAAAAATGGTTTCTCCTGCGCCTGGTGAGCAATGAGCAGCGGGTGCGTATGGACCTGACCGGCAAGCCCGAGTTCGACGGCTGGCGCTGGGTCAGCTATTGGTATCCGCTGGGCCAGGTGGTGACCTTCAAGCGTGAAGTGTACCGCCGCGCCCTGAAAGAGCTTGCACCGCGTCTGCTGACGCGCGACTGACCACGGAGTTCGACCCCGAGCCATGCTCAATACGCTGCGCAAGATCGTCCAGGAAGTGAACTCCGCCAAAGATCTCAAAACGGCGTTGGGGATCATTGTCTTGCGCGTCAAGGAGGCCATGGGCAGCCAGGTCTGCTCGGTGTACCTGCTCGACCCGGAAACCAACCGCTTCGTGCTGATGGCCACCGAGGGCCTGAACAAGCGCTCCATCGGCAAGGTCAGCATGGCCCCGAACGAGGGCCTGGTTGGCCTGGTGGGCACCCGGGAAGAGCCGCTGAACCTGGAAAACGCCGCCGATCACCCGCGTTACCGCTACTTCGCCGAAACCGGCGAAGAAAAATTTGCCTCCTTCCTCGGCGCGCCGATCATCCACCACCGCCGCGTGGTGGGGGTGCTGGTGATCCAGCAGAAGGAGCGGCGCCAGTTCGACGAGGGCGAGGAAGCCTTCCTGGTCACCATGAGCGCCCAGCTCGCCGGGGTTATCGCCCACGCCGAGGCCACCGGTTCCATCCGCGGCCTGGGCCGTCAGGGCAAGGGCATTCAGGAGGCGCGCTTCGTTGGCGTGCCGGGCTCGCCGGGGGCTGCGGTGGGGCGTGCGGTGGTGATGCTGCCGCCAGCCGACCTCGAAGTGGTGCCAGACAAGGCCGTCGATGACATCGACGCCGAGCTGAAGCTGTTCAACAACGCCCTCGAAGGCGTGCGCGAAGACATGCGCAAGCTGTCGGCCAAACTGGCCACCCAGCTGCGCCCGGAAGAGCGTGCGCTGTTCGACGTGTACCTGATGATGCTCGAAGACGCGGCACTGGGCGGTGAGGTGATCGAGGTCATCAAGACCGGCCAGTGGGCCCAGGGCGCCCTGCGCCAGGTGGTTGGCGAGCACGTCAACCGCTTCGAGCTGATGGACGACGACTACCTGCGTGAACGCGCCTCGGACGTGAAGGACCTTGGCCGGCGCCTGCTGGCCTACCTGCAGGAGGCCCGTTCGCAGTCGCTGGTGTATGCCGACAACACCATCCTGGTCAGCGAGGAGCTGACCCCCGCCATGCTCGGCGAGGTGCCCGAGGGCAAGCTGGTTGGCCTGGTGTCGGTACTGGGCTCGGGCAACTCCCACGTGGCCATCCTGGCCCGCGCCATGGGCATCCCGACGGTGATGGGCCTGGTCGACTTGCCATACTCCAAGGTCGACGGCATCGAAATGATCGTCGACGGCTACAAGGGCGAGGTGTTCACCAACCCCAGCGAGGTGTTGCGCAAGCAATACAGCGACGTGGTGGAGGAGGAGCGCCAGCTGGCCCAGGGCCTGGACGCCTTGCGCGAACTGCCATGCGTCACCCCTGACGGCCATCGCATGCCGCTGTGGGTCAACACTGGCCTGCTGGCCGATGTGGCCCGCGCCCAGCAGCGCGGCGCCGAAGGGGTGGGCCTGTACCGCACCGAAGTGCCCTTCATGATCAACCAGCGCTTCCCCAGCGAAAAAGAGCAGCTGGCCATCTACCGCGAGCAGTTGGCGGCGTTCCACCCGCTGCCGGTGACCATGCGTACCCTCGACATTGGCGGTGACAAGGCCCTGTCGTACTTCCCGATCAAGGAAGAAAACCCGTTCCTGGGCTGGCGCGGCATTCGCGTTACCCTCGACCACCCGGAAATCTTCCTGGTGCAGACCCGCGCCATGCTCAAGGCCAGCGAGGGCCTGAACAACCTGCGCATCCTGCTGCCGATGATTTCCAGCATCCACGAACTGGAAGAAGCGCTGCACCTGATTCACCGCGCCTGGGGCGAGGTGCGCGATGAAGGCACCGACGTGCCGATGCCGCCGGTAGGGGTGATGGTGGAAATTCCCGCGGCGGTGTACCAGACCAAGGAACTGGCGCGCCAGGTGGACTTCCTGTCGGTGGGTTCCAACGACCTGACCCAGTACCTGCTGGCGGTGGACCGCAACAACCCACGGGTCGCCGACCTCTACGACTACTTGCACCCGGCGGTGCTGCAGGCCCTGCACACCGTGGTGCGCGATGCCCACGGCGAAGGCAAGCCGGTGAGCATTTGCGGTGAGATGGCCGGTGATCCGGCGGCGGCGATCCTGTTGATGGCCATGGGCTTCGACAGCCTGTCGATGAACGCCACCAACCTGCCGAAGGTGAAGTGGATGCTGCGCCAGGTGAACATGAGCAAGGCCCAGGAGTTGCTGGCCGAGGCACTGAGCCATGACAACCCGCAGGTTATCCACAGCTCGCTGCAGTTGGCCCTGAAGAACCTTGGGCTGGCGCGGATGATCGGGCCTGGGGCCAACAAGACCCTATAGCCTGTGCCGGCCCTTTCGCGGGGCAAGCCCGCTCCTGTAGGAGCGGGCTTGCCCCGCGAAGAGGCCGGAAAAGCCAACCTCACACCTCCAGGCTAACCTCCCCCAAATGCCCGCCAAAAGGCCCGAAACTGCGCTCGATCAGCCGCCTTCTCCCCCGATCATCCACAATCAGCACCGTACTCGCCCGCGTCCCATAATTCTGGCTGGCAATAAACACGCTAGACAGCAACTTCTCGGTCGCCAACCCCACCCCCGTCTCGGGTAGCTCACCGTCCGCCGCCTGCTCGCCATCGGCCAGCAACGCCAGCAAGCGCTGTGGGTCCGGTGTCTCAAGCAGCGCTTGCAGCCCTGCACGCGCCTTCACCAGCTTCGGCCACGGCGTATCCAGCCCGGCATTGGATAGCCCATACACCCCCGCTTCCAACAAGCGCGGCGCCGCGTCGCGGGCATTCAGGTAGCCCAGTTGGCGCCCGTCACCCACCAGCAGGTTGAACCCCGAATACTGCCCGCTGCGGCCCGCTACTTCGTCGAGGTAGGCTTCAACCCCCAGCTCACCTTGCAGAAAGCCCGCCACCAACTCACCCCGCGAACGCGGCCCCAGCACTTGCTTGGGGTCGCGGATATTGGTCAGCGCGGCAAACCGCCCCTGGGGGCCTACGCCCAGCCAGGTGCCGCCAGCCTCCAGGTCGCGCCCGGCATGTACCCCGGGTGCATCGTCCCAGGCCGCCAGGGCCTGGGTTGGGCGGGCATGGAACTCGTCGCGGTTGGCCGCGACGATCAGCGGCAGGGCATGCCCCGGCCGCCAGGCGAAAACGATCAGGCACATAGGTCTGGCCCCTGTGTTTTTTGCCACTGTACCCACAGCGGCTGGGCCGATCCATCCTGTCACGAAGTTCACTAGAGCCCCGAGCCCGGCTTCCGTTACCATGCCGGATTGTTTTCACGGGGAAGCCGAATGGAATTCGTGCTCTATCTGCTGTTGGGCGCCTGTGCCGGTGTGCTGGCCGGGCTGTTCGGCGTGGGCGGCGGCATCATCATCGTGCCGGTGCTGGTGTTCAGCTTCACCCTGCAGGGCTTCGACGCCTCGGTGCTGACCCACCTGGCGGTCGGCACCTCGTTGGCCACCATCGTCTTCACCTCGATCAACGCCGTGCTCGAACACCACCGCAAGGGTGCCGTGCAATGGCCGATCTTCGCCTGGATGACCCTGGGCATCCTGTTGGGCGCCGGTATCGGCGCCAAGACCGCCTCTTTGATCCAAGGCCCGCAGTTGCAGAAGATCATCGGCGTGTTCGCCTTGGTGATCGCCGTGCAAATGGCCCTGGACCTCAAGCCCAAGGCCAGCCGTGGCATTCCCGGCAAGCCCGCGCTGATTGGCGCGGGCGGGGTGATCGGCTGGGCCTCGGCCATCTTTGGCATCGGTGGCGGCTCGCTGACCGTGCCGTTCCTGACCTGGCGCAGCCTGCCGATGCAGAAGGCGGTGGCCACCTCGTCGGCCTGCGGCCTGCCGATCGCCCTGGCCAGCGCCCTGAGCTTCATGCTGCTGGGCTGGCACGATGAACACCTGCCGCCGCACAGCCTGGGCTTCGTGTACCTGCCGGCGCTGGTCGGTATTGCCGTGACCAGCATGTTCTTCGCCCGCTTCGGCGCGCGCCTGGCGCACACGCTGTCGCCTCGCCTGTTGAAACGCCTGTTCGCAGCGCTGCTGTTCTGCGTTGGCCTCAGCTTCCTGATTTGAACCGAGAGGAAACCCCATGCTGCCTTACCCGCAGATAGACCCCGTGGCCGTGGCCATCGGGCCACTGAAAATCCACTGGTACGGCCTGATGTACCTGGTCGGCATCGGTGGCGCCTGGCTGCTGGCCTCGCGTCGTCTCAACCGTTTCGACCCCACCTGGTCGCGCGAAAAGCTCTCCGACCTGGTGTTCTGGTTGTCGATGGGGGTTATCGTGGGCGGGCGCCTGGGCTACGTGCTGTTCTACGACCTGCACGCCTACCTGGCCAACCCCACGCTGATCTTCGAGGTGTGGAAGGGCGGCATGTCGTTCCATGGCGGCTTCATTGGTGTGATGCTGGCGGCGCTGTGGTTCGGCAAGCGCAACAACAAGACCTTCTTCGAGCTGATGGACTTCGTTGCGCCCCTGGTGCCGATTGGCCTGGGCGCCGGGCGTATCGGCAACTTCATCAACGCCGAACTGTGGGGCAAGCCCACCGACGTGCCGTGGGCGATGATCTTCCCGCCCTTCAGCGACCCGGCCCAGCTGCCGCGCCACCCGTCGCAGCTGTACCAGTTCGCCCTGGAGGGCGTGGCGCTGTTCGTCATCCTCTGGCTGTTCTCGCGCAAGCCACGGCCAACCATGGCGGTGTCTGGCATGTTTACCCTGTTCTACGGCATCTTCCGCTTCATCGTCGAATTCGTGCGCGTGCCGGATGCCCAGCTGGGCTACATTGCCTGGGGCTGGCTGACCATGGGTCAGATTCTCTGCGTACCGATGATCCTGGCTGGCCTTGGCCTGATCTGGTGGGCTTATAATCGCAAACCCACGGCGAAACCCGCCTGATTATTCCCACGGCAGGGGTGATCCCCCTGCCGTTTTTGTTACAGGTAAGCCATGAAACAGTATCTGGACCTGGTCCGCGACGTCATCGAGAACGGCACGCTGCAGGAAAACCGCACCGGCATCCGCACCATCAGCCTGCCGGGCGCCATGCTGCGTTTCGACCTGCAGAAGGGCTTTCCGGCCATCACCACGCGCAAGCTGGCGTTCAAGTCGGCCATCGGCGAGATGGTCGGTTTCCTGCGTGGCGTGAAGAACGCCGGTGAATTCCGCGAACTGGGCTGCAAGGTCTGGGACCAGAACGCCAACGAGAACGCCCAATGGCTGGCCAACCCGTTCCGCCAGGGGCATGACGACCTTGGCGAAATCTATGGCGTGCAATGGCGCCAGTGGCCGGGCTACAAGCGCATTCCCCTGAGCAACCCGGCCGCCATCGAAATGGCCGAAAAGGCCGGCTTCCGCCGTATTGCCCAGGACGAAGAGGACGGCGTGGCGTTCGTCGTGCTGTACAAGGCCATCGACCAGGTGCGCCAGTGCCTGGACACCATCGCCAACGACCCGGGCAGCCGGCGCATCCTGTTCCACGGCTGGAACTGCGCCCAGCTTGATGAAATGGCCCTGCCGCCTTGCCACTTGCTGTACCAGTTCCACCCGAATGTCGAGACGCGGGAGATTTCCCTGACCCTGTACATTCGCTCCAACGACCTGGGCCTGGGCACGCCGTTCAACCTCACCGAAGGCGCGGCGCTGCTGTCGCTGTTCGGCCGCCTGACCGGCTACACCCCGCGCTGGTTCACCTACTTCATTGGCGATGCCCATGTGTATGAAAACCACCTGGACATGCTCAACGAGCAGCTCAAGCGCGAGCCACTGGAAGCACCGAAGCTGGTAATCAGCGACCGCGTGCCGGAGTTCGCCAAAACCGGCAAGTATGAGCCGCAGTGGCTGGAGCAGATCGAGCCGAGCGATTTCAGCCTGGAAGGGTATGAGCACCATGCGCCAATGACCGCGCCGATGGCGGTGTAGGTTGAATGTTGTCCTGTAGGAGATCACCCAGCCCTCTTGGGGCTGCGCTGTCGCGCAGCAAACATGATGGTGCACGACTTCATATCTGCGTTGGCGCTGACATTTTGCAAAAGAAAAGGCGTCTGGCCCGTTAGGGCCA
>NZ_VWXK01000021.1 GCF_011752565.1 Pantoea sp. Ap-967
TTTGGGATGTGTTCCTGTGTGACCATCTCCTGGGGAGGCTTGGACGGGGTGAAAACCGCGTCCAAGCCTCAAATGTGTAAACCATGTCCCCGGTTTACGATGTAAACGATGTCTCCGGTCGTACACCCGCGAAAGGGCCGGCCCCGGAAACTAAACCAGCTCAGCCCGCCGCAGCTCACTCTTGAGGTAGGCGTAGTACACCGGCCCCGCCACCACCCCCGGCAACCCGAACGCCGCCTCGAACACCAGCATCGCCAGCAACAGCTCCCACGCCTTGGCACTGATCTGCCCGCCGACGATCTTGGCGTTGAGGAAGTATTCCACCTTGTGAATCACGATCAGGTAGCCCAGCGCCGCGGCTGCCACCCAGATCGACAGCGACATGCCGACAATGGTGATCAAGGTGTTGGACATCAGGTTGCCGATAACCGGCAGCAGCCCAAGCAGGAAGGTCAGCACGATCAGCGTCTTGGTCAGCGGCAGGTGCACGCCGAACAGCGGCATCACCACCGCCAGGAAAATCCCGGTGAAGGCGGTGTTGAGCAGCGAGATCTTGATCTGTGCGAAGACGATGTTGCGAAAGGCTTGCACCAGCAGGTTCAGGCGCTCGAACAGCGCGGCGGCCAATGGCTTGCGGCGAGACACATCGGGAATGCGCTGCAGGGCGATGATCGCGCCGAGGATCATGCCGATCAACAGCGTCACGAACATGTGCGCCATACCCTTGCCCACCAGTTGCAGGTCGCTCAGGTGGCTCTTGATCCAGTCGCCGATGGCCACCTTGAACTCCGCCGCACTGGCCGGCAGGTAGCTTTCGATGAACGGCGGCAACTGGCTGCGGGCGCGCTCTACCAGCACCATGAACTTGTCCAGCGACGCGCCGGGGTTTTCGGCTTCGTGCAGCAGGAAGCTGAAGGCACCGGCAATCAGCAGGGTCAATACACTGACCACCAGCACACCCAACAGCGCCACCGCCAACCAGCGCGCACGCTGCCCGGCAATCAACGGCTGCAGGCGTGGGGTGAGCATGTTCACCAGCTCGAACACCAGCAAACCGGCCAGCAGGCTTGGCAGCAGTTTCAACGGAAGGGCCAGGAGCAGGCCGGCCATGACGATGACCAGGCTGGCCAGGGTGATCTGACGGGGGGTGAAAGTCATACAGCCTCGACGGCAGACAGCGGGAAGACCCGCAGTCTGCCAGCCTTCAGGACACAGGCATAGGCGCAGGTCACTTCTTCTTCAGGCAGTCGCTCATGTAGGCCTTGCGCGCGTCGCCCTTGAGCGCCTTGGTGGTGGCGTCGGCGTTGCAGGTTTTCATCTTGTCCTGCTGGGTGGCGGCCTTGGCCGGCTCGGCTTTCTTCAGGCAGGTGCTCATGAAGGCCTTGCGCTCATCGCCCTTGAGGGTTTTGGCGGTGGCGTCGGCGTTGCAGGTTTTCATTTTTTCCTGCTGAGCGGTGGCGGCGAATCCTTGCGCGCTGAACAATACAGCCAACACCAGCAGGGGCATTTGCAGCATTTTCATGGAGTGGTCTCCTTTCTCCGCGCCCTGTGCACGGGGGTCAGGCTGAGTGTAGACAAGAATTCTTACAAACCCACCCGGGCCTGGCGCCGGGTAAGCTGAGCGATAGACGATGGCTTGGGGGATGGCGACAGACCGCCGATAATAGGTGCCATCAAGGCCTTCGCGGGGCAAGCCCGCTCCTACAGGATTACCGCTAGCCTGAAGTATCGGTGAACCCGTAGGAGCGGGCTTGCCCCGCGAAGGGCTGCGCAGCAGCCCCAATCCGACTTCCACCCGAGCTCCCCCAATGAACTACCTGTTCCCCCTCACCGCCATCCTCATCTGGGCCGGCAATACCGTGGTCACCAAGCTCTCCGCCGGGGCCATCCACCCCGCCGAGATCGGTTTCTACCGCTGGCTGCTGGCCGGCCTGCTGTTCACCCCGTTCCTGCTGCCAGGGGTGTGGCGCAACCGTGCGGCCATCCGCCCGCACCTGGGCAAGGTGGCCGTGCTTGGCATCCTCGGCATGGCCGTGTACCAGAGCCTGGCCTATTTCGCCGCCAGCATCACCAGCGCCACCAACATGGGCATCATCCTCTCGCTGATGCCCCTCATGTCGCTGGCTTTGTCCATCGCCTGGCTGGGCCAGCGCCTGAGCTATGGCGCCCTGGCCGGTGCCGTGGTGTCGTTCGTCGGGGTGCTGGAGGTGGTTTCCGCAGGCCAGCCCGCCGTGCTGCTGGAACAAGGCCTGAACCGTGGCGACCTGCTGATGCTGGTGGCCACCCTGGCCTACGCGCTGTACAGCTTCCTGCTGAAGAAATGGCAACTGCGCCTGCCGCCGCTGCAGCTGCTGTACCTGCAAGTACTGGTGGCCATCATTGTGTTGCTGCCGTTGTTCCTGCTGTCGGCCAAAACCGGGCTTAACCCCCATAACGCAGGCCTGGTGCTGTATGCCTGCGTCCTGGCCTCGATGGCCGCCCCGCTGGTATGGATGCAAGCGGTACACCGCCTGGGGCCCAGCCGCACCACGCTGTTCTTCAACCTGTTGCCGGTGGTGACCGCGCTGATCGCCGCCGCCGTGCTGGATGAGCAACTGGCCAGCTACCACCTGGTCGGCGGCCTGCTGACCCTGGCGGGGGTGGTGCTGGCCGAGCGCTGGACCACCCCGGTACGCCGCTAGAGCCCGGCGGCCCGCAACCGTGCGGCGTGCTCGGTGAACAGCCGCACCGGTTCGGCGCCCTTGCCCACGGCGCCGAGCGACTGGTTGACGATATCCAGGTGGTCGAGCGGAAAATCATCGCCAATCACCTGGCCCAGGTGCGAGCTGAAGCGCCCGACCATGCCGTCGCACTGGCCCTTCTCCCGCACGAAGCTGCGCGCGAACAGGCGGCAGAAACGGCTACTGCCGTCGAAGCGGTTGCGCCCTTGGTCGGTGAGGCCTGGCTGCAGGGTGCCGGACCAGGAGTAATAGCGCACGCCATTCACTTCGTAGGCCCCTTCGCCGCCCCAGGTGTCGGGCAACCCCTGTGGATAAGCCAGGTTGAAGCGTGCCACCCCAGCGCTGGTCAAGGACTGGTGCGAGGCGTGCACGTCGATGGGCAAGGGGTCGCGGCGCCAGCCGGTTTCCAGCCACACCAGCACTAGCGCCAGGCCATGCAGCAGCGCCTTGAGGATGCGCCCCTGGGGTGAACCGCCAGGGGCGGTGCGTTCAAGGTGGTCGGCCAGCTCCGAGCCATGGTTGGGCCCCGCCACCGAGGTGACCGAGGCCACCCGGTCTGGCCGCTTGGCCGCCGCGTAGCGCGCAGTCAATGCACCCTGGCTGTGGCCAATGAGGTTGACCTTCGGCGCCCCGGTGCGCTGGCAAATGTCCTCGATGATCGCCAGCAACTGCTCGCCACGCACTTCACTGGCGTGCAGCGGCGAAACCTGTACCGGGAACACCTGCGCGCCGCCCCGGCGCAAGGCCCTGACAATGCCGAACCAGTACGGGTAGAGCAGCACCCGCACGAAACCAAGCATGCCCGGCACCAGCACCAACGGGTATCGCGTGGCCAATTCCTGCTGCATCGCTTGAGCTCCTTTTCCATGGGCGATGGGCCAACCCTAGCGCCGCTTCGATGACCATCGCAATCGAACTCCCGAGCCGCTGCGTTGTTCCAAACCAGAACAACCCCTGTGCAAGGAGCGGGACCATGTACAAGCAGACCCTGGCAATTCTTCTGGCAAGCGCCGCCCTGGCCGCCTGCAGCAGCCACCCGGAGAACCCGGTGGACCACGTCACCTACCGTGACGAGCCGCTGGTCAAGCAGGTGGAAAATGGCATGACCATGCAGAAGGTCATCGCCATCGGCGGCAGCCCGTCCAACGCCATCGACCTGCCGCACGGGGGTACCTGCAACGACTACATCCTCAACCGCGACGGCCACCAGCAGCCTTACTACGTGCGTTTCGACGCCACCGGCCACGTCGACGCCAAGGGTTTCAAAACCTGCAAGCAACGCGAAGAGGACAGCAAGGCCGCCCACGGCATGTAAGCCTCCCGATCACCCCGCTAACCGTCCTGAACCTGTTTGGAGAGCATCATGAGCAATGTTGAACTGACCGATGTGCAAACCCTGCGCAAGCGCGCCCGCCAGCACGTGGAACAAGGTGCAGTCACCGAGGGCTACCACGCCGACCGCGAGCAGATCCTGCGCCTTTTGAACGAGTCGCTGGCCACGGAGCTTGTCTGCGTGCTGCGCTACAAGCGCCATTACTTCATGGCCAGCGGTATCAAGGCCAGCGTGGCGGCCAGCGAGTTCCTGGAGCATGCCAACCAGGAAGCCGAGCATGCCGACAAGTTGGCTGAACGCATCGTGCAGTTGGGCGGTGAACCGGACTTCAACCCCGACAACCTGACCAAGAACTCCCATGCCCAGTACGTGGCGGGCAATTCGCTGAAGGAAATGGTGCTTGAGGATTTGGTTGCCGAGCGCATCGCCATCGACAGCTACCGCGAGATCATTCAGTACATCGGCGACAAAGACCCGACCACACGGCGCATTTTCGAAGACATCCTGGCCCAGGAAGAAGAGCACGCGGACGACATGTCCGATCTGCTTCAGGGGCTGTAATCGCTTCGCGAGCTGCGCTCGCTCCTACCACGCCACGCCACATCCCCCCGTAGGAGCGAGCAAAGCTCGCGATGGGCCGCAAAGCGGCCCCGCCGTTATTTCCGACTTTTCACCGCAGCCGGCGCCTTGCCGGCTTTCATCTGCTGCAACAACGGCGTGCATTCATTAGGCTGGTCGCCACTGCTAGGCGCCACCAGCGCCAGCAACCCGGCCGCCGGCCCCGCCACCACGCCCAGCGCCAGCATCCCCGCGCCACGCAACGCCAGCGGCAGCGCCTGTACACCGGCGCTGGGCTTGGCGAACGCGCCCCGCACGTACAGTGGCGAGCGCAACGAGAACAACCTCAGGCCCTTGGATTCCGGGGTGATCTTCAGGTCCAGCTGTTCGCTGGCAAAGTTGGCCGTGCCGTTGATGTAGATGATCGCGTTCTCGGTATCGAAAATGAACAACCGGGTAGTCGCCAGGCCATCCTTGACACCCACGTCCGCAGCCGCGCAGTTGATCTTCACGTCCTCATCACCGAACAGCTTGCCGACCACGTAGTTGCCCACGTTGAGCCCGGCGATCTCCATCAGGCTGCGGCTGATCGCGCCGTCGTTGATCAACATGCGCAAGTTGCCATTGGCCGTGCCCAGCAGCGCCGCCACCGAGTTGCCGCGGCCGCTGATGTCGGCATCACCGTTGAGCTCGCCAAAGCTGGTTTGCATCGGCGCGAAGCTTGGGAACAGCTGCTTGAGCTTGAAGCCGCGTGCGGTCAATTGAGCACGCCCCTGCAACGGCACGTTGCGGCCATCGAGGCGAATGTTGGAGGCCAGGTTGCCACCGGCCACGCCAAAGCGCAGCGGTTCCAGGCGCAGCAAGCCATCGTCGAGAATCACGTGGGCGGAAAGGTCGTTGAACGGCAGCTGCTCGCTGTGCACGATCCGCTTGCCGGCGAAGGTGACGTCGGCATCCATGGCGCGCCAGCGCTCGGTGCGGAACTCTTCCACCGGCAGCACCTTGTTCGCCGGTTGCTTGCTGGCGCCTCCGCGGGCCTTCTGCTCGGCGTTGGAGTCGGCGCCAATCAAGGGGGCCAGGTCCTTGAACAGCAGCTGGTTGGACACCAGGTTGCCGCTGAGCTTGGGCCGTGGCTGGCTGGCGACGAAGCCCAGGTCGCCGTGGATGTCACTGTTGCCGATCTTGCCGTTGAAGCCCTGGTAATTGAAGGTCGCGCCCTGGGCGGCATGCAGGTTGGCGCTGAGGCGCCCGTCGGTGGCGTAGGCTGGGGTATCGGGCAAGGTCACGCCGGTGAGCGGGTAGAGGTTGCCCAGGCTCGCCCCGGACAGGCGCAGGCGCAGGTCGAGGGCGCCGAGGTTGCGCGGGTCGGTCAGGGTGCCGGCCAGCACCACATGGGTATCGGCAATGCGCACGTCGGCCTGCAACGGGAACGGCTGCTTGGCATCCTGCAGCGCCAACAGGCCGCCGATCTTGCCGGTGCCGGACACCGGCTGACCCTTGTAGCGACCGTCGGCCTTGAAGCCAAAGGCGTAGTCCTGGGCACCACCGGCCTTCTCGGCACTGGCCTTGCCGACGATGTCGCTGAACGGAATCGGCTTGCCCAGCGGGTCGACCTGCACCTTCATGCTGGTTTTCAAGGTTTGGTCATCGAAGCTGACATTGCCCTGGTCGAAGCCGATGGCGCCGATGTCCAGCTGCCACTTGGACGGCTCTGCGTTCTCGTCCTTGGGGCCGAAGTCGAAGGTCCAGTTGGCGCGGCCATCGGCCAGGCGGGTGAGGCTGGCGGTAGGCCGGGTCAGGTCGATGCGCGGAATGCTGATCTGCTGCAGCAGCAGCGGCAGCGGCGCCAGGCGAAACTCCACGCGCTCAAGGCCGACCATCTGCGGCTCCTTGAGCCAGTCGGGGTTGCCCAGGGTCAGGTCTTCGGCGATGAAGTGCGGCCAGGGCACCCAGGCACGCCAGCCGCCCTCCTCAGGCTCGGTGCGCCAGTGCACGGCGAGGTTGCCGTTGATCGCGAACGGCCGGTGCAAGGCCTCGGAAACCTTCTCGTTGAGCAGCGGCTTGACGCGGTTCCAGTCGAAGGTGGCGATGACCACGACCAGGATCGCCAGCAGGGTCAACAGGGTGGCTAAGGTCCAGACAAGGATTCTGGCGGGGCGCGTCATTGCGTGATTCTCCTGACGACATGGCACAAAACGGGCGTAGCGATGGCACTTAGTATCTGGGACTGATGAAAACCCGCAGGGTTTTATCGACAAGGCCCATGATAGCGAAGTTTTCCTGGCGCTTTTCCCAGCTTTTCCCTTGGCCGCAGCCGTACTGCCCCTCTGCCGCACTGGCGGCAAAAAGCCATCAAGCAGCCCATGACCACTGTGCTAGAGCCATCGGCAAACGCTATCAATACCGTCGATTGTTACCATTACCCGGATGAACTTCTCTCTGGCGGCGCCGCGCGTAGCATTGGCTTCGTACCCACTTTCCAGCCCCCCAGAGGAGCACCGAACCATGAAACGCACCCTGCTGACCCTGACCCTGTCCATACTTGCCGCCAATGCCTTTGCCCTGCCGGCAGCCGACCAGCACCTGACCGCCGAATTGCGCTCCAGCGCAGCTGAAGTCGCCCAGCCGCTGAAAACCGTTGCCGAAGGTGGCTCGGACCGCTTGATCGAACGCAGTGGCCGTGTCGCCGAAGGTGGCTCCGATCGCCTGATCGAGCGTACTGGCCGCGTTGCCGAGGGTGGCTCGGATCGCCTGATCGAGCGTACTGGCCGCGTTGCCGAAGGTGGCTCGGATCGCCTGATCGAACGCAGTGGCCGCGTGGCTGAAGGTGGTTCTGATCGCCTGGTCGAAATCAGCCATGTGAGCTGATCGCCATGGCCGAAAAGAACAACCTAAAACACAACGCCTGCTCCCCTCCAAGCCCGGTCCATTGACCGGGCTTCGTTTTTTTATCTAGAGTGCCCAGCCTCATCGTCACAGAATCCCGCCCCATGCTGCCGCGCGCCGAACAGAAGCTACAGACCCGCCAGGCCCTGCTGGACGCTGCCTGCCTGCTCATGCAGAGCGGCCGTGGCTTTGGCAGCATCAGCCTGCGCGAAGTGGCCAAGGCCGCCGGCATCGTGCCCACCGGTTTCTACCGCCATTTCACCGACATGGACGCCCTGGGCCTGGCTCTGGTGGCCGAGGTGGACACCACCTTCCGCCAGACCATCCGCCTGGTGCGGCACAACGAGTTCGAACTGGGCGGCATCACCGATGCGTCGGTGCGCATCTTTCTCGACGTGGTGGCTGCCCACCGTGCCCAGTTCCTGTTCCTGGCCCGCGAGCAGTACGGCGGCTCCCTGCCCGTGCGCCAGGCCATTGCCCGCCTGCGCCAGGACATCAGCGACGACCTGGCCACCGACCTTGCCCGCATGAAGCGTTGGCAACACCTGGACAGCGCGGCGCTGGCGGTAATGGCCGACCTGGTGGTGAAGACCGTGTTCGCCACCCTGCCAGAGCTGATCGACAGTCCGGAGGCAGGTTATCCACAGGCGCTGAGCGCGCAGGAAAAGATCACCCAGCAGTTGCGCTTCATTTTCGTGGGGGCGCGGCATTGGCAGGGGTTGGGTAACCGGGGCTGATCGCTCGCCTGTGCCGGCCCCTTCGCGTGTGTAGGAGCGGGCTTGCCCCGCGAAGAGGCCGGCACAGGCAACCGAGAACCCCAGTTCTGCTACCATGGCGCCCTGCCCGAATGCGACGAGCGCCCACATGCCCAACCCCCGCCCTACCCCGCCGGAACTGGCCCGTTTCAACCAGCACTTCGCCGACCGTATCGTGCCGCTGTGGCAAGGCCCGGGCTGGAACGCCGAAATGGCGCTGCCCTACGAAGCCCTGGACGCCCAGCACCGCCCACTGCCGGTGCAGCGCTACCGGGCCATGGCCTGCGCCCGCCAGCTCTACCTGTTCAGCAGCCGCATCGAGCAACCGGGCGCTGCCGAGCGGGCGGCGGCGCTGTTCCGCTCGCTGCAGAAGCACTTCCACGACGCCGAGCACGGCGGCTGGTTCTACAGCATCGACGCCAACGGCCAGCCGCTGGACCGGCGCAAGGACCTCTACACCCACGCCTTCATCGTTTTCGCCTGCGCCCATTACCTGGGCAAGGTCGGCGAAGGCCTGGTGGAAGCCACGCTGAACGCCGCCCTGGAAGTGATCGACGAGCAGTTCGCCCGGGATGATGGCCTGTATGAAGCCAGCCTGGGCGAAGACTGGGCCGACCTTGGCAGCGGCCCGCTGCAGAACCCGCAGATGCACCTGGCCGAGGCCTTCCTGCAAGTGCTGGCGGTGCGCGAGGACGAGCACGTGCAGCAGTCGTTGCTGCAACTGTGCACAGCCCTGCAAGCACACTTCATCGAGCCGCTGCACGGGCTGATGCTGGAAAAACCGCGCGGAGCTGTGGATAACTGGTTCGAACCGGGGCACCAGTTCGAGTGGTTCTACTTGCTGGAGACGTCGCCACTGCTGCGCGGTACGGCGCTGCATGGGTCCATCGACCGGGCGTTCGGCTATGCCGAGCAGTGCGGGGTAAGGAACGGCGCAGTGTTGGCGATGCTCGATGTGGATGGCACGGTGCTCGATGCTACCCAGCGGGTGTGGGCGCAGGCGGAGTACCTGCGGGCGTTGGTGTTGCGCCCGGGGCATGAACAAAGGCTGCACACCCAGTTGAAGGCGATGGAGCAGCAGTTCCTGCACGAGGGCGGCTGGCATGAGTGCCGGGATGGTGAGGGGGCGGTGAGCCGGCATGACATGCCATCGACTACGCCTTATCACCTGGCGACCTGCCTGGAAGGGTTGCAGCGCCTGGGCTGACGCCTTCGCGAGCTTTGCTCGCTCCTACAAGGTCAGTGCTGTCCCTGTAGGAGCGAGCAAAGCTCGCGATGGGCCGCAAAGCGGCCCCAATTACAGCAATCAGCCGTTGTTCGAACGGTCGATCGACAATCCCGCAAAATCCTGGCGCACCGGCATCAGCTCAAGGCTGTTGATGTTGATGTGCGCCGGCTGGTTGAGAATCCAGAAAATGGTCTCGGCAATGTCCTGCGGCTGGATCGGCTCGGCGCCCGCATAGGTGGCGTCATACTTGGCCTGGTCACCGCCGTGGCGCACCAGCGAGAATTCGCTTTCACACAGCCCCGGCTCGATGTTGCTCACCCGCACGCCAGTGCCGCGCAGGTCGCAGCGCAGGCTCAGCGAGAACTGGCCAACAAAGGCCTTGGTGCCGCCATAGACGTTGCTGCCCGGGTACGGGTAATTGCCCGCCACGGAGCCCACGTTGAGGATCGACGCACCACGGCCGTGGGCGATCAGGCGTGGCAGCAGCAAGCGGGTGGTGAACATCAGGCCCTTGATGTTGGTGTCGACCATGGTTTCCCAGTCGTCCAGGCTGCAGTTCTGCGCCGCGTCCACCCCCAGGGCCAGGCCCGCGTTGTTGACCAGGCCGCGCAGCTTGTCGAAGCCGGCCGGCAGGGTGGCGATGGCTTGCTCCATGGCCTTGCGGTCACGCACATCGAGCACCAGGCCGTGCACCTCGGTCTTGGCCGACAGTTCGGCGCACAGGGCGTCCAGGCGTTCCTTGCGGCGACCAGTGAGCACCAGCTTCCAGCCGGCGTCGGCAAAGCGGCGGGCAGTGGCCTCACCGAAACCGGAAGTTGCGCCAGTGATGAATACGGTGGACGTCATGCTCTGTTTCCTCACGGTGGATTGTATTCGGCAGCTTTGCAGCATGCCCGCCCCAGGCCTTGGCAGCAAGCCATTCGGGCAGCTGTTCATTTTTTGTTCATATGCCGCAAACCCTTGCTGTAGAGGGCTCAACGCCAGCTATGCGCACGTTATCCACAGGGCTTTCCCCACGGATTGGGGGCAACTTGCCCGCCACGCGGAACCCTTTCAGCGAAATACAGTCGGTGGATATCTTCAGGTGATGGCGCAACGCTTTCAAGGATGCCGCCTGCAGCGGTCTGTCCAAGGCTTTTTCACAGAGTTATCCACAGCTTGCAAAGTGCCAGACGGCACGCCCCAGCTGTGCAGAAAATCCTATGAAAATCATCCACAAGGGGCAACTGATCAAAATATGAACAGCGCCTTGCAGGCCTTTGAATTAGCGGGTTTGAGCGAGGTGCCACCATGTTTTCCACAGGCGGTTCCACATTAATCGTGGAAAAGATTCAACCTGTGGAAACAAGGGCTTGCGAAGGGATCGTCGAGTGGGTCGAGAAAGATATGCGACAAGTTGTCCACATTGGACCGGGGGCCGCTTTGCGGCCCCCGAAGGCGGCTCAGTGCCCGCCAAGGTAGGCGCTGCGCACCTCTTCATTGACCAGCAGTTCCTGCCCCGTGCCGCTCATGCGAATCTGCCCGTTGACCATCACATAGGCCCGGTCCGACAGCTTCAAGGCATGGTTGGCGTTCTGCTCCACCAGGAAGATGGTCATCCCGGTCTTGGCCAGTTCCCGCAGGGTGGCGAAGATCTGCTTCACCACGATCGGCGCCAGCCCCAGCGACGGTTCGTCGAGCAGCAGCAACTTCGGCCGGCTCATCAGCGCCCGGGCGATGGCCAGCATCTGCTGCTCGCCACCGGACATGGTCATGGCCCGCTGGTTGCGCCGCTCCTTGAGCCGAGGAAACAGCTCGAACATGCGCTGCATGTCCTCGCCGGCATACTTGTCGCCGATGGGGATGGTGCCCATCATCAGGTTCTCCTCCACCGTCATGTCCGGGAACACCCGGCGCCCCTCCGGCGACTGGGCGATACCGTTGGAGGCGATGTAGTGGGACGACTTGCGGGTGATGTCGGTGCCGCGGTACACGATATGCCCCGACGCCGCGCGCGGCTGGCCGAAGATCGACATCAGCAGGGTCGACTTGCCGGCCCCGTTGGCGCCGATCAGGCTCACCGTCTCGCCCTCGTTGATGTGCATCGAAACCTTTTTCAGCGCCTGGATCGGCCCGTAGAACACGTCCAGGTCCTTCAGTTCCAGAATGGGTGCACTCATACCAGCTCCTCTTCGTCGGCACCCAGGTAGGCGGCGATCACCGTCGGGTTGTGGCGGATGTCCTGCGGTGCGCCTTCGGCGATGACGTTGCCGTGGTCGAGCACCACGATATGGTCGGAAATGCTCATGACCATGCCCATGTCGTGTTCGATCAGCACCACGGTGATGTCGTGCTCGTCGCGCAGCACGCGGATCATGCGGCTCAGGGCTTCGGTTTCCTGCGGGTTGAGGCCGGCGGCAGGCTCGTCCAGGCAGATGATCTTCGGCCGCGTGCACATGGCCCGGGCAATTTCCAGGCGCCGCTGCTGGCCATAGGAAAGCTCGCCGGCCAGGCGGTTGGCGCAGTCCACCAGGTCGACCACCTCCAGCCAATAGAAGGCGTGGTCCAGGGCATCGCTCTCAGCCTTGCGGAAGGCCTTGGTATTGAGCACCCCGGCCAGCAGGTTGCGGTTGACCCACATGTGCTGGGCCACCAGCAGGTTTTCCACCACCGACATTTCCTTGAACAGGCGAATGTTCTGGAAGGTACGCGCCAAACCTGCGCGGTTGACCAGGTGCGTGCCGCCGAACATCTTGTAGTACAGGCGGCTGGCAAAGCGCGCCGGCGACACGAAATCGGCCGCCTGGAAGCGCTCGCCCAGCAGCTGGATGACGTTGGTGTGGCTGCCCCGCACGTTCAGCTCGATGCGCCCACCGCTGGCCTTGTAGAAGCCGGTGAGGCAGTTGAACACCGTGGTTTTGCCGGCGCCGTTGGGGCCGATCAGGGCGAAGATCTGGTTGCGCTTGACCTTCAGGCTGACGTCGCTGAGCGCCTTGATGCCGCCGAACTGCATCATCAGGTTGTCGACCGAGAGAATGATTTCATCGCTCATGGCGCCACTCCTTTACGCGGGGTTACACCGGTGCGGCTGATGCGGATCAGGCCACGCGGGCGCCAGATCATCATCAGCACCATCAGCACGCCGAACAGCAGCACGCGGTACTCCGAGAAGCTGCGCAGCAGCTCCGGGGCCACGGTCAGCACGAAGGCCGCGATCACCACGCCCACCGTCGAGCCCATGCCGCCCAACACGACGATGGCGAGGATCAGCGCCGACTCGAAGAAGGTGAACGACGACGGGTTGACGAAGCCCTGGTAGGTGGCGAAGAACACCCCGGCAAGGCCGGCGGTGGAGGCGCCCAGGGTGAACGCCGAGAGTTTGACCAGCACATGGTTCAGGCCCATCGAACGGCAGGCGATCTCGTCTTCGCGCAGCGCTTCCCAGGCGCGGCCAACTGGCATGCGGGTCAGCCGGTGCTTGATGTACAGCACCGCCAGCACGACCAGGAACAACACCGCGTAGATGAACACGAACTTGAGGTTGGCGTTGTAGTCGATGCCCAGGAACTCGTGGATCGGCACCCCGCCATCCTTGGCCCGGCGGCCGAACTCCAGGCCGAAGAACGTCGGCGACGGCGCCGGCATGCCGTTCGGCCCGCCGGTGAACGACAGCCAGTTGTTCAGCACCAGGCGAATGATTTCACCAAAGCCCAGGGTCACGATCGCCAGGTAGTCACCGTGCATGCGCAACACCGGAAAGCCCAGTATGCACCCCGCCAGCGCTGCGGCGATGGCCGCCAGCGGCAGCACGGTCCAGAAACCCAGCCCCAGGTACTGGTAGCCCAGCGCCAGGCCGTAGGCGCCGATGGCATAGAACGCCACGTAGCCGAGGTCGAGCAGCCCGGCCAGGCCCACCACGATGTTCAGGCCCAGGCCCAGCAGCACGTAGATCAGGCCGAGGATGACCACGGTCAGCAGGTACTTGTTGGCGAACACCGGGAAGATGATGGCGATCACCACCAGCGCCGGGATGATGTAACGCAACCGCGACTTGTAGTCTGGTGAATTGACGTGTACGCCCGACCCACCGCTGTCGAAGCCTTCGAGCATGCGCCGGCCAGCAGGGGTTTGCACGTAGAGGCTGAGCAGGAAGCGCCCGAGCATCACCCCGCCAACCAGCCACGCCACCCGGCGCGGCTCGGCATTGAAGGTGTAGCCGTCGAGCACCACGCCGACGATGGGGCCGAAGACGATCAGCGCCAGCAGGCCGGCGACGAGGGTTTCGAGCACACTGCGTTTGAGGTCGAAACCCTTGGTTTCGGAGGCAGAAGCAATTTTGGCAATCGACATGTTCACACCTTAGCCACGAGCGGGCGACCCAGCAGGCCTTGGGGGCGGAAGATAAGGATCAGCACCAGCAGCGAGAAGCTGAATACGTCCTTGTAGTCGGAGTTGATCAGGCCAGAGAACAGCGACTCGGAAATCCCCAGGATGATCCCGCCAAGCATGGCCCCAGGCAGCGAACCGATGCCGCCGAGCACCGCGGCGGTGAAGGCCTTGATGCCGATGATGAAGCCTGCGTAGAAGTCGAAGGTGCCGTAGTTCAGCGTAATCAGCACCCCGGCCAACGCCGCCATCACCGCGCCGATGACGAATACGTAGGAAATCACTCGGTCGGTGTTGATGCCCAGAATCGACGCCATCTTGCGGTCTTGCTGGGTAGCCCGGCACATGCGGCCGAGCTTGGTGTACTTGATCACGTAGGTGAGCAAGGCCATGCCGACGAAAGCCGCCACCAGGATGAACACCTTGGTATAGGTGAGCTGTACGAACCCGCTGCCTACGTTCACCCGCCAGGCCCCTTCAAGCAGGGTCGGTACGCCTTGCTGGCGGGCACCCTGGCTGATCTGCGCGTAGTTCTGCAGGATCAACGAGATGCCGATGGCACTGATCAAAGGTGCCAGGCGGGTGGAGTTGCGCAAGGGTTTGTAGGCGATGCGCTCGATGGTGAAGCCATAGACGCCGGTGACGACCACGGTGAACAACAGCGTACCGAGCATCAGCAGCGGAAAGGATTCGATACCGAAGTAGGCCAGCAATGCCAGGCTGATCGCCGCGAGGTACGCAGAGATCATGTACACCTCGCCGTGCGCGAAGTTGATCATGCCGATGATGCCATAGACCATTGTGTAGCCGATGGCGATCAGGCCATAGACCGACCCGAGGGTCAGGCCATTGACCAGTTGCTGCAGGAAAATACCATCCATAACGCAATCTCACCTGATGGAGATTGCACGAGCGCCGACCACGGCGGGCCTCGGATAAAGCGGCCCTCGCAGCGCAGAACTGTGCAGATCTACGAATAAAGACAGGTACCGCGGGGCGTAGGCCCGGGCGCATGGCCCCCGGGCCGGCGGCCGTTGTTATTTTTGTTTTTCCAGCTGGTGGTACTTGCCTTGGGCATCCCACTGGTAGACCACGTAGTCGGAGACTTTCAGGTCACCTTTTTCGTTCCACTCCTTCTTGCCCATGACGGTTTCGACCGGGTGCGACTTGAGCCACTTGGCGGCGTCTTCGCCCTTGTTCGACTTGGCGCCATTGAAGCCTGCGGCCAGCGCCTGGATCGAAGCGTAGGCATAGAGGGTGTAGCCTTCAGGCTCGGTACCGGCCTTGCGGAACTCCTCGACCACTGCCTTGCTTTCCGGCAGAAGGCGCGGGTCGGCGCCGAACGTCATGTACACGCCGTCAACGAACTGGGCGCCACCGGCGGTGGCCACCAGTTCATCGGTGACGACACCGTCGTCGGACATGAACTTGACGTCCTTGAGGCCCTGCTCGCGCAGTTGGCGGACCAGCGGGCCGGCCTCGGGGTGCAGGCCACCGAAGTAGACGACATCGGCACCAGCGGCACGGATCTTGGTGACCAAAGCGCTGAAATCTTTCTCGCCTCGCGTCAGGCCCTCTTCCAAGACCGGCTTCACTCCCCGCTTGGTCAACTGCGCCGCGGTGGCATCAGCCAGGCCCTTGCCATAGGTATCTTTGTCGTTGATCACCGCGACCTTTTTGCCTTTGAGCACGTCGACGATGTAGTCGCCGGCAACGATGCCCTGCTGGTCGTCCCGGCCGCACATGCGGAACATGGCGGTCAACCCACGCTCAGTCACCTGCGGGTTGGTGGAGCCTGGGGTGATCGCGATAACCCCGGCATCGCCGTACACCTCGGACGCCGGGATGGTGTTGGAAGAGCAGAAGTGGCCGACCACGCCGATCACTTTGTCCTGGTCGACCAGGCGGTTGGCCACGGCCACGGCCTGCTTCGGCTCGCAGGCGTCATCGCCTTTGACCAGCACAATCTTCTCGCCGTTGATGCCACCGGCGGCGTTGATTTTGTCGGCCGCTGCCTGCGCACCTTTCATGTACTGCTCGCCAAACGCTGCGTTGGCCCCGGTCATCGGGCCCGCGACGCCGATCTTGACGTCGGCCTGAACATACGAAGAAACACCCACGGCCGTGGCGATGGCCAGGGCCAGGAAACCTTTCTTGTAAAACGTCTGCGACATGAGGTGGTGCTCCTAGAGTTTTTTTTGGTTGGCACTACAACTTCTCAGCCCTGTGCTCTGAGCAAGGGCCGTGCCATGGGTTTTGTCTTCCGGGAAATCACACACTGCCGATGACCGCGAGACGACCGACGGCCTTCTCTTTACTGAGCGTGCAACCGTCTGCCACGCGGCAGGCGCCACCACTCGTACAGACAAGGAGCAACCATCGAGTGCCATCATTGCAACCCTGGCAAGTGTTAACGTGCAACCGCCCTGTAACAGTCGACGTCACCGAAGTGCACACCGCTGGTGCGCGACTGCTACAGGCGGCACCGTTTAAAGGCTAGCTGCTGCACGAAAAAACACCCGATTTGGCTATTACGCGGCCTCTGTGGGAGCGGGCTTGCCCGCGAAGAGGCCGGCCCAGGCACAACAAACTCCAAAAGACTGGCACAATGTCCGCCATTCGCCGCTTCTGGAGCCCTTTTGATGAGCGAGAGCGCATTCGCCGAGCGCATCGTGCACAACCTGCTCGACACCGATTTCTACAAGCTCACCATGATGCAGGCCGTGCTGCACAACTACCCGGACGCCGACGTGGAATGGGAGTTCCGCTGCCGCAACGGCGAGGACCTGCGGCCCTACCTCGGCGAAATCCGCCACCAGCTGGAACTGCTCAGCGACCTCACCCTCGATGATGGCCAGCTGGCCTTTCTCGAACGCATCAGTTTCCTCAAGCCCGACTTCCTGCGCTTTCTGCGCCTGTTCCGCTTCAACCTGCGCTACGTGCGTATCGGCATCGAAAACGACCAGTTGTTCCTGCGCCTGAAGGGCCCGTGGCTGCATGTGATTCTGTTCGAGGTGCCGCTGCTGGCGATCATCAGCGAAGTGCGCAACCGCCACCTGCACCCGCGCATGCGCCTGAGTGAGGCCCGCGACCAACTGCAGCGCAAGTTCGACTGGCTGCGCGCCCACGCCAGCGACGATGAGCTGGCCGACCTGCAAGTGGCCGACTTCGGCACCCGCCGGCGCTTTTCCAGCCGCGTGCAGGAAGAGGTGGTGACAGTGCTGCGCGACGGTTTCCCGGGCCGTTTCGTCGGCACCAGCAACGTCGACCTGGCATGGAAACTGGATATCAAGCCGCTGGGCACCATGGCCCACGAATGGATCATGGCCCACCAGCAGCTCGGCCCGCGGCTGATCGACAGCCAGATCGCCGCCCTGGACTGCTGGGTTCGCGAGTACCGCGGCCTGCTCGGCATCGCCCTGACCGACTGCATCACCATGGATGCCTTCCTTGGCGATTTCGACCTGTACTTCGCCAAGCTGTTCGACGGCCTGCGCCATGACTCGGGCGAGCCGGTGGCCTGGGCGGAAAAGGCCATCGCCCATTACCAGAAACTGGGTATCGACCCGATGACCAAGACCCTGGTGTTCTCCGATGGCCTGAACCTGACTCGTTCACTGGAGATCTTCCGTGCCCTGCGCGGGCGCATCAATGTCAGCTTCGGCATCGGCACCAACCTCACCTGCGACATTCCTGGTGTGGCGCCGATGAACATCGTGCTTAAAATGACCGACTGCAACGGCTCGCCGGTGGCGAAGATTTCCGATGAAGCCGCCAAGACCCAGTGCCGCGACGAAAACTTCGTGGCCTACATGCGTCATGTATTCAAAGTCCCCAGCAAGGAGTAACCCATGCAAGCGGTTCAGCAAGAGATTGCCCAGGCGCTGAAGGTACAGCCGCCGTTCGCCGACGCGGCCGCGCTAGAGGCCGAAGTTGCCCGGCGCGTGGCGTTCATCAAGGACTGCCTGGCCAACGCCCGGCTCAAGACCCTGGTGCTGGGCATCAGCGGCGGCGTCGACTCGCTGACCGCGGCCCTGCTCGCCCAGCGCGCCATCAACGAGCTGCGCGGCGAAACCGGGGACAAGGCCTACACCTTCATTGCCGTGCGCCTGCCCTACCAGGTGCAGCATGACGAACACGATGCCCAGGCCTGCCTGGAGGTGATCAAGGCCGATGAGGTGCACACCGTCGACATCGCACCGGCAGTGCGGGCCTTGGCCGCCGAGGTGGTGGAGCTGAAGAATGGCTCGCCAACCCTGGTGGACTTCGTGGTCGGCAACGTCAAGGCGCGCACGCGCATGGTCGCCCAGTACACCATCGCCGGCGCTCGCGCGGGCCTGGTGATCGGCACTGACCACGCAGCCGAAGCGGTGATGGGTTTCTTTACCAAGTTCGGCGATGGCGCCTGCGACCTGGCGCCGCTGAGCGGGCTGGTGAAGAACCAGGTGCGGGCGATTGCGCGCAGCTTTGGCGCCCCCGAGGCCCTGGTTGAAAAGGTGCCGACTGCAGACCTGGAAGACCTGGAGCCCGGCAAGCCGGACGAAGCGTCACACGGCGTGACCTACCAGCAGATCGATGCCTTCCTGCATGGGTTGCCGGTGGACCAGGCAGCCTTCGACATCATCGTCGCCACCTACCGCAAGACCCAGCACAAGCGCGAACTGCCGTTCGCGCCTTGAAAAGCTTCGCG
The DNA here is from genome assembly GCF_011752565.1 of Pantoea sp. Ap-967. Lineage (GTDB taxonomy): Bacteria > Pseudomonadota > Gammaproteobacteria > Pseudomonadales > Pseudomonadaceae > Aquipseudomonas. The sequence goes on from NZ_VWXK01000021.1 coordinate 18,536, forward strand.
GGGCAAGCCCGCTCCTTGTAGGAGCGGGCTTGCCCCGCGAATGGAGGGCAAAGCCCTCCCATACCGCATTACTTGACTACAACCTTGCCCTTCATCATCGAGATGTGGCCCGGGAAGGTGCAGAAGAAGCTGTAGTCACCACCGGCTTCCAGCTTGGAAGTGTCGAACTTCACTTCGGTTTCTTTCTCCGGCGCGCCGATCATCTTGGTGTGGGCGATGATATTGGCGTTGTCGGCCTTGATGTAGTCCTTGTCCAGGCCTTGGCTCATGCCTTCGGTGGCGATGCCTTGCATGTCGGCAGTCTTGGAGATGACCAGGTTATGCCCCATGACGTTCTTCGGCAGGCTGCCGGAGTGGGTCAGCTTGACGGTGAATTCCTTGCAGCTCTTGTCTACGGTGAATTCCTTGCTGGTGTAGGACATCTGGTCGGTCGAGTCGACGGTGACCGAGCACTCGGCGGCGAAGACGGAGGCGCTGGCGAGGGTCAGCAGGGATACCGCTACAGCTTTCGCAAACATCATGAATCTCCTTGGCAGGGTTTTATCAATTGCGAGACTGCCTGAAACCGTTCAGCCCCTTGCTGATATGGGTCAAGGGGGTGTCAATCGGCCAGCCAGTAGAATTGTTCAATGGATTGTATACAACCAATCTAAGAGCACATCATGCCCTTTTAATAGACGATGGGACAACCTCTCATTTAGGAGCAACGCCAATGTCCCTCGCAAATTTCATGAACAGCCTGCTTGCCGCCTACGCCCACGGGGCCACCGGCGCCAGTTGCGAATTCTCCCGGCCGGAGTGAGCCTCGCCTTGGAAGCGGCGGCCATGCGCCGTACCCTGTCACCCTGAGTGACTGGAGATGAGCAATGCCTGTACGTTCCGTTTGTGTGTTCTGTGGCGCCAGCATCGGTGCCAACCCGGCCTACCGTGAAGCGGCGGTCGCCCTTGGCCAGGCCATTGCCCGCCGTGGCCTGACCCTGGTCTACGGCGGTGGCGCGGTGGGCCTGATGGGCACCGTTGCCGACGCCGCCAAGGCCGCTGGCGGCGAGGTGATCGGGGTGATTCCGCAAAGCCTGATGAACGCTGAAATCGGCCACAAGGGCCTGAGCCGCCTGGAAGTGGTCGACGGCATGCACGCACGCAAGGCGCGCATGGCCGAGCTGAGCGATGCCTTCATCGCCCTGCCGGGTGGCCTGGGCACGCTGGAGGAGCTGTTCGAGGTCTGGACCTGGGGGCAACTGGGCTATCACGCCAAACCGCTGGGGCTGCTCGATGTGAACGGTTTCTATGAGAAACTTGGCGGGTTCCTCGACCATATCGTCGAAGAAGGTTTCGTAAGGCCGCAGCATCGGGCGATGTTGCTGCTGGCCCAGCAGGCGGATGAGCTGCTGGATGGGATGGAGCGGTTCGAATCGCCGGTGTTGCCGAAGTGGGTCGACCGGAAGCCTGATTGATTTCGAACCGCTGTGCGGTTCGATCGCGACCTGCGGTCGCTCCTACAGGGAATGCACCCATCTGGTAGGAGCGACCGCAGGTCGCGATGGGCCGCAAGGCGGCCCCGAGGAATCAGCGCGGAATCACCGGCTGGCGCGGCTTCTTGCCCTTGCCGCCGCCACCCTTGGCTGCTTCCTTGCGCTCCTTGGCCGCCTGCTGGTTGCGGGCAAAGGCTTCGGCCTTGGCTTTCTCGCGCTTGTCCCACGGCTTGCTGCCATCGCTGGCACGCGGCGGCAGGCCGGTGTGCTGGGTGAGGATCTTCTGCTCCTTGGCCACCTTGTGGCTACCGGCAGGCGTCGAGTTCTTGCGCCGTGCGCTCTGGTACGAGTCGGTCTGCGGCTGGTGCAGCGGAATCAACTGGTGCTTGCCCGGCCCGATGAGGTCAGCGCGGCCCATGCGCTCCAGCGCTTCACGCAGCATCGGCCAACCCTTCGGATCGTGGTAGCGCAGGAACGCCTTGTGCAGGCGGCGCTGCTCCTCGCTCTTGACGATCTCCACCCCTTCGCTCTTGTAAGTCACCTTGCGCAGCGGGTTCTTGCCCGAGTGGTACATGGCCGTGGCCGAGGCCATGGGCGATGGGTAGAACGCCTGCACCTGGTCGGCGCGGAAACCGTTGCCCTTGAGCCACAGGGCCAGGTTCATCATGTCTTCGTCGGTGGTGCCTGGGTGGGCGGCGATGAAGTACGGAATCAGGTACTGCTCCTTGCCCGCTTCCTTCGAGAACTTCTCGAACATGCGCTTGAAGCGGTCGTAGGTGCCGATGCCCGGCTTCATCATCTTGTCCAGCGGGCCACGCTCGGTGTGCTCCGGGGCAATCTTCAGGTAGCCGCCCACGTGGTGGGTCACCAGTTCCTTGACGTACTCCGGCGATTCCACGGCCAGGTCGTAGCGCAGGCCCGAGGCAATCAGGATCTTCTTCACCCCCGGCAGGGCACGGGCCTTGCGGTACAGCTCGATCAGCGAGCTGTGGTCGGTGTTGAGGTTCTCGCAGATGCCCGGGAACACGCACGACGGCTTGCGGCAGTGCTTCTCGATGTCGTGGCTCTTGCAGGCGATGCGGTACATGTTGGCGGTCGGGCCGCCAAGGTCGGAAACCACGCCGGTGAAGCCAGGCACCTTGTCACGCATCTCCTCGATCTCGTTCAGGATCGACTCGTGGGAGCGGTTCTGGATGATGCGGCCTTCGTGCTCGGTGATCGAGCAGAAGGTGCAACCACCGAAGCAGCCACGCATGATGTTGACCGAGAAGCGGATCATCTCGTAGGCCGGGATGCGCTCCTTGCCATAGGCCGGGTGCGGAATACGCGCGTAGGGCATGCCGAACACGTAGTCCATTTCCTCGGTGGTCATCGGAATGGGTGGCGGGTTGAACCACACATCCACTTCGCCGTGCTTCTGCACCAGGGCGCGGGCGTTGCCCGGGTTGGTTTCCAGGTGCAGCACGCGGTTGGCGTGGGCATAGAGCACGGGGTCGTTACGCACTTTCTCGAACGACGGCAGGCGGATCACCGACTTCTCCCGGGTCACGCTCGGGCTGTCGAGAATCTGCACCACCTTGGCTTCGTTCGGGTCTTCCTGGTCGCCCTTGGCCTGCTCGATGGCGCAGGCCTGGGTGTCCTGGGTGTTCACGTACGGGTTGATGATCTTGTCGACGCGGCCCGGGCGGTCGATACGGGTAGAGTCGATTTCGTACCAGCCCTGTGGCGTGTCACGGCGCACGAAGGCGGTGCCGCGCACGTCGGTGATCTTTTCGATGCTCTCGCCCTGGGACAGGCGCTGGGCCACTTCGACGATGGCCCGCTCGGCGTTGCCGTACAGCAGGATGTCGGCGCTGGCGTCGATCAGGATCGAGTGGCGAACCTTGTCCTGCCAGTAGTCATAGTGCGCGATGCGGCGCAGCGAGGCCTCGATGCCACCGAGCACGATGGGTACGTGCTTGTAAGCTTCCTTGCAACGCTGGCTGTACACCAGGCTGGCGCGGTCCGGGCGCTTGCCCGCCAGGCCACCGGGGGTGTAGGCATCGTCGGAGCGGATTTTCTTGTCCGCGGTATAGCGGTTGATCATCGAGTCCATGTTGCCAGCCGCGACGCCGAAGAACAGGTTCGGCTCGCCGAGCTTCATGAAGTCGTCTTTGGACTGCCAGTTCGGCTGGGCGATGATGCCCACGCGGAAGCCCTGGGCCTCCAGCAGGCGGCCGATGATGGCCATGCCGAACGAGGCGTGGTCGACGTAGGCATCCCCGGTCACGATGATGATGTCGCAGGAATCCCAGCCGAGCTGATCCATCTCCTCCCTGCTCATCGGCAGGAAAGGCGCTGGCCCGAAGCATTCGGCCCAGTACTTGGGATAGTCGTAGAGTGGTTTGGCTGCTTGCATGTCAGTGACCGGTTTTTGGTGTGCAGGGAAATCGCGGGCGCGGAATATAGCACAAATTTTGACCAAATCCGACGATGGCTGTCGGATTCATGAGGCGCAACTGCCTGGCTCAGGTCGGGAAGTTGCCACATCACCCTGTAGGAGCGGGCTTGCCCGCGAATGCGGCAGTGAGCCCACCATCGCATTCGCGGGCAAGCCCGCTCCCACAGGGTGATCGAGTAGCCTTTATTCGTCGTCGTCGAAGTTGTACATGCCCGGGGCAAGGTTTTCGAAGCGGGTGTACTTGCCGATGAACGCCAGGCGCACGAAGCCGATGGGGCCGTTACGCTGTTTACCGATGATGATTTCCGCCACGCCCTTGTGCTCGGTTTCGGGGTGGTACACCTCGTCGCGGTACACGAACATGATGACGTCGGCGTCCTGCTCGATTGCACCGGATTCACGCAAGTCGGAGTTCACCGGGCGTTTGTTCGGGCGCTGTTCCAGGGAACGGTTCAACTGCGACAGGGCGATGACCGGGCAATTGAATTCCTTGGCCAGGGCCTTGAGGGAACGGGAAATCTCGGAAATCTCGTTGGTCCGGTTGTCACCGGCCGAGCCTGGGATCTGCATCAGCTGCAGGTAGTCGACCATGATCATGGCGATGTCGCCGTGCTCACGGGCCAGGCGGCGGGTGCGGGCGCGCATTTCCGAGGGGCTGATACCGGCGGTATCGTCGATGAACAGCTTGCGGTCGTTGAGCAGGTTCACCGCCGAGGTCAGGCGCGGCCAGTCATCGTCGTCCAGTTGGCCGGAACGCACCTTGGTCTGGTCGATACGGCCCAGGGACGAAAGCATACGCATGATCAGCGATTCGCCTGGCATTTCGAGGGAGAAAACCAGCACCGTCTTGTCGGTGCGCAACACGGCGTTTTCCACCAGGTTCATGGCGAAGGTGGTCTTACCCATCGATGGACGGCCGGCGACGATGATCAGGTCGGCAGCCTGCAGGCCACTGGTCTTCTCGTCCAGGTCGGTATACCCCGTCGAGATACCGGTGATGTCGCTGTCGGAGTTGAACAGCGTATCGATACGGTCGATGGCCATGGTCAACAGGTCGTTGACGCCCACCGGCCCACCGGTTTTTGGCCGCGCCTCGGCGATCTGGAAGATCTGCCGCTCGGCGTCGTCCAGAATCTCGGCGGCGTCGCGCCCCTGCGGGTTGAAGGCGTTGTCGGCGATGTCGGTGCTGATGCTGATCAGCTGGCGCAACGTGGCGCGCTCACGAATGATCGCCGCGTAGGCCTTGATGTTGGCCACCGACGGGGTGTTCTTGGCCAGCTCCGCCAGGTACGCCAGGCCGCCGACCTGGGTCGACAGGCCTTCCTTGTCCAGTTGCTCGTGCAGGGTCACGACGTCGAACGGCTGGTTGGCGTCGGCCAGCTTGTGCACGGCACGGAAGATCAAGCGGTGGTCATGCCGGTAGAAGTCACCATCGGACACCTGGTCCAGCACCCGCTCCCAGGCGTTGTTGTCCAGCATCAGGCCACCGAGCACGGCCTGTTCGGCCTCGATGGAATGCGGCGGCACCTTCAGCGCAGCGGTTTGCAGGTCGAGCTGTTCGGAGTTGGTGATCTCGTTCATGGCCACGAAAGAATTCTGGAGGATGAAAAAGACAAAGGGCACGGCCTGAGTGAACAGGACCGTGCCCGATGTTAACCGGCTGGCCCGCAGGGGGCTAGCCAGTCAGCGCAGCTTAGGCAGCTACGACGACCACACGTACGGTGGCTTCAACGTCGCTGTGCAGGTGCACGGCTACGTCGTATTCGCCAACCTGACGGATGGTGCCGTTCGGCAGACGCACTTCAGCTTTGGCCACTTCAACGCCGGAGGCGGTCAGGGCGTCAGCGATGTCGTGGGTGCCGATCGAACCGAACAGCTTGCCTTCGTCGCCAGCGGTGGCAGTGATGGTCACTTCCAGCTCGGCCAGTTGGGCGGCGCGGCTTTCAGCCGACGATTTACGGTCAGCTGCTGCTTTTTCCAGCTCGGCGCGACGCTCTTCGAACGCAGCCAGGTTGGCGGCGTTGGCAACGGTGGCCTTGCCGAATGGCAGCAGGAAGTTACGGCCGTAACCAGCCTTAACTTTTACTTTGTCGCCCAGGTTGCCCAGGTTAGCGACTTTTTCCAGCAGGATCAGTTCCATTTGGTAAAACCTCTTAACTTTTAACCTTCACCGTTCGCGGAGTCTTTCCCCGGAGGGGACTTGCGACCGCGAAAATCAATCAGGCTGTCGACAATGGCCAGGACCATCAGCAACGGGTAGATCAGCTGCATGATCAGCGGCAACGTCACGTACATGCCCACCAGCCAGAAACCGGCCAGTCGCCCCTGTGCCACAAGGCCGTGCATCAAGGCGATGCCTGCCAGCACCAGAACCAGGCTCGACGCCGATGCCAGGATGATGAACTGCGACCCGATGAACGGGGCCACCACCATCACTGCCACCAAGACCGCCATGGTCTGTTTCGGCAACCTCAGCTCGCGAAACTCGCGACCGAAGCCTCCAGGGTTGTACAACGCTGCCTGCCAATAACGCGCCAGCACCAGGGCCAGCACGCTGAACAACTGCACCGTCGCGGCTGTGGAAGCGACCAGCACAGGGCGGATCAGCTCACCGGAGAGCACCGGCTGCCCTTCGATTTTCGGCATGGCATCGGCAAACGCCTTGGCCAGCACATCGAAGGTCTGCGCCAGGGCCATGTCGAGCACGAGGCTGAAAACCACGGCAAACACGGCACTGGCCACCAGCACACGGCTCCAGGGATGCTCGGCGCGCAACAGCGCAGCCAGGCCCAGGGCACCGGCAATCACCAGAAAGGTGATCGGGTCGCCCATCAACCACACGGCCAGCCCGGCCAGCAGGCCGCCGGCGATGACCGTTGAAGCATCCTTGAACCCGCGCCGCAGCAGCACAAGGCTGCCGGCAGCGGCACTCAACCAGAACAGCAGCGGCAATACCGCACTGATGACCACCACGAGGGTGGCCTGCACACGACCGCGCATGATGAAACTTGCTAACGCTCGCATGCTAATCCCTTACTGCTTGTCGACGACCCGGTCTCAGCGGCCGTGGCTGTCGGTGTAGGGCAGCAGGGCCAGGAAGCGGGCGCGCTTGATAGCGGTAGCCAGCTGACGCTGATAACGAGCTTTGGTACCGGTGATACGGCTTGGAACGATCTTGCCGGTTTCGGATACGTAAGCTTTCAGGGTGTTGAGATCTTTGAAGTCGATCTCTTTCACGTCTTCAGCAGTGAAGCGGCAGAATTTACGACGACGGAAGAAACGTGCCATTTAATAGGCTCCTCTAAAGGTCCGTGGATTACTCGTCAGCGTTATCGCTGGAGTCGCTGTCATTGCTGTCGTCGCCGTCGGCGGATTCAGCATGCTCAGGACGCTCACGACGCTCACGGCGCTCGCTGCGGTTTTCTTCAGCCTTCAGCATCTCGGACTGACCGGTAACGGCTTCGTCGCGACGGATGACCAGGTTACGGATAACGGCATCGTTGTAGCGGAAGTTGTCTTCCAGCTCGGCCAGGGCCTTGCCGGTGCACTCAACGTTCAGCATCACGTAGTGAGCCTTGTGAACATTGTTGATTGCGTAGGCCAGTTGACGACGGCCCCAGTCTTCCAGGCGGTGGATTTTGCCGCCGTCTTCTTCGATCAGCTTGGTGTAACGCTCAACCATGCCGCCGACTTGCTCGCTCTGGTCCGGGTGAACCAGGAAGATGATTTCGTAATGACGCATGAATGCTCCTTACGGGTTAGTAGTCTGCCAGCGAATCTGGTCAGACAAGGAGTGAATGACACTGTATGTCTTGCACGGAGGGGAGGCACATGCGCGCCTGCCAGCTCGGCAAGGGGCGCAATTGTAGAGAAGGCGGGGCGTACAAGCAAGGTCGCTGGTGATTATTTGAACAGCCTGAAACATATTCACAGGCTGGCGGCCCTTTCGCGGGGCAAGCCCGCTCCTACAGGTATCGCAACCCTTGTAGGAGCGGGCTTGCCCCGCGAAAGGGCCGCCCCAGGCTCACGCAATCAGCGCTTGGCCTGCCGCTGGCGCACCGCCTCGAACAGGCACACGCCCGTTGCAACGGAAACGTTCAGGCTGCTGACGCTGCCGCTCATCGGCAACTTCACCAGAAAGTCGCAATGCTCGCGGGTCAAGCGGCGCATGCCCTTGCCTTCGGCGCCCATGATCATCACCAGCGGGCCGGTCAGGTCCTGCTGGTAGATTTCCTGCTCGGCTTCGCCGGCGGTGCCGACCACCCACAGGCCGCGCTGCTGGAGTTTTTCCAGCGTGCGCGCCAGGTTGGTCACGGCCACCAGCGGAATCACCTCCGCCGCGCCGCAGGCCACCTTGCGCACCACCGGGGTCAACGTTGCCGACTTGTCCTTGGGCACGATCACCGCCGTGGCACCCGCCGCATCGGCAGTACGCAGGCAGGCCCCGAGGTTGTGCGGGTCGGTGACACCGTCCAGCACCAGGATCAGCGGCGGCGTTTCGCTGCGCTCAAGCAATTCCTCGAGCATCAACTCACCCCACACCTGGCTTGGGCTCACCTCGGCAACCACGCCCTGGTGCACACCCTCGACCCAGGTGTCCATCTCACGGCGCTCGGCCTGGCCCACCGCCACGCGGTTTTCCGCAGCCAGTGCCAGCAGCGCCTGCAGGCGCGGCTCGCTGCGCCCTTCCGACAGCCAGATCTGCTTGACCCGCTTGGGATGGTGCTGCAGCAGTGCCTGCACGGCATGCACGCCGTAGATTTTTTCCAGCTGACTCATGACTTGCTCTTGCTCTTGCGTGGCGCGCCGGACTTCGGCGGGCCTTTACGGTGCTTGGTCGGCTTGCCGGACGACTTGGCGCCCTTGTCCGACTTGCTGCTGGCGTGGCCGCTGGTGCGCGCCTCGCTCATCAGCGCCTTCTTCATTTCGCGGCTCTTGCGCACTTCGGCGTTGCGCTGCACGGCGTCTTTGGGGAAGTACGCCTCGGAGGCTTCGCTCTTGCGGCTGCGCGGTTTCGGCGTGGCCTTGGCCGGTGCTTGCTGCTCGGGCGCCTCGGCAACAGGTGCAGCGCCGGCGCCACGGCCCTTGCGCCCAACCGGTGCGCTGAGCTGTTGTGCGGACACTTCGAAGTCGATCTTGCGCTCGTCGAGGTCGACGCGCATCACCTTCACTTCGATGGTGTCGCCCAGGCGGAAGCTGCGCCCGGTACGTTCGCCGGACAGGCGGTGGTGCACAGGGTCGAAGTGGTAGTAGTCGCCCGGCAGCGCACTGACGTGCACCAGGCCTTCGACGTAGATGTCGGTCAGCTCGACGAACAGGCCAAAACCGGTTACCGCAGTGATTACGCCCGGGAAGGTTTCGCCCACGCGGTCCTTCATGAACTCGCACTTGAGCCAGTTGACCACGTCACGGGTGGCCTCGTCGGCACGGCGCTCGGTCATCGAGCACTGCTCGCCCAACTGGTCGAGGGTGTTCACGTCATAGGGGTAGATACGCGCCTTGGGGATGCTCATGGCGCCGGCACGCTTGACGTGCGGGGTATCGACCTTGGAGCGGATGATGCTGCGGATCGCGCGGTGTACCAGCAAGTCCGGGTAACGACGGATCGGCGAGGTGAAGTGGGTGTACGCCTCGTAGTTCAGGCCGAAGTGGCCGTTGTTGTCGGTGCTGTACACCGCCTGGCTCAGCGAGCGCAGCATCACCGTCTGGATCAGGTGGAAATCCGGGCGCCCGGCGATGCTCGCCAGCAGGGCCTGGTAGTCCTTGGGCGAGGGGTCCTTGCCCTTGTGCAGGGTCAGCCCCAGCTCACCGAGGAAGGCGCGCAGTTTTTCCAGGCGCTCTGGCGGCGGGCCGTCATGCACACGGTACAGGGCGGGCACGCCGTGTTTTTGCAGGAACTCGGCGGTGGCGACGTTGGCCGCCAGCATGCATTCCTCGATCAGCTTGTGGGCGTCGTTGCGCACGGTCGGGCGGATTTCCGCGATCTTGCGCTGGTCGCCGAAGATGATCCGGGTTTCCTGGGTTTCGAAGTCGATGGCGCCGCGGGTGTGGCGGGCATCGACCAGCACCTTGTACAGGTTGTACAGGTTCTTCAGGTCCGGCACGACCTCCTTGTACTCCTCGCGCAGGGCCTTGCCCTCGCGGGTACGGGCATGTTCGAGCATGCTGCTGACCTTGTTGTAGGTCAGGCGGGCGTGGGAGTGGATCACGCCTTCGTAGAACTGGTAGTCGACCATCTGGCCGGCCTTGTTCATGGTCATTTCGCAAACCATGGCCAGGCGATCGACATGCGGGTTCAGCGAGCACAGGCCGTTGGACAGCTCCTCGGGCAGCATCGGCACCACGCGCTCGGGGAAGTACACCGAGTTACCACGCTGCTGGGCCTCGACGTCCAGGGCCGAACCCAGGCGCACATAGCTGGACACGTCGGCGATGGCCACATAAAGGCGCCAGCCGCCGGAGAACAGGCGCAGCTTGCCCAGGGGTTCGCAGTAGACGGCGTCGTCGAAGTCGCGGGCGTCCTCGCCGTCGATGGTGACGAACGGCAGGTGGCGCAGGTCGACGCGCTTTTCCTTGTCCTTCTCTTCGACTTCGGAGCGGAACTTGCGCGCTTCCTTGATTACATCCTTGGGCCAGACGTGGGGGATGTCGTAGCTGCGCAGGGCAACGTCGATTTCCATGCCTGGGGCCATGTAGTTGCCGATCACCTCGACCACATCACCCTGGGGCTGGAAGCGCGGGGTGGGCCAGTGGGTGATCTTGATCTCGACGAACTGGCCGATCTTGGCGCCGCCGTTGCGCCCGGCAGTCACCAGCACTTCCTGCTGGATCTTCGGGTTGTCCGGGGTCACATAGCCGATGCCGCCTTCTTCGAAGTAGCGGCCAACCACGCTTTCGTGGGCGCGGGAGATGACTTCCACCAGCACGCCTTCGCGGCGGCCACGGCGGTCGACGCCGGACACCCGGGCCAGGCCGCGGTCGCCGTCGAACACCAGGCGCATCTGCGATGGGCTGAGGAACAGGTCGTCGCTGCCGTCATCCGGGATCAGGAAGCCGAAACCGTCGCGGTGGCCGGAGACACGACCACAGATCAGGTCCAGCTTGTCTACCGGGGCATAGGTGCCACGCCGGGTATAGATAAGCTGGCCGTCACGTTCCATGGCGCGCAGGCGACGGCGCAGGGCTTCGATCTGGTCTTCCTCGTGAAGACCGAACTCGGCCGCCAGCTCCTCGCGCGCGGCCGGTTCGCCACGGTCGGCAAGGCGCTGCAGGATCAGCTCACGGCTGGGAATAGGGTTGTCGTATTTTTCCGCTTCGCGAGCGGCCTCGGGATCGAGGGATTGCCAATCGGCCATCAGAAGGGGTTCACCTTGGGGTATATAGATAGGAATTCTGGCATGTGCGTATTGAAACCGGAAATGTCAGCCTTGGACAGCCCCCGCCGTGCTCTATAGAGAAGGGGAATAGGCCAGCGGAATCAACAAGTTGAATTTTTTGAAATTTTTTTTGCTTGGGGGGTTTACAGCCCCCCGGACCGCCCGTATAGTGCGCACCACAACGACGGACAAGCCCGAAGTTGTAGTAGAGATGAGCGGCGCTGTAAAGCATCTTTTATCTCGAATGTGTGCCCAGGTGGCGGAATTGGTAGACGCGCTGGTTTCAGGTATCAGTGGCTTAACGGCCGTGGAAGTTCGAGTCTTCTCCTGGGCACCAAATATTTCAAGTAACAGATGACCAAGGATCTGTTACTACTGTGTGAAAGTGAACGTTTGTCGCTTTCTCCAGATGATGCAAAGCTTTGCCCAGGTGGCGGAATTGGTAGACGCGCTGGTTTCAGGTATCAGTGACTTAACGGTCGTGGAAGTTCGAGTCTTCTCCTGGGCACCATACAAAAACCCACTAGCTTGCTAGTGGGTTTTTTCTTGCCTGCGATTTTTGTATCCCCTCCTCGCTTGGCGTGACCGCTTCGGCGCCTGTGGGATCGAGCGCAGCTCGCGCGGCGCTTCGCGAGCTGCGCTCGCTCCTACAGGCGATCTGCCCATGAATTTCTCGTCACCCGGCCACTTGAGAAACGATTTCGTTTACCATTGTTTCCGAATATGTAGCCGTAAGCGAGGAAGTACCCGCATGACGATCCGCCCGCAACCGCTGATGCGCACCCTGGCTGCCGCAGTTCTGAGCCTGGTGATCGGCGCTCCGGCCGCCCTGGCAGACGAACCGGTCACGCTGACCATGTACAACGGCCAGCACAAGGAAATCGGCGAAGCCATCGCCAAGGCCTACGAGGCCAAGACCGGTATCCACATCAATATCCGCAAGGGCAGCAGCAACCAGCTGGCCAGCCAGATCATCGAGGAAGGCGCCCGCTCGCCGGCCGACATCATCTACACCGAAGAGTCGCCACCGCTGAACAACCTGGGTGAGCTGGGCCTGCTGGCCAAGATCGACGACGCCACCCTGAACATGCTGCCCAAGGAATACGTCGGCGCCAATGGCACCTGGATGGGCGTGACCGCACGCACCCGCGTGGTGGTGTTCAACCCCAAGAAGATCGACGAGAAAGACCTGCCCACCACCGTCATGGACTTCGCCGGCCCCGAGTGGGACGGCCGCGTTGGCTACGTGCCGACCAGCGGCGCCTTCCAGGAACAGGCCGTGGCCATCCTGAAGATGCACGGGCGTGAAGCCACCGAGGAATGGCTGACCGGCCTGAAGGCCTTTGGCAAGACCTACACCAACAACATGGTTGCCCTGAAGGCCGTGGAAAAAGGCGAAGTCGCCGCGGTGCTGGTCAACAACTACTACTGGTACGCCCTGGAGCGCGAGCGCGGCAAGCTCGATTCCAAGCTGTACTACCTGGCCGACGGCGACGCCGGCAACCTGGTGACTATTTCCGGCGCTGCTGCGGTCAAGGCCAGCAAGCATCCGAAGGAAGCCCAGGCCCTGCTCAACTGGATGGCCAGCGAAGAAGGCCAGCGCGTAATCACCCAGACCACCGCCGAGTACCCGCTGCACAAAGGCATGGTGTCCGACCGCGGCCTGAAGCCGTTCGAAGACCTGCGCCCGCCGAAGATCTCGCCGGCTGACCTCGGTAACGCCGAGGAAGCCCTGGAGCTTGAACGCGAGGTCGGCTTGCTCTGATGACCGCCGCCCTGTCCGAGCCGGTGCCGGTACGCTTCGTGCCGCGCCGCAAGCGCCCCTCGATCTGGGTGCTGCTGCCTGTGCTGTTCCTGGTAGCCATGAGCTTGCTGCCGCTGTTGTACGTGGCCATGAAAGCCTGGGAAGCCGGCTGGCGCGAAGCCCTGTACCTGCTGTGGCGGCCATTCGTCTGGGGGTTGCTGCGCAACACCTTGATGCTGATGGCCGGGGTAACCCTGGCATGCATGGTGGTGGGCCTGGCCCTGGCCTGGCTGCTGGAACGCAGCAACCTGCCAGGCCGCCGGCTGTGGGGCGTGGTGCTGTGCCTGCCGTTCGCCGTGCCGTCGTTCGTCAGCAGCTTTACCTGGGTGTCGCTGAGCTCGGACTTCGAGGGCCTGGGCGGCGCGATCATGGTGATGGCGCTGTCCAAGTACCCGCTGGTGTTCCTGCCCGTGGCGGCCACCCTGCGTAACCTCGACACCTCGCTGGAAGAGTCGGCGCGCACCCTGGGCTACAGCCGCTGGGGCGTGTTCCGCAAGATCACCCTGCCGCTGCTGTGGCCGTCGATGCTGGGCGGCGCACTGCTGATCGCCCTGCACATGCTGGTCGAGTTCGGCGCCCTGTCGATTCTCGGCCTGCAAACCTTCACCACGGCGATCTACCAGCAGTTCGAGCTGGAGTTCAGCAACGCCAACGCCGCGATGCTGTCGGCGGTGCTGTTGGCACTGTGCCTGCTGATGTTGTGGCTGGAGCTGCGGGTACGCGGCAAGGCCCGCCATGTGCGGATCGGCCAGGGCGTTGCACGCCGTGGCCAGCCGGTACGCCTGCGCGGCTGGATGCCATTGGCGCAGCTGTTCTGCCTGGGCCTGGCGATACTGGGTAGCGGTATTCCCCTGGCCATGCTGGGCTACTGGCTGAGCGTGGGCTCATCGGCGGCCTTCCCGGTGGCGGCCATCGGCAAGGCGCTGCTGACCTCGCTGTCGGTGTCGCTGGGCGGCGCGGGCTTCTGCGTGCTGCTGGCGCTGCCGGTCAGCTTCCTGGTGGTGCGCTACAAGGGCCGCCTGGCGATCTGGGCCGAGCGCCTGCCGTACCTGCTGCATGCCCTGCCCGGCCTGGTGATCGCCCTGACCCTGGTGGTGTTCTCGCTGCACTATGTGCCGGCGCTGTACCAGACCACGGCGCTGTTGCTGCTGGCCTATGCGCTGCTGTTCCTGCCGCTGGCCCAGGCGCCGGTGCGCACGGCACTGAACAAGGCCTCGCCAACCCTCGAAGAGGCCGCGCGCACCTTGGGTGCCAGCAGCTTTGCAGCGTTCTGCCGAGTCACCCTGCCGATCATCTTCCCGGCCCTGGCGGCGGCCTTCGCCCTGGTGTTCCTCGACGCCATGAAGGAGCTCACCGCGACTCTGTTGCTCAGCCCGACGGGCATGACCACCCTGGCCACCGAGGTGTGGGCACATACCGCCAACGTCGAGTTCGCGGCGGCGGCGCCTTATGCGGCACTGCTGATCGTGGTGTCGGGGCTGCCGGTGTACCTGCTGACGACACGGATGTATTTGAACAAGGCTTGAGGCCGGGCGCCGCGTGTGCGGCGCTTCGCGAGCTGCGCTCGCTCCTACCAGGGCGGTGCAAATCTCCCGTAGGAGCGAGCAAAGCTCGCGATGCGCCGCACACGCGGCGCTCTGCCTCACACCCGCTCGATATTACGCAACATGCGCTTGACGATAGGCCCATGCGCCAGCCCCACGGGCACCATGTAGGCGCGGCCGAAGGTGTTGAAGCAACGCACCGAGGTGGTCACGCTCAGCTGCCGCGCCAGCACATCCATGCAAACCATCACCGCCAGGTGCGTATCGCGCGAGGTCAGGACCAATTGCTGGTCGCTGATGAACTCGACGGTGAAGAAGTCCAGCCGCTCGCCCACGCTCGGCACCTGCTCAGGCGTGCGGGGAGAAAAGCCGCCGATCTCGGCCACATTGAAACGCCGCGAAATGATATCGCGCAGGCGAAAGGCCTTGGCCAACCAGCCTGGAACCTGTGAGGTCATCGCGCAATAGGCCTGCAGGGCGGTCATCGAGGCCGGCAAGGTGACGCCGTCACAGTGAAGGAAATCCAGATCGGCCTTGGCGGCGACCCATCGTGCGGTCATGAACAACTCCCTTGGTCATGTATCGCCGCCAGCATAGCAAACCCCTGTAGGAGCGGGCTCGCCCCGCGAACACCGGCAAAGCCGGTGCCACCCACCGCACCTAAGCCCTGAACTGCCCCAGGCTGGCGCGCAACTGAGCAGCCAGGTCATCCAGCACCTTGCTGCTGGCCGTGGTCTGCATCACCACCTCCGCCGAGCGCTCGGCCTGGGCATGGATGGTTTCCACCCGCCCACGCACGGCCTGCGCACCATGGGCCTGCTGCTCGGCGGCACGGGTGGCCAGGCCGATCGCTGCGTGCACCTGCTCCACCGCCGCCTGCACCGACTGCTGGCGGCGCTCGTTTTCACGCAGCACCAGCAACCCTTCGCTGGCCTTCACCCCGGCCTGGCCAATGGTCGCCACCGCTTCCTTGGCGCCCTTCTGCAGCGCTGCAATGTGCGCCTGGATATCCCCGGTAGAGCTCTGCGTCTTGCTCGCCAGCGCCCGCACCTCGTCGGCCACCACGGCAAAGCCACGCCCCGTCTCGCCTGCCCTCGCGGCTTCGATGGCGGCATTGAGCGCCAGCAGGTTGGTCTGCTCGGCAATACCGTGGATCACCGTCAGCACCACTTCGATCTGCTCGCTCTGCTTGGCCAGCCGTTCGATGACCTGGGAGCCGGCTTCCACTTGGCCGGCAAGGTTCTCGATCAGGCTGGCCAGCTGCGTCGAGGAGCGGCTGTTCTCGTCGGTGGCCTGGCGAATATCCACCACTTGCTGCAAGGCTGCCTGCATCGCATGGCTCTCGGCCTGGGCTTCATCGGCCATGCTCGAAAGGTCGCGCAGGCTGGCCGCCACCTCATCGCGCTGCAGCGCGGCGGCGGCATCGGCGCCGGCGTTGCGCTGGGCCATGGCACCGATCTCGACGCCGGTGCGCTGGGCCACCTCGCCGGCCTCGCGAACGATGGGCTGCAGCTTGTCGACGAAGCGGTTGACCGCCGAGGCCATGTCGCCGATTTCGTCGCGGCTGTCCAACCGCACCCGCTTGGTCAGGTCGCCTTCGCCTGCGGCCAGGTCGTCGAGCGCCGCAATCAGCAGGCGCAACTTGCTCAGCACCCGGCGGCCCAGCACCACGGCCACCACCAACAGCACACCAAGGCCGACCACCACCAGGCCCAGGCCAATGCGCCAGCGCAGCTCGGCGGCGGCGTCGCGCACGGTCTGGGCGGTGTTGGCCTGCATGGCTGAAGCACTGGCCTGGGCCGCACCCAGGCGCTCGCGCAGGGCCTTGCCGCTGTCGGCGGAGGCCGCACCCAGGCTGTCGCCCACCAGTTGCTCGCCGTTGGCGATCAAGGCATTGAAGCGCTGGTCCAGCGCCTGCAGCTGTTGCTCAACGGCGGCAGTGGACACCCCCATCAGGACCTTGCCGATCTCGGCACCATTGGGGCTGATCGAGGCCTCGACGAAATACACCGAGGGGTCGCGACGCGCCGCCTCCAGCACCTTGTCCAGCGCTCGCTCACCCTGGCCTTTGTCGATCAGCGCCTGGTTGATCGGGTTCTGCCGGTTCAGGTATCGGGTCAGGTGCTGGCCCTGGGCGTCGTCGTAGATCACGAACAGGACGTTGGGATTGCGCTGGGCGCGGCGGGCGAAGTCGGACAGGGTGGGTACGTCGTTATCCCAGATGGCTCGCGGCGCCACCGAGGCCAGCAGTTCGGCCATGTCGTTGGCCGACTCCTTGAGGTTTTGCTCCAGGGTTGCACGCAGTTGCCGCTGTTCGTCCTGCAGGCGGCTGGAAAGGCCGGCGCTCAGGCGCTGGCGGGTGCTGCTGGAAAGGCTTTCAAGGCCCCCGCACACGTCTTGCCCGGCCTGATCCAGCTCGCTGGCGAGCTGGCGGCTGTCATTGCCCAGGCGCTCGCCAAGTTCGGCCTCCAGGGCCGTGACCGTGCTGCGGGTCAACGCAACGGCAACCAGCACCTGCACCAAAAGGGCGATACCCAGGGCAACAAACACAGGCCGCAAGAGGCGGCTTCGTAACAGTGAGAGGATGGCAGACACGGTGTAACCCTCGTTTTTTCTGGCGCCACTATTTTGATGGCATCTACAGAAGCTTATTACAGCAAGGGTTGTGCCGGGGGCAGCGGGGAGATGTGCCAAGGTTCAGCAATTGGGTTGCCTGGGCCGGCCCTTTCGCGGGGCAAGCCCGCTCCTACAACCGAGAGGGCCGGCGGCAAATGAAAACGCCGCAGCCCCTTTCAGGGCCACGGCGTCAGATCAGCCTGGAGGGCAGATCAGGCGAACGGGTGACGCAGCACGATGGTTTCGTTGCGGTCCGGGCCGGTGGAGATGATGTCGATCGGCGCGCCGACCAGCACTTCGATGCGCTTGATGTAGTCACGCGCAGCTTGCGGCAGCTCTTCCAGGGTTTTCGCGCCCAGGGTCGACTCGCTCCAGCCTGGCATCTCTTCGTACACCGGCTCCAGGCCGATGTAGCTGTCGGCATCGGAAGGCGCGTCGATCACGGCGCCGTTCTCGTTCTTGTAGCCCACGCAGATGTTGATGGTTTCCAGGCCGTCCAGCACGTCCAGCTTGGTCAGGCAGATGCCCGAGATGCTGTTGACGTCGATGGCGCGACGCAGGATGACGGCATCGAACCAGCCGCAACGGCGGGCACGGCCGGTGGTGGAGCCGAACTCATGGCCGCGCTTGGCCAGGGTGGCACCGGTTTCGTCGAACAGCTCGGTCGGGAACGGGCCGGAACCTACGCGGGTGGTGTAGGCCTTGGTGATACCCAGGATGTAGTCCAGGTACATCGGGCCAACGCCGGAACCGGTGGAGATACCGCCAGCGGTGGTGTTGGAGCTGGTGACGTACGGGTAGGTACCGTGGTCGATGTCCAGCAGCGAGCCCTGGGCACCTTCGAACATGATGTCCTTGCCGGCGCGGCGCAGGTTGTGCAGTTCGGCGGTGACGTCGAGCATCATCGGCTTGAGCTGCTCGGCATAGGCCATGCACTCGTCCAGGGTTTGCTGGAAGTCGATGGCCGGCTCTTTGTAGTAGTTCACCAGCTGGAAGTTGTGGTAATCCAGCAGCTCACCGAGCTTGGCAGCGAAACGCTCGCGGTGGAACAGGTCGCCAACGCGCAGGCCGCGGCGTGCAACCTTGTCTTCGTAAGCGGGGCCGATACCACGGCCAGTGGTGCCGATCTTGGCTTCGCCACGGGCTTTTTCACGGGCCTGGTCCAGGGCCACGTGGTACGACAGGATCAGCGGCGCAGCCGGGGAGATGCGCAGGCGCTCGCGCACCGGTACGCCCTTCTCTTCCAGCTTGGTGATTTCACGCATCAGGGCATCCGGGGCAACGACCACGCCGTTGCCGATCAGGCACTGTACGCCCTCACGCAGGATGCCGGACGGAATCAGGTGCAGAACGGTTTTTTCACCGTTGATCACCAGGGTGTGGCCCGCGTTGTGGCCACCCTGGTAGCGCACTACGGCGGCAGCATGTTCGGTCAGCAGATCGACGATCTTGCCTTTGCCCTCATCACCCCACTGGGTGCCCAGGACGACGACATTCTTACCCATTACATTGGTCCTCATTCACGCAAACTTGGTTGCCGGCCTACTGCCGACGCAGAAACTCACTGGGCCAGCGGCAGAACCTGCCAGCGCCCGTCTTGCTGAATCAATTGCCGATCACAATCCGCCTCGAGAGCAGCACTCAACGGCTGGCCAGGCAGGGCCTGGACCACACGCTGGCCCTCGTTGCGCAACTGGCAGACCTGCTGCCAGAGGGCCGCGTCACCGCTGTCGGGCATCCAGATGCCGCCAGCAGGCAATACGACCTCCGCTCGCCCCAGTGTGACCAGGGTCTTCAAATCCGTGGAGAAACCGGTGGCCGGGCGTGCCCGGCCAAAGTCGGCGCCGATGTCGTCGTAACGGCCGCCCTGGGCGATGGATTGACCCTCGCCCGGAACGAACACGGCGAACACCACGCCGGTGTGATAGTGGTAACCGCGCAGCTCGCCGAGGTCGAAGTACAGCGGCAGCTCCGGGTAGCGCGCAGCCAGGCGATCAGCGATCGCCAGCAGGTCGTCCAGTGCCGCCAGCACGCTGGCCGGGGCACGACCCAGGCGCACACGGGCCTCGGCCAGCACTTCACGGCCACCGCACAGCTCGACCAGGGCGCGCAGCATGTTGCCCAGGTCCTTCGGCAGGTCGGCGGTCAGCGCCTGCACTTCATCGACGGCCTTGCGCTGCAGGGCGTCGAACAACTGTTGCTCGACCGCACCGGACAGCCCGGCGGCACGCGCCAGGCCGCGGTAGATACCGACATGGCCGAGGTCCATGTGTACATCCGGCACATCGGCCAGCTGCAGCGTGGCGAGCATCAGGCTGATGACCTCGACATCGCTGGTGGGGCTGGCGTCGCCGTACAGTTCGGCGCCGAGCTGGATCGGGCTGCGCGAGGTAGACAGTGCACGCGGCTGGGCATGCAGCACGCTGCCGGCATAGCACAGGCGGCTCGGGCCTTCACGGCGCAGGGTGTGGGCGTCGATGCGCGCCACCTGCGGGGTGAAGTCGGCGCGGAAGCCCATCAGGCGGCCCGACTGCGGGTCGACCACCTTGAAGGTGCGCTGATCCAGGTCCTGGCCGGCGCCGGTGAGCAGCGACTCCAGGTACTCGATATGCGGGGTGACGACCAGCTCGTAACCCCAACTCTGGAACAGGTCCAACACCTGGCGGCGCGCGATCTCGATGCGCGCAGCCTCAGGTGGCAGTACTTCCTCGATGCCATCTGGCAGCAGCCAGCGGTCTACCGTTGCCATTACGCCATTTCCCCTCTGGTCCGGGCGGCTTGCCAGCTGGCCAGCCGTCAGTAAAGCCGGTATCGCGCACAGCAGCGGGCAGCACTGATCCCAGCGCAGCCACCGTACCCGATACCCTCGAATTGCCTTGCGACCTGACCAAACCGTCAACTGGCGGTTTGCCAATCAACCTTGCAGACGCAAAAAAGCCGGGAAATTTCCCGGCTGCCTCATCATACACCCCTTTTCATTCAGGATGCACCCCGCCTGGTGTTTTAGCTGCCAGGCGGGGCGCCGCTGCCTGAAAATCAGGGCCTGAGCGTCACGGCTTGCTCTTGTCCAGGAAGCGGAAGAACTCGTTCTTCGCATCCAGTACCAGCACGTCGCTCTTGTTCGAGAAGCTTTCGCGGTAGGCCTGCAGGCTACGGTAGAACGCATAGAAATCAGCGTCCTGGCCATAGGCCTTGGCATAGATGGCAGCCGACTGGGCGTCGCCATCACCGCGGGTTTCTTCCGCTTCGCGGTAAGCCTCGGCCAACAGCACACGGCGCTGACGGTCGGCATCGGCGCGGATACCTTCAGCCAGCTCGTTACCCTTGGCGCGGTGCTCGCGGGCTTCACGTTCCCGCTCGGTGCTCATGCGGTCGAACACGCTGCGGTTGACTTCCTTGGGCAGGTCGATGGCCTTGACGCGCACGTCGACGACCTCGATACCCAGCTCCTTGTTGGCCATGCGGTTCAGCGATGCGGTGATGTCAGCCATCAGCGCGTCACGTTCACCGGAAACCACTTCGTGCAGGGTGCGCTTGCCGAACTGGTCACGCAGGCCGCTTTCCAGGCGACGCGACAGACGCTCGTCGGCGATCTGCTTCATGCCGGACGTGGCGGTGTAGAAACGCTCGGCATCCTTGACCCGCCACTTGGCGTAGGCATCGACCATCACCGCTTTCTTCTCCAGGGTCAGGAACCGCTGGGTCGGGGCGTCGAGGGTCATCAGGCGGGCGTCGAACTTGCGTACCTGGTTCACGTAGGGAATCTTCACGTGCAGGCCCGGCTGGACATCCGCCTGGACCACCTTACCGAAGCGCAGCAGTACCGCGCGCTCGGTCTGGGACACGATGTAGAAGCTGTTCCAGGCGACGATGGCCAGGACCACGGCGGCGATCAGGGCGATCAGCGATCTATTGCTCATCAGCGGCTCTCCCTGGTGCGCAGTGGCTGTTGTTGCTGTTGCAGGTCCTGCGAGGCACGCGAGGCCGCGTCATTGACCGACGGCGAAACGCTGCTGCCAGGCGCGGAGGCGCTGCGGCTGCCTTCGACCATCTTGTCCAGCGGCAGGTAGAGCAGGTTGTTCTGCCCGTCCTTGGCTGTGACCAGCACCTTGCTCGTGTTGCTGTAGACCTCTTGCATGGTTTCCAGGTACAGGCGCTGACGGGTCACGTCAGGAGCCTTGCGGTACTCGGCAACCAGCTTGGTGAAGCGGTCGGCCTCACCCTTGGCGCGGGCAATGACTTCGTCGCGGTAACCGTTGGCATCCTCGATGATGCGCTGGGCCTGACCACGGGCTTCCGGCACCACGCCATTGGCGTAGGACTCGGCCTGGTTGCGGGCACGCTGTTCATCTTCGCGGGCGCGGATCACGTCGTCGAAGGCTTCCTGCACTTCACGCGGGGCTGCCGCGCTCTGCACGTTCACCTGGGTGACGGTGATACCGGTACGGTAGTTGTCGAGGAAGCGCTGCAGGCGTTCGCGGATGTCCACGGCCATCTGCTCACGGCCTTCGGTCAACACCTGGTCCATCGAGGTGGAACCCACCACATGGCGCAGGGCGCTGTCGGTCGCGTGCTGCAGGCTGACCTCAGGCTGGTCGACGTTGAGCACGAAGTCCTGCAGGTTGCTGATCTTGTACTGGACGGTCAGCGGAACCTCGACGATGTTCTCGTCTTCGGTGAGCATCTGACCCTGCTTGGTGTAGGCACGCTCGCGCGTGACGTTTTCCATGTACTTGCGATCGATTGGCGGGAAGTAGATGTTCAGGCCGGGACCGACCGTCTCATAGTACTTGCCGAAGCGCAGCACCACGGCCTGCTCCTGCTCGTCGACCACGTACACGGCGCTGTACAGCCAGATGGCAGCAAGCACCGCCAGGCCGATGCCCAGCAGGCCGTAGCCGCCACCCTTGCCGACATTGCGGTCACCGCCGCCACGTTTCTTGCCGCTGCCGAACATGCCGTTCAGGCTGTCCTGCAGCTTGCGGAAGGCCTCGTCCAGATCTGGCGGACCCTTCTTGTCGCCACCACCGCCGCCACCGCGACGGCCGCCCCAGGGGTCCTGATTGTTCGAGTTGCCACCCGGCTCGTTCCAAGCCATAGCGCTCTCCATCTGATAAAGCAAAGACGCGCCCACGGCGCGCCGTCCAATGCTACAGAATGCCTGCCACTGCTGCCCGGCGACCTCGCCGGGCATTTATTGCAAAGTGTGTTGCTCGACAAACACTTGCGGCTCCATGCCTTCACGGCTGACCAGGCGATTCAACTCGACCCTGGGCAGGCGAACACTCAGCAGGCTGCGCCCTTCTTCGTCATGCTCCTCACTCTGCACGGCACCCAAGGCAAAGAATTGCGCGCGCAAGCGGGCAAAACGCTGCTCCAGACACAGGGTACCGACATACAGATCATCCCCCAGCAACTCGGCAATCGCCTGGCCGACCAGCTCCAGGCCACGCCCATCGCGTGCCGACACCCAGACCCGTTCCGGCTTGCCATCGGCATCGCGCTGAATCTGCGGCTCGACATCCTCAAGCAGGTCGAGTTTGTTATACACCTCAAGGATCGGCAAGCCTTCGGCGCCGATCTCGCTCAATACCGCCAGCACCTGCTCGATCTGCTCCATGCGTTCCGGCTCATGGGCGTCGATCACATGCAGCAGCAGGTCGGAATTGCTCGACTCTTCGAGCGTAGCCCGAAATGCCTCGACCAGCTTGTGCGGCAGGTGACGAATGAAGCCCACGGTGTCGGCCAGCACGATCGGCCCAAGGTCGGCCAGTTCGAGCCGGCGCAGGGTTGGGTCGAGGGTGGCGAACAGCTGGTCCGCGGCATACACCTCGGAAGCGGTCAGGGCGTTGAACAGCGTCGACTTGCCGGCGTTGGTGTAACCCACCAGCGACACCGAAGGGATGTCGGCGCGCTTGCGGCCACGGCGGGCCTGCTCACGCTGGCTGCGAACCTTCTCCAGGCGCGACTTGATCTGGCGCAGGCGCACCCGCAACAGACGGCGGTCGGTTTCCAACTGGGTTTCACCCGGGCCGCGCATGCCGATACCACCCTTCTGACGCTCAAGGTGGGTCCAGCCGCGCACCAGCCGCGTGCTCATGTGCTCAAGCTGGGCCAGTTCGACCTGCAGCTTGCCTTCATGGGTACGCGCCCGTTGGGCGAAGATATCGAGGATCAGCCCGGTACGGTCGAGCACGCGACACTCGAAGACACGTTCGAGGTTGCGTTCCTGACTGGGCGTGAGGGTGTGATTGAAAATCACCAGGTCTACCTGTTCGGCTTTGACCAGGTCGCGCAATTCCTCGACCTTGCCGCTGCCAATCAGGTATTTGGCGGTAGGCTGATGCCTGCCCACCGTGACCAGCGAAACAATGTCGGCACCGGCCGACAATGCCAGTTCCTGAAACTCCTGCGGGTCTTCGCGCGCCTCAGGGTTCTGACCTTCCAAGTGAACGAGCAACGCCCGCTCACCACCACCGTGGCGCTCAAAGAACAATGCAGGCTCCTATCAGGCGTTGCCTGGCTCGCTGTCGCCGTGCTCGGAATCGGACGGGCTTGGCAGGCGGACCGGACGGGCTGGAACCACGGTCGAAATGGCGTGCTTGTAGACCATCTGGCTGACGGTGTTCTTCAGCAGAACCACGAACTGGTCGAACGATTCGATCGAGCCCTGCAGTTTGATGCCGTTGACCAGGTAGATCGAAACCGGGACCTTTTCTTTTCTCAAGGTGTTCAAGTAAGGGTCTTGTAGCGAATGCCCTTTTGACATATGCCGCACTCCTGTAAGGATCAATAATAGAAAATCAAAGAAAACGATAAGTTAGGCCGTCCCATCGCAAGAATAGACGGCTATCAGCAGGGACTCAGCTCAATATGGAGACGGTTCCCAGGTATTTCAAGGTGCGGGACAGATTGTCGCAGGCCAGGCTGTCGAGCCAATGCACGTCAGGCCAGCCACGCAACCAGGTGAACTGCCGCTTGGCCAACTGCCGAGTGGCAATGATACCGCGTTCACGCATCTCATTCTCAGTCAGCTTGCCATCGAGGTAGTCCCAGGCTTGCCGATACCCCACTGCCCGTATAGACGGCAGCCCGGCGTGCAAGTCACTTCTGGCGCGCAGCGATCGGACCTCGTCGATGAAGCCCTGTTCCAACATCTGGGCAAATCGTAACGCAATTCGCTGGTGCAGAATGTGACGATCCGCCGGGGCAATCGCCAAACTCGCGACAGTATAGGGCAAATGCCCGCCGCCGCCTGCGTCTGCGCCGCTACTTTCGGCCAATTGCCGTTGGCGATGGGCCGTCATGCTCTGGCCGCTCACCCGGTACACCTCCAGCGCACGGATCAGCCGCTGGGGGTCGTTGGGGTGGATGCGCGCCGCCGATTGCGGGTCAACCTCGGCCAGTTGCCGGTGCAGCTCGGCCAGGCCCAAGGCCTCGGCCTCGGCTTCCAGCTCGGCGCGTACCGCGGCATCGGCCGCCGGCATGTCCGCCAGGCCATCGACCAGCGCCTTGTAGTAGAGCATGGTGCCGCCCACCAGCAGCGGGATCTTGCCGCGCGCCGTGATCTCGGCCATGGCCTCCAGGGCGTCGGCGCGAAACTGCGCGGCTGAATAGCTTTCGGCCGGGTCGCGGATGTCGATCAGGCGGTGCGGGTGGGCCGCCAGCAGCTCTTTCGAGGGCTTGGCCGAGCCGATGTCCATGCCGCGGTAGACCAGCGCCGAATCGACACTGATCAGCTCGCACGGCAGCACCTTGGTCAGTTCGATGGCCAGGTCGGTCTTGCCGGCCGCCGTGGGGCCCATGAGGAATATCGCAGGGGGCTTGCCGCTCATGTCATCGACCGCGCAGGAATAGTTTGTCCAGGTCGTCCAGGCCCATCTGGGTCCAGGTGGGACGGCCGTGGTTGCATTGGCCGCTGCGCTCGGTGTTTTCCATGTCGCGCAGCAGGGCGTTCATCTCGGGGATGGCCAGGCGCCGGTTGGCGCGCACCGCACCGTGGCAGGCCATGGTGCCGAGCAGTTCGTTGAGGTGCGCCTGGATACGGTCGCTGGTGCCGTATTCCATCAGGTCGGCCAGCACGTCCTGGACCAGGCGGTTGGCCTCGGCCTGCTTGAGCAGGGCGGGAATCTGGCGGATGGCCAGGGTTTCCGGGCCCAGGCGCTGCAGTTCGAAGCCCAGGCGCTGGAACCACTGGGCGTGCTCTTCGGCGCAATCGGCCTCGCGCTGGCTCAGGGCCAGGGTTTCCGGCACCAGCAGCGGCTGGCCGCTGAGGCCTTCGCTGGCCATGGCCACCTTGAGCCGCTCGTACATGATGCGCTCATGGGCAGCGTGCATGTCCACCAGCACCAGCCCGGCGGCGTTCTCGGCCAGGATGTAGATGCCCTTGAGCTGCGCCAGCGCATAGCCCAGGGGCGGGATATCGCCCTGGCTTTCCGGCAGCGCCGCAGGCGCTGGCGCACCCTCGGCCAGCGGCTTGTAGAACTCGCGGTACACCGCCTGGGCCTCGGCGGCCGGCAATGGCTGCGAGGGGCGCGGGGTGTACTGGTACTGGTAGCCGGCACCGCTGCCGCCGTTGGAAATCGAGTGTTGCGGCGCCTGGGGCTGCTCCAGCACCGGCGAGGCCAGGCGCATTTCGCCCTGCGGCCCGAACTCACCGACCTGCTGGCCGGTCGGCCGCATGGCCTCGGGCACGGCAGCAGGCGCAGGCAACTGGTCTTCCGGGCGCACGTCGGCCAGGGCCCGGTGCAAGGTGCCATAGAGGAAGTCGTGCACCGAGCGCCCTTCGCGGAAGCGCACTTCGTGCTTGGTGGGGTGCACGTTGACGTCGACGCCGTTGGGCTCAAGCTCCAGGAACAGCACGAAGGTCGGGTGCCGGCCGTTGAACAGCACGTCGCGGTAGGCCTGGCGCACGGCGTGGGCCACCAGCTTGTCGCGTACCGCACGGCCGTTGACGAAGAAGTACTGCAAGTCTGCCTGGCTGCGCGAGAAGGTCGGCAGGCCAACCCAGCCCCACAGGCGCAGGCCGTTGCGCTCGACATCGATCGGCAATGCCTGCTCCATGAAGCCTGCCCCGCAGATGGCGCCGACACGCCGCGCACGGGCCGTCTCGTCATGGGCCTCGTGCAGGCTGAGGATGCTCTTGCCGTTGTGGCGCAGGTGGAAGCCGACATCGAAACGGGCCAATGCCAGGCGCCGGATCACTTCCTGCAGGTGATCGAATTCGGTTTTCTCGGCCTTGAGGAACTTGCGCCGGGCCGGGGTATTGAAGAACAGGTCACGCACTTCCACCGAGGTGCCGACCGGGTGCGCGGCAGGCTGCACGCGCGGGGTCATGTCGCGGCCTTCGGTTTCCACCTGCCAGGCTTCGCTGGCACTGGCGGTTCGCGAGGTCAGGGTCAGGCGCGCGACCGAGCTGATCGACGCCAGCGCCTCGCCGCGAAAGCCCAGGCTCAGCACCCCTTCGAGGTCTTCGAGTTCGCGAATCTTGCTGGTGGCGTGCCGGGCCAGGGCCAGCGGCAGGTCGTCGGCCGAGATGCCGCTGCCGTCGTCGCGCACCCGCAACAGCTTCACCCCGCCCTGCTCGACCTCCACGTCGATGCGCCGGGCGCCCGAGTCCAGGCTGTTTTCCAGCAATTCCTTGGCCACCGATGCCGGGCGCTCGACCACCTCACCGGCGGCAATCTGGTTGGCCAGCCGCGGGCTAAGCAGCTGGATGCGCGAACCACCACTCATTGCGCGGCCAACGTGGTGGCAGGAATGTCGAGGTGCTGGCCGACTTTCAGCTCGTCGGTCTTGAGGCTGTTGGTGCTGCGCAGGCTGGCCACGCTGACCTGGTAGCGCACCGCGAGCATGGCCAGCGTCTCACCTGGGCGCACGGTGTGCTCACGCGGGCCCTGGGCGATCTTGCCGCTGTCGCGCAGCCAGGCGATGTAGGTGCCAGGCGGCGGGTTCTGCTGGAAGTACTGGCGCACACCGGTATGAATGGAACGGGCCAGGGCCTGCTGGTGGCTGGTGGAGGCCAGCTTGGCCGCTTCGCTGTTGTTCGAGATGAACCCGGTTTCGACGAGAATCGACGGAATGTCCGGGGACTTCAACACCATGAAGCCTGCCTGCTCGACCCGCTGCTTGTGCAGCGAGGTCACCCGGCCCATGCTGCCCAGAACCTTCTGCCCAACGTTCAGGCTGGAGCTGAGGGTAGCGGTCATCGACAGGTCGAGCAGCACGCCGGCGAGCATGCGGTCCTTGTCGTCGAGGCTGACATTGCCGGCACCGCCGATCAGGTCGGAACGGTTTTCCGTGTCGGCCAGCCAGCGCGCCGTCTCGGAGGTGGCGCCACGGTCGGACAGGGCGAACACCGAAGCGCCAAAGGCGGCGCGCGAGGGCGCTGCGTCGGCGTGAATCGAAATGAACAGGTCGGCGCCCTTCTTGCGGGCGATTTCGGTGCGCTTGCGCAGCGGGATGAAATAGTCGCCGGTGCGGGTCAGTTCGGCGCGGTAGCCTTTCTCGGTGTTGATCTGGCGCTGCAGTTCCTTGGCGATCTGCAGCACGATGTCTTTTTCATGCTGGCCGCTGGAGCCGGACGCACCCGGGTCTTCACCACCGTGGCCAGCATCGATGGCCACCACGATGTCACGCTTGCCACTGGGCACTGGCGGCAGTTTGATCGCAGGCTGGGCAGGGCTCACCGGCACGGCGGGCGTGGTCGCCGGGGTTGGCACCGGGGTGGGCGGTGGCGTCGGCGCAGTGGCGGCAACGGCATCGGCTTCCTGGTCGTACAGGTCGACCACCAGGCGGTTGCCATACTGGGCATTGGGCGCCAGGGTGAAGCTTTTCGGCGTGACCGATTTTTTCAGGTCGACCACCACACGCAGGTCGGTCGGCGTGCGCTGGGCAGAGCGCACGCTGGTGATCGGCGTGTTCGAGGTGGACACGTTCAACGGCGCGCCCAAGGTCGCACCGTTGATGTCGATGACCAGGCGATCAGGTGCGCTCAGGGTGAACACGCTATGCTGCACGGGGCCAGACAGGTCGAAGACCAGCCGCGTGTTGTCCGGTGCGCGCCACAGGCGCATGCTCTTGACTTGCGTGACGGCCAGAGCGTCAACGGTCACCGCTGTCAGCAGCAGCCCAACGACAGCGACCAGTGCGCGTATGCGCATACCTACCCCACTTACTGTTTATAGTGTTCGGCCAGTGCCACGCACCAGGCCTCGCCGCGAGCCCCCTGCGGCGAAAGGACAAGCGAGCGGCCGCTCGCTTGGGGGCTTATGGTAATGGTCAGGTCAGGCTTTGGCAAAACGCCCGCACCCTTTTGCGGCCACTCGAACAGGCACAGCGGATCGCCTTCGAAATAGTCGCGAATACCCATGAACTCCAGCTCTTCCGGGTCGACCAGGCGGTACAGGTCGAAATGGAAGGCGCGAATTTCACCGATTTCGTAGGGTTCAACCACGGTGAAAGTCGGACTTTTCACTGCACCAGTATGGCCCAGGCCGCGAATCAAGCCACGGGACAGGGTGGTCTTGCCCGCCCCCAGGTCGCCTTCCAGGAAAATCACGCCACGACCGCCGGTCACCTCGGCCATTTTGCTGCCGAATTCGACCGTGGCCGCTTCATCGGCCAGAAACAGGGTTAAGCCAGACACGCTGAGTGCTCCTCCAACAATTCTCGAATGACCGGGGCCAGATCGCTGGCCGCCAGGCCTCTACCCTTGACGCCCAGGCGCTCGCCGGCGCAGGCATGCAGCCATACCCCAAGGCACGCCGCGCCCCAGGCGCCCAGCCCCTGGGCCAGCAGCGCCGCCAACACGCCAGTCAGCACATCGCCCAGGCCCGCACCGGCCATGGCCGGGTGGCCGCGCTCGCACAATGCCAGTTGGCCGCTCGGGCCCGCCACCAGGGTGCCGGCGCCCTTGAGCACGCACACGCTGTTGTGCCGGCGCGCCAGCTTGCGCGCAGCGCCCGGGCGGTCGGCCTGCACCGCTTCGGTGGAAATGCCCAGCAGCCGCGCCGCCTCGCCCGGATGCGGGGTGAGGATGCTACCACTGGGCAGGGCCAACGGCGCGCGCGCCAACAGGTTCAATGCATCGGCATCCCACACTTGCGGGCGCTCGGCATTGGCCACCGCCGACAACAGGCTGCGCCCCCAGGCGGCCTGGCCCAGGCCCGGGCCCACCACCAGCACCGAAGCGCGCTCCAGCGGGCCCATCAGCTGGTTGGCAGACACCACGCCCAGGCACATGACCTCGGGCAACCGCGCCAGGCTGGCGGCCACGTGCTCGGGGCGGGTGGCCACGCTGACCAGCCCGGCGCCGCAACGCAGCGCAGCCTCGGCGCTGAGCAGCACGGCGCCACCCGTGCCCAGGTCGCCGCCGACCACCAGCACATGGCCGAAGTCGCCCTTGTGGGCATGCGCCGGCCGGCCCGGCAGGTGCGCGACGGTCACGCTGCTGAGCAATTGCGGGGCATGGCTGGGGTGTTTGGTCTGCGGCATGGGGTCAAAGGCTCCAATGTCTGGCAGAATTATACGCACCTGAGCCCGTATTGCCTTGCCCATCCATGTCCGCTTGTACACCTGACCTCGCCCAACTGGCCCAATCGATCAAGATCTGGGGCCAAGACCTCGGTTTTGCCCACGTCGGCATCGCCGGGGTAGACCTTGGCGAGCACGAACAGCACCTGCAGCGCTGGCTCGACGCCGGCTACCAGGGCGAAATGGAATACCTCGGCGCCCACGGCAGCAAGCGCGCCCACCCCGAGCAGTTGATTCCCGGCACGGTGCGGGTGGTGTCGCTGCGCATGGACTACCTGCCCGGCGACACCCAGATGGCCCAGCGCCTGGCCCAGCCCGAGAAAGCCTACATCTCGCGCTATGCCCTGGGCCGTGACTACCACAAGCTGGTGCGCAAGCGCGTGCAGTTCCTGGCCGACCGTATCCAGGAGGCCATCGGCCCGTTTGGCTACCGCGCCTTCGTCGACAGTGCCCCGGTGCTGGAAAAGGCCTTGGCCGAGCAGGCCGGGCTGGGCTGGATCGGCAAGAACACCCTGCTGCTCAACCGCAAGGCCGGCAGCTACTTCTTCCTGGCCGAGCTGTTCGTCGACCTGCCGCTGCCGGTGGACGCCGCGCACACCAGCGAGCATTGCGGGCGTTGCCAGGCGTGCCTGGACATCTGCCCGACCCAGGCCTTCGTCGGGCCGTACGTGCTGGATGCCCGGCGTTGCATTTCCTACCTGACCATCGAGCTGCGCGGGCCGATTCCGCTGGAGTTGCGCTCGATGATGGGCAACCGGGTGTTTGGCTGCGACGACTGCCAGATCGTTTGCCCGTGGAACCGCTTTGCCAATCACAGCAAGGAAAGCGACTTCCAGCCGCGGCACGGGCTGGAAAATGCCGAGCTTGCCGAGATGTTCCTGTGGGATGAGCGCACGTTCCTGCGCAAGACCGAGGGCGGGCCGCTGCGGCGGGCGGGGTATGAGCGGTTCTTGCGCAACCTGGCGGTGGGCCTTGGCAATGCGCCGTCGACGATTCCGGTGGTCGAGGCGTTGAAGGCGCGGCGCGAAGATGAGTCGGCGCTGGTGCGCGAGCATGTGCAGTGGGCGCTAGAGCGCCATGGGGTTGAGTAACGAAGCCGCTTCGACTGCCAGAAGCTTGCACGCCCCTATGGAAAAAATCGTATCTCTCTGATTTTACGGGTATTTCTGTAGGAGCGAGCGCAGCTCGCGATGGGCTGCAAAGCAGCCCCAGCACTATGAGCCGCGAGGCTGAAACCCTGGGGCCGCTGCGCGCCCCATCGCGAGCTGCGCTCGCTCCTACCGGGGGCGGTGCTGGCCTGGAGATGGGCGCTTGATCGGCAACCCAGGTAGGTCAAGCGCCGGAGTTCGCGTATCGCATTTGGGGGCACTCACGCATTGCGGCGTGACTGATGGCACTGCACCTGCGCGACAGCGCAGTGGCGATCATTGCTGGTCGTTGTAATGAAACTTGGGCATTTCCCAATGGAAGCGAATCGCCAGCAAGCGCACCAGGAACCCGCCAAACAAGGTCAGCAACATCGCCTGCTCGGCCGGGACCTTGAAATACACGCAACCCAGGTAGAACCAGGCCGCCGCGAACGACACGCTGGCATACAGCTCGCGGCGGAACACCAGCGGGATATCGTTGCAGAAGATATCCCGCAGGATTCCGCCGAACACCCCGGTAATCACCCCGCTGATCGACGCCACCAGCATGCCCTGGCCCATTTCCAGCGCCGTCATGCAGCCAATCAGGGTAAAGGCCACCAGCCCCAGGGCATCGAGCACCAGGAACAGCGAACGCAAGCGGCGCATCATCGGCGCGATGAAAATCGTCAGCAACGCAGCGAAACTGGTCAGCACCAGGTATTCCGGGTGTTTCACCCAGGTCAGCGGGTAGTGCCCGAGCAACACGTCACGCACCGAACCACCGCCCAGGGCAGTGACGCAGGCGATCAGCACCACGCCGAACCAGTCCATGCCGCGGCGCCCGGCAGACAAGGCACCGGTCATGGCTTCGGCGGTGATGGCGATCAGGTAGAGCATCAACAACATGGCGCAGGTCCGTGCGGGAAAGGCGCGCAGTCTAACCAGTTGCCCCTGGCACCAAAAGGGGGCGCAAGCGGAATATCTGCGCCCTTTCGGCTCACACCTTGATGAAGTGCTCGCGGTAGTGACGCAGCTCGGCGATCGACTCGCGGATATCGTCCAGCGCCAGGTGGGTGCTGCCCTTCTTGAAGCTGTCGCGTACATCCGGCGCCCAGCGCGCGGCCAGCTCCTTGAGCGTGGACACATCGAGGTTGCGGTAGTGGAAGTAGTTTTCCAGGCCGCGCATGTGGCGGTACAGGAAGCGGCGGTCCTGGCAGATGCTGTTGCCGCAGATCGGCGACTTGCCCTTGGGCACCCATTGTTCGAGGAAAGCGATGGTCTGCGCCTCGGCCTCGGCCATGCTGATCGTGCTCTCGCGCACGCGCTGGGTCAGGCCCGAGGCGCCATGGGTACGGGTATTCCACTCGTCCATGCGCGCCAGCACCTCGTCACTGTGGTGAATGGCGATCACCGGGCCTTCGGCCAGGGTGTTCAGCTCGCTGTCGGTGACGATGGTGGCCATCTCGATGATGACGTCGTGGTCCGGGTCCAGGCCGGTCATTTCCAGATCGATCCAGATCAGGTTCTGTGGGTTCTGCATGAAGGGCTCCTCGTATAGGCCGTCATAGTAGCCTAGCGATGGTGGCCTGCGCATGCGCGGCGCAAAGGTAACCAGAATGGTCGGCGGGCGGGCGTGCTAAACTGCCTGCCGTTTTCAACTTGCCCCACCTTGGAAGGTCCATGGCCAAACGCCAGCTCAATCGGCG
The DNA here is from genome assembly GCF_011752565.1 of Pantoea sp. Ap-967. Classification (GTDB taxonomy): domain Bacteria; phylum Pseudomonadota; class Gammaproteobacteria; order Pseudomonadales; family Pseudomonadaceae; genus Aquipseudomonas. Next base: position 51,158 of record NZ_VWXK01000021.1, read on the forward strand.
CCAGAACTGGCGTATCGAAAAAATCCAGAACGAACGCGCCGCTCGCGCCGCCAAACGCGAACAGCACGTGCTGCAGGAGCTGGAGGGCGGCGACCTGGGGCCGGAGCAGCTGGGCCTGGTGATTGCCCACTTCGGCGTGCAGGTCGAGGTCGAGGCCCAGGACGGCGAGGTGGCAGGCCAGGTATTCCGCTGCCACCTGCGGGCCAACCTGCCGGCGCTGGTAACCGGCGACCGGGTGGTGTGGCGGGCCGGCAACCAGGGCATCGGCGTGATCGTCGCGCAGATGCCGCGCAGCACCGAGCTGTGCCGGCCGAACAACCACGGCCAGCTCAAGCCGGTGGCGGCCAACGTCGACCTGATCGTGATCGTGTTCGCCCCGGCCCCCGAGCCGCACCCGAACCTGATCGACCGTTACCTGGTGGCCGCCGAGCACGCCGGTATCCGCCCATTGTTGCTGCTGAACAAGGCCGACCTGATCGACGACGACAACGGCCCGGGCCTGCATGCCCTGCTTGAGGTGTACCGCGAGCTCGGCTACCCGTTGCTGGAAGTGTCGGCGCACCACGGCGATGGCATGCAGCGCCTGCAGCAGATGCTCGACGGCCACATCAGCGTGTTCGTCGGCCAGTCGGGCGTGGGCAAGTCGTCGCTGGTCAACAGCCTGCTGCCCGACGCCGGCACCCGCGTCGGCGACCTGTCCGAATGGTCTGGCCAAGGCACCCACACCACCACCACCGCGCGCCTCTACCACTTCCCCAATGGCGGCGACCTGATCGACTCGCCCGGCATCCGTGAATTCGGCCTGGGCCACGTCAGCCGCGCCGACGTGGAAGACGGCTTCATCGAATTCCGCGACCTGTTCGGCACCTGCCGCTTCCGTGACTGCAAGCATGACCGCGAACCGGGGTGCGCCTTGCTCAAGGCACTGGAGGATGGCCGGATCAAGCCGCAACGGATGAGCAGCTATCGCTCGATCATCGCCAGCTTGCCGGAAGACAGCTATTAATTTGTAGGAATTGTTACCGCAGCATGTAGGACCGCTCCGGATTTTCCGTCATCTATTGCCCCTTCCCGCGCTTTCCCTGAAGGTCATGGCTTCACTTCAGGGAGGGCAACGCCAATGCCGGTGTTCATCAGCTACTGCCAGGAGGCGCGGCTCGACGCCTTCATCCTCAACGAGCGCCTGCTGCTCGAAGGCATCACCGCGCAGCTTGTTCTGTTCGACGCCGACGGCCAGACCCATGACGACCTTTATGGCAACGGCTGCCAGCAGATGAGCGATGCCACCCACTGGATCGGCCTGCTGCCGGCAGCGGCGGGCGAGGATTGGTGGACGGCGTGGCTGTTGGGCGCAGCGGTGATGGCCAACCGGCGGGTATGCTTCTACCGCGCCGGGGACGAGCCGCTAACGGGCTTTCTGAGCCGCTGGCCGGTGATGCGGGAACGGGCGCATATCGACCTGTTCGTGCGGGCCTACCACGATGAATGCACGTTCCAGCGGGCGATGGTGTTGCCCACGGCGCGCGGAACCTGCGCCGACCGGGACAATGCAGATTTCTTTCATGCCGACCTCAAGGCCAAGATCAGGCGGGGGTTTTGAGGGCCTGTCGCAACCTACGGGGGAACACCCATCCCCCCGTAGGAGCGACCGCAGGTCGCGATTGGGCCGCAACGCGGCCCCAGCGGTTACTGGTCCTTCTGCTCATCCATCTTCAAGGTCCCATCCTCGAAGATGTTCAGCTTCTGGCGCAGCTCCCGCGGCTGCATCGGCGTGTCGCCGGCCCCCGGTGCTGCCGGCGTAGCCGGTGCCGGTGCCCCAGCCCCGGCAGGCGCCGCCGGCTGGGCGGGCTGGTCCGGAGCCTTCGGCGTGCCCTGCTCGCCTTCGATGTTCTGCTGGGCCTTCTTGGTCAGGACGATGATGTCGATACGACGGTTCACCGGGTTGAACGGGTCCTGCTTGTCGAACAGCGACGACGAGGCATAGCCCACCACCCGCGCCACCTGGCCGTCCGGGTAGCCACCGGCCAGCAGCGCACGGCGCGCGGCGTTGGCGCGGTTGGCCGAGAGCTCCCAGTTGCCGAACTCGCCGCTGCCGGCATACGGCTTGGCATCGGTGTGGCCGCTGATGCTGATCTTGTTCGGCACCGCCTTGATGGTGTCGGCCATGGCCAGCAGGATGTCCTCGAAGTACGGCTGCAGGCGCGCACTGCCGATGTCGAACATCGGCCGCTTGTCGTTATCCATGATCTGGATGCGCAGGCCGTCCTGGGTGATCTCGAACAGGATCTGGTCCTTGAACTTCTGCAGCTGCGGGTTTTCCTCGACCTTGTCCTTCAACTCTTGCAACAGCAGTTGCAGGCGCTCTTGCTCAACCTGCTCGGCCATGGTTTCGACCTTGTCCTTGTCCAGCTGGATGCTGGTGTCAGGCGTAGGTTCGGACTTCATTTCCGGGTTGATGGTCTTTTCCGGCGCCAGCTGCGGCGAACCGCCCAGGTCGATGATGTAGGGCGTGCCGCTTTCGGAGAAGCCGATCGGGTCCTTGAAGTAGCCAGCAATGGCGATTTTCTGCTCGGGCGTGGCCGTGGACAACAACCACAACACCAGGAAGAACGCCATCATCGCCGTGGCGAAGTCGGCGAAGGCGATCTTCCAGGCGCCGCCGTGGTGGCCGCCGCCAAAGCGCTTGACGCGCTTGATGATTATCGGCTGATTGTTTTCCATGACTCAGCGACCGCGAACCGCTTGTTCCAGTTCGGCGAAGCTTGGGCGATGCTTGGGGTACAGCACCTTGCGCCCGAATTCGACGGCCAGCGAAGGCGGCATGCCAGAGGCCGAAGCCACCAGCGAGGCCTTGATCGACTCATAGAGGTTGAGTTCTTCCTTGGCATCGTGCTCCAGGCACTTGGCCAGCGGGCCGAAGAAGCCGTAGGCGGCGAGAATACCGAAGAAAGTACCCACCAGCGCCGCACCCACGTGCATGCCGATGGCCTTCTGGTCGCCGTCACCGAGCGACGCCATGGTCACCACGATACCCAGTACCGCCGCGACAATACCGAAGCCGGGCATGCCGTCGGCGATGCCGGTCACCGCGTGGGAGGGGTGCTCCAGCTCTTCCTTCATGCTCAGCAGCTCCATGTCGAACAAGCCTTCGAGCTCGTGCGGGGCCATGTTGCCGGTGGACATGATGCGCAGGTAGTCACAAATGAATGCGGTCATGCGCTCATCACCCAGCACTGCCGGGTACTTGGCGAAGATCGGGCTGGCCGCGGCGTCTTCGATATCGCTCTCGATCGCCATCATGCCTTCGCGGCGGCTCTTGTTGAGGATCTCGTACACCAGGCCCAGCACCTCCAGGTAGAAGGTGTGGGTGAAGCGCGAGCCAAACATCTTCATCGACTTCTTGACCACGTGCATGGTCATGTAGCCGGGGTTGGCCTGCATGAAGGCGCCAAAGGCCGCACCGCCGATGATCAGCACTTCGAATGGCTGGATCAGCGCCGCGATCTTGCCGTGGGAGAGCACATATCCGCCGAGCACGCTCGCGAATACGACGATGATGCCGATAATTTTAGCCATAGGTTCAAAGCACTTGCTGTCGTGGTCAGGGTGAGGGACGGGAGCCTTAAAACTCTTCTTCTACTTATCGGCAGAACTGCGCCAGACTATAGCCACTCAAAGCGAAAAGCCAGTTCGGACTGATGTCAAAATGCCAATGGAAACCAAGGTGCCCACTCAGACTCCGCATACGCTAGAAGCCTGGATCAAGCAGCTGGACGGCCTGCGCGTGCCGGTACCCAAGCACAGTTACGACCGGGTTCTGAGCGCCATCAATGATAGCCGCCGTTCGCTGCGTGACATCGCCGAACTGATGCAGGATAGCCCCGCCCTGGTGCTGTCGGTGATGCGCGAGGCCAACCACCCGGCCAATGCCAGCCAGGCCGACCCGGCCGAAAGCCTGGAAATCGCCCTCAACCGCCTGGGGCTGGTGCGCAGCAAGGAACTGCTGATGCGCCTGCCTTCGGTGCCGGAAGACGACATTCCGCCCGTGTTGCGCCAGTTCCTGCTGATCAGCCAGCACGCCGCGCAGCAGGCCAGCGGCCTGTTCGCCAGCCGCCTGGCGCGCCTGTGGCAGGAAATTCACTGGGGCAGCCTGCTGTTTCTCGCCCCCCTGTGGCCACTGGCCCTGGCCCACCCGAAACTGCTGGATGCCTGGGAGCTACGGGTTATCCATAAAGGTGAGGTGGCTGCCGACGTGGAACAGGAACTGTTCGGCGTGCGCATCTTCGCCCTGTGCCAGGCCATGGCCGAGCACTGGCGCCTGCCCCGCTGGGTCACCCAGGGCTACCGCCTGCTGCTTGAGGAACGCGACCAGCTGGCCTTGGTGCTGAGCATCGCCCGCGACGAAGACCTGCTCAACCAGCAGCACCGCCTGGACGAAGAGCCTGGCCTGCGCCGCTGGTTCAACGAGCCGGCCAATACCGTGCTGCTGGCCAACAACCTGGCCCTGGCCGCGCAAGTGGGCTGGGACAACCCGCACATGCTGCGCTGGCAGCTGCTGACCGCGCTGTACCTGCAAACGTCGCTGGAAGACGTGCAGCAGCAGGTTCACCAGCAGGCCGCCGCCAGTGCCCGCCGCCATGCCCGCCATGCCCTGTTCCACCCCGCCGAGGCATTGATCTGGCCCTGGGACCAGCGCCGCCCGCACCCAGACATGCTCACCCCACCGCCCCCCTCCAGTGAGGCGCTGGGCCGCTGGCGCGCCCTGTGCCAGGAGCTGCTGGCCCAGCCCAGCCCGTTCACCAACGCCGTACACCTGGCCACCCACGCGCGCGAAGCCCTGGAAGCCTGCGGCATGCAGCGCATCATGCTGCTGAGCCTGGACAAGGCCTGCGATTACCTGCGCGTGCAGCAGATCGCCGGGCTGCCCAAGGAGGCCGGGGGCATCGCCCTGGCCATCGAGCAGAACCGGTTGCTGCAGAAGCTGATGAGCAAGGCCGGCCAGCTGCGCCTGACGCCAGACAACCACGCCCAGTTCTCGGCCCTGCTGCCGGCGCCCCTGCGTGCGCTGTTTCGCAGCGAGCACCTGCTGCTGCGTTCGCTGGCAGTCGGTGACCAGGTGCTGATGCTGGCGGTGGCCGACCAGGGCGGCAAGCCGCTGGCCGAGGTCAGCGTGCAGGCCTTTGGAAAAACCTCGCAATGCCTTGAGCGCGCCTTGGCCGTGTTTGCCAACCGCAGTGCCTGAGGCTTGCGCTACAATCGGCTCTCTTTCCACACTGGAGAACGTGGATGTCTGACTTTTCCGGCCTGCCCTTGGTGATCGAAGCCGCGGACTTGCTGCCGCGCCTGGCTTCGCCCCAGCTGATTCTGGTCGACCTGAGCAGTGCCAACCGCTATGTCAGCGGCCATATCAGCGGCGCCCGCTTCGTCGAAGGCAAGCGCACCCAGCTTGGCCAGCCTCCGGCACCCGGCCTGCTGCCGGCCCAGGCGGAGCTGGAAAAGCTGTTCAGCGAACTCGGCCACCGTGACGATGCGGTGTACGTGGTGTACGACGATGAAGGCGGCGGCTGGGCCGGCCGTTTCATCTGGCTGCTCGACGTCATCGGCCACACCCGCTACCACTACCTCAACGGCGGCATCCAGGCCTGGCCATCGGACCAGCTCTCCACCGACGTGCCCACGCCGGGCAATGCCCCGGTGCACCTGCACGTGCATGGCGAACCCACCGCCACCCGGGAGTACCTGCAGAGCCGCCTGGGCGCCGATGACCTGGTTATCTGGGACGCCCGTGGCCCACAGGAATTCAACGGCGAGAAAGTGCTGGCGGCCAAGGCCGGGCACATTCCCGGCGCCGTCAATTTCGAATGGACCGCCGGCATGGACCTCAACGACCACCTGCGCATCCGCGCAGACATCGCCGAGGTACTGCAGCAACTGGGTATCACCCCTGACAAGGAAGTGATCACCCACTGCCAAACCCACCGCCGCTCCGGTTTCACCTACCTGGTGGCCAAGGCCCTCGGCTACCCACGCATCAAGGCCTACGCCGGTTCGTGGAGCGAATGGGGCAACCACCCGGACACGCCTGTAGAAGTCTAAGGAACCTGCATGAAATCCCGTCTGTTCATCATCAGCCAGTACCTGCTGCCGCATCACCTGCTGTCGCGGCTGGCCGGCTGCATCGCCGAGTGCCGCGCGCGCTGGTTCAAGAACGCCTTCACCGCCTGGTTCGCCAAGCGCTACCAGGTGAACATGAGCGAGGCGCTGGTCGAAGACCTCACCGCCTACGAGCACTTCAACGCCTTCTTCACTCGCGCCCTCAAGCCAGGCGCGCGCCCGCTGGACGAAACCCCTGGGGCGATCCTCTGCCCGGCCGACGGCGCCGTCAGCCAGCTGGGCCCGATCGAGCACGGCCGTATTTTCCAGGCCAAGGGCCACAGTTTCAGCGCGCTGGAGCTGCTGGGCGGTGACCCGGCGCTGGCTGCGCCGTTCATGGGCGGCGAATTCGCCACCATCTACCTGTCGCCCAAGGATTACCACCGCGTACACATGCCGCTGGCCGGCACCCTGCGCGAGATGGTCTATGTGCCGGGCCGGCTGTTCTCGGTCAACCAGACCACCGCCGAAAACGTGCCGGAGCTGTTCGCCCGCAACGAGCGCGTGGTGTGCCTGTTCGATACCGAGCGTGGGCCAATGGCCGTGGTGCTGGTGGGGGCGATGATCGTCGCCTCTGTCGAAACCGTGTGGGCCGGCCTTGTGACCCCGCCCAAGCGTGAGCTCAAGACCTTCCGCTACGACGAACAAAGCCGCGCGCCGATTCACCTGGAAAAAGGCGCCGAACTGGGGCGCTTCAAGCTGGGTTCCACGGCGATCGTGCTGTTCGGGCCAGAGCAGGTGAAATGGGCCGAGTCGCTGGGTGCAGGCTCGGCGGTGCGCATGGGCGAGTTCCTTGCCGGGGCGCAACAGGCCTGACCCTTCAGCACCTCCCGGCTTGTGGCCGGGAGGTGCCTGTTCAGCGGGCCGTCAGCCTAGAAGGCTGCGGAAACCGATCGGGCCCTCATCGATGTAGGTGTTGGTCCCGTTGAGCGTGAGGCCGCCATCGTCGGATTTCACGGTCAGGGCAACGACATTCTGGTTGTCGCGCCCGCCGATCACCCATTCGCCACCCGGGTGCCAAGGGGCGCTGTTGCCACCCCACTGGTTCTGCACCTGGTAACGGTTCTGCGCGATGCGCTTGCCCTGGAAGCCGATCGGTCCTTCGCCGGCATACGTCATGACCCCTTGCAGGGTCTGGCCGCCGTCATTGGATTTGACGTCGACCGACACCACCTTCTGGTTGTCCCGGCCGCCCAGCACCCAGATTCCACCGGGATGCCAAGGTGCCGAGTTACCGCCCCATTGATTTTCCACTGCGTACTTGGACATGAACTTCTTCTCCTTGAAGTTGATGGCCACGGGGACTCCCCCCGGGCCAGTACGGTCGATGGGTGAGCCGTACGGGTCCAAGCGTAGATCGGTGTTTGCAGCTAACTTAGAACAGTTCGCAATTGGCCTAGTAGCCGTGATTTCAGGGCCCTATCGCGACCTGCGGTCGCTCCTACAGGAATACACCATCCCCGTAGGAGCGACCGCAGGTCGCGATAGGGCCGCCAAAGCAGCCACCAATCAGTGACGGGTATCGCGATCGCGAAGCCCCAGCAGGTACAGCACGCCATCGAGCCCCAGGGTCGAAATGGCCTGCTTGGCCGACTGGCGCACCAGCGGCTTGGCACGGAACGCCACGCCCAGGCCCGCCAACGACAGCATCGGCAGGTCGTTGGCACCATCGCCCACGGCAATCGTCTGGTCCAGTTGCAGGCCTTCTTCGTTGGCCAGTTGCTGCAGCAGGTCGGCCTTGCGCTGGGCGTCGACGATGGGCTCCACGGCCACGCCAGTGACCTTGCCATCCACCACTTCCAGTTCGTTGGCGAACACGTAGTCGATGCCCAGGCGTGCCTGCACCTGGCGGGCAAAGTAGGTGAAGCCACCGGACAGGATGGCGGTCTTGTAACCCAGGCGCTTGAGCTCGGCGAACAGGTTCTCGGCGCCTTCGGTCAGGCGCAGGGAAGCGCCGATCTCGTCCAGCACGCTGACATCCAGGCCCTTGAGCAGCGCCATGCGCTCCTTGAAGCTGGCGCGAAAGTCCAGCTCACCGCGCATGGCCCGCTCGGTGATGGCCGCCACCTGCTCGCCCACGCCGGCTGCCTTGGCCAGTTCATCGATGACCTCGGCCTCGATCAACGTCGAGTCCATGTCGAACACCGCCAGGCGGCGGTTGCGGCGGAACAGGTCGTCCTTCTGGAAGGCGATGTCGATGTTCAGTGCCTCGGCCAGCGCAAAGAACTCGGCACGCAGCGCTTGGGCATCGCTAGGCACGCCGCGCACGGAAATTTCCAGCGCCGCCTTGCCCTTCTCGCTCGGTGCACCCAGGGCCACGCGGGCCGACAGGCGCTCGATACGCTCGATGGTCAGGCCATACTGGCTGATGATCGCACTCACCCGCTGCAGCTGCTCGGGGGTGATCTTGCGGCTGAGCAGGGTAACGATGTGGCGTGGCTCGCCCTGGCCATCGGCCCAATGCTGGTAATCGGCCTCGGAGATCGGCGTGTAGCGGGCCTGCAGGTTCAGCTCGTGGGCCTTGGACTGCACGCTCTGCAGCAGGCTGGTGGCCACTTCGTTGTCCGGAATGTCGACCAGGATGCCGAACGACAGGGTGCCGTGCATCACGGCCAAACCGATGTCGAGGATGTTCACACCGCCCTGGAGCAGGACGCCGGTAATGGCGGCGGTCAGACCCGGACGGTCCTCACCGGTGATGTTGATCAGAACGATTTCGCGCACAACCTGGCTCCGACTTCGATGAAAAATGCGCATTCTACCGATTTTCCATGACCATCGGGCGCCAACGATACTTTGCCGACAAAACACGGCTCGCTATACTGCGCAACACTTTTATGCCATTAAGAGCCGCGCTCTGTGAACCGGCCCACGCCCGTAAAGACCGACAATTTCTTCGTGATGATCTTCCGTGCCCTGCGCCAACGTCGCGTTCCCCTGGCACTGCGCATCGCCAGCACCAACATTTTCCTGGTGGCGCTGGCGCTGGTGATCTATGCCTGCGTGATGGGCCTGCAGTTCAAGCAGGCCATGCACGAGCAGGCCGACGCCCTTGGCCAGAGCCTGACCATCCAGACGGCAACCTCGGCGACCGAGCTGCTGGTGTCCAACGACATCCTCAGCCTCAACGTGTTGCTGGGTAACCTGGTGAAGAACCCGCTGGTGGCCCATGCGGCGATCTACAGCGTGGACAACCGCATCCTCGCCGAGGCCGGCCAGCGCCCGCGCAATGGCCTGCTGGGCGAGGCCGAGGGCCTGTACCAGACCAAGATCACCTTCCAGGACGTGACCGCCGGTCAGCTGCGTATCAGCCTGGACATGAGCCAGTTCCAGCAACCGATGCTGATCAGCCTGCAAAGCATGGGCATCCTGGCCGCCATCCTGCTGGCACTGGCCTTGAGCCTGAGCCTGCGCCAGGGCCGTCACATCACCTTGCCGCTGCTGCAACTGCGGGTCTGGCTGCGTGATCCACACCCCTACACCCCGGCCACCGACCGCCAGGACGAGATCGGCGATATCGCCCGCCAGTTGCATGCGCGCCTGGCCCCGCCGCCTCCGCCAGAGCCTGAGCCGGAGGAGGAAGAGGAGTACGAGGACGACTTCGAAGAGGCCCATGACGAAGCCCCTGCCCGCCTTGCCCAGCGCGCCAAGGCCGTGGTGCAGGCGGACGAGGCCGACGACGAGGCCTTCGCCGGGCTGCTGGACGACGACGAGCAGCCTGCGGCCAAGCCCGCCGTGGTCGAGTCCGACGAGCCACAGAACACCGCCGTGCTGGCGGTACAGCTGGGCTCCCAGGAGCAACTGCGGCGCCTGCCGCGTACGCGCCTGACCGAGCTGCTGGAGCGCTACCGCGGCTGCCTGGAGCAGGCCGCGTCGCTGTACGAAGGCGAAATCCATACCCTCAACGACGGCAGCACCCTGGTGCTGTTCCACAGCCGTGAATGTGGCGAGGACTACCTGACCAACGCCATCTGCTGCGGCGAGCTGCTGCGCGCCCTGGGCCATGCCCTGCAGATCGAGGTGGCCGACAGTGGCATTACCCTGCAACTGCAGCTGGGCCTGGCCCTGGGCGACGACCTGCAGGGGCTGGAGCAGGTTGATTTGCTGATGGCCGAAAAGGCCCAGGATGCCCTGGCGTTGTCGCAGCACAGCCGCAACCTGCTGCTGGTGGAGCGGCAGATCAGCGACGACGACCTGATCCGCAAGCGTGCCCGTATTCGCCCGATTGCCAGCCCCGAGGGCGCGTGCTGCGTGGAGCGGTTGATGGAGCCCTATCCGTCGATGTTGGAGCGCCAATTGGCGCGGATGCACGAGCGCCGGGTCTGATATCGCCACTTGCGTGTTCGGGATTTGTGCTGGGGCTGATATCGCTATCGCGAGCTACGCTCGCTCCTACCAGGCTCTGAACAAAGTTCCAGATCCTGCGCTAATCCGGTAGGAGCGAGCGCAGCTCGCGATGGCGCCGCTCGCGGCGCCCACAAAAAAGCCCGCATGTTCGCGGGCTTTTTTGTATCTGGAGGCTCGATCAGAACCGATAGACTTCCATATCGGTGCGAATCGGCGAAGCCATTGGAATCTTCGACTTCTCCGGTTCCTTCTTCACCTGAACAGGCGCTGCCGGCTTCTTCGGTGGCTCTTCGGCAATCACCGGCTGGTTGGCCAGCGGCTTGACCGCCGTGCTCAGCTGTTCTGCCAGCTTTTGCAGCAACTGCCCTTGGGCCTGAACCTGCGCCGACTCGCTGCCTTCGTGCGCCTGTTCCAGGTGAACGATGCGGTTGTCTCGCACATGGCCACGGCGGTCGAGCAAGCGCCATTGGGCGTCGAGGATCGCCGGCTGGTTCTTGCCAGAGTCCAGGCGGGTGATCGACAGCAACACCTGAACGTCAGGTGTAAAGCCCGTGCTCGCCGGTGCCAGGACCACGCGCTGGCTGTCCAGGCGCCAGGCCAACTGACGCACCAGCAACTGATCGATGTCTGCCGAGAGGCTGCCGGCCCAACGACCGTCGGTCGCCGAACTCAGGCTGCCATCGGCCTGACGCTGCAGGAAGGTTTCGCGCTGCAGGTAATCGGCCACCGACACAGGGCCAAGCACCACGGCCATGCCCGCACTCTGCGAAGGCTGGCCAGGATCACCGCTGTCGAGTTGGTACAGGGCCACTGGCTGATGCATGCTGCACCCGCCCAGCCCCAGCAAACCCGTCATCAACAGCGCAAATGGAAGGCGCAGGAATTTCATTCAACCCATCCAGGCGGTCGCTACCAGGCAAACCGCAGTGATACTGATAACAATTCAATCGGGCACACGGCCACGCCGGCACCACAGGGGCACTATCATCCGCGAAATATCGGCCCGACTCCAGCATTTCTGCCCGGAACGGCGCTGAAATTGCCGTTCCAGACATTTCGTCGGTTTATCCCGGCATCTCTACCTGCAGCCCGTCGACGCGCTGGAAGCCCCGTGGCAGCTTGCTGCCGCGTCGGCCACGTTCACCCTTGTAATGCTCAAGGTCATCGCCTTTAAGGGACAGGGTACGCTTGCCGGCCTGCAATACAAGGGTCCCGCCCTCACCGATCACCGCAAGATCCGTGACAAATTCTTCACGGCTGGCCACCCGATCACCGGGCACACCGATGATCTTGTTGCCCTTGCCTTTGCCCAGCTGTGGCAGGTCGGAAACCTTGAATACCAGCAAGCGCCCCTCGGTGGTCACGGCGGCCAGCCAGTCCTGCTCGCGGTTGGCCACCGGGCGCGGGGTCATGACCTTGGCGCCGTTGGGCAGGCTGAGCAGGCCTTTGCCGGCCTTGTTCTTGGCCTGCAGGTCCTCGCCCTTGACCACGAAGCCATAGCCCGCGTCCGAGGCCACCACGTACAGCGCGTCATCATCGGGCAGCAGCACGCACTCGAAGGTGGCGCCTGGCGGTGGGGTCAGGCGGCCAGTCAACGGCTCGCCCTGGCCACGGGCCGACGGCAGGCTATGGGCGGCCACCGAATAACTGCGGCCGGTGGAGTCGATCAGTACCGCAAACTGGTTGGAACGCCCGGCGGCTGCAGCCTTGAAGCCGTCGCCAGCCTTGTACGACAGGCCCGTGGCGTCGATGTCGTGGCCCTTGGCGCAGCGCACCCAGCCCTTTTCCGACAGCACCACGGTCACCGGCTCGGTCGGCATCAGTTCGTTTTCCGACAGGGCCTTGGCTTCGGCGCGCTCGACGATCGGCGAGCGGCGGTCGTCGCCATAGGTTTCGGCGTCCTTGATCAGTTCGCTGCGCACCAGCTTGCGCAGCTTGGCGTCGCTGCCCAGCAGCGCTTGCAGCTTGGCCTGCTCCTTGAGCAGTTCATCCTGCTCGCCGCGGATTTTCATCTCTTCCAGGCGCGCCAACTGGCGCAGGCGGGTTTCGAGGATGTAGTCGGCCTGGATTTCGGTCAGTTCGAAGCGCTCGATCAACGCCTGCTTGGGGTGCTCCTCGGTGCGAATGATGTGGATCACTTCATCGAGGTTGAGGAACGCGGTGAGCAAACCTTCCAACAGGTGCAGGCGCCGTTCGACCTTGTCGAGGCGGTGCTGCAGGCGACGACGAACGGTATTGGTACGAAACTCCAGCCATTCCAGCAACAAGGCCCGCAGGTTTTTCAGCTGCGGCCGGCCATCCAGGCCAATGATGTTGACGTTGACCCGGTAGCTGCTTTCAAGGTCGGTGGTGGCGAACAGGTGTTGCATCAGCTCATCGGCATCCACCCGGTTGGAGCGCGGGATGATGACGATGCGGCAGGGGTTCTCGTGGTCGGACTCATCACGCAGGTCGGCCACCATCGGCAGCTTCTTGGCCTGCATCTGCGCGGCGATCTGCTCCAGCACCTTGGCCCCGGAAACCTGGTGCGGCAGCGCGGTGACGACGACATCGCCATCCTCGACGCGGTACACGGCGCGCATGCGGATCGAGCCGCGGCCGGTTTCGTAGATTTTCTGGATTTCGGCACGCGGGGTGACGATCTCGGCCTCGGTCGGGTAGTCCGGGCCCTGGATGTGCTCACACAGCTGCTCGATGGTGGCCTTGGGCTCATCGAGCAGGCGCACGCAGGCGCTGGCGACTTCCCGCAGGTTATGCGGCGGCACGTCGGTGGCCATGCCCACGGCGATGCCGGTGGTGCCGTTGAGCAGGATGTTCGGCAGGCGCGCTGGCAGCACGGCCGGCTCCTGCAGGGTGCCGTCGAAGTTCGGCACCCAGTCGACGGTGCCCTGGCCCACTTCGCTGAGCAGCACTTCCGAGTAGCGCGACAGGCGCGCCTCGGTGTAACGCATGGCAGCGAACGACTTCGGATCGTCCGGCGCACCCCAGTTGCCCTGGCCATCGACCAGGGTGTAGCGGTAGCTGAACGGCTGCGCCATCAGCACCATGGCTTCGTAGCAGGCCGAATCGCCGTGGGGGTGGAACTTGCCGAGCACGTCGCCCACGGTACGCGCGGACTTCTTGTGCTTGGCATCGGCATCGAGCCCCAACTCGCTCATGGCGTAGACGATGCGTCGCTGCACCGGCTTCAGGCCGTCGCCGATGTGCGGCAGGGCACGGTCCATGATTACGTACATGGAATAGTTGAGGTAGGCCTGTTCGGTGAAGTCAGCCAGCGAGCGGCGTTCGACGCCGTCGAGGCTGAGTTCCAGTGAGTCGCTCATGCGGGCCTCGTCATTTCAGGTTCTGGCGCAGCAGCATGGTGCCGCCGCGCTGGGTAAATTCAAGTTGTTTCAGGGCGCTCATGCCGAGCAGCACGGTCTGGCCATCCAGGCCCGGCACCACCAGGGCGCGCACGTTCTGCAGGCGGATATCGCCCAGTTGCAAGGTGTCGAGCCGGGTGCGGTAGCCTTCGGTGCGGCCATTGGCGGTACTCAGCACCACCGGGCTGCCCCGCGCCAGGTTCAGGTCGGCGGCCATCGCCTCGGGAATCGCCACGTCGGTGGCACCGGTGTCGAGCATGAAATGCACCACCTGGCCGTTGATCGCACCGTCAGCCACGAAATGCCCCTGGCCGTTACCCAGCAGGCGCACCTCGATATAGCCATCGCCGCGGGAAGACTGCACCACCGTGTTGGGGTTGCGCTCGCGCTCCTCCCACTGGCCGAAGAAGCGCGTGGCAAGGAACAACGCCGCCGCCCAGGCGACGATCATCAGCACCTTGCCCGCGCGCTTGCCCGGTGGCTGGCTCATGGGTTGGCGCTCCAGCCGCCCTGGGGCGCCTCGAAGCGGTACACCACCGGCCGGGTTTCACCATCGGCGCGGGCGCCGTTGTTGTTGTCCAGGCCAATCCAGGCACCCTTGGTGTCGATCACCAGCGCTTCGGCCAGGCCGAAGGGCTGCTTGTAGCGGCGCTGGGGCTGCAGCGCATCGGCAGCGAACGACCAGCAGCGCTCGACCTTGCCGCTGTTGCTGTCACGCCGGCAGATGCGATAGGCGTTGCGCTCCAGGGTGAACAGCTTGCCTTCGAACCAGGCCAGGTCGGCAAAGTCCCGTGACACGGCGCGGGCTTCGGGCATCTGCGCCGGTTGCATCTCAACCCCGGCTTCGCTCAGCAACACGCAACTGCGCCCGCAGGTCCACACCGACTGTTGCCGCTCGATGGCCACCAGGCCACGGCGTTCGCGCTCGGCGGCCAGCCACAGGCGGTCGCCCGCCGGGTTGATCGCCACGCCCTCGAACAGCGCGTTGAAGTTCAGCAGCATGCCGCTGGCACGGGCCTGGCGCACCATCACCGGGTCGATCTTCAACCACTGCGGCTCGCCTTCGACAGGCACCTGCAGCACGCCGGCGTGGGCCTCGCTGACCAGGTAGAGGTTGCCAGCCTGGTCGCAGGTGATGCCTTCGTAATCCAGCTCCCCGCCGCGCACGTAGGACACAGCCCAGTTGCGCGACTTCAGCCCCCAGGGCAAACCGCTTTCCGGTGGTGCCGGCGGGGTGAAGGTCAGGGGTTGGGCGCGCCACAGGTCGTTTTGCTGGTCGAAGCGGTAGATACGGTCGTCATCCCGGTCGGAAACGCCCCACAACCCGCCGCGGCACGCAGCCAGCCCAGACAGGTTGCCACCGCGCATGCCATCGATCACATGCTCGGACTGAAGCTTGAGCTCCGGCCAGTTGCCCGCCAGGCTCGGCAGGGCAACCAGCGCCAGGCAGGCTGCGACCAGCAGACGAATCAAACCAGGACCTCGGCGAGGTTACCTTTGGTTTCCAGCCAGTTCTTGCGGTCGCCAGCGCGCTTCTTGGCCAGCAGCATGTCCATGATCTCGGTGGTGCCTGCCAGGTCGTCCAGGGTCAGCTGAACCAGGCGCCGGGTGTTCGGGTCCATGGTGGTTTCGCGCAACTGCGGCGGGTTCATCTCGCCCAGGCCCTTGAATCGAGTGACCTGCGGCTTGCCGCGCTTCTTCTCGGCCACCAGGCGGTCGAGGATGCCGTCACGCTCGGCCTCGTCGAGGGCGTAGTAGATTTCCTTGCCCAGGTCGATACGGTACAGCGGCGGCATGGCGACATACACGTGGCCAGCCTCGACCAACGGGCGGAAATGCTGCACGAACAGGGCGCAGAGCAAGGTGGCGATGTGCAGGCCGTCGGAGTCGGCGTCGGCGAGGATGCAGATTTTGCCGTAGCGCAGCTGCGACAGGTCGGCAGCGCCCGGGTCGACACCGATGGCCACGGCGATATTGTGCACCTCCTGGCTGGCCAGTACCTCGCCGCCGTCGACCTCCCAGGTGTTGAGGATCTTGCCGCGCAGCGGCAGGATCGCCTGGAACTCCTTGTCGCGGGCCTGCTTGGCCGACCCGCCGGCGGAGTCACCCTCGACCAGGAACAGCTCGGCACGCATGGGGTCTTGCCCGGCGCAGTCGGCCAGCTTGCCGGGCAAGGCCGGGCCTTGGGTGATGCGCTTGCGCTCGACCTTCTTGCTCGCCTTCAGGCGGCGGCCGGCGTTGCTGATGGCCAGTTCCGCCAGTTGCATGCCCAGCTCGGGGTGGGCGTTGAGCCACAGGCTGAAGGCGTCCTTGACCACCCCGGAAACGAACGCTGCGGCCTCGCGGGACGACAGGCGCTCTTTGGTCTGCCCGGAGAACTGCGGCTCCTGCATTTTCATCGACAGCACGAAGGTAATGCGTTCCCAGACGTCTTCGGGCGCCAGCTTGACCCCACGCGGCAGCAGGTTGCGGAACTCGCAGAACTCGCGCATGGCATCGAGCAGGCCCTGGCGCAGGCCATTGACGTGGGTACCGCCCTGGGCGGTGGGGATCAGGTTGACGTAGCTTTCCTGAACGCTGTCACCGCCTTCGGGCAGCCACAGCAGGGCCCAGTCCACGGCCTCCTTGTTGCCGGCCAGGCTGCCGCAGAACGGCTCGTCGGGCAGGCGCTGGAACTCGCTGACCGAGTCGACCAGGTAGGAGCGCAGGCCGTCTTCGTAATGCCACTCGACCTTCTCGCCGCTGGCCTTGTCCTCGAAGCTGACCAACAGGCCCGGGCACAGCACAGCCTTGGCCTTGAGCACGTGCTTGAGGCGGCTGATGGAGAATTTTGCCGAGTCGAAGTATTTCGGGTCGGGGCTGAAGTACACGCTGGTGCCGGTGTTGCGCTTGCCGACCGTGCCGACCACTTCCAGCTCGCTGGCCTTGAAGCCGTCGGCGAAGGTCATCTGGTATTCGTTGCCGTCGCGCTTGACGCGCACGCGCACCTGGGTCGACAGGGCGTTGACCACCGAAATGCCCACGCCGTGCAGGCCGCCGGAGAACTGGTAGTTCTTGTTGGAGAACTTGCCACCGGCGTGCAGCTTGGTGAGGATCAACTCGACGCCCGACACGCCCTCTTCCGGGTGGATATCCACCGGCATGCCGCGACCATCGTCGCTCACTTCCAGCGAGTGGTCGGCATGCAGGATGACCTGCACCGAGCGGGCATGACCAGCCAGGGCTTCGTCGACGCTGTTGTCGATGACTTCCTGGGCCAGGTGGTTCGGCCGGCTGGTATCGGTGTACATGCCCGGGCGCTTGCGCACCGGGTCAAGGCCGGAGAGGACTTCGATGGCGTCTGCGTTATAGGCGCTAGCGCTGGGATTGGCCATGGGTTCTCGTCGTCAGTCTGGTGAATGCAAAAAGGTCAAAATACAGAAAAATCGAGCGCCGCATACTGCTGCCGCGCAATGCCGGCAAATGCCAGCAGGCCTGGCAGCTGTTCGGCGAAGCCCTGGTAACTGTGGTCGCCACCGGCCTGGATGCGCAGGGCGCAGGCCTGGTAATAGCGCTGGGCGTCGCGGTAGTCCAGGGTTTCATCGGCGGTTTGCAGCCACACTTGATAGCGGCCCGGGTCGGCCGGCGCCGGCACTTGCAGTTCGGCCAGGGCCTGCACGTGGTCCAGGGTCAGCTCCCAGGTTTCACCGCTGTAGTGGTTGCGCTGGCTGCCCAGGTAACCGTCGAAGCGTTGGTGCGGGGCGACCGCCGGGTTGATCAGCAGAGCCTTGAGGCCGTGGCGCTCAGCCAGGCAGGTGGCATAGTAGCCGCCGAGCGAACTGCCGACCAGCAGCGGCGCGCCCAGTTCGGCAATGGCGGCTTCGAGCTGGGCCATGGCCTGGCGCGGGTGGTGGTGCAAGGCGGGCACACGCAGCTGGGCCGAAAGCCCCAGTTGCTGCATTACCGCGTCGAGCTGGCGCGCCTTGGTGGACAGCGGCGAGCTGTTGAAGCCATGGATATAGAGGATGGAACCCGACATGCTGCCCCCGGAATCTGTGGCTTCGCGCCCGATGGAGCAGGCGCAGGGACGCGCAGTGTAGCGTGTTCGCCGGGTGTTGGCGCCGTTTGGCCAATCTCGCAACAATTTCTTCAAACCCCCGCTTGCACACACGCCCCTGTAGGAGCGAGCGTAGCTCGCGATGGGGCGCGCCAGCGGCCCCGGGGGTTCTTCGGCTTCGCAGTCTAGAACGCCGGGGCTGCTTCGCAGCCCATCGCGAGCTGTGCTCGCTCCTACAGGGGGAAAGTGTGCGCTTTGGGTAGTTCAGTACCCGGGGCTGTCGAAGTCCAGCTTCACTTCGAAATCGATGGCCCGCTCCACCCCGGTTTCCAGCCGCCCGTCGCCATGCAGGCGCATCCAGCGGTAGCCTGGGTGCTCCTCGCTGACCTTGAAGTCCTCACTGCCCGCCGCGAACTGGATGCAGGTCGACGGCGTGGCCAAGAGGCGCAGGCCGCCTTGCTGTTCATCCCACGGCTGGTGAATATGCCCCCAGAGCAAACCCTTGACCTGTGGATAACTGCGCAGGCGCTGCAGCAGTTCATCGGCATTGCGCAAACCGATCGGCGCAATCCAGGCGCAGCCGATATCCACCGGCTGATGATGGCAGCACACCAGGCAATGCCGCTCGCCTGCCGAGGCCAGCGCCTGGTCCAGCGCCGCCAGTTGGTCCGCCTCGAGAAACCCATGGGTGGCACCCGGCACCGCCGTATTGAGCATGACCACGCGCCAGGCCCCGACATCAGTAACCGCCTCGACCAAATCGGGCGCCAGCTGGGCCATCACCCTGGCTTCATCGTGGTTGCCCGGCAACCAGCGAGTCGGCACCGCCAGCTCAGCAGTCAGCCCGCGAAACGCCTCATAGGACGCCACGCTGCCATCCTGGGACAAATCGCCCGTGCACAGCAGCAGGTCGATGCGTGGTTGCTCGCGGCGCACCTGGGCCACCACATGGCGCAGGCTGTCACGGGTATTGAGGCCCAGCAGCGTGCCTGCCGGGTCGGCGAACAAGTGGGCATCGGTCAGTTGCACCACATGCACGGGTGCCGGGAAGGGGTCTGGGTGCGGCAACGGCCGTCTCCTCGAACGGTTTATGCCCCGATTATGGCGGTGGATCGGTTTCGAGCAAACACCCGAAGCCGACCCCGTTCACATTTCAGCGCACACTGGCCAATTCATGGCCACACGCCAGGCAATGGCTGAGCCATTCCCCGAGGAACAGGTTCAGCTGGGCTTTTTCGTCCGGCTGGTGCATGGCTTCGTTGGGGTACGGGTAGATGCTGCGCAGACGCCGGGTGTGTTCGGCGCTGATCACTTCGGCCATGCGCGCATCGTGGTACACCTGCACTTCCAGGTGCGGCACCGGCAGCCAGGGCAGGCTGTGCTCCTGGCGCACGCGCAAGGTGGTGGTGTACGGGCAGGCCAGCAGCACATCGAGCGCCAGCACACCGAGCATCTGGTCGCCCTGGGTCATGCCGATGCGCCGCGAGCTCTGGGTGGTACGCATGTCGGGCAGCAGGCGCATGAGCCGGGCGTAGTTGGCCTCGCAGGCGGCTTGCAGCCCGGCCAGGTCGACCCGATAACGCTCACGCAGCAGGTTCACTTCCACATACCTCGAACTTCGTCTTTGTTCAGTGCCAGCCATTGCAGGCTGATGATGGTTGCCGCATTGCAGATCCGGCCGTCGCGCACCGCCTGCAGTGCGTCGTCGAACGACCACACGCGCACGCGGATGTCCTCGCCCTCTTCTTCCAGGCCATGCAGGCCGCCGGCGCCTGCACTGCTGCAGCGGCCCAGGAACAGGTGCACGTATTCGTCGCTGCCGCCGGGCGAAGGGAAGTAGCGGGTGATCGGCCACAGGGCGCTGATGCTCAGCCCGGCTTCTTCCTCGGCCTCGCGGTGGGCAACTTCCTCGGGCTCCTCGGCCTTGTCGATCAGCCCGGCGACCATCTCGATCAGCCAAGGGTTGTCGATCTTGCCCAGGGCACCGACGCGAAACTGCTCGATCAACACCACTTCATCGCGCAGAGGGTCGTAAGGCAGCACGCAGACGGCATCGTGGCGCACGAACAGCTCACGGCTGATCTCGCGGCCCATTCCGCCGGCGAACAATTCGTGGCGCAGGCGCACCTTGTCGAGCTTGTAGAAGCCCTTGAAGCAGTTGGCCCGCTCGGCGATCTCAACCGCCTTGGGCACCGAATTCAACGTGTCTGACATGGAAATCCTCATGGCTACAGCAACAGCTTGATTACCGCTTCGCGCCATCCTACTCCGCACGGTTGCCCGTTTCACCCCTTTCCGGCAACCGTTCGCCCACTGGGGACAGCGCGTCTTCTCTCTGTTAGCTTAGTGGCGAACCGAAGGCCGCGCAGACGGTCAAAGGCCGACTTTTCCCTGTTCTGCAAGGATCATCATGACACTTGTCAAACTGACCTCCGTGGCCGTGCTGGCACTCGCCCTTGGCGCCTGCCAGAGCCTGTTCGCGCCCAACTACCGGGCCCCGCTGGAGGTCAAGCGCGACGCCTGGGAGCATGTCAAACCCGGCTGCAACGCACAGGACTGCCCGTTGGTGAACATCGACATGGTCCATTTTCCGGCCCTGCCCAAGCTCGATGCGATTGTCGAGCAGCGCCTGCTGCAGCTGACCGAAGACAATCAGCATGGCACCGCGCCGGCCACCCTGCAGGCCTATGAGCAGCAGTTCCTGGCCAGTGCCGACAAACGCAACAGCAGCTACCTGCAAGCCAAGGTACGCGAGCAGCATGACGGCCTGGTGATCGTCGAGTTGTCCAGCTACCTCGACAGCGGTGGCGCCCACGGCATGCCGGGGCGCGGCTTCATCAACTATTCGCGCAAGCTGGACAAGGTGCTGACCCTGCAGGACATGCTGCTGCCGGGCCAGGAAGAGACGTTCTGGAAGACCGTCGAGGAATCGCACCGCGCCTGGCAGATCAGCGTGGGCATGGACAAGGACGCCGAGTTCGTCAAAACCTGGCCCTTCAAGCGCTCGCCGCACGTCGCCCTGACGTACGGCGCGGTGGTGGTGAAGTACGAGGTCTATGCCATCGCGCCCTACTCCATGGGCCACGTGGAATTGAAGATACCCTACCCACGCCTGAACGGCGTCCTCAAGCCCGAACTGTTTCCCGGCCGCGGCTGAGGCTCAGCAGCCCGTGTAGCCCACCTGCCAGCAGCAGTGCCGGCAGGGTCGCGCCCAGCTCCGGGGCCTTGGCGGCGATGATGTGGTACGCCGCCACGCCCACGGCCCAGGCCAGCAGCGCCTGCCAGTGCAAGCCATCGACCTGGGCTGGCAGGCGGCGGCGGCGAACCACGTAGTGGTCCATCAGCACAACGCCGAACAGCGGCGCGAACACCGAGCCGATCAACAGCAGGAAGTTCTCGTACTGGGCCAGCGGCGCCAGCAAGGCAATCAGGGTGCACAGCACGCCGATGGCCAAGGCCAGGTGCTCGACCTTCAGCGGCAACAGCACACCGGTGGAAACAGCGGCCGAGTGGATATCGGCAAAGGCCTTTTCCGACTCGTCCAGCAAGATCAGCAACAGCGGCAGGCCCATGCCGGCGCCGGCCAGGGCCAACAGCAGCGCGTTGACTTCGCCACTGGCAGCGAAGGCCAGGGTGTAGGCGACGCCCAGGCTCATCAGCCAGGTGTTGCCAATGAAGTAACCCAGCACCGTGCCGCCGAACACCTGCCCGCCATTGCGGGCGAAGCGCGAATAGTCGGCGATCAGCGGCAACCACGACAGCGGCATGGCGATGACGATGTCAAAGCCCACGGCCAGCGACATCGAGCCATCCCCGGCGCGCTGCCACAGCTCGGCCAGGTCGGCCTTGGCGAACAGGTTCCAGGTCAGCCACAGGCAGGCGCCCAGCAGCAGCCAGATACCCCAGGCGCGCAGGACCTTGCGCACGAATGCCAGCGGCCCGCTCACCGCCAGCACGGTGGCCAGCGCGCCGAAGCACAGGGTCCAGAGCATCGGGCTGTTCCAGGCACTGTCCTCGCCGAACGCCCGCGCGCCCAGCAGGCTGGCGGCATCGCGCATGACGATGATCTCGAAAGCGCCCCAGCCCACCAGTTGCAGCAGGTTGAGCAGTGCCGGCAGGCGGGCGCCATGGCGGCCTAGGCTGAGCTTCAGGGTGCTCATGGCCGACAGGCCGGTGTCGCTGCCGATGACCCCGGCGGCGCCGAGCAGCAGCACGCCGACGCCAGTGCCCAGGGCGATGGCCAGTACCGCGTTCGCCAGGCCCAGGCCAGGGGCGAGCATGGCGCCGACCTGCAGCACCATGAGGCCGATGCCGAGGGAGAACCACAGCGAGAACAGGTCACGGGCGCCGAAGATGCGCTGGTGGGTGGGGACCGGGTGGTCGGGGGAGAATTGGCTGGGTGATGTCATTGTTGTGTTCGCCGGAAGAATGATTGATTGCTGCCACCCCCTGTGCAGGAGCGGGCTTGCCCCGCGAAGGCGTCAAGCCTGCCAAGCGCGTTGGCGCCGCTGACGCTTTCGCGGGGCAAGCCCGCTCCTACAACAGAGTGAGTACGTGGTTAAACCTTGTGATACAGCTGGCTGCCTTCCTGGCGGAACCGTTCGGCCTGCTCACGCATGCCCGCCTCGACCGTCACGTCCACGGTTTCGATCTTGGCGGCATACTCGCGCACTTCCTGGGTGATCTTCATCGAGCAGAATTTCGGCCCGCACATCGAGCAGAAGTGCGCGACCTTGGCCGATTCCTTCGGCAAGGTTTCGTCATGGAAGGCCCGCGCGGTGTCCGGGTCCAGGCCCAGGTTGAACTGGTCTTCCCAACGGAACTCGAAGCGCGCCTTGGACAGCGCGTTGTCGCGGATTTGCGCGCCCGGGTGGCCCTTGGCAAGGTCCGCGGCATGGGCGGCGATCTTGTAGGTGATGATGCCGGTCTTCACATCGTCCTTGTTCGGCAGGCCCAGGTGCTCCTTGGGCGTGACGTAGCAAAGCATGGCGCAACCGAACCAGCCGATCATCGCCGCACCGATGCCCGAGGTGATGTGGTCGTAACCGGGGGCGATGTCGGTGGTCAGCGGGCCGAGGGTGTAGAACGGCGCTTCGTCGCAGCATTCCAGCTGCTTGTCCATGTTCTCCTTGATCAGTTGCATCGGCACGTGGCCGGGGCCTTCGATCATGCACTGCACATCGTGCTTCCAGGCGATCTTGGTCAGCTCGCCAAGGGTTTCCAGCTCACCGAACTGGGCGGCATCGTTGGCATCGGCGATCGAGCCTGGGCGCAGGCCGTCGCCCAGCGAGAAGCTGACGTCGTAGGCCTTCATGATTTCGCAGATCTCGTCGAAGTGCGTGTACAGGAAGTTCTCTTTATGGTGCGCCAGGCACCACTTGGCCATGATCGAGCCGCCACGGCTGACGATGCCGGTGACCCGCTTGGCGGTCAGCGGCACATAGCGCAGCAGCACGCCGGCGTGGATGGTGAAGTAGTCCACGCCCTGCTCGGCCTGCTCGATCAGGGTGTCGCGGAACAGCTCCCAGGTGAGATCTTCGGCAACGCCGCCCACCTTTTCCAGGGCCTGGTAGATCGGCACGGTGCCGATCGGCACCGGCGAGTTGCGGATGATCCACTCGCGGGTTTCATGGATGTGCTTGCCGGTGGACAGGTCCATGACCGTGTCCGAGCCCCAGCGGATGCCCCAGGTCAGCTTGGCCACTTCTTCCTCGATCGAGGAGCCCAGGGCGCTGTTGCCGATGTTGCCGTTGATCTTCACCAGGAAGTTGCGGCCGATGATCATCGGCTCCACTTCCGGGTGGTTGATGTTGGCCGGAATGATCGCGCGGCCACGGGCGATTTCCTGGCGCACGAATTCGGCGGTGATTTCCTTCGGAATGTTGGCACCGAAGCTGTGGCCGGCGTGCTGCTCGTCAAGCAAACCAGCGGCGCGGGATTCCTGCAGTTTCATGTTCTCGCGGATGGCCACGTATTCCATCTCGGCGGTGATGATGCCCTGGCGGGCATAGTGCATCTGCGAGACGTTGGCGCCCGCCTTGGCACGGCGCGGGTTGCGCACGTGGGCGAAGCGCAGCTTGGCAAGGTCGGCGTCGTTCAGGCGCTGCTGGCCGAAGTCGGAGCTCAGCCCGCCCAGGCGCTCGGTGTCGCCACGCGCCTCGATCCATGCCGAACGCACATCGGCAAGGCCCTTGCGCACATCGATGATCACGTTGGGGTCGGTGTAGGGGCCGGAGGTGTCGTACACCAGCACCGGCGCATTGGACTCGCCGCCGAAATCGGTGGGGGTGTCGTCCAGGCTGATTTCACGCATGGGCACGCGGATATCCGGGCGCGAACCTTCGACATAGACTTTTCGCGAACGCGGGAACGGTTGCACGGACTGCTGGTCGACTTGCGCCGATTCGCTGAGGTTGATCGCTTTTTCTTGTTTGGTCATCACAGGCTCTCCAGACGGCTTCCTAGCGGGCGGAATGTCGGGGGAGAACCTGAAAGGCGTGGACGCACCCATGGACGAGTGCAGTGCCGAAGACGAGGTGCCACGAGCTGCAAGCAGCTGAGACATTCCCGGACCTGGCACAAGAGGCTCCCCGGGAAGGCGAGCAATCTTGTTCCCTACGCAGGCGCTAACCTGATCAGGTTCAACGGGATCCGCACCTATGCGATCTCAGCCTTTGCTTCAAGGCACCCCGACAAGAACAGGCGCAGTCTAGACTGGAGTGGCCGACAAAGCCAAGCGGGTAATTTGCAGCAGGATGAAAGGCGCACGCGGCGATTGTTGCCGGGGGGCCCATGGCACTACACTGGCACGTCGGACGATACTCAACAGTTCAGTAATTATTTTTCGTACAAGGATTGCCCCCTATGCTGCGCAAACTCTCACTGGCGATAGCCGTGTCTTGTGCGTACCACGCAACGGCCTGGGCGGCGGATGTGCCCTCGACGGTGAAGACCGACCTGGTCAGCGTCTACCGCGAAGCGGTGGACAACAACGCCGATCTTGCAGCCGCACGCGCCGATTATGGCGCCCGCCGCGAAGTGGTGCCCCAGGCCCGCGCCGGCTTGCTGCCGAACCTGTCGGCCGGTGCCGAGATGATGAACACGCGCACCAAGCTGGACGAGCCTTCGATCACCTCCAACCGCAGCGGCAATGCCTGGAGCGCCACCCTGGCGCAACCGATCTTCCGCGCCGACCGCTGGTTCCAGTTGCAGGCCGCAGAAGCGGTGAACGAACAGGCCGCCCTGGAACTGTCGGCCACCGAACAGAACCTGATCCTGCAAACGGCGCAAAGCTATTTCTCGGTGCTGCGTGCCCAGGACAGCCTGGCGGCCACCAAGGCCGAGGAAGCGGCCTTCAAGCGCCAGCTCGACCAGTCCAACGAACGCTTCGATGTGGGCCTTTCCGACAAGACCGACGTGCTGCAGTCCCAGGCCAGCTACGACACCGCGCGCGCCAACCGGCTGATTGCCGAGCGCCAGGTGCAGGACGCCTTCGAGGCCTTGGTCACCCTCACCAACCGCGAGTACAACTCGCTGCAGGGCGTGGTGCATACCTTGCCGGTACAGGTGCCGACGCCCAATGATGCCAAGGCCTGGGTGGAAACCGCCGGGCGCCAGAACCTCAACCTGCTGGCCACCAACTACGCCGTGTCCGCCGCCGAGGAAACCCTGCGCCAGCGCAAGGCCGGCCACGCGCCGACGCTCGATGCGGTGGCCAAGTACCAGAAGGGCGACAACGACAGCCTGGGCTTCACCAACCCCGCGCCGCAGCAGAATGTGCGCTACAGCGGTGACGTGGAGCAGACCAGCATCGGCCTGCAGTTGAACATCCCGATCTACAGCGGCGGCCTGACCAGCTCGCAAGTGCGCGAAGCCTACCAGCGCCTGAGCCAGAGCGAACAACAGCGTGAGAGCCTGCGCCGCCAGGTGACGGAAAACACCCGTAACCTGCACCGTGCGGTGAACACCGATGTGGAACAGGTCAAGGCACGCAAGCAGTCGATCATTTCCAACCAGAGCGCGCTGGAGGCTACCGAAATCGGTTATCAGGTCGGGACCCGCAACATCGTCGACGTGCTCGATGCCCAGCGCCAGCTGTACACCTCGGTGCGCGACTACAACAACAGCCGCTATGACTACATCCTCGACAACCTGAGCCTCAAGCAGGCCGCCGGGACCTTGAGCCCGCAAGACCTGCAGGACCTGGCGCGGTACCTGAAGCCGGACTACAACCCCGACCGCGATTTCCTGCCACCGGACCTGGCGGCGGCGGCGGCCAAGAACTTCGAGCGCCGTCCTTGACTGAAAAGCACTTCGCGAGCTGCGCTCGCTCCTACAGGTTTACCCAACCCCGGTAGGAGCGAGCGCCAGCTCGCGATGCGTCGCGCCAGCGGCGCCCATCAGCACAATCAAAACACTCAGCCGAGCAGCTTACCCAGCCCATCCAGCAACCGCTGCAACGCTCCCTGGTTGGCCTGCATCACCGCCCTGCCCGCCTCGCCCATGTGCCGGGCATCTTGCGGCAGCTCGACCAACCGTCGCACCGCTTCGGCCAGCCCGTCGGCATCATCCACCTGCTGCAACGCCCCCGCCTCGCGCAACATCGCGCTGATTTCAAGGAAGTTGAACACATGCGGCCCCATGATCACCGGCAATGCCAGCGCCGCCGGTTCCAGCGGGTTGTGCCCGCCGGTGGCCACCAGGCTGCCGCCAACGAAGGCGATATCGGCCAGGGCATAGAGAAACAGCAACTCGCCCATGGTGTCGCCCAGCAACACCCGCGTCTGCCCATCCACCGGCGTGCCGGCAGAACGGCGCACCGTGGCGAACTGCTGGCTGCACAGGGCATGCACGGCATCGAAACGCTCGGGGTGGCGCGGCACCAGGATCAGCAGCGCATCCGCGTGCACCTGCAACAGTTGCTGATGCGCCTTGAGCACCAGCGCATCCTCGCCCTCGTGGGTACTGGCGGCGATCCACACCGGGCGCTTGTCCGCGTCCCATTGCCCACGCAACGCTCGGGCAAGCGGCAGCAGTTGCTCGTCGACCTTGAGGTCGAACTTGATCGAGCCGGTGACCTGCACGCACCCAGGCAGGGCGCCGAGGTCGCGGAAACGCTGGGCCTCGGTTTCGGTTTGCACGGCAATCAGGCTCATCTCGGCCAGCATTGGCCGGGTCAGCTTGGCAAAGCGCGCATAGCCCCGTGCCGAGCGGGCAGACAACCGCGCATTGGCCAGCGCCACCGGAATGCCGCGCCGGGCACACTGGTGGATGTGGTTGGGCCACAGCTCGGTTTCCATGATGATGCCCAGGCGCGGGCGCACATGGTCGAGGAAGCGCCCCGCGGCCCACGGCAGGTCATAGGGCAGGTAGCAGTGCTGGATGCGCGGTTCGTCTGCGAACATCGCGCGAATGCGCTCGGAACCGGTTGGGGTCATGCAGGTCAGGGTGATTGGCAGGTCCGGGTAGGCCTTGAGCAAGGCGCGCACCATGGGCGCGGCGGCAATGCTCTCACCGACCGACACCGCATGCACCCAGATTCCACCCTGGCGCATAGCCGGCAGGTTACGGGCAAAGCGCTCGCCGATGCGCTGGCCGTAGGCCGGCGCCTTGCGCGCACGCAGGTACAGGCGCAGCGCAACCAGCGGCAGGCCCAGGTGAAACAGCAAGGTATAAAGGATTCTGTTCATGGCGGCGGAGTTTACCCGATCGCGCGCAGGTGCACCGCAAAGCGCTCGGCCAGCCACTGCGCGGCGGGGCCCAGGGGCTCGTCGCGGCGCCAGGCAAGCTCGGCCACCAGTGCCGGCGGGCACCATTCGCTGTCGAGCTCGACCATGTGCGCCTGGTACGTCGGGTATTGCACCACATGGCGCGGCAGCCAGGCCCAGCCCAGGCCGCGCATCAGCAGTTCGGCCATGGCGTAGAAACTGTCGGCGCGCCACACGTGTGGGCTTGCGGCCTCGCTGCCGGGGTAGCCGCTTTGCTGGGGGGTAATCAGCAGTTGCCGGTGGCGGGCCAGCTGCTGGCAGGTGACGCGCAGCTCCCGGGCCAACGGATGGCCGATGGCGCACACGGTGACCATTTCCACACTGCCCAGGACGCGGCGTTCCAGGGAATCGGGGATGCTTTCGTGGTGGAAGAACAGCCCAAGGTCGGCACGCCGTTCCACCAGCTTGCGCGCCACATCGCCCTGGGCGCCGCTGGCCAGTTGCACTTCCAGGTACGGGTAGCGGCTGGCCAGCTCGTCGAGGCTGTCGATCACCGGCTGGTAGGGCATGGCCTCGTCCTGCGCCACCCGCAGCAAGGCTTCCTGCCCGCGCATCAGCGCTGCAGCGCGGCCATCCAGGCGCTCGCACTGGCGCAACAGCTCGCGGGCATCTTCGAGCAACGCACTGCCGTTTTCGGTCAGCTTCGGCTGCCGGCCGCTGCTGCGCTCGAACAGGGTGACACCCAGGTCCGTTTCCAGCAGGGCAATGGCGTTGCTGATGGCCGACTGCGCCTTGCGCTGTTCGCGGGCCACGGCCGAGAACGAGCGCAGCTCGGCGACGCGCAGAAAGGTGCGCAATTGCTCCAGGTTCCACTGCTCGGCCATTAAGCTATCTCCGTAGTTGATAGGTAATGACTTTACCGCATCCAGGTTAGGCCTAGAATGCCCACCCAGTTACCGGAGAATCCTGCCATGAATGCCTACACCTACCTCGCCATCGCCATCTGCGCCGAAGTCATCGCCACGGCTTCCATGAAGGCCGTAAAGGGCTTGAGCACGCCGTTGCCGTTGCTGTTGATGGTGGTCGGCTACGGCATTGCCTTCTGGATGCTGACCTTGGTGGTGCGCAGTATTCCGGTAGGGATCGCCTATGCGATCTGGTCGGGGCTGGGGATCGTCCTGATCAGCGTGGCAGCCTTGGTGGTGTACGGGCAGAAGCTGGATGTGCCGGCGATGCTGGGCATGGCGATGATTGTCGGTGGCGTGGTGGTGATCCAGCTGTTTTCCAAAACGGCCGGGCATTGAGCGATTTATTTAACTGAGAATCCTGTAGGAGCGGGCTTGCCCCGCGAAGCAAGCGACGCAGTGCATGGCACCGGCTGCGCCGGTGTTCGCAGGGCAAGTCGGGTCGCCGCACCGCCGCTCCTACAGGGTATTACGGTGCGGGTGCTGGCGCTCCGGGCCAACAGCAACCCTGACCCTGTATACTCGGCAGCTGTCCCAGTCTTCGAGGTACCGCCATGCCATCCGCCATTTCCACTGACGTGCTGATCGTCGGCGCCGGGGTCGCTGGCCTTTGGCTCAATGCCCGGCTGCGCCGCCAGGGCTACTCGACGGTGCTGGTGGAACGCGCCAGCCTCGGTGGCGAACAGACCATCAAGTCCCAAGGCATCATCCACGGCGGTACCAAGTACGCCCTGCACGGTGCCCTGACCGGCGCCTCGGAAGCCATCGCCGACATGCCCCGCCGCTGGCGCGAGGCCCTGGCCGGCAGCGGCGAACTGGACCTGACCCACACCCGCCTGCTGTCCGACGCCCATTACCTGTGGTCGCCCGGCACCCTGGCCGGCAACCTCACCAGCTTCTTCGCCAGCAAGGCCGTGCGTGGCCGGGTCGACCAGGTCAAGGGCGAGCAACTGCCGCCTGCCCTGCAGGACCGCGCCTTCAAGGGCAAGGTGTACCGCCTGGCCGAACTGGTCATCGACGTGCCCAGCCTGTTGAACAACCTGGCCGAACTGGCCGGCGACAGCCTGCTGGCCGGTGAACGCATCGAACCCCTGCGCGAAGGCGACGAACTGGTCGGCCTGCGCGTGGACGATCGCGACATTCGCGCCCAGCGCATCGTCCTCAGCGCCGGTGCCGGCACCGAAGGCCTGCTGCACGCCCTGGGCCTGCAGCAGCCGGCGATGCAAACCCGCCCGCTGCACATGGTCATGGCCAAGGGCCCGAACCTCAAGCCGCTGTACGCCCATTGCCTGGGTGGCGGGCCGAAGCCACGGGTTACCGTCACCACCCACCCGGCCGCCGACGGCCAGTGGGTCTGGTACCTGGGCGGCGATATCGCCGAAGCCGATGGCGTGGCCCGTGAGCCTGCGGCGCAGATTGCCGTGGCGCAGAAGGAAATCGCCAGCCTGCTGCCCTGGGTCGACCAGGCCCAGGTACGCTGGGCCACCCTGCGTGTCGACCGCGCCGAACCTGCCCAATCGGGCCTGGTGCGCCCAGACAACGCCTTCCTCGCCGAGCAGCAACGCTTGCTGGTGGGCTGGCCG
Source organism: Pantoea sp. Ap-967 (assembly GCF_011752565.1). Classification (GTDB taxonomy): domain Bacteria; phylum Pseudomonadota; class Gammaproteobacteria; order Pseudomonadales; family Pseudomonadaceae; genus Aquipseudomonas. The sequence continues at coordinate 81,311 of NZ_VWXK01000021.1, forward strand.
ACCAAGCTGGCGCTGGCGCCAGACTTCAGCGACCGGGTACTGGCCAACCTTGAGCGCGACGGCATTCGCCCGGCCGCCCAGGCAGACCTCACCGGCCTGCCACGCCCAGCCGTGGGCGTGCCGGCCTGGGAGCAACTGCTGCCATGAGCCTGCCGACCCTGCACGATTTTCACCGCCCCCTGGGCAGCACCGGCCTGCGCGTATCGCCCCTGGGCCTGGGCACGGTCAAGCTCGGCCGCGACCAGGGCGTGAAGTACCCCAACGGCTTCACCATTCCCAATGACGACGAAGCCCGCCTGCTGCTGGCCCAGGCCCGCGAGCTGGGCATCAACCTGATCGACACCGCGCCGGCCTATGGCCGCAGCGAAGAGCGCCTGGGCCCGTTGCTGCGTGGCCAGCGCGACCAGTGGGTGATCGTCAGCAAGGTGGGTGAAGAATTCGCCAACGGCCAGTCGAGCTTCGACTTCAGCGCCGCCCACACCCGGCGCTCGGTGGAGCGCAGCCTGCGCCGCCTGGAAACCGACCGCATCGAGCTGGTGCTGGTGCATTCCGATGGCAACGACCTGGCCATCCTGGAGCAACAGGAGGTCTACCAGACCCTGGCCGAGCTCAAGCAGGAAGGCAAGATTCTTGGCTATGGCCTGTCCGGCAAGACGGCGGCCGGCGGCCTCAAGGCCCTGGAGCAGGGCGACTGCGCCATGGTCACCTACAACCTCAACGAGCAGGCGGAACGCCCGGTACTGGACTACGCTGCCGAACACGGCAAGGCCATCCTGGTGAAGAAGGCGCTGGCCAGCGGGCATATCTGCCTTGCCCCCGGTGTCGACCCGGTGCAGGCCAGCTTCGAGCTGCTGTTCGCCCACCCAGGCGTCAGCAGTGCTATCGTCGGCACCATCAACCCGTTGCACCTGGCCCATAACGTGGCCACCGTCGCCCGCATACTGGGCCAGCATTGAGCCGCCGCCCTCCGCCGAGGGCCTGGTGACTGCCCCGACGCAAGGAGGAGCCTCGTGCCGCGTACGCTGATCCGCAAGAACCCGAGCAACTTCAAGACACTGCCCCTGCATGTGGAAGCGACGGCCGAAGGCCTGGTCTACCAGAGCATCGGCATGCCGCTGAATTTCGCCCAAACCCAGCAGCGCCGCCGCGCCATCCAGCTGCCCGACAAGCAGCGCTTCGTGGTCGAACTGGCCAACCTGGGGGTTTCGGTTCGCCTGACCCTGCATTGGCAGCACCGTGACTACTGGGTGTTGGTGCGCCAGCGCCGCCAGGACCGGGGCGATGTGGTGCTGAAGCTGATTTCCGGCTACGTGCCCGCCCAGGAGCTCAACCTGCCGCTGCACACTGCCGTGCAGGAGGTGGCCGAGGAGTGCCTGCTGGAAACACCGGAAGGTTGGTTGAGCGGCCGCTTCCATGAAACCTGGCTGCCCGCGCCGTATGCGTCCGCGCTGCATTACCGCGAAGACCTGGCCTTCGTGCTCGCGCCACAGTCTGGCGCCGCCCGCCCGGTACACTGCGCCAACCTGATGCTGCTGGAGCGGCCACGGGCCTACGTGCACTTGCCCACCGCATCGCTGCAATTGATCTACGACATGCGCCTGCAGGTGCCCAAGGAAGCCAAGAAGCTCAGCCTGTTCCATGTCGATGAGCGCCTGGAGGGTGACCAGCTGGTAGCAAGGCTGAACCGCAAGCGGCCCGACCTGTATCTGATGCCGGTGCAGGATGGCCAGCCCCAGGCCGAGCTGTACACCTTGAAGAAGGATGAGTTGGTGCCGGCGAGTACCCGAGGGGTGCATTTGGCCGAGAGTTTTGCCCTTCAGGAAGGCTGGGTGGTAGCCGATGAGCGGATTCGCTGGAAGGACTGGGTGAAGCAGCAGGGGTTGGTGGAGCGCAAGGCAACGCCGGCGACGCACCTGCAACGCTTTGGCGACAAGGCGCGGGCGTTGTTGGAGCGGGCCCGGACGTCATTGCAGAAATAGCGGGTACTGGGGCTGCTTTGCAGCCCATCGCGAGCTCTGCTCGCTCCTACCAGGGATCGCGTATTCCGGGCATCGCGCACGGCCCGGTAGGAGCGAGCAAAGCTCGCGATGGGCCGCAAGGCGGCCCCAAACCCCACCTCAGTTCTTGCGGATTTTCTCGACGATCGCCGTGGTCGAGCTGTTCTCCACCAGGCCCAGCACTTTCACCGTACCGCCGTAACCCTTGACGATGTCGGCACCCACCACCTGGTCGATACCGTAGTCACCGCCCTTGACCAGCACATCCGGGCGAACCTGGCTCAGCAGGTTTTCCGGGGTGCCCTCAGGGAAGCTGATGACCCAGTCCACAGCCCCCAGGCCCGCCAGCACGGCCATGCGCCGGTCAACGCTGTTGATCGGCCGGCCCGGCCCTTTCAGGCGGCTGACTGAGGCATCGTCGTTGACCGCGACGATCAGGCGGTCACCCTGGGCCCGAGCCTGCTCAAGGTAGGTCACGTGGCCAGCATGCAGGATGTCGAAGCAGCCGTTGGTGAACACGATCTTCTCGTTGTGCGCCCGCGCATCATCGATGGCCAGCAGCAGTTGCTCCAGGCCCAGCACACCGCGCTCGGAACCTTCCTCGCGCTGGATCGCCCGACGCAGTTCCGGTGCACTGATGGCGGCAGTACCCAGCTTGCCAACCACGATACCGGCAGCCAGGTTGGCCAGGGCCACCGCGTGGGGCAAGTCCTCGCCGGCAGCAATGGCCGCTGCCAGGGTGGAAATCACCGTGTCGCCAGCACCGGTCACATCGAACACTTCACGGGCACGCGCTGGCAGGTGCAGCGCCGGCTGGCCGCTGCGCAGCAGGGTCATGCCATGCTCGCCACGGGTGACCAGCAAGGCCCCCAGGTCCAGGTCCTGCAGCAGCTGCAAGCCCTTGGCGACCAGCTCGGCCTCGTCGGCACAGCGGCCAACGATGGTTTCGAACTCGCTGAGGTTCGGGGTGATCAGGCTGGCGCCACGGTAGATGGAAAAATCCTTGCCCTTGGGGTCGGCCAGAACCGGAATGCCCTTGGCCCGGGCAGCCTGGATCAGGCTCTGGTGGTTCTTCAGCGCGCCCTTGCCGTAGTCGGACAACACCAGCACCTTGACGCCTTCGAGCAGGTTGTCGACTTCAGCGCCCAGCGACAGCGGGTCGGTGGCGAAGGGTTCTTCGAAATCGATACGCAGCAGCTGCTGGTGACGGCTCATGACCCGCAGCTTGACGATGGTCGGCTGGTGCGCGATGCGCTGGAACACCGAGCGCACGCCAGCAGCCTGCAGGCTGTTGGCCAGGCTGTCGGCGGCCTCGTCCTGGCCGGTGACGCCAATCAGCGACGCCGGCGCGCCGAGGGCGGCGATGTTCAAGGCAACGTTGGCCGCGCCGCCGGGGCGATCCTCGATCTGGTCGACCTTGACCACCGGCACCGGCGCTTCCGGCGAAATACGCGAAGTACCGCCATGCCAGTAGCGGTCGAGCATGACATCGCCGACCACCAATACCGGGGCTTGATCGAAACGCGGCATGGACAACTTCATGGGTAACCCATATGACAATAGTGAACAGGGGCAGGATATTAGCACAGGGTAGGCGACGGCTTTACGGCCAGATCAGCCCTGGAAAATTCCCGTGACAATCGGGGCCATGGCGGCCCCGATCAGCGAGGGTTCAGGTGATATCGGCCTTGGCCGGCTCATCCAGGCCCATGGCATGCAAGCGGGCATAATGGCCATTAGCCGCAAGCAGCTCGGCGTGGGTGCCACGCTCCACCAGGCGGCCCTGGTCCATCACCAGGATCTGGTCGGCCTTCTCGATGGTCGACAGGCGGTGCGCGATCACCAGCGTGGTACGGCCCTGCATCACGTGGTCGAGGGCGGCCTGGATGTGCCGCTCCGACTCGGTGTCCAGCGCCGAGGTGGCCTCGTCGAGAATCAGCAATGGCGCATTCTTCAGCAGCGCACGGGCAATCGCCAGGCGCTGGCGCTGGCCACCGGACAGCAGCACGCCGTTCTCGCCCACTTCAGTGTCGAAGCCCTTGGGCAGGCGGTCGACGAACTCCTTGGCATAGGCATCGGCAGCGGCGGCTTCGATGTCTGCGCGCGGGGCGCCGGCCAGGTCGCCGTAGGCAATGTTGTTGGCCACGGTGTCGTTGAACAGGGTGACGTGCTGGGTCACCTGCGACACGTGCCGGCGCAGGTTGCGCAGGCGGTACTGCTCGATTTCCACGCCGTCGAGCAGGATCTGCCCCTGGTCGTGGTGGTAGAAGCGCGGAATCAGCGCCGCCAGGGTCGACTTGCCGCTGCCCGAGCGGCCGACCAGGGCGATCATCTGCCCAGGCTCGGCGACGAAGCTGATGTCGCTCAGCACCTCACGCTCGGTGCCTGGGTAGGTGAAGCTCAGGTTGCGCACTTCGAGGCGGCCTTCCACACGGTCCTTCTCGACGGTGCCGGCATCCACCTCAGGCTCCTCGTCCAACTGCTCGAAGATGCTCTCGGCGCCCGCCAGGCCCTTCTGGATGGTGGAGCTGACTTCCGACAACTGGCGAATCGGCTTGGGCAGCAGGCCCGCGGCGGTGATATAGGCCACCAGGTCGCCTGCAGTGGATTCGCCGCGCAGGAACAGCACCAGGAACATCAATGCGGCCATGGCGCTGTAGATCACCAGCTGCAGCATCGGCGTGTACAGCGAGCCGGTCTTGGTCATGCGCAGCTGCTTGTCGGTGTTGCTCTGGCTGGCCTTGCCGAAGCGCTGCTGCTCGTAGGCCTCGCCGCCGAAGCTGCGCACCACGCGGTAACCCTGGATGGTCTCGGAGGCAACATGGGTGACATCGCCCATGGCCACCTGGATTTTCTTGCTCTGTTTGCGGAATTTCTTGCTGGCCACGCTGACCATCACGGCGATCACCGGCAGGATGGCGACCATCACCAAGGTCAGGTGCCAGTTCATCCACAGCAGGTAGGCAAACAGGAACACCACCGTCAGGCCTTCGCGGATCACGACCTTGATGGCGTCGGTGGCGGCGCCGGTGACCATGGTCACGTTGAAGGTGATACGCGAGATCAGGTGCCCGGAGTTGTGGTTGTCGAAGTAGCGGTTAGGCAGCACCAGCAGCTTGTTGAACAGTTCCACGCGCAGGTCATGCACCAGGCACAGGGACACCTTGGCCAGGAAGTAGTTGCCCAGGAACGAGCCCAGGCCCTGCCAGGCGGCGATCAGGATGATCAGCAATGGCACGGCCTGCAGCAGCTGCAGGTCGCGCAGGTAGGGAACGTTGGGGAACAACACCGCTTCGGGGTTGCTCAGCCCATCGACGAAATACTTGAGGATCCCGGCCAGCATGGGCTGGGTGGAGGCAAAGATCACAAAACCGACAATGCTCAGCAGGAAAATGCCGACATAGGGTTTCACATAGCTCAGCAGCCGGAAGTAGATCTTCAGGCTGGAGGTGTGCTCCGCCGGTCGCGGTGTTTCGGCCATCATCGAGCTCGCTGTTCAGGTTGAACCGCGAATTTTACCACAGGCGTCGTTTTCGGCACGCCCCCAGGCGACGACAGCGGCATGGCGGGTCGCCACAGCGCCATTGCAAGACGCTGTCATGGTGTTGGCGCATTATTTTCGGCATTATTACCGGTCATTTTGCTTGCCAGACGACAAGGCCCTACCCATGCAATGCTCCCGGCTCACCCAAGTCGACTTCGACCAGCTGACTCTTGGCGCCCAGATACTGGAGGCGGACAGCCATGGGGCCAAGGTCTACCTGCTCAAGGATGGCAACTTCCTCAAGGTGTTTCGCCGCAAGCGCCTGATCTCATCGGCGCTGCTGCGCCCCTACTCGCAGCGCTTCGTCGACAATGCCACGCGCCTTGCGCAGCTGGGCATCCCCACGCTGGAAGTGATCAGCCAGCACAAGCTGGACCTGCCAGGGCGCACTGCCGTGCTGTACCGCCCGCTGCCGGGGCGCACACTGCTGCAGATGTCGCGTGACGAGGATTTCAGCTGGGGCACCTACCTGCCGCGGTTGATCGAGCTGATTCGCCAACTGCACCGTAGCGGCATCTACTTCCGCTCGCTGCACCTGGGCAATGTGGTGGTAACGCCCGATCAGCGCCTGGGCCTGATCGACGTAGCCGACATGCGCTTCCTGCGCCCGCCCCTGTCAGCCCGCATGATTCGCCGCAACGTGCAGCACATGGTGAGCTACATCGAGCGGGAAAACCTGGGCGAACGCTTCCCCCTCGCCGACTTCAAGGCCGCCCTGCTGGCCCACTGAACGCAAGCCGCACTTCCCGAGCACGGCACACGTGCTCGAATCAGTGCACCAGAAAGGAAATACCCAGGCCGATGAAGGCCCCCATCACCAGCGTCGCGGCCAGCTTCACCCGGTCGCGGCTGCGCCGCTTGGCCTTGCGCCGCACTTCCTCGGGCAAGGTCACGTGGTTGCCGAAGCCTGTGTGCAACACCGCATCGCCTTCTAGGGTCACGGCGTTCAGGCCCAGCTCGGCATAGCGCCGGGACAGCGCCTTCTCCCCGGAATAGCCGGCAAATGGCGCACAGCGCTGGTAATCGCTCAGCCGGCGAAGGCCAGGGTTCAGCGAAAAGGCCTGCCACTCGGGCTTGTCGGACAACAGCGGGTAACACGGCACGCCTGCAATCACCTGGCGCTCGCCCAGGTGGATGTACGGGCTGTGGATGGCTAGGTCATGGGCATGGCTGCGCAGCCACACCTGCAGCAGGTCCGGGCGCTGTTCGAGAATGGCCTGGGAGTCTTCGACGAAATGTTCGCGGTAGAACTGCCAGTCGTCCTCGCAGTGGAAAACGTACGCCGTCTTCACCTGGCTGTAGGCCAGGTCGATGGACGCCAACTGGCCAAGCTTTGGCCGGTTGACGAACACCCGGCAATGCGGCCTCCAATGCGCCGGCACTGCGTCGTGCACGGCATCGTCCCCCGAGTCTTCGGTGATGAAGACTTCGCGGATGGCGGCCGTGTTATAGCGGTCGAAACTCTCAAGGGTAGCCTTGAGCAGGTCAAAGCGGCCACAACTGGTCACGACCAGCGTGACATCACTCTCATGGGAAAAGCGCACCGCACCCCCTCCGTGTTACATCGCTCGACGTTTGTTCGCCAGCCCCAGGCGCCAAAAGTTCTTTTCGTTAGATGCCCAGCTTCAACCGCAGCCGCTGCCATGCAGACAAGGGCGGTTGCGGCCTGAGTGCCGGGCGCATGTGTTCGACGATGCTACGGCCTACCTCAGCGAAACTAAAGCGGGAAACTGCCAGCTGGCGCCCGTTTTCGCCAATTTTCCGCGCCAGTTCCGGGTCGGCGCGCAAGGTACGCAGCTTGGCCTGCAAGGTCGGAATGGTGTCATACAGCACCACGTTGTGCATGTCTTGCAAGCCCAGGGCGCGGTTTTCCGCCTCGCCCTGGTCGAAGGCCAGCAGCACGCAGCCGCAGGCCATGGCCTCGAAGTTCTTGATCATGTATTCGCCCATGCCCACGTCGGCACTGACGAAAAAGCGGATGCGGTTGAGCGTGTTGCAGTAGTCTTCACCCGAATTGGTACGGGTCACCACCAGGTTCTCCACCCGCCCCAGCTCGTCGAGCAGCGCCTTGCGCCCGCTGTAGGCGACACTGTTGGTACTGCCGACGAACGCCAGCTCGATGTCGCGCTCGCGGCCCTGGTCGGCAAGCAGCTGCTCATCGTAGCCCTTGGGCACGAACACGGCGTCGAAGCCTTCCTCGCGCAGGCGCTCGCTGACCCTGTAGCCCGAACTGATGACGCGCACCCAGGGCAGCTGGCGGTAATGCGCGCTGAACTTGCCGGTGTACTTGCAGGGGATGTAGTTCTGGTAGGCATCGTGTTCGAGGATAACCAGGTTGGGCACCGTGCGAATGAACGCCACCTGGCGGATCTCCTGCTTGAAGCGCAGGAAGAACACGATGCGGTCGTAGCGCTCCACCTGCACTTCGCGCTTGAAGTAACGGCGCAGGTTGCGCTGGTCGTCGCTGCTCAGCCAGCGCAGGTCGCATTCACAGTTGGCCGCGACGCCGTCGTACAGGCGATCGAGGATCGCGCGCTGTTCCTTCTGTACCAGAAATAGGACTTTCATTGCTTTCCTTGGGCGCTTTGCGCCATCGCGGTCGGGGTTACAGCTCACGCCGCCAGAACAGCTCATGCCGGCGCACGGCCTTGCGGAAGAATTCATTCTCCCCGTAAGGCGAGGGGCGCCGGCCCGCCAGCCAGCGCTGCAGCAAGCGGCGCAGGCGACGCTTGAACGGCGCCGACGGCTGCAGGTCGTGCATCATCCCCAGGGCCATGGCCTTGTCACGCTGGGTGGCCAGGCTCAGCACCAGGCTGCACGGGGCCCATGCCTGGTCGGCTTGCAGCTGCGGCGGCAAGGCCACGCCATCGCCACTGTCGCCCATGGGCCAGCGGTCGTTGTCGTGCAGGTGGTTGGCGTAACACAGCAACGTTTGCGGCTGCCAGGCCAGGCCTTGCAAGGCTTCCAGCACAGCAGCCTGGGCGCAGATGTGATCGGGGTGCGGGTCGAGCTGCGGGTGCGGCATCACCAGCACTTCGGGCCTGGCCAGTTCCAGCAAGGCACGCAGGTCGGCCAGCAGGTTCTGCCAGGTGGGGGCGCCATCCTGGTCGCCCGGCAGCGGGAACGGGTTGAACTGGCGGAACGGGCGGATATCGGCCATGTCGGCTTCACGCGAGGCCGCTGGTTGGCCAGGCGCCGCCTGCATGGCAGGCAGCTGCAGGCAGAAATAGCCCAGTTGCACGCAGCGCGCTTCCGGCACCCCGGCCCAGCGCGGTACGGCGATGCTGTCCCAGGCGCGCAGGCGGCCTTTGAGCCGGGCGGCCTCGGCTTTGCCCAGGCCCATCTGCTGATAATGCTCGGCTTCGATTTCACCGGCGGTCAGGGTCACCACCCAGGTTTCCTCGGCCTGGCTGTACAGGCCATAGGCGGCAAGCTCGGCATCGTCAGCGTGCGGTGCAATGACCATGACGCGGCGGCGCTGCAGCTCGACGCTTGGGGTTACCCACAGGCGCGGCTCGCCCTGCAGCCGGCAATGGCGCCCGCGCACGCGCAGGGAACCGGCCTGCAACGGCGCGGCCAGCCCGGTGAGATTCAGATAGCGCACACCGGCAACACCGCGCTCGAAGGTTTGCCGGTCGGCAAGGCCTGCGCCTTGTAGCTCTACCCGTGGGTCGAGCAAGCGCCCCAGCCAGTTGCTTTTCACCCGTACTTCGAGCACCAGGGTTTCATCACCCTGCAAGGGCACGTCGGCCTTGAGCACACCTTCGCGCAGGGTCACCGGCGCTTCATGGGTGTGCTCGCCAAAACGGTAGGCGTAGTCCTCGCCCGGGGTGTAGAACAAGTGGTCGGCAAACCAGGCTTCATGCGCCGCCCACAGCACCGGCAGCAGCACCAGCGGCAGCCACCACCAGGCGAACAGGCCCAGGGCCACCAGCAGCACCAGGCTGGCCAGCACGCCCAGGCGCTTGTTGCGCCGGTGGCGCTTGAGTAACTGCTGCTTGCGACTCACGCCTGGAACACCGGCACGGGGTTGCACCAACGGTCCTTGTACTCGCGGTCGGCGCGGCCGAACGAGAAGCGCAGGGGTTTGCCGCGCGCGCGGGCATCGTCCCAGGCGGCCTGGGTATTGAGGAAGCTCAGCACGCTGCCTGGGCTGAAGGCCTTGAGTTGCGGGTCGACGCCACCGTTGATGTACTCGACGCTGATCCACTCCGGCGCTTCAACCCGGTAAACCAGCTGGATGGCGATCGGCTTGCCGTCGAGCAGCAGCACCGAGCCGATCAGCAGCTCGCGCAAGCGCTCCAGCACCTCGCCCATGCGCTCGGCGCCAGTGGCCGGGAAGCCCCAGCGGCGCTGGAACAGGTCGCAGTACATGGTGGCAATTTCAGCAGCGCTGAAGTCGCTGATGGGGCGCACCTGGCCACCGGCCTCTTCCAGCAGGCGCAGTTCGCGGCGCTGGTTGTAGCGGAATTTCTTTGACAGGTCTTCATGGGCACGGGCCATGGCCAGCTGCTCTTTCTGTACCTTGAGGCCGCTGAAGCGCCCCTGGTTCAGTTCGGACAGGTAGCGCGCCGCGTGACGCAGCGGCGCGCCGGCATCGGCGGCCGCGGGCAGGATGATTTCGGCATTGCCCAGGTCGAACAGGGCTTTCTTGCCGGCCTGCTTGAGCACGTCCTTGGCCAGCGCCAGGTGGCGGCCCCAGGTCGGGATCGCTGCTTTAAGTTCACCGCCCTGGTACCAACCCAGGTAGCGCACGGGAATCTGCGCCAGGTCCGCCAGTTGCTCGACCACCAGCGGGTGCGTGGCCACACTGCCGCCAAAGCGTGCCCATGCCTGGGCGTATGCCGTGGCGTCGATGGTTTGCCAACCGCGCTCGCGCAAGGCCCGAATACGATTGAACATCAGGCCTGCCCCACCAGTGCGCGCACCTGCGGCAGCTGCCAGAAGGCCTCGCGCACCGCCGAATCGGAAAAACGCTCATGCAGGCGCTGCAGCATGTGCTCGGCGCACGCCTCACGTTGCTGTGCATCCAGCAGGGCCATGTGCTTGAGCCCCTGGGCCAACTGGCCGGCGTCGGCGAGCGGGAACAGCACGCCCACACCCTCCACCACTTCACGGGCACCGCCACAGGCCGTGGCCAGTACCGGCACGCCGGCGACCATGGCTTCGAGCAGCACCATGCCGAACGGCTCGTGGTCGGAGCTCAGGGCAAACACGTCGAACGCCTGGAAATAGCGGCGGGCATCCGGCACCTGGCCAAGGAAGTCCACCTGCCCGGCGATACCCAGCTCGGCGGCCAGCGCCTTGAGCTTGGCCTCAAGGCGCCCCTCGCCAAGGATCGCCAGGCGCGCGCCAGCCGGCAGGCCCGGCAGCGCCTGGGCAAACCCGCGCAGCAAGGTGGCCTGGTCCTTGTCCGGGTGCAACCGGCCAACATTGCCGACCACCCACGCCTGCGCATCCAGGCCCAGCACTTCACGGGCCTCGGCACGCGGCGCCAGGGCCGCCTGCAGGGCGCCGATGTCGATACGGTTGTACAGGGTCTGGATGCGCTCGGCCGGCCACGTTGGCAGGCAACGGCGCATGTCGTCGCGCACCGCATCCGACACGCCGAGCAGGCTCAGGCGCTTGGCGAACAAGTTGGCGAACAGCCGCCGCCCTTTGCGCTGGTAGTCGCCAAAGGCATGGTGCACGCCGATCACTGGCAGGCCAGTGCCCAGCAACGCCACGTAGATGGGCTTGAAGCGGTGGGCGATGCAGAAGCTGAAATGGCGTTCGGCAGCGATCCGCCGCAAGGCGCGGATCGCGCCGAGCTTCAGGCCGCGAACGGCCTTGGAGCTGAATTCGAGAAACAGCACCTCGTCCGACGCGCAGCCAGCCGCCACCTGCGGGTCGGCGGCGCCAGTGAGGAACACGGTGGTGACCTTGTAGCCGCTGCCCTGGAACAGGCTGGCGTATTGACGGGCGCAGTCGAGGAACGGCCCGTCATAGCCATGGCAGAACTGCAGGATGCGCGGTTCAGAGCGGCTGGTCATAGGCGGCGGCGCCGTCCTTAACGACCAGGATGTCTTCCATGATCAGGTACTGCAGGTCCGAGCCGAAGAACATGTTCAGGGCGTCGGTCGGCGAGCAGATCATCGGCTCACCACGGCGGTTCAGCGAGGTGTTCAGCGACACGCCGTTGCCGGTCAGGTCTTCCAGCGCCTTCATCATGTCGTAGTAGCGCGGGTTGTATTCGCGCTTGAGCACCTGGGCACGCGAGGTGCCGTCCTCGTGCACCACTTCCGGCACGCGGGTCTTCCACTCTTCAGCCACTTCGAAGGTGAAGGTCATGAACGGCGCCGGGTGATCGACCTTGATCATCTGCGGGGCAACGGTGTCGAGCATCGACGGGCAGAAGGGTCTCCAGCGCTCGCGGAACTTGATCTGTTCGTTGATGCGGTTGGCCACGCCCGGCACGCTCGGGCAGCCGATGATCGAACGGCCACCAAGGGCACGTGGGCCGAATTCCATGCGGCCCTGGAACCAGGCCACCGGATTGCCTTCGACCATGATCTTGGCGATGCGCTGTGGCATGTCGTCGAGCTTGCGCCATTTCGGTGCATTGGGGTGACGGGCACAGGCGGCAATCACGTCCTCGTTGGAGTACGACGGGCCGAGGTAGACGTGCTCCATCTTCTCCACCGGCACGCCACGGGCGTGGGACACGTAGGCGGCGGCACCCACCGCGGTACCGGCATCGCCGGACGCCGGCTGGACGAACAGCTCCTTCACGTCTGGGCGGGCGATGATCTTCTGGTTGAGCTTGACGTTCAGCGCGCAGCCGCCAGCGAAGGCCAGCTTGCCGGTTTCACGCAGGGTGTCGCCCAGGTAGTGGTCGATCATCTGCAGGGCGAGCTTTTCGAACAGCGCCTGCATGCTGGCGGCATAGTGAATGTACGGCTCGTCGGCGATATCGCCTTCGCGCTTGGGGCCCAGCCATTCGATCAGCTTGGGCGAGAAGTAGAAACCCTTGCCCTTCTCTTTATGGCGGCGCAGGCCGATGACGTTGGCGTACTCGGTGTTGATCACCAGCTCGCCATTTTCGAAACTGGCCAGGCGCGAGAAGTCGTATTTGCTGGCGTCGCCATACGGCGCCATGCCCATGACCTTGAACTCGCCGTCGAGCATTTCGAAGCCAAGGAACTCGGTGATCGCGCCGTACAGGCCACCCAGGGAATCCGGGTCGTAGAATTCCTTGAGCTTGTGGATCTTGCCGTTTTCGCCGTAGCCGAAGAAGGTGGTGGCGTACTCACCCTTGCCGTCGATGCCGAGGATCGCGGTTTTTTCCTTGAAGCCCGAGCAGTGGTAGGCACTGGAGGCGTGGGCCAGGTGGTGCTCGACCGGCTCGATCTTGACCTTTTTCGGGTCGAAGCCCAGTTGCTCCAGGCACCAGACGATCTTCTTGCGGTAGCGCTTGTAGCGGCGGTTGCCCATCAGGATCGCGTCGAGGGCGCGGTCCGGGGCGTACCAGTAGCGTTTGGCATAGTGCCAGCGGGCCTTGCCGAACAGGCTGATCGGGGCGAACGGAATGGCCACCACGTCGACATCAGATGGCTTGATGCCAGCTTGCTCCAGGCAGAACTTCGCCGACTCGTAGGGCATGCGGTTCTTCGCATGCTTGTCACGCACGAAGCGCTCTTCTTCGGCGGCGGCAATCAGTTTGCCGTCGATGTACAGGGCCGCGGAAGGGTCATGGCTAAGGGCGCCGGACAGGCCAAGAATCGTCAATGCCAAGGGATTAGCCTCTTCATTCGGTAGAGATGCGCCAGCGGCCTCGTGGGCGGGTGGCGGCTAAAGGGCGGGATTATAACGCAAACGGCAGCCACTGCATCGGCCTGGTAGGAGCGAGCGCAGCTCGCGAGGGCGCGCGCAGCGACCCCGGGTGCTCAGCTTCGTAGCAGGCAGTGCCGGGGCTGCCTTGCAGCCCATCGCGAGCTGCGCTCGCTCCTACAGGGGACCGCGATGCCAGTTACTCGGCGATCAGCCAGTCCATGCGGAAGCTGCCGGCGGTTTGTGCCAGTTCCTTGGCCAGCCAGGGCAGCAGCTCGCGCAGTTCTTCTTCCAGGCCCCATGGCGGGTTGGCGATGGCCAGGCCCGAGCCGTTGAGGCCCTGGGGGCTGTCCTGGTGGTGCACGTACAGCTCCACGCGCAGCAGTTTCGGCGCGCCGGTGCTGGTCAGGTCCTGGTAGAAGCGGGTCAGCGAGCGCTGGTCCTTGATCGGGTACCAGATGGCCGCGACGGTCTGGCGCATGCGGCCAATCGCCTCCTTCATGGAGGTGGTGCAGCGCTTGAGCTCGTCGGCCTTCTCGAAGGGTGGGTCGATCAACATGATCGCGCGCTTTTCCTGCACCGGCAGCAAGGCACGTGGCACATGCCAGCCCTCACCCAGATGCACGACCACGCGCGGGTCCTTCTTCATGTTTTCCTTGAGCAGCGGGCCGTCTTCCGGGTGCTTCTCGTTGAGCAGCGCACGGTCCTGCTCGCGCATCAGGCGCCGGGCCAGCTCGGGGGAGCCTGGGTAGTAGCGCAGCTCGCCGTCGGCGTTCAGGCGCTTGATGATGCGCAGGTAGTCGGCGGCCATGGCCGGCAGGTCGTCGCGGTTCCACAGGCGCGCAACGCCCTCCAGGTACTCGCCGGTGCGGGTTGCCTGGTCGCCCTGCAGGTCATAAAGGCCAAGGCCTGCGTGGGTGTCGATGTAGGCGAACGGCTGCTCCTTACGCGACATCAGGGCGATGAGGCGGGTCAGCACGATGTGTTTGAGGACGTCGGCGTGGTTGCCGGCGTGGAAGGCGTGACGATAGTTCATGGCAACTCCTGCGAAGGCGGCAAGTTTACCTTGCCTTGCAGGCGGCGTCAGGCCTGGCTGTCGATCGGCGGCACCTTCTTCGCGGGCCAAGCCCGCGCCTACAAGGTCATCGAAACCTATGCAATCCCTGTAGGAGCGGGCTTGCCCCGCGAAGAAGCCACCACCGATTCAACAGTTGTTACTTGTCAGCGTGATACGCCGCATCAGCCGTTTCAAAGCGCTGCACCATCGCCTGCGACGGGCTGCCCAGCTTGCTCACCAGAACGATGGCGATGCTCGCCAGCAGGAAGCCCGGGATAATTTCATACAGGCCCCAGGTATCGATCTGCTTCCACAGGATCACGGTCAGCGCACCGACCACGATACCTGCCAAGGCGCCGTTACGGGTCATGCCCTTCCACAGCACCGAAATCAGCACCACCGGGCCGAAGGCCGCACCGAAACCGGCCCAGGCGTAGGCCACCAGGCCCAGCACGCGGTTTTCCGGGTTGGCCGCCATGGCAATGGCGATCAGGGCCACGGCCAGCACCATCAGGCGGCCGACCCACACCAGCTCGACCTGCGAAGCGTTCTTGCGCAGGAAGGCCTTGTAGAAGTCTTCGGTCAAGGCACTGGAGCACACCAGCAGCTGGCAGCTCAGGGTACTCATCACCGCCGCCAGGATGGCCGACAGCAGTACACCGGCGATCCACGGGTTGAACAGGATCTTCGCCAGTTCGATGAACACCCGCTCGTGGTTCTCGGTGACCGGGCCTGCCTGCTCAGGGTGCGCCGAGAAGTAGGCGATACCGAAGAAGCCCACCGCGCAAGTGCCGGCCAGGCACAGGATCATCCAGGTCATGGAGATGCGACGGGCGTTGGCGATCGATTTCACCGAGTCGGCGGCCATGAAGCGTGCCAGGATATGCGGCTGGCCGAAATAGCCCAGGCCCCAGCCCATCAGGGAAATGATGCCGACGAAGGTCGCGCCCTTGAGCATGTCGAAGTTGGCAGGGTTCTGCGCTTCGATGGCCAGGAAGGTGGTGTCGAAGCCGCCGGTGGAGATCAGCACGATCACCGGCGTCAGGATCAGCGCGAAGATCATCAGCGAGGCTTGTACGGTATCGGTCCAGCTCACCGCCAGGAAACCGCCGACGAAGGTGTAGGCGATGGTGGCCGCAGCGCCGGCCCACAGGGCCGTTTCATACGGCATGTCGAAGGTGCTTTCGAACAGGCGGGCACCGGCGACGATGCCGGAGGCGCAATAGATGGTGAAGAACACCAGGATGACGATGGCCGAAATGATCCGCAGCAGGCCGCTGTTGTCTTCGAAGCGGCTGGAGAAGTAGTCCGGCAGGGTCAGCGCATCGCCGTTGTGCTCGGTCTGCACGCGCAGGCGGCCGGCGACGAACAGCCAGTTGAGATACGCGCCCACGGTCAGGCCGATGGCGATCCAGGCCTCGGAAAGGCCCGAGAAGTAGATGGCGCCCGGCAGGCCCATCAGCAGCCAGCCGCTCATGTCGGAAGCGCCGGCAGACAGCGCGGTCACCACGCTACCCAGGCTACGACCGCCGAGGATGTAATCGGAAAGGTTCTTGGTGGAGCGATAGGCGGCGAAGCCGATCAGCACCATTGCCGCGATGTAGATCACGAAGGTGATCGTTAGTGGATTGCCCATGCGTGTGCCCTGGCGTTTGTTTTTATTTCATGCGCAACCGGCGAGAGGACGGTTGCACCCAGGCGGCGAATCCTATGCAACAACGCAAAGTGGGTGCAACCATTTTTCATTTGCAAGTTGCACCTGGCCGTGCATTTCCCGTTAAACCGGCTTTTTTGCTCCTTTTGGGAGCATAACCGCCGTTTTTCAGAATAAAACGCACCACAAATGCCCCTTTTCGCCGCGCCAGCCTGCGCGCCAGACGAGTTGCACCTTTTTCATGAAAAAAACGGGTTGCACCTGGTTGCACCTGAAAAATCCTACAGCTAATCTTGGCCCCAGCTAAAGCCACGACCGTGGCAATAATGAGGATAAGAAATGGCGACGACCACCCTTGGGGTCAAACTTGACGACCCTACCCGTGAGCGACTCAAGGCCGCTGCGCAGTCCATCGACCGCACGCCGCACTGGTTGATCAAGCAAGCGATCTTCAATTACCTGGAGAAGCTCGAGGGTGGCGCTACCCTGACCGAACTCAATGGCCACGCCAGTGGCCTTGCCGATGACGCCGGTGAGGTCCAGGCCGACCACAGTCACCAATGCTTCCTCGAATTCGCTGAAAGCATCCTGCCGCAATCGGTGCTGCGCTCGGCCATTACGGCTGCCTACCGCCGCCCCGAGCCGGAAGTGGTGCCGATGCTGCTGGAACAGGCGCGCCTGAGCGCGCCGCTGGCCGAGGCCACCAACAAACTGGCCGCCGGTATCGCCGAAAAACTGCGCAACCAGAAAAGCGCCGGTGGCCGTGCTGGCATCGTTCAGGGCCTGCTGCAGGAATTCTCCCTGTCGTCCCAGGAAGGCGTGGCCTTGATGTGCCTGGCCGAGGCCCTGCTGCGCATTCCCGACAAAGGCACCCGCGACGCCTTGATTCGCGACAAGATCAGCAACGGCAACTGGCAGCCACACCTGGGCAACAGCCCGTCGCTGTTCGTCAACGCCGCCACCTGGGGCCTGCTGCTGACCGGCAAGCTGGTGTCCACCCACAACGAAGCCGGCCTCACCTCCTCGCTCACCCGCATCATCGGCAAGAGCGGCGAACCGATGATCCGCAAGGGCGTCGACATGGCCATGCGCCTGATGGGCGAGCAGTTCGTCACTGGCGAAACCATCGCCGAAGCCCTGGCCAACGCCAGCCGCTTCGAAGCCAAGGGCTTCCGCTATTCCTACGACATGCTCGGCGAAGCGGCCCTGACCGAGCACGACGCGCAGAAGTACCTGGCGTCCTATGAGCAGGCCATCCACTCGATCGGCAAGGCCTCCCACGGCCGCGGCATCTATGAAGGGCCAGGCATCTCGATCAAGCTGTCGGCGCTGCACCCGCGCTACAGCCGCGCCCAGTACGAGCGCGTGATGGAAGAGCTGTACCCGCGCCTGCTGTCGCTGACCCAGCTGGCCAAGCAATATGACATCGGCCTGAACATCGACGCCGAGGAAGCCGACCGCCTGGAGCTGTCCCTCGACCTGCTTGAGCGCCTGTGCTTCGAACCGACGCTGGCCGGCTGGAACGGCATCGGCTTCGTTATCCAGGCCTACCAGAAACGCTGCCCGTACGTAATCGACTACGTCATCGACCTGGCCAAGCGCAGCCGCCATCGCCTGATGATCCGCCTGGTGAAAGGCGCCTACTGGGACAGCGAGATCAAGCGCGCCCAGGTCGAGGGCCTGGAAGGCTACCCGGTGTATACCCGCAAGGTGTATACCGACGTGTCCTACGTGGCTTGCGCACGCAAGCTGCTGGCGGTGCCGGAGTCCATCTACCCGCAGTTCGCCACCCACAACGCCCACACCCTGTCGGCCATCTACCATATCGCGGGCCAGAACTATTACCCGGGCCAGTACGAATTCCAGTGCCTGCACGGCATGGGCGAACCCCTGTACGAACAGGTCGTGGGCAAGGTTGCCGATGGCAAGCTGAACCGCCCGTGCCGGGTATACGCCCCGGTCGGCACCCACGAAACCCTGTTGGCCTACCTGGTGCGCCGGCTGCTGGAAAACGGCGCCAATACCTCGTTCGTCAACCGCATTGCCGACCACTCCATCTCCATTCAGGAACTGGTGGCCGACCCGGTCGCCAGCATCGAGCGCATGGGTGCCCAGGAAGGCAGCATTGGCCTGCCCCACCCGCGCATCGCCCTGCCGCGTGAACTGTATGGCAGCGAGCGGGCCAACTCGGCCGGCATCGACATGGCCAACGAACACCGCCTGGCGTCGCTGTCCTGCGCCATGCTGGCCACGGCCAACCATGCCTGGCAAGCCGCCCCGCTGCTGGCCTGCGCCGCCAGCGAAGCTGCCGCAGCGCCGGTGCTGAACCCGGCCGACCACCGCGACGTGGTGGGCCACGTGCAAGAAGCCACCGTTGCCGACGTCGACAACGCCATCCAGTGCGCGCTGAACGCAGCGCCCATCTGGCAGGCCACGCCGCCGGCCGAGCGTGCGGCGATCCTTGAGCGCACCGCCGACCTGATGGAGGCCGAGATCCAGCCGCTGATGGGCCTGCTGATCCGCGAAGCCGGCAAGACCTTCGCCAACGCCATCGCCGAAGTGCGCGAGGCCGTGGACTTCCTGCGCTACTACGCGGTGCAGGCACGCAACGACTTCAGCAACGACGCCCATCGCCCGCTGGGCCCGGTGGTGTGCATCAGCCCATGGAACTTCCCACTGGCGATCTTCACCGGCCAGGTGGCCGCGGCCCTCGCCGCCGGCAACCCGGTGCTGGCCAAGCCGGCCGAGCAAACCCCGCTGATTGCGGCCCAGGCCGTGCGCCTGCTGCTGGAAGCCGGCATCCCTGAGGGCGTGCTGCAGCTGCTGCCAGGGCGCGGCGAAACCGTCGGTGCCGGGCTGGTCGGTGACGAGCGGGTCAAGGGCGTGATGTTCACCGGCTCCACCGAAGTCGCCCGCCTGCTGCAGCGCAATGTGGCTGGGCGCCTGGACAACCAGGGCCGGCCGATTCCGCTGATTGCCGAAACCGGTGGCCAGAACGCGATGATCGTCGACTCCTCGGCACTGACCGAGCAGGTGGTGATCGATGTGGTGTCCTCGGCGTTCGACAGTGCCGGCCAGCGCTGCTCGGCCCTGCGCGTGCTGTGCCTGCAGGAAGATTCGGCCGACCGCGTGATCGAAATGCTCAAGGGCGCCATGGCCGAAAGCCGCCTGGGCTGCCCAGACCGCCTGGCCGTGGACATCGGCCCGGTGATCGACGCCGAAGCCAAGGCCGGCATCGAGAAACATATCCAGGGCATGCGCGAGAAAGGCCGCCCGGTCTATCAAGTGGCCATCGCCGATGCCGCCGAGGTCAAGCGTGGCACCTTCGTGATGCCGACCTTGATCGAGCTGGAAAGCTTCGATGAGCTCAAGCGCGAGATCTTCGGCCCGGTACTGCACGTGGTGCGCTACAACCGCCGTAACCTGGACCAGCTGATCGCACAGATCAACGCTTCCGGCTACGGCCTGACCCTGGGCGTGCACACCCGCATCGATGAAACCATTGCCAAGGTGGTGGAATCCGCCAATGCCGGCAACATGTACGTCAACCGCAACATCGTGGGCGCCGTGGTGGGTGTGCAGCCGTTCGGCGGTGAAGGCCTGTCCGGCACCGGCCCGAAAGCCGGTGGCCCGCTGTACCTGTACCGCCTGCTGTCGACCCGCCCGGCCGATGCGATTGGCCGGCACTTCCACCAGCAGGATGGCGCAACCCAACCAGACCGTGCCCTGCACGAGCAGTTGGTGAAGCCGCTGCACGCCCTCAAGGCCTGGGCCGAGAGCAACCAGCACGCAGACCTGGCTGCCCTGTGCAACCAGTTCGCCGGCCAGTCGCAAAGCGGCATCGCCCGCCTGTTGCCCGGCCCGACCGGCGAGCGCAACACCTACACCATCCTGCCGCGCGAGCACGTGCTGTGCCTGGCCGACAACGAGGCCGACCTGCTGGCGCAGTTCGCTGCCGTACTGGCGGTGGGTAGTTCGGCGGTGTGGGCCGACAGCGAGCCCGGCAAGGCCCTGCGTGGCCGCCTGCCGAAGGAGCTGCAGGCCAAGGTCAAGCTGGTGGCAGACTGGAACAAGGATGAGGTGGCGTTCGACGCGGTGATCCACCATGGCGACTCGGACCAGTTGCGCGGCGTGTGCCAGCAGGTGGCCAAGCGCGCCGGGGCGATTGTTGGCGTGCACGGGTTGTCCAGCGGCGATCACCAGATTGCGCTGGAGCGGCTGGTGATCGAGCGGGCGGTGAGCGTGAACACTGCGGCGGCGGGCGGTAATGCCAGCTTGATGACCATTGGCTGATGACATGCCTTGAGAGGTTCAGCGCCTGAAAGATCGAGCGCCGCCCGCGCGGCGCTCGATTAAACAGACACCTCTATCTCCTACCCTTGCTGTTTTCAGTTACGGCGCCTCCAGAGCCACCAGAGACTCCAAGCTTTAGCCCCTTCAGAAGCAGCAACAAGGCTCAACCAAATCCACGTGCTGGTATCAGGCAAGAGCAAAATCAACATAAAAGATGGGATCACAAAAAAGACACGAAAAGGAATTTGAATGAACGCCAAGTAGATCCCCGAAACCCTACCCAGACAAAGCATTAGGCTACTGGCCACAAGAGAGGCCTGGGTAACGAGGCCCATCCACACCATAAATTCAAGACCTCCCCCCCACTGCTCCATGTTTGCGAGGGCAGATTTGAAGTCACTTAAAAAGGGTGTAACGCCTCTTCCGAGAGCACTGAACACCACGAAGCAAATATAGAAAGCGTCCATTACCCCCCAGAAAAAACCGACCAAACGCTTTGACGTGATTAAGCCCGATCTTCCTATCATTTGTCGTTGAACTCATATTCTTCGTTTGCTATGACTGGACGCCAATGCCACGAGGTGCCTGATACATCCCAATCATCATCAGCTTCGACATAAATTTGAGTAACCTCACGCTCCATACCATACCGATGAATTGCCGAGGACGGCGCAAAATCAAGCTCTTCACTGTCAAGTGGCACCCATTTCTGAGTTACCGTTCTCGTTGTATTCGCAAAATCCTTTCCTGAGGACAGGAACACCCGACCCTCATCACCTCTAGATGTCAGAAAATTTGCAAAAAAAGCAGCACTCGATGCAACTTTATTAACACGCACGTCATCTATTTTCCACTTGCCAGGTCCAAGCACCGTTGAGAGCGTGTTTATCAAATACTCACCGTCGCCCCTGCTATTGCAAATTTTCGCATACCACCACTTATCGAGATCAATCGGTTTGAATGGCTGATCTTTAATCAGCATCCATTCACCCGATGCAACTGGCCTGAGCGCCCTTTCTATCTGATCGCCAGTCAGAGCAACCGAGCTATACAGACCACACTCCCTCAAGAGGTCGGTGACGCCACATAACTCTTGCACATAGCGCCTACTTTTCAAATTATTCCTGACTATCGAAACCGAAAAAAATGGATTTTCAACCTTGCACAATTCTTCCTTTCTGATATTTGTCCAGCGAGCCAACTTCTCCATTGTTAGTCCTTCCTCACGAAAGGATTACGTCTACATCATCCAAATAAATTTCGCATTACCAGATAATCTGAAAACGTTGTAGGAGTTTTCTGTTTTCAAGCATGCCTTGAGATGTTCAGCGCCTGAAAGATCGAGCGCCGCCCGCGCGGCGCTTCGCGAGCTGCGCTCGCTCCTACGTTTGTTTCGGGCCAGTGAGTACTGGGGGATTGGCGCGCGAACGCTTTGGCGCATAGCGCGATATAGCGTCGTACAAACAAGACGGTCGCGCGCATCTGCCACAGGCGTTACTGGCCGGAAACAAACGTAGGAGCGAGCGCAGCTCGCG
>NZ_VWXK01000022.1 GCF_011752565.1 Pantoea sp. Ap-967
AACTCGGACTGGTCTCAATACTGGATACGATCAACCGGCTTAGCCGTATAACCTGAACCGCCGTGTACGGAACCGTACGCACGGTGGTGTGAGAGGACGGCGGGTGCGAACCCGCCTCCTACTCGATTCAGGGATTCGGGTATTAACCCACCTGGTAGGAGCGAGCGTAGCTCGCGATGGGGCTGCAGAGCAGCCCCGGCATCATGTGCTGCGAAGCTGAAACCCCTGGGCCGCTGCGCGCCCCATCGCGAGCTACGCTCGCTCCTACCAGGTTGGCGCACGCCCCTTGGATCTGGGTTACGCAAAGAGGGTCGTCGAGGTAGCAAAGATTTTTCGATAGGTTTAATAGGAATTTTCACACAGACAAATGTTTCAGTCCGAGGATAATTCCTACTGTCTTCGGTCATACAGACGACAAACATGTACGCACATCGGACAAGCAGCACTGTGCCAGTGCGTTTACCGGGTAAAACGGTTAATCTACGCGTTCACTCTGTGCCCGTACCCCAAAAGGGAACGACACGCTAAACGGGTCTGGCCTATCAAGCCGGGCAGCATTTCCCTCACCCATGGGGAAATCCCCTCTCGAATCCCGATTTCAGCAGTGTGGTACTACCCTAAATGAAAGTTCTCAAAGGCCAGGATATCCTGGCGCTTGGCTTTATGACGTTTGCGCTTTTCGTAGGCGCCGGCAACATTATCTTCCCGCCTATCGTTGGCCTGCAGTCTGGCCCGCACGTATGGATGGCGGCCCTGGGCTTCCTGGTTACCGCCGTGGGCCTGCCGGTCATCACCGTGGTCGCTCTGGCCAAGGTCGGTGGCGGCATGGACGCGCTGAGCAGCCCGATCGGCAAGTTCTTCGGCGGCCTGCTGGCGGCTGTGTGCTACCTGTCGGTCGGCCCGCTGTTCGCCACCCCGCGTACGGCAACCGTGTCGTTCGAAGTGGGCGTTGCGCCGCTGACCGGTGAAAGCCCGATTGCGCTGTTCATCTACAGCCTGGTGTATTTCGCCGTGGTACTGGCTGTGTCCATGTACCCAGGCAAGCTGCTCGACACCGTCGGCCGCTTCCTCGCGCCGCTGAAGATCATCGCCCTGGCGGTGCTGGGCATCGCTGCCTTCGCGCTGCCGGCCGGAACCATTGGTGAAGCGCAGCCGGCCTATGCCGCCGCCGCCTTCTCCAAGGGCTTCTCCGACGGCTACCTGACCATGGACACCCTGGGTGCCCTGGTGTTCGGCATCGTGATCGTCAACGCCATCCGCTCGCGCGGCGTGGAGTCGCCGAAGTTGATTACCCGCTACGCCATCATCGCCGGCCTGATCGCCGGTGTAGGCCTGGCCCTGGTGTACATCAGCCTGTTCCGCCTGGGTGCCGGCAGCCACGAGATCGCAGCCAACGCCACCAACGGCGCCGCCGTGCTGCACGCCTACGTGCAACACACCTTCGGCTCCTTGGGCAGCGGCTTCCTCGCCGTGCTGATCGCCCTGGCGTGCCTGGTGACCGCGGTGGGCCTGACCTGCGCCTGCGCCGAGTATTTCAGCCAGATCCTGCCGCTGTCGTACCGCGCCCTGGTGGTGATTCTGGCCGGCTTCTCGCTGCTGATCTCCAACCTGGGCCTGACCAAGCTGATCATGTTCTCGATTCCGGTGCTCACCGCCATCTACCCGCCGTGCATCGTGGTGGTAGGCCTGAGCTTCGTGAAGGACCTGTGGAACTCGCCGACCCGCATCCTGGCGCCGGTGATGCTGGTGTCGCTGGTGTTCGGCATGGTCGACGCGATCAAGGGCAGCAGCATTGCCCACGTACTGCCAGACTTCATGGCCCACCTGCCGCTGAGCGACCAGGGCCTGGCCTGGCTGGTGCCGTCGGTGGTAACGCTGGTTGGCGCCGTGGCATGCGACCGCATGCTCGGCAAGCCGCGTGAGGCGTTAGCCTGATGGCATGATGTTGAAGCCTGAGGGCGGCACCGGCCACAAGCCGAAGGGTGCTCGCCAAGGGTGGAAACGCGAAAGCCCCGTGTCCGAGAGGATGCGGGGTTTTTTATTGCCTGTGTGGGCCTCTTCGCGGGGCAAGCCCGCTCCTACAAGCGAAGAGGCCTGCACGAATTGTGCAATTTTCACAGTAAACCCTGTGCCTTTTGCCACTGGCCAGCGTCGAACCCCGGACTCTATTCTTTGTGCACCTGGCCCCTGCGGAACCCTGCATGAACTTTATCCAAAGCAACCTCCACAACCTCCTGGCCGTCTGCTGGTTCGCCCTTTGCTGGGGCGGCTACACCCGTTATGCCATCTGGAAGGGCCGCGACACCGCGTGCCTGGCCAGCGTGCTGCACCTGTACCGGGAAGACTGGATGCGCCGCATGCTGCTGCGCGACAACCGCATCGCCGACGCCAGCGTGATCGGCAACCTTGAACGCAACGCCTCGTTCTTCGCCTCCAGTACCCTGATTATCCTGGCCGGCATCCTTACCGTGCTCGGCGCCTCGGACCGCGCCCTGTCGCTGCTGGCCGACCTGCCCCTGGTGCAGCAGGCCTCCCAGGGCATGTCGGAAATCAAGCTGCTGTGCCTGGCGATGGTGTTCGTCTACGCCTTCTTCACCTTCAGTTGGTGCATGCGCCAGTACAACTTCGCCGCCGTGCTGGTCGGTTCGGCGCCGATGATCGGCGAACGCCTGGTCAATGAACTGGAGCGCAAGGCATTCGCCTCGCGCGCAGCGCGGGTGCTGTCGCTGGCGGCCAACCAGTTCAACTTTGGCCTGCGCTCGTATTATTTCGGCATGGCCATGCTGACCTGGTTCATCAGCCCCTGGTTATTCATGGTGATGAGCGTGGGCGTGGTGTTGGTTCTTTATCGCCGTGAGTTTCATTCCGATGTGCTGGACGTGATGGTATTCACGCCCACGGAAAGTGCCCCGACCGATGTCCCTAGGGAAAGTTCCAGTGCAGGTAACTGAAACGTTTAATCGATAAAACACAGGCACAAAAAAACCCGACAAGCGTCGGGTTTTTTTGTATTGGCTTATTACTGCTTGGCAGGTTCGGCCGGGGTAGCAGGCGCGGTTTCCGGCGCCGGCGTTGCCGGGGCGGCTTCTTCCGCTGCCTTCTGCTCGGCTTCGGCCTGATCTTTGGCGGCTTCGGCGTTTTCCTTGGCGGCGTCGTTCATTTTATCCTGAGC
This sequence comes from Pantoea sp. Ap-967, assembly GCF_011752565.1. Classification (GTDB taxonomy): domain Bacteria; phylum Pseudomonadota; class Gammaproteobacteria; order Pseudomonadales; family Pseudomonadaceae; genus Aquipseudomonas. Next base: position 3,173 of record NZ_VWXK01000022.1, read on the forward strand.
TTCGCCCATCTTTTCCTGGGCTTGCTCGGCATGTTTCTGTGCGTCCTGGGCTTTGTCTTCGCTCGCTTTATCGCAAGCAGCCAGGCCCATGGCAGCAGCCAGCATCAGAGCAAAAGCAAAAGGTTTACGCATGGGGTTGTTTCTCCTTGGTGGAATAACTGAGTTGTTCCTTCGAGTTCAGCCATGGCGGATAAGTTCCACGGCAGTTACAGATATATAACACCGCGTTCTATATAGACTTTTTACGGGTTTTATGCCGTTTCGGCAGTGAGCAGGGAAACTGTGTATGAACGACTCGAACTTGCAGGCCATGGCCGAACGTTTCCTGGGGGCGTTGAAGCATTGCCAGGTGTTGCAGATGCGCGTGGCCCAGGCCGATGCCCAAGGCATCACCCTGGAGCTGCCCTGGTCACCCTCGATTGTCGGTAACCCGCAAACCGGCGCGGTGCACGGCGGCGCGCTGACCACGCTGATGGACACCACCTGCGGCATGGCCACCCTGTGCGTGCTGCCGCGCTTCGAAGTGTGCCCGACCCTGGACCTGCGCATCGACTACATGCACCCGGCCGAGGCCGGCAAGCCCATCTTCGGCCATGCCCAGTGCTACCGGGTGACCCGCGACGTGATTTTCACCCGCGGCAGCGCCTACCAGGACGACCCCGGGCAGCCGATCTGCCAGGTGGTGGGCACCTTCATGCGCCTGGGCCACGACATCCAGGGGGGCATTCGTTTCGGCAACAGCCTGAAGGAGGGCAAGGCATGATCCCTGAAGACGTTCGCCAGCAACTGAGCGCCGCCCATGCAGCTGGCGACTACCGCCCCCTGCTGGCACTGATCCCCTATGCCGGGCTGATCGGCATCGAGTGCCAGCGCCAGGATGACGACCTGCTGTTCCGCCTGCCGGCCAGCGCCGACAACATCGGCAACCCGTTGCTGCCGGCCATCCATGGCGGCGTTATTGCGGGTTTCATGGAGCTTTCGGCGGCGCTGTACCTGCTGATCTACAGCGAAAGCATGAGCATCCCCAAGATCATCGATTTCTCCATCGACTACCTGCGCGCCGGGCACGTTCGCGACACCTACGCCCAGTGCCAGCTGTGGCGCCAGGGCCGGCGCGTGACCAACGTGGCGATCACCGCCTGGCAGGGTGATCGCCAGGCGCCGATCGCCACTGCCCGTGCGCATTTCAAGATCGAGCCGCAAAAGCCCTTGAAATCGTCTGGGCAGCCCCCATCTGCATGACATCCGCCGTTAAAGCAGGCCATGTCGGCCGCCAGGCGCCACTGCCATCAGATCGGAGTTTTGAAGACCATGAGTGTGGAGACTCAAAAAGAAACGCTGGGCTTCCAGACCGAGGTGAAGCAACTGCTGCACCTCATGATCCATTCGCTGTACTCGAACAAGGAGATCTTCCTGCGTGAGCTGGTCTCCAACGCCTCCGACGCTGCCGACAAGCTGCGTTTCGAGGCCCTGGCCAAGCCAGAGCTGTTCGAGGACGATGCCGACCTGAAGATCCGCCTGAGCTTCGACAAGGACGCCGGTACCGTGACCCTTGAGGACAATGGCATCGGCATGAGCCGCGAAGACGTCATTGCCCACCTGGGCACCATCGCCAAGTCCGGCACCGCCGACTTCATGAAGAACCTCACCGGTGACCAGAAGAAGGACTCACACCTGATCGGCCAGTTCGGCGTGGGCTTCTACTCGGCATTCATCGTCGCCGACAAGGTCGACGTCTACAGCCGTCGCGCCGGCCAGCCGGCTGCCGAAGGCGTGCACTGGTCGTCCAAGGGCGAGGGCGAATTCGAAGTCGCCACGATCGACAAGCCGCAGCGCGGCACCCGCATCGTCCTGCACCTGAAAAAGGACGAGCTGGAGTTCGCCGATGGCTGGCGCCTGCGCAATGTGGTGAAGAAGTACTCCGACCACATCGCCCTGCCGATCGAACTGCCCAAGGAACAGGCCGAGGCCGCCGAGGGTGAAGAAGCCCCGGCGCAGGAATGGGAAACCGTCAACCGTGCCAGCGCCCTGTGGACCCGCTCGCGTTCCGAGGTGAAGGACGAGGAGTACCAGGAGTTCTACAAGCACATCGGCCATGACTTCGAGAACCCGCTGGCGTGGAGCCACAACAAGGTCGAAGGCAAGCTGGAATACAACTCGCTGCTGTACGTGCCGGCCCGTGCGCCGTTCGACCTGTACCAGCGCGAAGCGCCACGCGGCCTGAAGCTGTATGTGCAGCGCGTGTTCATCATGGACCAGGCCGAGTCGTTCCTGCCGCTGTACCTGCGCTTCATCAAGGGTGTGGTCGACTCCAACGACCTGTCGCTGAACGTGTCTCGCGAAATTCTGCAGAAAGACCCGATCATCGATTCGATGAAGACCGCGCTGACCAAGCGCGTGCTGGACATGCTGGAGAAGCTGGCGAAGAACGAGCCTGAGCAATACAAAGGCTTCTGGAAAAACTTCGGCCAGGTGCTGAAGGAAGGCCCGGCTGAAGATTTCGCCAACAAGGAGAAGATCGCCGGCCTGCTGCGCTTCGCCTCCACCCAGGACGACAGCGGCGAGCAGAGCGTCGCCCTGGCCGACTACCTGGCCCGCGCCAAGGAAGGCCAGGACAAGATCTACTACCTCACCGGCGAGTCGTACGCGCAGGTCAAGAACAGCCCGCACCTGGAAGTCTTCCGCAAGAAAGGCATCGAGGTGCTGCTGCTGACCGACCGCATCGACGAGTGGCTGATGAGCTACCTCAACGAGTTCGATGGCAAGGCCTTCGTCGACGTCGCCCGTGGCGACCTGGACCTGGGCAAGCTGGACTCCGAAGAGGACAAGAAAGCCCAGGAAGAAGTCGCCAAGGACAAGGAAGGCCTGGTCGAGCGCCTGAAAGCGGCGCTGGGTGACAGCGTTGCCGAAGTGCGCGTGTCGCACCGCCTGACCGACTCGCCGGCCATCCTCGCCATCGGCGAACAGGACCTGGGCCTGCAGATGCGCCAGATCCTCGAAGCCAGCGGGCAGAAGGTGCCGGACTCCAAGCCGATCTTCGAATTCAACCCGACTCACCCGCTGATCGAGAAGCTGGACCACGAGCAGAGCGAAGACCGCTTCGCCGAGCTGTCGCACATTCTCTTCGATCAGGCCGCACTGGCGGCCGGTGACAGCCTGAAAGACCCTGCTGCCTACGTTCGTCGCCTGAACAAGCTGCTGGTCGAGCTGTCTGCTTGAGTTGATGCAAAGGAAAGCCCGCTTCGGCGGGCTTTTTTCATGGCGGGCTTTTTAAGAAAAAGTGCCTAAGGAGTGCTTGATGAGCAAAGTAATCGTCGAATCGCTGGTCTACCACCTGTCCGGCAAGACCTATGAAAGCCGCCTGGTATACGAGCCCGGCGCGCTGAGCCGCCCGGGGCTGGTGATGGCACCGAACTGGATGGGCATTGGCGAAGGCGCCGAGCGCATCGCCAAGGAAGTGGCCGAGAAGGGTTATGTGGTGCTGATTGCCGACCTGTACGGGCAATCGGTGCGGCCGTCCAGCGCCGAAGAAGCCGGGGCGGCGATGATGCCGTTGAAAAACGACCGCGGCGAACTGCGCAAGCGCATGCAGGAAGCCCTGTCGCAGCTGCTGGGCCAGTCCAAGGCGCTGCTGGAGCCTGGCCAGGTGGCGGCGTTCGGTTTCTGCTTCGGTGGCTGCTGCGCCCTGGAGTTGGCGCGTACCGGCGCCGACCTGAAGGCTGCGGTGTCGTTCCACGGCACGCTGGATACGCCGAACCCTGAGGATGCCAAGCGCATCAAGGGCTCTGTGCTGGTACTGCACGGCGCCTCGGACCCGTTGGTGCCCCAGGAGCAATTGCCGGCGTTTGAAGCTGAGATGAACGCGGCCAAGGTGGACTGGCAGTTGGTGAGCTACGGTGGCGCGGTGCATTCGTTCACCGACCCGCATGCCAATGTGCCGGGCAAGATGCAGTATGACCGCCGCACCTCGGAGCGGGCATTCCGGGCCATGCATAACCTGCTGAGCGACGTGTTCCCGCGTTGAGATCGCACGGGGCCGCTTTGCGGCCCATTCGCTGTGTAGGAGCGGGCTTGCCCCGCGATGGGCCGCAATGCGGCCCCACGCTCAGCGAGGCAACTCGATCCTCGCCGTTTCCCCCGGCACCCGAGGCCAATCCCCCGCCGCCCACCGTACCCGCGCCCGCTCGATCAGCTGCGGGTCGCTGGCCACGAAATTCCAGTTCATCCGCCGCGGCCCATCCAGTGGCGCCCCGCCAATCAGCACCAGCTGGCTCTGTTCTTCGGCATACAGCGTCACGTCCTCGCCCTCAGGCAGCACCACCAGGCTGCACGCCTCGACGGGCTCATCGCCCATCAGCAATTCACCATCGAGCAGGTACAGCGCCCGCTGTGCATGTTCGGCCGGCACCACCAGGGTGGTTGCTGCCTGCATCTGCACCTGCGCATACAGGGTAGGGGAGAGCACCGGCACCGGTGACTGCAGGCAGAAGCCGGTGCCGGCAATCATGCAGATCCGCACCCCCAGGCTGTCGCTGACCGGCAAGCTCGCTGCCGGATGATGGCTGTAGTGCGGCTCACCCTGTTCCAGTGCCTGCGGCGACGCCAGCCACACCTGTAGCCCATGCAAGCGCGAACCGTGGGCCAGGGCGTCGGCGGGGGTGCGCTCGACGTGCGCCACACCTCGCCCGGCGGTCATCCAGCTCACGTCCCCAGGCAGCACGCGCTGCTCCGAGCCCAGGCTGTCCTTGTGCAAGATCGCCCCTTCGAACAGGTAGGTCAGGGTCGACAGCCCGATATGCGGGTGTTGGCGGATGTCCATGCCATGGCCCGGGGCGTAGTCGGTTTCCAGCATATGGTCGAAGAACACGAACGGGCCAACGCTGCGGCACTGCGCCGAGGGCAGCGGGCGCAAGATCGGCTGCCCCTCCACCGATTCGGCGCGTGGGCGGATGACCAGGGTGCTGCTCATGGTGGGCTCCGGGCAGGGCAGGGTAGGCAAACAGCATAGCGCGTCGCCAGGCATTGCTGAACCGTGGCGCAGGGAACATTGCCCGCAAGCGCGCCGCCACCAATAAAAACGCCCCGAACCAGTCGGGGCGTTTTCAGTTACCGCATCAGCGCCTTACTTGCCTTCCCAGCGCTTGAGCACCAGGGTGGCGTTGGTGCCGCCGAAGCCGAAGCTGTTGCTCATCACGGTGGTGAGCTTGGCGTCTTCGGTCTTGCGCACGATCGGCAGGTCCGCAACTTCCGGGTCCAGCTCGTCGATGTTGGCGGAGCCGGCGATGAAGTTGTTTTCCATCATCAGCAGGCAGTAGATCGCCTCGTGCACGCCCGCGGCGCCCAGCGAGTGGCCCGACAGGCTCTTGGTCGAGCTGATCTTCGGTGCCTTGGCGCCGAACACTTCGCGCACGCCCTTCATCTCGGCTACGTCGCCCACCGGCGTCGAGGTGCCGTGGGTGTTGAGGTAGTCGATCGGGGTGTCGACGGTGGACAGCGCCTGCTGCATGCAGCGGATGGCGCCTTCGCCGCTCGGGGCGACCATGTCGTAGCCGTCGGAGGTGGCGCCGTAGCCGACGATTTCGGCGTAGATCTTCGCGCCACGGGCCAGGGCGTGTTCGAGTTCCTCGACCACTACCATGCCGCCGCCGCCAGCGATCACGAAGCCGTCACGGTCGGCGTCGTAGGCACGCGAGGCCAGTTCCGGGGTTTCGTTGCGCTTGGTCGACAGGGCGCCCATGGCATCGAACAGGAACGACTGGCTCCAGTGCTCTTCTTCACCGCCACCGGCGAAGACGATGTCCTGCTTGCCCCACTGGATCTGCTCCAGGGCGGTGCCGATGCAGTGCGCGGAAGTGGCGCAGGCCGACGAGATCGAGTAGTTGATACCCTTGATCTTGAACGGCGTGGCCAGGCAAGCCGACACGGTGCTGCCCATGGTGCGGGTGACGCGGTACGGGCCAACGCGCTTGACGCCTTTCTCGCGCAGGGTGTCCAGCGCTTCCATCTGGTTCAGGGTCGAGGCGCCGCCGGAACCTGCCACCAGGCCGGTACGCGGGTTGGAGATCTGCTCTTCGGTCAGGCCGGAATCCTTGATCGCGTCCTGCATCGCCAGGTAGGCGTAGGCAGCGGCGTGGCCGACGAAGCGGTAGACCTTGCGGTCGATCAATTCTTCGAGGTTGAGGTCGATGGACCCGGAAACCTGGCTACGCAGCCCCATTTCCTTGTATTCCGGGTTGTAGCGGATACCCGGACGGCTGTTGCGCAGGTTTTCGGTGACGGTAGCTTTGTCATTGCCCAGGCACGATACGATGCCCAGACCAGTGATAACGACGCGGCGCATGCGAATAACCCTTAGAAATTGTCAGTGGAGGTGAACACGCCGACCCGCAGGCCTTCGGCGGTGTAGATCTCGCGGCCGTCGACGCTGACCGAGCCATCGGCGATGGCCATGTTCAGCTTGCCCTTCAGGACGCGCTTGATGTGAATGTTGTAGGTGACGGTCTTGGCGGTAGGCAGTACCTGGCCGAAGAACTTCACTTCGCCCGAGCCCAGCGCGCGGCCACGGCCTGGCAGGCCCTGCCAGCCGAGGAAGAAACCGACCAGCTGCCACATGGCGTCGAGGCCCAGGCAGCCTGGCATGACCGGGTCGCCTTCGAAATGGCAGGCGAAGAACCACAGGTCCGGGGTGATATCCAGCTCGGCGACCAATTCACCTTTGCCGTACTTGCCGCCTTCTTCGCTGATGTGGGTGATGCGATCGACCATCAGCATGTTCGGCGCGGGCAGTTGCGCATTACCTGGGCCGAACAGCTCACCGCGACTGCAGCGCAGCAGGTCTTCCCGAGTAAAGGCGTGTTGTTTGGTCATGCGAGCTCCTCAATAACCCCCTGTGGCAGGGGATGAATCTTCCCGTCCGGCCCGAGATGAGTCCAGGGCGGCAGCCTACAGGTAGACTATTGCGTTGTGGTGAAAGTCACAGTGCACCTGGCAAAAGAAGTACAGGTGTGCACTGAAACGTCTATTTTCAGGGCCGACGAGGGTCCTGTCCAGTCTTTAAGACTGCCGCACTTTAGCATTTATCGCCAGTCGCGGCTGTCTGGCCGGGTAACCATCGTTGCAACACCCGCTGCAGCTCGGTGCGCCGGAACGGTTTGCTCAGGTAATCGTTCATGCCCGCGGCCATGCAGCGCTCGCGGTCGCCCTGCAGGGCGTTGGCGGTCAGGGCGATGATCGGCAATTGCCCGCCACCGGGTAGCTGGCGGATGCGCCGGGTGGCCTCGTAGCCGTCGATCTGCGGCAGGCGGCAGTCCATCAGCACCGCGGCGAAGCGCTGCGAACCTGCGTGTTCCACGGCCTGCAGGCCGTCATGGGCGACGCTGACCTCAAGCCCCAGGCTGCGCAGCATGGCTTCGATGACGCTTTGATTGACCGGATTGTCCTCCACCAGCAGGATCCGCGTGCCGGCATCGACCGCTACGCTGGCCGGTGGCGTGCCAGGCAGCTCGTCCGGTGCGTTGCTGGCCAAGGGCAGCGGCATTTCCAGGGTGAAGGTCGAGCCCAGGCCTTCGCGGCTCTCGCCGCGCAGCTTGCCGCCCATGCGTTCGGCCAGGGTGCGCGCGATCGACAGGCCCAGGCCGGTGCCGCCGTAGCGCCGGGAAATCGAGCTGTCGGCCTGCTGGAAAGCCACGAACATCATTTCCAGGCGCTCGCTGTCGATGCCGATGCCGGTGTCGCGCACGCTGCAGGAAAGCCACAGCATGCCGCGGTCGAGCAGCTGCCAGCGGGCCTCCACCTGCACCTGGCCGCGTTCGGTGAACTTCAGCGCGTTGCCCACCAGGTTCAGCAGGATCTGGCGGATCCGCGTCGGGTCGCCGGTGACCAGGGTTGGCGTGTCGCCGCCGGGCAGTTGCAGGTGCAACTCCAGGCCGCGTTGCTGGGCGCTGTGCTGGAACGACTGCACGCTGCTGGCGATCAGCTCGCCGAGGTTGAAGTCGATGTGCTCCAGTTGCAGGGTGGTGCGTTCGATGCGCGAGAAGTCGAGGATGTCGTTGATTACCTTCAACAGGTGCCCGGTGGACTCGCTGGCCACGGCCGTGTAGTCGGCCTGCTCGCTGGTCAGCTGGGTGGTTTCCAGCAGTTGCAGCATGCCCAGCACACCGTTCATGGGCGTGCGCAGCTCGTGGCTCATCATCGCCAGGAATTCCGACTTCGCACCGTTGGCCTGCTCGGCTTCCTCACGGGCTTGGATCAGCTCGGCGATGGCTTGCTTCTGTTCGGCGCTGGCCTGGTCGAGGGCGGCGGCGAGGTTGTTGATGTGGCGTGCCAGGTGGCCCAGCTCGCTGTCGTCGACCACCGGCAGCGGGGCGTTGTATTCGCCCTCCTGGATGGCCTTGACCGCGTGGCCCATGTCGCTGATCGGCTTGGCCAGGCTCATGGCCAGGCGGCGCGCGAGCAGGAAGGTGAACAGCAGGGCGAACAGCGCCAGGATCGCGGCCTTGATGACGATTTCCTGCTGGCGCTGGCTGAAGGCATCGTCGGACATGCCCACGATCACCCGGCCCAGGTAATCGTCGCCGATGGCCGGTGTGGTTGGCCTGCCTTGCTGCAGGAAGTCGTTGTCCAGGCGGATTTGCTGCAGGCGGATGGGCGCCTGGAACACTTCCACCTGCTGGGCGCGGTTGCTGCTTTCATCGGACTGCTCGACATAGACCAGGATATGGTTGCGGCTGTCCTGCACTTCCAGGAAACGCACGTGGGGGATGCTCAGGGTGGCGCGCATCAGGCCTTCGAGCACTTCATTGTTACCGGATATGACGCCGTACTCGGAGGCCGGCGCCAGCTGGTTGGCGATCAGTTGCCCGGTGTGGTTGAGCTCCTGGCGCAAGTCCTGGATGCGCACGAAGGTAAAGAAGCTGATCAACAGCAAGGTCAGCAGCAGCGCCGGGCCCAGGCTGATGATCTGGGTACGGGTGTGGATATCCCAGCTCAGGCGTTTGCTCATGGGGTGGGTTCTCCTTCGGCCAGGGCCTTGGCAGTGGCGTTCGGATCGATGGGTTCGAGCCCCAGGGCGCGCGCCACCTGCTGGTTGCCGCTGACGCCATAGCGTGCAGGGTACAAGCTGCGCGGCCAGCGTGCCGGCGGCTGGTCGAGCAACTGGTCGAGCACCGCCAGCCAGTCGCCTTGGTCGCTGAAGGTGCTGGCCAGGGCGCCGGCGCGGACGAAGCCGGCATTGGGGCCAATCAGCGCCATTTGCCGGCCGTAGCTGCTGAGCAGTACGTTCTTCGCCGTATTGGAGTTGAACAGGTCGGGGTCATCGATGCCCAGCAGCACGTCACTGCTGGCCAGCAGGTGCTGCAGCGGGCGGCTGTCGCGCTGGTCGGGCCAGTCCTGGGCGACGATTTCCAGGCCCAGTGGGCGCGCTGCCTGGCGCAGTTCATCCAGCAGGAAGTGGCTGTGCTCGCCATACAGCACGCCGATGCGCTGGGCCTGCGGCAGCAGGTAGCGGGCCAGGCGCAGCTGGCGGGCCAGCGGCGGGTCGCTCCATAGCAAGGTCAGGTAGCCGGGGCGTGACTTTCCCAGGCGCTGCTCGGCCTGCACCCGGCTGATGCGCATGGCCAGCGCAGGTGGGCCGGCCGTTTCGTGCAGGCGCCAGTCCAGCGCCGTGCTGTCGAGCAGCACCAGGCGCAGGTCGGCCTTGAGCTGGCCGGGATGGGGCAGGCTGTCGACCGTCTGGAAGCGCACCTGGTCGTGGCTGCGGCGGCTTTCAAGGGCGGCGACGAAGCTGCGGATGCCTGGCTGGTCTTCGCCACCGACCAGCAGGATTTCACTGGCAGACAGCGAACCCAACGGCAGCAGGCAGAACAGCAACAGGCGCAGCAGACGGGCCATCAGAACTCCAGCTCCGCACTCACGCTCAGGCGATGACGGCTGTCGTAGAGGTTCTGCTCGACCGTGGTGGGCTGGTCGTCCAGGCGTTGCTGCCACAGCGCCGCCAGCTCCAGGGTGCTGCCCTGGATACGAAAGCGCTTGGCCACGCGCAGGTCGACACGCTCGTATCGGTACTGGTTGAGGGCATCGTCGCCGTAGTAGAACAGCGCGCTCGACCAGCCCTCGCCCCACTCGCGCATCCACCCGGCCGAGCCGCTGTTGCGGGCGCTGAGGCGGCGGTCGGCGGGGTTGCTGGCCCAGGCATCGACGTAGGCGTAGGTCAGGCGCAGGCGGTCGCGCTGGCTCGCGCGCCAGTCGAACTGCGCTTCGCTGCCGCTGAAGCGGGCCTTGTTGGCATTGCTGGCGATGTACTGGTTGTTCTTCAGCGGCTCGCTGATCATTCCCGTGATCTCGTCGTAGAACAGCTTCACATCCATGCTCAGGTCGATATCGCTGAAATAGCCGTTGTAGCCAAGCTCGCGCGAGCGCATGCGCTCCTGGTCGAGGTTGCCTGGGCCGCGGGTCTTGACGAAATACTGGGCGTTGTTCTGGCCGAACGCGGTTGGGGTCAGGTTGCGAACGGTGTAGCTCCAGTTGACGTTGTTCTCGAACATGTCGGGCGAACGCACCGCCTCGGAGTACACCGCGCGCAGGCCGTGGCGCGGGGTAATCAGGTAGTTCACCGCCATGCGCGGGGTCAGCGAGCTGCCCGACAGCTGCGAGTTCTCGAACATCGCCCCGCCCTGGACGATCCAGTGCTCGTCGGCCCGCCACTCCAGCTGGCTGAACAGGCGCCAGGTCTGGTCGTCGATGCTGCCGTTGAAATAGGTTTGCGAATTGGCCCGATCATAGCGGTAGTTCATGCCGCTGAGCAGGCGCAGGCTGTCGGTGAGGCTCAGGGTGTCCTGGATTTCCAGGTCGTAGCGCGATTCCCGGGTGCTTTGGTCGACATCGCCGCAGACCACGTTGCTGCCACCCAGGTTGTTCCACTGGTTCTTGATCGCATCGACCAGCGCCTGTTCCTCGGGGTTGCTGCTGCTGGGCGGGTTGTTGGCCCCGCGGGCGACTTTTTCGGCGTAATCCGGGTTCATTTGCCACAGGCGGGTCAGCTCGGGGCTGAACGACAGCGCCGCGTCACAGGCGCGCCACACTTGCTGGCGGTCGAAGTGCTGCGCCGAACCTTGCACGTACAGGCTGTGCTCAGGGTTGAAGTCGATGCTCCAGCGCACCGACCCGGCGTAGTCCTTGGCGTCGACGTCGGCGTTGTCGCCCCGTTGGGTGACGAAGGGGAACACTGCCTGGTAGGTGTAGGGGCGCTGGTTGCTGCCTTCCTTGGCCGCCAGTTGCCATTCCAGGGTCTGGTCTGGCGCCAGGGTGTGGCTGACGCTGAGGTTGAAGCGGTTCAGGCGGCGGCTGTCGCGGTAGTCCTGGCCGAGCTGGTTCTTGTCGAAACCATCGTCCTGCTGGCCTGACACCGACAGGCGCAGGTCGCCACCTTCCCAGCCGAAGCCGTGGCTGAGGTAGTAATCGTTGATGCCGTCCTGGCCGCGGGTCAGCTTCATGCGCGTGCCGTGGCTGTCGGCCGGGTTGCGGGTGAGGATGTTGACCACCGCCATCAGCGCGTTGGCGCCGTAGCTGACGGTGTTGGGGCCGCGGAACACCTCGATGCGCTCGATGTCCTCGATGGCCACCGGGATGTCGCTCCAGTCCACCGTGGCCAGGCCTGCGCGGTACACCGAGCGGCCGTCGATCAGTACCTGCATGCGCCGGGCGTCGTTGACGTTGCTGCCATGGTAGTTGACGGTTGGCTGGTTGCCGGCGCCGTAGCCGATCATCATGCCCGGCACCAGGCGCAGCAGCTCAGGGATGTCACGGGCACCGCTGGCGCGAATCAGCTCGCTGTCGAGCACGGTCATGCTGCCGGGAACCGCCGCCGGGGATTGTTTCAGGCGCGTGGCGGTCAGAACCTGCGGCAGGTCGGTGTTGTCGATGAACAAGTCATCGGCCACGGCCGAGCCACCGAGCAGGGCGGTCAGCAGCAGCAGGCGAGGGTAAGGGGGCGAGCCAGGGAACACAGGACAGCCTTGTCTCAGGTTTGAAACAGGCATGGTAACTGACCGTGGGGGTTTTGCCAGTGATCTGCGGCGGTTTTGCGGCTTGGAATGGTGATTGGGTTGGGGGGGCCTGCCTTGGGATTTGCAGTGGGGCGTATATCGAGCGCCGCCCGCGCGGCGCTTCGCGAGCTGCGCTCGCTCCTACGTTTGTTTCGGGCCAGTGAGTCCTGGGGGATTTGCGCGCGAGCGCCCTGGCGCATGGCGCGACGGCCGCGCGCGCCTGCCACAGGCGTTACTAGCCCGAAACAAACGTAGGAGCGAGCGCAGCTCGCGATGCGCCGCGCGGGCGGCGCTCGATCTCCCAGGCACCGCCAATCCCAAGGCAAACCCTTGCAACCACCCCGACACTGGCTCTGTAGCAGACGACCCGTATAATGAACGGGTCGCCACTTCACTAATGGCTTTAACGGATCGATTATGACTGAACAGCAACCTGTTGCAGTTCTGGGAGGCGGCAGCTTCGGCACCGCCGTGGCGAACCTGCTGGCCGAGAACGGCGTGCCAGTGCGCCAATGGATGCGCGACCCCGAACAAGCCGAGGCGATGCGCGTCAACCGCGAGAACCCGCGCTACCTCAAGGGTATCCGCCTGCTGGACGGTGTCGAGCCGGTCAACGACCTGCTGGCCACCCTGCAAGCGAGCGACCTGATTTTCGTCGCCTTGCCCTCCAGTGCCCTGCGCAGCGTGCTGGCGCCCCACGCCGACCTGCTCAGCGGCAAGTGCCTGGTCAGCCTGACCAAGGGCATCGAGGCGCAGAGCTTCAAGCTGATGAGCCAGATCCTTGAAGAAATCGCCCCCCACGCACGCATCGGCGTGCTGTCCGGCCCCAACCTGGCCCGTGAGATCGCCGAGCATGCGCTGACCGCCACCGTGGTCGCCAGCGAAGACGAGGCCCTGTGCCAGCGCGTGCAGGCCGTGTTGCATGGCCGCACCTTCCGCGTCTATGCCAGTGCCGACCGCTTTGGCGTCGAGCTGGGCGGGGCGCTGAAAAACGTCTATGCCATCATCGCCGGCATGGCCGTTGCCCTGGGCATGGGTGAGAACACCAAGAGCATGCTGATTACCCGCGCCCTGGCCGAGATGACCCGCTTCGCCGTGAGCCAGGGCGCCAACCCCATGACCTTCCTGGGCCTGGCCGGGGTCGGTGACCTGATCGTCACCTGCTCCTCGCCCAAGAGCCGCAACTACCAGGTGGGCCATGCCCTCGGCCAGGGCCTGACCCTGGAAGAGGCCGTCAGCCGCCTGGGCGAAGTGGCCGAAGGGGTCAATACCCTCAAGGTGCTCAAGGCCAAGGCCCAGGAGGTGCAGGTGTACATGCCGCTGGTGGCGGGCCTGCACGCCATCCTGTTCGAAGGCCGCACGTTGAACCAGGTGATCGAGCACCTGATGCGCGCCGAACCCAAGACCGACGTCGACTTCATTTCCATCAGCGGCTTCAACTGAAAGCCCCGAGCAAGGAGCGAAACATGAACGATACCCCAGAGCGCGCCCAGCGCGAGTCGATCATCCTGCGGGTGCTGTGGATGCTGGTGTTCCTGGTGGTCTGGCAGCTGGCCGAGCTGCTGCTGGGTGGCCTGGTGCTGGTGCAACTGGTCTACCGCCTGATCTACGCTGCGCCCAGCGCCAGCCTGATGAACTTTGGCGACAGCCTGAGCCAGTACCTGGCACAGATCGGCCGCTTCGGCAGCTTCCACACCGACCAGAAACCCTGGCCGTTCGCCGACTGGCCAACCCCGCGTGCCCCGGAAGGCGAGGCGCCCCATGCCGTGGCCCCGGCGCCGCACCCAGTGCGTGACGAGGAGCCGAAGCTGTGAAGCTGTGGGTGCTGCGCCATGGTGAAGCCGAGCCGCGGGCCAATACCGATGCCGAACGGCGCCTGACCGGCCACGGCCGCGAGCAAGTGCTGCACAGCGCCGCACACCTGCTCGGCCAGCCGTTGCAGGCGATCTACGCCAGCCCCTTCGTGCGCGCCCAGCAGACGGCGGCCCTGGTGCATGACACCCTGGGCTTCGCCGAGCCGGTGCGCACCGTGCCCTGGCTGACCCCGGAAAGCAATGTGCAGCAGGTGCTCGGGCAGCTCGAACGCCTGGGCCTTGAGCATGTGTTGCTGGTCAGCCACCAGCCGTTGGTGGGGGCGCTGGTGGGCCTGCTCGAACATGGCCATGTGCAGCAGGCGGCGCCCATGGGCACCGCCAGCCTGGCCGTGCTTGAGGGTGACTGGCCGCTGGCCGGGCTGATGACCCTGAACCACCTCCACCACGCCCCCTGAGGCCATTGCAACTGGCATTTTTGTCAGTTGCCGGGGCTTTGGATCCATTGCTAGCCTTGGCCCCACATGACAGGTACATGACTGGGCCGAGGTGCGATGAATGTTTGGGCGACGCTTGGAATTGGTGGGCTCGATGGACCTGCAACCGACGATGGACAAGGTCCACAACGGTATTGCCCTGGACTTTGCCCAATACAGCCTGCTGCGCGAAGGGGCGGACGCCAAGCTCTACCAATTGCTGGGCAGGTTGCAGGGCGAGCCCGCCGCGCAGGCCGCCCACGACCTGCAGACGTTGCAGGAAGCCTGCCAGCAGCTCGCCCACTTGCTGCAAGCCAGCTGCCTGACCCTGCGCCGCCTGCAACTGCCCCCGCAAGACCAGCGCCTGGCCCGTGAGGCCCTGGAAGGGCAACTGGCCTGCATGCAAGCCTGCCTGCGCCGCTCGCTGGGCAGTTTCGACGCCCAGGCATGACCTGATCGCCGTTGCCGATGACCTTTCCAGACATTGCCGAGTGACCCGCCAGCGCTGACAATGGGCCATCATCCCTTGGCCCGGACTCGCCGCCATGTCGCAGCAGATTTTCTTCGCCCATGCCAACGGCTTTCCGTCTGCGACCTACGGCAAGCTGTTCGCGGCCCTGGCGCCGGATTACCGGGTAGGGCACCTGGAGCAGCATGGCCATGACCCACGCTTCCCGGTGGGCGAGAACTGGCAACAACTGGTGGACGAACTGCTGCACCACCTGGCGCAACAAGAGGCGCCGGTGTGGGGCGTTGGCCATTCCCTGGGCGGTGTGCTGCACCTGCACGCGGCCTTGCGCCGGCCTGAGTATTACCGTGGCGTGGTCATGCTCGATTCACCCGTGCTCACCCGCGCCGACCAGTGGCTGCTGCGCACCGCCAAGCGCTTTGGCTTCATCGACCGCATCACCCCGGCCGGGCGCACCCTGGGTCGGCGCGAGGCATTCGCTGACCGTGACAGCGCCCGCGACTACTTCGCCAGCAAGTCGCTGTTCCGCCAATTCGACCCCGATTGCCTAGAGGCCTACCTGGAACATGGCTTACAGGCGGCCAATGAAGGCTTGCGCCTGCGCTTCGACCCAGCCACCGAAATCAGCATCTACCGCAATATCCCCCACACCAGCCCGGCACCGGCCCGCCAGCTGCAGGTGCCGTTGGCGATGGTGCGCGGCGAGCGCAGCAACGTTATCCGCCGCCACCATGCGCTGGCGGTGCGCAGCATGCCCCGGGGCGAGTACCACAGTGTGCCGGGCGGGCACATGTTCCCGTTGGAGCGGCCCACCGACACCGCCAGCCTGATCAAGGGCCTGTTCGACCGCTGGAGCCAGGCATGAGCGCGCACGTCGAGGAAACTCGCCTGAGCCTTGGGCATATCGAACTGGCGGCGCACCTGTTCGGCCCGGCAGATGGCCTGCCGGTGATCGCCCTGCACGGCTGGCTGGACAACGCCAACAGTTTTGCCCGGCTGGCGCCACGCTTGAAGGGCCTGCGCATTGTTGCGCTCGACCTGGCCGGGCATGGCTATTCCGAGCACCGCCCGCCGGGTGCCGGCTACGCCTTGCCCGACTACGCCCATGATGTACTGCGCGTTGCCGAGCAGCTGGGCTGGAGCCGGTTTGCCCTGCTCGGGCATTCGCTGGGGGCGATTATTTCCGTGCAACTGGCAGGCGCCTTGCCCGAGCGGGTCAGCCACCTGCTGCTGATCGACGGGGTTATTCCGCCCACCGGCGCCGAGCAGGACGCCGGCGAGCGCCTGGGCATGGCCCTGCAGGCCCAATTGCGCCTGGATGGCAAGCGCAAGACGGTGTACGCCACTGTCGAGGAGGGTGTGCAGGCGCGCATGAAGGGCATGGTCGCGGTCAGCCGCGAGGCTGCCGAACTGTTGGCCCAGCGTGGGCTGATGCCGGTGCCCGGGGGCTATAGCTGGCGCAGCGACAGCCGCCTGACCCTGCCTTCGCCGCTGCGCCTGAGCCAGGCCCAGGCCATGGCCTACGTGCGCCGGGTGGGTTGCCCGGCCAGCCTGGTGGTGGCGGCCGATGGCATGCTGGCGCGGCACACCGAGCTGCTGGAGCAGCTACCCTTCCAGCAGACGGTGCTGCCCGGCGGCCATCACCTGCACTTGAATGACGAGGCAGGCGCGGCCCTTGTCGCAGACTGTTTCAATCGCTTCCTTGGCTTTGCTTGACTTGCATCGGCCAAGTGCCGAGGCTTGGCGGGTTGAACAGGGAGACAACCATGCAACTGCCAGACATCCTGGAGCTTCACTTCGGCGCTGAGCGCCGCCTGGGCCGCCGATGAGCGCGCCCACAACCCTGCGCCTGGCCTTCGCGGCCTGCCTGGCGCTGGCCAGCCCGCTGCTGCTGGCCGGCACCCTGCCGGTTCCGGTCGACGGCAAAGTGGTGGACGAACGCCCGGCCGTGGAGCAGGAGCGCGTGTACCCACTGGGCCCGCTGCGCAAGATCAGCGGCAGGCTGCGGGTCGAGGACAAGGTCGAGAGCCGCGGCCTGGTCAGCTCGGTAACCTATGAATTGCCTGTCGAGCGCACCGCCCGCGAAGCCTTCACCAGTGCCCGCGAAGCCCTTCAGCAGGATGGCGGCTACCCGTTGTTCTGGTGCCAGGGCCGCGACTGCGGCGAGGCCAGCCTGTGGGCCAACGACGTGTTCGCCAACGCCCGCCTCAACGGTGGCGACGAGCAACAGGCGTTCATCCTGCTGCGCCGGTCGGCCGAGCAAGCCGATACCCTGGTCGCGCTGTACAGCGTTACCCGTGGCAACCGCCGTGCCTACCTGCATGTCGAAGAGTTCGTCGCCGCCAGTGCGCTGGGCGACATACTGCCCACCGCCGCCACGGTGCTGCGCGAGATGCGCGACACCGGCAAGCTCGACTACCCTGACCTTGCCGAGCCACAGGCCAACTGGGTGGCGCTGCTGGCGCGCAGCCTGAACCTCGACAGCACCTTGCGCGCGAGCCTGAGCGGCGCCCAGGCCGAGGCCTGGCGCGAGCAACTGCTCAAGGCTGGCGTGCGTGACGGCCGGCTTGAGGTGGGCAGCGCGCCGACCGATGGCCTGCACCTGGAACTGATCCGTTGAGTGAGCCCCATGATGGTCAACAATGACCGCCTGCTGATCCAGATTCTGCTGCTGGCACTGCTGGGCGCCGCGCTGTGGGTAATGGCACCGTTCATTTCCGCCCTGCTGTGGGGGGCTATCCTGGCCTTCGCCAGCTGGCCGCTGATGCGCTTGCTCACGCGCCTGCTGGGCGGGCGTGAAACCCTCGCTGCCAGCCTGCTGACCACGGCCTGGATCCTGATCGTGGCGCTGCCGCTGGTGTGGCTGGGCTTCAACCTGGCCGACCACATTCGCGATGCCACCGCGTTCGTGCGCGATGTGCAAGTCGACGGCCTGCCCGATGCCCCCGACTGGCTCGGCAGCATTCCCTTGGTTGGCGAGCGCCTGGTCAGTGGCTGGCAATCGCTCGACCAGCAGGGCGCGGCCTTGCTGGCCACGGCCAAGCCCTACCTGGGCCAGGTCGGCAATTGGCTGCTGGCACGCAGCGCGCAGATCGGCAGCGGCATACTGGAACTGACCCTGAGCCTGGTGTTCGTGTTCTTCTTCTACCGCGACGGCCCGCGCCTGTCGGCCTTCGTGCTGCGCCTGCTGCAGCGGTTGGTGGGCGAGCGCGCCGATTACTACCTGGACCTGGTGGCCGGTACCGTGCAGCGTGTGGTCAACGGGGTGATCGGTACGGCGGCGGCGCAGGCCCTGCTGGCGCTGATCGGCTTCCTGATCGCCGGTGTGCCCGGTGCCATCGTGCTGGGGCTGGTGACCTTCATGCTCAGCCTGATCCCGATGGGGCCGCCGTTGGCGTGGATCCCCGCGACCGGCTGGCTAGCGTGGAAGGGCGAGTACGGGATGGCGGTGTTCCTGGGCATCTGGGGCACGTTCGTCATCAGCGGTGTGGACAACGTGCTCAAGCCTTACCTGATCAGCCGCGGCGGCAACCTGCCGCTGGTGATCGTGTTGCTGGGGGTGTTTGGCGGGTTGATAGCCTTTGGCTTCATCGGCCTGTTCATCGGGCCAACCTTGCTGGCGGTGGGGTATAGCCTGCTGCTGGATTGGAGCAGGCACTCGGAGCAGGCTCGGCAGTAACCTGTGGCGGCCTCTTCGCGTGTAGACGCGGGCTTGCCCCGCAAAGAGGCCGGCCCAGACAACCCCACCTTCGATTTTTACGCATTCTTTATTCCTACCCCAACCTGCCCATCTCGCCCCTTTACGCCCCACCCTCGGACAATTCCCCCAAAGCGGTAAGAAACCGCGAACAGGGGAGTTGCAATCATGTACATGCTCGACGGTCTGTCACTGCTGTTGGCAGTGGCCTTGGCGGTATACCTGCTGGTGGCGCTGCTGCGCGCCGATCGCAGCTAGGGAGCCGCCATGCACAGTTACGACTACGCATTGCTACTGGCCTTCTTCGCCATCGTGCTGCTGCCGGCACCCTGGCTTGGGCGCTTCTACTACAAGGTCATGGAAGGCCAGCGCACCTGGCTGACGCCGCTGCTCGGGCCTGTGGAGCGGGGCTGCTATCGCCTGGCCGGGGTACGCGCCGAACAGGCGCAGAACTGGAAGCAATACACCTTGGCCCTGCTGGCCTTCAACCTGGCCGGCTTCCTGCTGCTGTTCGCCGTGCTGCTGCTGCAAGGCTACCTGCCCCTGAACCCGCAGCACCTGCCTGGCCAGGAATGGTCGCTGGCCTTCAACACGGCGGTGAGCTTCGTCACCAACACCAACTGGCAGGCCTACAGCGGTGAAGCCTCGGTCAGCTACCTGAGCCAGATGCTCGGCCTGACTGTGCAGAATTTCGTCAGCGCCGCCACCGGCCTTGCCGTGCTGGTTGCCCTGTGCCGTGGCATTGCCCGGCGCTCGACCACCAGCCTGGGCAACTTCTGGGTCGACATGACCCGCGCCACGTTCTACGGGCTGCTGCCGCTGTGCCTGCTGCTGGCACTGCTGCTGGTGTGGCAGGGCGTGCCGCAAACCTTCGCCGACTATGCCCATGCCGTAACCCTGCAGGGCGCCGACCAGGTCATCCCACTGGGCCCGGCCGCCAGCCAGATCGCCATCAAGCAACTGGGCACCAACGGCGGTGGCTTCTTCGGCGTCAACTCGGCCCATCCGTTCGAAAACCCCACCGCCTGGAGCAACCTGTTCGAGGTGGCGTCGATCATCCTGATTCCGGTGGCGCTGGTGTTCACCTTCGGCCACTACGTCAAGGACCTGCGCCAGAGCCGCGCGATCATCGCCTGCATGCTGGCCCTGTTCCTGCTCGGCGGCGCCACTGCGCTGTGGGCGGAGTACCAGCCGAACCCGGCACTGGCAAGCGCCCAGGTGCAACAGGCACCGCCCATGGAAGGCAAGGAAAGCCGCTTTGGCACCACCGGCTCGGTGCTGTGGACGGTCACCACCACGGCGGCTTCCAACGGCTCGGTCAACGCCATGCACGACAGCCTCAACCCGCTGACCGGCATGGTCGCGCTGGTCAACATGATGGTCGGCGAAGTGATTTTCGGCGGGGTTGGCGCAGGGCTCTACGGCATGCTGCTGTTCGTGCTGATCGCGGTGTTCCTGGCCGGGTTGATGATCGGCCGCACCCCGGAATACCTGGGCAAGAAGCTGCAGGCGCGGGAGGTGCAACTGTTGGTGGCAACCTTGCTGGTGATGCCGGTCGGCGTGCTGGTGCTCGGCGCCATCGCCGCCAGCCTGCCGGGCCCGGCAGGGGCGGTAAGCAACCCTGGCGCCCATGGCTTCAGCCAGCTGCTGTATGCCTACACCTCGGCCACTGCCAACAACGGGTCGGCGTTCGCAGGTTTCGGCGCTAACACGGTGTTTCACAACCTGATGATCGGCCTGGCCATGCTGATCGGCCGCTTCGGCTACATCCTGCCGGTTCTCGCCCTGGCCGGCAGTTTGGCGGCCAAGAACAGCGCGCCCCAGGGCCTGAACAGCTTTCCCACCCACGGCCCGCTGTTCGCCAGCCTGTTGCTGGTAACCATCCTGCTGGTCGGTGGCCTGACCTTCCTGCCGACTTTGGCCCTTGGGCCGATTGCCGAGCAGTTGAGCCTGGGTTTCTGAGGAATCATCCATGAACATGCCCATTCCCGATATGAACGCGCCCCACGCTGCCAAGGACCAGACCCGCTTCGCCGCCCTGTGGCGCCCGGCGCTGGTGCAGGCCTTCGTCAAACTCGACCCGCGCCAGCTCAAACGCGCGCCGGTCATGCTGGTGGTGGCCCTGACCGCAGTGCTCACCACGGCCCTGTGCTTTGCCCCCGGCAACGGCGTCAGCAGCGGCGTGGCGGCGCAGATCGCCCTGTGGCTGTGGTTTACCGTGTTGTTCGCCAACTTCGCCGAAGCACTGGCCGAAGGCCGCGGCAAGGCCCGCGCCGACAGCCTCAAGGCCGGCAGCCAGGGGCTGACGGCGCAGCGGCGCAAGCGCGATGGCAGCTTCGAAACCGTCCTGGCCACGGCGCTGCGCAAGGACGATGTGGTGCGCGTGGTGGCCGGTGAGATGATCCCCGCTGACGGCGAGGTGCTCGAAGGCATCGCGGCGGTCAACGAGGCGGCCATCACCGGTGAGTCGGCGCCGGTCATTCGTGAGTCCGGTGGCGACCGCTCGGCGGTGACCGGCAATACCCGGCTGGTGTCCGACTGGCTGCTGATCCGCATCACCAGCAACCCCGGCGAGTCCACCCTGGACCGCATGATCGCCCTGGTCGAAGGCGCCAAACGGCAGAAAACCCCGAACGAAATCGCCCTGGATATCCTGCTGATCGGCCTGACCCTGATTTTCCTGATCGTGGTGGTGACCCTGCAGCCCTTCGCCCATTTCGCCGGTGGCAGCCTGCCGCTGATCTTCCTCGCCGCGCTGCTGGTCACGTTGATCCCGACCACCATCGGCGGCCTGCTTTCGGCCATCGGCATCGCTGGCATGGACCGCCTGGTGCGGCTCAACGTGATCGCCCGCTCCGGCCGTGCGGTCGAGGCGGCTGGCGACGTGCACACGCTGATGCTCGACAAGACCGGCACCATCACCTTTGGCAACCGCCGCTGCAGCGCCCTGCACGCCGCCCCTGGGGTCACTGCCCGGGAGCTGGGGGAGGGCGCCTTGCTCGCCTCCCTGGCCGATGACACTGCCGAAGGCAAGTCGGTGGTCGAGTACCTGCGCCAGTTGCACGATTTCACCGAGCCGGCGCCTGGGCAGTACACGGCCATCGCCTTCAGCGCCGAAACGCGCCTGTCGGGCATCGACTTCCAGCAGCACCGCTACCGCAAGGGCGCCGTCGATGCGCTGCTGGCCTTCGTCGGCATGCAGCGCCTGGAGATGCCGGCCGCCCTGGCCCGTGAAGTGGAGCGCATCGCCCAGAGCGGCGGCACGCCCCTGCTGGTGTGCCTGGACAGGCGCCTGTTGGGCGTGATCCACCTCAAGGACGTGGTCAAGCCCGGCATCCGCGAACGCTTCGCCGAACTGCGCAAGCTGGGTATTCGCACGGTGATGGTCACCGGCGACAACCCGCTGACCGCCGCCGCCATCGCCGCCGAGGCCGGTGTTGACGACGTGCTTGCCGAAGCCACCCCGGAGAAGAAGCTGGCGCGCATTCGCCAGGAACAGAACGATGGCCGCCTGGTGGCGATGTGTGGCGACGGCGCCAACGACGCCCCGGCGCTGGCCCAGGCCGACGTCGGCATGGCCATGAACGATGGCACCCAGGCGGCGCGCGAGGCGGCCAACATGGTCGACCTGGACAGCGACCCGACCAAGCTGCTGGATGTGGTGCAGGTGGGCAAGGAACTGCTGGTGACCCGTGGCGCACTCACCACCTTCTCCATTGCCAACGACGTGGCCAAGTATTTCGCCATCCTGCCGGCGTTGTTCGCCGCCATCTACCCGCAACTGGGTGTGCTCAACCTGATGCACCTGGCCAGCCCGCAGAGCGCGATCCTGTCGGCCATCGTGTTCAACGCGCTGATCATCGTCGTGCTGATTCCGCTGGCGCTGCGCGGTGTGCGCGTGCAGGCGGCGAGCGCGGCGCACCTGCTGCGGCGCAACCTGTTGATCTACGGGGTGGGCGGCATCGTCGTACCGTTTGCCGGGATCAAGCTGATCGACCTGCTGCTCACTGCCTTGCACCTGGTCTGAGGAGGCCACCATGAACACCTATGTACGCCCGGCCTTGAGCCTGATTGTGCTGATGACCGTGGTCACCGGCGCGCTGTACCCACTGGCCGTGACCGGGGTTGCCCAGTTGGCGTTCCCCGAACAGGCCAATGGCAGCCTGGTGCGCGATGAACAAGGGCAGGTGCGTGGGTCGGCGCTGATCGCCCAGGATTTCCAGAGCGATGGCTGGTTCCATGCGCGGCCCTCGGCAGGTGCCTACGCCACCGTGGCCAGCAGCGCGAGCAACCTGGCGCCGAGCAACCCGGCCTTGGCCGAGCGGGTCAAGGGCGATGCCGCGGCGCTGTACCAGGCGGCGCTGGGGCCGGTGCCCCAGGCCTTGCTGACCACTTCGGGCAGCGGCCTGGACCCGCACCTGCCGCCTGAAGCCGTGGCGTATCAGATTCCGCGCGTGGCGGCAGCGCGGCAGGTACCCCAGGCGCGCTTGCAAGCCTTGCTGGAACAGGCCACCCTCCACCCATTGATCGGGCCGCCGGTGGTCAATGTGCTGGCGTTGAACCAGGCGCTTGAGCGGCTTTGAAGGGCCGGCCTTGCGGGCCTCATCGCGAGCTTCGCTCGCTCCTACCGGTGAACACATGCCCCCGTAGGAGCGAGCGAAGCTCGCGATGAGGCCCAAGAAGCCTGTGCACATCTAAGGATCGAACATGAATGATTCCACCCGCGCCGACGCACTGCTGGCCACCCTCCCGCGTGCTGGCCGCGGCCGCCTGAAGGTCTTTCTCGGCGCCGCCCCCGGCGTGGGCAAGACCTTCGCCATGCTCCAGGCCGCCCACGCCCAGCAACGCCAGGGCGTGCAGGTGCTGGCGGCGGTGGTCGAAACCCACGGCCGGGCCGAAACCGAGGCCCTGCTCGGCGGCTTGCTCCAGCAACCCCTGCTGCGCAGCGAGTACCGCGGTGTCACCCTTGAGGAAATGGACCTGGATGGCCTGCTCAAGGCCGCCCCGGCCCTGGCCCTGGTCGACGAGCTGGCCCACACCAACGCCCCCGGCAGCCGCCATGCCAAACGCTGGCAGGACGTGCAGGAACTGCTCGCCGCCGGCATCGACGTGTACACCACGGTCAACGTCCAGCACCTGGAAAGCCTCAACGACAAAGTTCGCGGCATCACCGGCGTGCAGGTGCGCGAAACCCTGCCGGATTGGGTGCTGCAGGAGGCCTTCGAGCTGGTCCTGATCGACCTGCCGCCACGTGAACTGCTTGAGCGCCTGCGCGAAGGCAAGGTGTACGTGCCGGAGCAGGCGCGCGCCGCCATCGATGCGTTCTTCTCGCCAACCAACCTCACCGCCCTGCGCGAGCTGGCCATGCAGACCGCCGCCGCGCAGGTGGACGCCGACCTGGCCCATGGTTACCGCCTGCGCGGTGAAGCAGCGCCGGCCCTGCGCGGGCGACTGCTGGTCGGGGTGGACGGCGATGAACAAGCCGAGCGCCTGGTGCGCCACGCCAGCCGTGTCGCCCTGCGCCGTCACCTGCCCTGGAGCCTGGTGCATGTGGACAACGGCCGGCTGCGCGACGAAGCTGCCCGCCAGCGCCTGCAGGCAGCGCAGCAGCTGGCTGAGCGCTTGGGTGGTGAAGTGGTGGTGCTGCGTGCAGGCGAAGTGGCCCGCACGTTGATCCAGCACGCCGCTGAACGGCGCGCCAGCCTGGTGCTGGTGGGGCAGTCGCGCGACCGCTTGCGCCGGCGCCTGTTCGGTGCAGGCGTTGCCACCCGGCTGCTACGTGAAAGCCATGGGCTGGAGATCAACGTGCTCGACCGCGACAGCCAGGCGCGCCCGGCGCGGGCGGCGGTGAGCCGGATCTGGGTCTGGCGCCACTATCTGCTGGCGCTGCTGGCTACCGGGCTGGCTGCGGGCCTGGCCTGGGCAGTGGCCAGCGTGCTGGCGCTGCCGAACATCTCGTTGGTGTTCCTCGCCGCCGTGCTGCTGGTGGCCGTGCGCAGCAGCCTGGGCCCGGCACTGGCCTGCGCGGCGCTGTCGTTCCTGGCCTACGACTTCCTGTTCATTCCCCCGAATTTCTCGTTCAGCATCCAGCGCGAGGAAGACGTGCTGACGCTGGTGTTCTTCCTGCTGATGGCGGCCCTTACCGGCAACCTTGCCGCCCGCCAGCGCAGCCAACTGCAGGCCCTGCGCGAAACCCAGGCGCAGACCAACCAACTGCTCGACCTGTCCCGCCGGCTGACCGTGGCCACCGACCGCCAGGCGGTGTTCAACGCTGCTGGCCGCCACCTCAATGGCTGGAAGGACGTGCAGGTGTGCCTGCTGGAGCGCAACACTGAAGGCCTGCTGCAGCTGGCCAGCGGCGAAGCCCAGGCCTTGAGCGACAACGAGCGCGCCGCCGCCGAGTGGGCCTGGCAGCATGGCCAGGCCGCCGGCCACGGCAGCGACACCTTGCCCAATGGCCGCTGGTGGTGGTGGCCGCTGGCGGTCGATGAGCAGCCGCTGGCACTGCTTGGCGTGCGCCCACGTTCTGGCGAGCCGCTGAGCGCCCAGCGCAGGCGCCTGCTGATGGCGCTTGGCCAACCGCTGGCCCAGGCCCTGGCCCGGGCGCGTCTGGCCGAGCAGCTTGAAGCGGCGCGGCTGCACGGTGAAACCGAGCAGTTGCGCAGCGCCCTGTTGGCCTCGGTGTCCCATGACCTGCGCACGCCGCTGACGGCCATGCGTGGCAGCATCGACAGCCTGCTGGCGCTGGGCGAGGCCATCCCCCTGGAAGACCGCCGTGAACTGCTCGAAGGCACCCGCAACGAAGCCGAGCGCCTGGACCGCTACATCCAGAACCTGCTCGACATGACGCGCCTGGGCCATGGCGGCCTGAAGCTTGCGCGCGACTGGGTGGCCCCGGCCGATATCGTCGGCAGCGCCTTGAACCGCCTGCGCGCGGTGCTGGCGCCCCTGCGCGTGCACACCGAGGTGCCCGCTGAGCTGCCGCTGCTGTTCGTGCACGCCGCGCTGATCGAGCAGGCGCTGATCAATGTGCTGGAAAACGCCGCACGCTTTTCCCCAGCCCAGGGCCGCCTTGAGCTGCAGCTCGCCGTGCACGGCGAGCAACTGCATTTCGCCGTCAGCGACCAAGGCCCGGGCATTCCGGTGGCCGAGCGCGAGAAGATCTTCGACATGTTCTACACCGCTGCCCGTGGCGACCGCGGCGGGCAGGGCACCGGCCTGGGCCTGGCGATCTGCCAGGGCATGATCGGAGCCCATGGCGGGCAGATTCTGGTCGGTGAAGGCATCGATGGCCACGGCACCTGCATCACTCTATGCTTGCCGCTGCCCCCGCAACCTGAAGCCGAAAGCGAAACCCCATGAGCCAGTCCGCCACCCTGTTGGTCATCGATGACGAACCGCAGATCCGCAAGTTCCTGCGCATCAGCCTGAGCTCCCAGGGCTACAAGGTGATCGAGGCGGCCACCGGCGGCGAGGGGTTGGCCCAGGCGGCCCTGGCCAAGCCGGACCTGGTGGTGCTCGACCTTGGCCTGCCCGACATGGACGGCCAGCAGGTGCTGCGCGAGCTGCGCGAATGGAGCGCGGTGCCGGTGCTGGTGCTGTCGGTGCGGGCCAGCGAGGTGCAGAAGGTCGATGCCCTGGATGGCGGTGCCAACGATTATGTGACCAAGCCGTTTGGCATCCAGGAATTCCTTGCCCGGGTGAGGGCCTTGCTACGCCAGGTGCCGCAGTCGGGCGGCAGCGAAGTGACGGCGAGCTTCGGGCCTTTGCGGGTGGACTTTGCCTTTCGCAAAGTGACGCTGGACGGCGTGGAGGTTGCACTGACGCGCAAGGAGTACGCGCTGCTGGCGCAACTGGCGGGGCACCCGGGGCGGGTGATTACCCAGCAGCAGCTGCTCAAGGACATCTGGGGGCCGACCCATGTGGACGATACCCATTACCTGCGGATCGTGGTGGGGCATTTGCGGCAAAAGCTGGGCGATGACCCGACGGCGCCACGGTTCATCATTACCGAGGCGGGAGTGGGCTATCGCCTGGTGGCGCCGGCCTGATGATCGTGTAGGCGCGTGTGCATTCAGGCTCTTGGTGGTTCCTTTTCGAACAGCTGGCGCATCACTTCCAGGTAACGCCTGGCACCCAACCCCAGCGGCCTTGGCTTGAGCCAGATGATATCCACCCAAAGCCGCAAACGGCTGGCCATGTTGTCGAAACGCACTTCGGCCAGCGCCCCCGAGGCGATCAATGGCTCCACCAACGGCTGCGGTAGGTAGGCCCAGCCCAAGCCGGATTGCACCAGGTCCAGGGTCGCCAGGTAGCTGTCGGTCAACCAGATGCGCCGCGACAGCACCATGCGTGGGTCCGAACCGGTCGCCTTGCCCGAGGCCACGATGATCTGCCGCTGTTCGGCGAACGCTTCCTCTGGCATGGGCATGCCGCTGTTGCTGCCAGCAGGGTGGCGCGGCGAGGCGACGGCTACCAGCAGTTGGCTGCCAGCTTCGAGAAAGGATTCGCGCTCATCGATGCCTGGCCGTTCGAACACCAGCGCCAGTTGCACGCTGCCTTCATGCAGCAAGCGCACCGCTTCGGTCTGGGTGGCCGAGCGCACTTCGATTTCCAGGCTGGGAAATTCCCTGGCCAGGGTTTCCAGCGGCTGGCTCCAGCGGCCGGTTTGCAGCTCGGGGGCCATGGCGATGGTCAGGCGTTTTTCCAGCCCTTGGTGCAGTTGCAGGGCCTGGGCGTCGAGCAGGTTGAGCTGGCAGATCACCTGGCGCGCCTGGGGCTCCAGGGCCAACGCGGCGCTGGTGGGTAGGGCTTTGCGGGTGGCGCGGTCGAACAGGGCGAGGTCCAGTTCCGCCTCTAGTTGCGCGATGGCCATGCTCACGGCTGACGGCACGCGGCCCAGCTTGCGGGCGGCGGCAGAGAACGAGCCGGCTTCCAGCACGGCGAGGAAGATGGTCAGGGAGTCGCTGGTGAAGGCCATGGTGCTCGCGCCTGGGATTGGGGTGATTGAGAGTAATGGATTGAGCGCCGCTGCGCGCCTACCAGGACAGCGCAGATCCCCGTAGGAGCGAGCGTAGCTCGCGAAGCGCCGCCCGTGCGGCGCTCGATCTCCCAGGCGCCAAACATCCCAAACCAAACGCTACAACCCTTCCCCCAACACCCGGTCAATGCTGTCGACGAAGTAGTCGACACTGGCCCGCGTCGTGCACATCGGCGGCTTGATCTTGAGAATGTTCAGGTAATCCCCCGTCGGCTGCATGAAAATCCCCAGCTCACGCAGGCGGTCGCACAGGGCCATGGTTTCCTCGGTAGCCGGCTCCAACGTTTCACGGTCGCGCACCAGCTCAAGCCCCAGGTAGAACCCTGAG
Organism: Pantoea sp. Ap-967; assembly: GCF_011752565.1. Lineage (GTDB taxonomy): Bacteria > Pseudomonadota > Gammaproteobacteria > Pseudomonadales > Pseudomonadaceae > Aquipseudomonas. The sequence continues at coordinate 31,035 of NZ_VWXK01000022.1, forward strand.
CCATGGGCCGCGCCGGCCAGCGGGTGCGTGTCGACCAGCGCCTGCAGGCGTGCCTTGAAATAGCGCCCGGTGTCTCGGGCGTTGTCCCACAGGCCTTCTTCCTGCATCACATCGAGCACGGCCATGCCGATGCGGCAGCTCACCGGGCTGCCGCCAGCCGACGAGAAGAAGTAGCCCTCGGCCTCCAGTGCCTCGGCAATCTCGCGGCGGGTGATGACCACACCCAGCGGCTGGCCGTTGCCCATGCCCTTGGCCATGGTGATGATGTCCGGCACCACGCCCTGTTCCTCGAAACCCCAGAAGTACTCGCCCAGGCGGCCATAGCCGACCTGCACCTCATCGGCGATGCACACCCCACCGCGCGCACGGACCTTGGCGTAGGCCTCGCGCAGGTAGCCCGCCGGCAGCGAGATGCCCCCGGCATTGCCATACACCGGCTCGCAAATGATGCCAGCCAGCTGGCGGCCACGGGCGTCGAGGTCGGCCAGCTTGGCGTCGACGTCGCGCAGGTAGCCGGCGGCGGTGTCGGCGCCGCGCAAGCGGCCACGGAAGGTGTTCGGCGCCTCGACCGGGTGCACCCAGTCCGGGCGGGTTTCCAGGGCCTGCGGGTTGTCGGCGATGGAGGTGGAAATGGCGTCGGTGGCCACCGACCAGCCATGGTAGGCCTCCAGCACGCTCAACAGGTCACGCCCGCCGCTGTAGGCCCAGGCCAGGCGGATGGCCAGGTCGTTGGCCTCGGTGCCGCTGTTGACCATGAACACCCGATCGAAGCCCTCGGGCGCAAGCGTTAGCAGGCGCTCGGAGAATTCGGTGATGGCGGCATAGTGAAAACGCGAGTTGGTATTGAGCAGCGACCACTGGCGCGCCGCCTCAGCAGCCATGCGTGGGTGCCCATGGCCAAGCACGGCGACGTTGTTGAGCATGTCCAGGTAAGAACGGCCCTGCAGGTCGATCAGGTAGTTGCGCCAGCCGCGTTCGATCTGCGGCGGCTGGGCGTAGTAATGCTTTTGCGAGCGGGCGAAGCTGGCGTCGCGCCGGGCCAGCAGGGCCTGCGGGTCGGCCAGCGGTTCGGCATCGCAATCGATCCCCAGCAACGCCGCAGGTGACGGGCACAGGGCCAGCCAGGCGGCAGCGTGGGACGGTGTGGCGAAGAACGGCGGCTGGATGCCGCTGTCCAAGCACAGCTGGACACTGAGAAAGCCGCAGCTGCTGCCCAGGGGTTGCCCTTTTTCCACCGCCTGGCCATCCGCCGGGGCATCCTCCAGGCCGTGCAACCACAAGGCCCAGTGTGAGGTGCGCAGGCAACCGCGGCCGTCGCCGTGGCGTTGCCAGGTGCCCGCTTCTGGCGCCTGAACGGGGCTGCCATTGGGCACATGCAGCTCTACGCCCAGCGCGCAGGTCGCAGGTTCTTCAGGGCGATCGATATGGGTTTGTGACAGGCGATACTGGCCGTGCAGGCTGCAGGCCGGTGCAGGTTGCGCGCTCAACAGGTGCTGGTCGAAGCCTGCCTGTTCCCAGTTGCCGGCTTCGCAGTGGGCACTGAGCACGCCCAGGTCGACGCGCCCGACGGGTTGCCCGGCCAACTCAGGAAGCAGGGCGGCGCAGCCCGTCAGGTCGGCGACGTCGGCTTGCAGGCCGGCCGCCTGGAGAATGGCCACCTCCATCAAGGCGAACGGCACGGCCGTGGCGGTATCGAAAATTTCCCATTCATGGGCGACATTGTCGCGGGTGTACTGGTTGTCAGGGTCCACGGCCAATTGCTGCGCGCTGCTCAGCACCAGCACCGCCGCACGGTTGACGACCAGCGGCCACAAGGCACGCAGTTCGGCTTCGGTCAGTGGGTTGAGGGCCTGGTAGGCGCTGACTGCCGGCAGAATACGCAGCGGGTCGCCCTCGGCGTGGTGCAGCAAGGCTGCGCAGGTGACCGAGAGGTCGGCGATGCGCCAGGTGCGCGACAGGTCGCCGAAGTCGATCACCCCTTGCAATTGCCATTGGCGCTGGTCGTCGCGGGCCCACACGGTGTTGTCGTCGGTGATGTCCAGGTGCACGGCCTGGGTCGGCAGGTGCTGCGCCAAGGGGGCCAGGCGCGCGTTGGCCAAATGCGCGGCCTGTGTGATGCGGGTGCGTTGCGCGGCGTCCTGCAGCACCGGCAGCAGGTGCGCGATCAGCGCCTGGGCATGTTGCGGGTCCCATTGCAGGGTACGCACAAGGCCTGGGTGGTCGAAACCTGCCAGCGCGTTGCCGAGTTGCGCGCAGAGCTTGCCCTGCTCGGCTGCCAGGCGTGCGGGCAGGTGCTTGAGGCGGGTCAGTGGCTGGCCGTCGATGTAGCTGAGCAGGCGCACCCGCAGCGGTTGGCCGTCGATCTCCAGGGCCAGCAGGGTTTCGCCGTTGCTGGCCGGTTGCACGCTGGGCACGGGCAGGCCTTGTTCACGCAGGTAGGCGAGGGCGGCGTGCTGGGCCTGCAGCTCGGCCTCGGCGTAGCTGCCGTGGCAGGCCTTGAGCACGAAGCGCCCTTGGGCCGTGTTTACGCGGTAGTTCAGGTCCTGCTGGCTGCCCATTGCCGACAACTCCCCGTGCAGACCGTAATGCGCCTTGAGCAGGGCGTGGGCCTGGGCTTCGCCGAGCACGGGGCTGGGCAGGCCGGCGCGCTGGATCAGCGTGTCGAGGGCAGGGGAGGCGGGCAGGTGTTGGTTGGGCATGGGCTCTACCGTGGGTGCATGGGTGACAGAGGCGACTGTATGCCCGATTTAACTGATGATGAAAGATGATTGTGATCAGATTTTTTGATGATTAGTTGGCTTGGGGCTGATATCGCATCGCGAGCTTTGCTCGCTCCTACGGGTCGGGGTTGGGGTTGGGGTTGGGGTTGGGGGCGGGGCGTAATGGGCAGGCCATCTGCAGGCGTTGCAGCAACACGGCGCGCAGTTGCAGTAATGCCTCCACCCGCTGCTCCACCAGCGCCAGCTTGTCGCGCAGCAACCCTTCCACCGCCTGATCGGGGGCTTCTGCCTGCCACAATTGAGCCACGTTGCTGCCAATTTCCCCCAGGCTGAACCCCAGCTGCTGCGCCGTGCGAATAAACCCTACCAACTGCACCGTCTCCTGCGGGTAGTCGCGATAACCATTAGCCAGGCGCCGCGCCTGGATCAACCCGCGCTCCTCATAGAAGCGCAAGGTGTCGCGGCTTACTTCGCAGGCCTGGGCCAATTCACCAATTCGCACGGTTTTCTCCTTGTACGGGCTTGACCTTGGAGCATACCCCAGGCTTTAGCCTGCTCGCTTCATTGAAACCAGAGGAGCAATCACCATGTGGAGCAGGGCCCAATACGGCAAGCTGGTCCGTGCCAGCGGCCTTTACGACCTGATCGTCACGGCAGGCTTTGCCACGCCGTGGACCTTCGCCCTGTTGCACGACGCGCTCGGCACGCTGCACGCCACCTTGGGCTTGCACGGGCAGATTCCGGCGTTCGGCCCGATGCATATGCTGATGGCCAACCTGATGGGGTCGATCGTGTGCGTTTGGGCGTGGTTGAGGATACGCCATCCGCTGCAGCGTTTCGGGCGCTACGACGCGGTGGGGAGGGTGCTGTTTGCCAGTTGGCAGTGGTATGCCCTGTTGCACGGGGCGTCTGGTTTGTTGTGGGCTTTTCTAGTACTTGAGGTGGCTTGGGCGATCGTGCAGTTGGCGCCGGTCAAGCCGTCGCGGGTAAGCTTGGCGGTTTCCCAGGAAGGGTTGAACCATGACGCAGGTGTATGAGGGAAGTTGCCTGTGTGGCGCGGTGCGCTACACGTTGCTTTGCGCGCCGAAGGCGGTGAGCCATTGCCATTGCAGCCAATGCCGCAAAGGCCATGGTGCGGCGTTTGCCAGTTATGGCAGCGTGCCCCGGTCGGCGTTGCAGGTGGTCAGTGGGGCGGATGCGATCAGCGTCTATGCGTCTTCGGAGGCGGTGCGGCGTGAGTTCTGTTCACGGTGTGGGTCGAACCTGTTCTGGTCGCGGTCGCAGGGAGATTATTCAGATTGGATATCCATCGCGCTGGGGACGCTGGATACGGCGTTCAAGCCCGGTAAGCAGGCGCACGTGCACAGGGAGAGCGCAGTGCTCTGGCAGAGTCCCGCCGAATAATAGTGTCAAGGCTGCCAAGTGCTTGCCTTGGGTTTTGCAGGGTGGCGGAAATCGAGCGCCGCCCGCGCGGCGCATCGCAGGCAAGCCTGCTCCTACATTTGTTTCAGGCCAATGTTCATGTGGCAAAAGCGCGCGGCCCCTTGGCGCATGGCAGGATATCGAGGTGAACAAACAAGGCGTTCGCGCGCAATTGCATAGGCGTAACTGGCCCGAAACAAATGTAGGAGCAGGCTTGCCTGCGATGCGCCGCGCGGGCGGCGCTCGATCTCATAGGCACTGAAGAGGTTGTGGCATGCACCTGGCAGCCCTAACGCGCCCTCAACCCCGGCCCATCAATACCTCATGCCCAGCTCAGCATCATCCATCAGCGCCTTGGCCATCGCGATCAAGTAGTGCGAAGCCCAGATCATCACAGCATCTCCTTTCTTCCGGTTCTGCTGCCATCCGTCCACTGTCAAACGGTTGGGTGGCAGCTGTGCGCGGGTTGACAGACCGGTGGAAGATAGGAAAGACCGGCGCACGCAAGCGTGCCCACACGCACAGCCGCCATTGAGGGCGACTAACCGAGACTAGGGCTCCACCCACGCGGCCGCAACGGAAAAAGAGCGCCCAGAGCATCTTTGGGAAATGGACTACAAACCAGCCGTTAAATCTGATTCTTGATGCTTCAAACGTCCCGCAAAAACGCTGCCTCCAGCAGTTGTTTTGTATAAGCATGCTGCGGCGCATGGAAGACTTCCCGTGCATCCCCTTGCTCCACCACATGCCCATGCTTGATTACCATCAGCTGGTGGCTCAACGCCTTGACCACCGCCAGGTCGTGGCTGATGAAGAGGTAGGTGAGGTTGTACTTGGCCTGCAGGTTGCGCAACAACTCCACCACCTGCCGCTGCACCGTGCGGTCCAGCGCCGAGGTGGGTTCATCCAGCAGAATCAGTGCCGGCTTCAACACCAATGCCCGGGCAATGGCGATGCGCTGGCGCTGGCCGCCGGAGAACTCATGCGGGTAGCGGTGGCGGGTGCGCGGGTCCAACCCTACTTCCTCCAGCGCCGCAATAATCGCTGTCTCCTGCTCTTGAGGCGTGCCGATCTTGTGAATCCGCAGCCCCTCGCCAACGATGTCCGCCACACACATGCGTGGGCTCAGGCTGCCGAAGGGGTCCTGGAACACGACCTGCATTTCCCGCCGCAGCGGCCGCACTTCCTTCTGGTTCATCCCTTCGAGCTGCTGCCCGTGGAAGCGGATGGCGCCCTGGCTGGAGATCAACCGGAGAATCGCCAGGCCCAGGGTCGACTTGCCCGAGCCCGACTCGCCGACGATGCCCAGCGTCTGCCCCTGGGGCAGGCTGAAGTTGATGCCGTCCACCGCCTTCACATGGTCGACCGTCTTGCGCAGTAGCCCTTTCTTGATCGGGAACCACACTTTCAGGTCATTCACCTCCAGCAGCGGCGCCCCCACCGGGTTATGCGCCGGCAAGCCGCTGGGCTCGGCATTGATCAGCATCTGCGTGTACGGGTGTTGCGGCGCGCTGAACAACGTGGCGCAGTCGGCCTGCTCGACGATCTGCCCGCGCTGCATCACGCAGACCCGATGGGCGATGCGCCGCACCAGGTTGAGGTCGTGGCTGATCAGCAGCAGCGCCATGCCCAGGCGCGCCTGCAACGCTTTCAGCAGGTCGAGGATCTTCAACTGCACGGTCACGTCCAGCGCCGTGGTCGGCTCGTCGGCAATCAGCAACTCCGGCTCGTTGGCCAGGGCCATGGCGATCATCACCCGCTGGCGCTGCCCGCCGGACAGCTCATGGGGTAGGGCTTTCAGGCGCTTGTGCGGTTCGGGAATGCCGACCAGCTCCAGCAGCTCCAGGCTGCGCGCGGTGGCTTGCTTGCCGGTCAGGCCCTTGTGCAGCAGCAGGATTTCGTTGATCTGCTTCTCGATGCTGTGCAGCGGGTTCAGCGAGGTCATCGGTTCCTGGAAGATCATCGCGATGCGGTTGCCGCGAATGCGCTGCATGGCCTTCTCGCTCTGCTGCAGCAGGTCTTTGCCTTCATAAGTGATGCTGCCACTGGGGTGGCGGGCCAGGGGGTAGGGCAGCAGGCGCAGGATCGAGTGGGCGGTCACCGACTTGCCCGAGCCGCTTTCGCCAACCAGGGCCAGGGTTTCGCCCTTGCGGATGTCGAAGCTGATGCCGTCGACCACCCGGTTGACCTGCTCGCCGGTAACGAACTCCACCGCCAGGTCGCGCACTTCGATCAGGTTCTGTTCGCTCATATCACTTCCTCGGGTCGAAGGCATCACGGGCCGATTCGCCGATGAACACCAGCAGGCTCAGCATGATCGCCAGCACGGCAAAGGCGCTGATGCCCAGCCACGGGGCTTGCAGGTTGGATTTGCCCTGGGCCACCAGCTCGCCCAGCGACGGGGCGCCTGGCGGCAGGCCGAAGCCCAGGAAATCCAGTGCGGTGAGGGTGCCGATGGCACCGGTGAGGATGAAGGGCATGAAGGTCATGGTCGAGATCATGGCGTTGGGCAGGATATGCCGGTACATGATCGCGCCATTGCGCATCCCCAGGGCGCGGGCGGCGCGCACGTATTCCAGGTTGCGCCCGCGCAGGAACTCGGCGCGCACCACGTCCACCAGGCTCATCCACGAGAACAGCAGCATGATCCCCAGCAGCCACCAGAAGTTGGGCTGCACGAAGCTTGCGAGAATGATCAGCAGGTACAGCACCGGCAGCCCCGACCAGATTTCCAGGAAGCGCTGCCCGGCAAGGTCTACCCAGCCACCGTAGAAGCCCTGCAAGGCACCGGCGATCACGCCGACGATGGAGCTGAGCACGGTGAGGGTCAGGGCGAACAGAACCGACACGCGAAAACCATAGATCACCCGCGCCAGCACATCGCGGCCCTGGTCGTCGGTGCCCAGCCAGTTGTCCGCCGAGGGCGGCGCCGGGGCCGGCACACGCAGGTCGTAGTTGATGCTCTGGTAGCTGAACGGGATCGGCGCCCACAGCACGAAGCTGTCTTTCTTGGCCAGCAGCTCGCGGATGTAGGGGCTCTTGTAGTTGGCTTCCAGCGGGAATTCACCGCCAAAGGCCGTTTCCGGGTAGCGCTTGAATGCCGGGAAGTACCACGAACCTTCGTAGCGCACGGCAATGGGCTTGTCGTTGGCGATCAGCTCCGCGCCCAGGCTCAGCCCGAACAGGATCAGGAACAGCCACAGCGACCACCAGCCACGGCGGTTGGCCTTGAAGCGCTCGAAGCGCCGGCGGTTGAGAGGGGACAGGGCCATGTCAGTGCTCCCGGCTGGCGAAGTCGATGCGTGGATCGACCAGGGTGTAGGTCAGGTCGCCGATCAGTTTCACCACCAGCCCGAGCAGGGTGAAGATGAACAGGGTGCCGAAGACCACCGGGTAATCGCGGTTGATGGCCGCCTCGAAACTCATCAGGCCCAGGCCGTCGAGGCTGAAAATCACCTCGATCAGCAGCGAACCTGTGAAGAAGATGCCGATGAAGGCCGAAGGGAAACCGGCGATCACCAGCAGCATGGCGTTGCGGAACACGTGGCCGTACAGCACCCGCGGCCGGCTCAGGCCCTTGGCCTTGGCGGTTACCACGTACTGCTTGTTGATCTCGTCGAGGAAGCTGTTCTTGGTCAGCAGCGTCATGGTGGCGAAGTTGCCGATCACCAGTGCGGTGATGGGCAGCACCAGGTGCCAAAAGTAATCCAGCACCTTGCCGGTGTTGGACAGCTCGTCAAAGTTGTTGGACGTCAGGCCGCGCAGCGGGAACCAGTCGAAGTAACTGCCGCCGGCGAACAGCACGATCAGCAGGATGGCGAACAGGAACGCCGGAATGGCGTAGCCGACGATGATCGCCGAGCTGGTCCAGACGTCGAAGTGGCTGCCATGGCGCACGGCCTTGGCGATGCCCAGGGGGATCGACACCAGGTACATGATCAGCGTGCTCCACAGCCCCAGCGAGATCGACACCGGCATCTTCTCCACGATCAGGTCGATGACCTTGGCGTCGCGAAAGAAACTGTCGCCGAAATCCAGCGTGGCGTAGTTCTTGATCATGATCCACAGCCGCTCGGGCGCCGACTTGTCGAAGCCGTACATGTGCTCGATTTCGGCGATCAGTGCCGGGTCCAGGCCCTGTGCGCCACGGTAGTTGGAGCCGGCCACGGACACCTCGGCGCCGCCGCCGGCAATGCGGCTGGTGGCGCCTTCGAAGCCTTCGAGCTTGGCGATCATCTGTTCCACCGGGCCGCCGGGGGCGGCCTGGACGATGATGAAGTTGATTATCAGGATGCCGAACAGGGTCGGGATGATCAGCAGCAGGCGGCGCAGGATATAGGCCAGCATGTCATTGGGCCTCTTGCGCAGGCGGTTGGCTGACCGCCGGCGTTACACCGGGCTTGATCCACCAGGTATCGATGCCGACGTCGTACTTGGGTGACACCTTCGGGTGGCCGATGTGGTTCCAGTAGGCCACGCGCCAGGTCTTGATGTGCCAGTTGGGGATCACGTAGTACCCCCACAGCAGCACGCGGTCCAGCGCCCGGCAGTGGTCGATCAGGCTCTGGCGTGAGTCGGCGTTGATCAGCTCTTCCACCAACTGGTCGATGGCCGGGTCGCGCAGGCCGATGAAGTTGCGGCTGCCGGGGTTGTCGGCGGCGGCGCTGCTCCAGTATTCACGCTGCTCGTTGCCGGGCGAGTTGGACTGGGCGAAGCCGCCGACGATCATGTCGTAGTCGCGCGAGCGCAGGCGGGTGATGTACTGGGAAACGTCGACGCGGCGAATGTTCAGGTCAATGCCAAGGTCGGCGAGGTTGCGCTTGAACGGCAGCAGAATGCGCTCGAACTCGGTTTGCGCCAGCAGGAATTCGATCACCACCGGCTTGCCCTGGGCATCGACCATCTTGTCGTCGACGATCTTCCAGCCCGCTTCCTGCAGCAGCTTGTAGGCCTTGCGCTGTTGCTCGCGGATCATCCCGCTGGCGTCGCTGACCGGGTTGTGGAAGGCCTCGGTGAAGGCCTGCTCGGGGATCTTGCCGCGCAGCGGTTCGAGGATTTTCAGCTCGCTGGCGCTGGGCAGGCCGTGGGCGGCCATTTCAGAGTTTTCGAAATAGCTGCCGGTACGGGTGTAGGCGCCGTTGAACAGCTGCTTGTTGGTCCATTCGTAGTCCAGCAGCTGGCTCAGGGCCTCGCGCACGCGCACGTCCTGGAACAGGGGGCGGCGGATGTTGAAGACGAAGCCCTGCATGCCGGTGGGGTTGCCGTTGGGCAACTCTTCCTTGATCAGGCGGCCCTCGCGCACCGCCGGCACGTTGTAGGCGGTGGCCCAGTTCTTCGCGCTGACTTCCAGGGCATAGTCGAAAGCGCCGGCCTTCAAGGCTTCCAGGGCGACGGCGGTGTCGCGGTAGGAGTCGAAGGTCATGGCATCGAAGTTGTAGAAGCCGCGGTTGATCGGCAGGTCCTTGGCCCAGTAGTCCTTGACCCGCTCGTAGCGGATGGTGCGCCCGGCCTTGACCTCGGCCACCTTGTACGGGCCGCTGCCCAACGGGATTTCCAGGTTGCCGCGGTTGAACTCGCGGTTTTCATACCAGTGCTTGGGCAGCACCGGCAGTTGGCCAAGAATCAGCGGCAGTTCGCGGTTGTTCTTGTGCTTGAACCTGAACAGCACCCGCAGCGGGTCTTCAGCGACCGCTTCGGCGACATCGCCGTAGTATTGGCGGTACAGCGGCGCGCCGTCCTTGATCAGGGCGTTGAAGGTGAACACCACGTCTTCGGCGCGTATCGGGTGGCCATCATGAAAGCGCGCTTCGGGGCGCAGGTAGAAACGCACCCAGCTGTTGTCGGGGGCTTTTTCGATCTTGCCGGCGACCAGGCCGTACTCGGTGAACGGCTCGTCCTGGCTTTGGCGCATCAGGGTGTCGTAGATGATGCTGACGTTGTCGGCCGAGACGCCCTTGTTGATGAACGGGTTGAGGCTGTCGAAGCCGCCGAAGCTGGACTGGCGAAAGGTGCCGCCCTTGGGCGCGTCGGGGTTCACGTAGTCGAAGTGCTTGAAGTCGGCCGGGTATTTCGGTGGCTCGTCATAGAGCGTCAGCGCGTGTTGCGGCGCGGCCAGCGCGGGCAGGCTCAGGCAGGCGAACAGCAGGCTGCAGGCCAGGCGATGCGTTGGCTTCATTGGGCTTTCTCCGAAGGCTTTATCCACCAGCTGTTCAGCCCCAGGGTGTAGGGCGGCGTGGTGACGAAGGCGAACCGGTTGCGGTAGGCCAGGCGATGGTTGTCGAGGTACCAGTTGGGGATCATGTAGTACTGCCATGAAAGCACGCGGTCCAGGGCGCGGGCGGCGGCGACCTGGTCGTCGCGGGTGCGCGCGGCGAGCAAGGTGTCGAGCAGGTGGTCGACCACCGGGTCCTTGACCCCAGCATAGTTCTTGCTGCCTTTGATGGCGGCCTGGCTTGAGTGGAAGTACAGCCATTGCTCAAGGCCCGGGCTCAGCGTCTGGTTCAGGGTCATCAGGATCATGTCGAAGTCGAATTGGTCCAGGCGTTGTTTGTACTGGGCGCGGTCCACGGTGCGCAAGCGCGCATCGATGCCGATGCTGGCCAGATTTTCGACATAAGGTTGCAGGATGCGTTCGAGGCTGGGGTTCACCAGCAGCAGCTCCAGGCGCAGTTGCTGGCCCTTGGCGTCGACCAGGCGCTGGCCGTCGAGCTTCCAGCCGGCCTGGTTGAGCAGGCCCAGGGCCTGGCGCAGGGTTTGCCGGCCGATACCGCGCCCGTCGGTGTGGCTGACCTGGTAGGGCTGGGTGAACAGCTGGTCGGGCAGCTGGTCGCGAAACGGTGCCAGCAGCAGCCATTCCTTGCCGGTGGGCAGGCCGGAGGCGGCGAACTCGCTGTTGGGGTAATAGCTGGTCGCGCGGCGGTAGGCGCTGCTGAACAGCGCCCGGTTGGTCCACTCGAAGTCGAGCATCAGGCCCAGCGCCTGGCGTACCCGGGGGTCGCTGAAGGTGGCCCGCCGGCTGTTCATGAACAGGCCCTGGGTTTGCGTGGGGATCTGGTGCGGGATCTGCGCCTTGATCACCTGGCCACGGCGCACGGCCGGGAAGTTGTAGCCGTTGGCCCAGTTCTTCGCCTGGTGCTCGATGTAGATGTCGAACTCGCCAGCCTTGAAGGCTTCGAAGGCCACGGTGGCATCGCGGTAGAACTCGTATTCGACGCGGTTGAAGTTGTACTTGCCACGGTTTACCGGCAAGTCCTTGCCCCAGTAGTTCTTCACCCGCTCGAACACCAGGCGCCGGCCCGGCTCTACCTGGGTGATGCGGTACGGCCCGCTGCCCAGGGGCGGCTCGAAGGTGGTGGCCTCGAAGTCGCGCTTCTGCCAGTAATGCTTGGGCAGTACCGGCATCTCGCCCAGGCGCAGGATCAGCAGCGGGTTGCCGGCGCGTTTGAACACGAAGCGGATGCGCAGCGGGCCGAGCACATTGACGCGCTGCACTTCCTGCAGGTTGGTGCGGTAGATCGGGTGGCCCTGCTTGAGCAAGGTGCGGTAGGTGAACGCAACGTCCGCGGCGGTGATCGGCGTGCCGTCATGCCAGCGCGCTTCCGGGCGCAGGTTGAACACCACCCAGCTGCGGTCCTCGCTGTATTCCACGCTGCGGGCAATCAGGCCGTAGCTGGAGGTGGGCTCATCACCGGAGGGGTCGTACTGGCCGGTGCCGACCATCAGCGTTTCGTTCAGCTCGCTGACGCCGTATTGCAGGAAGTTCGGCGTGGTGACGGGGCTGGTGCCCTTGAAGGTGTAGGGGTTGAGCGTGTCGAAGGTGCCGAACGCCATCGCCCGCAAGGTGCCGCCCTTGGGCGCTTGCGGGTTGACCCAGTCGAAGTGGGTGAAGGTGGCTGGGTACTTGAGCGTGCCGAACTGCGCGTATCCGTGGCTTTCGCTCACCATCGCGACGGCGGGGAAGCTCAAGGCCAGGCTGAGGGTCAGCAGGAGGGGACGTATCAAGTCGGCATCCGATCCAGGGGCGTTGGGCTTGGGTCGGGGTACAGTAACAGCTTGGTGGGGTTGGAAAAAGAGGCGCTTTGGGGGAAGTCGAGTGAGGTTTTTTCAGGCCCATTCGCGGGACAAGCCCGCTCCTACAGGTAGCTTCAACCTCTGTAGGAGCGGGCTTGTCCCGCGAATGGGCTGCAAGGCAGCCCCAGGGCGCCTATCAATGCGACAGGTAAACGGTCAGGGTCTGGCCTGGCTTGAGTGCATGGCCGCTGCGCGGGTTCCAGCGCTTGAGGTGTTGCATCTCGACGTTGAAACGTTTGGCTACAAGATAAAGCGAATCACCCTTGCGTACCTTGTACTGGGTGGAGCGCTTGCCCGCCGCCGCCACGCGGTTGCCGGCGGCGCTCGGTGCACTGCCGCCGCGCAGGGCCAGTACCTGGCCGGCCTTGACACGGTTGCCCGGCAGCTTGTTCCAGCGTTGGATGTCCTTCACCGACACCCGGTTGGCCTGGGCAATGCTGCTCAGGTTGTCGCCACGCTTGACCCGGTAGCTGCGCGCTGCCGGCGCCTTGCCTTCGGCCACGGCAGCGGCGAACACGGCCTTGTTCGGCTGCAGGCTCACCAATTGCTCGGGTTTGAGGTTGGACAAGCTGTTGCTCAGCAGTTGCGCCTTGGCGGTGGGCACCAGCAGTTGCTTGGGCCCATCCACGGTCATGCGCTTCTTGAACGCCGGGTTCAGTTGCAGCAGTTCGTCTTCGTCGATGTTGGCGAAGGCCGCCACGCGCGACAGGTCGAGGCGGTCGTTGATGGCCACCGCCTCGAAATAGGGTTCGTTGGCAATTGGGGTCAGGTTCACGCCGTAGGCATCTGGCGTGGACACCACCTGCGACAGGGCCAGCAGCTTGGGCACGTAGTCGCGGGTTTCCTGGGGCAGCGGCAGGTTCCAGTAATCGGTCGGCAGGCCGAGCTTTTCATTGCGCTCCATGGCGCGGCTGACGGTGCCTTCACCGGCGTTGTAGGCAGCCAGGGCCAGCAGCCAGTCGCCGTTGAACATGTCGTGCAGGCGGGTCAGGTAGTCCAGCGCGGCGTTGGTCGAGGCGGTGATGTCGCGACGGCCATCGTAGAAGTTGGTTTGCCGCAGGTTGAAGTGGCGGCCGGTGGCGGGCATGAACTGCCACATCCCCGCCGCGCTTGCCCGCGAATAGGCCATTGGGTTGTAGGCACTTTCGATGGCGGGCAGCAGCGCCAGCTCCAGCGGCATGTCCCGTTCTTCAAGGCGCTCGACAATATAGTGCAGGTAGAGGCTGCCGCGTTCGCCGGCATTTTCCAGGAATGACGGGTTGCTGGCGAACCACAGGCGCTGCTGCTCGATGCGCGGGTTGACGTCGATGCTGTCTTGCAGGGCAAAGCCCCTGCGCATGCGCTCCCACACGTCCTGCGGCGGTTCGGCCGGCTTCACCGCCAGCGGCGAAGGCTTGTGCTTGATCCGCGCCTGGTAGGTATGCGCGCGAACGCTGTCGGCTTCGTCGACCTGACGGGTGCTCTGGCAGCCCACCAGGGTGGCGGCCAGCGCCAGCGCACTGATTTGGGCCAGGCGCGTCAGGGCGACTGAATGAGCGGTTCTGCGGCTACGGGAAGACATCGGCGGGCAGGGGGGTCCGGGCAAAAAATTTCGGCGATTCTAGGAACCGCACCCGCCTGGGTCAACCGTTGTCAGCCCTCTGCGATATATCTTGAGGTTATCAGAAGGTGTCTTTCCAAGACCTCAAAGCAGCAAAAACAGCGACCTGCGAGTCGTTTGGCTGGCCCTTCCATTCGTCTGCTTTTTGTTTAACTAATGTTTCAGAAGTACGCAGGAAGGGGTTGGTCTGGCGCTCCAGGCCAATCGTTGATGGCAAGGTGATGCGATTGTCGGCGCGCAGCCGGGTAACGTCCTCGAAACGCTGCAGGACGTGCGGGTTAGAGGGCTCCACCGCCTTGGCGAAGCGCAGGTTGCTCAAGGTGTATTCGTGGGCGCAGTACACCTCGGTGTGCGCGGGCAGCGCGGCCAGGCGGGCGAGGGCCGGCTGCATCTGCTCGGGCGTGCCTTCGAACATGCGCCCGCAGCCGGCGGCGAACAGGGTATCGCCGCTGAACAGCACGGGTGTTGCGGGTTGATCGCTGTAGAAGGCAATGTGCCCCAGGGTGTGCCCAGGCACCGCCAGCACCTGGAAGTCGACGCCCAGCACGTTGACCCGGTCGCCGTCGTCCAGGGCTTGGTCGCGGCCTGGGATGCGCTCGTGGGCCGGGCCCAGCACCCGTGCGCCGCTCAGGTGCTTGAGGCGTTCCACGCCGCCGACATGGTCGTTGTGGTGGTGGGTCACCAGGATGGTTTCCAGCGCCCAGCCCGGGTGGGCCGCCAGCCAGGCTTCCACCGGGCCGGCATCGCCCGGGTCGACCACCGCGCAGCGGCGTTTGGCAGTATCCTGTAACAACCAGATGTAGTTGTCGGAGAAAGCGGGGAGAGCGTCGATCTGTATCATGGTGCGGATCCGTATCGCCTAGCGTGGCACATGAAGGCATCTTAGCCGCGATGGCGCGGTGAATGAACCTTCGAGGGAGAGCGCAATGACCGACCAAGCCTTTGCCCAGGCCGACCCGGATTGGGTCGAGCTGATCAGCCTGGCCCGTGAGTGGTTCAACGGCCCACTCGGCCAGCTGATGCTCAAGGAGGAGGAAAAACTGCTGGAAGAAGAGCTCGGGCGCTTCTTCGGCGGCTACCTCGTGCACTACGGCCCGTGCGCCGAGGCCCCGCCCAGCGCGCCCCAGGTGCAGCGCAACGTTCGCCTTGGCGCGCCGCTGCCGGGGGTGGAAATCGTGTGTGAGGAGCAGGCCTGGCCGCTGGGCGAGCACGCCGCCGACGTGGTGGTGCTGCAGCATGGCCTGGACTTCAGCCTGTCACCCCACGGCTTGCTGCGTGAGGCGGCCAGCGCGGTGCGCCCCGGCGGGCACCTGCTGATCGTCGGCATCAACCCCTGGAGCGGCTGGGGCCTGCGCCATTTCTTCAGCCACGGGGCCCTGCGCAAGGCGCGCTGCATCTCGCCCTCGCGGGTGGGCGACTGGCTCAACCTGCTGGGCTTCGCGCTGGAGAAACGCCGCTTCGGGTGCTATCGTCCGCCGCTCACTTCACCGGCCTGGCAGCAACGCCTGGCAGGCTGGGAGCGGGTGGCGGGGGGCTGGCAAGGTGCTGGCGGCGGGGTCTACCTGCTGGTGGCGCGCAAGATGGTGGTCGGCCTGCGGCCGCTGCGCCAGGTGCGCCGCGAACCGATGGGCAAGCTGCTGCCCCTGCCGTTGGCCAAGGTCAACCGTACTGCCGTCAACCCGGATACCGAAAAGCACTGAACATGAGTGGTACATGAGCGAAAGCGTCGAGATGTATACCGATGGCGCCTGCAAGGGCAACCCCGGCCCAGGCGGCTGGGGTGTCCTGCTGGTCTTCAAGGGTGTCGAGAAGGAACTGTGGGGCGGCGAGCGCGAAACCACCAACAACCGCATGGAACTGATGGCCGCGATCCAGGGGCTGATGGCGCTCAAGCGTGAGTGCGAGGTGGTGCTGACCACCGACTCGCAGTACGTGATGAAGGGCATCAACGAATGGATGGCCAACTGGAAGAAGCGCGGCTGGAAGACCGCCGCCAAGGAACCGGTGAAAAATGCCGACCTGTGGCAGCTGCTCGATGAGCAGGTCAACCGCCACAAGGTCACCTGGAAGTGGGTGCGCGGGCATATCGGCCACCCGGGCAACGAGCGTGCCGACCAGTTGGCCAACCGTGGAGTCGAGGAAGTGCGCGCCAAGCGCTGATGCGCTTGGGGTATACTCACCGCCTTTGTAACTGATGCAAGTTGGAGCGCCCCGCGTGGAGCAGCAGCAAGATAAACGCCTGGTCATTCTCGATACCGAAACCACCGGTATGCCGGTCAGCGAAGGCCACCGGATCATCGAGATCGGCTGTGTCGAGGTCATGGGCCGACGCCTGACCGGGCGGCATTTCCACGTCTACCTGCAACCCGACCGCGAAAGTGACGAGGGGGCGATCAACGTCCACGGCATCACCGATGCGTTCCTGGTCGGCAAGCCGCGCTTTGCCGATGTGGCCGAGGAGTTCTTCGACTTCATCCAGGGCGCCACCCTGGTCATCCACAACGCAGCGTTCGACGTTGGCTTCATCAACAACGAGTTCGCCTTGCTGGGGCAGGCCGACCGGGCCGATATCGCCAACCACTGCACCATCCTCGATACCCTGTTGCTGGCCCGTACCCGCCACCCGGGGCAGCGCAACAGCCTCGATGCGTTGTGCAAACGCTACGACATCGACAACTCCGGCCGTGAACTGCACGGCGCACTGCTCGACTCCGAGTTGCTGGCTGACGTCTACCTGGCAATGACCGGTGGCCAGACCAGCCTGTCGCTGGCAGGGCATGGGGCCGACGGTGAGGGGGATGGCCAGGGCGGGACAGGCAGCGAGATCCGCCGGATTGTCGGGCGGGCGCCGGGGCGGGTGATCATGGCCTCGGCCGAGGAACTGGAGGCCCATGCCGAGCGGTTGGCGGCAGTGGCCAAGTCGGCGGGGGGGCCTTCGATGTGGCAGGCCTTGACCGAGACGCCTGCGGGTTGACGTGTTCGCCTGCGTGGGCCTATCGCGAGCTGCGCTCGCTCCTACCAGGTGCACGCCGCCCCCGTAGGAGCGAGCGCAGCTCGCGATAGGGCCCGCACAGGCAACACAACGCTCTACTACCCTCAATAGGACAACCAGTCCTGCGGGGGTAGTAGCCGGATGTACAAGGACCTCAAGTTCCCGATTCTCATCGTGCACCGCGCCATCAAGGCCGACAGCGTCGCTGGCGAGCGCGTGCGGGGCATTGCCGATGAACTGAGCCAGGACGGCTTTGCCGTTATCAAGGCCGCCGACCACGCCGAGGCGCGCTTGGTCGCCACCACCCACCATGGCCTGGCCTGCATGCTGATCGCCGCCGAAGGCGCCGGCGACAACACCCACCTGCTGCAGAACATGGCCGAGCTGATCCGCCTGGCCCGCCTGCGTGCACCCAACCTGCCGATTTTCGCCCTGGGCGAGCAGGTCACCCTGGAAAACGCCCCTGCCGAGGCCATGAGCGAGCTGAACCAGCTGCGCGGCATCCTCTACCTGTTCGAAGACACCGTGCCGTTTCTCGCCCGGCAAGTGGCCCGCGCCGCGCACAACTACCTCGACGGCCTGCTGCCACCGTTTTTCAAGGCCCTGGTGCAGCACACCGCGCAGTCCAACTATTCCTGGCACACCCCCGGCCACGGCGGTGGCGTGGCCTACCGCAAGAGCCCGGTGGGGCAGGCGTTTCACCAATTCTTCGGGGAAAACACCCTGCGCTCGGACCTGTCGGTGTCGGTGCCGGAGCTGGGTTCGCTGCTCGACCATACTGGCCCTCTGGCAGAAGCCGAGGCTCGCGCTGCGCGCAACTTCGGCGCCGACCACACCTTCTTCGTCATCAATGGCACTTCCACCGCGAACAAGATCGTCTGGCACGCGATGGTCGGGCGCGACGACCTGGTGCTGGTCGACCGCAACTGCCACAAGTCGGTGGTCCACGCGATCATCATGACCGGGGCCATCCCTTTGTACCTGTGCCCGGAACGCAACGAGCTGGGCATCATCGGCCCCATCCCGCTCAGCGAGTTCAGCCCCGCGTCGATCCAGGCGAAGATCCACGCCAACCCGCTGGCCAGGGGCCGCGAGCCGCGGATCAAACTGGCGGTGGTGACCAACTCGACCTACGACGGCCTGTGCTACCACGCCGGGCTGATCAAGCAGGCCCTGGGCGCCAGTGTCGAGGTGCTGCACTTCGACGAGGCCTGGTTCGCCTACGCCGCATTCCATGATTTCTTCGAAGGGCGCTTTGCCATGGGCACCGCCTGCAGCGGCGACAGCCCGCTGGTGTTCAGCACCCATTCCACCCACAAGCTGCTGGCGGCGTTCAGCCAGGCGTCAATGATTCACGTGCAGGACGGGGCCCAGCGCCAGCTGGACCGCGACCGCTTCAACGAAGCCTTCATGATGCACATCTCCACCTCGCCGCAGTACAGCATCCTTGCCTCGCTGGACGTGGCGTCGACCATGATGGAAGGCCCGGCGGGGCGTTCGCTGCTGCAGGAAATGTTCGACGAGGCCCTGAGCTTTCGCCGCGCCCTGGCCAACCTGCGCGAGCACATTGCTGCCGACGACTGGTGGTTCAGCATCTGGCAGCCGCCGGCCACCGAAGGTATCCACCGCCTGGCAGCCCAGGATTGGCAACTGCAACCGGGGGCGCCCTGGCATGGCTTTGGCGAGGTGGCCGAAGGCTATGTGCTGCTCGACCCGCTCAAGGTCACCCTGGTGATGCCGGGGCTCAGTGCCGACGGGGTGCTGGGCGAGCGTGGCATTCCCGCGGCGGTGGTCAGCAAGTTCCTGTGGGAGCGTGGGCTGGTGGTGGAGAAGACGGGCCTGTACAGCTTCCTGGTGCTGTTCTCGATGGGCATCACCAAGGGCAAATGGAGCACGCTGCTGACCGAGCTGCTGGAGTTCAAGCGCCACTACGACGCCAATACCGCACTGGCGAGCTGCCTGCCCAGCGTTGTCGCGGTGGACGCTGCGCGTTACCAGGGGTTGGGCCTGCGTGACCTGTGCGGCCAGTTGCATGAATGCTACCGCAGCAATGCCACGGCCAAGCAGCTCAAGCGCCTGTTCAGCCGCTTGCCGGAGGTGGCCCAGAGCCCTGCGCAGGCCTATGACCAGATGGTGCGGGGAGAGGTGGAGGCGGTGCCGATCGAGGCCCTGTCAGGCCGGGTTGCGGCCGTGATGCTGGTGCCATACCCACCCGGCATCCCGTTGATTATGCCGGGCGAGCGGTTCACCGAAGCGACCCGCTCGATCCTCGACTACCTGGCGTTCGCCCGGGCGTTCAACCGTGGTTTCCCAGGCTTCGTCGCCGATGTGCACGGCCTGCAGAACGAGCGGGGCCAGTACACGGTGGACTGCATCAAGGAATGCGAATGATCTCGACGCCCGACTGCGCCAGCTCGAAGCGGTCTTCACCCAGGTGGTTGACGCGGTCGCCGATGGCCAGGCGATAGGTGGTGATCGGGGCGCCCTGGATACTGCCGTCGGCCTGGAGGGTGGACTCCTGGAATTCGTGGACGGGGTAGATACGGCCTTCGGCGTCACGGGCGTGGAATTGGCCGACCATTACTGCTGCCATTTGGGTGAAAACCTCTGAATTACGTAGGAAATGTCTGCAGGGATAGACCGTGAAAGATACCTGGAAGTTTTCGCCTTGCGGAAAAAAAACCAAGGTGCCGAGGAACGGTCATCTATAACTACTGACGTCCCTTTCCCCAGCAAAGGTTGGAAATCGCCATGAGCCAGGTGTATTCGGTAGCGGTCGTCGTCGGCAGCTTGCGCAAGGATTCCTACAACCGCAAGGTGGCCCGCGCACTTTCGGAGCTGGCGCCGTCCAGCCTTGCCCTGAAAATCGTCGAGATCGGCGACCTGCCGCTGTACAACGAAGATGTCGAGGCCGAAGGTGTGCCCGAGGCGTGGAAGCGCTTTCGCGACGAGATCCGCCGCAGCGATGCGGTGCTGTTCCTGACCCCGGAGTACAACCGCTCGGTGCCCGGCGGCCTGAAGAATGCCATCGACGTGGGCTCGCGGCCCTATGGGCAAAGTGCCTGGAGCGGCAAGCCAGCCGCGGTGGCCAGCGTGTCGCCGGGGGCCATTGGCGGCTTTGGTGCCAATCATGCGCTGCGCCAGTCGCTGGTGTTTCTCGACATGCCGTGCATGCAGATGCCCGAAGCATATATCGGTGGGGCGGCCACGCTGTTCGACGAGGCTGGCAAGCTCAATGACAAGACCCGGCCGTTCCTGCAAGGGTTTATCGACAAGTTTGCGTCCTGGGTGAAGTTGAACCGGGCAGTTTGATCCTTCTGCGTTTCTTGAGCTGACGCATTCGCGGGCAAGCCCGCTCCCACAGGGGCAAACGCAATACCCTGTGGGAGCGGGCTTGCCCGCGAATGATCCACCATCGATCTGTCAGAACGCCTGCGGCATCTCACCCTTGGCCAAGCGGCGGTTGATGTCGGCAATCACTTCCGGCAACTCGTTGATGGTGTCGATCAGGTAGTGCGGCCGCGACCCGGCAAACAGCTGGTGAATGCGCTTGCGCTCGCTTTCCAGCTTTTCCGCGCTCAAGGCGCGGTAGCCTTCCCAGGTCAGCCCCAGGGCGTTGCCCGAGCACACCAGTGCCACGGTCCACATCCCGGCACGGCGGCCTTCGAGGATGCCCGGCACGGTGTCGTCGACCTTCACGCACGCCGCCACGTCATCGATCCCCAAGGCAATCACGTTGGCCAGGGCCTGGGCCGGCCACGGGCGGCCATTGGGGGTTTCGTCGGTGGCCACCACGTGGTCGGCGACGTAGCCGTTGTTCGCCGCCAGCTCCACCACCTTGTCCATCACCACCTTTGGGTAGCCCGAGCACGAGCCGATCTTCAGGCCGTCCTGACGCAGGCCGGTCAGGGTGTCCAGGGCGCCGGGAATCAGCGCCGAGTGCACGGCGATCTTCTCGATCTGCAGGGGCATGAAGCGGTTGTAGATGGCGGTGACGTCATCGTCGGTCGGCGTGCGGCCAAACACCTTGCGGTAGCGCTCGGCAATTTCCGGCACGTCGCACAGGGTGCGAATGTGGTCCCACTTGCCCATGCCCATCGGGCCACGGGCCTCTTCGATGGACACTTGCACGTCGAATTCGGCGAACGCCTCGACGAAGATCTGGGTGGGGGCGAAGGAGCCGAAGTCGACCACGGTGCCGGCCCAGTCAAGGATGGCGGCTTGCAGCTGGGTAGGGTTGCTGTAGTTCATGTGCGCGTTTTCCTGAATTCGGGTGGGCAAAGGGGTTAGATGTCCAGCACTTCCATTTCCCGCAGCACCTGGGCCACGGCATTCACGGCGGCTTGCATGCCATCGGCACCTACTACGCCGATGCAGCCGACGCGGAAGGTTTCCACCTGGGTCAGCTTGCCGGGGTAGAGGATGAAACCCTTGGCCTTGACCCGCTCGTAGAAGTCCTTGAACTGGTAGCGCGGGTTGTTCGGGGCGTGGAAGGTGACGATGATCGGCGCCTGGATCTCGGCGGGCAGGAAGCTGCGCAGGCCAATGGCGGCCATGCCGTCGAGCAGGGTCTTGCAGTTGTCGGCATAGCGCTGGTGGCGAGCCGGCAGGCCACCTTCCTCGTTGTACTGTTGCAGCGCTTCGTGCAGGGCGGCGACCACGTGGGTAGGCGGGGTGAAGCGCCACTGGCCGGTCTTGGCCATGTAGGCATGCTGGTCGTGCAGGTCCATGGCCAGGGAGTGGGCATTGCCTTCGGCGGCGGCCAGGGCGGTTTTCTCGGCAAATACGAAGCCCATGCCGGGCACGCCTTCCAGGCACTTGCCAGAGGCTGCGATCAGCGCCTCGAAGGGAATCTCGCGGGCATCGATGGGCAGTGCGCCGAACGAACTCATGGCATCGATGATCAGGCGCTTGCCGTGGCGTTTGATGACCTGGGCAATGTCCGGCAGCGGGTTGAGGATGCCGGTGCTGGTTTCGCAGTGGATCAGCGCCACGTGGGTGATGGCCGGGTCGGCGGCCAGCAGGCGGTCGACATCGGCGGCGGTGGTGGGCTGGTCTTCGGCGGTTTCGAAGGTGCTGTAGGTGCGGCCGAGCACCTTGCAGATCTTCGCCAGGCGCTGGCCGTAGGCGCCGTTGATCAGTACCAGCACCTTGCCGTCGCGCGGCACCAGGGTGCCGATGGCCGCTTCCACGGCGAAGGTGCCGCTGCCTTGCAGGGGCACGCAGTGGTGGCTGGCGCTGCCGTCGATGATCGCCAGCAGTTGCTCGCAGACGCTGGCGGTCAGCTGGTTGAAGTCGCGGTCCCAGGAGCCCCAGTCCACCAGCATGGCTTGGCGGGTGCGGATTGATGTGGTCAGTGGACCTGGGGTCAGCAGAATCGGGGCGTTGCTCATTCCGTTATTCCTCACAAGCGGTGGGCTGAAACTACGGGGCCTAGGTTGCAATTGCGGCTGCTATCAATCAAATTGTTTGTTGTTATCCGAGCTATAAGTCAGGCCGATACGAATGAACCTGTTCCAACTACGCGCCTTCGATGCCGTCGCCCGTGAGGGCAGCTTTACCCGCGCCGCCGCACGCCTGTTCATCAGCCAGCCGGCGGTGACCGGGCACGTCAAGGCACTGGAAGAGCACTACCAGATCACCCTGTTGCGGCGCACCGCCCGGCGGGTGGAATTGACCGAGGAAGGCACACGCCTGGCGGCGATCACCCGCGCCATGTTTGGCCTGGCCGAGGAGGCCCAGGCCATGCTCGAAGCCAACCGCCAGCTGCTGACCGGGCGCCTGGAGGTGGCCGCCGACGGCCCGCACCGGGTCATGCCGATGCTGGCGCTGCTGCGCGAGCGCTACCCGGGCATCACCGTCAACCTGCGCCTGGGCAATGCCCAGGAAACCCTGGCCGCGCTGCTCAGCGAGCACGCCGACGTGGCCGTGCTGACCGAAATCGAGCCGCGCAAGGGCCTGCACCTGCAGGCCCTGTGCGAGTCGCGGCTGTGCGCCTTGCTGCCAGCCGGGCATGCCTGGGCCAGCGGCGAGCACGACCTGCCGCTGGCCGAGCTGCACCAGCAGATCATGGTGCTGCGCGAGCCCAGCTCCACCACCCGGCGCACCTTCGACAAGGCCTGCGCCAAGGCCGCGGTGCAGCCGCGCGTGCTGCTTGAGCTGGACAGCCGTGAAGCGGTTACCGAGGCGGTGGCTTCGCAGTTGGGCATCGGCGTGGTGTCGTCCACCGAGGTGGCCAACGACCCACGGGTGGTGGCGCGGCCGTTGGTGGGCGAAGGCCTGGTCAACCAGCACCTGATCGGTTGCCTGGAGCGCCGCCGCGAGTTGCGCCTGATTCAGGCGTTCCTGGGTTTGGCGGCCGGCCTGTGATGGCCGTGGCGCCCAGGGCGGTCTAAGATGCCCGGCATTGAGCCGACAGGACCGTCGATGAGCGAGAAAGACACCATTTCCATGCAGCTGGTGCGCGAAGCGCTGTTGCAAACCTGCCCCGCCGGCGAGCCCGACCGTGGCTTGCTGGCACGGGCCGGGATAGCCGTCGAGCAATTGCACTTGCCTGCGGCAAGGGTCAGCGCCGACGCCTACGCCCGGCTCTGGCGCCTGCTGGCGCGGCGCTGCAACGATGAGTTCTTCGCCATGGACCCACGCGGCCTGCGCAGCGGCAGCCTGGCCTTCATGTGCCGGGCGAGCATGGCCCAGCCGACCCTGGGCGCGGGGCTGGAAACCGCGCTGGGTTTCCTGTCGCTGATGCTCGAAGACCTGCAGCCTGGCCTGGTGCGCCAGCAGAGCCTGGCCGAGGTGGTAATCAACGAACCCCGCGATGCGCCGCGCCGGGCCTTTACCTATTTCACCTTCTGGATGATCGTGCACGGCGTCGCCTGCTGGCTGGCGGGCCGGCGCATTCCGATTCTGGCCATCGAACTGCGCTGCGCCGAGCCGCCCTTTTGCGACGACTACCGGGTGATGTTTTCCGAGAACCTGCAGTTCGAGCGCCCGCGCACCCGCATGATCATTGCCGCCGACTGCCTGGACGTGCCGCTGCGGCGCACGGAAGAAGAACTGCAGCGCTTTCTGGCCGAAGCGCCGGGCAACATCCTGGTCAAGTACCGCGACCCGGCCAGCCTGGGCCGGCGTATTCGCCACGACCTGTCACAGCAACCGCCCAGCCTGTGGCCCGATGCCGAGCTTCTGGCACAGCGCCTGTGCCTGTCGGCATCGACCTTGCGCAGGCGCCTGGCCGAGGAAGGGCAGACCTACCAGGGGCTCAAGGACAGCGTGCGCCGGGAGTTGGCGATCGCCTGGCTGGCCACCCCGGAGCTGGCCATGGGGGAGGTGGCCGAACGCCTGGGGTTTGCCGACAGCAGCTCGTTCTACAAGGCGTTTCGCAAGTGGTTCGGCTGCAACCCCGGGCACTACCGTGCGTTGATCCTGGCGCGGCAATGCAGTCACTGATTCCCTCTGCTTCGCGGCCTGCCGATGGCCCAGCGTTGCGGGTTTCCTCCAGGGGTTATCCGCAATGCCTACAACCACATTACCCAGCAAAATCGAACAGGCCACCGACCAGTTCATCGGCGAGATCCTGCCGCCCTGGCTGAAGGCGGCGCCCCCTGCCCAGCTGGCCACCCTGCGCCGTGCGTTTGCCGCGCACATGCAAAGCCTGCGCAAGGTAGCGAGCGTGTACGAGCGCCTGCTGGCGCCAGACGATTTCGTCCGGGGCGTGCTGCAGTCGCACATCAGCCGTGAGATGGGGCTGGAAATCGACCTGGCCCTGGCCTGCTGGCGGGAAGAGCGGCGAACCTTTGTCGTCAAGCCAGGCGAGCTGCCCACGGGGGATTCGTACTTCGTAACGGTGCCTGCGCTGCAGGTGCTGATGCAGAACTTCAAGGCGGGTGAGTCGTTCTATAGCGAAACCGCGTTGGTGTACCCGGCAGATGCCGCAACCGGGGCCGAAGAACAGGTTATCACCAAGGCATCTGACCAGGTTGTGGCACTGTGCCGCCAGGTCGATGCGGGCAAACGATACCAGGACCACCTGCAGCAGCTGTTCAGCGGCGATTTCACCCACGACCTTACCGAGCACATACGCTGCACGTTCCAGGTGATGACCGAGGTTGCCGCGACGCGGCGCTTGCTGCCTGTTGACGAATTGGGGGTGTTGCGTGCGCTGGGGACGGGGCAGGTGCCGGCCCACATCAACAGCCCGCTCATACGCTGCGCTGAGCTTCAGTTGTTGGGCAGCACGTTGTCTGGCATGTGGCTGGTCGAGCTCAGTGGCTCGTGGGCGCCCAACCTGAGCGGTATCGGCACGCGCACGCAGGTGAACGCGGTGCTGCTGTGCGTGCCCGACGACCCGTTGCAACCGGTGCTGCACCTGGCGAGCTGGGGCGCGGTCAATGCGACCTTGCTGCAGTGGATGAACGACCCGCAAAAGCGGGCATTGTTGCTCGCGCGTGTTGCCTTGCAGGATCGGGGCGCCTTTCTTGAAACCCTGGGCAAGCGCCTGCTGGATGCCGCGCCAGACCTCGCCCCGGCGCCTGCCTACCTGGAAGGTTCACTGTTCGCGAGCTTGGCCAGCCTGCGGATCAACCGTATACGTGACGATGCCCGCTTTCTTGCGGTGCCCACCGCCCAGGTGCAGGCGCGGCAAACCTCCGAACGCCTGGCGCAACTGGCCTCGGCGGGCCTGACGCTGGTCAACCTGGCCGGGTTGTACGTGCCGGGGGTGGGCAGCCTGCTGCTGGCGGACATGGTGCGGCGAACCCTGGGGCAAATCTGTGAAGGGGTTTCCCATTGGGCCCGGGGCCATCAGCACGAGGCACTGGAGCATGTGCTGGGCGTGGCCGAGACGGTCGCGGCCAACGCCGCCGTGCTCGGTGGCGCCAAGGGGGTGGCCACGGCCTTTGCTCGCAGCCCTTGGGTGCAAGGGCTGGAACCGGTGGTCACCGATGTGGGTGAGCTGCGTTTGTGGGCCAATGACCTGGGCGCCTACCAGGACCCGGCCCCGCCAGCAGGGCTGGTCGAACTGGAAAATGGCCTGTTCAGCGATGGCTCCAGCCAATGGTGGCTGCACCAGGGTGTGTACTATCGGGTGCGCGCGACCACCGCCGAAGGCCCGTGGCGCTTGCTCGATGCCCGTCAGCCACGGGCCTATGGCCCGGCCCTGGAGTACAACGGTGAACGGGCCTGGCGCATGGCCCATGAGCGGCCACTGGAGTGGCAGGGTGCGGCGCACCTGTTGGGGCGCCTGTGGCCGCGTGCGCAGGCGCTGGACGAGGAACGGGTTGCCCAGGTGCTTCGGGTGGCTGACGTGGATGAGCCACAGTTGCGTGGCCTGCTGGTGGAAAACCGCCCATTGCCGGTAGCGCTGCGTGACACACTGGAGCGCTTTGCCGTGGATGCCAGGGTAGACCGGTTTCTGTCCGCCCTTGGCGAGCACACGGCTGATACCGAGCTTTGGCAATGGTGCGTGGATGACCTGGGCATTCAGGACCTTGGCCTGCAGACGCAGCGCGACACCTTCACGCTGGAAGCGCAGTACCTGCGGGGGCGGCTGTTCGAACACTTTGCCAGCCGCCATTTGGCGGATGACCCGCAACTGTCCCTGCTGCAGCGGGACTTTCCCGGCCTGCCCAAACCTTACGCCCTGCACCTGCTCGGGCAGATCAGCACCGAGCAACGGGTGATGATGCGCTCGCGTGCACGCATACCCCTGGCGGTGGCCCAACGGGCGCGCCGCTTGTTGCAGCTCGCGCAGTTGACGCGGGTGCGCGAGGGCCTGTTCCTCAAGGGCAGCTATCGCCCGGACCAAGCCAGGTTAGTGTTCGCGTTGCTGGCACAACCTGGCCGCTGGCCGGCCGCCGTGGCAGTGGAGCTGCGCGAGGGATCGGTAACGGGTGAGTTGCTCGCCAGCCTGCACACGCCAGGGCCGGGGGTGGCCGTCCGGGTGCTGGTGAGGTCGGGGGGCGAGTTCAGCCTGCCTGGCGGCCCGGGCGCCGGGGCAGGGCCCTACGAGCTACCCGAGGCCCTGCTGGCCTGCCTGGCTCCGGAAGACCGTACCCGGTTGGGCTGGGTGGGGGCTGCAGCCGTGCAGCAGCTGCGCAATGACCTGCAACGCTGGGCGCCCAGCAACCGTGCAGCGTTGCTGCAACTGCTGGGCCTGCAGGACGCTGGCGTACCCCATAGCCCCATGCGGCGCCTCGCTGATGGCCGGGTAGGCTACCTGCTCAGTGGCCGCGAGCCGGGCGACAACGTTTCACACAACCTGCTGCGCGCGCGAATCCGCGGTTTGTACCCGGCGTTCAACGAGGACGAGGTGCAGCTCTACCTGAGCCTCTTGCTGGAGCAGCCCGGCTCGGCGTTTCGCATGCTGCTCATGCAGGAGCAGCAGTATCGAAGCCTCAAGCGAGCCCTGGATGTGTGGGCCGACCGTGCACGCAGCGGCGAAACCAAGGCGCTGCGCCGGCGTGCCGCCCGGCAGCTGCGGCGCAGCTGGCAGTTGGTTGGCGAACGCATTGTCGACCAAAGGGATGTGCCGCAAGGCATGAGCCTGAGGCTGCGCGACATGGCCTTGCGCAGCCTGCCCGACCTGCCTGCCGGCACCGACTTCGGCCATGTCGCCGAGCTGACCCTGACCGGCTTGAGCCTGGAGCAGGTGCCTGAAGGTTTCCTGCGCAGCTTCCCGCAGTTGCGCTGGTTGAACCTGGGCGAAAATGCCTTGACCAGCGTGCCGACGGACATCGGCCAACTGGGCGAACTGCGCAACCTGCGCCTGGCCGGGAACCAGATCCGCATGAGCACGGGCAGTGCAACGACGCTGGCCAACCTGACTCAACTGCGCGTGCTCGACCTGAGCTTCAACCCCCTGGGCGCCATCAGCCTGCACCTGCGCCCACTGGCCCGGCTGCGTGAACTCAACCTGCGCAGCGCCAACCTGTTGACCGTCCCGGCCGACCTGCAGTGGTGCGGGCAGCTGGAGCTGGCCGACCTGCGCGACAACCACCTGGCGAGCATGCCGCAGGCGATACTGGATGCCCCGCCCCAGTGGCGGCGGGCACTGGTGCTGCAGGGCAACCCACTGCCACTGGCGATCCGCCAGCACCTGGGCCTGACGCCTGCTGCGCAGGTGCCGGCCGAGGGCGCTGCGACCCGGCTGGCCGCCGCCCGCGCAGCCTGGCTGGAGGGCGCCTCACAGCAGGTACTGCGCAGCAGGGGCGAGCTGTGGGACAGGCTGCATGCCGAAGCGGGCAGCGGCAACCTGTTTCAGCTGCTGGCGGAACTGACGGGCACCCGGGATTTCCGCCTGCTCCCGGCCGACCTGCGGCGCAGGGTGTGGGTCATGCTGGAGGATGTGGGCAGCGATACCGAGCTGCGTGAGGAACTGTTCGCCCTGGCGGGCAACCCGCGCACCTGCGTGGACAGTGTCGCGTCGTGCTTCAGCGCCCTGGAGGTACGGCTGTACGTGGCCCAGGCCCTGCGCGAGCGTGAGCCGATAGCGGCCCGCAGCGCCCGCCTGCGCCTGGCCACGCGGTTGTTCCGCCTGGATCAGGTCGAGGGCATCGCCCGTGCCGAGATACAGGCTCGCCAGGCCAGCGGCCAAAGCGTGGATGAAATCGAGGTCAGCCTGGCCTACCGCACGGGCCTGGCCAGTGAGCTGGAACTGCCAGGCCAGCCGCGCACGATGCACTTCGAGGCCACCGCTGGTGTAACCCGGGAGCAGCTGGATGCTGCTGCAGCCAGGGTTCGCCTGGCTGAAGCCAGCGATGCGCTGCCGCGTTACATCAGCCAGCGTGATTTCTGGCTGGAAAGCTTGCGCAGCGAACATGGCGCGGCGTTCAACGAGGTCGAGGCGCCGTTCTGGGCGCGCCTGGACGCACTGGACGGTGCCCACCCGGACAGCGGTGATTACCTGCGGGCATCCAATGAACTGGCCATGGAACGGCAAGCGGCGGTTGAGGCGCTGGCGTTGCGCCTGACCCGCGAGGCATTGGCCAACTGACCTCGGCAAGCCCAGGCACCGGTGCCTGGGCAGCTTTCCAGCTTCCAGCCGGTTGCCCTTCTGGCGGACTGTGCTGCGCTTTCTTGCCGAGGAAGCCCCCATGGTGCCCCCTTCCGTTACCCCCTCTGCCCATCCCGTTGACGCTTTCATCGCTGAGCAACTGCCACCTTGGCTCCGGCAGGCGACGGCGCCCCAGATCAATCGCCTGCGCGATGCCTTCCAGGCCCACCACGCGAGCCAATTGGCCTTGCACGCTGCCTATGCCGGCATTCCAGACCTTGGGCAATTTGCCCTGGAGGGTTTGCAGCGTGAGCTACGCTGGCGCAGCCAAACGCAGCTGGCCTTGGCCGACAGCACCTGGCTGGAGGTACGCCGACGCTTCACGGTAAAGCCCGATGGCAACCGCACGCTACCCATCGAGGAGCGCGTCGTGTTGCGCCAGCCTGGTGTGCAGCGCTTGATGCAGAACTTCGAGGCAGGCGCGACGTTTTACCAAGGCACGGCACTGGTGCGCAGCGATGCCAGCGAAGCCGTGTTGTACGACCAACTCGACGTCATCGTCGACACGTGCAGAAGCCTGGACATCGGCCAGCGTTACCAGCAAGCGCTGGACCAGGCCCTGACGGGCACGTTCGAGCGCCTGCTGGCGCAGGATACCCGTGACAGTTTGCGCCTGGCAGCCGAACTGGCCGAATTGCAGGGCCAGGTCAGCCAGGCGGATGCCCTTATGTTGCGCCAGTTTGCCCAGGGGCAATGGCCAAGCCATCCCCAGGGCGAGCAGCTGCGCATCGGCTTGCTTGAGGTGTTGGCGTGCCTTGTACACGGCGCGCTGGCGTTCGAGGTATGCGACCAGGCCGGTGAGGTCAAGCGGGTGATCGTCTACCTTGGCAACGACCCCGCGCAGGCGTTGCGCGGGGCCGACAACTGGGCGGCACTGGGCCAGGCGTTGGGCCGTGAATTGCACGCTACGGCCTATCGGGATGGGTTCATCAACCGCATTGCCCTGGCCCAGCGGGCGGCATTCATGGGCACGCTGGCCAAGCGCCTGCAGGACCCTGTCACCGATCCGGCGGCAAAGCTGCAGGCCATGGCGGGCGATGCGTTCACCGCCCTGGCGCGCCAGCATGTGGCCCGCGCCCGTGAGGATGCCCGTTTGCTGTTGGTGCCCACCCAGGACGTGGACCGCGCCGCCAGCGAGGCGCGCAGGCAGGCGTTCGAAACGGCAGGTTTGCAGCTGCTGAACCTGGTGGGTGGGTTCCTGCCTGGCCTGGGGCAATTGCTGCTGGCCAGGCAGGTGGTACGGCTGCTCATGAGTGTGTACGAGGGGGTAGAGGCCTGGTCCCACGGCCATCGGCAGGAAGCGCTGGAGCACATGCTGGGCGTTGCCGAAGACCTGGCAGTGACGGCTGCGGTTGCCGCGGGTGGCAGCGTGGTTGCACGCGGCTTCGTGCCCAGTGCGAAAATCGATCGCCTGCAGCCGGTGACCCTGCCCTCCGGGGCGGCGCGGCTATGGGACGGTGATTTGACGGGCTACCAGGTGCCGTCCCTGGCACCGTCGGCGGCCCGCCTTGAAAACGGCTTGTGGCACAGTGAAGGGCGCAACTGGTGGCAGCGGGATGGCCAGTACCATGAAGTGCAGCAGGCACCAGAGCAGCAGGCCTGGTGGCTGGTGCATAACCAGCGCGCCGAGGCCTACCGGCCAGCGCTGGAATTCAATGGGCAATGTGGCTGGCGCTTGCGCCAGGAACGTCCGCTGGAGTGGCAAGGGGCGGCGATGTTGTTACGGCGCCTGTGGCCGCGTGCCGAAGGCATGGACGCTGCCAGCTTGCAGCGTGTGGCGCGCGTGGCCGGCGTGGACGAAGCGTTCCTGCGCGGGCTGCTGGTGGAGAACCGCCCGCTTACCGCTGGCCTGCGCGACACCCTGGAGCGCTTCAGCACCGACACCCGGCTACAGGCCTTCTTCAGCGCTTTGCGGCAAGGGCAGGGCGCGCACGCCGAGCAAAGCCTGCTGAACTGGTGTGCCACCCAGGTCGATTGGCCAGAGTTCAGTGAAACAGCCTTGCACCGTGACCTGCTGCAACGGCAAGGCCTGTGGCACGCGCGGCTGTTCGATCACTTCGCCAGCAACTACCTGGAAGACGACCCTTTGCTGGCCACCTTGCAACGCGACTTTGCGCATTTGCCCCGGGCCCATGCCCTGGAGGTATTGGGCCAGGCCAGCGAAGCAGAGCGTTCGCGCATGGAGCAAGCTGCAAGGGTGCCACTGCGGGTGGCCGAGCATGCCCGCCAGCTAAGCCGCGGTGCACGCCTTAGCCGGGCGCTGGAAGGGCTTTATCTGCAGGGGCGGTGCAACTCGGATTCGTTGCAACTGGTGTTCGCACTCCTGCGTGAGCATGGGCAATTACCGCTGTCGCTCAACCTGCAGGTGCGCATGGGTTCGCCCAGCGGTGCGCTGCTTGCAAGCCTGCGCCCACAGGCTCAAGGCATCGAGGCGACGACCTGGGTGCTGGATGAGGGCCGTATCAGTGTGCAGGGCCGCGATGCATCGCAATTGCCACGGGCGCTGGCAGAGCCGGCCGGGTTGCCCCAGGCGCTATTGGCCAGCCTGCCACCCGCTCAGCTCGCCCGGTTGGCCTGGCAGAGCCCGCAAGCGGTGTTGCAGGCCTTGGAACAGTGGCTGCCGGTGGATCAGCCGGCACTGGCCAGGTTGTTGGCGATGGCCCCGCCCAAGCCCTGGTTTCAGGCGGGTTACCGGTTAGCCGATGGGCGCTTCGGCTACCCGCTCAGTGGCCGTGGCGCACCGCGTGCCGCCGTGCTGCGTGAACGGGTGCGGGCGTTGTACCCCGGCATGGCCGATCAGGATGTACAACGTTACCTGCTGCGTTTGCAGGGCACCCCGACATCGGTCTTCACGATGCTGCTGCGTCAGGAACAAGCCTTCGAGCGTTTGTCGCAAGGGCTCGATACCTGGGTGAGCGGCGCCACACGGGCTACCGGGCGTGCGGCCCGCTCGTTGGTTGCGAACCGCTTGCGGGGTTGCTGGCGGCAGTTCGGCGGCTGGTTGATGAGCGAAGGGCCGCGCACGGTGCGCCTGGAGCTGTACGACCTGCCGCTGCAGAGCCTGCCGGAACTGCCAGCGGGTGCGGACTTCTCCCATGTCGGGGAGCTGGCACTGGATAACCTGGGGTTGCGCACGCTGCCAGTGAATTTTCTGCGCTGTTTTTCCCAGGTGTCGTACCTGAGCCTGGCCAACAATGCGCTGGCGCAGTTGCCCGAAGGCCTTGGGCAGTTGCCGCA
This sequence comes from Pantoea sp. Ap-967, assembly GCF_011752565.1. Taxonomy (GTDB): domain Bacteria; phylum Pseudomonadota; class Gammaproteobacteria; order Pseudomonadales; family Pseudomonadaceae; genus Aquipseudomonas. Next base: position 63,128 of record NZ_VWXK01000022.1, read on the forward strand.
TTTACGCGACTTGCGCCTGCGCCATAACCGTATCCAGCTCTCGGCCCAGGCCATTGCCCGACTGGGCAGGCTGAGCCAGTTGCGGGTGCTGGACCTGAGCGAGAACCCGTTGGCCGCTGCCGCTCCCGAGCTGGGTGGCCTGCGTGCGCTACGCGAACTACGCCTGCGCCGGTGCCAGCTGACGCAGGTGCCCCCTGGGTTGCAGCGCTGCGTGTTCATCGAAATTGCCGACCTGCGCAACAACCTGCTGACGACTGTTGGCGAACCTGTCCTCAGTGCTTCCTACGAGCTGCGCCGCGCCCTGATGGTGGACGGTAATCCGCTGCCACTGGCGATCCATCGCCGGCTGGTGGGCAGCAGTTTTTCAGGGGTGGGCGGCGAGCCTGTTCCTGGCAGCCTGGAGCGAGCCCGTGAGGCTTGGCTGGCCACGGCGCCTGAAGCCGAGCGCGCCCAGCGTGCCCAGCAATGGCAAGCCTTGCTGGATGAGCCCAGGCACGAGCAGTTTTTCGAGTTGCTGGATGAGTTGACCAGCACCAGTGATTTTCGCCGGGCCAGGGAAGACATTGCCCGTCGGCTTTGGGCGATGGTCGACGCCTTGTGCGAGGACAGCGTGCTGCGCGGCGACATTCTGATGCTGGCCAGTGAGTCGAGAACCTGTGCCGACAGCATCGCCTCCTACTTTGCGGCCCTGGAGGTGCGCGTAGAAGTGGCCAAGGTGGTTGCCGGCGGGGATGTCGACGGCTCGGCGCGGTTGCATTTGGCGCGGCGGTTGTTCCGTCTGGACCGGGTCGAGCAGTTGGCGCGCAATGAAATGAGCGCGCAGCGCGCCAGGGGCGTGAGCGTGGACGAGGTGGAAGTCAGCCTGGCCCTGCGCACGGGCCTTGCCCGGGAACTGGAGCTGCCGGGGCAACCGCGCACCCTGCAGTTTCAGCGCCTGGCGGGTATCGACGCGGCCAAGCTGCAGGCCGCCCTGGAGGATGTGCGCAAGGTCGAGGCCAGCGATGCCCTGGCTGAGTACGTCAGCCAGCGCGATTTCTGGCAGGCCTACTTGCGGCAACGCCATGCCCCGGAGTACGAGGCGCTGAAGGCACCGATCCAGCTGCAGATGGAGGCATTGGATGCCAGTTCGAGCGCGATGGAGGAGTCGCAGTACCTGCAGCAGGCCAACGCCCTGGCAAGGCGCCTGCTGCAGGCCCAGCAGGCCTTGACGCTGCGGTTGACCCGCGAGGCGTTGGCGGCGCAGGCGGGCAAGCACGCTGGGTGAGCCTGCCTGCTGCCACCTGGCGGGGGAGGCCTGCAAGCTTGGGTTCCAGCCCTTCAGAGAGAACCCCGTATGCCTCCCTCCCGTACCCCTGGCTCGCCACGTATCACCGAGCAATTCATTGGCCAACAACTTCCCGCCTGGCTTGCCAATGCCAGCGCCCAATCCCTTGCAGCCCTGCGCGCGCGGGTCACCGCGCGATTAGCCAGCCAGCGCGAAATCAACCGCGTTTCTGCGCAGGTAGAGCCGCTGGATGACTTTGCCCGCAGGCGGCTTGAGGCTGAGCTGAACCTGCCGGTTGCCCTGAGCACCTTGGTATGGCGCGAGGAGCGCCGGCACCTGCGCACCAGCCCGCTGGGCCTGCCCGACTTTTCATCCTATTTCGTGCGCATGCCGGCGCTGCAGAAATTGATGCAGAACTTCAAGCCACGTGAATCCTTCTTCGAGCAGACCGCGTTGGTCAGCCCACCGGTTGAGCCGGGGCAGGATGATCGCGTGGTCGATACCCAGGTGGATGACATCGTCGAGGCGTGCCGGCGTGTGGATGTGGGCAAAGCCTACCAGCAGCACTTGGCCGACGTGCTGAACGGCCCGTTCGAGCATGCCCTGGCCGAGGACAAGCGCCTGGAGCTTTCGCTGGCGATCGAGGTGGCTGCGCTAAAAGGGCAGGTGCAAGGCGAGAACCTGAAGATGCTGCGCCAGCTCGCCAGCGGTGTGCAACCTACTCACCCGCTGAGCCGCCGTGTGGCAGTGGGGGGTGTCGAGGTACTGGGCTGCCGCGTGGACGGTGCATTGTGTCTTGAGCTGCTTGGCACCTGGACACCGGGCGGCAGTGTCGTCTTGAACCCCGAGCTGCTGCAGGGCGTGATGCTTTACTGGCCGGATGATCCACAGCGCCCCCTGCGGTACTACAACGATTGGGATGAGGCCAACCGCGCGCTGGCCGGGGCGCTGGCGGATGAACACGCCCGAGGTGCCTTTGCCCGCCGTGTCGGCCTGGCCGAGCGGGCGCAGTGCCTGGCGTTGCTGGCGACCCGTTTGCAGGATGATGCACCCGACCTGCAACCGCGCCGGTTGCAGGCAACGGCCAACCTCTTCGGGCAACTGGCGCAGTGGCACGTGGCTCGCATCAAGGCCGATGCCGCTTACCTCGCCGTGCCCACCGCGCAGGCGGACAGTGAAGCCTCGGCCGAGCGCTTGCGCACGCTGCAGTCTGCCGGGCTGGCACTGCTCAACCTGGCGGGCCTGTTCGTGCCAGCGCTGGGCGCCTTGCTGCTGGCGGACGCGGTCGGGCAGTTGTTGGGCGAGGTGTTCGAGGGGGCCAACGACTGGAGCCTGGGCCACCAGCACGAAGCGCTGCAGCATTTGCTCCAGGTGGCGCTGTCGCTGGCATCGGTTGGCGTGGTGGCAGGGGGTGCATACGCCGTGCGCAGCGCGTTCGTCGAGCAACTGGAGCCGGTCCGCAACCCGGCGGGCCAGGCGCGGCTGTGGCGCAACGACCTGGCGCCGTATCAGCAAACCCAACCCTCAGTGCCATTGATCGAGCGCGACGATGGCCTGCTGACCGATGGCAGCCACTGCTGGTGGCGCCAGGGCGCTGCACTGTACCGGGTGCGCCAAGACGCTGCCGGCACCTGGCGCCTGCTGCACCGTGATGGCCCTGGCAGGTACGGGCCGGCATTGCGTGGCAATGGCGAGCGGGCCTGGTGGCTTGCCAGCGAGCGGCCACTGGAGTGGCAGGGTATGCACTGGTTGCTGGCACGGCTGTGGCCTGCCGCGAGCACGCTGGATACCGAGCGGGTGACGCAGATTCTAAAGGTGGCGGATATTGACGAGGTTTATCTGCGTGGCCTGCTGGTCGAGGGGCGGCGGCTGCCGGTGCAACTGCGTGACACCCTGGAGCGCTTTGCCGTGGATGCCCGGATCGAGGCGTTCCTTGGCCAGCCGGACGATAACGAACTGCTGCAATGGTGCGTGGACCGGCTTGGCCTGCAAGGCGAACCCCTGCAGGTTCAGCTGGACAATGTGAAGCAGGAAGCTCAAGCCTTGCGCGGGCCCATGTTCGAGCATTTCTCGGCGCGATACTTGCCAACGGAGCCGCTGCTGGCGCTGCTCAAACGTGACTTTCCGTCTTTACCGGATGCCTACGCCGTGGATGTGCTCAACCAGGCCAGCATGGCCGTGCGCGAACCCATGCAGGCGCAGGCGCGGGTACCGCTGGCACTCGCCGAGCGCGCTCGGGGTGCCTTGCAACTGGCACGCCTGACCCGCACCCGTGAAACGCTCTACCTGCGTAGCAGCTACCGGCCGGAAGGCGTAGCCCTGGCGTTTGCACTGCTGCGCCGTAATGGCCTGAGCCAGTCCCAGGTCAACCTTGAGTTGCGTGCGCAGTCGGCACTGGGCGCCTTGCAGGAACGCTTGCTGCCCGAGGCACCGGGGCAGCAGACGCAGGTGTTGGTGTGGCAGGACGGCCAGTTCGCACTGTACGACTCACGCGGCCTGCCCAGCACCCTGACCGTGGCCGAACCTCAAGGGCTTTGCGAGGTGCTGGCAGCCTGCTTGCCCGCCAGCTACCAAACCCTCCGCGGATGGAGCGGGGCACAGGCACCCGAGCAGCTTCGTGCTGCGCTGCAGGGCTGGTTGCCCGACACCTCGCAAGCGCAGTTGAGGTTGCTGGGCTGGCGTGAAGCCAGGCCTATGGGCGCGCCCATGCGGCGCCTAGCCGATGGCCGGCTGGGCTATCTGCTGGGAGGGCACGCCAGCAAGCGCCCGGCCGCATCAGCCCCCCGGCAAACCCTGCGCGAGCGGATTCGCGCCTTGTACCCCTCGCTCGACGATACCGATGTCGAGCGCTACCTGCTGATCCTCACCGACGACACCCCTTCGCCGTTTCACAGTCTGCTGCTCCAGGAGCTGCAGTACCAGGCACTGGATGAAAGCCTTGCGCGCTGGACCGGCGAGGCCCAGGGGCGTGCCCAGGCCGACCGCTATCATGTCGCCCGCGCCCTGCGCCGGGCCTGGCGCTTCGAAGGCGAGCAGCAAGTGGATGCAGACGGCAGCATCGTCGGTTTGCGCCTGAGCATCATCGCGATCCCGGTGGCGCAGCTGCCGGCACTACCGGCCAATTCCGATTTCGCCCATGTTACGGACCTGACCCTGGTGGGGCTGCGCCTGAGCCAAGTGCCGCCAGGGTTTCTCGGCCGTTTCACCGGCTTGCGCCACCTGGACCTGAGCAACAACCAGTTAGGCGCCCTGCCCGACGGGCTGCAGAGCATGCCTGAGTTGCGGCACTTGAACCTGCAGCGTAACCGCATGCGGCTGACAGCTGAGCAGTTATCGGTACTGGCCAGCAGGACTGAGCTGCGTACCCTTGATCTCAGTGAAAACACCCTGGGCAGGGGGGGCCTGGATGTTTCGGCGCTGCTGCGCCTGCGCGACCTGCGCCTGCGCCGTACCGGCCTTCAGGCAGTACCCCGTGGCTTGCAATGGTGCGCGCAACTGGAATACGCCGACCTGCGTGACAACCACATCGTTGACTTGCCACAAACCCTGCTCGATGCGCCCGCGCAGTTGCGGCAAACCCTCAACGTGCGCGGCAACGCCATCCCTGCCGCGCAACTTGAGCAACTGTACCTTCCCGACCATGTGCCCACTGCAGCGCCCGAGGGCTTGTCGGACCTGGCCGAGGCCAGGCGACAGTGGCTGGCAACCCAGGCCGACGCGGAACAGGCTGCGCGTGCCGAGGCCTGGGACCGGTTGCAGCATGAGCCCGGTAGCGAGGCATTCTTCGACGTGCTCGTGGGGCTGGTCCACACCGCCGAGTTTCGCGTGGCCCCGGCAGGCATCGGCGCCAGGGTGTGGGGGATGATCGATGCCCTGCTTGCCGAACAACGCCTGCGCCAGGAGCTGTTCGCGCTGGCCGACGAGCCGCGTGCCTGTGCCGACAATATCGCCAACTGCTTCAGTTCCCTCGAAGTGCGCGCCCAGGTATTGCACGCAACCCAGGGGGGCGACCCCCTTGCCACGCGTGGCGAGCGCTTGTTGCTCGCCCAGCGCCTGTTCCGCCTCGACACCGTGCTGGCGCTGGCCCGGGCCGATATCGAGGCCCGTTACGCCGATGGCCGCTGGCAGCGCGGTGCCCATGCCGAAGAGGAGGTCGAGGTCAGCCTGGCGTACCGCACGGGCCTGGCCACGCGGTTGAACCTGATCGGGCAGCCGCGCCATATGTTGTTCAGCGCCATTGCCTCGGTGCCTCCAGAAGCGATCGAGCGGGCCTACCTGGCCGTGCTCAGCGCCGAATCGACCGAGGCGCGTGTGCTGTACATCAGCCAGCGCGACTTCTGGGTGCCGGTATTGCGGGCAGCCCACCGGGCGGCGTTCGATGCCGTCGAGCAGGCCTTCGACGAGGCGTTGGAAACCCTCGATGGCAACCGCGAGCGCCTGGGCAGCGGGGCCTACGACCAGCAGGCCAGGGAATTGATGGCCAGGCGTGAGCAGGCGCTGCAGGCGCTTGCCCTGCGCCTGACCCGGGAAGAACTGACCAAGCCTTGACCTGGCCAGGGCGGCGTGCGCTGGCAAGGCCGCCCGCGCCGCCGCTTCGCAGCGGCACGGTTCCCTCTGATGGTAGCGGCGCCGTTGCCAGAGTATCGGCCTCTGCCAATGACTACGCGAGAGCCGCCATGAATACCCACGCCATACCCTCGATGGACCAGAAACTCAGCACCGCTACACAGGATTTCATTCGCCAACGGTTGCCCGATTGGCTAACCCGAGCCTCGACCACCCAGCTTGCCACCTTGCGTGGGCTGTTCAAGGTGCACCGGGCAAGCCAGCGGCGGCTGCGAGCGCACACCGGGCAACTGCTGCCGCTGCAGGTGTTCGCCGAGCGGCATCTACTGGCCTTGCTGGAGCAGCCGCTGCCCCAAGGCGTGCGCTTCGCCGACCTTGAGTGGCGGGTGGTGACCCCACGGTTCGATACCGCTGCCAACCTGGCATTGCCAACCTATGGCTACGGTGAAACACGGCGCAACGGCCTGTTGCAACTGATGAGCAACTTCCCGCCAGAGGCTTCCTACTACCTGGGCAGCGGCCTGGTGGCGCCGGGCACGGACGAGGTGCTGTCCGGGGCGCCTGATACGCTGGTCCAGGCCTGTCGTGAGCGGGATGTGGGGGCAAAGTACCAGGCCGAACTGGACAAGGCATTCACCCCTGGCGCAGTGGGCGACCTGGCCGATGACAAGCGGGCGGGCTTCAAGCTGGCCTGCAAGATTGCCGCCCTGCGTGGGGATATCAGTGCCTTCGAAGAGCTGGCACTGCGCGAAGTGGCCGATGACGACGATGACAAACTGGCCAGCGGGTTGCGCGGTTACCCGGGCCTGCTGCAGGTGCTGGGGCAGCCCATTGCCGACGGCCTGCTCATCACGCTGAAAGACGACGCCGGTGCGCCGCAGAGCCTGGTGCTGTACTTGCCGGGCGACCCGCGCCAGGCCTTGCGCCGTTTCGACAGCGCCGAGGCCATGCACAAGGCGCTGGCCGAGGCGCTTGATGCTGCAGGTTATCGGCAGTATTTCAGCCAGCTGGTGAGCCTGGAGCAACGGGCAAGGTTCGTCCAGCACCTGGACGTGCGCCTCAAAGATGCATCCCCAGACCTTCAGGTTCAAGGCCGGGTGCCCGAAGGCGGGTTGTTCGCCGCCATGGCCAGTGAGCAGGTGCAACGGGTGAAGGACGATGCCCGCTTGCTGCTGGTGCCGACCGCACAAGCCAATGCAGCAGCGGCGCGGGCCAGGCTTCAGGCCTGGGAGGCGGCGGGCATGGGCGTGCTGAACCTGGCTGGCTTCTTCATTCCAGTGGTCGGTGCCATGTTGCTTGGGCAATTGCTGGCGCAGACGCTGTCGGATGTGTACGAAGGGGTAATGGACCTCTCCGAAGGCCATCAGCATGAGGCGCTGGAGCACCTGTTCGATGTGCTTGAAACGGTGGTGTCGACGGCGGCGGTGGTGGGCGCGGGTGCGGTGCTGCACAACGCCGTGGTCGCGGCAATGGAACCGGTGACGCTCCCGGGCAAGGGGCAACGCTTGTGGTCCGGTGACCTGGTGCCCTACGAGTCGTACCCCGAAACGCCAGCACTGGGCAGCGATGGCCTGTACGCCCTGGGTGCGCGCAAATGGCTGCGTTCAGGCTCGCGGTACTTCGAGGTGTACCGGCCTGACCCGGAGGGGCCATACCGTGTGCGCCATCCGCTGCGCAACGACGCCTTCGGGCCTGAAGTGGTGCACAACGGCGAGCGCAGCTGGCGCCTGTTGTGCGAGCAACCCCGGTACTGGCACGACAGCCAGCTGATGCTCGATACCCTGTGGCCGCAACATCCTGCCGTAGGGGCCGAGCGGGCCCGGCAGATCCTGCAGGTGGCTGGCGTCGACCAGGACGAGCTGCGCGGCATCCTCATGGAAAACCGCCGCGCCCCCGTCAACCTGCGCGAAACCCTGCGGCGTTTCGAACAGGATGGCCGGGTGGAGCGCTTCTTCACCCATGTTCGCGCAGGGCAGTTGCCGGCCGAGGACATCGCGCTGCTGCAGTGGTGCGAGGCGCAGCCTTTCGTGGGCACGGGGCTGGCCAATGTGCTGGCCAGCGCAACGGCCTTGCGCGGGCCCTTGTTCGAGCACCTGACGCGCCTGGCACCACGCGAGGACGGCCTGTTGGCCCTGTTGCGGCGCGATTTCAAGGCGCTGCCCGAGGCCTATGCGCGCGAGGCGCTGGGTGATGTTGACGAGGCGACGAGGCGCCAAGCGGTCGACAGCCAGAAGCTGCCGCTGGTGATTGCGACCAGGGCGGCCTCGCTGCTGCGTGTCGCACGCCTGAACCTGGCCTTGGAGGGGCTGTACCTGAGCAATGCCTACAGTGACGATACTGGCGCACTGGTGTTGGCGTTGCTGGCTCAACAGGCGCCCAGCAGCGTCAACCTGGAACTGCGTGAAGGCTCGGTGGCCGGGCGCCTGATCGGCAGCGTGGTCGCCAGCGATTCCACAGCGCCCGTCACGGTGCTGGTGCGAGATCAAGGGCGCTTCTGGCGCTTCGATGGCCAAGGCCATCCGCAAGCGCTGGCTGCTGAGCGGGCACGCGACCTCTTCACGGCCATCGTCGACACGCTGTCGGCCGAGCAATTGGCTGACTTGGCGATCACCGGCAACGACCCCGTCGGGCAGTTGCGCAGTTGGGTGCTTGCGCAGCTTCCGGCGTCCAGCGAAGGCATTGCCCAGCTCCTCGGCTGGGCAGCGCAGCCTGAGTGGTTCAACCCCGGACGGCGGCTGGAAGATGGCCGCGTCGGCTATGTGCTGAGCGGGCGGCCCCAGGGCCGCAGAACGCCTGGGGTGCTGTTGCGCGAAGCCATGCACCGCTATTTCCCGGGGCTCACCGATGCCCAGGTTGAGCGTGAGCTCGCCCAGCGGCTGGGCGAGAGAGCCCGGGCCTACCAGGTGCTGGCGGACCTTGAGGATGACCACGAGCAGCTGCACCGAGCGCTGAACCGCTGGGCGGGCAGTGAGCTCAATGATGCCCGGCGCGACACTCGCCTGCGCGCGTGCCAAGACATCGCCAGGGCCTGGCGGGTGCAGGGCGAGCCGGTGGTCGATGGCCAGGGCCAAGCCGCTGGCCAGCGCTTGCGCCTGGTAGGCCTCAATGTCAGCAGCCTGCCTGAGCTGCCGACGGCGATCACCTTCAGGCATCTGTCGGTGCTGGTACTCAACGAAACAGGCCTTATGCACATCCCCGCGCAGTTCTTGCAGGCCTTCGGCGCCTTGCGTGAATTGAACATGAACAACAACCGCTTGCTGCACATCCCCCAAGGCATCGGTTACCTCACTGAACTGCGCGAGCTGAGCCTGCGGCATAACGACATCCGCCCAGATGCCGCTGCCCTGGCCCAGCTGCACAGCCTGGCGCGGCTAACCCACCTTGACCTGAGCCACAACCCGCTGGGGCAGTACCCGATGAGCTTCAACGGCCTCCCGCACCTGGTTCGGCTTGGCCTGCGCAATTGCCGGTTGAGTACCTGGCCCAAGGGTATCGGGCTGTGTGGGTTTCTTGAAGAGGCCGACCTGAGGAACAACCAACTGGCGGATGTGCCGCAAGAAGTGCGGCTGATGCCCTACGAGTTTCGCCGCTCGCTACTGGTTGCCAACAACCCTCTGCGCAGCAGCGACCTGATGGCACTGCAGGCACTGGACACGATTGTTGAAGAGCACCTGCCGGAACCTCGCGTCGGCCAGGACCCGGAAGCGACCCGTAGCTGGTGGCTAGGCAACCCCGCGCACGACCAGCAGGCGCGCACCGAGGCCTGGAGCCGCTTGGCGCTGGAAACCTGGGGAGATGACCTGATCGAGCTGTTGGAACGCTTGATGCCGCTGGCCGGCTTTGCCTGGCCCCAGGCCTACATGGCCGAGCAATTCTGGGCGCTGTTGCCGGCGATGCAAACCGATGAAGCGTTGCGCGGCAGGGTGGTTCAGCTTGCCGGGCAGCGCCCGACGGACGAGAACGCAGTGATGGATTGCTTCAGCCAGATGCTGGTGCAGCGCCTGCGCAACCAGCCCGGCCCACCTGCCAATGCCGGGCCAGGCGGGGCTGGGGAAGCCAGCTTGTTCGCCCTGGGCCGCAGCTTGTTCCGCCTTGAGCAGGTGGAGCGAATCGCCCGGCAGGACGTTGCCGCGCGCCACCAGCGCCGCGAGCTGATCGATGCCCCTGGTATCCGGCTGGGCTACCGTGTGCGCTTGCGCCAGTGGCTGGGCTTGCCGGGGCAGCCCCATGCCATGCGGGTCACCGACCTCAACCGCATCAGCAGCGAGCAACTGCTGGCGGCACGGCGCACCGTGCGCCAGGCGGAAAGCGCCGAGGCGCTGGCGGCCTACCTGGAGCAGCGGCCGTTCTGGCAAGCACTGATCGCGCGCAACTTCAGCGCCGATCTTGCAACCATCGAGCAGGTGTACGAACAAGGCTGGCAGGCACTGCTGGCCCAGCGCAGTGCACTGGGCGAGGCACTGTTCCAGGCCCGGCGGGTTGAACTGGAAGGGCAGCGTGCCAATGGCAAGCGGGCGCTGAGCCTGCGCTTCATGCGGGCCCTGGAGCGGCGCGCCGGCTAGGCCCGGGTACGGCCAAACCGGTCATCCAGTTTGACAGCTTTGGCCATTGTCGCCGCGCGCCAGCAGCGCGAACATCGTCGGACCGAGGTTCAACTCCAAAAACAAGAAACCAAGGAGTCCGACGATGCGCGATTACACCGAGGCCGCGGTGGCGTTCGACCATGGCCAGGCCGTTGCTGCGGCGCTGCATGGCAACCTGCAAGCGCTCAATGCCTGTGTCGAATGCTGTGACCGCCATGCCGGGAAAAACACGCTGGCGCTGGCCTGGGAAGACCGTGATGGCAACCGTGCGCGTTACAGCTTCGATCAACTCAAGGCGCAGGCGGCCCGCTTCGCCAACGTGCTCAGGGCACAGGGGGTTGGCGCCGGGGACCGGGTGGCAGGGTTGCTGCCACGCACCCCCCAGTTGCTGGTGACCATCCTCGCCACCTGGCGCCTGGGGGCGGTGTACCAGCCGCTGTTCACCGCCTTCGGCCCCAAGGCCATCGAACACCGGCTGGAACAGTCCGCGGCCCGCGTGGTGGTTACCGACAGCCTCAACCGCGCCAAGCTGGACACGCTACAGGGCTGCCCGACCGTCATCACGGTCAATGCCCGCAGCGGTGAGCTGGATTTCCAGCAATGCCTGGACCGCGCCGACGCGGTGTGTGAACCGGTGATGCGCACCGGCGACGACCCTTTCCTGCTGATGTTCACCTCTGGCACCACCGGCCCCGCCAAACCACTGGAAGTGCCGCTGCGTGCCATCGTCGCGTTCCAAGGCTACATGCGTGATGCCATTGACCTGCGCCCGGACGACAACTTCTGGAACCTGGCCGACCCGGGCTGGGCCTACGGCCTGTACTACGCCGTCACCGGGCCGTTGTCGCTGGGCTGCGCCACTACCTTCTACGACGGCCCGTTCAGTGTTGAAAGCTGCGCGCGCATCATCCAGTCCTTGGGCATTACCAACCTGGCCGGCTCGCCGACCGCGTACCGCCTGCTGATTGCTGGCGGCAGCGAATTCTCGGCGCCGGTCAAGGGCCGCCTGCGGGTCGTCAGCAGTGCCGGCGAACCCCTGAACCCGGAGGTGATCCGCTGGTTCGCCGAGGAATTGGGGGTCACCATCCACGACCACTATGGCCAGACCGAACTGGGCATGGTGTTGTGCAATCACCACGGCTTGCAGCACCCGGTTCAGGCCGGCTCGGCCGGGTTCGCCATCCCCGGCCACCGCATCGTCGTGCTGGGCGAACAGGGCGAGGAGCTGCCGGCTGGCCAGCCCGGCATTTTGGCCGTGGACCGCCAGCATTCGCCGCTGTGCTGGTTCGGCGGTTACCACGGCTTGCCGACCAAGGCCTTCGTCGGCCACTACTACCTGAGCGGCGACACCGTGGAGCTGAACGAGGACGGCAGCATCAGCTTCGTCGGGCGCAGCGACGATGTGATCACCACCTCCGGTTACCGGGTTGGCCCGTTCGATGTGGAAAGCGCGCTGATCGAGCACCCGGCGGTGATCGAGGCGGCGGTGATCGGCAAGCCAGACCCGCAGCGTACCGAACTGATCAAGGCCTTCGTGGTGCTGGCCGCAGGCAGCGCCGCCAGCGAGGCGCTGGCAGAAACCCTACGCCAGCACGTGCGCCAACGCCTGTATGCCCATGCCTACCCCCGTGAAATCGAATTCGTCGACGAGCTGCCCAAGACCCCGAGCGGCAAGTTGCAACGCTTCATCCTGCGTAACCAGGAAGTGGCCAAACACCACGCGCAGCAGGCCACCCCCGCCAGCGCTTGAAAGGAAAAACCACCATGCAGATAGCCAACAAACACTTCATCGTCAGCGGCGCGGCCTCGGGGCTTGGCGCGGCGACCGCGCAGATGCTGGTCGCGGCCGGCGCCAAGGTCATGCTGGTCGACCTCAATGCCCAGGCCGTCGAGGCCAAGGCCCGCGAACTGGGTGACAGCGCCCGCTTCGCGGTGGCCGACATCAGCGACGAGCAGGCCGCGCAGGCGGCCGTGGATGCGGCTGTGGCGGCATTTGGCAGCCTGCACGGGCTGGTCAACTGCGCCGGCATCGTCGGCGCCGAGAAAGTGCTGGGCAAGCACGGGCCCCATGGCCTGGCCAGCTTCGCCAAGGTCATCAACGTCAACCTGGTCGGTAGCTTCAACCTGCTGCGCCTGGCTGCCGCAGCCATGGCCGAGGGCGCGGCTGACGAGGGCGGCGAGCGCGGGGTAATCATCAACACCGCGTCCATCGCCGCCTACGATGGCCAGATCGGCCAGGCTGCCTATGCTGCCTCCAAGGGCGCCATCGCCAGCCTGACCCTGCCCGCCGCCCGCGAGCTGGCCCGCTTCGGCATCCGCGTGATGACCATTGCCCCGGGCATCTTCGAAACGCCCATGATGGCCGGCATGACCGAAGAAGTGCGCGCTTCGCTGGCGGCGGGCGTGCCGTTTCCGCAGCGTTTGGGCCGCCCGCAGGAATATGCAGCGCTGGCCCGTCACATCATCGAGAACAGCATGCTCAACGGCGAGGTGATTCGCCTCGACGGCGCGCTGCGCATGGCTGCCAGGTAAGGAGAACGCACATGACCCATGCAAACGACCCGATTGTCATTGTCAGCGCCGTGCGCACGCCCATGGGCGGCCTGCAGGGCGACCTCAGGAGCCTGACCGCAGCGCAGCTGGGCAGCGCTGCCATCCGCGGCGCCGTCGAGCGCGCCGGCATCGATGCCGCCAGTGTCGAGCAGGTGCTGTTCGGTTGCGTACTGCCCGCCGGCCAAGGCCAGGCCCCGGCGCGCCAGGCGGCACTGGGCGCAGGGCTGGGCAAGCACACCACCTGTACCACCCTGAACAAGATGTGCGGCTCGGGCATGCAGGCGGCGATCATGGCCCACGACCTGCTGCTGGCCGGCAGTGCCGAGGTGGTGGTGGCCGGTGGCATGGAAAGCATGAGCAACGCGCCGTACCTGCTGGACAAGGCCCGGGGGGGGTACCGCATGGGCCACGGCAGGGTCATCGACCACATGTTCATGGATGGCCTGGAGGACGCCTACGACAAGGGCCGGCTGATGGGCACCTTCGCCGAAGACTGCGCCCAGGCCAATGCCTTCAGCCGCGAAGCCCAGGACCAGTTCGCCATCGCCTCGCTGACCCGGGCCCAGGCGGCCATCGCCCATGGCCGCTTTGCCGCCGAGATCGTGCCGGTGGAGGTCAGCGAAGGCAAGGAACAGCGCATGGTCAAGGACGATGAGCAGCCGCCCAAGGCACGCCTGGACAAAATCCCACAGCTCAAGCCGGCGTTTCGCCAAGGCGGCACGGTGACCGCTGCCAATTCCAGCTCGATTTCCGACGGCGCCGCCGCGCTGGTGCTGATGCGCCGCAGCGAAGCCGACAAGCGCGGCCTCAAGCCCCTGGCGGTGATCCATGGCCATGCCGCATTCGCTGATGCCCCGGCGCTGTTCCCGACCGCACCAATCGGTGCCATCGACAAGCTGATCAAACGCACCGGCTGGAACCTGGCCGAGGTGGACCTGTTCGAGATCAACGAAGCCTTCGCCGTGGTTACCCTGGCGGCCATGAAACACCTCGACCTGCCCCACGACAAGGTCAATATCCATGGCGGCGCCTGCGCCCTGGGCCACCCGATTGGCGCTTCGGGTGCGCGCATCCTGGTAACCCTGCTGTCGGCGCTGCGCCAGAACAACCTGCGCCGTGGCGTGGCGGCCATCTGCATTGGCGGTGGCGAGGCCACGGCCATGGCCGTCGAATGCCTGTACTGAGGTGAACCATGTTGATAACAGATGAGCAACAACAGATTGCCGATGCGGTGAAAGCCTTTGCCCAGGCGCGGCTCAAGCCATTTGCCGAGCAATGGGACAAGGCCCACCGCTTTCCCAGCGAAGCCATTGCCGAGATGGCCGAACTTGGCCTGTTCGGCATGCTGGTGCCCGAACAGTGGGGCGGCAGCGACACCGGTTATGTGGCCTACGCCATGGCCCTGGAGGAGATTGCCGCCGGTGACGGCGCCTGTTCCACCATCATGAGCGTGCACAATTCGGTGGGCTGCGTACCGATTCTGCGCTTTGGCAGCGAACAGCAGAAAGCCCAGTTCCTGGCGCCCCTGGCCAGCGGCGCGATGCTCGGGGCCTTTGCCCTCACCGAGCCGCAAGCCGGCTCCGACGCCAGCGGCCTGAAGGCCCGCGCACGGCTGGAGGGCGACCATTACGTGCTCAGCGGCAGCAAGCAGTTCATTACCTCTGGGCAGAACGCCGGGGTGGTGATTGTGTTCGCCGTGACCGACCCTGCGGCCGGCAAGCGCGGCATCAGCGCCTTTATCGTGCCCACCGACTCGCCTGGCTACCAAGTGGCGCGGGTCGAGGACAAGCTTGGCCAGCACGCTTCCGACACCTGCCAGATCGTCTTCGACAACGTGCGCGTGCCGCTGGCCAACCGCCTGGGGGCCGAAGGCGAAGGCTACAAGATCGCCCTGGCCAACCTTGAGGGCGGGCGCATCGGCATCGCCGCCCAGGCCGTGGGCATGGCCCGTGCAGCGTTCGAAGTGGCGCGCGACTACGCCAACGAGCGGCACAGTTTCGGCAAGGCGCTGATCGAACACCAGGCCGTGGCCTTCCGCCTGGCCGACATGGCGACGAAAATTGCCGTGGCCCGGCAGATGGTGCTGCACGCCGCTGCGCTGCGTGATGCCGGGCGCCCGGCGCTGGTGGAGGCGTCGATGGCCAAGCTGTTTGCCTCGGAAATGGCCGAAAAGGTCTGTTCGGATGCCTTGCAGACGCTCGGCGGTTATGGCTACCTGAGCGACTTCCCGCTGGAGCGCATCTACCGTGATGTTCGGGTTTGCCAGATCTACGAAGGCACCAGCGATATTCAGCGCATGGTCATTGCGCGCAATCTTTGAAGGAGCAGACTGCATGGCTTTCGAAACCATCCTGTTGGACATCCACGGCAAGGTCGGCCTGATCACCCTCAACCGCCCCCAGGCATTGAACGCGCTGAACGCGCAGATCGTCGCCGAGATCAACCAGGCCCTGGACCAGCTCGAACGTGACCCGAACATCGGCTGCGTGGTGCTCACCGGCTCCGCCAAGGCCTTTGCCGCCGGCGCCGACATCAAGGAAATGGCCGAGCTGCAGTACCCGCACATCTACGTTGACGACCTGTTCAGCGATTCGGACCGCATCGCCAACCGGCGCAAGCCGATCATCGCCGCCGTGTCCGGTTTCGCCTTGGGCGGGGGCTGCGAGCTGGCAATGATGTGCGACTTCATCCTCGCCGCCGACAACGCCAAGTTCGGCCAGCCAGAAATCAACCTCGGGGTATTGCCGGGCATGGGCGGCACCCAGCGCCTGACCCGGGCGGTGGGCAAGGCCAAGGCCATGGAGCTGTGCCTGACCGGCCGCCTGATGGGCGCCGAGGAAGCCGAGCGTGCAGGCTTGGTGGCGCGTATCGTGCCCCAGGCCGAGTTGCTTGAAGAGGCGCTGAAGGTGGCGGCGACCATTGCCAGCAAGTCGATCCCGGTGAGCATGATGGTCAAGGAAAGTGTGAACCGCGCATTCGAGGTCACCCTGAGCGAAGGCGTGCGCTTCGAACGCCGGGTGTTCCACGCTGTGTTCGCCACCGAAGACCAGAAGGAAGGCATGGCGGCCTTCATTGCCAAGCGCGAAGCGCAGTTCAAGGACTGCTGAGCCGTTATCCCACCTGCCGGGCGCGTGCCCTTGCCCGGCAGGGATGCCGGGGGCAGGGTTCAGAGGTTGAAGAAATAGCGCTTGGCCGCTGCGGGGGGCAGGCGCCCACGGTGAACGTACTCGACCTTCTGGGTAACCGGGTTGGTCACCGTGCTGCCCCTGAGCAGGCGTTGCTCCTTGGTCTTGAGGTGGCCGACCACGAAGTGCTCCTTTGGCGCGTCCTGGCTGGTGTAGTGGAAGTGGGCATACCACAGGGGTTCGGCGCCGTGCATGACGACATACTCATCGATGTAGTCCTGGGGCCTGCCTGGCACGGCGGTCAGTGCCCTGCGTCGGCCTAGCCGCTCGATGTGCACCTGGTTGTGTTCAATCAGGTACTCAAGGCCCGACTGGCGCGGTGACTGGCGCAATATGGCCCGGGTCCGCAAGGTCACCCGCTTGCTGTCCAGTTGCGCCAGCAGCGCATGGATGCCATCGAGCCGTTGCTGATAGCGCTGCTGGTTGGCCGGCGACAGGTCGGGCTCCTTACCCAGGCGCGTGGCCAGGGTGGCGGCCTTGTCGGCCAGGGGCAGCCGGTGCATGTCGATCAGCTCCTCGAACTCCACCGGCAAAAAGTGCTGGGCAACGCTGGACTCCAGGAAGCTCAGCGTCTGCCTGGCTTTTGCCTGTTCGGCGTCGGCCGTTTCAAACAGCAGTTGCAGGCTGGGCCGCCGGGTTTGCGTGGCAGGTTCTGCTGCATCGTTCTTGACAGGCACCCATTCTTCTTCTTGTTTGCGGAACGTCATGATTGGCCGCTGCTGGTCGTCCACGACATCGAACAATGTCTCGTCCCCCGCGCGTGGTTGGCCCAGCAACAAACCGTGGCTTGGGGTTTCGATCAGGCCGGGCGTGTGTTTTTGCAGCTGGGCCACGCTGCTGCGGGGTGGGTAGTCCTGCAAGTCATTGTTCACGGCGGTTTCGATGTAGCGCACGTCGGCGTCGATGGGCGCAAGGCAGGCGAGCGCCGCCGGCTCCGAGGCAACGGTCAGCTTGAGGTTTTCCAGGCGGCGCAAGGCGAAGCGCAGCTGGCTGGCAATGTCGTGCAGCAGCCGGGCGCTGAGTTCTTCGCTTGCCTGTGGCAGCTCGTAGAGGCGCATGCGCTGGGAAATGGCCAGCCTGAGGTTGGTCCAGCTGCGGTCCAGCAGGTAGATCGCCCGGTCGGCCAGGTTGGGGAGTGCGATGAACTTGCGCCAGTTGCTTTCCAGGCGCAGCAAGCGGGTCGCGAGCAGTGTCCGTTCAGGGGGCACCGTCAGCAGGCTTTTCGCGTTCATGTAGCGGTCGTAGGCCGTGCCGTGCCTGCCTGCCAGGCGCTCCAGCGTATGCAGGCCTTGGCCGATCGCCTCGGCATTGCTGACCAGGCTATCGAGCTGAGGTGTGGTTTCCTCCAGCGCGCGAACATAAGCTGCGCGGTCTTCGGCGGTGGCGAAGGTGCGCAGAGGTTGCGAAGCCAGTTTTCTCAGAATGAGCTTGGACAGCAGGGTGCTTCTTGACACCTTGATCTGGAACCGTTGGAACTCCCACTGGGCTTTGCGATTGTTGTCGAGGGTGAGGCCGGTCAGTGCTGCGTGGGCCTCGACATCGGCAATGAACCTGTCCCAGAAGGCCTCGATGGCGTCGAGTTTGCCGAGGCTGAGGGCGAGCACAGTCGGGTTGTTGCTCTCGTGCACGAGCCTGGCAAGGGGCACCAATGCTGCGGTCTGAGCAATGATCTGCTGCTGCCCCTCGCTAATCCGCCTGCTCAGGGTTTCCCGTTGCTCGGCCCTTTGCGCGATCAACGCCTGCCTGCGTGGCCCACCCCCCATGCCGCCGCGCAGACGCAGGCGCAAGTCAGGCTGCCAGCGGCCGGAACTGCTGCGGCGAAGCCAGGGGCCGGGGACGGGGGGCTGGGTATCACTGAAGATCCTCGGCTGCAGGTCTTCATCCACCTTCACCTGGTAGGCATTGCCTTGCAGAATGGTCCAGTAGCGCTCGTTGTGCAGGTACAGGCCGCGCAGGTCGCCGCTGATGATCGGCATGCCAAGCCCCTCGGCGGGCGGGCTGCTGCGCAGTGCCAGCAGCGCTGAGCGCTGGGCGTTGCTCAGTTGCGCTTCGCTGCTTGCCCATTGCTGCTCCAGGTGCCTGGGCGCGACCGCTTCAATGTGTGGCAAACCCAGCGGCTCGGCAGGGGAGACACTGGCTTCACCCGGCAGGCGCGCAGGGCGCTGCAGCGGCAACCGTGGTGCGGCATGGGCGAAGATGGCCAGGCCAACGTTGACCAGCAGGTTGACCAGGGCAATGCGCTGCTGGCTGCTGCCGTGCGGGTTGCCGGTTTGCAGGAACTGTTTCAGCGCCACGGCGATCTGGGCCAGCCAGACCAACGTGCCGACGGGGCCCCTGACGAAGGGCAGCGCGGCGTTCAGCAGCAGCCAGCCCAGGGTTGTCCAGCGCTCCCAGCGGGTTTGCTCGGAGGTGGCCGAGTGGGCGCGGAAATCGGCGATGGTTTCCTCGACGCAGCCCAGGTACACGGCCTGGCCGAGGTGAATGAGCGGGGCCGCGTCGGCCAGGGTGACCGGCGCGGGCCGTTCATAGGGAACGCCCAGCACGGTCAGTTCCAGCAGGCCGGGCAGGTTGGGTTCGGCGAAACCGCCGTGGTCATAGACCTTGCGCACGTCGTCGGGCAGGCGCCGGAGGATGTCATCCTGCAGCGCACCGGCCGTGCCGAGCGCGCTCAACAGGTGGTTACGGCTTGGGAACTCCAGCAGTGACTGGGCGCTCAGGGGGCGATACAGGATGCACGGCTCGCCCGGTTCGGCACTGGCGGCTTCGATCAGCCAGGCATTGGCTACCCAATCCACCTCGGCGCCGGCTTCGCGGACCAGGCCCAGTGGGCCAACGCCCCAGCGCCCGGCCTTCGCGGCAAACGCCTCGCTTACCGCCAGGCGTGCGGCTGGGCTCAATTGTTTGCGCAGCGCCAGCGCCAGGGCTTCGGTCGGCGCCTGCACCCGCAACTGGTCGGCGAGCAGGCGTTCGCGCCTTTTGCGCTCGGGCAAATTATCCAGCAACGTGGCTTGCAGCATTTGCGGGTACACCCGGCCGATGTCCAGCTCGGTGACCATCGTTTGGAGATAACGTTCGGTCAACCAGTCGGGCAGGGCCATGCCCTTTTTGTGCTGCAGTTCGACCCTGCCGGGCCGGATCAGCCCCCAGTTGCCGATTGCCAGGTGGGCCAGGCTGAAGCGTACCGCGGTGACGGTGCCATCTACCTGCCCGGTGGGGAGCGCAACGGCCAGGGCCTGGTGGTTGATGACCTCGACTTCCCACGGCTCCAGCTCATGCCCTGGGTGTGTGTTGTCGAGGTAGGCGTTGATTCGGGTGTAGGTGAAGACGGTGGCGTCGTCGATGCCGTCAAGCCAGGTAGCGCCCTTGGCCGTGGCCGCTCTTTCGGCAATGTCGATCAAGCTGTGGGCGTAGGCGACGAGGCTGTGCTCGTCGGCGTCATGCAGCCATCCCGGCAGCAGGCTGGCGGCGGCGTGAAGCGGGTCGCGTTCGGCCTTGGGGCAGAGGTCGAGCAGCGAGGTGAGGTGGCTCAGCGCCAGGCACAGGTGCTGGGCATCGTCCTGCGGGCCGTGGCGCTCGGCGATGCGGTCGATGATCCCCAGTTGCTGCTCCAGCACGTGCCCCGCCAGTGCCTCGAATGCATGGCCGGTGAGCGGTTGCGAGTACAGCTGTGGTTGGCTGTTTGCCAGCGCCGGCCACAGGCGCCCGAGCGCCTGCTGCAAGGCGGCGTAGGAGGCGAACACCTGCAGGTGGCCGTTCAAGGCGTAGAGGATCACCGGGGCGTGTTCCCCGCCTTGGGCGTCGGCAATCAGCAAGGCGCCGGCCAGTTCGTGCAGGCGCAGGCTTTGGGTGAGATCGAGCGACAGCAGCGACAGTTCAGGCTTGGCGTTGCCCGGCGCGCCTTGGCGGGCCTCATGGGAGGGGTAGGAAGCGACTGTCGAGGCCAGGGCGAGCAGGCCAGGTTCGACCGTGCCGGGCGGCACCGCGCTGATGCTGTTCGACAGCTGCTGGCGCAGGTAATCGGCGTAGCGTTGCCAGGGCGTATGCCCGGTACCGTCGGGCTGGTTCCAGTAGTCGACCAGTGCCTGCCGGTAGTCGTCGAGCAGCACCGGGCCGCAATCGTTGACCAGTTGCTGAACCTGGGCCAGGTCCAGGTCAAGGCCGGTAACGTCGTTGGCCGATTCCAGCAGCGTGTCGGAGGGGGCCTGCAGCAACAGGTCGCTGCGCCGGCAAAAGCGCTCGATCAGTACCTCGGGCAAGGGGCGGGTGTTGTCGTACTCAGCGTTTGCACTGAAACTCCGCAGGTAGAGGCCGGCGGGTGAATGGGGGCTGATCGAGCGCGCTTGCCACTGCGTGCCCAGGCGCTGCGCAGCCACCGAAGGCAGGGTTGGGCAGCCCTGGAACAGGTGGGTCAGCGTGCAGGAAAAGTCGCTGTGGTGCATCAGGTTGGCGGCGATGAGGCTCATGGGTGGCAGGCTCCAAGGTGTTGGGGCCGCCATTGGAACGGGGCGCATGCCGTGCGCGGCGGTAGCCGGGTAATGCCATGTACACTGCCGATGAGCGGAATCCTGGCTGTTTCTGCTAAATTCCCCGGTATTTGCTGTTGCTCATGGCGGCACGGCACCTTAGACTGCCGCCCCCTGTAAAAGAGTGCCGGTTGGCGCTTGAAGAATTCCGCTGCCGATGCCAAGGCGTCGGCGGCACCTGAATCGCCCAAATGCACATTTTTTCATAGAGAAATCGATGACAAAGGAACAGTTGCTGGCCATGTCGGCCGATGACTACATGAACGCTGAACAGCTGGCCTTCTTCACTGAGCTGCTGCAGGCGATGAAAGTCGAAACCCATGAACGCATCGAGCTCAGCCGCACTACCATCGAAGGCCTGGATACCCCGTCGGACCCTGCCGACGTGGCCTCGGTCGAGGAAGAGCGCAGCTGGCTGGTCAATGCCATCGACCGCGACCAGCGCCTGCTGCCGCAGCTGGAAATGGCCCTGGACCGTATCTCCGACGAGAGCTTCGGCTGGTGCGACGACAGTGGCGAGCCGATTGGCCTGAAGCGCCTGCTGATCAGCCCGACCACCAAGTACTGCATCGAAGCCCAGGAACGCCACGAGCAGCTCGACCGCCACCAGCGGCAGATCTGACCGAGCGCTGAGCGCCAGGCCCCAGGGAGCGATCCCTGGGGCTTTTTGCATTTGTGTTGCTGCAGGTCACTTGCGGATTTATTGCTTGCGGCGTAACACTGCTGTACCAGGATGCACTGTTTTGTGCGTGATGGCAGGCGTATCATGGCTTCATCGTTAGGGTGCTAATTAAATTCCGGAGGGAATGATGAATAGCCGAGTCGATGTGGCCGTGATGATTGGCTCCGGCGTGCCGGCCACCTTGCAGGCCATGGGCAAGCGGGTGTGCTGGGTGGTACTGGTGAACGGCGAGCGGCGTGGTACGGCGTTCGCCAGCCGCGACGAGGCGCTGGAGTGCCAGGCCGCCTGGTTGCAGCAGTTGTGCAAGGGGCACGCGGCCTGAGGGCGGGTTGCACCGAATAGCTGGCAAGAAATGCGCTTTACCTCTCGACGGATTTCGGTGTTTTCGTGCATATTCATTTGCCGGTAATGCGCCGATGGATTGCAGTGCACTTTCTGCCGAGAGGCCTGACGTTATCCCGTGCATCTTTTCTGGCGAACGTGTTGTCAGACAGTGTGCTTCCCCGGGTGGGGAATGGGCTTGAAGCCTGCTTCAAGGCCTTATCTGGCAAGCCAGAGTAAAATTTCCTGCGTGCTGCATCGTCAGCAGGCACAGACGCTTCATGCATCACCTTATTACTCTTTAATGCCTTTCGAATTGAAATGGCCGTGCCTTGCCGAGTTCGGGCGAGGGCGGATGTCACCGGTTTGAGGATTACTTCATTGGCAGTCAGTACACTTGATACCCACGCCTTGTTTGCCCTGGGCGATTTGCGCGGTCAGTTGGCCAAGCTGTTCCAGGGTCGTTTCATCTATGTCACCGAACAAAGCCCAGAAGGCCTGTACATGGCCGAGATCGACACCGAGAGCGCCTTGGTAGTCGATGACAAGCAGCGCCTGGAATTGAAAGTGGGCGACCACTTCCGCGCCGCGGTATTGCCCAGCCGTGAGGGCGGCAAGCTGGAAATGCGTTTTCGCGAAATCAAGCTCAACGTCTATGGCGTGGGCGACTACGCCTTCGTGTCGGTGCCCGAAGGTGAAGGCATCGTGTTCCGCGAAGGCCACGGCGTGATGCTGGTGTTCGCTGCCCAGCAGCAAGTGCAGGAAGGCCTGGGCAAGCTGCTCAAGGCTGTCACCGGCAAGGTGGCCAAATGGCGCAAGGGTGAGCTCACCACCTTCAAGGCCAGTGAATGACCGAGGGCGATGATTCGCCGGCCACCCGTGCCAGCTTCCACCGCCAGCACCAGGCCCAGGCCGAGGCCGAAGCCATGCGGTTGCTGGGGCAGCGCGAAGTGATGGGGGCCGCCTGGTTGACCTGGGTGGCGGCGCAGCTTTACCAGCTCAGCCCGCCGCCCTATGCCGCCATGGTGCGGCGTGAACTGCAGCGCCTGGCCCAGGGCTGAGGCCGCTTGCGTTCAGTGGCCGCGGTCGCGGCCGCTGCTGACCTCTTCGGGCACGGCTTCCTTGGCCATGCGCTTGCGAAACAATGCAGCCCTGGCCAACAGCAGGGTAGTCACCGGCACGGTGATCGACAGCAGGATCGGAATCAGCCAGGCATGCAGCACCGGGCCTTCCTTGAGCCAGGAAAAGTAGATGATCGACGCCAGTGCCACGCACCAGGCGCCAATGGTCGACGCCAGGGCGGGTGGGTGCATGCGCTGGAAGTAGTCCTTCAGGCGTAGCAGGCCGATGGCGCCAATCAGCGCGAACAGGCTGCCCATCAGCAGCAGCGCAGCGGTGACCAGCTCCAGCCAGAAGGGCAGCATCAGGGCCTTGGTCATTCGATCACCTCCCCACGCAGCAGGAACTTGGCCAGGGCGAACGAGCCGACGAAGCCGAACAGCGCGATCAGCAGGGCGCCTTCGAAATACGTGTCACTGGCGTAGCGAATGCCCAGCACCAGCATCATCAGCATGGCCAGGATGTACAGGTAGTCCAGCGCCAGAACCCGGTCCTGGGCAGAGGGGCCGCGGAACAGCCGCACCAGTGCCAGGCCCATGGCCAAGGTGAAGATGAACAGGCTGGCGAGGACTGCGTTGGCGAGCAGGCCTGTCATTGGAATATCTCCATCAGCGGGCGTTCGTAGGTGTGCTTGAAATGCTCGATGAAAGCCGCCTCGTCGTCCAGGTCGAATACATGCAGCAACAGGATGCTGCGGTCCAGGGCCAACTCCGACCACACCGTGCCGGGTACCACCGTGGTGATCATCGACAGTGCCGCCAGGCCATGGGTGTCACGCAGGTCGAGCGGGATGTGCACGAAGGCAGAGCGCGGCGGCTTGCGGCCGGCGCGCAGCACGCCAATGGCCACTTGCAGGTTGGAGTGGATGACATCCAGGCCGACCCGGCCGATCAGCCGGGCAATCACCAGGGGCCGACGCACATGGGCGTGTTGCGGGCGCAGCGGCGCCATCAGCAGGGGCGCCAGCACGCCCAGCGCGGCGCCCAGCAACAGGTTGCCCGGGCTGACGGACAGGTTGAGCAGCAGCCACAGCACGAACAATGCGGCCGATAACAGCGGTGCGGGGAACAGTTTGCTCATGGCTGCACCTGTACGTCGAGGGTGGTCGGGCCTGGCAATGGCCGCGCGGCCATCACCGCCTGGATGTAAGCCTCGGGCGTTTGCAGGCTGGCGGCGGTGTCCTGGGTGTAGCGCAGCAGCGGTTCGGCCCGCACGCTGAGGATGATGCACAGGCCAAGCAGGATCACGATTGGCAGGCATTCGTAGCGGCGCAATACCGGCGAGGGGCGCTCCTCGGGCTTCCAGAAGCGCTGGATGCCCACCCGGCCAAAGGCGATCAGCGAGGCCAGGCCCGAGAGAATCAGCAAGCTGACCAGCACCCAGCCAGTGACGGGCAGCGGCTGCTCCGTCGGTACGCCCAACCCTTGCGGGTTGAACAGTGCACTGATCAGGTTGAGCTTGCCGACGAAGCCTGACAGTGGCGGCATGCCGATGATCAGCAGGGCGCAGGCGATGAAGCTCAGGCCCAGGAACGCCATGGTCCAGGGAATGATCTGCCCGACCACCACTTTCTGCTCGTCGTCCAAGTTGCTGCCCTTGGGCGGGTGCAGCGATTCGAGTGGCGGCGGGATGGCGTCCTCTTCGTCTTCGAGCGGCGCTTCGTTGGCCGAGCGCGAGCGCTCGACCAGCTCGGCCAGGAGGAACAGCGCGCACAGCGCCAGGGTCGAGTTGACCAGGTAGAACAAGGCTGCGCCGGTCAGGGCCGACTGGGCGAAGCCAACAGCCCCCAGCAGGGTGCCTGCCGACACCAGGATGCTCAAGGCCGCCATGCGCTCCAGGCGTTGTGCGGCGAGGATCGACACGGCGGCCACGGCCAGGGTCGCCAGGCCGCCGTACACCAGCCACTGGCTGCCAAAGTGCGCCGAAGCCCCGGCCTGGCCGGAGAACAGCAAGGTCCACAGGCGCAGCACGGCATACAGGCCAACCTTGGTCATGATGGCGAACAGCGCCGCCACCGGCGCGCTGGCTGAGGCATAGGCCGGCACCAGCCAGAAGTTCAGTGGCCAGATGCCGGCCTTGGCCAGGAAAGCCATGGCCAAAATGGCCGCGCCGGCGTGCAACAGGCCGCGGTCGGCTTCCGGCACCAGGGGAATCTTCAGGGCCAGGTCGGCCATGTTCAGGGTGCCGGTAACGCCATACAGCATCGCGGCGCCTACCAGGAACAGCGACGAGGCGAACAGGTTGATGGCGATGTAATGCAGCCCGGCGCGCACCCGTGCCCGGCCCGAGCCGTGCAGCAGCAGGCCATAGGAGGCGGCCAGCAGCACTTCGAAAAACACGAACAGGTTGAACAGGTCGGCGGTGAGGAAGGCGCCGTACAGGCCCATGAGCTGGATCTGGAACAGCGCGTGGAAGCTGGCCCCGGCACCATCCCAGCGGGCGCGGGCGAACAGCAAGGCGCACAGGCCGATGACCCCGGTCAGGGTCAGCAGCAGGGCTGACAGGTGGTCCACCACCAGCACGATGCCGAACGGCGCGGGCCAGTTGCCGGGCAGGTAGACGCCGATGGATTCCGCCTGGCCCTGGGTGCGCACCCACAGCAGCAGGGTGACGGCGATGGCAAGGCCCGCGGCGGTCGACAGCAGGTTCAGGCGTGCCTTGACCTTTCGGTGCTTTTCACCCAGCAACAGCATCAGCGCCGCGGTGAGCAGCGGCAGCAGGATGGGGGCGACGATCAGTTGGCTCAGGCCCGTCATTCGTCACGCTCCCGGCCGTCGACGTGGTCGGTACCGGTCAGGCCGCGCGAGGCCAGCAGCACCACCAGAAACAGCGCGGTCATGGCGAAACTGATGACGATGGCAGTCAATACCAGCGCCTGGGGCAGCGGGTCGGTGTAGTGCAGCAGGTCCTGGGTGACGCCGTCCTTGATGATCGGCTCCTTGCCGATGAACAGGCTGCCCATGCTGAAAATGAACAGGTTGACCCCATAGGACAGCAGGCACAGGCCCATGATCACCTGGTAGGTTCGCGGGCGCAGGATCAGCCACACGCCCGATGCGGCCAGTACGCCGATGGCGACTGCAATGACTTCTTCCATCAGGCGGCTCCTGCTTGGCTGGTTTTCGCCGGGTTGCCCGGGCGGTAGGCGCGCACCGACTGGTGCGCCAGGGCGGTGAGGATCAGCAGGGTCGAGCCAACCACCACGGTGTACACGCCGATGTCGAAGAACAGCGCGCTGGCCACGTGCACGTCACCCAGCAGCGGCAGGTGCAGGTGGGCGGTATGGGTGGTGAGGAACGGGTAGCCGAACAGCATGGCGCCGACCCCGGTCAGGGTTGCGCAGAACAGCCCGGTGCCCATCCAGCGCAGCGGGCGCAGGCTCATTTGCGCCTCGACCCACTGGGTGCCGGCCACCATGTACTGCAGGATGAACGCCACCGACATCACCAGCCCGGCAACAAAGCCACCGCCCGGTTGGTTGTGGCCGCGCATGAACAGGTACATCGACACCAGCAAGGCAATCGGCAGCAGCAGGCGCACCAGCACCGCCGGCACCATCATGAAACCCAGCGCGGTGTCGGTGACGTGCCGGGGGTTGATCAGGTCGGTGACCACATCGGGTGCGAGCTGGCGCTGCTGGGCAGGCAGCTGCATGCTCTCCTTCGGAGGGCGGAAGCGCCGCAGCAGAGCGAACACGGTCAGGGCCACGGCCACCAGCACGGTGATCTCGCCGAGGGTGTCGAAGCCGCGGAAGTCCACCAGCATCACGTTGACCACATTGGTGCCGCCGCCTTGCGGCAGGGCCCGGCTGAGGTAGAACGAGGAGATGTCGTTGGGGGTCGGCCGGGTCAACATGGCGTAGGACAGCAGCGCCATGCCGCCGCCCACCAGCACCGCCAGCAGCAGGTCGCGCAGGCGCCGGGCACGGGCGCGGTCGAGGCTGCCGGGCAATGGCGATACGCCTTCGATCCGCCGGGGCAGCCAGCGCAGGCCGAGCAGGATCAGCACCGTGGTGACCACCTCGACCACCAGTTGGGTCAGGGCCAGGTCCGGTGCGGAGAACCAGACGAAGGTGATGCAGGTCATCAGGCCGCACACGCCCACCATGATCAGTGCTGCCAGGCGGTGGTACTTGGCCTGGTAGGCGGCGCCGATGGCACAGGCAATGGCGATCAGCCACAGCGCGACGAACACCCCGGAGCCCGGAATTTTCGGCCGCTCGCCCCAGCTCAGGCCGCTGTAGAGCATGGGGATCAGGCCGGCAAGGAAGGCTGCCAGCACCAGCATGAACAACTGCGTCTGCAGGCGGCGCGAGGTCAGCAGGCGCTCGATGCGCCGGGCCAGCAGCATCAGCCGAACCTGGCCGTGCTCGAACAGGCGCTTGCCGTTGAAGCGCTCGATCAGCGGCGGATAGGGGAAGCGGCCCAGGCGCAGCTGCTTGCGCAGCAGCAGGTAGAGGACGGTGCCACCGCTCATGGCCACCAGGCTCATGATCAGCGGGGCATTCCAGCCGTGCCAGATGGCCAGGCTGTATTCCGGCAGGGTACCCCCCACCACCGGCAGGGCGGCGGCGGCCAGCAGCGGGCCGACCGACTGGGCCGGGAAGATGCCTACCACCAGGCAGGTCAGTACCAGCAACTCGACCGGCGCGCGCATCCAGCGGGGTGGTTCGTGGGGCGTGTGCGGCAGGTCCTGGGCGGTTGGCCCGAAGAACACGTCGACGGTAAAGCGCAGGGCATACACCACGCTGAAGGTGCCCGCGAGGGTGGCGATCACCGGCAGCGCAGCCTCGACCCAGGCGGTGGAGGAAATGAACACGGTTTCGGCGAAGAACATTTCCTTGGACAGGAAGCCGTTCATCAACGGCACGCCGGCCATCGAAGCACTGGCCACCATGGCCAGGGTCGCGGTGTAGGGCACCAGGCGAATCAAGCCGCTGAGGCGGCGGATGTCACGGGTGCCGCTTTCATGGTCGATGATGCCGGCGGCCATGAACAGCGAGGCCTTGAAGGTGGCGTGGTTGAGGATGTGGAACACCGCGGCCACGGCGGCCAGCGGGCTGTTCAGGCCCAGCAGCAGGGTGATCAGGCCCAGGTGGCTGATGGTGGAGTAGGCCAGCAGGCCCTTGAGGTCGTTCTGGAACATCGCTGCGAAGGCGCCCAGCAGCAGGGTGAGGGCGCCGGCGCCGCCGACGATCCAGAACCATTCCTCGCTGCCTGACAGCACTGGCCACAGCCGCGCCAGCAGGAACACCCCGGCCTTTACCATGGTCGCCGAGTGCAGATATGCCGAGACAGGGGTAGGCGCCGCCATGGCATGGGGCAGCCAGAACAGGAAGGGGAATTGGGCGCTCTTGCTCAGTGCGCCGATCAGAATCAGCGGCAGCAGCACGGGGTACAGGGCGTGCTGGCGGATGGTTTCGCCGGCGGCGAGCACCTTGTCCAGGTCGTAGCTGCCGACCACATGGCCCAGCAGCAGGGCGCCGACCAACAGGCAAAGGCCACCGGCGCCGGTGACCATCAGCGCCATGTAGGCGCCGCGGCGGGCGTCGGCGCGGTGGTGCCAGTAGCCGATCAGCAGGAACGAGAACAGGCTGGTCAGTTCCCAGAAGAACACCAGCTGTATCAGGTTGCCGGATATCACCAGGCCGAGCATGGCGCCCATGAACGCCAGGAAGAAGGCAAAGAAGCGCGGCACAGGGTCCTGGGGGGACATGTAGTAGCGGGCATACAGCGACACCAGGGTGCCGATGCCCAGTACCAGCAGCGAGAACAGCCAGGCGAAGCCGTCCATGCGCAGGACCAGGTTCAGGCCCAGGCTTGGCAGCCAGAGGAATTCTTCCCGAATGACGCCGCCATCGGCCACCTGTGGGTACAGCAGTGCTACCTGGACGGTGCCGACCAGGGCCACCAGCCCGGCAAGGATGGACTCCGAGTTGCGGGCATTGTGCGGCAGCACGGCTGCCAGGCAACTGCCGAGGAACGGCAGAAGCAGTAGCACTATCAATGACATAGCGTTCTATTCTGGAAAGGTATGCAAGGATCATACGTGCCGGGCCGTTGATCACCAACACGCAAGCTGTCGCAGAATCCTACAAAAGCGCTGTGACAAGCTGTTTTTTTATAACAGTTTTTTACAGAGCATAGCCGGTGTCGGGCGCTTTACAGGCCGGCTTCACGTTCGCAGGGTGCTTGCGCCTGGACGGCTTCATCGCTTTCGCGGTTGCGCCGCACCTTGAGTTCGCTGACCACCACGGCCACCACGATCAGCAGCCCGCCCAGCAAGGCAACGCCCGGCAGGCGCTCGCCGGCGATGCGCCCGACGATGCCGGCCCATACCGGTTCGCCGGCGTAGATGAGGGTGGCGCGGGTAGGCGAAACCGACTTCTGTGCCCAGTTCATCGCCACCTGGATGACCGCGCTCATGGCGCCCAGGCCCAGCGCGCTGAGCACCAGCAGCCAGGAGAAATCCGGCAGGCGTTCCTGGGTGGGCACGATCATCAAAAAGGCCAGCAACGAGGCCGTGGCCAGTTGCACCACGGTGACCCGGCGTACATCGACGCTGCCGGCGTAGCGGCTGATCAGGATGATCTCGGCAGCAATCGCCACCGCGCTGACCAGCGTGACCAGTTCCCCTTCGCTGAAATGCAAGGCGCCGCCTTCGGGGCCGGCCAGCAGCATCAGGCCGGTGAAGGCCAGGCAGATACCCAGGCTGGGCATCAACCCTGGGCGCCGGCCCAGCACCAGCCACTGCAGCAGTGGCACGAACGGCACATACAGGGCGGTGATGAACGCCGACTGGCTGCTGCTGATGGTTTGCAGGCCCATGGTCTGCAAGCCATAGCCGAGCATGATCGACACGCCAATCAGCACGCCGGCCTTGAGTTCGGTGAAGGTCAGCCCCGGCAGCGAGCGCGCCGAAACCAGGCCGACGAACAGGGCCGCAGCGGCAAACCGCAGGCCGACGAAGAACATCGGGCCGCTCACCGTCATCACGTTGTGCACCAGCAGGAACGTGCCGCCCCACAGCATGGTGATGAACACCAGCACCATTTCGGCCTTGCTCAGGCGCAAGCTGACGGAGGTTTTAGCGGGGACGGCGGGCTGGCTCATGGTCTTGCTCATTGGAAAGGGGCAGCGCACAATCGCCGCAAAGTGGGCAGTATACTGCGCAACCTGTGGAAGTGAGCAATATAGTGCACAAAGATTCAACGCACCGTGCATCGGTGCTGCAGCATGTCAGCCTCAATGTCCGAAGCCTGCGCAACGCGGCGGGTATGAGCCAGAGCGCCCTGGCCGAGCGCTCCGGGGTGAGCCGGCGGATGCTGGTAGCCATCGAGGCAGGCGAGAAGAACGTCAGCCTGACCACCCTTGACCTGATCGCCGAAGCCCTTGGGGTGGCGTTCAGCCAGTTGATTCAGGCGCCTGACCAGCGTGACCCGGGGCGCATCAACGAACTGGCGTGGGCTGGGGAGCATGCCCAGAGCAAGGCCGTGCTGTTGGCCAGCAGCAGCGCCCGGCGTGAGGTGGAGATCTGGGAATGGACCCTGGCACCTGGCGAATATTACGCCAGCGAAGCCGATGCCGAGGGCTGGAGCGAGCAGATCTACGTGTGCGAGGGCCAGCTTACGTTGATCATCGAAGGCGTCGAGCATTGCCTGCTGGGTGGGCAGTTCCATGTCTTTCCCAGCGATTGTCGTTATGCCTACCGCAACGACGGCGGTAGGCCGGTGCGCTTTGTGCGCAATGTGGTGATCTGATTTTGCCCTGAAGGGCTTCCGGGGGGCGCGCGCAGGCCTCGTAGGAGCGAGCAAAGCTCGCGAAAAGGCCCTCAAGGCAAATGCGGCCCAGGCCCCGATTCGGCCAGGTGATCCTGGCGATTGCGCAGCGGGCATTCTTTCAGCGACATGCAACCACAGCCGATGCAGCCATCGAGCTGGTCGCGCAGCCGGATCATCTCATCGATTCTCCGGTTCAGGTCTTCCCGCCAGCCCGCCGACAAGCGCTGCCAGTCTTCGGCGCTTGGCGTGTGGTCGATGGGCAACGCGGCCAGGGCCGTGGCGATCTCGGCCAGGGGAATGCCCAAGCGCTGGGCCATCTTCACCACGGCCACCCGGCGCAGCATCGCCCGCGGGTAGCGGCGCTGGTTGCCGCCATTGCGGGTGCTCTGGATCAGCCCTTTGGTTTCATAGAAATGCAGCGCGGTCACGGCCACGCCGCTGCGCGCGGCCAACTGGCCGACACTGAGCAGCTTTTCCTGGGAAGCGGGTATTGAGGTGCGCATGGGAAAAAACACTTGACCTTGAGTTAACTGGAGGTTTTACCCTGCCAGCCATTGCCTAGCAAGCGCCTTGAACAAGGAGACTGCCCATGTCGGCCACCCCGCCAACGCTGTGGTTCACCCAGATGATCGAATATGAAGTGCCGAGCTCGCGCCAGGCGGCGCTGGCCCAGGCGTTGGTTACCCGTAGCGAGGAGCTGGCGGCACGCTGCCAGGGCTTGCAAGGGGTCAGCATCCAGGCCAGTGACGACGGCAGCCGGGTATTGCAATACCTGCAATGGCAGTCGCGCCAGGCCTGGGCCGCAGCGGCGGACTGCTTTGGCGAGGCGCCATTCTTCGACCTGTTGAGCCAGCACCAGGCGCGCAGTGCCAACTTCACCGCCTATCAGGCCTTGCGCAGCCTGGTACGCGGCAGCGATGGCGCTTTGCAGTGCCAGGTGGTAGGCATTCAGGCGTACCACGGAGCGTAGTGCGGGTAGCGGTCCAGGCGCGCGCCGATCACCATTTCGCTGATCCAGGCGGCGAGGATCGTGCTGTAGGCTTTCTGGCTCTGCTCGCTGGACAGGGCATGGTCGGCGCCATCGACGATGCGGTGGGTCAGGGAGTGAGCGCCGACGAACGCCGAGCGGTAGCTCATCAGCGTGGTGTGCGGCACATAATCGTCCTGTTCCGACTCCACCAGCAGCACATCGCCGAGGAATTCTGCGCAGGCGGCCAGCGCGCGGTTGTCGGCTGGGCCCAGCAGGCGCCGCCGGTAATCGTTCAGGCGCTGGCGGTCGAGGGCCTGCTTGGGCAGTGTCCATTCATCGTCCCAGTACATCGCCGGCACCCGCAGGGCCAGCCACT
Source organism: Pantoea sp. Ap-967 (assembly GCF_011752565.1). Taxonomy (GTDB): domain Bacteria; phylum Pseudomonadota; class Gammaproteobacteria; order Pseudomonadales; family Pseudomonadaceae; genus Aquipseudomonas. The sequence continues at coordinate 95,050 of NZ_VWXK01000022.1, forward strand.
TCACCGGCCGCTGCAGGGTCAGCAAGGTTGCCAGGTAGCCGCCATAGCTGCTGCCGATCAGGGCAATGGCGCTGCTGTCCACGGCGGGGTGGCTGACCAGGCGGTCGTAGGCGGCCAGCAGGTCCTTGAGGTTGTCTTCGCGGGTGACGCTCAGGCGTTGGCTCTCGGTCTTTTCGTGGCCGCGCAGGTCGAAGGTCATGCACACGCAACCCAGGCCGGTGATGTGCCGCGCACGGGCCAAGTCGCGCTGCTGGCTGCCGCCCCAGCCGTGAACGAAGAGGATGCCGGGCATCTTGCTGCCAGGGCTGACCAGGGTGCCGGCGATGCGGTCGTTGTCCACCTGCAGTTCAACGGTTTCACTCTGAATGCTCATGCTGGCGAATCCGTGCGTATTTGCTGAGTTGTCCGAGTTCACGGTCGTTTCCTTGATAGAAGAGGGTGGCGTCGGGCGGCAGTTGCGTACTGCCGAAGACTTCGTGGGTGGAGGCCACGACCCGCTGCAGTGCAGGGTCGTCGGCGAAGGCCTGCAGGGCCAGCAGCTCGGCGCTACTGGCACCACCCATGCGCCAGGACTGTTCGAGCACGCCACTGCGCAGGTGCCCCTGGGGGTTGCTGCCACGGGCGATGTCATAGTTGCGCCGGGAGGCGATGAAACTGGGGAAGTGCCGTTCGGCGGCGTGTTCGTAGGCCATTGCCTGGTTGATCGCCAGGCGCAGGTAATCTTCCAGGGGCAGCTGCAGCAGGGCCTGGTAGTCACCGCGCACCACCACCAGTTCGGAGCCGCCGTACACTTCACAGCCCTGATGGTCGCGGGTCAGCTGCTGGGTGCCGTGATAGCTGCAGGTGAGGCCGGCGACCCGCACCTGGCCCACGCTGAAGGTCTGCACTTCGCTCAGGTCTTCTTCCAGCACCAGGCCCCAGCGCGCCAGCTCCGAGTCATCCATGGCGGCCAGCAATGGCTCCAGCGCAGCGAGCGTGTCGATGACCTGCTGGCCGCGCCCGGCGCTGGCCCGTACCGGCTTGACTCGCAGCGGGCCATCGCGCAGCAGCAACTGTGCGGCGCGACGGGCATCGGCCTTGCTGAAGATGGTGTAGCCGCACAGCAGCGCATCGCTGGCTTGGCGTGCGAACGCATCGGTCCAGCCAGGGGGAAAACTGGCATCGGCGGGTAGCGGGTGGGAGATGGCCTTGGTGGCCATGTACGGCTGGCTGACCAGGCCACCGAACAGGTCGTCTTCACTGACAATACCCAGTGCGGCGTAGCGCTGTGGGTCGATCAGGGTTTCGCTGGGCAGGTAATAGCAGTGCCTACCCGCGGTGGCCGGCACCTCGGTGAGCACGGTATCGCAGCCCAACAGCCCGGCCAGCCCGTCGGCAAGCTTCAGGTGCACCTGGTGTTCGTGTTCTGGTGTGTGCTCGCGGGTATCGAGCAGCACCAGGGCCGTTTTCGGCCCGTTGTGGGCACTGGGCATGGGGCGTGCCTGTGTGCAATGAATGTACTGGTTGTGAAGCCCCGGTTGGCGGGAAGTTCAGCTGCGCATGATCGGTGGTTGCCTGTGGTTGTAGGAAGCGTCTGTTTTGCCGGTGGCGTGTTGGGCAGAGGATGCCGTGGGTCGGTCGCGGCGATTGCGGCGTCGAGGTGGCTGTTCCATTATCCTCAGTCTGGATCAACCACGATGTCCGCAGGAGTGCGCATGAACGTTCAGACCACCATCGAGCAACACGTGCCGGAGCGCCTGGCGCGGGTGCGCGCGGTCATGGCCAGGGAGGGCGTCGATGCCTTGCTGGTGCCCTCGGCCGACCCACACCTGTCCGAGTACCTGCCGGGGTATTGGCAAGGGCGGCGCTGGTTGTCCGGGTTCGATGGCTCGGTCGGCACCCTGGTGGTGACGGCGGGCTTTGCCGGTGTGTGGGTGGACAGCCGTTACTGGGAGCAGGCCGAGCGCGAGCTGGCCGGCAGTGGCATCGAGCTGATGAAGCTGCTACCCGGCAAGCCGGGGGCGCTGGAGTGGCTGGGCGACAACGTGCCGGCCCAGGGCGCAGTCGCGGTGGATGGCGCGGTCATGGCGCTGGCCTCGGCCCGCCAGCTGGAAGAGCGCCTGCGCGCACGCGATGTGCGGTTGCTCAGCGATCGGGACCTGCTGGCCGAAGTGTGGGAGGGGCGGCCGGCGTTGCCGGGTAATGCGGTTTACCAGCACCTGCCGCCTTACGCCACGGTCAGCCGCCAGGAAAAACTTGGCCAGCTGCGCCAGGCCATGGCCGAGAAAGGCGCGCACTGGCACTTTATCGCGACCCTGGACGACATCGCCTGGTTGTTCAACCTGCGCGGTAGCGACGTGTCCTACAACCCTGTGTTCGTTTCCTTCGCCTTGATCGGTGAGCGCGAGGCGACGTTGTTCGTGGCGGCAGACAAGGTCGACGCGCCGCTGCGGCGTATCCTCGAAGCCGACGGGGTCCAGGTGCGTGCCTACAGCGAGATCCACGCGGCATTGGCCGCACTGCCGGCGAGCAGTCGCGTGCTGCTGGACCCGGCCCGGGTGACCTGTGGCCTGGTGAAGCACCTGAATGCGGATGTGCAGTTGGTTGAAGGGCTCAACCCAACCACCTTGAGCAAGTCACGCAAGGGGGACGCTGAGTTGCAGCATATTCGCCAGGTCATGGCGCAGGATGGTGCGGCGCTGTGCGAATTCTTCGCCTGGTTCGAGGCCCATCAGGGCCGCGAAGTGCTCACCGAGCTGACCGTCGATGAACAGCTCAGCGCCGCCCGAGCCCGGCGCCCGGGCTTCGTTTCATTGAGTTTCTCGACCATTGCCGCCTTCAACGCCAATGGCGCGATGCCGCATTACCGCGCCACCGAGCAGTCCCATGCGCGGATCGAGGGCGATGGCCTGTTGCTGATCGACTCGGGCGGGCAGTACCTGGGTGGCACCACCGATATCACCCGCATGGTGCCTATCGGCACGCCAAGCCTTGCCCAGAAGCAGGACTGCACCCGTGTGCTCAAGGGCATGATCGCCTTGTCCCGTGCCAGCTTCCCGCGAGGGATTCTTTCGCCCCTGCTCGATGCCATCGCGCGGGCGCCGATCTGGGCCGACCAGGTCGACTATGGGCACGGTACTGGCCATGGCGTGGGTTATTTCATGAATGTGCACGAGGGGCCGCAGGTGATCGCCTACCAGGCGGCGACCACGCCGCAGACCGCGATGCAGGCGGGCATGATCAGTTCCATTGAGCCTGGTACCTATCGCCCTGGCGCCTGGGGCGTGCGGATCGAGAACCTGGTGGTCAATCGCGAGCAGGGCAAGAGCGAATTTGGTGACTTCCTGGCCTTCGAGACGCTGACGCTGTGCCCGATCGACACGCGCTGCCTGCTGCCTGAACGGCTAACTGCAGAGGAACGGGAGTGGCTGAACGGCTACCACGCCACGGTGCGTGAACGCCTGGCGCCCTTGCTGCAGGGAGAGGCGCTGGCCTGGCTGCAGGCGCGCACGGCTACCGTGTGAGGGCAGGCGGGGCGTGAACGGAAAAGGGCAGCCAGCGGCTGCCATTTTCATTTATTTGCAGATGACGATCATGCTGCGGCTGGTGTAGCCCGCCGGGTTGATACCAAACAGGTAGTCCCCCGGTTCTTCGTCGGCGTCGCCGGAGCGGGCGATGACTTTGTAGCCGCGTGAGCTGCAGGCAGATTCTGCCTTGCTGTAGCACTTGTCCCATGACGAGGAGAGGCCGGAGCAATTGATATGCATGCCCTTCTTCCCCCGCTTGACTTCAGTCTTGGCCGTTGCGGCGCATCCAGCAATGGCCAGGATTGCCAGGATGAGCAAAATACGTTTCATGCCTGTCCTTAATTGCAGGGCCGCTCGGTTGTCGGGCCCTGTCGTTATCGCTTCGGTTCTTCCTGAAGGTTCCCCAGCTTCCGTGTTTGCATCAGTAGATAGCGTAAAGATTATGATTTTGTGACAGCTTAATCAGCCAGGCAGGCTGGGACAATGGTTAATACCGTCTCAAATGCAAATATTTCTCAAATCAGTCCGCGGCAACCGGCGGGTTCGCTTCCCTGCGCATGGACAGGGTGGCGCCAACTGAAGCCGTGATGATGGCAAGGATGGCCAGCCATTGGGTGGAGCTCAGTACCTCACCCAGGAACAGCAGCCCGGACAGCGCGCCGATGGCCGGCTCGATGCTCATCAGGGTGCCGAAGGTGCGTGCGGGCATGCGGGTCAGGGCGACCATCTCCAGGCTGTAGGGCAGGGCGGTGGACAACAGGGCGACTGCCAGCGCCACGGGAATGACTGCCGGTGTAAGCAGGGCGCTGCCGGCATGCACGATGCCGATGGGGGCGACAAAAATGGCGGCGACCACTACACCGAGCGCCGCACTCTGAATGCCGTGCTCGGCGCCGGCGCGTTGGCCAAACAGGATGTACAGCGCCCAGCACACGCCGGCGCCCAGGGCATAGACCGCCCCCTGCAGGTCGAGCGGTTGGCCGCCATGGCCGACGGGCAGCAGCAATAGCAGGCCGGCGACTGCCAGGGCAATCCAGAGGAAATCCAGGGCGCGGCGCGAGGCGAACAGTGCCACTGCCAGGGGGCCGGTGAACTCCAGCGCCACGGCGATGCCCAGGGGTGTGGTTTGCAGTGACATATAGAAGAGGAAGTTCATGCCGCCCAGGGACATGCCGTAGATGACCACATTGCGCAGGGTGTTGGCGGTCATGCGCACCCGCCAAGGGCGCAGGATGAGCAGCATGATGATGCTGGCGAAGATCAGGCGCAGGGTGGTGGTGCCTTGCGCGCCGATGATGGGAAACATGCTTTTGGCCAGTGAGGCGCCGGACTGGATGGAGGCCATGGCGATGAGCAGCAGGCCGATGGGAAAGAGCGTGGCGGCCAGGCTGCGGGGCTGGGTGTTCATTTCTGCGCGGCTATCCTTGGGGGGGGCGGGGGGTGAGGGGCGGGAGCGCGGGCTGGGGGGTGTGTTGTGTAGTTCGGGGAGGTGTCGAGGGGGGGGGGAGGGGGGTGTGCAATATAGTGCGCAATTGCCGGGGTGGGGTGCAAGGGTGGTTTTCTAGGTGCCTGCCTTTATAGGTGCCTGCCTTTATAGATGTGGCGCCTGTGAGATCGAGCGCCGCCCGCGCGGCGCTTCGCGAGCTTTGCTCGCTCCTACGTTTGTTTCGGGCCAGTGTTCATGTGGCCACCGCGCGCGGCCCCTTGTTTGTACGCCGCGATATCCAGGCATGCGCCAAGGCGTTCGCGCGCCAATCCCCCAGG
>NZ_VWXK01000023.1 GCF_011752565.1 Pantoea sp. Ap-967
GTAGAGATAGACTTTTTCGACTTTGGCGTCGGGGCGCATCATCGTCGGCAGACTCCAGAAAGAAATCGGGAGCACAGCATCGGGGATCAGGTAAGCGCTTTAAATGTGGGGTTCATGGAGCGCTTACGGCTATATTGCTTGTCCATGTCTACAGAACAAGGGAGAGCACCTGCCAAGGTGCTGGGTCCTAGTGTGTGTTGCGGCTAATCAGGCCGGTCAGTTGAAGGATTGGATGAAATGGCATCGATGAAACGTCCTCGTCTACGGGGTGTTCAGCCTCGTTCGGGCAACAGCCTTGAGCTGACCTTTACCAATGGTCAGCGTTACACCCTGGAGATGAGCGACGCGCTCAAAAACCATCCGGGTTTGGCTCCACTGGCCAAGCGCAAGGCGTTCGAGGGCGTTGTTTTGGGTGACGGGGGATGGTCGGTTGTATGGCCGGACCTGGATATCCAGATCGGTGCCGACACGCTCTTGCTGGACGCGCTTGCCCAAGCTGCGCCTGACGAAAACACTCGAATATTCATTCAGTGGCGCTTGCGGCACCGTATGACGCTGGAGCAGGCGGCCGAAGCGCTGGGGGTGAGCGCGCGTAGCATTAGCCGGTATAGCAGTGGACAGGAGGTGGTTCCGCGTACGTTGGCGCTGGCGTGTTTGGGGTGGGAGAGCTTGGGGCAGAGGGCTGCGTGAGGGAAGGCCTTCGCAGGCGTGTGACCACCCACCAGACTTGCGAGCCTCCCGCGAAACGTGCCTCTCGTGGTTCGCCTCCAGAAACCGGCTTCAGCAAGTCATGCTCAATCTGCTACTGATCGCTGAGCGAAGCATGGATTTCCCAAAAATTTTTGTGCTCAAGCTCGTTCCGTCAGCGAAAGCAACAGGATGTTGCCAGGCATAAATCGAGAAACATTTCCGCCCCCATCAACTGCTACCGACTGCGCTAAATTCCCCACCCTCCAGCGCTCCTGCCGTGCCCAATCACCTAATTTCCTTGCGAGTAGCGTGTTGTGAAAATGGGAAAACTGCGGGCCTTGGGGCTGTACGGAGGTAGCCATCTCATATCCAGATATCTGTTTGACAGATATCTGGATATGAGATAAATTTCACGAGGTAGAAAGCTGGAAGAGTGCTTATGCGGGTAATTACAAAAAGAGCAGTCACAGATGCCATGACTTCCCACGCACAGTGGAAAGAAGCACTGAGCCTGTGGTTGGCGACGTTCGACCGGGCCAGCCTCCGCTTTGAATCCTACCAGCAGCTAAAGGCGGTCTGGGAAACAGCATCGGGTTGGAACGTTGACCGTGTACCCTCGTCAAAGCTGAGGTCAGCCAGCCAGAAGGGGCCGCTTGATATTTATGTGTTTGATATCAAAGGGACTGAATGTCGAATTATTACCTGGATCAATACCAGGGCCGGCACGATCTTCATCAAGTCAATCTTGTCACATGCGGAATATGACAGATGGTGCAGGAATGATGTTAGATAGTCGCCAGCTTATGAGGCCAAGATGCAAATGAATTTAGAGGTGAAGAAAATGAAGCGTGATAAAGTCGAAACATTAGGATTAGATTCATTCATTGCTAATATTTCACCATTACTTGACTGCTTGAGTGATCAAGTAGTCACGATGACTTCGCTGCTATCGGCCTGTAGCGATCCGATCAAGGATGATGATGAGTTGCAGGTGCGGATGGCCTTGATCGACGAGCTGTATTCCCATGCTGATAGCGAAGGGCATGTGGCTGCGAAATTTGCCGAGATGGTGGCGGATCGGGTTTATGAGTACGAGAGAGAAACAGTGCTTGTGCCCATGGCCAGCCAGTCGGAGGCATTGGGGTTTCTCATGGAATTACGCGAGGTCAAGCAACGGGATCTTTCCAATATTGCATCGCAGAGTGCTATATCTGAGATATTGAATGGAAAAAGGAAGATGACTGTTGTACAGATAAAGGGGTTTGCGGAGTTTTTTGAGGTGCCTGTTGAGTATTTTATGCATGGAATCGATTGAGGGAGTAGTGCGATTTTTGGATATACAGATTTACCGATGTTTTCAGAGCGAGGTGGGGGCTGGAAAGCAAAATGGCTCACCTTCGGTGAGCCATTTTAAGGCACCAGGAGTCGAAAGAAATCTTAATTGGCTGAAATTTTTGTAGTTTTATGCAAATTGAAATTCTTCTATCCCTAAAACTACCCTTTTGCACTGACTCGGTTACGAAAATTTATGTTTACATACCACATGGGTGGGCGCTGTCCTTCAGGTGTTTTTCCAATATTCGCGCGTCGGCGTTGATAGATTTCAACACCGACGCTTCACCCGAGTTCTGCGCTTAACTCGCTGCAGCCTGGTTTGCATTGACCATTTGAGAAATCTTCACTTGTTGGGCTTCAACCCACTCTTCGTATTTATCAATGGAGTAACGCGCTTTTTTCAGTAGGTTTTTTGATCTACTAACCGCTTGTTCAAACTCTTGAGGGTTATCGAGTAAGTGGCGATCCAAATCAATGCATCCTATAGAGCTGTTCACAATTTTGTCTGCAGAGGTTTTGAAAATTGCTTGCTGTCTAGTTGCTTGGTCCTCAGGTTTGAAACCAGACAGGCCCGACAAATCTGCGTGAGCTTGAGGCACCCGCGAACACCAAAAAGACATCGAGACCATATCTGTAACGGCATCTTCGGACTCAACATGGTACCCATACGGCGGATGCATGTCGGCTTTGCTGCTAGGGCTTCCACCAATGAGCAGGCGCAATTTCCAGATCCCGAATGCTGACGTGAAACAATTTCTGTGTTCCAAAGAGGTCAATCTGGCTTGACTATAAGAGGCATCCTTAAACTCTCTAAAGTTAATGCCGAATTTTTCTTCAAGATAACTGGATGCTATTTCATCACCAAAAGAATCTACAATAGATCCAATTAGAGTAGCAAATGCCGTGGCGTCTACTTTGCTCTTGTCATTACGGCTGGTGATCAAAAAGACCCAATCCTCAGACCTATAAAATGCTTGGTGCGCAACTAGTTTGTGAATGGCAGTATACAGGCTATTCCAAGTGCCTGGCTTATGGCGTGCGAATGAAGCGCATAGATCGATATTGATGATGTCGAACGTCTTATGCTTTGCCAATACTCGCTGATTAGCGATAGAGTCCGCATTGCAGAGGTCTTCAAACCGTTCGTTGATGACACTACTGTTCTTGTCAACAAAATCTAATGAGCGAACCTCATTTAGAGAGAGAGCTTGCTCAGCATGAACTTCTGAATCCCCTTTCTCGATGAAATTTAAGCCCAAAAAACTCAGTTTAACGTTGTTCTCATTTAAGACATCTTCCAGAGATCTTACGTCTAATAAATCCACTCCAGGCAAACTCAGGTAGCTGAGCGGGCGACCGCTATCTCGCAAGCCAAGCTGTTTTATCACCGCACGCGTTAATACACCCCACTGACGGTCACGAATCCACTGCTTTCTAGGCTTATGCCAGGGAGCAAAGTCTGTTTTCAATTGAGGAGATGTGTGTACAGTGACCTTGGGGGCAACGTCCGCCAAAAAATCACCACCGCCATCGAACGGATCTTCAGTGCTTTCGATGTCCTTATCGCTCATTTCTTAATCTCTAGAATCATAACTTCGAGAATGGCGGAGATCAAACTTTCGAATTTTTCTTCAGGTAGAAAATCGTCAATCCCGTAGATGCTAAGTAGCGATGCAAGCGACTTAGCTTTTTCTTCGTTCAATGAATGACGTAGTTTGTCCTTGACGGTATAGTTTTTGCGGGTTTGGAGAGGCTTTAACACCGAGTCATTAAGTTCGAGCTTTCCCTTGTCCCTCAAGTCATCAGGGAAAAGCGAATGTACCTTGGCCGGGGCAACATATGTTGCCTCTTTAAACTCTGTCACGCCTTGGTTTTTAGCCGAAGCTGCAACGATTTCACGAAGTTGTAGGAAGCTTTCAGCTTTTCGCTCTTGTAGAACTGTCTTGTTTACGTCGCTAGATAGATACTTATGCTTGTTCATCAACTGTCGCAAAGCACTGTGTAACCAGTTCTTAATGATCAGGAAATGTGGGTGGGCAATGTTGAACGACTCTCGGTCAATGTTCAGTGCAGCATCAAGGCCTTTTATCACGAAAATCTCTGCGGTGATTTGTCGTAGCCTTGTTTGTTCTGAAACTTGATATTTCAGGAAATTTTCTTCGAAAAGCGTTCCGCTAGCCCCGTTGATCCGAATTAGTACCCCGTTATGTTCGCGAGGTACAATCTTCTTAGACCAATACAAGTAAGCTTCAAACTCTAAATCCCCGCCTCTATATTGCTCAGGGATTTCACTTAAGTCTGGTTTTGCTCTGCCCACAAAAAACAACGGCTTATCAATCGGATGACCTTCAATTGGTGCGAAATCACCGTAGGAAAGCGGTCGAAGCAATTTAACGCCATCAATATAAACATCGAACGGGAGCGTGTGTGATGCAGTAGATCTTAACTTGTACTTATCTGTTATTGTCTGGCCTGGGAGCAGGGTCACATCGACAGCGCTGCCTTTGGACTTGTTATCGATCTGGAAGATTCTAGCCCCGTCGTTGCAATCTAACTCAAACGGATGTTTCTTCAAGTATGGGATAGGTAGTGCCAGGCTAAGTACCCAAAGCATACGTAGGTAGTAATCTAAATGTTGCTCTATGCTTGGGCCCTTGGAACTTCGATCGGGGTCAGAAATATTAAATACTTTCTCAGCGAAAGCTCGAAACTTCGCCTCTCCGCTTTCATTGCCATCCCAAGGGAGTTTGGCTTCCTTCAGCACCACACCGTGCTCTGGATCAATTTCACCGATATGATATATAGGCTCGATGATATCAATGTTGCCGTCGAATTCGTCTTCATCATCTAAGCTTGCGCTTTCCGATGCTTGCTCCAAGCTTTCTGCTGCGCGCTCTTCTTTTTCCCGAAGGGATGTCCAGGTTACCTTGGATAGCAACGCTTCTTTTACATGGCTACGAAGGTCTAGCAGTAAAATTTCTGTGCCTTGGGAATCTAAGTCGTCTGCGTCAACAAACTTAATAGAAACTTCGCCGGTTACAAATTTCTGATCTTCTTCCTTCTCAAGAATAGCTTCAGACTGCGGCATAAGAAGAATGTCGCAATATATCCGTTTGTTGCTGCCGGCGACTTTTGAAATGATAACGATATGATGTGTAATCTGGGATACAGAGAATAGTCCGATACCCAACTTACCAATTAGGGGTCTACCAGCCTTGCTTTTAGTTACATCGTCATCGCTGGAAATCTGATGCTTTTGCCCTTCCTTGGTACGCTTGAGACTGCCCCCAATATGGCAAATGACATGTGCTAAGGTCTCTTTGGTAAGCCCTTTGCCGTTATCCCTTACTGAGATTTTACTGAATCTAGGATAATCTGTTTCGACCCTAACGTCTGTTGCATCGGCGTCGTAGGCGTTGGCTATCAGCTCTCGTAGCGCGGATGCTGGGTCACGATAAATACCATCGGTGATACGCGCAAATACGCGCTCATCTGTCATCAAACGAGCTGTAACTGTATCGCCTGAAACAAGGGCATTGTCTAGCTTTAAATTAACATCACCTTCAGTGCTCTCATTTGCGTCTACTGTGACATCCATGTATCCACCTTTAAGTAAATAGGTACTTTTTAACGCTATTTGCTAAAGCCTCTGCTACCGGAGGGGCAACAGCGTTTGATATTTGCTTAACTTGGGCGCTCAAGCTTCCCCAGAGAGAATAACCAAAAGGAAATCCCTGTAATTGCATAGCTTCATAGATACTTAATCGTCTATGGCCATCAGGGTGAACATGAATCTCCCTATTTCCATACGCAACGGTTCGACTAGGTTTATCCCAAGCCAGTTTGATAAAAGACCTACCGCCCTGTGGCATTTCACCAGATGAAAATCGCTTGGATTTCGGCTGCATCGTCCAGTGATTAGGGTGATACGGGATCTCTGGCGCTGAAGTTCCACGCTGGAAAAAATATGGCTCAGGTAAACCTTTGATTGCATCAGAAACAGTTTTGACGGGGAGATTTGACGCCACGGGGAACTCAAAGCTCTTGTTATCTACACTTTTTGCAATGCCAACTATAAAGTAGCGTCTGCGATTTTGAGGTACGCCGAAATCGCAAGCATTTAATTCTTTTTCGTAGATGTTGAAATTTTTAGAGAGACGCTTTCTAAGTAAAGTAAGGAAGTCTACATTTTTCTTGGCTAAAATTTCTGGTACATTTTCAAATAGAAAAAATTTTATGCCTGACTTTTTGTGAAAATGATTAACTATTTCAGCATACTTCATTGCAAGCTGATTGCGTGGATCGGTAGGGCATCGCCCTACGTTTCCTCTTGAAAAGCCTTGGCAAGGAGGCCCCCCAATAATTCCTTGAATATTATTATCGCCCTGTTGAGAGGCTAGGGACTTCTGATATAGGTCTTCCGGGGAAATTGTAAGAAGGTCAAGCTTTATAGCAGTTTCGCCAGGATGATTTTGATTATAGGTTCTAATTGCTGATGCATCAAAGTCAACCGCTAAAGGCACTGAAAAACCTTGATTCAAAAAGCCGATATCAAGACCGCCGGCGCCGCAAAAAAGGCTTAAAACGCCAGGAGGACTTATAGGGCTAATCTCTTCGGGCTCAGAAGACATAAAAAAACCTTCTGATACTTTAATGTTCATCACTGACGCCTGTAAAAATGATGGCTCTATATACCATATGTAAGGGATAAGCTCAACCCTCTCCGTCTTGGAATCGATAACTTACAGGTCTTCGGTTGGTGCTGTTGATGCGACCCGATGAGTGGTATGAAAAGATTGCTAGCCCTAGGTGCTGTATTCACACCTATTACTTTCATCAGTGATGAGTTTAGGTATGGACTGGTCATAATTTAACATGCCGGTTTTCGCGCCAAAAAAAGCTCGATTTGAATATTTGGATTGTATCTGTATGGCTTTAGTATTGGCTGGTTGCGAGTTTTTACCTATGGCGTCAGAGATTATCATTCTGTTGAAGCACTCATATGATCTTGTCGACTTTCTAATGGCTAATATAAAATATCCAAGACTTCTCTAATCTGCGAGTTATCAGGTGCGTGGTCAATAGGTAGTAGTATCGAGTCGAATAAGTGTGGTGGCACAGATAAAATTTTAGAAACCAGGTCACGTGCTTTTTCTGCCAAGCCCATGGCGTTTCTCGCTGCCAGCGCTCCGCGATTTTATTCTGCATGACTTTCGCCTGCCGCAAATGCCGTTGCCGCGTAGTTTGCGATCCGGTCAGCACTCCAGCTAGGAAGAGTTCCATGTCGAAAGGGCTACTCATGGGCGTCCTCCTATATAGGCAGCGACCACATCAATCCGACCATGCCCTAATTCATAGCTGATTTGCATCCGTGCCTTACGATCAAGACAGCTGTCTAGTTGCTGACATTCACCACCGTTAGTTGGGGCGCAGTGCTGGGTGATCTGCTCATAGCGCTCACATGCGTACGCCGCTCGTAGCTCATGGAAGCCTTTGAGCTTGTGTGCATGCAGGACGTCCCGCGCTGGGCGGATGATTTCCTGCAGAACATTCAGATAGCTTTTGTCTGGCGCAATCAGGTTGCGGCTACTCGCAGGCGACACCTGCCGTGCAAACCCAAGTGCGTCTTGAACATGGTGGTCCACCGCAATCCATCGTGGCGCTGAGGCGCCAGCTCGGCCGCCTTTGGTGCCATCCTGGATGTTGATCCTGCCTAGGTCGTTAGCCTCACGACTCAGCCTTGGCAGGTCAGCCAAAATGGCCTCACGTAAGCGCATGCCGGTGGCTCGTGGCAACAATACAATCGCGGCGGCCCGTTGCTGATGATCGCGGCAAAGTGCATCGACGATCTGCTTAACCTGTTCGCGGTCTTGACCCTGCGGCACCGACAGTCGAACCCCGGTGCGCAGCATGCCTAACGCCTTGCTCGGGCTGGGCAATTTCACGTACTGATCACCGCGAAGCGCTGCCATGGTCCTATTAACGCTGGATAGCCGGTTTTGGGCAGTGCTGACGGCGAGGTCACCGCGCCCAACCACTTCGCGCAGATACGCCGCATAGTCCGCCAATACCTTCCGATCAATCTGCCGCGCATCATTGATACCCGGCCCCTGCTCTGAGCGGCACCACTTCACGAATGCCTGCCACCGATCACAGTGTGCCTTCACCGTGCCGTAGTGGCCGCCGCCAAACATGTCTTTCAGCGCCTGCGGTCCTGCGTAGCTCAATTGCCTGCCATAGCCGAAATTACGACCATCGCGTCTACCCACCAATGCCATATCGGTCACCTCATCTGCCGTTCTCCGATCCTCGCCCCACGTCATCCCGCCAAGAATGCTGAGTGTTATCAGGGATCGAGGCCCCTGCGACCTGTGGGGATTGTCCACTACGCGGGACTGGCGGCTCCTTATGACCAGGAGCAAGTGCATCTCATGATCTGGCCTCCTTGGCACCGTGACCGGTGGGCGGGTGGAGGCAGCACTGGCTGACGAAACCAGCACCTGAAGATCCTGAGCCGGGTGAACGCAGCAATGCGATGACTGGGGCATGCCTGACTGTCAGTCAGGTGCAGTCCATTCCGTGGTCTGCGGCACCATCATCTGCAGCGCTGTTGCTGGTGGCATCGGCGTTTGTCACGCCAATTGTCACGAGGGGAATTGCCGCAAAGCCATGTGCGACGTGAGCTGCAGCAGTGGTAGAAGCGCCCGTCTCTTTCCAGGAGAAAGAGACGGGCGCAGGTTGGCGCATACGAAATGGCCAAGCGGATAGGTTGCTGCTGGACAGAAGGGTAGGGTGGCTGCCGCAGGGGCAATGATGTTTAGTTGGCATCCATCACATGGGTAGTGACCGTACGAGCTACCGGACGCGAATCGTACTTGGGGGTTGAACCACCGCGGTGGCGGCGTGACCTTTCAGGTTTCAGGCCACATTCGGCTGCCTCGGCAGCGCTTGCATGTACCGGTCTACGCTTGTGGACAAAGTTCGTCAAGTAGAGCGATTTCAGGTGGTTAGCGCCTGTGGATAAAACTATCCCCCGGTGGACATCAGTGGTTTTCCAAAGACGATAGCTGTGCCAGTCACTTTTTAATAAGGTTAGGTCCATTGAAACGGGGCGGCATCGCCGCCTCGTTTCAATGGACCCGCGCGGAGGAGCTTGATGCGGAGCTGTGGGTAACTTCACAGCGAGCTTGGGGAGGTGGTGCGGCGGGCTACTCAGTCCTCTTGGCACTGCGAAGGCGCGTGACGTTCTCGCCCGTCTGCTTGGCAAACTCATGCGGCGTCACATGGTCTTCGCGGTTCGCCTCCAGAAACCGGCTCCACCAGGTCATGATCATCCGGCGCTCTTCGAGGAACTCGGCCTTGTGGGTATAAGCGGCCCGTACGTTGTTGCGTTCCTTGTGACTCATCTGCCGCTCGATAGCCGTCTCCGACCACAACCCGGACTCAACCAGCGCACTACACGCCATGGCTCGGAACCCGTGGCCGCAGATATCTACCTTGGTGTCATAGCCCATCGTCCTGAGCGCGGCATTCACCGTGTTCTCGGACATTGGTTTCCACGGTTTGGCATCCCCCGCGAACACCAGGTCGAACTTGCCGGTTATCGCGTGAATCTGCTCAAGCAAGGCCACTGCCTGCGGTGATAAGGGTACAACGTGAATGTCCCCGGCCATCTTCGTACCCCTTGTGGAAAACGGCACGCCGTCCAGCGCCGGGCGGGTGTCGGGGATTTCCCAGATTCCGCGCTTGAGGTCGAATTCGTTCCAGCGGGCGAAGCGCAGTTCGCTGGAGCGTACGAATACATGCAATGACAGCATCACCGTGAGGCGCGTGAGCGGGCGGCCTCTGTAGTCCTCGATGCATGCCAGTAGCTCTGGCAGTCGCGATAAGGGTAGTGCGGGTCTGTGAGTTACCCGTGGTGTCTTGATCGAGCCATCGAGGTCGTGAGCTGGGTTCGCTGTGATCAGCCGCAGCCGTTTGGCTTCGCGCATGATGCTTTGCAGGTAGTTCTTGATCCTGAGCGCCACGTCGATGGTGCCGCGCTTCGTCACGGCTTCCAGTGGCTGCATGAGGTCGTGGGTGTCCAACTCAACGATTGCTCTGGCACCGATCAAAGGGAATACGTGAGTTTTCAATCGGCTGAGCACTGTCTTGGCGTGGCCGGGTGCCCACTTCGGCACCATGCTCGCATGCCAGTCGAGCGCAACGCTTTCGAAGGTGCGGCCGTTGATCACGGCTTGGGTCTTGGTTTGTTGCTTGTACTGGATGGGATCTATGCCGTTGGCGAGCTGCTGCTTGATCTCGAAGCGCTTGCGGCGCGCATCGCCCAGCCCGACCACTGGATAGCTGCCGAGGGCGGTCAGGCCTTCGCGGCCATCGGGTTTCACGTACCTGAGCCGCCAGCCTTTGCGGCCGTTGGGTTGCACAAGTAGGTAAAGACCATCGCCGTCGAATAGCTTGTACTCGCGCTCTCTGGGCTTTGCCGTGCGACAGGCGGTGTCTGTAAGCGGGGCAGTGGTGCGGGCCATAAGGGTAGTCTCCGATATCGAAACGGACCTCTATCCTTAAAACTACCCTTATTAGCGCTGGCTACCCCCGGAATCCGACGGAACGCCAAAACGAAAAAACCCGCCAGAAGGCGGGTTTTTCGGGGGTTCCAGAGATTTTGAAAGCCTTCTATGGAACCTTGAATGGTGCCGGCACCAGGAATCGAACCCGGGACCTACTGATTACAAGTCAGTTGCTCTACCATCTGAGCTATACCGGCAATGGGGCGTCATTATAACGATCGGTTGGCGCCTGTAAACCACTTCCTTGCGAAAGCATGCAAATAGCCTAAGTCACCGACCGGAAAGGATATTTTCTTACCAGCCGCGGTGCAGGGTATTGGCGCTCGGCTCGGTCTTGCCGGGGTTGAAAAACAGCTTGTCGTTGTCGCAGCCACGCTTGCGGCAGGGGCTTTGTACGCGCAAAGGCAGGCCGTTGTCGCCGCCCAGTTGCATGCCGGGCGTGTTCCAGCCCAGCTCGTTGTGTTCTGCAGGTGGGCGGCTGCCCGAGCAACCGGCAAGCGTCAGCGTCAGCGTCAAGGCCAGGAGGGCGAAGGTTGGAATTTGGGGCACGTTCGTGGAGTCCGTTCTTGGTTTCATGGGCTGCATCATCGGTGTCAGGTATCGCTGTGTTCCAACAAATCACCCGGCTGGCAGCCAAGCGCCCGGCAGAGTTTGTCGAGGGTTTCCATCTTGATGCCCTTGACCTTGCCGTTCTTCAGCAGCGACAGATTCGCCTCGGTGATGCCAATGATGTCCGCCAGGTCTTTGGAACGCATCTTGTTCCTGGCCATGACCACATCCAGGCGAATGATTATCGGCATATGCAGTGATTCATCCGGGGTTCGTCCATCGCTCGTCAGCCTGCAAGCGGGCATGGGCAACGGGCACTCAGGAATGGGTGTTGTCAGATTTTTCGTAGGTAGATGCGGATGATACACCGATCTGCCGGCCTTGGATGTGTCGGCTGTCATGCCTTGCACCTTACCAGTCACGGTGCATGGCCCGGCCATTGGGCTCGGGGCGGCTGGGGTCGAAGATCAGCCGGTGGTTGTCGCAGCCCCTGCGTTTGCAGGGAACTTGATGCACCGCCGGCTGCTGCCGCACCACTTCCACCGAAGGCTCCTCCCAGGTGGGGTAGGACGGTAGGGTCGAGCAGGCGCTTAGCGTCAGCAGAAATGCGCAGCCGGCAAACTCGTGCTTCTTCATGTTGGCACTCCCTGGATCAGTAGGCGTTTTGCACGCGCTCTACCTGGCCGCCGCAACCCACGTAGCAGCTGTTGAAGTCCTGTTTGCAGCTGGACCCTTCGCTCATGAAGGCGTCGCTGCCCCAAAAGGCCGACGGAGCCGGGCAGAAACGGTTGGCGTCTGCCTTGCTTCTGCCTGCACGGCAATATTGGAAGGCGCGCTGATCCGCTTCGTACCGGGCCTGGTCGTTGCGCGCCTGTTGCCGTGACAGTTGGCGGCAATGGTTGAGTTCGGTGGAGCAGGCGCGCACGCAGGCCAACCCGCTTTCGCTCGCCGGTGCCACGTAGCGGTAGGAGTAGCCAGGGCCACAACCGGCGAGCAACAGCGACAGGCACGTCAGGGCACTGAGCCGGAACAGGGCTTTACACATAGCACCTGTTCTCATCATGGAGCGATTTGGCATGGCGCATCATGGCTGCGAAGGCCAGCAACAGCAGCCCCATGGCAATTTGCGACAAGGCTGCCGACGAGAAGTCCAGGCCCAGGCTGACCCCGACCAAGCCGGGCGGAAGTTCCGAACTCAGGGCCAGGCTTTGCACCATGCCTGCCAGTGACTTGATCAGCGGCATGCACAGGCACAGCAGGCCAATGCGGCCCAGCCAGCGGATGTTGGTATCGGTCCAGGCCTTGGTCGGGTGCAGGTTTCTGAACCACAGGCCAGAGAAGAACAGGGGGGCGGCATAGGCCAGGGCGACCAGGCAATCGAGCGCGATGAGGGTGCCGGCGAGCAGGCTCGATGGAGTGAATGTAGCGGCGTCAGGTACACCCAGGTTGACGGCGTTGTCGGTGAGGATGGCGTCGAGCATGGCATCGTATTCGAGTGCCCAGAGCAGCCCAGGGGAGGCCAGTTCGATTGCGGCAGCCACCCAGGCAAGGGCCACCGCGCAAAACACGATCAAGGGACGGGGGAGGCTGGAGGGGCGGGGATCGTAGGTCATGGGAGCGTCCAGGCAAGAGGTGAGCGCTCATTAAACATTATTATCGTGATTCGATAATAAATTGCTGTGTTTCTGATTTTTTCATGGCTTGCACCACACACTGAACCGCTGCCCGGCCAAGGGCGGCTGGCGCAGGCCCTGCCTAATCGAATTTTGGCTTATGCACAAGAGGCATCTTGCCCTTGCGCGAAAGGCATGCCGTTCCGGCGTACCGCTGGTCTTTGCGCAAAGGCCTGTTTTTATTGGGCTTGAGAGGCACGCAGGAATAAGCCGAACGCTTTAAATAGCGCTTGGATCCATCCAGTCATCAAAAGCTTGTTCACAGACTTATCCACAGGTTGTGCTGTGGCTAACGGTCGCGCTCGGCCAGCAGAAGCAGGTTGCGTGGGGTGAGGGGGTAGTCGCAGAACGTGCCGAGCCGCACTTGGTAGCCTTGTTCCACCAGGTACAACGCGCGGTCCAGTACCAGCCACAGTTCCAATGGGCGGCGGAACAGGTTGCCCAGGCGTTCGAGGTTGCGCACCTCGGCCAGGCGTTGCCAGCCAGCGGCTTCCAGTGCGGCCCAATCAGGGTTGCCGTGCAGTTCGAGGTGGCGCAGTTGGGCCAGCTCGCGGCAATACTGCTCGTAGGGCTTGCTTAGCCAGGCGACAGGCAGTGACGGGGTGGGCAGGTACTCATCGCACTGGCGCTGCTCGCGCTGCAGCAGGTCAAACCCCAGGCGCCGGGCCATGGAGCAGTCGCGCTGCTGGCGCACGCGGGCACCTGCGGTGACGGCTTCGTTCAGCGGCAGGCCGAGGTCGGTGAGGGTCAGCTGCAGCGGCGAGCGCTGCGCGGCTGTGGATAACGGTTGGTAGTGCTCGCCGGCGATACGGTTGTAGCAGCAGGGGGCAACGGCCAGCTGGCGGCAGCCTTGCTGGCTGGCCTGGCGCAGCAGGTGCACATGCAGTTCGCCACAGGCGTGCAGGGCGACCACGCTCTTGTCCTGGCCCAGGTACTGGGAGCTGCCGGCGGCCATGACGTCTTGTTGGACGTGGGTCGCGGGCAGGTGGTGGTGGTCGCTCAGGGCCTGGCCGGCGGCAACCAGCTCGGGGTTGTATTCAAGGCAGGTGAGTTGTTGGCCGGGTTGCAGCAGGCGGCGGCCGAGGTGGCCTTTGCCGGCGCACCAGTCCAGCCAGTGGCCGCTGTGCTGGGCAAAGCCCAGGCGGCGGCCGAAGGCTTCGATCTGTTGCCATTTGCGGCCGGGCACGTTGGCGTCCAGGCGGTGGCCGGCGGGGGGCAGGCCGGTGTCGGGAAGCTCGCCGATGGCCGACAGTTGCTCGGCTTGCGCGGCCAGTTGTGGGAATGGAGCGGGCAGGCCTTGTGGGGCTATGTTGGCTTCGGCGTCGGCCAGGGGGCTCTGGCGCAGGTGTGTGGCCAGTTCCGGGTACTGGCTTTCCCAGCCCAGGCGCAGGGTGGTAAAGGGCCTGGGTTTCCACAGCGCTTGGTGCTCGGCCAGGAACTGGTCGAGGGCCTGGAAGCGGCTGGCGAGCTGGTGGCTGTGGAGGTAGGCGGGCATGGTGGGGCCTGGTGTTTATTTTTGGCTGATGGGGTGGGCGCCGCGTTCGCGGCGCATCGCGAGCTACGCTCGCTCCTACCGGGCCCAGGTGTCAGCTAGCGCCCCTGCGAGGCATCAACCCGCAACCAGCGCTCCAGCAACTTGAAGCCCTGCACCAGCGCGAATGAGATCACCAGGTAGAACACCCCGGCGGCGAAGAAGATTTCCACCGGCAGGTAGGTGCGGGCAATGATGGTGCGGGCCATGCCGGTCAGTTCCAGCAGGGTCACGGTACTGGCCAGGGCACTGGCCTTGAGCATCAGGATCACTTCGTTGCTGTACGCCGGCAAGCCAATGCGCGCAGCGCGTGGCAGCATGATGTAGAACAGCGCCTTGCCCCGCGACATGCCCAGCGCCCGTGCCGCCTCGATTTCACCCTTAGGAATCGACTGCAGCGCACCGCGCAGAATCTCGGCAATGTAGGCGGCGGTGTGCAGGGTCATGGTCAGCACCGTGCACCAGAACGGATCGCGCAGGTACGGCCACAGCGAGCTGGAACGCACCGCATCGAACTGCGCCAGGCCGTAGTACACCAGGAACAGCTGCACCAGCAGCGGCGTGCCACGGAAGAAGAAGATGTAGCTGAACGGCACCGCCCGCACGTACCAGTGGCGCGAAGAGCGGGCGATGCCCAGCGGGATGGCCAGGATCAACCCGGCGACCACGGCAATGGCCACCAGCTCCAGGGTCAGGGTCGCACCCTGGGCCAGGCGCGGCAGCCATTTGATGATGACTTCCCAATTCATTTATTCGGCCCTCGCAAAGCCGCGAGCGGCGCGTTTTTCCATGAAGTGCATGCCGGTCATGGCTATGATGGTCAGGCTCAGGTAGATGCAGGCAGCGACCATGTAGAAGGTGAATGGCTCCTTGGTGACCGTCACGCCGATCTGCGCATGGCGCATGATTTCCTCAAGGCCGATCACCGACACCAGCGCGGTGTCTTTCATCAGGATCATGAACAGGTTGCCAAGGCCCGGCAGGGCGATGCGCCACATCTGCGGCAGGATGATCCGCGACAGGATGCGGCCCTGGGACAGGCCAAGTGCCAGGCCAGCCTCGCGGTGGCCCTTGGGGATCGCCAGGATCGCACCACGGAACACTTCGGTGGCATAGGCGCCAAAGCACAGGCCCAAGGCGATCACGCCGGCGGCGAAGGCGCTAAGCTCCAGGCCCGGCATGTTCAGGGCATCACCGAGGCTGTTCATCAAGCCAACGGTGCCGAAGTAGATGAGCAACACCCAGAGCAATTCGGGCACGCCGCGCACCAGGGTGGAGTAGAAGCCGCCAAGCCATTGCAGTGGCTTGATCGTGGAAGTCTTGGCCAGGGCGCCGAGCAGGCCCAGGACCAGCCCCAGCAGCAGGGCGCAAAGCGCCAGTTTTACGGTCATCAAGGTGCCGGCCATCATGGCCGGACCGAATCCGTGCAGGTCGATATTCATGGGCAGGTCATTCTAGGGACCGGCGCGCCGCGAGGGCGCGCAGGTCAGGGCGGATCATTCGATGCTGAACGGGAAGTACTTGTCGTTGATTTTCTTGTACGTGCCGTCGGCCTTGATTTCGGCCAGGGCCTTGTTCAGGTCGTCGCGCAGCTTGGTGTCACCCTTGCGCACGGCAATGCCGATCTTGTCGCTGTCGACCACCGGCTCACCCTTGAACTCGAAGTTCGAGCCGTCTTTGCTTTTCAGCCACTCGTACTGCACGTACTTGTCGGCCAGGATGCCGTCGATGCGGCCGGACACCAGGTCCAGGTAGGCGTTTTCCTGAGTGTCGTACAGCTTGATGTCGATGTCGCTGCCGTAGTTGTCTTCCAGCCAGGTGCCGGCCAGGGTGGCGCGCTGGGTGCCGATGGTCTTGCCCTTGAGCGAGGCCTTGTCGGTCTTGAAGTCGACGTTCTTCGGTGCGATGAACTGCAGCTTGTTGGAGTAGTACGGCTCGGTGAAATCAACCGCCTGCTTGCGCTCGTCGGTGATCGACAGCGACGACACCAGGAAGTCGAATTTCTTGGCGTTCAGGGCGGGGATGATGCCGTCCCAGTCGGAGGTCACCACCGAGCACTCGACCTTCATCTTGGCACACAGGGCGTCGCCGATGTCCTTGTCGAAGCCGACGACGTTACCGCTGGCATCCTTGTTGTTGAACGGTGGGTAGGCAGCTTCGATACCCATGCGCAGTTTTTCCGCGGCCATGGCATTCGCCGACATCACCAGGGTGGCAGCGGCTGCCAGGAGGAACTTCTTGTAAGTGTGCATGTATTGCTCCGTTAGCGGTGGCTGGACATGAATTGCTTGCAACGCGCCGAGGCCGGGTTCTCGAAGACCTGCTGCGGCGATCCCTGCTCTTCAACCAGGCCCTGGTGCAGGAAGACCACTTCACTGGACACCTGGCGGGCAAAGTTCATCTCGTGCGTCACCAGCAGCATGGTACGGCCTTCTTCGGCCAGTGCGCGGATAACGTTAAGCACTTCCTGGACCATTTCCGGATCGAGTGCCGAGGTTGGCTCGTCGAACAGGATCACCTTGGGCTTCATGGCCAAGGTACGGGCGATGGCGGCGCGTTGCTGCTGGCCACCGGAAAGCTGGGCGGGGTAGCTGTGGCGCTTGTCGTAGATGCCCACCTTGTTCAGCAGGGCCTCGGCAGCCTCGATGGCCTCGGCCTTGCTCTGGCCGAGCACGCGGCGTGGCGCCTCGATGATGTTGTCGAGAATCGACATGTGCGGCCACAGGTTGAAATTCTGGAACACGAAGCCGATTTCGCTGCGCAGGCGGTTGATCTGGCGGTTGTCGGCAGCCACCAGGTCGCCGTTCTTGGCGGCCTTGAGCTTGAGGCTTTCGCCGGCGACGAGGATTTCGCCCTGGTGGGGGTTTTCCAGCAGGTTGATGCAGCGCAGCAGGGTGGACTTGCCGGAGCCGGACGACCCCAGGATGGAGATCACGTCACCGTCGCGTGCGGTCAGCGAAATGCCCTTGAGAATTTCCTGCTCGCCGTAGCGTTTGTGCAGATTGCGGATTTCCAGCGCGGGCGTGGCCTGGGCCATGTGCGGTCCTCATGTGATCGGGTGCGTTCCCAGCTGTTGGCGGCCTTCCTGGCGAGCGCCAAGCTAGCATAGCGTCAATAGGGCGGCCAACAGGGTCGCAAGGGGCTCAAGGCAATGCCGGGGCAGTTTGTCGCATCGCTGCAGTGCAACGTCGCGCAGATGTCCGCAAAGGGCTGACCCCGCTCCATGGCCTTGATGAAAAAAGGCGCGATGGTGACAGTTTTGGGCGGCTCATGGAAGCGCTTTCGGACCATTCGCGAGGCTCGGCCGCGCCTGCAGGGTGATACTTGGGCTTCGGTTTCGTCGGTATTTGGGTTGTACCTTTGGGTTGCACTTTTTGCCTTGCGTTGGTGCATAGGTGTTACCGAGGAGCACCTTTGGCGCGTTTGTAAGTGAGTATTTCCGTAATCCGCACTTGGCATGGGGATTTGGCGAGCATTCGGTCAAGCCGTGGCCGAATGCCCTGCAAGCCACGGTATTTCTGGCTGCCTGGATAATTCTGACGAAAGCATTCAGCACATGGCCCGCTTATTGCCATCTGGAATGGGCTGATTGCAGCGACGCCCGATTCGACCCTCGGCGCGTTCGGCCTTCGCAATCGAGTAGTCCACTCCTTACAAAGGTAGTTTTATGAGCGGTAACAATTCCAATGACCTCGCTCAGGGGCTCAAACAACGGCATGTGACCATGCTGTCCATCGCTGGCGTGATCGGCGCCGGCCTGTTCGTCGGTTCCGGCCATGCCATCGCGGCTGCCGGGCCGGCCGTGCTGCTGGCCTATGCCGCTGCCGGTACCCTGGTGGTGCTGGTGATGCGCATGCTCGGTGAAATGGCGATCGCCTCGCCCGACACCGGTTCCTTCTCCACCTATGCCGACCGCGCCATTGGCCGCTGGGCCGGTTTTACCATCGGCTGGCTGTACTGGTGGTTCTGGGTACTGGTGATTCCGCTGGAGGCCAACGCCGCCGCGGCCATCCTGCATGCCTGGTTCCCGGCGGTTGACCTGTGGGCCTTCTCCCTGCTTATTACCCTGGCGCTGACCCTGACCAACCTGTGCAGCGTCAAGAACTACGGTGAGTTCGAGTTCTGGTTCGCCCTGCTCAAGGTGCTGGCGATCATCGGCTTCATCGTCGTTGGCTGCATCGCCATGTTCGGCTTGGTGCCGAGCAGCCAGGTGAGCGGCGCTTCGCACCTGTTCGACACCCAGGGCTTCATGCCCAACGGCCTGGGCGCAGTGCTGGCGGCCATGCTGACCACCATGTTCTCGTTCATGGGCACGGAAATCGTCACCATCGCCGCGGCCGAATCGAAAGACCCAGGCAAGCAGATCAGCCGCGCCACCAACTCGGTGATCTGGCGTATCTGCCTGTTCTACCTGGTGTCGATCTTCCTGGTGGTGGCCCTGGTGCCGTGGAACGACCCGGCGCTGGCGCAAGTGGGTTCCTACCAGACCGTGCTTAGCCGTATTGGCGTGCCGAATGCCAAGCTGATCGTCGACATCGTCGTGCTGGTGGCCGTTACCAGCTGCCTGAACTCGGCGCTGTACACCTCCTCGCGCATGCTGTTCTCGTTGAGCAAGCGTGGCGATGCCCCGGCCATTGCCCAGCGCACGACCAAGGCGGCCACCCCGCACGTGGCTGTGCTGCTGTCGACTGCCGCGGCGTTCCTTTGCGTGTTCGCCAACTACGTGGCCCCGGCCCAGGTGTTCGAGTTCCTGCTGGCCAGCTCCGGCGCCATCGCGCTGCTGGTGTACCTGGTGATTGCCGTGTCGCAGCTGCGCATGCGCAGCCAACGTGAGGCCCGTGGCGAGAAGATCGCCTTCAAGATGTGGCTGTTCCCAGGGCTGACCTGGGCGACCATCGCCTTTATCGTTGCCGTGCTGGTGGTGATGGCGCTGCGTGAGGACCACCGGGCTGAAATCATTGCCACTGCTTTGTTGAGCATTGGCGTGGTGGCGGCGGGGTTGCTGGTGCATCGCAAGCGTGAGGCTAACGCACGGGTGGCGCTGGATAACTGATCTGCCTGTGTTGGAATGAAGAAAGGCCGCATCCTTTGCAGGGTGCGGCCTTTTTTGTTGGCTGTTCCGGCCTCTTCGCGACCTTTGGTCGCTCCTACCGGTTTTGTGTAGGTCGTGGGATTTGCGCAGGCCGGGTAGGAGCGACCGCAGGTCGCGAAGAGGCCCGCAAGAGCGAAGCCGATCTGTCAGCCAAACTGCTTCTGCTGCTGTTGCTGCTTGGCCACCAGCTCGGAGGCGGCAATGTAGGCTTCCTGGAATTCGTCGCTCTCCAGCCAGGCCATGGTGGTGTCTTCGTCGGCGCCGTCGAGCCAGGTGCGGTAGGCGTTGAACACCAGCACGATGTAGTCGGTGGCGTGCTCTTCCTTGTGGCCTTTGAGCACCAACGCCAGCAGCGGGTCCACCAGGAACACCGAGATCATCGCCACCAGGCCGGTTTCCTGGGCGGTTTTCATCTTGGCGAACAGCTCTTTGTAGCTGTCGGTTTCCATGGCCTTGTTGAACACCTGCTCGATGCTGGCGCTGTCACCGGCGCTGGCCTTCACCGCCTGGCCGCTGCGCACCATGCGGTTCTGCTTGGCCTTGCTGGCGGCGCGCTTGGCGCGTTTCTGTTGCTTGGTTGGGGTGGCCATGGGCGTATCCTTGGGGTATTCGGAAATTGCGCGTATTGAAGCGCAGCGGCCCCTTCGATTCAACTGGCCAGCGGCGCTGGTTCATCCTCCTCGAAGCCGCGCGAGGCCCGCCCCACCAGCAGCTCATCCGGGGCATGCGCCACGCTGTGGTCCTTGCCGGGGTAATCCAGCGAATGCAGGAAATGCCGGATGCAATTGATCCGCGCACGCTTCTTGTCGTCCGACTTGATCACCGTCCATGGCGCATCGGCGGTATCGGTGTGGAAGAACATCGCCTCCTTGGCGGCGGTGTAGTCCTCCCACTTGTCCAGCGACTTGATGTCGATGGGCGACAGTTTCCAGTGCTTGAGCGGGTCGTCACGGCGCGAGATGAAGCGGCGCAGCTGCTCCTCGCGGTTCACCGAGAACCAGTACTTGAACAGCAGGATGCCGCTGTTGCACAGCATCCGCTCAAGGTCCGGTGCCTGGCGCATGAATTCCAGGTACTGCAGCGGCGAGCAGAACCCCATCACCTTCTCGACCCCGGCGCGGTTGTACCAGGAGCGGTCGAAGAAGACCATTTCCCCCGCCGTGGGCAAATGCTGGATGTAACGCTGGAAGTACCACTGCCCCAGCTCCTGCTCGGAAGGCTTCTCCAGCGCAACGATCCGCGCACCCCGTGGGTTCAGGTGCTCCATGAAGCGCTTGATGGTGCCACCCTTGCCCGCCGCATCACGCCCCTCGAACAGGATCACCACCCGCTGGCCGGTTTCCTTGGCCCAGCTTTGTACCTTCAGCAGCTCGATCTGCAGCGCGTGCTTGGCCTTCTCATACTCCTGGCGGCGCATGCGCGTGCGGTAGGGGTAGCTGGCTGGCAGGCGTGCCGTGGTGCTGTCCTCGTTGCTGCCCTTCGGTGCGCTGGCCACTTCCAAGGCGGCCGGGGCCTGGCTGACCTGGGTAATGGTGGGCTCAGGCTTGCGCTGGCGTGGGCGGCGGGTACGCGGCTGGGTTGGGGCGCGGGTGGACGAACTGTCGGGGGCGGGCAGCAGGAGGGGGGATTCTTCGCTCATGGAGGTCCTTGCGAGGTCGGGGTCGGATGTCCTCCTGACATGCTAAAGGTGCGAGAGAGGTGAATCTTTGATACGGGTCAACCAGCCTGCATTGGATCAGAAAGGGCCGCGATGCGGCCCTCTGGTAAGCCCTTGAGTCTCTGGTTTACTGGCGCTCGAGGGAATGTGCGATTGCGCATGCAACCGCTTTTGCGGCATCAAGTGTGTATTTGGCCAGCCATGCATCACGTGCTGTGAACTCGCGCTCGTTCATGGCCGTTGCATAGATCGGTTCGTCTAGGGCATCCAATAGTTCACACAGTGAGCGTGCGGCGTCAGCAACTGGAATACCTGGCGTAACGGTGAAAAGCTTGAGGTCCTTGTCAGCCATTCCGGTAGGGCAAAAGCTATGACCTTTGACGATCTTGAGTTCGCGACCATCGTCGGCAGGTGGGGAGGGGTGAGAAGCGATAGGCATAAGTCGACTCCTTGTACTGGTAGCCGCTACCCGCTGCCGCCAAGCAGTTAGGGTGGCGGATTGCACAGGATTGGCGGACCGGCGTACAAGGGAACCGGCGCACCCGAAGGTGCTCCTGCGCAACCCGCCATAGCACAGGAATGCCGTGCGCAAAAAAAGCGCCGACAACCTTGATGGGGGCGCTGTTGCGCCTTGTACTGTTCAGGCCGCCAAGCCTGGTCGCTGTATTCACGCGACGGAGTAGAAGATACCGGCCAAGCTTTCATTACGCAAGGCCAGTTCTAGGGATGAATCATGCAGTAACTATTTTTGGCTCACTGCTGAAGGACAAATTTCGCTTCGAGTCTGTGCAGTAATTCAAAAGTATTCATGTAGGGCACGTTAAAGCTTTTGCATATATTTGGGATGATGAATTTTCGCTTCACATCCAAATTTAGAACTTCGTGGGTTACTACGGTAGCGCCCGTTGAAATCGCTTTTGCTATCAGCCATGGATCTGCACCAGACAGGAACTCTTCCAGGGCGCCGGTCTTCATTTTAGGAGCTTGCTCCGAAATGTGGGCGGCGATTTGCGCGTAGGCATTCTGAGTTTGATCATCACTGACCCCATGGAAGAAGGTGCGATTGCTGGTTGTCCACTTGGCAAGGTCATCATTTCCTTTTGCGAGCTCTTCCATGACGGAGGTAATGCTACCTAGCGCAAGTGACTGGTTTTGGTTGAGCAGCCACTGCCAAAAAGCGGGGCAGATTTCCATGCCGTAGTACCGATTCTTCGCTTCAATTAAAGTGTTAGCGTCTAGTAGATGCTTCATTCTGTTAGCTGGCCTGCTAGTTTTTGTAGGTTGGCCGGCTGCACGCCCAAGAGGGTTCCGGCGTCACGCAAAAGTAGTCGACCACTGAAAGCTTCACTCAAGACAGCTTTGCTCAATCGTATGCTGTTCTTCGCAATCAGGGTTCGACAGTAGTTGCCGCTTCCATCTTCTTTGTTTTGGTAGGCCTTCAGGATGGCCAGGTAGTAGGCCTTATATTTTTCTTGGGGAATCAGGCCGAGGTCCTGTGCACGCCTTCCTACTGCCAACTTGCTGATGTGAAATCGTGTGGCCAGGAGTGGTAAATTTTCTTCCCAGTCTATTTTGGGATTCCATAACTTACGAAATACCTCTTCAGGCGCTAGAAACTCCCCCGCGACTGCGTTGCAGAATTTTTCTTCCTCACGGCCATTGGCGCTTCCGCTCGAAACTCCACTTGTGCCTATCCAAATATGAGCCATTTCGTGAATCAAGGTGAATAGCCGGGCGGCTGGTGCGTCCGAGCTATTTATGAAAATGAGTGGGGCGAAGGCATTGCTGATGGCAAATCCACGAAACTCGCTGACGTCAAGCTTTCGGTGTGTATTTCCGGCAGCAATGCCACTCCTCATGACGAGGATGCCAATATCCTCAGCTGCGTGGATGAGGGCGCGAACATACTTCTCATAATCCAGGCGGGACGTCTCGGGGTCTACGCCAAGGGTTTTACGCATATCTGCAACCACGGTTTTTACGGGGGAGCGAAAGGTAAACCGAGCGACGAAGTCTAAATGTGCACGCTCATGATCCTGTAGATAATCCAGATACCAGTCCTGCTTTCTTATTGCATCCTTCACGGTATCAAGCAGATTCAAGCTGGGGTGCTCAGGTGCAAGGCTGCCAACGGTTCTCAGGTCAGGAAGGGGGAGGCTCTCAACCGGTGGCTGAGGAAGAAACAAAAAGCCAAATGGGATGTGCGCAGCGTTGGCCCACTTCTGAGCTTGTAGAAAGGTGGGCTTGGCCTCTCCCGCTTCCCAGCTTTCAACGCGCTCGGTCTTCACCGGAAGCTTTTTCGCGAGCTGTTCGGTAGACAAGCCAGCGCGCAGTCTGGACCAGGTGAGGATCACGGGATTAACGAGGGCGGCTTGGGTCATGGCAATGTTGTTATGCAGATTTTTCCATTCTGGTGTCTGATCACGCTGCTATTACGCCGGGTGAAGCGAGCGCATCGTATCCAGCAATGCGTTGGCCTCTTCCTTGGTTGCAGAGGCTGCCCTGTTTGGCGGGCGACTCTAAGGCATTTACGGCACGCGGGCTTCGTCAACACGATAGGCGGTTATGCTCAACCTTGCCCAGTCGGTGATCGTTTTCAGATGCGCAATGGGCGCTAACTGTAATAGCGGTGCGGCCCTTTGTGGAGGGCTGAGCTCCCAGAAATCGTGTCTTGATATCTCGGCGCTCGGACTGGCTCCAGGCATGTCCCCTTACCGCTGAGGCCCTTCAACCCGTTCCTGCTTGATAGGTCACGTGGGTGGAGCCTATCGTGCATCAGCTTGTGAACTATGGTTGACGCTTAATTTTCGTCAGGTCAACCTTTGGTGGGCTTTAGGAGGCCATCATGACCGATATCAAGCTGACCAAGTGGGATGCTGCTGACCACCTCAGGGCCGAGGAAGACATGGCTCTGTACCTTGAAGCCTGTCTCGAAGAAAACGACCCGGTGTTGCTTGCTGCTGCCTTGGGTGACATCGCACGCGCCCGAGGCATGGCGCAACTGGCACGGGACACGGGCCTGACTCGGGAGGGGTTGTACAAGGCATTGTCGGCGGAGGGTAACCCTAGCCTGGCAACCATCATGAAAGTGATGGCGGCGCTTGGGCTGAGGCTGCATGCCGAGGTGGTGGCTCCGCGAACGGCGGGGTAGGGCGTTGAGATGGGGGCAGTCAGGGTGCTGCCATCCCGAAGGCAAAAATCACAGGCAACAAAAAACCCGCACTAGGCGGGTTTCTTGTTGTTGCTTCGGGTAACTTTGCAACCACCAGAAGCTTTAAGGTGGTGCCCAGAGACGGAGTCGAACCGCCGACACGAGGATTTTCAATCCTCTGCTCTACCGACTGAGCTATCTGGGCGACGAGGTGAATTAAATAGATTTTCTGGCGGCCCGTCAACGACTTTTTGAAAAAATTTTAAATTAATTCCGTCGCTTACGATTCGTGGGGTCATTCCGAGGGGGGAACGTAGCCTTCCGCCTGGGCGTATTCCTCGCCGGCGAAAAACTTGTCCATCTCGACCTGGAGGAATTTTCGGTCCTCGCCATTCATCATGTTCAGGCGCTTTTCGTTGATCAGCATGGTCTGGTGCTTCTTCCAGTCTTCCCAGGCTTTCTCCGAGATGTGGTCGAAGATGTCCTGGCCCTTGGCGCCGGGGTAGGGCGGGCGCGGCAGGCCTGGGAGTTCTTCTTTGTACTTGCGGCACATCACGGTGCGGGTCATCGGGCTTCTCCTGCAATCAGTTCGTCGGCCGCGCGTTTGAGCAGCTTCTTGACCGGGGCGGCGAGGCCCAGGCGCGGCGGGGTGGCGAGGTTATACCAGAGCCAGTCGGCCTCGGCCACGTGCTGGCCGACCGGGTCGACACGCACCAGCCACGGCTCGATGGCCAGCTGGAAGTGGCTGAAGGTGTGGGTCAGGCCGTCCAGGGCACGGCTGTCGGCCAGGCGCAGGCCGTGCTGGTAGGCAAGGTCGTCGAGCTGGGCGATGTCTTCGAGCTCCGGCAGGCTCCACAGCCCACCCCACAACCCGCTGGACGGGCGGCGGTAAAGCAGGATGGCGCCTTCGTGGTTGGCCAGCAGCGGCATCAGCGTGCGCCGTTGTGGCAGCGCCTTGCGTGGCTTGGGCTCGGGGTAGCGGGTTTCTTCACCGTGCAGGTGCGCTTCGCAGCCGCGCTGCAGCGGGCAGATCAGGCAGCTGGGCTTGCTGCGCGTGCACAGCGTGGCGCCCATGTCCATCATCGCCTGGGTGTAATGGTTGGCGCGTTGCTGCGGGGTAAAGCGCTCGGCGCTGGCCCACAGCTGGTTGGCCACCTTCGGCTCGCCGGGGTAGCCGGCCTGGGCGGTGTAGCGGGCGAGCACGCGCTTCACGTTGCCGTCCAGGATCGGTGCGCGAATGCCCATGCTGATACTGGCGATGGCGCCGGCGGTGGAGCGGCCGATGCCGGGCAACTCGGTAAGCTGCTCGACGCTGCGCGGGAATTCGCCGCCATGCTGCTCGACGACGATTTTGGCCGCTTTCTGCAGGTTGCGTGCGCGGGTGTAGTAACCCAGGCCCGTCCAAAGGTGCAGCACTTCGTCCTCCGGCGCTTCAGCCAGGGCGTGCACGGTCGGCAAGGCCTGCATGAAGCGGTCGAAGTAGTTGAGCACGGTGCTCACCTGGGTTTGCTGCAGCATGATTTCCGACACCCACACGCGGTAGGGGTTAATGCCCTGCTGCCAGGGCAAGTCGTGGCGACCATGCTGGTCGTACCAATCCAGCACGGCGCTGGAGAACTGCGTGGGGGTCATCGCTTGAACAGCCCCTTGAGCGCGTCTTTGAGTTCTGGGCTCACTTTGTCTCCGAGTTTTTCTTCAATCTTGTCTTTCAGGCGGTTGCCAGCCAGCTTGGCGGCGACCTTGCCCAGGCCGTCCTGGTCCAGGCGGCAGGCCTTGGCGCCCAGTTCCAGTGGGCCGCGGCAGCGCAGGGGCACTTCCACCCCGACGAAGCGCTCGCCCACCTGGCAGGCCGGGTCGGGCATGGTGCGCTGGTCACCTTCGACGATCACACCGACGTTGTAATCCATGCCCAGCACGCGCAGGTCGAGGTCGCCATGGCCGTTGACGGTCAGGCCCGGGATACGTGCCTTGAGGTCCGGGTTGCTGGCCACGCCATTGCGAATCACCAGGCTGCCGCGCAGTTCCTGGAACGGCGTGTCCTTGCCACGGGGTTCGCCGCTGAGGTTCTTGCGGTTGAGGGTGGCGATGGCCTGGCACAGCTGCTGTTCAAGGTTGGCGTTAACCAGCACGCCGTCGTTGATGGTGAAGTTTGCGCTGCCATTGAGGGTATCCACCAGTGCCTTCTGGCTGTTTCCGGTGGCGGTCAGATCGCTGGTCAAGGTCAGCAGGCCCTTGACCGGTGGCGCCTGCTCCTTGCCTTCGGCCTTGATGAAGTGCTCTACCGGAACCCGGTTGATGCGGGTGCTGACGCCCAGCTGCGGCACGGCAGGGCGAACATCGACACTGCCCTTGGCCTCGAAGGTGCCGTTGTAGAGCCCGCCGCGCAGGGCTTGCAGGGTCAGCAGGCCATCTTGGCCGGTGGCTTGCATCTGGGCGTCGCTGATCGGCAGTTTGTCCAGGGTCAGCGCGCCGAAGCTCAGGTCGGCCTGCAGGTCGAGAACGCGCAGGCGGTCGACCGGCAGCAGCTTGTCGTCACTCCAGGCCACCTGGGTGGGGGCATTGGGCAGCGGCGAACTGCCGGCACCGGCCACGGCGCTGGCCTCCTGCTGCTGAACCTCGGCCTGGCGGGCGGCAGTGGCGCCCTTGGCTTGCTCGCTTTTGGCTGGCAGGTAACGGTCGGCGTCGAACTTGTCGCCCTTGAGTTGCAGGCGCAGGGCCTGCTTGGCGAAGTCTTCGATGGCCACGCGGCCGGTGAAGCTGCTGTCGTCGAGTTTCACCGCCAGGTCGGCCAGGGTCAGGCTGGTGGGCGTACCTTGCAGGCGGGTCACCAGCTCCAGCTTGTTGAAGGCCGCCGGGTCGTTGGTGGCGGGCAGTGGGTGGCCGACGCCGTCGAGGAAGGTGCGCAGGTTGAACTGGGCAATCGACAGGCCGCCGCTCAGTTGCGGGGTTTTGTCCAGGTCACGCACGTTCAGCTCGCCAAGGGCGCGCAGCTGGTTGGCGGAGATTTTCAGGCCGTTCCACGACGCCACGTTGGCCGCCATGTCGACCAGCAACTGGCCTTGGGCGCCAAAACTCACGGTTTTGCCGCCGGTTGGCTCGCCCGAGGTTTCTCCGCTCAGGCGCAGGTCTTCGAAGTTGTAGCGCTTGAGCTTGCGGTCGAAGCGCAGCTCGCCTGCCAGTTCCGTGCGCGCCTTGATCGCCGGCTGGCTGGCGCTCAGGAAGGCGCTGGCCTTGAGCGCGATATTGGTGCCTTCGTGGACGGGGCCGGTGCTCAGCTGGATGCTTTCGGCGCTGTAGCTCTGGCCGCTGCGGGCATCGGTGAATTGCACGCTGGCGTTGTTCACCGTAAGGCTGTCGATATCCAGCTTCACCGCCCGCTCGCTGCTGGTTTCAGCAGGCTGCGGCGCTTGCCCGGCAGGTGCCTGGGCCGGTGCACCGGCAGTGCCCTCGGTGCTGGCAGGCAGCGGCTTGCCGATGTCTTCCCAGTTGCCATGGCCGTTTTCATCGCGGGCCAGGGTCAGGTTCAGGCCTTCGACGCGCACGTCGCTCATCTGTACCTCGCGGCGCAGCAAGGGCAGCACGCGCACGGAAAGGCCGAGCATCTGCAGGTCGGCGAACGGCTCCTTGGGCTTGGCCAGGGTGGCGATGCTGGCTTCGTGCAGCTCCAGGCCCAGCCACGGGAACAGGCTCCAGCCGATGTCGCCATTGAGGGTCAGCTCGATGTGGGCCTTGTCGCGTGCCAACTGGCGGATCTCGTCTTTGTAGTCGTTGGGATCGAAGAGGTGGGTCAGGGCGAAGCCCAGCGCCACGATGATCAGCAGCAACCCGAGAAGCCCCAGTCCCAGGATTTTGCCGAACGCTTTCATGGGCGAGTCCTTGTAGTCCGTAGTTTGAATTCCGAACGGCTGAGTATAGCGCCGCAGGGGTGGGCCCTGCTCAATCGACTGGCGATGCAGGGCGAATCCAATGATTTGGGCTTTCGACAGTTGTCGTGTTGGCAGTTCCTTTTGGGCTGGATTCTTCACGGGCAAGCCCGCTCCCACGGTTACCGTGCAGCTTTCGAGGTGGGGGCGGGTTTACCCGCGAAGAGGCCGGTGCAGGAAACGCAGAAATACCGTTTCAGCCACGCTATAAATAACGATGTCAGATTGCTTTCATGTCATCGGCGAACTGGTACCCTTGTGCTGCTTTGCGGAGCGCATGCGGCAGATTGTCGCAGGCGTTGCCCAGGGATAAGGCCAGTTCGCCCTGCGTGCGAGAACAAGAGCCCGGGAACCTTTCCGCCAGCACCGTCCACCTACAAAAGGATCGAATCCATGAGCAGTACCATCACGGCAGATGGCCAGGTCCGTGAGCCTGGTTTCCTGTCGAAGGAGCGCATCATCGCCCGCCCGGGCTTCAACCGCTGGCTGGTGCCGCCAGCCGCCCTGGCTATCCACCTGTGCATCGGCATGGCCTACGGCTTCTCGGTGTTCTGGCTGCCGCTGTCGCAAGCCATTGGCATCACCGCACCAGTTGCCTGTTCAGCGGACATGGGCTTCATTGCCCGCCTGTTCAGCGCCACATGCGACTGGCCAATTTCGATGTTGAGCTGGACCTACACCCTGTTCTTCGTGTTCCTCGGCTGCTCGGCCGCGGTGCTGGGTGGTTGGCTGGAACACGCCGGCCCGCGCAAGGCGGGCCTGGTATCGGCACTGTGCTGGTGTGGCGGCATGCTGATCTCGGCGATCGGCGTGAAAACCCATCAGCTGTGGCTGATGTGGCTGGGCTCCGGGGTGATCGGCGGTATCGGCCTGGGCCTGGGCTACATCTCGCCGGTGTCGACCCTGATCAAGTGGTTCCCGGACAAACGCGGCATGGCCACCGGCATGGCGATCATGGGCTTCGGCGGCGGCGCCATGGTGGGTGCTCCACTGGCCACCGCGCTGATGGGCCACTTCGGCAATGAACATGAAGTGGGTGTGTGGCAGAGCTTTGTCGCCATGGCCGCGATCTACTTCGTGTTCATGACCGCCGGTGCCCTGGCTTACCGCGTGCCGCCCACCGGCTGGAAGCCTGAAGGCTGGGTGCCACCGGTGAAGAAGGTGGGCAATGGCATGGTCACCGACCGCCACGTGCACGTCAGCGTCGCCTGGAAAACCCCGCAATTCGCCCTGGTGTGGCTGGTGCTGTGCCTGAACGTCTCGGCCGGTATCGGCATCCTCGGCATGGCCTCGCCGTTGCTGCAGGAAGTGTTCGCCGGCAAGCTGCTGGGCAACGAGCTGAGCTTTGCCGAGCTCAATGCCGCGCAACTGGCGCAGATTGCCGCGATTGCCGCTGGCTTCACCGGCCTTTTGAGCCTGTTCAACATTGGCGGGCGCTTCTTCTGGGCCTCGTTCTCCGACTACATTGGCCGCAAGAACACCTACTTCGCCTTCTTCGCCCTGGGCGTCGGCTTGTACAGCCTGGTGCCGAACATGGGCCATATCGGCAACGTGGCACTGTTCGTGGCAGCGTTCTGCATCATCCTGTCGATGTACGGCGGCGGTTTCGCCACGGTGCCGGCGTACCTGGCCGACCTGTTCGGCACGCAGATGGTCGGCGCCATTCACGGCCGCCTGCTGACCGCCTGGGCTGCCGCTGGCGTGCTGGGGCCGGTGCTGATCACCTACCTGCGCGAGTCGCAGCTGGCGGCGGGCGTTGAGCGTGCGGCGGCGTACGACATGACCCTGTACATCCTCGCGGGCCTGCTGGTGCTGGGCTTCATCTGCAACCTGCTGATCCGCCCGGTGGCCGACAAATACTTCATGAGCGAGGCCGAGCTGGCTGCCGAGCGTGCGTTGAGCCACGACAAAGGCGCCGATGGTGCGCGTTCGCTGGAGTGGAAGGCCGCGCCTGGCAGCTTGCCGCTGGTGCTGATTGCCTGGGCGGTGGTGGTTGTGCCGCTGGCCTGGGGGGTGTGGATTACCCTGCAGAAGACGGCCGTTCTGTTCCATTGATGTGATGGGGCATGGGGCGCTTCTAGCGCCCCTTTCGCGACTTTCAGTCGCTCCTACCTGGCAAGCGCTGGATCCCCCGTAGGAGCGACTGCAAGTCGCGATGGGCTGCAAAGCAGCCCCAATCCCACTTGTATAGACCTGTAAACCGCCAAGCCCCCCGCAATTGCTCGCCATGCCATATGTCATCCGCGTTTCAAGCCGGCGCGTTCTGGGCCTATAATGGAGCCCTTTTCGCCCAATGATTTTGCGGAGCTGGTGATGGTCGAACGTAAGGCTTCCGTCGAGCGCAATACCCTGGAAACCCAGGTCAAGTGCTCGATCAACCTCGATGGCAGTGGCAAGGCCCGATTCGATATCGGTGTGCCTTTCCTTGAACACATGCTGGACCAGATCGCCCGCCATGGGCTGATCGATCTGGATATCGAGTGCAAGGGCGACCTGCATATCGACGATCACCATACCGTCGAAGACGTCGGTATCACCCTGGGCATGGCATTCGCCCAGGCCATCGGCGACAAGAAAGGCATCTTCCGCTACGGCCATGCCTACGTGCCGCTGGACGAAGCGCTGTCGCGCGTGGTCATCGACTTCTCCGGCCGCCCTGGCCTGCAGATGCATGTGCCGTACACCCGTGCCAGCGTCGGTGGCTTCGATGTCGACCTGTTCCAGGAGTTCTTCCAGGGCTTCGTCAACCACGCCCTGGTGACCCTGCACATCGACAACCTGCGTGGCCACAACACCCACCACCAGATCGAAACCGTGTTCAAGGCTTTTGGCCGCGCCCTGCGCATGGCCGTGACCCTCGACGAGCGCATGGCCGGGCAGATGCCGTCGACCAAAGGGTGCCTGTAAATGCAGACGGTAGCCGTAATCGACTATGGCATGGGCAACCTGCACTCGGTGGCCAAGGCACTTGAGCACGTAGGTGCCGGCAAGGTGCTGGTCACCAGCGACGCCGCGGTGATCCGTGAGGCCGACCGCGTGGTGTTCCCCGGTGTGGGCGCAATCCGCGACTGCATGGCTGAAATTCGCCGCCTGGGCTTTGACAGCCTGGTCCGTGAAGTGAGCCAGGACCGCCCGTTCCTGGGCATCTGCGTTGGCATGCAGGCGCTGCTGGAGCACAGCGAGGAGAACGAAGGCGTCGACTGCATCGGCCTGTTCCCTGGCCAGGTACGCTTCTTCGGCAAAGACCTCAAGCAAGACGGTGAGCACCTGAAGGTGCCGCACATGGGCTGGAACGAAGTCAGCCAGTGCGTCGACCACCCACTGTGGCACGACATCCCGGACCTTGCGCGTTTCTACTTCGTGCACAGCTACTACATCAATGCCGGCAAGCCAGGCCAGGTGGTCGGCCGTGGCCACTACGGCGTCGACTTTGCCGCCGCGCTGGCCGACGGCTCGCGCTTTGCCGTGCAGTTCCACCCGGAGAAGAGCCATACCCATGGCCTGCAGCTGCTGCAGAACTTCGTCGCCTGGGACGGGCGCTGGTAAATGAGCCGTTCGAAGACCAAGGCCCCGATCCTTACCCTGGCGCCCGAGCAGGAGCGCCAGGCGCTCGACACCTTGAAGCGCTTCCTGGAAGACCGCTTCGAGCTGGCGCTTGGCTCGTTCGAGGTGGCCGAGGTTCTCGAACTGTTCAGCAAAGAAATTGCACCCCATTACTACAACAGGGCGATCGCCGATGTTCAGCTGCACCTCAAGGAGCGGTTCGAGAGCATCGAAAGCGATCTGTGGGCGCTCGAAAAGCCCTGAACCCCCAAGAACAGACAGGTTCCCAAGATGCTGATTATCCCCGCTATCGATCTGAAGGACGGTGCCTGCGTGCGCCTGCGCCAGGGCCGCATGGAAGACTCCACGGTATTTTCCGACGACCCGGTGAGCATGGCCGCCAAGTGGGTCGAAGGTGGCTGCCGCCGCCTGCACCTGGTTGACCTCAATGGCGCCTTCGAAGGCCAGCCGGTCAACGGTGAAGTGGTCACCGCCATCGCCAAGCGCTACCCGAACCTGCCGATCCAGATCGGCGGCGGTATCCGCTCGCTGGAAACCATCGAGCACTACGTCAAGGCCGGCGTCAGCTACGTGATCATCGGCACCAAGGCGGTCAAGCAGCCTGAGTTCGTCGCCGAAGCGTGCAAGGCGTTCCCGGGCAAGGTCATCGTTGGCCTGGACGCAAAAGACGGCTTCGTCGCCACCGACGGCTGGGCCGAGGTGAGTTCGGTGCAGGTCATCGACCTGGCCAAGCGTTTCGAGGCCGATGGCGTCTCGGCGATCGTCTACACCGACATCGCCAAGGACGGCATGATGCAGGGGTGCAACGTGCCCTTCACCCAGGCCCTGGCCCAAGCTACCTCGATCCCGGTGATCGCTTCGGGCGGCATCCACAACCTGGGTGACATCAAGGCCCTGCTGGACGCCAAGACCCCAGGCATCATCGGCGCCATCACCGGCCGTGCCATCTACGAAGGCACCCTCGATGTCGCCGAGGCCCAGGCCTTCTGCGACAACTACCAAGGCTGAGGACTGAACCATGGCACTGGCCAAGCGCATCATCCCTTGCCTGGACGTGGACAACGGCCGGGTGGTCAAGGGCGTCAAGTTCGAGAACATCCGTGATGCCGGCGACCCGGTGGAAATCGCCCGTCGCTACAACGAGCAAGGTGCCGACGAAATCACCTTCCTCGACATCACCGCCAGCGTCGATGGCCGCGACACCACCCTGCATACCGTCGAGCGCATGGCCAGCCAGGTGTTCATCCCGCTGACCGTGGGCGGTGGCGTGCGCACCGTGCAGGATATCCGCAACCTGCTCAATGCCGGTGCCGACAAGGTGTCGATCAACACCGCCGCGGTGTTCAACCCGGAGTTCGTCGGCGAGGCAGCGGACCGCTTCGGTTCGCAGTGCATCGTTGTCGCCATCGACGCCAAGAAAGTCTCCGGCCCAGGCGAAGCGCCGCGCTGGGAGATCTTCACCCACGGCGGGCGCAAGCCGACCGGGCTGGATGCGGTTGAATGGGCGAAGAAGATGGAAGGCCTGGGGGCAGGGGAAATCCTGCTGACCAGCATGGACCAGGACGGCATGAAGAACGGCTTCGACCTGGGCGTTACCCGCGCCATCAGCGATGCGCTGGGGATTCCGGTGATTGCGTCCGGGGGTGTGGGCAACCTGCAGCACCTGGCGGACGGGATTCTGGAAGGGCATGCCAGCGCGGTGCTGGCGGCCAGTATCTTCCACTTTGGCGAGTACACCGTGCCAGAGGCCAAGGCCTACATGGCTTCGCGCGGGATTGTGGTTCGCTGAAAGAACCATTGGGGCTGCTTTGCAGCCCATCGCGACCGAGGGTCGCTCCTACAGGGGAACGCGTATCCTGGTAGGAGCGACCCTTGGTCGCGATGGGCCGCACAGCGGCCCCAACGGCCTCACCCGTGATTCTTGCCAAGCAAGGCGTGATAAAGCTCGGTATCCCCAAGAATCCCCACCACCTTGTCGTTTTCCTGCAGCACCAGCTTGTTGCCCGTCTGGTAACGAATCTGCAGCGCCTCGCGCATGCCAATGTCGGCATGCACCAACGTCGGTTTGCGCCCCAGCCCTTCCACGGCCTGCCCCGGCGCCCAGTTCTGCATATCCAGCCCGTTCTGCCCCTGGCGTGCACGCTTGATCGAATTCCCTTCGCCCAGGTCCAGCCAGGAATCGCCGCCTGGGTCCAGGCACACCGAGCCGTTGACCCGCTTGCAGTTGTCCAGGCTGCGCATCAGGCTGCGCCCGCACAGCACGTTCAACGGGTTGGTATGGGCAACGAAGGTGCGCACGTATTCGTCGGCCGGGTTCAGCACGATTTCTTCGGGCTTGCTGTACTGGATGATCCGCCCGTCCTTCATGATGGCGATGCGGCTGCCCAGCTTCAGCGCCTCGTCAAGGTCGTGGCTGACGAACACGATGGTTTTGCTCAGTTTCGCCTGCAGGCCCAGCAGTTCGTCCTGCAGCCCTTGGCGAATCAGCGGGTCGAGCGCCGAGAACGGCTCGTCCATCAGCAGGATGTCGGCATCCATCGCCAGCGCCCGGGCCAGGCCCACGCGCTGCTGCATGCCGCCGGAAAGCTCGTCCGGCTTCTTGTTGCGCCACTGGGTCAGGCCCACCAGTTCGAGCTTTTCGTCCACCAGCTTGCGCCGTTCCTTCTCCGGGCGGCCCTGCATTTCCAGGCCGAAGCTGATGTTCTCGCGCACCGTCAGCCAAGGCATCAGGGCGAACTTCTGGAACACCATGGCGATGCGCTTGGTGCGCATCATCTTCAGCTCTGCGGGGGTGCAATGGGCAATGTCGATGTGCTTGCCTTCATGCTCGACGAACAGCTTGCCGCGGCTGACGGTGTTCAGGCCGTTGATGCAGCGCAGCAGGCTCGACTTGCCCGAGCCAGACAGGCCCATCAGCACGCAGATCTCGCCCTTGTTGATGTCCAGGTTGGCCTTTTCCACACCCACCACCAGGCCCGTCTGCTTGAGGATCTGCTCGCGGGTGTGGCCTTTGTCCAGCAGCGCCAGCGCCTCGCGTGGCTTGTTGGAGAAAATGACGTCGACGTCTTCGAAACGAATGATGCTCATGCCTCACCCCTTACCGGCAGTTCCGGTTGCTTGCAGATACGGTCGAGCATGATCGCCAGCAGCACGATCGCCAGGCCCGCTTCGAAGCCCAGGGAGATATCGGCGGTGTTCAGTGCGTTGACCACGGGTTTGCCCAGGCCGTCGGCGCCCACCAGGGCGGCGATCACCACCATCGACAGCGACAGCATGATGCACTGGGTAACGCCGGCGGCGATGCTGGGCATCGCGTGCGGCAGTTCGATACGGGTAAGCAGCTGGCGGCGCGAGCAGCCAAAGGCCTTGCCCGCGTCCATCAGCTCCTGGGGCACGTCGCAGATGCCCAGGTAGGTGAGGCGGATGGGCGCGGCGATGGCGAACACCACCGTCGAGATCAGCCCCGGCACCACGCCCAGGCCGAACAGGGTCAGGGTAGGGATCAGGTAGACGAAGGTGGGCACCGTCTGCATCAGGTCCAGCACCGGGCGCATGGCGGTGTAGAACATCGGCCTGTGCGCCGCGAGGATGCCCAGCGGCACGCCGATGGCCACGCAAACCACGGTGGCGAAGGTCACCTGGGCCAGGGTTTCCATGGTTTCCTGCCAGTACCCAAGGTTCAGGATCAGCAGGAAGGACAGGGCGACGAACACGGTCAGTGCCCACTTGCGCTGGATCAGGTGCGCGAGGGCCGCGAACAGGGCAATCAGCACGAATGGGTTGAAGAAGGTGAGGGTACTGGTGACGCCATGGATCATGAACTCCAGGCCTCGGGCGATGGCGTCGAAGTAATTCGCGCCGTTCTGGGTCAGCCATTCCACGAACGACGCGATGTACTGGCCCAGGGGTATTTTCTGATCGATAAGCATGATAGCGAGCTTCCACCTGCAAAGATTGAAATCAGTCCGGGGCGGGCACGGTCCCGCCCCGAGGTAGCGCTACGACGTATTGCGTTATTGAGCGAGCTTGGCCTTGGCCGCCTCAAGGCCCGGCTTGCCGTCCACGGTGGTAACGCCCGCAAGCCAGGTGTCCAGCTTGCCGGGGTTGTCCTTGAGCCATTTCTTGGCAGCCGCTTCGGGCTTCATCTTGTCGTCCAGGACATAGCCCATCATGGTGCTTTCATC
Organism: Pantoea sp. Ap-967; assembly: GCF_011752565.1. Taxonomy (GTDB): domain Bacteria; phylum Pseudomonadota; class Gammaproteobacteria; order Pseudomonadales; family Pseudomonadaceae; genus Aquipseudomonas. The sequence goes on from NZ_VWXK01000023.1 coordinate 35,920, forward strand.
CTTGAGCTCGAACGACAGGTTCTTCAGCAGTTGGCCGACGTTGCTGCACTGCTCTACATAACCCTTGCGGGTGTTGGTCAGCACGGTGGCCTTGCCGAACTCGGGGCCGAAGAAATCGTCCCCGCCGGTGAGGTACTGCATCTTGAAACGGGTGTTCATCGGGTGCGGCTCCCAGCCCAGGAACACGATGGCTTCATCGCGTTTCTGCGCCCGGTCGACCTGCGCCAACATGCCGGCCTCGCTCGACTGAACAATCTTGAAACCGGCGTCCTTCAGGCCGAAGGCATTCTTGTCGATCATGCTCTGGATGGTGCGGTTGCCATCGTTGCCGGGTTCGATGCCGTAGATCTTGCCTTCCAGTTCCTTCTTGAACTTGGGAATGTCGCTGAAATCCTTCAGCCCCTTGTCATACAGCGCCTGGGGAACGGCCAGGGTGTACTTGGCGTTTTCCAGGTTGGCCCGCACGGTGTCCACCGTACCAGCGTCGCGGTACTGCTTGATGTCGTTCTCCATGGTCGGCATCCAGTTGCCGAGAAACACGTCCAGGTCCTTGCCGGTGGCCAGCGACTTGTAGGTCACCGGTACCGAGATCATGGTGGTGTGGGTTTTGTAACCCAGTGCTTCGAGCACAACGCTGGTGGTCGCCGTGGTGACGGTGATGTCGGTCCAGCCGACATCGGAGAAGCGTACCGTCTCGCATTCCGTGGGTTCGGCGGCCTGGGCCAGCAGCGGCGCGGACAGCAGCGCAGCCAGCAACAGCGAGGGTGAACCTTTCATGGGTGGACTCCTGTGATTTTGTCTTCGGGTTCGCATGGGTCGCCGGGCTTTCTCAGGGTCCGGTCGACCAGGCCTGCAGAGGGCAGGTTGCGTGGCCGTGCTTTACGAGTCGCTTTCGATAATCCTCCAGCGCCGGGCAATCGCCTACTGGTGGGGCCGTAACCAGTACGTAACGGGTCGCATCCAGTACGGGCGATGTCGCTTATGGATTTTTCCACCGGTGCCCGCGCATTTTTGCGTCACCAGGGCGCCCGAAAGCGGCGCGCCAGTGGCCAAAATGGCTGCGGCGCAGGTGGACAAAAGTACGTCGGTTGCAGACGGCGAGGGGGTAGGCAAAAGCCCGATGATGCTTGCATTCCTGGCGGCTCGCTGCTTCAGCCTAGCAGTTGCACCGCCCTGCGCATGGCGCGCAGAGACAAGCCCAGCAAGAGGTGAAGCGACAATGGCCATCAGCGTGTTCGACCTGTTCAAGATCGGTGTCGGGCCTTCCAGCTCCCACACCGTTGGCCCCATGCGTGCTGGCGCCCTGTTCGTCCAGGGCCTGCGCGAACGCAGCGAGCTGGACCAGGTGCGAAGGATCGAAGTGCGCCTGTATGGCTCGCTGTCGGCCACCGGTGTCGGCCACGGCACCGACAACGCCACCATCATGGGCCTGATGGGCGAATGGCCCGACGCCATCGACCCCACCCAGATCGTTCCGCGTATCGCCGACCTGCGCGAAACCAACACCCTGCAGCTGGATAACCGCCTGCCCATCGAGTTCATCTGGGCCCGCGACATGCTGCTGCTGGACGAGAACCTGCCCTACCACCCCAACGCCATGACCCTGATCGCCGAAGGCGCCCAGGGCGAGTTGCACCGCGACACCTACTACTCGGTGGGCGGTGGTTTCGTGGTCGATGCCGCCCAGGCCGCCAGCGGTGTGCTGGATGCCGACCAGACGGTGTTGCCGTACGATTTCAACAGCGCTGCCGAGCTGCTGCGCCTGTGCAAGCAAAACGACCTCAGCGTGTCGCAATTGATGATGGCCAACGAGAAGGTCTGGCGCAGTGAGGAGGAGATCCGCGCGGGCCTCTACAAGCTCTGGGAAGCCATGCAGGAGTGCGTCAACAACGGCCTGAAATACGAAGGCACGCTGCCCGGTGGGCTCAATGTGCGCCGTCGCGCCGCCAAGCTGCACCGTAGCCTGCAGGAAATCGGCAAGCCCAACGTGATTGGCTCGACCATGAGCGCCATGGAATGGGTGAACCTGTTCGCCCTGGCGGTCAACGAAGAAAACGCCGCCGGCGGGCGCATGGTCACCGCGCCCACCAATGGTGCGGCGGGCATCATTCCGGCGGTGCTGCACTACTACATGCGCTTCAGCGATGCGGTCACCGAGTCCAGCGTGGTCGACTACTTCCTCGCCGCCGCAGCGGTCGGCATCCTGTGCAAGAAGAATGCGTCGATTTCCGGTGCCGAGGTGGGTTGCCAGGGCGAGGTCGGCTCGGCCTGCGCCATGGCCGCTGCAGGGCTGGCCGAAGTGCTGGGAGCCACCCCGCCACAGGTGGAGAACGCTGCCGAGATTGCCCTGGAGCACAACCTTGGGCTGACCTGCGACCCGGTCGGCGGGTTGGTGCAGGTGCCGTGCATCGAGCGCAACGCGATTGCTGCCGTGAAGGCCATCAACGCGGTGCAGATGGCCTTGCGCGGTGACGGCGAGCACTTCATCTCCCTCGACCAGGTGATCCGCACCATGCGTGATACCGGTGCCGACATGCACGACAAGTACAAGGAAACTTCGCGCGGTGGTTTGGCTGTAAGCGCCATCGAATGCTGAATGCCTGAGTCAGCCTCAAGGGCCCCATCGCGAGCTAGGCTCGCTCCTACAGGACCACGCGTACCCTGTAGGAGCGAGCCTAGCTCGCGATGGGGCCCTTGAATATTTCCAGTGCACCGAGCCCCAATGCAGTGCATGGCCTAAGCTGACCAATCGTCGGCTGTCGTAATCAGCACGACCATTGTCGGTGACACTCAAGAGTGTCGTTTCTGGGCAACCTACACTGCGCGTGTCACCAAATTGCTCAGCCGTTACACGCAAGGCGCTACTACGCTGGTTTGCGAAGACTCGCCAACTCAACCGAAGTCCCTGATTTGCCGAATGAAGGCGTCGTTTTCAGGTTTTTTCGAATGGCCGTTCAATTTCAGGCACGGCGTTTGCGTTGAGATTGGCAACAAGCCCCTGCACACGAAACCGGGGCCATAACAAGAAATCAGTGCCCGCCTGAGGCACACCCTGCATTTGTGTGAGGAGAAATCGCGATGACGTCGTACACCTCCGGGAATCCAACCCAGAACCGCACAGCACCCCAGTCCATCGGGTTTCTTCTTTTGGACAATTTCACCCTGATTTCCCTGGCATCGGCCGTCGAGCCGCTGCGCATGGCCAACCAGCTGTCCGGCCGTGAGCTGTATCGCTGGCACACCTTGACCGTCGACGGCGGCCAGGTGTGGGCCAGCGACGGCTTGCAGATCACCCCGGATGCCGCCATGCACAGCGCGCCACCGATCGACACCGTGATCGTCTGCGGCGGCGTGGGCATCCAGCGCACCGTTACCCGTGAGCACGTCACCTGGCTGCAAGCCCAGGCCCGCCAGTCGCGCCGCCTGGGCGCGGTGTGCACCGGCAGTTGGGCGCTGGCCTGCGCCGGCCTGCTCGATGGCTTCGACTGCAGCGTGCACTGGGAATGCCTGGCCGCCATGCAGGAGGCCTTCCCGCGGGTCAACATGAGCACCCGCCTGTTCACCCTGGACCGCAACCGCTTCACCAGCTCCGGTGGCACCGCGCCGCTGGACATGATGCTGCACCTGATCAGCCGCGACCACGGCCGCGAGCTGTCGGCAGCGATCTCGGAAATGTTCGTCTACGAGCGCATCCGCAACGAACAGGATCACCAGCGCGTACCGCTCAAGCACATGCTTGGCACCAACCAGCCGAAGCTGCAGGAAATCGTTGCGCTGATGGAGGCCAACCTGGAAGAGCCGATCGACCTCGACGAACTGGCAGTGTACGTGTCGGTTTCGCGGCGCCAGCTCGAACGGTTGTTCCAGAAGTACCTGCATTGTTCGCCGTCGCGCTATTACCTGAAGCTGCGCCTGATTCGTGCGCGGCAGCTGCTCAAGCAAACGCCGATGTCGATCATCGAGGTGGCGTCGGTGTGCGGCTTCGTGTCCACGCCGCACTTCTCCAAGTGCTACCGCGAATACTTTGGCATTCCGCCGCGTGACGAGCGCGTGGGCTCCAACACCACCCAGCAGGTGGCGATGATGCCGATTCCCCAGGCCATGACCCTGTCGCCGCACAGTGGGCCAATGGCGGCGTTGAGCCAGGCGCGCAATGAGTCGACCTTTGCCAGTGTAAGGCTCTGAATTGAGCCGCCTGCTTCGCGGGGCAAGCCCGCTCCTGTAGGAGCGGGCTTGCCCCGCGAAGAGGCCGGCCCATGCAACACACATCACCTGTTGATAATGATTCTCGACAACAGGTAACATCGCCGCCCCCGAAACACTCTGGCATACCCCTCCGTGGCGGACGACAAACTCCAGCTCTACCTGGCCCACCGGGCGGCATTGCTCGACTATGCCGCGCCGATCGTCGGCTGCCGCGCCCGTGCCGAGGACGTGGTGCAGGAAGCCTGGCTGCGCTTCAGCCGCCAGCAGGACGATGCCGACATCCGCCACCCGGCCAGCTACCTGTACCGCATCGTGCGTAACCTGGCCCTGGACCAAACCCGCCGCAGCGCCACGGAAAAAGCCCAGCCCGGTGGCGACGAGATCCTCGCCGAACTGCCTTCGAGCAGTGCATCGCCCGAGCAGGCCGTCACCCAGCAGAACGAACTGTTCGCCATCAGCCGTGCCCTGGAAGAACTGCCGCAGCGCACCCGCGTGGCGTTCGAGATGCATCGCCTGGGCGGCCATACCCTGCAGGAGGTGGCCACCCACCTGAACGTGTCGGTCAGCCTGGTGCACCAATTGGTGCGCGACGCCCTAAGCCACTGCATGGCGCGCCTGGAGGACGACTTGTGAAAAACCACCAGGCTGCCGCGTCTTTTGCCCAGTGGGGCCGCTCTGTGCGACCCTTCGCGGCCATTCGCACTCCAAGCCCCCAGGAGCCTTGCCCGACATGACGTCAGCAGACCTCACATCCAGCCGCCGCGAGCAGGCCCTGGACTGGCTCCTGCGCCTGCAGCAGGCGCCCCTCGATTCGCCCCTGCACAGCGCGTTCGAACAGTGGTGCGCCAGTGACCCGGCCAACGCCGAGGCTTACCGCAAGGCGCACAAGTTATGGCAACTGACCGGCCAGCTGGCGCCCACCACCACCGAGCACTGGCCCAAGGCCCAGGTGCTGCCGATGCCTGCCCGGCGCAACCGCCGCTGGTGGCTGGGCGCTGCCGTGGCGGCCTGCTTGCTAGTGGCCGTGGCGCCATCCCTGAGCCTGCGCCTGCAGGCCGACTACCGCACGGCCCAGGGTGAAACCCGCGACATCACCCTGGCCGATGGCAGCGTGGTGCAGATGGACAGCGACAGCGCCATCGCGGTGGACTACTCGGGCAATCATCGGGACGTGAAGTTGCTTGCCGGGCAGGCCTTCTTCGAGGTGGCGCCCAACAAAGCCAAGCCGTTCCACGTGCGTGCCGATGCCGTCAAGGTGACGGTGACGGGCACGGCGTTCAACGTCGAGCTGCGCCCGGGCCGGGTAGGGGTGGATGTGCAGCATGGCTCGGTGCGGGTCGAGGACAGCGCCGATGGGCATGTGCTTTCCGATGCGCTCACTGCCGGTGAACGGTTGCGCTATGTCGATGGCCTTGTTCAGGTGAAGACCTTCGTGCCGTCCCAGGCGGCGGCCTGGCGCCAGGGGCAATTGATTGCCGATGACCAGCGCGTGGCAGAGCTGGTGCAGGCGCTGGCGCGCTACCTGCCGGGCAAGGTGGTGCTGCGCGACGAGGCGCTGGGCGAGAAGCGGGTGACCGGGGTGTATGACCTGCGCAAGCCTGAGGCGGCCCTGCGCGCGGTGATTCGGCCGCATGGGGGGGAGGTGCGTAGCTATGGGCCTTGGTTGCTGGTGCTGGGTTCGCCTTGAGACATGTTGCGCCGGTGAGATCGAGCGCCGCCCGCGCGGCGCTTCGCGAGCTGCGCTCGCTCCTACGTTTGTTTCGGGCCAATGTTCATGTGGCCATCGCGCGCGACCCCAACCCTTTCCCCTCGCAAAAATAATTTCACAATTTTCTGAAAAATCCCCGAACTGCCCCGTCTTCTTCCCCGCGCGCAACAACTGATATCGATTCGTATTCTATTTTGCACCCCGGCGACTGCCCGGGGCGGGGATGTGGCATGACTCAAACAACAAGCCGGAAGCCGCGCAGCGCGCGGGGTTGGTCGTTGCGCCTGAAAAACGTGGCAGGGGCTGGGGTGCTCGGCATGTGCAGCGCCCTGATTGCCTTGCCTGCCAATGCCGAAGCACCTGCAAGGCCCGACGCAGAACTGGCCCAGGTACACCCCTTCGACATCCCGGCGCAAAAACTGGCCATCGCCCTGATCACCTTTGGCCAGCAAAGCGGCCTGCAGGTGACCGTGGATCCCGACCTGCTCGAAGGCCTGCGCAGCGCCCCGGTCCATGGCCAGCTGAGCAGCGAGGCGGCCTTGGCCGAGCTGCTGCTGGGCACCGGCATCACCTGGGACTACGCCTACGGCGCGCTGATGTTTCGCCTGCTGCATGCCGACGCCGGCGCGGTCGAGCTGCACAACACCATGATCCTAGGCGACACCGAGGAAAACAGCTTCATGGGCGCCACGGTCATCGACCGCAAGGCCATCCAGGCGTTTCCCGGTGCCAACGGCGACATCACCACCCTGCTGCAGATGCACCCCAACGTGCAGTTCAGCAGCGACCAGAAAAGCTCCAGCACCCCCGGTGAAATCGACCCGGCCGATATCAGCATCAACGGCGCCAAGTTCTACCAGAACAGCTTCATGATCGACGGCATCTCGATCAACAACGACCTCGACCCAGGCTCCCACAGCTACAACGACACCCGCCAGTTCGACTCCACGCCCAGCCGTGCCCACGGCATCGCCCTGGACGCCGACCTGCTCGAAGAGATCAAGGTCTACGACAGCAACGTGCCGGTGGAATACGGCGGCTTCAACGGCGGCGTGGTCGACGCCATCACCCGCCGCCCCAGCCAGGACCTGCACGGCAAAGTCTCCTACGCAATGAGCCGTTCGGAGTGGACCCGCTACCACATCAGTGGCGAAGACAAGGAAAGCTTCAAGAACTCCACCAGCGAGCAGAGCCAGCCCGAGTTCAAGAAGACCACCGTGCGTGGCACCCTCGAAGGGCATTTCAACGAAGACTTCGGCGCCTTGCTCAACTTCTCGCAGAAGCGCTCCTACCTGCCGCTGCGCACCCACACCAACGGCTACAACAGCCCCAACAGCGACAACGAGCAGGAGCAGACCCGCGCCCTCGACAACTTTCTGCTCAAAACCTACTGGAACATCAACGATCGCCTGACCCTGGACACCTCGATCGTCTATGCGCCGCAGGAAAACACCTACTTCCGTGAAGACAGCGCCAATTCCAGCTTCACCAACATCAACGGCGGCTGGCAGGCCTCGCTGAAAACCACCTACGAAGGCGACAGCGCCCGCTGGACCCAGCAACTGGCGGTGACCGACCTGTACGCCTCGCGCGATTCCGAAAGCGACGAGTTCTACAACTGGTACTGGTCCACCAGCAAAGACTGGGGCAACCCCGAAACCACCAACTCACGCAGCCAGCAGGGCGGCTACGGCAGCCTGTACCAGACCCAGCGCGGCCTTGACTACAAGCTCAAGGCCGACTGGCAAACCTTCGACCTCGGCGCTACCCGGCATACCCTGAGCACCGGCCTGGAACTGGGCTACCAGCGTGCCACCTGGGAGCGCGAGGACGATGCCCTGGCGGTCACTGCCTTTACGCGCGACAACGGCACCTCCTGTGGCAGCGACAGCACCTGCTCCATCGGGGCCCTGCTCAACGGCAGCCGCCGCCAGTACGGCAATGCCATGATGGTGTATGGCGCCGGCCGCGTTGAGCTGGAGCAGAAGAAGTACGCCCTGTTCGTTCAGGACGAGATTGGCTATGGCAACCTCACCCTGCGCCCGGGCCTGCGCTTCGAAGGCGACGACTACATGCAGAAGAAGAGCCTGGCGCCGCGTTTGGCCGGTGACTACGACTTCTTCGGCGACCGCAGCACCGTGCTGGTGTTCGGCGCCAACCGCTATTACGGGCGCAACCTGTTCAAGTACCGCCTGGCCGATGGCCGCCAGGCCTTCACCTCGCGTTACACCCGCAAGGCCCAGACCGACGCCTGGACGCTGGCCAGCACCAACAGCAACCTCAGCCAGTTCCGCAGCATGGACATCCCCTACGATGACGAGCTGATGCTGGGCCTGAACCAGCGCTGGCTGAACACCGACTTCCAGCTCAAGTACATCAACCGCAAGGGCCACGACCAAATCTACCGTACCCGGCCCTATTACAACCTCGACGAGAAAGACATCCCCACCGGCTACAGCAAGGACTACTACGTCTACCTCAACGCCGGCACCAGCGAAACCGAGAACGTCAGCCTGACCGTGACGCCCCTGCAACCGCTGCGATTCAAGGGCACCACCACCAGCGTGCAGCTGGCGCTGGACTGGTCGCGCAGCAAGGGCGCCCATGGCGCGACCTACGAAGCAGGGGTAGACCGCGAGGAGCTGGACAACGAGCCGGTGGTGTTCGACGGCAAGCTGGTGCCCTACGAGGAGCTGCCGGCCAGCGATTTCAACCGGCCCTGGACCGCGCGCCTGGTGACCATCACCGACATCCCCCAGTGGAACCTGTCGGTGAGCAACTTCCTGCGCTACCGCGGCCCCTACGACCAGGTGGTGAAGGTCAGCCCCGACGCCGAGGTCGACGGCAAAACCTACAGCCGCTACGAAACCGTTGCCACCGCCGCGGCCCCCACCTGGGACCTGCGCCTGGCCTGGGACATCCCCACCGGCAAGGACCAGGCGTTCTTCGTCAACCTCGACGTCACCAACGTCACCGACCAGGTCAACAAGATCGCCAGCCGCACCTCTACCACCGTGGTCAGCTACGAAGTTGGCCGCCAGTACTGGCTGGAAATCGGCTACCGCTTCTGACCCCATAAAAAAACCGTGGATAACCTGATGAACAAGCTCATCGCGGGCCTGCTCGGCCCGCTGCTGCTCGGCGCGTGCGCCGCCGTGCCCGAACCTGACGCGCCGCTGCCCTGGGATGCCCAGGTGGTGCAGGGCCAGTTGGCCAACGGCCTGGCCTACCGCCTGGTGCGGGAAACCTCGCAGCCGGGCCGGCTGGACCTGCGCCTGACCGTGCAGGCCGGTTCCGTGGACGAAACCGACGACCAGGTCGGCGTCGCCCACATGGTCGAACACCTGGCCTTCCACAGCCGCGCCGGCGGCGATCAGCAACTGCGCCAGCGCATGACCGGCCTGGGCTGGGTGCAGGGCCGCCACTTCAATGCGGTGACCAACTACGAGCGTACCCAGTACCTGATCGGCCCGCCCGCCGGCGTGCGCCAGGCGCCCCAGGCCCTGCAGGCGTTGGCCGACCTGGCCTTCGCCCGCGACTACAACGCCCAGGACCTGGAGCGCGAGCGGCCGATCGTGATCGAGGAATGGCGCGGCGGCCTGGGTGTGGCGCAGCGCATGAATGAACAACGCACCGCCTCCCAGCGCACCGGCTCGCGCTACCCCGGCCACCGCACCATCGGCAACGAGGCGGCGATTCGCTCGGCCAGTCTGGCCAGCCTGCAGGCCTTCCAGGGCCGCTGGTACCTGCCGAACAACATGGTGCTGTCGGCGGTGGGCGACTTCGACCCCAAGGTGATGCTGGCGCAGATCGAGCAGGCCTTCGGTTCGGCCAAGCCCGGCAAGCTCCCCAGCCGTGAGCAGCGTGAGCTGCCGCTGGACGACACGCTCAAGGTGTTCCGCCTGCAGGACACCCAGTCGGGCAGCAACCAGGTGGCGATGCTGTTTCGTTCCCACGAACCGGACAGCCGCGGCACCACCCGTGCCGCCCTGCGCGAGCGGCTGATCGACCGCATGGCCCTGGCTGCGATGCTCGACAGCTTGCGCCGCCAGCCGCGCGAGCCAGGGGTGCGCAGCCTGATCGTGCAGAAAACTTTGATTGGCGAACACTCGGCGGTACTCGGCATCGCCGCCGCCGTCGAAGGCCAGGCCCACGCCCAGGCGCTGCAGCAGTTGCTGACCGAGATCGAACGGCTGCGCCAGCACGGCTTCAGCGAGGCGGACCTGCAGCGCGAGCGTGAGCGAATCCGCAGGCTCGGTGACAAGACCCTGGCCAATACAGCGCCGCGCACCTTCGAGCAGTGGGTCGAACAACTGAACAACGCGGCGGTGCAGGGCAATGCGGTCACCGAGCGCCAGGCCATCGCCGAGCGCTACCTCGACGTGCTGGGCAGCATCAGCCGCAGCGACCTGGATGCCCGCATGCGCCGCTGGCTGGCCAGCCCCGACCGGGTGCTGCAAGTCAGTGCCCCGGGCAATACCGAGGTGACGCTGCCAAGCGTTGCCCAGGTGCAGGCGCTGCAGGCCGAGCTGGCCGGCCGTGCCCTCGGCGCCCCGGCCCAGCAGGCGCCGGTTGCCGCCGCGCGGCCCAAGGTAGTGATGCCGCCACTGGCGGCAGCGGCCGATATCACCGGGCGCCAGGTTTTCCCTGAACAGCAGGTGGAGCACTGGCAATTGAGCAACGGTGATCGCCTGGTCTGGCTCAAGCGCAATGGCCCGGAAGGCCAGTGGTTGCTGCAGGCGGAATCCTCTGCTGGCTACCAGCAGCAGGGCGCACCGGCCTGGCGCCTGCAGATGGCTGCCCAACTGGCGCTGCTTAGCCCGTCACCGGGCATGGACCCACAAGCCTTGGCCGACTGGCGCCAGCAGCAACGCGCCACGCTCAGCCTCGACCACCAGCCGCAACGCCTGCAGCTCAACCTGGCCGCTGCCCCGGAGCAGTTCCTGTTCCTCTTGCAGAGCTACCGGATGAGCCAACGGGTGAGCGTCGACCCTGCCGTGTTCGACGAGGCCCGTGATGAAATGCTGGCGCGCCTGCGCAGCCGCCCGGGCGATGTGCGTGAGCAGCAGGAGCGTGTGCAGCGCACGCTGAAATACGGCGCCGACTACTGGCAGGCCCCGGATATCGCCAGCCTGGAAGGGCTCACGGTTGGCCAGCTGAGTGCCGACTGGCGGCGCCTGTCTGGCGCCCCGGTCACCTACTACCTGATGGCCGACATCACCCCGCAGCAGCTTGAACCCCTGGTGCGCCAGGCGCTGGCGACCATTCCTCGGCAGCAGGCCGTGGCTAGCCAGCCGGCCTTGCAGCAGCCGGGCCAGCGCCGCGAAGACCTGGCCATTGCCCTGGAACCGCGTGCGGTCCTGCAGGCCAGCAGCTTCCAACCCCATGCCTGGAGCCCGGAGGCGGCGGCGCGGGTATCGCTGCTGCGCGACCTGGCCAATCAACGCCTGAAAGCCCAGTTGCGGGGCGAGGCGTCGGGTGTCTACCGCCTGCGCTTCGACACCGAGCTCAATGCCGACACCCAGCGCATCGAAAGCAGCCTGAGCTTTACCTGCGACCCGGCGCGAGTCGATGAGCTGTGGGCCATGGCCCAGAAGACCCTGGCCAACCTGCAGCCCGATGCCCACTGGCTGGTGGCCGAGCGCGCCGAGTTCCTGCGCCAGGAAGGCAAGCGCCGCGACGACCCGCAAACCCAGTTCAAGCGCCTGGTCCTCAGCGACCGCCATTGGCACGACCCGCGCTACCTGCAAACCCAAGCCCTGCTGCCCGAGGCCCTGACCCTGCCTGAACTGCAGCAGCAGGCCCTTGAGCTGTTCCCACGTGGCAATCAGGTGCAACTGCGCCTGCTGCCGTCGCCAACCGCCCTGGAGCAGGCGCTGTGAAGGCCTTGCGCGCGTTCTACCGGCTCAGCCGCCCATTCTGGGCCAGCCGCCAGCAATGGCCGGCCTGGCTGATGCTGGCGGCGGTGATCGGCCTGGGGCTGTTGGTGGTGCAGATCAACGTGCTGATCAACAGCTGGAGCAAGACCTTCTACGACACCCTGGCGGCGTTCGACACCGGCGGGCTGTATGGCCTGGTCGGCGAGTATGGGCTGTACCTGGGCAGCTACGTGCTGATCGTCGTGGTGATGGACTACCTGCGCAAAGGGCTGGAACTGCGCTGGCGCCAGGCAATGACCGGGCGCCTGACCGATGCCTGGCTGGCCGACCAGGCCTTCTACCGCCTGGGCCTGACTGGCGAGCCGGACAACCCCGACCAGCGGATCGCCCAGGACATCGACCTGATGGTGGGCCTGAGCATCGAGCTGGTGGCGTCGTTGGTCATCAACCTGGCCCAGGTTGGCGCCTTCGTGGTGATCCTGTGGAGCCTGTCGGGCGTGCAGACGTTCAGCCTGTTCGGCGAGACGTTCACGGTGCATGGGTACCTGGTGTGGATCGTGCTGGCCTATACCCTGGTCGGCAGCGTGCTGACCCACCTGATCGGCAAGCCGCTGCACGCCTTGAACTACGAGCGCGAACACCGCGAGGCGGATTTTCGTGCCAGCCTGCTGCGCAAGCGCGACCACGCCGAGCAGATCGCCCTGTACCGCGGCGAGGCGGTGGAACGCGAACAGCTTGCCGGGCGTTTTCGCGCCATCGCCGACAACTGGCGGCAGTTGATGGGGCGTGAGCGCAACCTCAGTTTATTCACGGTTTCCTACGAGCGCTTGAGCCTTATCATTCCGGTGTTCGCCGCCTTGCCGGCGTTCATGGCCAAGGCCATCACCCTGGGTGGGCTGATGCAGATTCGCAGTGCGTTCAACGCGGTGCATGGCTCGCTCAGTTGGTTCATCAAGCTGTACACCAAGCTGGTGCGCTGGAGCGCGGCGCTGCAGCGCCTGGAGCAGTTCGAGCAGGCCATTGCTGCCAGCCGCCAGCAGCTGCTGGCAGCGCCACAGGGGGAATGCCTGTGCACCCAGGGGCTGCGCTTGTGCAAGCCTGATGGCGGCGTGCTGCTCGATGCCCGCGACCTGCGCGTAGGGCCGGGGGAATGGGTGCGCCTGGGCGGGCGCAGCGGGCTGGGCAAGTCGACGCTGCTGCGCACGTTGCAGGGGTTGTGGCCGTATTGCCTGGGTGAATGGCAGTTGCCGCCAGGGCGCAGTTTGTTGCTGCCGCAGAAGCCTTACCTGCCACGCATGAGCTTGCGTGCGCTGTTGGTGTATCCACAGGTTGGCGGGGTGGATGATCGGCTGTTGCAGCAGGCATTGGCGAATGTCGGGCTGGCCGGGCGACTGGATGACGAGCAGGAATGGGAGCGGGTGTTTTCAGGTGGTGAACAGCAGCGTTTGAGCCTGGCGCGGGCGTTGCTGTATCGGCCCGATACCCTGTACCTGGATGAGGCGACCAGCCAGTTGGACCTGGGCAGTGCGCGGGAGTTGCTGGCGATGCTTCGGCGGGAGTTGCCCGGGTGTACGGTGGTGGGGGTGACCCATCAGGAGGGGCTGGTTGGGTTGTTTGACCGGACCATTGAGTTGGAGAAACAGGCGGAGTTTGTGTAAGTCGGTGCCGGCCTCTTCGCGGGGCAAGCCCGCTCCTACAGGTTGTGCACACTTCCTGTAGGAGCGGGCTTGCCCCGCGAAGAGGCCGGAACAGGAGAACTCAGGCGCGCCTGCTGAACTGGGCCAACGCTGGCAGCAGCTGTTTGTCGATGGCCTGGCGCACGGCCGGCAGGATGGTCGCGCTGCCGGTATACATCTGCTCGACCATGCCCTTGAGCGCCCGCGCATTGGGCTCGGTCAACCCGCGCACCACCGCCTCGCAGGCCTGCTCGGCGCTGGCCCCGGCCGGAATGTCGAACCCGCGCGCGCGCAGGTGGCCTGCCAGGTCGTCCTGGTCAATCAAATCCGCATGCATCATGGCTGTTGTCCCTTTTTTCACGACGAGAGAGCTGCTGTTGTTTACGACCGATTCTGTGTCCGCAGCGACAGCCTCGCAAGGGCAGAATGTCGCAATGGCTGGTTTGGCTAAGAACAGGTCGCTCCCGGCTAATTGCACACGCGCCGAAGCCAGCAGACTGCAGCCATTCACGGTCCACGAGGGTTTGGTCACCCTCATTCATGCACAGTGGATGTTGCTCGCTCTTGGCCCCGGATGCTCACGGCTTTCCGGGGCTTTTTTATGGGCACAAGACCCCGGTAGGAGCGAGCGCAGCTCGCGAAGAGGCCCTCAAATCATCCCACCGCCGGCAAACCAATCACCCGCTTGACGTAGGTGGCAGCTGCCAGATCCTGCTGCTGCTCCAACAACTGCCCCAGCAACGCCTGGCTCTGCGCCGAGAACGGCGCCGACTTCGGCCCGGCCAGATCCACATGCAACAGCATCTGCTCACTGGCCGCCAATTCCCCGTCGAACCCGGCGCGGTGCAGGCTGTGGTACACATGCAGGCGCTTGCGATCAAACCCGATGATCTGCGTTTGCACCCACACCTCGCTACCCAGCTTCACCTCGTGCAGGTAATTGATGTGCGCTTCCAGGGTGAACAGCGAATGCCCGCTCTGCCCCCGGCTGTCGGCATCCAGGCCGATGCGCTCCATCAAGGCATCGGTGGCGTAGCTGAAAATCAACAGGTAGAAGGCGTCGCGCAGGTGCCCGTTGTAATCCACCCAGTCCTCCTGGACCTGGGTGCGGTAGGTAATCAGTGCTGGCATCGCGCGCTCCTTAATCGCCAAAGGCCATGCCGTGGTTGGCCTTGCTGGTTTTCACCGCTTCCAGCACGGCCAGCAGGGTGTCGTCACGGTAGCGTTCCAGCGCGGCAATGCTGCGCTCGCCCAGTTGCTGCGCGGTGCCTTCGACCACATCGTCGATCAGCTTGTCGGTCAGCTCTGGCGCTGGCAGGTAGGTCCAGGGCAGTTTCAGCGCAGGGCCGAATTGGGCCATGAAGTGGCGCATGCCGGCGTCGCCCCCGGCCAGGGTGTAGGTGAGGAAGGTGCCCATGAACGACCAGCGCAGGCCCGCGCCGAAGCGGATCGCGTCGTCGATTTCACCGGTGCTGGCTACCCCATCGTTGACCAGGTGCAGGGCTTCGCGCCAAAGCGCTTCGAGCAGGCGGTCGGCGATGAAACCGGGCACTTCCTTGCGCACGTGCAGCGGGCGCATGCCCAGTGCCGTGTAGATGGTCTTCGCCGCTTCGATGGCTTCGGGGGCGGTACGCTGGCCGCCGACGATCTCCACCAGCGGCAGCAGGTACACCGGGTTGAACGGGTGGCCCACCACGCAGCGTTCGGGGTGGGTGGCCGACTCGTAGAACTCGCTGGGCAACAGCCCCGAGGTGCTGGAGCCGATGATCGCGTCGGGCTTGGCGGCCGCGCTGATTTTCGCGTGCAGGTCGAGCTTGAGGTCCAGCCGCTCTGGTGCGCTTTCCTGAATGAAGTCGGCGTCGCGCACGCATTCCTCGATGGTGGCCACGAAGCGCAGGCGCTCTGGCGATGCACCCGGGGCCAGGCCTTGTTTCTGTAGGGCTGGCCAGGCATTGGCAATGCGCTTGCGCAGGGCCTGCTCGGCGCCGGGCGCCGGGTCCCAGGCGATCACGTCCAGGCCGTGGGCCAGGGCGCGGGCAACCCAGCCGCTGCCGATCACGCCGCTACCCAGGGCAGCGAAGGTCTTGATCTTGGTGATGAAGGGCATGTAGGTCTCCTGAGGGGTTCAGCGGCGCTTGAGGTTCATCTTTTCCCGGCCTTCTGCCGGGCTGAGCACGCGGCCACCCATGCGGGTGATGATCTCTGCTGCGCGTTCCACCAACTGGCCGTTGCTGGCCAGCACGCCACGGTCCAGGTACAGGTTGTCTTCCAGGCCCACGCGCACGTTGCCGCCGAGCAGCACGGCCTGGGCGGCCATCGGCATCTGCATGCGGCCGATGCCGAAGCCGGCCCAGGTGACGTTGGCCGGCAGGTTGTCGACCATCGCCTTCATGGTGGTGGTGTCGGCCGGTGCGCCCCACGGGATACCCAGGCACAGCTGGAACAGCGGGTCGTCGAGCAGGCCTTCCTTCATCATTTGCTTGGCGAACCACAGGTGGCCGGTGTCGAAGATTTCCAGCTCGGCCTTCACCCCCAGCTCGGTGATGCGTTTGGCACCGGCGCGCAGCTGCGCCGGGGTGGAGACGTAGATGGCGTTGCCGTCACCGAAGTTGAGGGTGCCGCAGTCCAGGGTGCAGATTTCCGGCAGCAGTGCCTCGACGTGGGCCAGGCGCTCCAGCGGGCCGATCAGGTCGGTGCCGGGGCCGAATTCCATGGGCGACTCGCCCGGGCCGATTTCCAGGTCGCCGCCCATGCCGGCGGTGAGGTTGACGATGATGTCGACGTCGGCTTCGCGGATGCGCTCCATGACTTCGCGGTACAGCGCCACGTCGCGGCTGAAACGGCCGGTTTCGGGGTCGCGGACGTGGCAGTGGACCACAGTGGCGCCGGCCTTGGCGGCTTCCACGGCGGATTCGGCGATCTGTTTCGGGGTGACCGGGACCAGGTGGCTCTTGGCGACCGTGTCGCCAGCGCCGGTGAGGGCGCAGGTGATGATGACGTCGTGGTTCATGGTGTGGTTCCTTGGGTTGTCTGTGCGGGTCCTTTCGCGGGGCAAGCCCGCTCCTACAAGGGATCGAAGATCCCCTGACAAACGCATGACTTGTAGGAGCGGGCTTGCCCCGCGAAAGGGCCGGATCAGTTGGCGCTAAGCTTGAGATTGTCCGCCGCAGGCTTGCCGTCAAAGGTGGTCACACCCTCAAGCCAGCGGGCCTTGTCCTCGGGGTGGTCCTTGAGCCATTGGCGGGCCGAAGCCAGGGCGTCCTTGTGGTCGAGCAGTGGCTGCATCATGCGGCTCTCGTCCTCGGCGCTGAAGGTCAGGTTGGCCAGCAGGCGGTGGGCATTGGGGCACTTTTCGGCGTAATCGGGTGCGGTCACCGTCCACACCGTGGCGCGGCCTTCATCCGGGCCCAGGGCATCCTGGCTATCCCCCAGGTAGGCCATGTCGATGTTGACGTTCATCGGGTGCGGCGCCCAGCCGAAGAACACCACCGCTTCCTTGCGCCGCACGGCGCGGTCGACGGCGGCGAGCATGCCGGCTTCGCTGGACTCCACCAGCTGGAACTTGCCCAGGCCGAACTGGTTCTTGCTGATCATCGCCTTGATCTGGGTATTGGCACCCGAGCCAGGTTCGATGCCGTAGAGCTTGCCGCCCAGTTCCTTCTCGAACTTATGGATATCGGCGAAGGTCTTCAGGCCCTTGTCGTACAGGTACTTGGGCACGGCGAGGGTGGCGCGGGCGTCTTCCAGGCTGGGTTTGTCCAGCACCT
Organism: Pantoea sp. Ap-967; assembly: GCF_011752565.1. GTDB lineage: Bacteria > Pseudomonadota > Gammaproteobacteria > Pseudomonadales > Pseudomonadaceae > Aquipseudomonas. Next base: position 53,156 of record NZ_VWXK01000023.1, read on the forward strand.
TGACCTGCTTGGCGTCGATGAACGGGGTGATGGTCTGGGTCATGATCGGGTTCCAGTAACCCAGGAACATGTCCAGGCGCTTGTCGCGAATGCCGGCGAAGATGATCTGCTGCGAGGCGCTGGTCTGCTTGGTCTGGTAGCCCAGGCCGTCGAGCAGTACCTGGGCCATGGCGCTGGTGGCGATGACGTCGGTCCAGTTGACCACGCCCAGGCGCACGTTCTTGCAGGTGGCAGGCTCGGCGGCGAATAGCGGGGTGGCGACCATGCAGGTCACGGCAAGGGACAACAGGCTGCGGCGGATCAAGCGGGACATGGTGGCTCTCCATCGGCAGAACATTTTTATGGGGCCGGCCTCTTTGGGCCGTGTGAACACGCTACGCTGCTGCCAGGGCAGAAATTCGCACCCTGGCGACCAACATTTGCACGGTGGCGACCACCTTCAGCCGTGGAGCACGCAATGCCGCAATTGATTCATTTCCTACTGTTGCCGGGGTTCTCGGCGATGGGCTTCATCAGCGCCCTGGAACCGCTGCGGGTAGCCAACCGCTTCAAGGGGCCGTCGTACCAGTGGCGCGTGCTGAGCCTGGATGGCGGCGCGGTGCAGGCCAGCAATGGCATGTCGGTGAATGCCGATGGCGCCTTGGGGGAGGGGGAGCCTGGGGGGATCTTGCTGATCGTCGCCGGCTTCGAGCCGCTGGCCTGCTATGGGCCGCCGTTGCAGCAGGCCTTGCGCCGGCTTGACCATGACGGCGTGATTCTGGGCGGCATCGATACCGGCCCGGTGGTGTTGGCTGAAGCCGGCCTGCTCGACGGTTATCGTGCAACCCTGCACTGGGAAGCGTTGGACGCCTTCAAGGAGCGCTACCCGCGCCTGCAGGTCACCCAGGAGCTGTTCGAAATCGACCGCCGGCGCATCACCTGTGCCGGGGGCACTGCCTCGATCGACCTGATGCTCGACTTGATCGGCCAGGCCCACGGCAGTGAATTGGCGGTGCAGGTGTCCGAGCAGTTCGTGCTCGGGCGCATTCGCCCACGCCAGGATCACCAGCGCATGCAGATTGCCAGCCGGTACGGGCTGAGCAACAAGAAGTTGGTGAAGGTGATTGGCGAGATGGAGCGCAACGTCGAACAACCGCTCAATACCCAGCTGCTGGCAGAAGCGGTGCAGGTGACCCGGCGGCAGTTGGAGCGTTTGTTCAGGCTGCATCTGGACGACACGCCCAGTGGCTTCTACCTGCGGATTCGGTTGGACAAGGCGCGCCAGCTATTGCGCCAGACCGACATGAGCGTGCTGGAAGTGGCCGTGGCGTGCGGGTTCGAGTCGGCTTCGTATTTTACCCGGTGTTATCGGGCGCGGTTTCAGCGATGCCCGCGGGAGGACAGGTTGGCTCGGGCGATCTGATGATTGCCTGTGCCGGCCCTTTCGCGGGCTTGCCCGCGAAGAGGCCAGTGCAGGCTTACTGCTGGCCGATGGACTGCAGATACTCCGAACGGTCATCACTACGCTGCGCCACGCAGGTATCCCATGCCGCCTGCAACGCCTTACTGCCGGCCTTCTCGGCATAGGTTTCGACCTTGCAGTCGGCATCGCGCAGTTGCGTCCACAGCTTCTCGGCCGCCTCCATGCGCCCGACCAGGGCCTTGGCGTTGTCGCCATCATCGGCGTGCTGGTCACGAATGCGCTGGATCAGGTCATCATACGCCGACTTCAATTCACGCTCGGCGGTCTGTTTGTTGAACGCCGCGCAGGCGAAAGTCTGCTGGTCGCTCTCGACGTTGTCGCACGGCGTGCTTTCTTCCTCGCCGGCGTGAGCGCCGGTCACCACGGCCAGCAACACCAGCCATGCCATCGATCTCATCCGTTTTCTCCTTAACAGGCTGACGAATCGGCAGGATTCTCGCTCAGCCGCCGAGAAGACGATAGCTCTCTGACGAAATGTTCATCAAACAGCTACGCATGTCGTTATCGCGACTGTCTCGCATCCCCAGGCGCCGTGCCAGAGGGTGCGATGTCGCGCATTGACGCTTTCGGCAAACCCCCTGTCGTTTTTGCATCGGGGCGCCTTTGGGCACAGGCATATGCTGGCCCCAAAGCGCCGGCACAAGGTTCGGCGAGCCCAACTGAATAAAAGGGGACAGCCTGATGAGCCCAGCCGAACTTCACGCCGACAGCATCGTCATCGACGGCCTGATCATTGCCAAATGGAACCGCGAGCTGTTCGAGGACATGCGCAAGGGCGGGCTGACTGCGGCCAACTGCACCGTGTCGGTGTGGGAAGGGTTCAAGGCCACCGTCGACCAGATCGCCGCCAGCCAGAAGCTGATTCGCGACAACAGCGACCTGGTGATGCCGGTGCGCACCACCGCCGACATCCGCAAGGCCAAGGAGCTGGGCAAAACCGGCATCCTCTTCGGCTTCCAGAACGCCCACGCCTTCGAAGACCAGATTGCCTATGTAGACGTGTTCAAGCAGCTGGGCGTGGGCATCGTGCAGATGTGCTACAACACCCAGAACCTGGTGGGCACCGGTTGCTACGAGCGTGATGGCGGGCTGTCGGGCTTTGGCCGCGAGATCGTGGCGGAAATGAACCGCGTCGGCATCATGTGCGACCTGTCCCACGTCGGTTCGAAAACCTCCGAGGAAGTCATCCTCGAATCGAAAAAACCGGTCTGCTACTCCCACTGCCTGCCGTCGGGCTTGAAAGAACACCCGCGCAACAAGTCGGACGAAGAACTGAAGTTCATTGCCGACCACGGTGGCTTCGTTGGCGTGACCATGTTCGCGCCGTTCCTGGCCAAGGGCATCGACTCGACCATCGACGACTACGCCGAGGCCATCGAGTACACCATGAACATCGTCGGTGAAGACGCCATCGGTATCGGTACCGACTTCACCCAGGGCCACGGCCAGGACTTCTTCGAGTACCTGACCCACGACAAGGGCTACGCCCGCCGCCTGACCAACTTCGGCAAGATCATCAACCCGCTGGGCATTCGTACCGTCGGCGAATTCCCCAACCTCACCGAGACCCTGCTCAAGCGCGGCCATTCCGAGCGCGTGGTACGCAAGATCATGGGTGAGAACTGGGTCAACGTCCTCAAGGACGTCTGGGGCGAGTAAGCCGCTCTCCAAGCCTGATAGCCCCAGCCAGCAACGCCGGGGCACCCACATAAAAATTTTATGGAGTTGAGTTTCCATGGCCAAGATCGCCCCGCAATTGCCAATCGAAGTCGACAGCGAAACCGGTGTCTGGACCAGCGACGCCCTGCCGATGCTGTACGTGCCGCGCCATTTCTTCGTCAACAACCACATCGGTATCGAGGAAGTGCTGGGCGCCGACGCCTACGCCGAAATCCTCTACAAGGCCGGCTACAAGTCCGCCTGGCACTGGTGCGAGAAGGAAGCCGAATGCCATGGCCTGGAAGGCGTGGCGGTGTTCGAGCACTACATGAAGCGCCTGAGCCAACGCGGCTGGGGCCTGTTCGAAATCCAGGACATCGACCTGGATAAAGGCACCTGCAGCGTCAAGCTCAAGCACTCGGCCTTCGTGTACGTGTACGGCAAGTGCGGGCGCAAGGTCGACTACATGTTCACCGGCTGGTTCGCCGGTGCCATGGACCAGATTCTCGCTGCCCGCGGCAGCTCGATCCGCACCGTGGCCGAACAGGTGTACGGCGGATCGGAAGAAGGCCACGAAGATGGCCTGTTCGTTACAAAGCCGTTGTAAGCCGGAGAAAGCGTCATGGCATTCGAAGCAATGTTCCAGCCGATCCAGATCGGCAAACTGACCATCCGCAACCGTGTGCTCAGTACCGCGCACGCCGAGGTCTACGCCACTGACGGCGGCATGACCACCGACCGCTATGTGAAGTATTACGAAGAGAAGGCCAAGGGCGGCATCGGCATGGCGATCTGCGGCGGCTCGTCGGTGGTGGCCATCGACAGCCCGCAGGAGTGGTGGTCGTCGGTCAACCTGTCGACCGACCGCATCATCCCGCACTTCCAGAACCTGGCCGACGCCATGCACAAGCATGGCGCCAAGATCATGATCCAGATTACCCACATGGGCCGCCGCTCGCGCTGGGACGGCTTCAACTGGCCAACCCTGATGTCGCCCTCGGGCATTCGCGAACCGGTACACCGCGCCACCTGCAAAACCATCGAGGTGGAAGAGATCTGGCGGGTGATCGGCAACTACGCGCAAGCCGCGCGCCGGGCCAAGGAAGGTGGCCTGGACGGCGTGGAACTGTCGGCCGTGCACCAGCACATGATCGACCAGTTCTGGAGCCCGCGGGTCAACAAGCGTACCGACGAATGGGGCGGCAGCTTCGAAGGCCGCATGAAGTTCGGCCTGGAAGTGCTCAAGGCGGTGCGCGCCGAAGTGGGCGACGACTTCTGCGTGGGCATGCGTATCTGCGGTGACGAGTTCCACCCCGATGGCCTCAGCCACGAGGACATGAAGCAGATCGCCGCCTACTACGACGCCACCGGCATGATCGACTTCATCGGCGTGGTCGGCTCGGGCTGCGACACCCACAACACCCTGGCCAACGTCATCCCCAACATGAGCTACCCGCCGGAGCCGTTCCTGCACCTGGCGGCTGGCATCAAGGAAGTGGTCAAGGTTCCGGTGCTGCACGCGCAGAACATCAAGGACCCGAACCAGGCCACGCGCATTCTCGAAGGCGGCTACGTGGACATGGTCGGCATGACCCGCGCCCACATCGCCGACCCGCACCTGATCGCCAAGATCAAGATGGGCCAGGTTGACCAGATCAAGCAGTGCGTCGGTGCCAACTACTGCATCGACCGCCAGTACCAGGGCCTGGATGTGCTGTGCATCCAGAACGCCGCCACCTCCCGTGAATACATGGGCGTGCCGCACATCATCGAGAAAACCACCGGGCCCAAGCGCAAGGTGGTGATCGTGGGGGCTGGCCCAGCCGGCATGGAAGCGGCCCGGGTGGCTGCCGAACGTGGCCATGACGTGACCGTGTTCGAGAAGAAGGAACAGATTGGCGGGCAGATCACCATCGCCGCCAAGGCACCGCAGCGCGACCAGATTGCCGGTATCACCCGCTGGTACCAGCTGGAGTTCGCCCGCCTGAAGATCGACCTGCGCCTGGGCACGGCCGCCGACGTGGCAACCATCCAGGACCTGCGCCCGGACATCATCGTGCTGGCCGTGGGTGGGCATTCGTTCCTTGAGCAGAACGAGCACTGGGGCGCCGCCGAAGGGCTGGTGGTCAGCAGCTGGGACGTGCTCGACGGCAAGGTGGCACCGGGCAAGAACGTGCTGGTGTACGACACCATCTGCGAGTTCACCGGCATGTCGGTGGCCGACTTCATTGCCGACAAGGGCAGCCAGGTGGAGATCGTCACCGACGACATCAAGCCGGGCGTGGCCATGGGCGGCACCACCTTCCCCACCTACTACCGCAGCATGTACCCCAAGGAAGTGATCATGACCGGCGACATGATGCTGGAAAAGGTCTACCGCGAGGGCGACAAGCTGGTGGCGGTGCTGGAGAACGAATACACCGGTGCCAAGGAAGAGCGCGTGGTCGACCAGGTGGTGGTGGAGAACGGCGTGCGCCCGGACGAGCAGCTGTACTACGCGCTCAAGGACGGCTCGCGCAACAAGGGCCAGATCGACGTGGAGGCGCTGTTCGCCATCAAGCCACAGCCGATCCTCAGCCAGCCGGGCGAGGGCTACCTGCTGTACCGCATCGGCGACTGCGTGGCCCAGCGTAACGTGCATGCGGCGATCTACGACGCCTTGCGCCTGTGCAAGGACTTCTGATCGCCCCGTCTTTGTAGAGGCGGGACAGGCCCCCCTGTAGGAGCGAGCGAAGCTCGCGATGGCGTAGGCCCTGGCAACCTGGTTGTCTGATTGGCCGCTATCGCGAGCGCTGCTCGCTCCTACAGGGGTCCGCGCCACGTTTGAGAGTGGCGCAAGAATCCAGCTGTTGTGGGAGCCTCCCATGTTGAACACCCTTCTACCCATCCTGCTGTTCGCTGCCCTTGGCCTGGCGGTGCTCGGCGCCCTGCGCCGGGTGCGCATGTGGCGGCGGGGCCGGCCTTCCAAGGTCAACCTGGTCGGCGGCCTGCTGGCCATGCCGCGGCGTTACCTGGTGGACCTGCACCATGTGGTCGAGCGCGACAAGTACATGTCCAAGACCCACGTGGCCACCGCCGGCGGTTTCGTGCTGTCGGCCGCGCTGGCGATCCTGGTGCACGGCTTCGGCCTGCAGAGCAAGATCCTTGGCTACGCCCTGCTGGTGGCCACGATCATCATGTTCAGCGGCGCCATTTTCGTCTTCAAGCGCCGCCTGAACCCGCCTGCACGCTTGTCCAAGGGCCCGTGGATGCGCCTGCCGAAAAGCCTGCTGGTGTTCGCCGCCAGCTTCTTCATCGCCACCTTGCCGGTGGCCGGCATCCTGCCGGCTGATACTGGCGGCTGGGTGATGGTCGGCATTCTTGGCCTGGGCGTGCTGTGGGGCGTGTCGGAGCTGTTCTTCGGCATGACCTGGGGCGGCCCGATGAAACACGCCTTCGCCGGTGCCCTGCACCTGGCCTGGCACCGGCGCGCCGAACGCTTCGGCGGCGGCCGTTCCACCGGCCTGAAACCGCTGGATCTGGAAGACCCAAGCGCACCCCTGGGGGTGGAAAAGCCGGCAGACTTCACCTGGAACCAACTGCTGGGCTTCGACGCCTGCGTGCAGTGCGGCAAGTGCGAGGCCATGTGCCCGGCGTTCGCTGCCGGCCAGCCGCTGAACCCGAAAAAACTGATTCAGGACATGGTCATCGGCCTGGCCGGTGGCACCGATGCGCAATTTGCCGGCAGCCCGTATCCGGGCAAGCCGATTGGCGAGCATGGCGGCCATCCGCACCAGCCGATCGTCAATGGCCTGGTCGACGCCGAGACGCTGTGGTCGTGCACCACCTGCCGCGCCTGCGTCGAGGAATGCCCGATGATGATCGAGCACGTCGATGCCATCGTCGACATGCGCCGCCACCTCACCCTGGAAAAAGGCGCCACCCCGAACAAGGGCGCCGAAGTGCTGGACAACCTGATCGCCACCGACAACCCCGGCGGCTTCGCCCCGGGCGGGCGGATGAACTGGGCGGCTGACCTCAACCTGCAGCTGTTGTCTGAGGTCAAGGCCACCGAGGTGCTGTTCTGGGTCGGTGACGGTGCCTTCGATATGCGCAACCAACGCACCCTGCGCTCGTTCGTCAAGGTGCTCAAGGCCTCGGGCGTGGACTTTGCCGTGCTCGGCCTGGAAGAACGCGACAGCGGCGACGTGGCGCGCCGCCTGGGCGACGAGGCGACCTTCCAGCAACTGGCCAAGCGCAATATCCAGACCCTGGCCAAGTACCGCTTCCAGCGCATCGTCACCTGCGACCCGCACAGCTTCCATGTGCTCAAGAACGAGTATGGGGCGTTGGGCGGCGACTACCAGGTGCAGCACCACAGCACCTACATCGCCGAACTGATCGAGGCGAAGAAACTCAACCTCGGCCAGCACAAGGGCGGCAGCGTCACCTACCACGACCCGTGCTACCTGGGCCGCTACAACGGCGAGTATGAAGCGCCGCGTGCGGTGCTCAAGGCACTGGGCATCGAAGTACGCGAGATGCAGCGCTCGGGCTTCCGTTCCCGTTGCTGCGGCGGCGGTGGCGGTGCGCCGATCACCGACATCCCCGGCAAGCAGCGCATTCCAGACATGCGCATGGACGATATCCGCGAAACCGAGGCCGAGCTGGTGGCCGTGGGCTGCCCACAATGCACCGCGATGCTCGAAGGCGTGGTCGAACCGCGCCCGCAGATCAAGGATTTGGCCGAGTTGGTGGCCGATGTGTTGATCGAAGCGGACGCACCGGCCGCGGCAAAGCCGCAAACGGCTAAACGTGAACCTGCGGAGGTGCACTGATGAGCGACATTATCCGCCGCGACCCACGCGCCGAGTGGATCGCCCGTAACCGCCTGCACCCGCTGCACGCGGCCATGCAAACGCAACAAACGCGCTGGATGGGCCCCAACGGCCTGCTGCGCAAGAACCCCCATGCCCTGGCCGCAGGCTTCATTGGCCCGGCAGGCCTCAAGCGTATCGACCGCAGCGGCGCCCAGCAGGGCACCGGTGTCGGCGGGCGGCGTACGGCGGCGGCCGAGGTGCAGTTGCCGCTGCACCAAGTCCCGGCGCCAGCGTTCTACGTCGCCGTGGTGCCCGATATGGTGGGTGGCCGCCTGAGCAGCCACGACCGCGACCTGCTCGGCCTTGCCCACAGCCTGGCGGGCAGCGACGGCGCCGTGCTGGCCGTGGTGTTCGGCGAACACAAGGAAAGCAACTTCGCCACCGCCGGTGTCGACCGCCTGCTGGTGATCGAAGGCGAAGCGTTCGAAGGTTATGCACCGGAGCAACTGGTGCAGGGCCTGCGCGCTGTGGATAACCAGTTCACCCCCCGCCACTGGTTGCTGCCCGACAGCCGCAGCGGCGGTGGCGAACTGGGCCGGCGCTTTGCGGCGGCCCTGGGCGAACGTCCGGCCACGCGGGTATGGCAAGTGAAGGACGACCAGTGCATTGGCCGCGCCGGCGCCGGCCAGCAAGACCTGCAACGCGCCGTACCACGCCTGATTCTGGGCGCGGCGGAATGTGCCGAGCCGGTCAGCGAAACCCGCCACGAAGCGTTACCGGTGGAGTTGTCCACAAGCGTGCCGCGCAGCCTGTCGCGCATCGAGGACCTGGGCTCGGTGGCCGTCGACCCGGCGACCATCGCCATGGCCGAGGCCGAGTTCATCGTTTCTGGCGGCAATGGCGTGAAGGACTGGGCCCTGTATCACCAGGCCACCGCCGCCCTCGGTGCTACCGAAGGTGCCTCGCGGGTGGCGGTGGACGACGGCTTCATGCCGCGCAACCGCCAGGTGGGTGCCACGGGTACCTGGGTTACCGCGCGGGTGTATGTGGCGGTGGGCATTTCCGGGGCGATCCAGCACCTGCAGGGTATCGGCGCCTGCGACAAGGTGGTGGCGATCAACATGGACCCAGGCTGCGACATGATCAAACGGGCGGACCTGTCGGTGATTGGCGACAGTTCGGCGATTCTCAAGGCACTGATCGAGGCTGTGGACAACTTCCGCAGCGGCGGCCAGCGCGACGCGGCATAAGGGCACGAGCATGAGTACGAAAGTGATCAGCCTGGTTTCCATCGGTGCCCACCCAAGCTCCGGCCGCGCCCGCCGCGCCGAGCAGGATGCGCGAGCGGTGGAGCTGGGGTTGCAGCTGGCGGGGGATAACTTGCAGGTGGTGCATGCCGGCGACCCGCGTGAAGAGGCCTTGCGCGCCTACCTGGGCATGGGCCTGGATCACCTGGATGTGCTGGAGCAGCCGGCCGGTGCCGATGTGCTTGGGGTACTGGGCGATTACCTGCGCGATGCTGGCGCCCAGTTGGTGCTGACCGGCAGCCAGGCGGAAACCGGTGAAGGTTCGGGCATGCTGCCGTTTTTGCTGGCCGAGAAGCTGGGTTGGCCGTTGGTGGTGGGGTTGGCGGAAGTGGAGTCGATCGACAACGGCATCGCCCAGGTACTGCAGGCGCTGCCACGGGGCCAGCGGCGCCGCTTGAAGGTGCGCCTGCCGCTGCTGGCGACTGTGGATAACGCCGCGCCCAAGCCGCGTCAGAGCGCCTTTGGGCCTGCCCGCAGGGGTGTGCTGGCGGCGCGCAATGTGGCAATCGTCGAAGATGAATTGCTGGCCGAAGCCGAACTGCAGCCGGCACGGCCCAGGCCCAAGCGGCTCAAGGTCATCAAGGCCAAGAGCGGTGCGGACCGGATGAAGGCGGCAACGGCCAAGGCCAGCGGTGGCGGCGGCAAGGTGCTGAAGGATGTTTCTCCACAGGAAGGTGCAGAAGCCATACTCAAGCTGCTGGTGGAAGAGGGCGTGCTGCGCTAAGGCCCCCTGTAAAAATCCCCACCCCCTGCTGGCTACCCCTGTAGGAGCGAGCGCAGCTCGCGATGGGCTGCAAAGCAGCCCCAGCTCTTAAGCCGCGATGCTGAAACTGGGGCCGCTGCGCGCCCCATCGCGAGCTACGCTCGCTCCTACAGTTAGGCGTTCAGTTAGGCATTCAGGCAACACTACTGCCGCACGACGTTGAACGCCCAATTGGCCAAACCCTCGCTCACCGGCTCGAACGACACCCGCTCCCCCGCCAGCAGCCCCCCATCCCCCGTCGCACAGCGCAGTACCAGGTAATCCCAACCTTGCCCCTCGGCGCTGATTATTCCCATCCCACGGCCGTCATCGAACCATTTCACAGTGCCTGTGAGGCGGCTGTGCATAAGTAGCTCCTAGGGTAGTGCCAAAATAATGGCCACTACTCCATCACAGATGGCAAACCAGCGAAACTGGTAAAAATGTCAGCTACGTCGCAAATTTGCCCACGGAATCTGTTCGTCAACGTGTGGATAAAGTGTTGGTGCATGGTTGCAGGCCCCATTTCTAGGGCGCTCTGGAGTAATGTTCAAAAAATGACCAGGCTAGGATCGATCAGCGAAGGGTGTCTTCTCTGGTCAAGCGCCCTATTTGCTCACAATCGCTGTTAGTCGGTCTGTGGATAATATGTTGGGGATACGCTGAAAGGCCTACAGATACTGGTCTTGAGAGAATTGATCAAAAATTGATCACATTACGGTTTCTTCCAGCGATTTGCCCATGAATCAAGGCATTGGCTCGGTTATCCACAGTCTTTGAGAGGACGATGCCCGACTACCCACAATCTCTGTTGGTGGGTTTGTGGGTAAGTTGTTCGAAATCGCCTGCAGCCCTTTTAAAACGGGTTGTCTAAGGTTTTGTTTAAAAAATGATCAATGACGATCAGGTTTTATCCTTCAAATATTCGTTCTGGTTCATTGGGCCCATTGCGGAGCCTGTTGATAACTCAGGAAACTGACAAAATTACCAGTGCCCGAGTGTGGAACGGAGAGATAAGCTTTCTCCAACCACACCCACCGGGAGTTAGCCCCATGCCTACACTGCCCGCTGCTGCCAGCCAATACACCGCGTATGGCCATCACCCACGAGTTAAAGGTTCCGCGCTTGCGTTTAACGGTGAACGGCCAGATTCGATCACGGGTTGCTATCACCTAGGCAATGGCTATCGCGCCTATAACTGCGAATTGATGCGTTTCCAGGCACCAGATTCACTAAGCCCATTTGGTGAAGGAGGGTTGAATGCGTATGCGTACTGCGCTGGAGATCCGGTTAATGCACGTGATCCGACAGGTCACGGGGTATTAACCGCAGCGTTGACATTACGAGGCTTAGGGATGGGTTCGAATGCGGCGACTCTGGCATACAATTTCCTCGGGCCAGAACCTACCAATCGTGTGGGGCTTAACGCCTCTCGCATGAGCACATTCGGCGCAGTGTTGAGTCTGGGAAGTTCGGCGGCCCAGTTCGCGGGAGTCGAGACTGCAGTTTTCGGTGCGAACGTCGGGACGGGAATAACCATGACGGGTATCGGGATACGCGCCGTCAACGCTGCGATAGGCCCAGGTTCTCAACCGCTGACGCGGATCAGGCGGAATTTTCAGTTACTCACATCGGGCATTCCCTCAGAGCAGCCGGCAGCGGACATACCTCTTGAAGGGATAACAGTCCAGTTACCACGGGGCGTGCCCGTGCGGGCATCAATCGTCGACCGCCCCCGCCACGAAGTTAGACGCGAGCCTGTCGTGGAGTTTGATCCCGACGCAGTGGAGAGGCAAAGCATGGGGATACGGCGAAGAAGATACTCAATGTGAGTTGGATGGACCAAGGTCCGGTCCATCCATAGCGCAGTAGAGCGATTACTGAGCCTGCACTTCCTTCAGGTACGGCGCCGGCTCTGCCCCGAGGTTGTTGAGCAACCGCTGGCTGTACCAGTCAATGAAGTTCACCACGCCAAACTCGTAGGTCTTCGAGTAAGGCCCTGGCTGGTATGCCGTGGAGTTGATCCCCCGTTGGTTCTCTTCGGCCAAGCGGCGGTCCTGGTCGTTGGTGGCGTCCCACACCTTGCGCATGTGCTCAGGGTTGTAGTCCACGCCTTCCACCGCATCCTTGTGCACCAGCCACTTGGTGGTGACCATGGTTTCCTGGGCGCTGATCGGCCACACGGTGAACACGATCATGTGGTCGCCCATGCAGTGGTTCCACGAGTGCGGCAGGTGCAGGATGCGCATCGAGCCCAGGTCGGGGTTCTTGATGCGGCCCATCAGCTTCTGGCAGGCCTGCTTGCCGTCCATGGTCATCGACACCGTGCCCTTGAGCAGCGGCATGCGCACGATGCGGTTACGCAGGCCGTGGCTCTTGTGCAGGTACGGGATCTTCTCGGCATCCCAGGCAGCGGCGGAGCTGGCCACGTGGTCCTTGAATTCCTGGCTGGCACGTGGGTCGTTGGTGTCGTCCCACTCCAGCAGGGTTTGCAGCAATTCTGGGTGCGAACCGCTGCAGTGGTAGCACTCGCGGTTGTTTTCCAGCACCAGCTTCCAGTTGGCCTTTTCCATCAAGGTGGTGTGCACCGCCACCTTGGTGTTCTCCATGTCGTACGGTTCCATGTAGTGGTCCAGGGTGGCCAGGAACTCGTCGATGGCCGGCGGGTTTTCCGCCAGGCTGATGAAGATGTAGCCGCCGGCGACCTTCACGTTCACAGGCTTGAGGCCGTACTGCTTCATGTCGAAGTCGGCGCCCATTTCGGTGCCCGCGAACAGCAGGCGGCCGTCCAGCTCGTAGGTCCACTGGTGGTAGTGGCAGACCAGCTTGGCCACCTTGCCCTTGTCGCTGACGCACAGGCGCGAACCACGGTGGCGGCACACGTTGTGGAAGGCATGCACCTTGCCCTCGGTACCGCGCACCACCAGGATCGGGTTGTTGCCGATCTGCAGGGTGATGTAGTTACCCTTGGCCGGGATCTCGCAGGTCATGCCGGCGATCAACCATTCCTTCTGGAAGATTTCCTGCATGTCGATCTGAAACAGACGCTCGTCGGTGTAGAACGGCTGGGGCAGCGAGTAGGTGCGCTCGCGGGTCTGCAGCATCTCGGCGGTGGCCTTGCGTGCAGGTTCCAGGGGATCGCCCAGGCTCAGGGTTGCGGTGACGTCCATCGTGTCTTCCTCGGGGCCGTGTGCGGCCGGCAAAAGGTGGCTAATCGTTGTTGTCGTGGTTCAACAGCAGGCTGGTTGTTTTGCCGTGGAGTGTGCGTCCGAAGACGCCGTGAACCGTATCCATGGACGACATGGCCGATTTGAATTACGACGCGCCAACCCTTGCAGTGCGGGGCTGGTCGCGATGAGCACGTCGATGTCGCTGGCAGGAATGTACGACGCCCGTCCCTTGAGCATTATCGGAGCCATAAAAAGGGCCAATAGTCGGCCGCTGGAGATGAACATGTCCGATACCTTCCTCAATCCGGTCAGCACCCAGACCTGGGCCAATGGCCGCCACATCGTGCGCTGCGTCAAGGTCATCCAGGAAACCTGGGACGTGCGCACCTTCTGCTTCATGGCCGACCAGCCGATCATGTTCTTCTTCAAGCCCGGGCAGTTCGTGACCCTGGAGCTGGAGATCGAAGGCAAGCCGGTGATGCGCTCGTACACCATCTCCAGTTCGCCGTCGGTGCCCTACAGCTTCTCGATCACCGTCAAGCGCGTGCCGGGTGGCCTGGTTTCCAACTTCCTCCACGACACCATGCACGAAGGCGCCGAGCTGCCGGTGCACGGCCCGGTGGGGCTGTTCAACGCCATCGACTTCCCCGCCGGCAAGGTGCTGTACCTGTCCGGTGGCGTGGGTATTACCCCGGTGATGTCGATGGCGCGCTGGTTCTACGACACCAATGCCAACGTCGACATGGTGTTCGTGCACAGCGCCCGTTCCCCCAAGGACATCATCTACCACCGCGAACTGGAGCAGATGGCTTCGCGCATTCCCAACTTCAGCCTGCACATCATTTGCGAGAAGCATGGCCTGGGTGAGCCTTGGGCGGGTTACCGCGGCTACCTGAACCAGCGCCTGATGGAGTTGATTGCGCCGGACTACATGGACCGCGTGGTGTTCTGCTGCGGCCCGACGCCCTACATGACGGCGGTCAAGCGCATGCTCGAAGCGGTTGGCTTCGACATGAAGAACTACCACGAGGAATCGTTCGGCGCCACGCCACCGGAGGCCAAGGCCGATGCGGTGGAACATGCCGAGCAGGCGGCCGATGCGCCGGAGGTGGATGCGTCGGACCTCAACCTGGTGGAGTTCATCGGCAGCGAGAAGAGCATTCGCGTGGCACCGGGCGAAACCGTGCATGCGGCGGCGGCCAAGGTTGGGCTGATGATTCCCAAGGCGTGCGGCATGGGCATTTGCGGGACGTGCAAAGTGCTCAAGCTGGGCGGCGAGGTGGAGATGGAGCACAACGGCGGGATTACCGAGGAGGACGAAGCCGAGGGCTATATCCTGTCGTGCTGCAGCGTGCCGAAGGGGGATGTGCGGATCGATTATTGAGCCGTCGACCAATCTGGAACAATCTGGTAGGAGCGAGCGCAGCTCGCGATGGGGGGCGCAGCGGCCCCAGGTTCTCAGCTTCGCAGCTGATATTGCCGGGGCTGCGTTGCAGCCCATCGCGAGCTGCGCTAGCTCCTACCGTGGATACGCAAACTTTCAGGTCCGGAACCGCGCCACCAGGCCATTCAAATCAACCGCAAGGCGCGACAGCTCGGCACTCGCCGCGCTGGTTTGATGCGCCCCGGTGGCGCTCTGCACCGACAGGTCGTTGATGTTCACCAGGTTGCGGTCCACTTCGCGGGCCACCTGGGCTTGCTCCTCCGCCGCGCTGGCGATCACCAGGTTACGTTCGTTGATCTGCGCCACCGCCCCGGCGATGGTGTCCAGCGCCATGCCGGCGCCCTTGGCGATGTTCAGCGTCGACTCGGCGCGCTCGGTGCTGGTGCGCATCGACTCCACGGCCTCTTCGGTGCCGCCCTGGATGCTGCCGATCATGCGCTCGATCTCGCTGGTCGACTGCTGGGTGCGATGGGCCAGTGCCCGCACTTCATCGGCCACCACGGCAAAGCCACGGCCCGCCTCACCGGCACGCGCCGCTTCGATCGCCGCGTTCAGGGCCAGCAGGTTGGTCTGGTCGGCCAGGCCACGGATCACGTCGAGCACCTTGCCGATGTCGCGCGACTGCTCAGCCAGGTGGGTAATCAGCTTGGCGGTGGCCTGCACATCACCGCTCATGCGCTCGATGGCGCCGACGGTTTCCATCACCAGGTCACGGCCATCGCCTGCCGAACGGCTGGCTTCGCTGGAGGCTTCGGAGGTGCTGACGGCATTGCGCGCCACCTCTTCAACGGCGCTGGTCATTTCGGTAACCGCCGTGGCGGCCTGTTCGATCTCGTTGTTCTGCTGCTGCAGGCCACGGGCACTTTCGTCGGTGACGCAGTTCAGCTCCTCGGCCGCCGAGGCCAGCTGGGTGGCGGAGCCGGCAATCAGCTGCAGGGTGTCGCGCAGCTTGTCCTGCATGCGGGCCATGGCGCGCAGCAGGCGTGCCGCTTCGTCGGTGCCTTCGGCGCGGATCACCTGGGTCAGGTCGCCATCGGCGATCTGCTCGGCGGCCTGCAGGGCTTCGTCGATTGGCTTGACGATGCTGCGGGTCAGCAGGAAGGCGCAGAGGAAGGTCAGCACGGCGGCAGCGACCAGCAAGCCGATGACCAAGGCGAAGGCGGTGGCGTACTGGCTGGCGGCGGTCTGGTTGGTGTCGCGGGTCTGGTCGGTGTTGATCTGCACCAGGGTGTCCATGACCTTGTTGATCTGGTCGGAGTTGGCCAGCAGGTCGTTGTTCAGCAGGTTGCGCAGGCCGTCCACATCACCGGCCTGGCTCAGGGTGCGCATGCGCGACTCCAGCTGGCGGTACTGGGCGAGCAACTGGCCGAACTGCTCGAACGCTGCCTTTTCGTCCGCGGCGGTCACCAGCGGCTCATAGGCGCGGCGCGCGCGGTCGATCTGGGCATTGCGCTCGTCCAGCAGGCGCAGGGTGTCGCGCTGGGTTTCCGGCTCGCGGTTGAGCAACAGGCGGTAAGACAGGGTGCGCATGCGCAGGTTGAGCGCGGTCAGCTCGTCGAGGGTCTTGATGCTGGGCACGCTGACTTCTTCGATGACCACGCCGGCCTGTCGGATGTTGCCCATTTGCACGAGCGAGAAGATACCGAGGCCGAGCATGATCACGCCGATCAGGGCGAACCCGAGCAACGCGCGCGGGGCGATGTTCATGTTGCGTAGAGACATGGGAAAGAGTCCAGGCAGGGGAGAGGGGGCGCGCGGTCCGTGCGACGAAATAAGACCTGCCTGTCTATCGGTCGTGACCGGCCAGTCTTGAGGCTGATAGCGAAAAAATGTGAGGTAGCTATCTATTTACCTGACCGGCGGTTGACCCAGGTCGGAACAAGGGGGCCGATACCCTGTCAATCTGCGGGTTAGAAACCTTGTAAATCCGATATTTAATGGCGGGGGCTCACACTTTTCTTTATCGTGTGCGACCTTTGCAACAACCCGAGATAGACCCATGCTGGAAGCCTCCCTGAATCAAATCGAGCAACTGGTCAGCGACCTGATGCAGAAAAACGCTCAACTCACCGAGCAGAACACCGCCCTGGGCCAAGAACTGGCCCAGGCCAAGGAAGAAAACGAAACCCTGCAGCTGTCGCTGATGGAGCAGGAAGAGAAGAACGGCAGCACCGCTGCACGCCTGCAAGCCTTGGTTGATCGCGCCAGCGCAGGCGTCGCCAACGCATGAGACTGCAAGCGCAGCCGATCAATGTCGTGTCGATCCTCGGCATCGATTATTCGATCAAGGCGCCCGAGGGCCAGGAAGACACCCTGGCCCAGGCAGTGCGGATGCTCAACACCGCGCTGAACGAAACCAAGCGCCAGTACCCGACCCTGATCGGTGACAAGCTGCTGGTGCTGGCCGCGCTGAACCTGTGTTCCCGGCAGGTTGAACTGCAGAAGGAACACCAGCAGACCCTGGAGCGCACCCAGGCGCAAATCGACGCCACGGTGGATGCGATCGTTCGGACCATTGCCGAACAGTAGCAGCCTGATGCTCGGATACCTGTGGGAGCGGGCTTGCCCGCTCCCACATGATCGGCGCAGTTGTCGCAGATCACTGGATTAACTGAATACGCAAGTGTATACACTTTCCGCAAAACAATAATGAGCGGGGAGCATGGGCATGCGTATCTGGCGTAAGGGCATCCAGTGGCAATTGATCGCGAGCATGGGCGCTGCCCTGTTGGCAAGCATCCTGGTGGTGGTGGTCATCTTCACGGTGGCGCTCAACCGCCTCACCGAGCGTTACCTGGTGGACACGGCCTTGCCGGCCAGCATCGAAGCCATCCGCAACGACATCGAGCGCATGCTCGGCCAACCGCTGACAGCGGCCGCCGACATTGCCGGCAACACCTTGCTGCGCGACTGGCTCGCCGCTGGCGAAGACCCCGCCCAGGCCCCGCAATTTCTCGAGTACCTGCAGGCTGCCAAGCAGCGCAACCACGCCTTCACGGCCATGTTCGCCGCCCCTGCAACGGGCCACTACTACCACGAGAACGGCCTGGACCGAACCCTCAGCCGCGCCAACCCCAAGGACGCATGGTTCTACGGCTACATCGACGGCGGCGCCGAGCGCCAGGTGAACATCGACATCGATGGCGCCACGGGCGAGCTGGCGCTGTTCATCAACTACCGCGTGGAAAAGGCCGGCAAGCTGGTTGGCGTGGCCGGCATGGGCTTGCGCATGACCGAGCTGTCGAAGCTGATTCACGACTTCAGCTTCGGTGAGCAGGGCAAGGTGCTGCTGGTGCGCAACGACGGGCTGATCCAGGTGCACCCGGACGCAGCGCTCAGCGGCAAGCGCCAGTTAAGCGAAGACATCGGTACGCAAGCGTCCCAGGCCGTAATGGGCCAGGGCGAGCAACTGCGCAGCGCGCATTTCACTCGTAATGGTGAAGATTACCTGGCCCTGGGGCTGCCCCTGCGTGATTTGAACTGGACCCTGGTGGCCGAAGTGCCCGAGGCGCAGATTTATGCACAGATGCGCCAGGCCGTTTCGCTTACCAGCCTGATCGGCGGCGGCGTGGCGCTGCTGTCGCTGCTGCTGGTGGTGCTGTTGGCCCGTGGCCTGGTGCGGCCGATTCGCCGCGTGACCACCGCCTTGGTGCAGATCGGCAGCGGTGCCGGCGACCTCAGCCACCGCCTGGACGATTCACGCCAGGATGAGCTGGGCGACCTGGCCCGCGGCTTCAACCGCTTCCTCGACAGCCAGCGGGCGTTGATTGGCGAGGTGCTGCGCACCACCGAACGCCTGCACCGGGCGGTGGAGCAGGTAACCCAGGTGGTGGACAACACCGCCGAGCGCTCGGGCCGCCAGCAGGAAATGACCGAAATGGTCGCCACCGCCGTGCATGAGATGGGCCTCACCGTGCAGGACATCGCCCGCAATGCCGGCGACGCGGCCCTGGCCTCGCAAACGGCGCGGGAAGAGGCCGTGCAGGCCCGCGAAGTGGTGCGGCGCTCGGTGCAGGGCATCGAGGGCATGTCGGGCGACATTGGCAAGGCAGCTGACGCGGTAGGCCAGCTGGCCGAGGAAGTCGCCTCGATCGACCAGGTATTGGCGGTGATTCGCAGCATTTCCGAACAAACCAACCTGCTGGCGCTGAACGCCGCCATCGAGGCGGCCAGGGCAGGGGAGATGGGCCGTGGCTTTGCCGTGGTGGCCGATGAAGTGCGCACCCTGGCCCGGCGCACGCAGCTTTCCACCGATGAGGTGCAGCAGATGATTCAGCGCCTCAAGCACGGGGCGGGGTCAGCGGTGAGTTCGATGCAGGCGGGGCAGCAGGCCACGGGCAGTGGGGTGGAATCGAGCCAGCGTACTGGGGCGTCGCTGGGTGCCATTACCGAGCAGGTCGAGCACATCAGCGACATGAACCAGCAGGTGGCCACTGCGACCGAGGAGCAGTCGGCGGTGACCGAGGAAATCAACCGCACGGTGCAGGGGATTTCCGACCTGGCCAGGGAAACCGCTGCCGAGGTGCAGGGCTGCCGCGAGCAGTGCCAGGCCCTGCGTGGCCTGGCCGACGATTTGGCGCGGCAGATGGGTGGGTTCAGGCTGTAGCATGCAATTCGCGAGCTACGCTCGCTCCTACCAGGGATTGCGTACCCCGGTAGGAGCGAGCGCAGCTCGCGAATGCGCCCTGTCAGGCGCTGACGATGCTGCGGATATCCGCCGCCAGCTCGCGCACCCGCTCTTGCTCGGTATCCCACGAACACATGAACCGCGCCCCACCACTGCCAATGAAGGTATAGAACCGCCAGCCCTTGCCACGCAGCGCTTCAATGGCGTGCTCCGGCATCTGCAGGAACACCCCGTTGGCCTCCACCGGGAACATCAGCTGCACCCCAGGCAGGTCGCTCACCAGCGACGCCAGCAACTGCGCACACTGGTTGGCATGATTGCCATACCGTAGCCAGGCACCACCCTCCAGCAGCCCGACCCACGGCGCCGACAGGAAGCGCATTTTCGACGCCAGCTGCCCGGCCTGCTTGCAGCGGTAGTCGAAGTCCTCGGCCAGTTGGCGATTGAAGAACAGAATCGCCTCGCCCACCGCCATGCCGTTCTTGGTGCCGCCAAAGCACAGCACATCCACGCCGGCCTTCCAGGTGAGTTCAGCCGGGCTGCAGCCGAGGAAGGCGCAGGCATTGGTGAAGCGTGCGCCGTCCATGTGCAGGTTCAGGCCCAGCTCCTTGCAAGTGGCGCTGATCGCCTTGAGCTCGTCGGGGCGGTAAACGGTGCCCACTTCGGTGGCCTGGGTGAGGGTGACCACCCGTGGCTTGGGGTAGTGGATGTCCTGGCGCTTGAGCGCCACTTCGCGGATCGACTCGGGCGTGAGCTTGCCGTTGACGCTGGGCGCGGTGAGCAGCTTGGAGCCGTTGGAGAAGAACTCCGGCGCGCCGCACTCGTCGGTTTCGACGTGGGCGGTTTCCGAGCAGATCACGCTGTGGTAGCTCTGGCACAGCGAGGCCAGGGCCAGGGAGTTGGCGGCGGTGCCGTTGAAGGCGAAGAACACCTCGCAGTCGGTTTCGAACAGCTGGCGGAAGTATTCCGACGCCCGCTCGGTCCATTGGTCGTCGCCGTAGGCACGGTCGTGGCCATGGTTGGCCTTTTCCATCGCGGCCCAGGCTTCGGGGCAGATGCCGGAATAGTTGTCGCTGGCGAATTGTTGGCTCTTATCTGTCATGACACTGTCCTGTGAACGACGCAGAACAGCACTCTAAACCATCGCTTTGGCGGTTGCCTATACAAGCTGTGCATGGGCTGATTTCAGTGTTGTTTGTGCTGGCCTTTTCGCGGGGCAAGCCCGCGCCTACAAGGCCCGCGCGCCCAGGTTCCCTGTAGGAGCGGGCTTGCCCCGCGAAAAGGCCGGCCCTGAGAACACAAACCCAATGTCGTAAACGCGCCATTGCAAGGCGTGCGCAGGCATCTGACCCGCCCGTGCCAGTCATAACATCGCCACAAAGGGCCACAGTGCCCCACGACAAAAAACGATCGCTGCCGGGAGAGACACGATGTTCAGCAAGCAAGACCAGATCCAGGGTTATGACGACGCACTGCTGGCGGCGATGAATGCCGAAGAACAGCGCCAGGAAGATCACATCGAGCTGATCGCCTCGGAGAACTACACCTCCAAGCGCGTGATGCAGGCCCAAGGCAGCGGCCTGACCAACAAGTACGCCGAAGGCTACCCAGGCAAGCGCTACTACGGTGGCTGCGAGCACGTCGACAAGGTTGAAGCCCTGGCCATCGAGCGCGCCAAGCAACTGTTCGGCGCCGACTACGCCAACGTTCAGCCGCACTCCGGCTCCTCGGCCAACGGCGCGGTGTACCTGGCCCTGCTGCAGGCCGGCGACACCATCCTGGGCATGAGCCTGGCCCACGGCGGCCACCTGACCCACGGCGCCAAAGTGTCGTCCTCGGGCAAGCTGTACAACGCCGTGCAGTACGGCATCGACACCAACACCGGCCTGATCGACTACGACGAAGTCGAGCGCCTGGCCGTCGAGCACAAGCCGAAGATGATCGTCGCCGGCTTCTCGGCCTACTCCAAAACCCTCGACTTCCCACGCTTCCGCGCCATCGCCGACAAGGTCGGTGCGCTGCTGTTCGTCGACATGGCCCACGTTGCCGGCCTGGTTGCCGCTGGCCTGTACCCGAACCCGATTCCATTCGCCGACGTGGTCACCACCACCACCCACAAGACCCTGCGCGGCCCACGTGGTGGCCTGATCCTGGCCAAGTCCAACGAAGAGATCGAGAAAAAGCTCAACGCCGCCGTATTCCCTGGCGCCCAGGGCGGCCCGCTGATGCACGTGATCGCCGCCAAGGCGGTGTGCTTCAAGGAAGCGCTGGAGCCTGAGTTCAAGAGCTACCAGAAACAAGTCATCGAAAACGCCCAGGCCATGGCCCAGGTATTCATCGACCGCGGCTACGACGTGGTGTCCGGTGGCACCGACAACCACCTGTTCCTGGTCAGCCTGATTCGCCAGGGCCTGACCGGCAAGGATGCCGACGCAGCCCTGGGCCGCGCGCACATCACCGTGAACAAGAACGCCGTGCCGAACGACCCACAGTCGCCGTTCGTGACCTCGGGCCTGCGCATCGGCACCCCGGCTGTCACCACCCGTGGCTTCAAGGTTGCCCAGTGCGTGGCGCTGGCCGGCTGGATCTGCGACATCCTCGACAACCTGGGTGATGCCGACGTTGAAGCCGATGTGGCGAAGAACGTCGCGGCCCTGTGCGCAGATTTCCCTGTATACCGCTGAGTGGAGTCACACACCATGCAACGTTACTCGGGCTTCGGCCTTTTCAAGCACTCCCTCAGCCACCACGAGAACTGGCAGCGCATGTGGCGCACGCCAACCCCTAAAAAGGTCTACGACGTGGTCATCGTCGGCGGTGGCGGCCATGGCCTGGCCACGGCCTACTACCTGGCCAAGGAACACGGCATCACCAACGTCGCGGTGATCGAGAAGGGTTACCTGGGTGGTGGCAACACCGCCCGTAACACCACCATCGTGCGTTCCAACTACCTGTGGGACGAGTCGGCGCACCTGTACGAGCACGCCATGAAGCTGTGGGAGGGCCTGTCCCAGGACCTCAACTACAACGTGATGTTCTCCCAGCGCGGCGTCTATAACCTGTGCCACACCCTGCAGGACATGCGTGACTCCGAGCGCCGTGTGAGCGCCAACCGCCTCAACGGCGTGGATGGCGAACTGCTCAACACCGCCCAGGTGGCGGCGGAAATCCCGTACCTGGACTGCTCCAAGAACACCCGCTACCCGATCCTCGGTGCCACCGTTCAGCGCCGCGGCGGCGTAGCCCGCCACGACGCCGTGGCCTGGGGCTTCGCCCGTGCCGCCGACGCCCTGGGCGTGGACCTGATCCAGCAAACCGAAGTGATCGGCTTCCGCAAGGAAAACGGCGCGGTCATCGGCGTTGAAACCAACAAAGGCTTCATCGGCGCCAAGCGCGTAGGTGTGGTCACTGCCGGTAACTCGGGGCACATGGCCAAGCTGGCCGGCTTCCGCCTGCCGTTGGAATCGCACCCGCTGCAGGCACTGGTGTCGGAGCCGATCAAGCCGATCATCGACTCGGTGATCATGTCCAACGCCGTACACGGCTATATCAGCCAGTCCGACAAGGGCGACCTGGTGATCGGTGCCGGCATCGACGGCTGGGTCGGCTACGGCCAGCGCGGTTCGTACCCGGTGATCGAGCACACCCTGCAGGCCATCGTCGAGATGTTCCCGAACCTGTCGCGCGTGCGCATGAACCGCCAGTGGGGCGGCATCGTCGACACCTCGCCGGATGCCTGCCCGATCATCACCAAGACCCCGGTCAAGAACATGTTCTTCAACTGCGGTTGGGGTACTGGCGGCTTCAAGGCAACCCCGGGCTCGGGCAACGTCTTCGCCGCAAGCCTGGCCAAGGGCGAGATGCACCCGCTGGCTGCGCCGTTCTCCATGGACCGTTTCTACAACGGCGCACTGATCGACGAACACGGCGCCGCCGCCGTCGCCCACTAACCGGAGACACCGTCATGTTGCATATTTTCTGTCCCCACTGCGGCGAGCTGCGCTCCGAAGAAGAGTTCCACGCCTCTGGCCAGGCGCACATCGCCCGCCCGCTGGACCCTGCCGCCTGCTCCGACGAGGAGTGGGGCACCTACATGTTCTACCGTGACAACCCACGCGGGATTCACCATGAACTGTGGGACCACGTTGCCGGCTGCCGCCAGTATTTCAACGTCACCCGCGACACCGTGACCTACGAGATTCTGGAAACCTACAAGATTGGCGAGAAGCCGCAAGTGACCGCCAACGGCAAGGCCGCCAGCGCACCGTCGACCGTCAAAGGCCAAGGGGAAAAAGTATGAGCCAGACCTATCGCCTCGCCAGCGGCGGCCGTATCGACCGCAGCAAGGTCCTGAACTTCAGCTTCAACGGCAAGACCTACCAAGGTTATGCCGGTGACAGCCTGGCCGCCGCGTTGCTGGCCAATGGCGTCGACATCGTTGGCCGCAGCTTCAAGTACTCGCGCCCACGCGGCATCATCGCCGCCGGCACCGAAGAGCCGAACGCCATCCTGCAGATCGGCTCCAGCGAAGCCACCCAGATCCCCAACGTGCGGGCTACCCAGCAGGCCCTGTACGCAGGCCTGGTCGCCACCAGCACCAACGGCTGGCCGAACGTCAACAACGACGTCATGGGCATCCTTGGCAAGGTCGGCGGCAGCATGATGCCGCCGGGCTTCTACTACAAAACCTTCATGTACCCCAAATCGTTCTGGATGACCTACGAGAAGTACATCCGCAAGGCAGCCGGCCTTGGCCGTGCGCCGCTGCAGAACGACCCGGACAGCTACGACTACATGAACCAGCACTGCGACGTGCTGATTGTTGGTGCAGGCCCTGCAGGCCTGGCCGCTGCCCTGGCCGCTGCACGCAGCGGTGCCCGGGTGATCCTGGCTGACGAGCAGGAAGAGTTCGGCGGCAGCCTGCTCGACTCGCGCGAAACCCTGGACGGCAAGCCCGCCGTGGAATGGGTCAGCGCCGTGGTCAAGGAGCTGGAAAGCCTGCCGGAAGTGACCCTGCTGCCACGCGCCACGGTCAACGGCTACCACGACCACAACTTCCTGACCATTCACGAGCGCCTGACCGACCACCTCGGTGACCGCGCGCCGATCGGCCAGGTGCGCCACCGCGTGCACCGTGTGCGCGCCAAGCGCGTGGTACTGGCTGCCGGTGCCCACGAGCGCCCGCTGGTGTACGGCAACAACGACGTGCCGGGCAACATGCTGGCCGGTGCCGTGTCCACCTACGTGCGCCGCTACGGCGTGGCCCCAGGCCGCAAGCTGGTGCTGTCGACCAACAACGACCACGCCTACCGCGCCGCGCTGGACTGGCACGATGCTGGCCTGCAAGTGGTCGCCATCGCCGACGCCCGCCACAACCCACGCGGTTCGCTGGTTGAGGAAGCACGTGCCAAGGGCATTCGCATCCTGACCTCCAGCGCCGTGGTCGAGGCCCGTGGCACCAAGCACGTCAGCGGCGCCCGCGTGGCGGCCATCGATGTGCAGGCGCACAAGGTCACCAGCCCTGGTGAAACCCTTGACTGCGACCTGATCGCCACCTCCGGCGGCTACAGCCCGATCGTGCACCTGGCTTCGCACCTGGGCGGCCGCCCGGTGTGGCGTGAAGACATCCTTGGCTTCGTGCCAGGCGATGCCCCGCAAAAACGTGAATGCGTAGGCGGCGTGCATGGCGTATACGCCCTGGGCGATGTGATTGCCGACGGCTTCGAAGGCGGCGCCCGCGCAGCCACGGAAGCCGGCTTCAAGGCCACTGTTGGCAGCCTGCCGAAAACCGTGGCGCGCAAGGAAGAGGCCACCGTGGCACTGTTCCAGGTGCCGCACGACAAAGGCACCGCCCGTGCGCCGAAGCAGTTCGTCGACCAGCAGAACGACGTGACCGCCGCCGCCATCGAGCTGGCCACCCGCGAAGGCTTCGAGTCGGTCGAGCACGTAAAACGCTACACCGCTCTGGGCTTCGGCACCGACCAAGGCAAGCTGGGCAACATCAACGGCCTGGCCATTGCCGCCCGCTCCATCGGCATCACCATTCCGGAAATGGGCACCACCATGTTCCGCCCGAACTACACGCCGGTGACCTTCGGCGCGGTAGCGGGCCGCCACTGTGGCCACCTGTTCGAGCCGGTGCGCTTCACTGCCCTGCATGCCTGGCACGTGAAGAATGGCGCCGAGTTCGAAGACGTCGGCCAGTGGAAACGCCCGTGGTACTTCCCGAAAGCCGGTGAGGACATCCATGCTGCCGTTGCCCGCGAATGCAAGGCCGTGCGCGACAGCGTGGGCCTGCTCGACGCCTCGACCCTGGGCAAGATCGACATCCAGGGCCCGGACGCCCGTGAGTTCCTCAACCGCATCTACACCAACGCCTGGACCAAGCTCGACGTGGGCAAGGCCCGCTACGGCCTGATGTGCAAGGAAGACGGCATGGTCTTCGACGACGGCGTAACCGCCTGCGTTGGCGACAACCACTTCATCATGACCACCACCACCGGCGGCGCCGCCCGCGTGCTGCAGTGGATGGAGCTGTACCACCAGACCGAGTGGCCGGAGCTGAAGGTGTACTTCACCTCGGTGACCGACCACTGGGCCACCATGACCCTGTCCGGCCCCAACAGCCGCAAGCTGCTCAGCGAGCTGACCGACATCGACATGGACAAGGAAGCCTTCCCGTTCATGACCTGGAAGGAAGGCAACGTTGGCGGCGTACCGGCCCGGGTGTTCCGGATCTCGTTCACCGGCGAGCTGTCGTACGAAGTCAACGTGCAGGCCAACTACGCCATGGGCGTGTTGGAACAGATCATCGAAGCGGGCAAGAAGTACAACCTGACCCCGTATGGCACCGAAACCATGCACGTGCTGCGTGCCGAGAAGGGCTTCATCATCGTGGGCCAGGACACCGATGGCTCGATGAACCCGGACGACCTGAACATGAGCTGGTGCGTGGGCCGCAACAAGCCGTTCTCGTGGATTGGCCTGCGTGGCATGAACCGCGAAGACTGCGTGCGTGAAAACCGCAAGCAGCTGGTAGGCCTGAAGCCGATCGACCCCACCAAGTGGCTGCCTGAAGGCGCCCAGTTGGTGTTCGACCCGAAGCAGCCTATTCCAATGGACATGGTTGGCCACGTGACCTCCAGCTACGCCTCCAACTCCCTGGGCTATTCGTTCGCCATGGGCGTGGTCAAGGGCGGCCTCAAGCGCATGGGCGAGCGCGTGTTCTCGCCACAGGCAGACGGCAGCGTGATCGAGGCGGAGATCGTGTCTTCGGTGTTCTTCGATCCGAAGGGTGAGCGGCAGAACGTTTGAGGCCCATAACTAGGTCCGCTTGAAATGCAAGCCCTGTAGGAGCGGGCTTGCCCCGCGAAGGCAGAGGTGGCCTCGCCGCCCTCTTCGCGGGACAAGCCCGCTCCTACAGACCACGGCTGCTATTCGGGCATTGCGTCTGACCTTCGGTCTTACGGACAACAGAATTCAAGGCAGGTAAGAAATGAGCGCTATCAACGTCTTCCAGCAAAACCCCGGCGCCGAGGCCAAGGCCCAGTCGCCACTGCACCACGCCGACCTGGCCAGCCTGGTGGGCAAAGGCCGCAAGAACGCAGGCGTAACCCTGCGCGAGAAGAAATTCCTCGGCCACCTGACCCTGCGTGGCGATGGCCACAACCCGGAATTCGCCGCCGGCGTGCACAAGGCCCTGGGCCTGGAGCTGCCGGTTGCCCTGACCGTGGTGGCCAACGGCGACACCTCGCTGCAGTGGGTTGGCCCCGACGAGTGGCTGCTGATCGTGCCCGGCGGGCAGGAGCTGGCAGTGGAGCAGAAACTGCGTGCGGCCCTTGAAGGCCAGCACATCCAGGTGGTGAACGTCAGCGGCGGGCAAAGCCTGCTGGAACTGCGCGGCCCGAACGTGCGCGAAGTGCTGATGAAGTCCACCAGCTATGATGTTCACCCGAACAACTTCCCGGTGGGCAAGGCCGTGGGCACCGTGTTCGCCAAGTCGCAACTGGTGATCCGCCGCACCGCCGAAGACACCTGGGAACTGGTGATTCGCCGCAGCTTCTCCGACTACTGGTGGCTGTGGCTGCAGGACGCTTCGGCCGAATACGGCCTGAGCATCGAGGCGTAAGGAGAACGGAACATGAGTCGGGCACCGGATACCTGGATTCTCACCGCCGACTGCCCGAGCATGCTCGGCACTGTCGACGTGGTGACGCGCTACCTCTACGAGCAGCGCTGCTACGTGACCGAGCACCATTCCTTCGATGACCGGCTGTCGGGGCGGTTCTTCATTCGCGTGGAGTTCCGCCAGCCGGACGACTTCGACGAGGCAGGCTTTCGCGCAGGCCTTGCCGAGCGCAGCGAAGCGTTCGGCATGGCGTTCGAGCTGACCGCACCCAATCACCGCCCCAAGGTGGTGATCATGGTGTCCAAGGCCGACCACTGCCTGAACGACCTGCTGTACCGCCAGCGCATCGGCCAGCTGGCCATGGACGTGGTTGCGGTGGTGTCCAACCACCCTGACCTCGAACCGCTCGCGCACTGGCACAAGATTCCCTACTACCACTTCGCCCTCGACCCGAAAGACAAGCCGGGCCAAGAGCGCAAGGTGATGCAGGTGATCGAGGAAACCGGGGCGGAGCTGGTGGTGCTTGCCCGTTACATGCAGGTGCTGTCGCCGGAGCTGTGCCGGCGCCTGGATGGCTGGGCGATCAACATTCACCACTCGTTGTTGCCGGGGTTCAAGGGCGCCAAGCCTTATCACCAGGCGTACAACAAGGGCGTGAAGATGGTCGGCGCTACCGCGCACTACATCAACAACGACCTCGACGAGGGGCCGATCATTGCCCAGGGCGTCGAGGTGGTGGACCACAGCCATTACCCCGAAGACCTGATTGCCAAGGGGCGCGACATCGAGTGCCTGACCTTGGCGCGGGCCGTGGGGTACCACATTGAGCGGCGGGTGTTCCTTAACGCCAATCGCACGGTTGTTCTGTAGCAGCCTGTACTGGCCCCTTCGCGGGACAAGCCCGCTCCTACAGGTTCGGTGTCGGCCTCAGGGCCTGCACATTACCTGTGGGAGCGGGCTTGCCCGCGAAGGGGCCATTGGTTATGTCGGCGGAATACGACGACAGCGGGTAAATACTATCAATTCTGCCAGTTGTGGCGAAAAGTTCGGATGGTTAGCGTGACCTGATAGCGGACGCGATCAGGAGCACGTATGAAACTCATCTTGAATGTACTCTGTTTGCCATTGTTGCTATTTCATTTCAGCGCATTTTCGATGGAAATGAACCCGTACCAGCAACTGGTAAACGATGATCAGAATAACCCGCTTTGCCTGGCCCTCGGCAAAGACTTCGAATCGGTATCGCTGCAACAATGTGAGGACACGGCTGGCCAGCAATGGATATTCGCGCAGTCCGGCGCCATGGTGTTCATCAAAAGTATGGCGCTTGGGCACTCGGACAAAGAGATGTGCCTGGTCGCGTTGGGCCAAGCCATGTTGAAAATGGCAACGTGTGCCAGTGCCGACCCGACTGATTATCAATCGAAGCGGCTTTGGTATATCGGTGGAAGTGACCACAATTCACTGTTAAACAAATATATCGCCGACAAAGGATGGCCCAACTATCTACAGCGTACGGCGGAAGGCACATTGGTGTTTGGCAATGGAGAGCCCGCGGCAGCAAAATGGGCATTCGCTCAGCCGCTGTATGAGCAGATCGTCAGTGATGTTCATGGGCTTGAGGCGTGCCTGACGTTAGCCGACGACCACGCCTCGGTCGCGCTGCAACCGTGCCGTGGGAAAGACCAGCAGCAATGGCAATTCACCCCGTCTGGCACCAGGCTACACGTCAAAAACAAGGCGCTGAACGGTGAGGCGGAGGAAAAGTGTTTGTATGCGGCCAGCAGCAGTGAAGTCAAAATGGCTGCGTGCGCCAGCGCCGGCGGCACGGACTATGAGTCTCACCGGCTGTGGGAAAGAAAGGGTAATCAGCCCAGTGTTTTACTGAATAAATACATCAGTGACAAAGGGCAGCCCAGTGCCCTGCAGTACACCGAGGACCGGCGGTTGGTGTTTGCTGGTCAAGACAGTGCCACGGCCAAATGGAATATCAGTAAGCACTATGGCCATGTCAGGAATATTGGCAAGGGCCAGGAATACTGCCTGGCGCTGGCACCGAATGACGTTGATGTCGAGTTGGCGCCGTGCTCGCGTGAAGCCAGGCAAGACTGGAGCATGGCTGTTACGGCGGGCATCAATAGATTGCAAAATCGATTCCTGGCCAGCGAGCAAAATGAAAAGTGCCTGGGCTCGGCTGTCAAAATGATTGATTGCCAAGGCAGTGGTTTTCAATCGGAACGGACGTGGTTTCCCAACAGAAACTTCATCCCTGAAACGACCATGATCGGGTTTACGCTGCAAAACAAATACCGCAACGATCTCGGCAGAAAAGAGGTGCTTGGTTTCTCAGGTAGTCACGTTCAGATGGTGCCGGCATCCTCTGAAATGGATGCCACCTGGACATTTGACCTGGACATACCTGTTATTTCGAAGCGCCCCATGCTGGGGGATAAAAAAATTCTGCTGTTGCACACCCATTACAGTGACAGACCGGAAACCGATTTCGCCGAAGTCAAACGGGGCTTTTTTGGTAGCGAAAATGACAACTATTCGTTCGTAAACGCCGTGTCGCTTGCGTCTGGCAACAAACTACATTTCACCGGCGACGCGGTCACCGGCCTGGATTTGGGGCCACGCCCTGCAGATTGCCCAAACAGAGAACTGATGGCTAAAGCGGTTGAGCGTGCCCTTGAAAAGGGCTGGGATGCGAAGGACTACGATTATCTTGCGGTTGAAATTCCTCCCACGGCCTGTTCTTGGGCTGGCCTGGCCGCGACTCCAGGTAACTCGGCCATGGGCAATGGCGTTGGTTGGAAACCCTGGATGTGGCAGCATGAGTTTGGTCATAGCCTGGGAGGCCCGCACGCCAAATCACTGGAGCATTGCCCAACTCAACAGGATGTTGTTCAAGTTGGTGGTGACGGCTGTACGGTCACGGGGCTCGGAGACCCATCGGATACGCTCAATGGCGGAGGGGGGCGTCTTTACCCCCTGCCTTACCAGTATTTTGCCGGCTGGGTGACGGATGAACAATTCCCCGAAGTGCTGAAGAATGGCACTTATAAAATTGCCCCCCTGTTTGCACCGGCTGACGCAGCCGTTATCAAAGGCCTGCGGTTGTTCCGCAGCGATAATAGCTACCTTGTCCTGGAGTTTCGTCAGCCCTTGGAAGGGTTTGAAAATTGGGACCCGGCTGATCCGTTCGTCAATGGTGTGATCGTCAGAGTGGTTCACTTCATCGCGAACACCGTCTCCAACACACTTGTAGACACGACACCCGACAGCCCGAACGGCATGAAAGATGCGCCTTTGATGCAAGGTAAACAACTGGATGACCTGCTCTCGGGTAAGCGGATTACGGTTCTCCACATTGACAAGACCGGGGCGACCGTTGAAATCGCTGATGTGCCCGGCCATGTGCCCTTCCATCGGCCGCCTGCCAGTCCCGCTGCAGAGCGGCGCGAAGAAGTCATTGAAGATTGAGGTAGAGAATGCCCAATCCGTCAAGGCTGCCTGATTCGTGAGTGTTGTGGGCGTATGGCGTGACGGGATGTCAGCCATGCGCTTAGCGCTGAGCGCGTGCAAGGGGCTGGCGCGTTTTCACCTGCCGCTAAAAGGCATCTCTCTGTCGTTTCCAGTCAGCGCAAGTCGCCCTGCCAGGCCCACAATTCCCTCCATTCCAGTAACACATGCCGCCCATGGACGGCGGCAGGTTCCACCACCGCTGCATAAATAAAAATCAAGCGAGGTAAGAGCATGTCTGGCAATCGTGGAGTGGTGTATCTCGGCGCGGGCAAGGTCGAGGTGCAGAAGATCGACTACCCGAAAATGCAAGACCCACGCGGCAAGAAGATCGAGCACGGCGTGATCCTCAAGGTGGTTTCCACCAACATTTGCGGCTCCGACCAGCACATGGTCCGTGGCCGCACCACTGCCCAGGTCGGCCTGGTGCTTGGCCACGAAATCACCGGTGAAATCGTCGAATTGGGGCGTGATGTAGAACGCCTGAAAATCGGTGACCTGGTGTCGGTACCGTTCAACGTCGCGTGCGGGCGCTGCCGCTCGTGCAAAGAGATGCACACCGGTGTCTGCCTCACCGTCAACCCGGCCCGCGCCGGTGGTGCCTATGGCTACGTCGACATGGGCGACTGGACCGGTGGCCAGGCCGAGTACGTGCTGGTGCCATACGCCGACTTCAACCTGCTGAAACTGCCCGACCGCGACAAGGCCATGGAAAAGATCCGCGACCTGACCTGCCTGTCGGACATCCTGCCAACCGGCTACCACGGCGCCGTCACTGCTGGCGTTGGCCCAGGCAGCACCGTCTACGTGGCCGGTGCCGGCCCGGTGGGCCTTGCCGCTGCTGCCTCGGCGCGCCTGCTGGGCGCTGCCTGCGTGATCGTCGGTGACCTGAACCCGGCCCGCCTGGCCCACGCCAAGTCCCAGGGCTTCGAAGTGGTCGACCTGTCCAAGGACACCCCGCTGCACGAGCAGATCGTCGACATCCTGGGCGAGCCGGAAGTGGACTGCGCCGTTGACGCAGTAGGCTTCGAGGCCCGTGGCCACGGCCACGAAGGCGCCAAGCACGAGGCCCCGGCCACCGTGCTGAACTCGCTGATGCAGGTCACCCGCGTGGCCGGCAGTATTGGTATTCCGGGCCTGTACGTGACCGAAGACCCGGGCGCGGTGGACGCTGCGGCCAAGATCGGCGCGCTGAGCATTCGTTTTGGCCTGGGCTGGGCCAAGTCGCACAGCTTCCACACCGGGCAAACCCCGACCATGAAGTACAACCGCCAGCTGATGCAGGCGATCATGTGGGACCGTATCAACATTGCCGAGGTGGTGGGGGTGCAGGTCATCAACCTGGACCAGGCGCCGGAAGGCTATGGCGAGTTTGATGCCGGTGTGCCGAAGAAATTCGTCATCGACCCGCACAAGATGTGGGGCGCGGCGTGACCGTGTGATGTGGGAAAGCCCCTCTTGTGGAGGGGCTTTTTTTGGCGGGTAGATCGAGCGCCGCAGGCGGCGCATCGCGAGCTTTGCTCGCTCCTACCAGGCCAGCTACCCAGCCTTCAGGCCTGGTCGCCTGAACCTTGAACGGCCAGCACCGACCCTTTGTCATCGGTAGCCAGCAGCCCGGAGGCTTGAGTGTCGTCGGTACTCAACTCTGCCAGCGGCTGCTCGGCATTGCGAAAGATGGCGCGGTGCTGGTCGCCTTGCTTCACGGTGACGAGCTTGTCGCCCTGGTAGAAGAACAGCGTGTTGTTCGGTGCTTTGCTCATGGTTCGAATCCCTGCTGGGGTGGATGAATGGGCGCTGCATGAAACCCATTCTGAACACCCGCAGGAATTTTGATACTGGCAGAAATAACAGTTTTAAAGCCTGGCGCAGCACCTGTAGGAGATAACCCAGCCCTTGCGGGCTGCGCTGTCGCGCAGGGAACATTGCCAGCAGCCGCGCTGCAGTTCCCTGTGGGAGCGGGCTTGCCCGCGAAGGGGCCAGCCCGGTCGACCCATTATTTACGTATCATCCCCAACTCGGCATCATCCATCAGCGCCTTGGCCAGCGCGCTCAAATAATGTGAAGCCCAAAGCAACTGCGGCTTGTCTTCCATAAGCCCTTCGATGGTCAAATCCCGCACATAGCCCATCAGTTCCGAAGCCTGTTCGCGGGCGTTCTGGCAGGGAATGCCCGGGGCGATGCAGAACAGCGGGTGGGTATGGCCTTCGCCTTGGTAGAAAAAGGTTTTGCCTACGGTGGTGTTGGTATTGTCACTGCTCATCTTTCAATCTCCCTGAAATTTCTCGGTTGCCTGGGCCAGCCCAGGCAACACAAAAGCTCAACCGTTAATGCTGCGCCTGCGGCTCTGCCGGCAGCTGCATCTGGGCCAAGGCTGCCTCAAGCAACGCCTGCAGCGCTTCAAGCTGATGCATCGTGGCCATGACCAGAATCGAGGCTGGTGACTTGGGCTGCAGCAAGATCGCCTGGTGCGCGACGGCTTGGGCACACAGCACATGGTCCGTGGCCTGGATGAGGGTGTCTTCGAGGGAATGGGAGGTGTTGGGTGGATCGGGGACAATCTTACGCATGATGGATGACCTCTAATGATGCCACCACCGGCCTGCTGTCAAACAAGAAGGCGGCAGCTGTACATGGGTTGACAGACCGGTAGGTCAACCAAAACCCGGCGCACGTGAGTGCCCCATGCACAGCTGCCATAGAGGCAGAGCCATGTGGTTGACGAAGACGGCCTGTCAAAGCCGGTCGCTGTTTTCGCAACGACCGCCCGACACTAGGGCGCATCCCAGGTCATCGCAATGGCTTAAGCGGTTTGGGACTGTAATTCAGAAACGTCCTACAGGTAAGGGGAAAAAACGGAAAGCCTTAGGGGATTTTGCGTGCCTAGCCTGCGCCCGTTTTCGCCTGGCCAATCGAGCGCCGCTTGCGGCGCCCGACATAAACGGCATAAAAATATCACTTGACGCGTGATCTCAATTCTTTATTACTTTCTTCAATATTTCCACTTGTGCCTGGTAATCTAAAGCTTATTTTAGAAGAGTTGTAATTATTATATTCATCTTCTGTGAGTCCCATAGAGTCCCACGGTGTTTTGCGCGGTCCGCTCCGTGAAGGAGGGGGGTTGTAAGAGCGTTTCTGTTGACTTGGTTTTTTGGCATTGTAGATGTTTTGACGACCTATCTGCTCAACAGAACGAGCGGGAGCTGACGTGCCGAGCTTGTTGAGGCGGTTTGTATTTTTAACAATGCTTTTGTTTAAAGTGTTGATGCCTTGGTCGGTAAGATTAAATGCATTTCTTGCCTCTAAGTCTAAGCTTGAGTCTATGTTGTGGTATTTTCGCAATGTCCTCTCTTGTAAGCTTGCGATAGCCTGATATTTATTTTGAATTCGTACTTTTGAGTAATTGGCAAGTGTTTCTTTGCTGTAGAAAATTCTTTTTAATCCATAGGGTATATGCCCTGTAGGATCGGTAGAATTGATCGGGTCGTTGAGGCAGTAGCAATATGCATTGAGCCCACCGTCAGCAAACGGGCTATAGTTGTCTGCACTATAAAAACGATGTAGGTTCGGGCTAAAGATTCTATACCCAGCCCCTAATATATAGAGCGATGTCAATGCTTGTCGGGGCTCGCCATTGAAGCCAAGCTCAATCTGAGTGGGATGGGCTATCGGAGTGAAACCATAGGGTGTATAAGAACAGCTTCGGAATTTGTTCATAGGATGGTCCCTTCACCAGATGGAGCGTTTAGTCACTCCAAGTATCCCGACGCGCACTGCATCTTGCTACTGGCAGAAATAACAGTTTTAAAGCCTGACGCAGAACCTGTGGGAGCGGGCTTGCCCGCGAAGGGGCCAGCCCGGTCGACCCATTATTTACGCATCATCCCCAGCTCGGCATCATCCATCAGCGCCTTGGCCAGCGCGCTCAGGTAATGGGAAGCCCATAGCAACTGCGGCTTGTCTTCCATAAGCCCTTCGATGGTCAAATCCCGCACATAGCCCATCAGTTCCGAAGCCTGTTCGCGGGCGTTCTGGCAGGTAATGCCCGGGGCGATGCAGAACAGCGGGTGGGTATGGCCTTCGCCTTGGTAGAAAAAGGTTTTGCCTACGGTGGTGTTGGTATTGTCACTGCTCATCTTTCAATCTCCCTGAAATTTCTCGGTTGCCTGGGCCAGCCCAGGCAACACAAAAGCTCAACCGTTAATGCTGCGCCTGCGGCTGCATCTGGGCCAAGGCTGCCTCAAGCAACGCCTGCAGCGCTTCAAGCTCATGCATCGTGGCCATGACCAGAATCGATGCTGGCGACTTGGGCTGCAGCAAGATCGCCTGATGCGCGACGGCTTGGGCACACAGCACATGGTCCGTGGCCTGGATGATGGTGTCTTCGAGGGAATGGGAGGTGTTGGGTGGGTCGGGGACAATCTTACGCATGATGGAGCACCTGTTAATGAGGGCCATCACCATCTGCTGTCAAACAGTTGGTGGCAGCTGTACATGGGTTGACAGACCGGTAGGTGAACCAAAACCCGGCGCACACAAGGTGCCCCATGCACAGCCGCCATAACAGCAAAGCCATGTGATTCATACCTAGTCGGCCTGTCAAAGCCGGTCGCTGTTTTCGCAACGACCGCCCGACACTAGGGCGCATCCCAGGTCATCGCAATGGCTTAAGCGGTTTGGGACTGTAATTCAGAAGCGTCCTACAAGTAAGGGGAAAAAACGGAAAGCCTGAGGGGATTTTGCGTGCCTAGCCTGCGCTCGTTATCGCCAGGGCAATCGAGCGCCGCGCCATTGACTACTACTACCGAGGATCCCTGATCTGACGTTGTGGGGTAGCAACTTTTCGGTTGTAATTGAATCCGGAACTTCGAAAGAAGGAAGATTCCTTCTGAATAATCTTTGCAGCTATTGCCGATGGGGCTATGGGGTTGTTGAGTCTTCTGTCGACTGTTACCTTCCCGAAATATCCGATCACTTGGCGTCCGGTGAAGTTTGAAATGCCTTGAATCAGTGAGCTGCCATCTTGAGACGCGTCGGCAGAGAAGCAAGAAATAACATGGATGTCGTAATTTTTTGTATCGAAGCGAGCTTTTTTCAAAAGGTCAACCACACTTTTCGCATCGATTTTTTCGGATCCAGCGGTCAGCCGCCCCAGGTTGCCGTGAGTTGAAATAGTTATTGCTTGCTGATTTTTCTGCTCTGGATGTCTCGACATATAGGCCCAGGCGTTATTTTTCAGGCTTCTGGGCGAGCCGCTAAATTTTTGTGTTTTGGAAAAAAACCTGAAATGCCCCGTGGGGTCAATCGAATTGACTGGGTCATTCTGAACATAGGCATAGCTATTTAACCCACCGTGCTCGAACGGGCTAAGGGCATCGGGGCTATTGAAACGCATTAGGCTGGGGCAATAGGCGCGGTAGCCATTCCCGAGTGGATAATTGAAAGTGAACGGGTCTGCAAATTCGCCATTAAACCCCAGCAGGGACGTGGGCGCAGAGCGATGGGTATGGCCAAAGGTTGAATAACTGAATGCCTGGCGCGGCAGTGTACCCACGAATGACAGGACTGACCCATTTCCATCACAGGCAAGGAACAGTGCGTGATGACTGCCGCCGTGTTGCACCTCGCCCAAAGGAAAATCAGGGGTTCGGAAAATGGTTTGCGTTAGCTCGTCTCGGTTGAGACTGAAAATTTTGTCGGCCTGGTAGAAATAAAGTGATCGGTTCTGAACTTGATTCATGGCTGCAGCTCTTGTGCGTTGGACAAGTGGGCTCAACGGAAGTCCATTCTGAGTGCCAGTTGGCATTCGACACTGAAGCAAGTGGTGCTTTCACGTTCTACTTTCTCTGATACTTTCTACAGATTGCTGATGGCTAAGCACTCCCGAGCGTGCAGATGAATGGATAGAGCTCCCGCTGTCTGACCCCCAAAAATTACTTCCCGTGATAGCGTGTAGCTGGGCCAGTTTCGGATGACGAGTGTTAAATTGCATTTCCAGCGAGTCAAGGTTGCTTCGATATCTAGCCATGGCTTGGAAGTGTTTCGAGGTGGTGTGTTTGGTATTTTTTATTCGAGCGTCCTCTTTTATAATTAGTTCATTAAAGCGGCGAGCTTTATTTATTAGTTGAGCGTCACTGTAGTCGTTGTAAATGGCGGGGGTTACTGGGTGTGATAAGTCTTTCAGGGTTAGGAAATTTCGAGAGGGTGTATTCTTTTTCAAAGAATACGAGGTCGAAATTGCGGGTGTGTGCTGAACGGGTTGTGATGGTGTGTTTTTCCGCTGTGACGGCATGAAGCGATGAAGGTAGAACCTGCTCATGCCAGTCGGGTCAGTGAAATTCAACGGGTCGCCCCCGCAGTAAGCGTATGAATTGATGCCGCCCTTAGCAAACGGGCTGGCGCTGTCTGAAGAGTTGAAGCGCATGCGCACCGGACTGAATACGCGATGACCATTACCCAGAAGGTATCCACAAAATTCGGAGTACCAGACTTCGCCGTTGAAACTTGATAGAAACCTAATCGAATTATGGCCATGCTGAAAGCCATAAGCTGTATAGGCTTTGATTGGCATCTGATCGGTCATTGGTCGAACTCCCATTGCTAGGCGAGTTTCATTAGGGTTTAGGCGGAAACCTTTGCCAAGCGTCGTAGGACTCGGTGTTCTGCGCAACTGTTAGAAATGCTAGGTAAGGCCGAATTTTCTCCAGTTGAGATTACCTAGGGCTCACTTAGATACACTGCTGGAACAAACCACCGAGCTACCAGTCAAAACCTCGTTTCCCAGGCCATCCCGGCCAGCGAGGTCCCTCCCGATGAAAGCATTCACCCTGGCAACCCTGATGACCCTGGCCGCCACTCCAGCGTTCGCCTTCAACCTCAGCGACGCCGCCAACGCCGTCTCTTCCATGCAGAACCAGAAGCAACAAGCCCAGGTACAGGCGCCCGAAGGGCAGGCCAACCTGCTCAACACCCTGGGCAGCCAGCTGAACATCACCCCCGAACAGGCCGTGGGCGGGGCAGGGGCGATGCTGGGGCTGGCGCGCAACAACCTGAGCAGCGACGACTATGGCCAGTTGACCAAGGCCGTACCCGGTTTGGACCTGCTATCGGGCGCCAATGCCCTGGGTGGGTTGAGCGGGTTGGGGCAGTTGCTGGGTAACGACAAAGGCAGCCAGTCGGCGCTGGACAAGGCCCTGGGCAACGATGTGGAGAACCGTGGCGACCTGGACAACGCATTCAAGGCGCTAGGGATGGATACCGGAATGATCGGGCAGTTCGCGCCGTTGATTCTGCAGTACCTGGGGCAACAGGGGATTGCGGGCTCGTTGTTGCAAAACCTGGGTAGCCTGTGGACCACCCCGGCGCCGCTGAGCCAGCCGTCGGTCTGACAGGCATACGCTGCCCCTGTAGGAGCGAGCAGAGCTCGCGATGGGGCGCGCAGCGGCCCCAGGATTTCAGCTTAACGGCTGATGATGGCGGGGCTGCTTTGCAGCCCATCGCGAGCTGCGCTCGCTCCTACCGGATATGCGTAGGCCCGCCGGATACGCTGCGCGGTTGAGGGCGGCAGCGTTGGGGCTCAGGCGGTTTCCGAGAATTCCATCAGGCGCACAGAACCTGGGTAGCCTGTGGACCACCCCGGCGCCGCTGAGCCAGCCATCGGCCTGACAGGCATACGCTGCCCCTGTAGGAGCGAGCAGAGCTCGCGATGGGGCGCGCAGCGGCCCCAGGGTTTCAGCTTAACGGCTGATGATGGCGGGGCTGCTTTGCAGCCCATCGCGAGCTGCGCTCGCTCCTACCGGATTTTGCGTAGGCCCGCCGGATACGCCGCGCGGTTGTGGGCGGCAGCGTTGGGGCTCAGGCGGTTTCCGAGAATTCCATCAGGCGCACAGAACCTGGGTAGCCTGTGGACCACCCCGGCGCCGCTGAGCCAGCCGTCGATCTAACTGGCACACGCGGCCTCTGTAGGAGCGAGCAGAGCTCGCGATGGGGCGCGCAGCGGCCCCAGGGTTTCAGCTTAACGGCTGATGATGGCGGGGCTGCTTTGCAGCCCATCGCGAGCTGCGCTCGCTCCTACCGGATTTGCGTAGGCCCGCCGGATACGCTGCGCGGTTGCGGGCGACAGCGTTGGGGCTCAGGCGGTTTCCGAGAATTCCATCAGGCGCACCGGGCGGCGGAAGCCGGCGGTGAGCACGGCCAGGTAGGCCAGGCCTAGGGCGAACCAGCACAGGCCAATCACCAGGGTCAGCGCCGACAGGCTGGTCCACAGCCACAGGGTCAGCGCCAGGCCCACCAGCGGCACCAGGCCATAGCACAGCAACCCCTTGAGGTTACGCTGGGCGCGGTCATCCATCAGGTGGGTCTTCACCACCGCCAGGTTCACTGCCGAGAACGCCACCAGCGCCCCGAAGCTGATCAGCGAAGCCAGGGTTTCCAAGTCAATCACCAACGCCAGCAGCGAGAACGCCGACACCAACGCAATGGCGAACACCGGCGTGCCGAAGCGGGGCGACAGGTAGCCGAAGCTGCGCCGTGGCAGCACGTTGTCGCGGCCCATGGTGAACAGGATGCGCGACACCGCCGCCTGGGAGGCCAGCGCCGAACCCAGGCTGCCCGCCACGTAGGCTGCCGTGAAGAAGTTGGCCAGGAACTGCCCGCCGGCCTTGAGCATCACTTCGTTGGCTGCCGCATCGGCATTGGCGAAGGTGGTGCCGGGCATCACCAGCTGGCTCACGTAGGCCAGCACGGTGAACAGCACGCCGGCGAACAAGGTGGTGAGGATGATCGCCCGTGGCACGTCGCGGCGGGCATCGCGGCATTCTTCGGCCAGGGTAGAGACGGCATCGAAGCCCAGGAACGACAGGCACAGCACCGCCGCCCCCGCCATGATCGCGCCGAACCCAGGCTTGGAACCATCGCCCAGCAGCGGCGCCAGCAGGTCCAGCGGTTGGCCAGCCAGCGATTGGCACGACAGCGCCACGAACACCAGGATGAAGATGATCTGCGCACCGACGATCAGGTTGCTGGTTTTCGCCACCGAGTGGATGCCCACCACATTGAGCACGGTGACCAGCACGATCGAGGCCAGGGCGATGGACCAGGCTGGAATGGCCGGGAAGGCGATGTTGAGGAACAGGCCGATCAACAGGTAGTTGATCATCGGCAGGAACAGGTAATCGAGCAGCAGCGACCAGCCGGCCAGGAAGCCGACATTAGGGCCGAAGGCCATGTTGGTGTAGGAGTACGCCGAACCCGCGACCGGGAAGCGCTTTACCATGAAGCTGTAGGACGCGGCGGTGAACAGCATGGCCACCAGGGTAACCATGTAGGCGCCGGCGGTGCGGCCACCGGTGAGCTCGGTGACGATGCCGTAGGTGGTGAAGATGGTCAGCGGGACCATGTACACAAGGCCGAAGAACACCAGGGCGGGGAGGCCGAGAACACGGCGCAATTGGGCGGAGTTGGAGCTGGGTGGGTTGGCCATCGATCGATCCAGGCATTTTTGTAGTTGTGCTTTGGTCGATTTTTATCCACTTAGGGGGTGCATGACAAAAAAGTATTACTTATTGTAATTATTAGCCTGGGTTTTAATTGACGGGGTGTGGTGGGTTTTCGGGCCTCTTCGCGGGGCAAGCCCGCTCCTACAAGGGGGTACGCGGCCTCTGTAGGAGCGGGCTTGCCCCGCGAAGCAGGTTAGGCCATTTCGGCCCGCAACTGCTCGATCCGCTGGTCCTTGGCCAACCACAGCTGGTTCACCCAGGCCTGCACGGTCTGGCGGAACGCAGGGTCGTTCTCGTAATCCCCATCCCATAATACCGGGTCCAGCTCGCGCACTTGAATGTCGATAATCACCCGGCTAATGCTGCCGTTGAGCAGGTCCCAAAACCCCGGTGCCTGGTTGCCGGGGTAGACGATGGTGACATCCAGCAGCGCATCCAGCTGCTCGCCCAGCGCCGCCAGCACGAAGGCCACGCCGCCAGCCTTGGGCTTGAGCAGGTAGCGGTAGGGCGACTGCTGCTCGCGCTGCTTGGCCTCGGTGAAGCGCGTGCCTTCAAGGTAGTTCACCACGGTGACCGGCTGGCGCTTGAACAGCTCGCAGGCAGCCTTGGTGATTTCCAGGTCCTTGCCCTTGAGCTCTGGGTGCTTTTCCAGGAACGCCTTGCTGTAGCGCTTCATGAACGGGTAGTC
This sequence comes from Pantoea sp. Ap-967, assembly GCF_011752565.1. Classification (GTDB taxonomy): domain Bacteria; phylum Pseudomonadota; class Gammaproteobacteria; order Pseudomonadales; family Pseudomonadaceae; genus Aquipseudomonas. Next base: position 94,198 of record NZ_VWXK01000023.1, read on the forward strand.
CAGGCCCCACCAGGCCAGGCCCAGCAGCGGCACCCAGATCAGCTCCTTCTTGAGGAAGAACTTGAAGAACGGTGTGCGGCGGTTGAGGCTTTCGATCAACGCGGGGATATCGACCCAGGTTTGGTGGTTGCTGACGGCCAGGTACGAGGTGTCCTTGCGCAAGTTCTCGGCGCCGCGTACGTCCCAGCGGGTGGGGATGCACAGGGCGAAGATGGCCTTGTCGATTTCCGACCAGGTTTCGGCCACCCACATCACCGCCCAGGAGGCATAGTCACGCCCACGGCCTGGCAGCACCAGTTTGAGCAGGGCGAAGACCAGCAGCGGGCAGATCAACACCACGGTGTTGAGCAGCAGCAGGGTGGTCGTAAGAAGGCCGGTAAACAGGCGACGCATAAGGAGACTCTTGTTGTGGGAAGTTAGCAGGGCGCAATGATAAGCAGCGCCGAGGCCTACGCCAAATGCCCCGCGCCCGGTGGCGGGGACAAATGTTTCACAATTTGTTGGTTAACCTTGTGACAGCGAACCTATCCTGCCTGTGCAGTCTAAGCACTGACCCTTCTCAAGGAAGCCTGCCTGTGAAACCTCTGCTTGCCCTGTTGTCGCTGTTGGCGTTGCCGGTGATGGCCGCCGAACCCACGTTGTATGGCCGTTACGAGTACATCACCTTGCCGGAGCTGGGCCAAACCCTGAAGGCCAAGATGGACACCGGCGCCTGGACCGCCTCGCTGTCGGCCAAGGACATCGAGATGTTCACCCGCGATGGCGAGGAGTGGGTACGCTTCCGCCTGGCGACCAAGGACGCCGACGGCAAAGTGTATGAACACCAGGTATCGCGCATCAGCAAGATCAAGGGCCGTGCCGATGAGGACGAGGAGGGCGATGCGCCGGAAATCTCCAAGCGCCCGGTGGTAGACCTGGAAATGTGCCTGGGGGGCGAGAAGCGCACCATGGAGGTCAACCTGGTGGACCGCAGCAACTTCAACTACCCGCTGCTGGTGGGCTCCAAGGCGCTGCGCCAGTTCAAGGCGGCGGTGAACCCGGCCAAGCGGTTTACGGCGGGCAAGCCTGAATGCTGATGTGTGGCGCTGGTGCGGGCCCTTTCGCGAGCTGCGCTCGCTCCTACCGGTAATGTGCAAGCCTCACGTTAGGCGCCGCACCTGTAGGAGCGGGCTTGCCCGCGATGAGGCCAGTACGTTAAAAGTCCAGCTTTGCCCCAGCAAGGCCGGACGCCATGCCCCATATCCTCATCGTCGAAGACGAAGCCGCCATCGCCGACACCCTGGTCTACGCCCTGCAGGCTGATGGCCACAGCACTGAATGGGTAACCCTGGGCAGCGCTGCCCTCGACCAGCAGCGCTTGCGCCCCGCCGACCTGATCATCCTCGACATCGGCCTGCCCGACATCAGTGGCTTCGAAACCTGCCGCCAACTGCGCCGCTTCAGCGAGGTGCCAGTGATGTTCCTCAGCGCCCGCGACGGTGAGATCGACCGGGTGGTGGGCCTGGAAATCGGTGCCGACGACTACGTGGTCAAACCCTTCAGCCCCCGTGAGGTGGCGGCCCGGGTGCGGGCGATCCTCAAGCGCATGGCGCCGCGCGCCGAGGTGCAGGCGCCAGCGCCGTTGTTTCAGCTCGACACCCTGCGCATGCAGATCAGCTACCGCAGCCAGCCACTGGCCCTGACCCGCCATGAGTTCCGCCTGCTGCAATGCCTGCTCGAACAGCCCCAGCGGGTGTTCAGCCGTGAGCAACTGCTCGACGCCCTGGGCGTGGCCTCCGACGTGGGGTACGAGCGCACCATCGACAGCCACATCAAGAGCCTGCGCGCCAAGCTGCGCCTGGTGGCCGCAGCCGCCGAGCCGATCCAGACCCACCGTGGCCTGGGCTACAGCTACAGCCCGGACAACGCCTGATGCGCCTGGGTATTCGCATTTTCCTGGTGTACTTCCTGTTCGTCGGGCTGGCTGGCTATTTTTTGCTCAACACCGTGCGCGAGCAGATTCGCCCGGTGGTGCGCCAGTCTTCCGAGGAAACCCTGGTCGACACCGCCAACCTGCTGGCGGAAATTCTCCACGATGACGTCAAGGCCGGCACCCTGGCCCAGAGCCGCCTGCCCGAGGTGCTGAAGGCCTATGGCCTGCGTAGCCCCGGCGCGCAGATCTGGGGCCTGGAGAAAACCCAGGTCAGCCACCGCATCTATGTCACCGACGCCAACGGCATCGTGCTGCTCGACTCCAGCGGGCAAGACCTGGGCAAGGACTACTCCAAATGGAACGACGTCTACCTGACCCTGCGCGGCCAGTACGGCGCCCGTTCCACGCGCAGCGTCGAGGAGGACGAGAACACTTCGGTGATGCACGTGGCAGCGCCGATCGTCGACAACGGCAAGATCATCGGCGCGGTCACCGTGGCCAAGCCCAACAGCTCATTGCAGCCCTATGTCGACCGCTCCGAACGGCGGCTGTTGAATCTGGGCCTGGGGTTGATCGTGTTTGGCCTGTTGGTTGGCGCGGCGTTGTCCTGGTGGCTGGTGCGCTCGTTGCGCCGGCTGGCGCGGTATGCCCAGGCGGTGAGCGAAGGCGAGCGGGCAGCGCTGCCGTACTACAAGGGCGGCGAGCTTGCGCACCTGGCCGAAGCGGTGGAGCGGATGCGCACGCAGCTGGAGGGCAAGGCCTATGTCGAGCGCTATGTGCACACCTTGACCCATGAGTTGAAAAGCCCCCTGGCGGCGATACGTGGGGCCTCCGAGCTGCTGCAGGGCGAGATGCCGGCCGAGCAGCGCGAGCGCTTTGCCGGCAATATCGAGCGCGAAAGCGAGCGCTTGCAGCAGATGATCGAACGCTTGCTCAACCTGGCGCGGGTCGAGCAGATGCAGGCATTGGAAGACGAGCAACTGGTGCCCTTGGCGGCCATGGTGGATGAACTGCTGCTGGCCCATGCGGCGCGGATCGAGGGCCAGGGCTTGCAGGTTCGCCAGCGGGTGCCGGCGGGCCTGCGCTTGCTGTGCGACCCGTTCCTGATGCGCCAGGCATTGGCCAACTTGCTCGACAATGCGCTGGACTTCAGCCCCAGCGGCGGCGCGCTGTTGTTCGAGCTGGAGCGCGAGGGCGAGCGGCTGGCGCTGAGCTTGTTCAACCAGGGCGAGGCGATTCCGGCCTATGCGCTGGGGCGGGTGAGCGAGCGGTTCTATTCGCTGCCCCGGCCTGGGAGCGGGCGCAAGAGCACCGGGCTGGGGCTGAATTTCGTGGCCGAGGTGATGCAGTTGCATGGCGGGGCGCTGGCGGTGGAGAACGTTGGCGGCGGCGTGCGGGTGCGGTTGTGGTTGCCGGGGCGGCGTATCGGTTGAGATCTGGGCCGCGCGCGGCGCTGGAAAAACACCCAATTCACACAGGCGCTCCACAAAGCCTCCACGCAAGGCGCAGACACTGCGCCCACTGCCATAGGAGGCCTCATGAACAAATCCCTTGCCTACAAGCTCGGCACCATCGCCTTGCTCACCTTGCTGCTGATGATCCCCTTGCTGATGATCGGCGGCCTGATCAGCGACCGCCAGAACCTGCGTGACGGCGTGCTGCACGACATCGCCCAAAGCGCCAGCTTCGACCAGCAGATCAGCGGCCCGCTGCTGGTGGTGCCCTACCGCAAGTACCAGCGCCGCTGGATCGTGAAGGACGGCGAAAGCGTGGAGGAAACCAGCACCCTCAGTGGCCACCTGTACTTCCTCCCCGAAACCTTCGATGCCGACCTTGGCGTAGACACCGAACTGCGCGCCAGGGGCATCTACCAGGCGCGCCTGTTCCACGCCAAGGGGCGCATTTCTGGCCGCTTCAAGCTGCCGCACCACTGGGGCATCGACAAGGATTTCGACGACTACCGCTTCGACAAGCCATTCCTGGCCGTGGGCATCAGCGATATCCGTGGCATCGAGAATGGCCTTGAACTGAGTTTCGACGACCAGCGCCTGCCGTTCGAGGCCGGCACCGGGCTGGACTGGCTGCGCAGCGGGGTGCGCGTGGCACTGCCGCAGCTGGACGCTGAGCAGGCCCGCGAATTCGCCTATGGCTTCGACCTGGCCCTGCAGGGCACCGGCCAACTGCACCTGCTGCCGGTGGGCCGTACCAGCAGTGTCGACATGCGCGCCAACTGGCCGCACCCAAGTTTTGTCGGCAGTTACCTGCCCAGCCGCCGCGACATCGACGCAAACGGCTTCACGGCCCACTGGCAGACCTCGTTCTTCGCCACCAACCTGGAAGATGCCGTGCGCCAGTGCGCCACCGGCGGGCAGTGCGCCGACTTCAGCGAGCGCACCTTCGGCGTGAGCTTCATCGACCCGGTGGACCAGTACCTCAAGAGCGAACGGGCCATCAAGTACGCCTTGCTGTTCATCGCCCTGACCTTTGCCGGCTTCTTCCTGTTCGAGGTGCTGAAGAACCTGAGCGTGCACCCGGTGCAATACATCCTGGTTGGCGTGGCGCTGGCGTTCTTCTACCTGTTGCTGCTGTCGTTGTCCGAGCACATCGGCTTTGGCCCGGCGTATGGGCTGTCGGCTTCGGCCTGTGTGTTGCTGCTGGGGTTCTACCTGAGCCATGTGCTGCATAGCGTGGGGCGCGGGGTGGGGTTCGCGGCGGGGCTGGCGGCGCTGTACGGCATGCTTTATGGGCTGCTCAGTGCCGAGGACTATGCGCTGCTGATGGGCTCGTTGCTGTGCTTTGGCTTGCTGGGGGTGTTCATGGTGCTGACCCGCCGGTTGGACTGGGCGCGGGTGGGGAGGGCGGCATGAGGGAGGATAGAGCGATTGGGCGGTGGTTGGCTTTTCAGGTTGGGCAATTGTTTCAAGTGAAACCGAGGTGAGGCCTTCGCGGGGCAAGCCCGCTCCTACAGGGGGGGTACGATCTTCTGTAATTAAATGGACTCGCCCCCGCCGAGGCATCACAGTGCCACGGTGGCGTTCTAAGAAGCCAACGGCAGCGAGGGCGAGACCATGAAAAAGCTTACGACGAAACACGATTGTGCGCCTTGTGCAG
>NZ_VWXK01000024.1 GCF_011752565.1 Pantoea sp. Ap-967
AAACACTCATCCTTCCCTCTCCCCAGCGAATCAGGTAACAATGGCCTCCGGTTCCCCGACCTCGAACTTCATGCCGCTGCAACCTTGTAATGCGAAGTCCGACTTGTCGGCTTCTCGATACTCTTCGTAGTGGGCAATGAGGCGGGGGGCCTCTCTACATACAAGGTCAGGGGCAATCCCTGCCTTCAGGAGCGATCGGCCTCCCCGGAAGTGTTTCTTCAGCCAGACGAGCATAACCTCTCTCGCCAGGCCAGACACAACATACAAGGAGCGGGCTTGCCCCGCGAAGCAGGCGGCGCGGTGTATGGCACCGGCTGCGCCGGTGTTCGCGGGGCAAGCCCGCTCCTACAGGGGGATCGCGGCGAGCCCTTGGCGCTGATGCTCATTGACCTGCGCTATCATGCGGCCAGTTGTTTTCAGGTTGAATTAAGGACCGCTGGTTAATCTCGAACCTGTAGACAACTTGAACGACGCTTGCTGGAGAGCTCACATGAAAACCTTGACTGCCCTGTTCACCGCCACTGTTCTCGCCCTGGGCGCCAATGCTGCACTGGCCAAGGACGTCCAGCCTGACGAAGTGGTCAAGCTGGTGAACGCCAAAACCATCAAGTCGCTGGACGAGCTCAAGGCCACCGCCGTGGCCAAGCACCCAGGGGCTACCGTCAAAGACTCCGAACTCGAAAACGAATACGGCCGCTACATCTACAAGGTCGAGCTGCGCGACACCCAGAACGTCGAGTGGGATGTCGACCTCGATGCCAAGACCGGTGAAGTGCTCAAGGACGAACGGGACAACTGATGATCCACCTGCCCCGGCCAGCGCGCTACCTGGCGTTGTCGCTGCTGGCCGTCTGCTCCCTGGCTGCGGCCCGTGACCTGGACCAGGACGAAGCCCTGAAGCTGCGCCAGAAGGGCATCATCCTGCCGCTTGAGCAACTGCTGGAAGCCGCCCTGGGGCGTTACCCCGGGGCGCGCCTGCTGGAGGCCGAGCTGGAAGAGGACGATGACCGCTACGAATACGAGGTCGAGCTGCTGACCGCGGACGGCGTGGTGCGCGAGATCAAGCTCGATGCCAGCAGCGGTGCCCTGCTCAAAGACGAGGAAGACGACTGACATGCGCCTGTTGCTTGCCGAAGACAACGTGCCCCTGGCCGATGAACTGACCACCGGCCTGCAGCGCCAGGGGTACGCCGTGGACTGGCTGGCCGATGGCCGCGATGCCGTGTACCAAGGCCAGAGCGAGCCCTATGACCTGATTATCCTCGACCTTGGCCTGCCCGGTTTGCCGGGGCTTGAGGTGCTGGCGCAGTGGCGTGCCAGCGGGCTGGTGACGCCGGTGCTGATCCTCACCGCACGCGGGTCATGGGCTGAACGTATCGAAGGGCTGAAGGCCGGTGCCGACGATTACCTGAGCAAGCCGTTCCACCCCGAGGAGCTGCAACTGCGCATCCAGGCCCTGTTGCGCCGCGCCCGGGGCCTGGCCAACCAACCGACGCTGGAGGCAGCCGGCCTGCACCTGGATGAAAGCCGCCAGTGCGTGAACCGCGATGGCCTGGACATCCAGCTCACCGCCGCCGAATTCCGCCTGCTGCGTTACTTCATGCTGCACCCGCAACAAATCCTGTCCAAGAGCCACCTGGCCGAGCACCTGTACGACGGTGAAACCGAGCGCGATTCCAACGTGCTGGAAGTGCACGTCAATCACCTGCGCCGCAAGCTTGGCCGCAGCGTCATCGAAACACGCCGCGGCCAGGGCTACCTGTACGCCGGGAGTGCTGGGTGAAGTCGATCCAGGCTCGCCTGAGCCTGGGCCTGATCGCCGTGCTGGTGGTGGTGGGCGTGGTGCTCGCGCAGTTGACCTTGTGGCTGTTCGAGGCAGGCCTGCAGCGTTACCTGGAAAACGGCCTGCGCAAGGAAAGCGAGAACCTGTTGGTGGCCCTGGTGCGCGGCCCATCGGGCTTGCAGCTGGATGAGCGGCGCGTTTCCGCAGCCTACCAACGGCCGTTCTCGGGCTATTACTTCCGCATCGATTTCGACCAGGGCACCTGGCGTTCCCGTTCGCTGTGGGACCTGGACATGCCCAAGCCGTCGGCGCCGGGGTTGTCCGACAGCCATGAGCTGGGGCCCGAAGGCCAGCAACTGCTGGCCCTGCGTGCCGACTACCGGCGCCTGGGCCAGGACATCTCGATCAGCGTGGCGCAGGACTACTCACCGGTGCGCGAGGGCTTTCGCCGCCTGCAGCAGATTGGCCTGGGCATGGGCCTGGTGGCGCTGATCATCGTGCTGGTGCTGCAGCGCATCACCGTCACCCGCTCGCTGCGCCCGCTGGAGCGCGCTCGCCAGCAGATCGCCCAGCTGCAGCAGGGCCAGCGCTCGCAGCTCGATGCCCAGGTGCCCAGCGAGCTGGCGCCCTTGGTGGGCCAGATCAACCACCTGCTCAGCCATACCGAAGACAGCCTGCGCCGCTCGCGTAATGCCTTGGGCAACCTTGGACACGCGCTGAAGACGCCATTGGCGGTGTTGTTGAGCTTGGCCGCCAGCGAGCGCTTGAAGGGCCTGCCCGAGGTGCGCGTGCAGTTGCGCGAACAGCTGGAGCAGATTCAGCAGCGCCTGGCCCGCGAACTGAACCGTGCGCGCCTGGCCGGTGATGCCTTGCCGGGGGCGCAGTTCGACTGTGATGCCGAGCTGCCTGGGTTGTTCGAAACCCTGGGCATGATCCATGGCGAAGGCCTGTCGCTAACGCGCGAGGTGCCGCCGGGCTTGCACCTGCCGTGGGACCGTGAAGATGTCCTGGAATTGTTGGGCAACCTGCTGGACAACGCCTGCAAGTGGGCCGACAGCGAAGTGTGCCTGGGGATCGCGCCGATGGCCGACGGTTATCAGGTATGGGTTGATGACGACGGCCCGGGGATTCCTGAGGGCCAGCGTCTGCAAGTGCTTGAGCGTGGCCAACGGCTGGATGAACAGGTGGATGGGCATGGCCTGGGCCTGGGCATCGTGCGCGATATCGTCGAGGCCTGGGGCGGGCAGTTGGCGTTGCTGGAAAGCCCACTGGGCGGGCTACGTGTGAGCATCGAATTGCCGCGCAAATTTTGAAGCCTGCGCTGTACCTAAAGGCAATCACCCACCCCTGCGCTTGCCTGTAGGCGCGGGCTTGCCCCGCGAACACCGGCAAAGCCGGTGCCATGCACCGCGTCGCTTGCTTCGCGGGGCAAGCCTGCTCCTACAGGCGAATGGGGCGCCCCAGCATCTCAGCAATGCAAAAAAATTGCAGTACAGGCGCATTTTTTTGAATTAGCCCTATCCCGGAACCCCCGGCACAATCCCCCTCACGAAACCCTGCGGTTTCCATCTCTCCACGGACGGAGCCCCTTTGCGCTATTGCACTGGCAATACGAGGCCCAGGCCAACCCGGCTGGGCTTTCTTTTTAACTAGAAAAACGACAGATTCCCGATTACCCCCATGCCTGCCTCACGTTCCGAAAGCCGCCTGCAGCGTCTGCTGCCAGCGTCGCTGAATATCCCCCCCAAACAATGGCTGCGTGCCGGAATCGGCGCCTTGCTTGGCCTGTTCCTCGCCGGTTGGCTGACCAGCCTGGCCTATGGCCCCGGCATTGCCCTGCACCTGCTCGGCCCGCTGGCCGCCTCGGCGGTGCTGGTGTTCGCCGTGCATTCCGGGCCACTGGCGCAACCGTGGCCGGTACTGGGCAGCTACGCGCTGGCCGGCGCGCTTGGCCTGGCCATGCGCCAGGGCTTTGGCGCCGAGCTGTGGGTGGCAGCGGCTGCCCTGGGCCTGTCCATCCTGGTGATGTGCCTGTTGCGCTGCCTGCACCCGCCAGGCGGTGGCGTGGCGGTGAGCGTGGTACTGGCCGACCCTGGGCTGACGGCACTGGGCGATCACCTGCTGGAGCCGGTGCTGCTCAATGCGCTGATTCTGGTGGGGGTGGCCATCGCCTACAACCGCCTGACCGGCGTGCGCTACCCCAAGGGTGCCCCGCCACGCAAAGACCTGCACCACACCCACGACCCGCTGCCCAGCGAGCGCGTTGGCGTCAATGCCGCCGACCTGGACCAGGCACTGGAAGAACTGGGCGAATTCGTCGACGTCACCCGCGACGAGCTCGAACGCATCATCCTCGCCACCGAACAACACGCCCTGCAGCGCAGCCTCGGCGGCATCACCGCGGCCTCGTTGATGTCCCGCGACGTGCAGTTCGCCTCGCCTGACACCAGCCTGGAGCAGGCCTGGAAGCTGCTCGCCAACCATCACCTGAAAACCCTGCCGGTGTTGCAGGCAGGCAAGCTGGTGGGCATCGTCAGCCTCAGCGACCTGGTCGGCCCGGCCATGCAGCGCGGGCGTTTCAGCTGGCGCAACCTGTTCGGCGGCAACGCCGTGCGCATGGCCCAGGTGATGCAGCGGCAGGTGGTCAGCGTCAGCAGCCAGCACCCGCTGGAGCGGCTGCTGCCACTGCTGTGCGAGCAGGGCCTGCATTGCCTGCCGGTGCTAGACGGCGAGCAACTGGTGGGGGTAATCACCCAGACCGACCTGATTGCCGGGCTCAAGCGCCAGTTGCTGAGCGCGGCGGGCAGCGCTTCAGATCACCGGGTCCCAGCGTTGTGACCAGTCACTGGCGCCGGCTGCCACCAGCTGGCGCAACACCGTGAAGGCCTGCTGCAGGGCTTCACTGTCGCGTTTGCGCGGGTACACCAAGTAGGTGGGGTAGGTGAACTCCGGGGCCTGTGGCACCCGTTCGAACACGCCGCTGTCCAGGTAGGCCTGGACCACGCGGGTGCGGAAATAGCCGCTTCCGCCCTGGTCGAGAATGAACTGCAGCGCCAGTGGCCCCAGGTTGAAACTCAGGGCGGCCCGCGCGTGGTCGGGCAGGGCGGCATCGTGCTGGCGGCGGAAGGCCTCGCCCCAGTCGATGTAGATGTAGGGCTCGGGCCGATCGACACGGCGCACGCGGATCAGCTTCTCTTCCATCAGTTGCTCCACCTGCAGGCCTGGGCCGTAGGTGGGCTGATACACCAGCGCGGCATCCAGCAGGCCCATTTCCACCTTGCGCAGCAACGACTCCCCGTCGCTCACCTCACTGCGGATGGCATGGCTCGGCAGCGCGTGGTACAGGGCGCTGACCCAGTCGAGCAGCATCGGGTTGCCCAGGCTTACCTCTGCCCCTACATGCAACAGCTGTTGGCAGCCCTCGGGCAGCGGCAGGTCGCGGCGCGCCGCTTCCCAGGTTTGCACCAGCTGGTTGGCATAACTGACGAAGGCTTCACCGTCGCTGGTCAAGCTGGCGCCATTGCGGCTGCGCACGAACAACTGGCAACCCAGTTGCTGCTCCAGGCGCTGCACCCGCGCGGTGATCGCGGTTTGTGACACGAACAGGCGTTCGGCGGCGGCGACCAGGCTGCCGCACCGCACGATTTCCAGGAAGGTCCGGGCCTGTTCGATATCCATGGTCTGCTCTGTTTCGTAGCGGGAAGGGTTGCCTATTCTAAAGGCCTTTGCGCGGTTCTTGGCAGGGCGCGCAGGGCGGTTCTGCACAGTGTGCAAATTTGCAGGTCGGTTGTGACGTTAGTCCCATGGCGAGCCCGGTGTGGCGGGCCATACTCAGGGTTCGCCCTTCAATAACAACAAGATCGACACGAGTGAGCTCGATCTTCCGACCGACAACCGACAACCCTATAAATCAGTTACTTACACCCACCCACCAAATGTCGTTTTTTTTCATTTACGATTGACACGCGACCCGCTGCGGTTCTGCCAAACCTCTGCAACCAGCTTCCTAGAGGCCTCCGCGCCCTTCGCAACCTGCTGAGAACGGCACCCGCCTCAACTGAAAAAACCAAACGAAGCCCCGGCCAGTTTTCACATTGAGAGCTGAGGCTTTTGTGATTCCCCACTATCGATTCCACGTCTGCAAGACCAAAGCACCTCTAGAATTTCCCCTCGGCCTGGCCCATATTCACGCAGCCCATATCTGGAAAGTGCCCCGAAGCCACAACACAGCCCGAGAACGTAAGGAAACGATGCCGTGCCCAATCCCGAGAAAGTCAGGACGCTTTCCATTCGGTTATTGCGAGATGATCACTGGGTCGACGATGCACTGAAAGAGGAGTACGCGCCAGGAGGCCAGCGCAGTCGTTTGAGGCGTGTTGACTGGCCAGCCGTGGAGGGGGCCGAGCTATTCATCGGCCAGATCTACACCAGCAGGCCGAGCTGGATCTCCTTCGTTGAGGAGCAGGCGGGTGAGCAACCAGACAACCTTATCGCCAGTGGGGCGGGCGCGGTTCTGTTCCTTCCGGTTGATGACCGGTTGTTCGCTATCTGCTTTGGCCATATTCACATTGCTCTGGTAGAGGAAGCATTCGAGCACCAGTTTGGCTTGAAGGTCACGCTCAACTCAGTGCCTCGGGATGGCCTTCGCACCCTCGACCTTGCAACCCCGGATGCCGTGACCTTCCAAAAGCGCGTTCAAGCCAGCCAGGACAGTGACCTGCAGGACTTCGGCGTGGACGTGCTCCGAGATCTCGCGAGAGTGGCCGGTGGCACGCCTAGTGATGCTGATTTCGCCAAGTTCGTCGCAGGGCGTGACAGCCTTTCCATCACCTGCAAAATGACCTCCGACGACCTGCTGGACAAGTGCGACCAGGTGCTACAGGTCTACCGAAGCAACACCTACAAACAGCGCTTCCCATGGGTCGACAACATGCAGGTCGTCCGGGATAGAGCGACCCTGACAACGTTAGATCGTAAGCTTTTCACAGCCTTGAACACACTGAGAAAAGGGAAGGGGAGCGAGCTACACATGGCCCCGCCCGAGGTCGTCGATTACCAGGAGGGCAGTTTGCTGCACTACAACGGCTTCGGCAGCGCGGGCACTAATTTCCACAGCCTCTCGATCGAAGACTATGTCGCTGAACTCAATCGATGCGAGTTTGCCGGCACCATCGATGACATCCGCGACCGGCACTACATCAGAGCAAAGTCGGCTGACTCAGAGGTGTTTAAAGCTCAGTGGCGCGTTTATCAGTGCTTTACGTTCGAAGCTGAAATTCGCAAGGCGGGAGCGGTGGATAGCTACGTCTTGTTTTCCGGGCAGTGGTACCGCATCGAACGCAACTTCAAGCGCCAGGTAGAAGCGCGTTTCAAGTCGATCCCCAGGGTTCAGATCATCGGAGCGACGCATTGCCGAAATGAGCGCGAGCTCATCGCCCACCTTGAAGAGAATCGTGTGGATCTGCTGCGCCTGGATCAGGTCAAAATCAACCCTCAAGGCGTGCGTTATGCCAATATTGAACCCTGCGACTTCCTGTCCAGCAACAAGCAGTTCATTCACCTGAAGGACGGCCATTCTTCAGGCCCTATCAGCCACCTTTGGGCCCAGGGTGTGGTCAGTGCAGAAGCGCTTGTGAGTGATGCCGATTTTCGGAAAAAGCTGCGCGCCGTGGTTAACAAGCGCCGGCGCACGTTTCTGGCCTTGTTGCCTGCAATCAATGCTCGGGTTGTGCGGGCTGACTACACAGTGGTCTATGGGGTGATGCGCAAACCCTACCGCAATGGCGACCTCGACCTGCCATTCTTTAGCAAGGTCAGCTTGCAAGCCGCTGTGGATCGCATTGAGCAGCTCGACATCCCAGTGGCTCTGGAGATCATCGCCAAGCCGGCCAATGATCAGGAAGGCGCAGGTGATGAAGAGCAGGCGGAGCAAAATGAGCAACAGCAAGCCAATCACGGAGAAGAGGAGTAGCCGAAAAACAAGCCACAAAGCTAAAGCATTCAGCGATCCCGCTGGAACAGATCATCAATATCTGCAAGCTCCATGCTGGCTTGGCTTCGTTGTTGAGGTATATATTCTTCCTCATCCTCGACAGTGAAATAAGCCTCCATTCTGCCCTCCAGATCATAGCCATTCGTGATCTCGGATATCATGGCTTGGTCAGATTGCACGCCCCACTCCAATAATTTTTCGGCGATAAGGGTATTAAACGTTCGTTGGGCCAAGATGAGGTCGTGGCCATGGGTGAAAATATCGCTATCATCAATTCGGATATCGAGACTGTCCATCATCATTTCTTGGATACTTTCAACGAAACTCTCTGAGGCGTCACTATGGCCATGGAGCTCTAGGAGATTGAACGCCTCTCCAAGCAGCTGCAACTCCGTTTCGTTTGCGGCATTCAAGTTTAACTCGCTCAAAACTTCAGTCAGTCTTTCTAAACAAATGGTTTCGGCGCGGGCTGCCACAATCAATAGCTTCAAGCAGCTTGAGTAGGCCGCTGGGAGACGCTTGCTCATGATGGCAGGGATTGCTACTTTAATCCTTTCGAAATTCTCTAGGTTTGACGTTCTTCCGGAAAGCTCCAAGCACAGTCGTGCTATATATTCTGAGTTGCTTTCCTCAAAGTTTAAGGCCTCTTCGTGCGCGAATAACGATTTTAATAGTTGGGTGGCTGTGGTTTCGTTGATGTGTTTGTCATGAGTCATGTTGATTACCAGACCGACAACGGCTTCGGCCCGGATACATTTCAGAATGGTTTCGAGTGCTAGAGGCTGCTTGGCGTATCGGTGAATGAGGAAGTCATTCAGTGACGGGTTGAACGTCTCAAAGCTTACACGGTTTCGAATGATTTGACGGTTAAGCAATGAATTGCTCAGATGGCGTATCGCAACATGAAAATCACGCTTGCCTGTCATGCTTGCATGAGCCGGGAGTGCAATGGCGCGCGCGTAGATCTGAGCCAGTTCGACTTCCGATACGTTGGATTTGCCAAATGCGACCAACGCAACAAGCAGTCTCCCATAGTCATCAAGCTGAGAGTCAAACGGGTGCTCCCAGATTTTTTCTGGGTTTTCCAGCATGTCGTTAATGTACGCCCAGTATTCAAGATGGGGGACTTTATCCAAGCGTTGGGGATCGGTGATAAATTGAATGATGCGCGGGTTGAAATTGCCGTGCTCGATGATGTCACGGTAGCGCTTGTTTTCGTGCAGCTCCTCGATGTGATCGGGGCTGAGTTCCGAGTGCCAGATGTGGTTGTAGAGGATATGAGCTTTGTCGAGCCGAGACAGCGAGCTCAACTTTATTTCCATCTCGTTGCGATCAATGTGATGATTTTCGAAGGCGTCGTTGAGGATGCGGCCTTGGTTCAGGATGGTAGAGCGTGACGTAAGAATAAATTTCTTGAAGGTTTTGTGGCGTGTGATGCGCTTGATAAAGGTGACGATCTGGCTGCCCTCATGACCCGAGAGTGCCTCAAGGTAGTTTTTACCTAGAAAGTCGTCGAAGTAGAAAACCTGAGGCTGCTCAGGGTGATAAGCTTGCTCCGCTTCCCCTATATTCTCGCTGATGCAGGCCAACTGAAATCCTTTGCTCACGTAGTCCAGGATTAGCTGTTCTGCCAGGGTTGTTTTTCCAATCCCGGCTTGCCCGGTGATGATGACAGTGCCGAGCTGCTCAAGGATCGCTGCCGCTGCTTCGACGTTGGGAGTGCGCACGTAGATTTTAGACTTATCGACGATGTCATCCATCATGGCGCGGCTTCGACCGCAAATCGCGTTGTTCAAGAGGCCATACAGTACGCCTGCGCTGTTGATCCAGAGCTTGAAAAAATTGAGTTCAATATCCTTGTGGGTGGCCAGCCATTGATTGAGGTCTTCACGGCCAAAGACCTCCACCTGGCAGCTCGCGGAGCTGTTAAAAATTGCGCAGATCTTCTCTTTGTCCGCTCTGGAGAGAGGGTGTGACAGGACAAGGAGGTAGCGTTCCGGGTTGAGCTTCGCGACCTTTGCGGCCTCGACTTTTTTCAGGTGGCTGATGAGCTGAGGCAATGGGGTGGTGACCCAGTGCTTGGCCTGAATGATCCATTCTCGTCCGGACGGTGCGAAATAGCGACCATCGACCCCGTTATCCCGGCCAGGCTTGAAACGCTCAAAATGCACGCCTAACTTGGCGCTGAGGAGGCTTGTGCAAAGCGCCTCGAATTCTTTGTCGTGCAGACGCGCAAAATCGTACTCGTTCACGTGATTACCTGCTCCATGACCACCAGTAACATAGCATTTTGCCGCTACCGTGAGGACGGACAAGTGCCGGCGTGAAGCAAATTCTGCGAGCTCGTCAGGCTTTCAGCCGCCCCGTCGCGGTCGAAGTCAGCATTGTTAACTACCTTTGGTCTTGCCTTACTGTTCTGCTCTCCATCTGGATGAATGGCCAGCGTGCGCGCTGGTTGATTATGCTAGGCACCGTCTTGGGCGTGTTCGGTATCTTGTGGGTGGTGGCAGGTGACGGCCTTTCGCTTGGGCGTTTGAGAGCGAGCGTTGAGTCAAACCAGTTTTGGCATGATGCCCTTCTAGTGACCGTCGGCTCGTTGCTGTGTTGGCAAGCGACTCGGGAATCTCCTTCTCGTACTGAGCTTGAAACTGTCCAACCCTAGGCAGTAGTAGAATGCATTCTAGCGTGGTGCTTTAGGTGCGCTGCGCTAGCATCATCTTCAAAACTTTCCCGCCGCCAACTGCGCTGCCTGCGAGGTAGCGGCTCTCAAAGTAGCATGTATCCTATATAATGTCGCTTTGATATCGCGCACGGCGGGTTGGCATGGAATTCGAAGAAAGGCAAATCCACCTCGATATTTATATTGAGGAATGTCTCAGGCTAAAGAAAAGTACTGCTAATTACCTTGAGGATGAAGTTTATTTTGCCTTAGTAGCTTGCCATCTTGCAGGGGAGGCGGGGTCAATCGTACAAGGGCTGCAAGGTTCCCGTATCTTGGCAGAGGTTAATGAGTTAAGGACGGACATTGATATAGCGCGATTTGATATTTTTTCTATTCGAGACGATATCGAATCGCTGTATATTAGCCAGTCTAAGCAATGGATTGAAAGGGGGTTTCATGACCTTACGTTAGACCTGGCTTCGTTTTTCCTTGATCGCTTGCTTGAGATAAAGTATGGCTTGGATTATTTGCAGCCCAAGGCGGCTGCTGCATTTGTACATAATCTTGCTCCGGTAAATTCCGGCTACTTGATAGATAAGATACCACTGGCGGCTGAGTTGGTTTCTAAGTCCTCTCGCTATTCTGGGGTTTTGTTGTCCAGGACAAAAGATAAAATTATCGGGAGGGTGTTGAGTCTAAAAGTTTTATTGAAAGGGGAACTTCCGAAGTTTGACTATTTTAAGAAATATAGCTCGGTAGGAACTGAAGGTGGCACCTTTGTTTTTGATTCTCCGTCGACTGTTAGGCGAGAAAATGAAGTGCCATCCGCACCTCAAGTGTTTGAGAGCTTTATCGAGAAGAACGAAATTTCAGGGCGGTTCGTCGTCATAACACCTGTCTCGAAAGATCATGCTGCAGATGTTTCAAATATTGTCCTGCCGCTGATAGGGCGTAAGCTGCATTTAGAGGCGGTTGTTAGTTTTGGTACGCGTCAGCGTGACGGGAAAATAAAAACTTATCAAGCGTTAGTGCTGAGTCGTGGCCTGCCCGGTACTCGGTATCCTACGCTATATATAGACGTTTCTGGCAATAATCCATCGTTGATGGAGTTGGCCTCGGAAGAGTGCTCTTCACTTGCTGCGTGCATCATCAACTTGCAGCAAGGCAAACAAAATCATGAGGGGCTGATTACGGATAGGGTTTCTACTATCCTCAATGCACAGTTTAGTGCAGGGTATTGCGATGTTAAAATGCTCTGCGGGCAAGTGATTAATGATCCGAGTAAAAAACTCAAAATTGAGTCTGTGAAGCAGGTGCTCAGCAAGAAGAGTTCAAGCAGTAGTGATGTTAACTTTTCTGCTGATGCGCGCGAGATCCTTGAGCGAATACAGGGATCGAGCTCTGTGGCCTGCACTTATGTAATTGGTAGTAATGGTGCGGGCAAAAGTTTTATGTTGCATGACTTAACGCATCGAATGATAAAGCTAGGTATCCGGGTGGTAGGAATGTCTACCGGAGTTTATGATCGTTTTCCGGTGGGCGTGCCATCAGCACAGTTTCTTTACCAAGGAATGAAAGGGAAGAGTGGAGCTATTAATGTTTCTCGGCTTTCTCAGTTAGTTACAAAGCTAGCGGCGAAAATTTTTCAACATCAGAATATGTTAAATGTGTTTACAGAGTGTCTACGGGTTTTGGGTTATGAGGCGCGATACTATTTTATGCGCCGACCAGAGGCACATCTCTCTACGGCCCCTTCAAGGATACGTCATCGGGTGCTGGGGCCAATTGTCAAGGATAACGGAATCCCGACTGATATCAGGAACTTTGAGTTCGGCGTGGTGCGCGCTGACGATCGGGAAAAAGTGACACCGGTTTCTTCGCTGAGCTCCGGTGAGCAGAATATCAACTATCTTCTAATGGGGATGATCTGCTCGGCAAAGAAGGGAGCGGTCTTCCTGATTGACGAGCCAGAAATCAGTTTGCATCTTCAGTGGCAGCTGGCTCTGCCTAAAGTATTTGATATTGTTGCGAAGAGCTTTGGGATATCTATAGTTGTTGCGACGCATTCTCCTACGTTGATCGCTAACGCCAATGAGTCCTCGGATTTTAGTTATGTGCTTAGTAAGGGGAAGCTTCGTCTTCTGAGTGATGAAGAGCGTTACTCTGTTGAATCGATCATTCTTGAGGGGTTTGACACCTATACGCCTAATAATAGGGCGGTGCACGAGAGGTGTGCGCAGTTGGTGGCACAATCCATGGCGGATGAAGAGGAGGTGAGTGTTCAGGAAAGTATTGCACTTAAACAGCTAAGCGGGATAAAAAACAAGGTTCTTAAACGTTTTGACAAGCAGCGTATTCCCGGTGCTGAGCAGGATTTGGACTTGATCGACAAGGCCTGCGCTGCAATTGAAATGTTGCTAGCAGATCGTCAAAAGCTTAGTGATGCGAAAGAGGGTGGGCGATCTGATGGCTGATTACTATGTGACGGATGCAAGGGTAATGGCAGCTGCGTTGGAAAAATACAAATCCAAGTGCCATAAGACTATCAAGCATCGATTACGTACATTTGTTGCCCTATCTCGTTTGAACAAAAAGGCACTTCGTCAATTCGACGATATGCAAAAGGGGGTAATTACAGAAGCTCCGGATCTCTGGAAGGACTTTTCCAATGGAAAAATTGGGAAAAGCATCACAGGAACGGAGGTCAAGTCCGCATTTAGAGCTTTTATCGCTTCAGAGCAGGGCAATCTCTGTTGCTACTGTCAGCGTTGGCTGCTCAATAACGGCAACGCGAAGCCTATCGAACACATCCTTCCTAGAGAGTCATTTAAACATTTTGCATTCAATTTTTGGAATCTTGCGGTTGCCTGCGTTGACTGTAATGGCTTGAAAAGCGCTGATGTCTGGGGGGGAGGTGACAAGCTAAACGTACGTGATTATCCCGCACCGTCGTCATTCACCGAAATGTATCACCCTAGATTCCATCGTTTCAAAGATCATGTTCGATTTGTTCGTGTGCAAACGAATGAACACAATATTACGTTGTATCGCGGCATCACTAATCAGGGGAGAAAGCTATGTCGCGACTTACTGCAGGATATAGCGGCAAAAGAGGTTTTGATCAATGGTAATCCCCGCATTAAATCCTCCCTGGCTACCATAAATCAGTTCGAGCCAGAAGAGGGGAGCGCGTTGGAAAAGGCCTTTCTGGAATTGCAGGAGGCCTTTTCGGCGGCTGCGATGAAGCTTGTTAGGCCCAAGGATTAGCCGAGCCTTTCACCTTTAAACCTGAAGCTTCTTAAGAGTATTACAGCGCAGGAGCGAGTGGCTCGTAGTCCTGCTCATAGAGCTCAGGTTTTGCTTCTTCACCTTGGAGCTTTTCTGAAGCCGCTGAGCAAGCCCGTGTGTCCATGGAGCTTCCTAGTCTCTCTGTCTAGTTGATGTGAACATAGTGTACGACGATACTCACTCGATAGCAGGGGGGTAAGATACGACTGCGGATTGAGATCGGGGGAGGTAGAACGGCGGTGCTAGGATAAGGCGCAACACCGAAGCTCATGCTCAATTATCAATCTGGCAATGTCAATCAGATGGGTGGCGGACGGACTAGTCCCTAGTGACCGACATTATTTGTTGCGCGGTGCCGGCTGCCTTTCGTCACAGCATAGTGGTCTATGGACGTGGCTCCCACCAACTGGAGTCACCGACTTCAACAGCCCGGCGTGGCCGAAATGAATTCCCGGCCACCACGATCTGCCACGCTATGGTTCAGGAATTCCGCTCTTCATCTTGTGGCCCATCCGTCGAAACCTCATCGATACCTGGCACTGGCACATCATTACCGGCGAGGCTAGGGCCCATGCTCTCGTAAATTAGCATTCCTACAAAGATGAGGAAAATGCACCCCAAACACGTGGCTACAAACAAATGACCCGACGACTTAGAGATGGAACTGAACATGAAACTGATGCCGGCCAGGCCTCCAATCATTCCACCCAAAGTTGCACAACCCAATGCCAAATAGGCTGTTTTCACCTTGAGGGGGGAGGAAGGTTCATTGTCCAGATTGAAGATCGAGAGCAGCATGTTGGAGGCAATCAGTACTGGAATACTGAAAGCGAAGCACTCAGTTGCACTCAGCGTCTCCGGCGTCTGATGAGTACCAAGTGTGAATATGCCTAGAAAGCAGGCAAAGCAGACTGCAGTGAAGCCGAGATCATAGTTTTTAATCCCTTTCCTACTTGCTGACATCTTGAGTCCTTTCTTAAAAAAATTGCCCGCCGGCAGCCCAACACCGAGGTAAGGCATTAGTCAATGTGCTTCAAGTCGAGGCTTGACGCCTGGTTACTTTTGCCTGAGGTAGCCCCTGCCCATAAGTCGAATGAAGCCCTCCCAGTGTACTGTGAGCCTCGATGGGGTGGGTAAAGGTAGAGGTCTATCATTGGATCAGAGCAACGAGCCTTCGGCACAGAGGTATCGAGCAGGCCGGTGAAGGCGGTGGTGATCTCAAATGCAGTCAATTCTACCTCGACTAGGATAGGTTGAGCAGTGAGGGCATAGATACCTGAGTGGTTTTCTTCTGGGCTCAACGCAGCCGAAGACTCCGAGCCAGGCCTTCCTCGGTCACCTGATCAAACCTAGTGGCAGTGACAGTCGTTACTCTGCTTGATCGTTCATTTTCCACATGTCATGCACCGTAGAGGTGCTGATCCCGAGCCTGACTGCAG
The DNA here is from genome assembly GCF_011752565.1 of Pantoea sp. Ap-967. Taxonomy (GTDB): domain Bacteria; phylum Pseudomonadota; class Gammaproteobacteria; order Pseudomonadales; family Pseudomonadaceae; genus Aquipseudomonas. The sequence goes on from NZ_VWXK01000024.1 coordinate 15,165, forward strand.
TTTCTTTCTGGGTGAAACCAGCGGCTTTGTGACGAAGCACGTCAGCAAGCCTATCAGCGTCCATTGGTACCCCGGTTGCTCTGGGGACGAGTTGGCCATCGGCGACCTGTCGCTGTAGCAGCTGGGGGCCACCGGCTTTTTCAAACTGGGTCAAATCCTGCTTCAGGCGCGCGATTACAGCTGAGGTCGGCTGGTCTTCTTGCACGCTGAGCATAAGGGCGAGGAGGGTGAGCGGGCTGATGCCCAAGGCTTCACTGAGTGCCTGCAGTTTCTCGACGCTAGGCGTTGACTCACCTTTCTCCAGGCGCCCCACATATGGGCGGCTGGTGGCGCGAGCGAGCATTTCCTGGGTCATCCCTTTTGAAGCGCGCATAGCCCTTAGCGCGGCAGCAAACGCCAGCTTGTTATCCATCAGTGTTCGCCGTCCAAAGGCGAGTATGTAGCCATGTTGCATGATCCGGCTCTACACCGTATAGTTTTCATTGCCGGATCTTCGGGGAGATTACGACCTCGAAGCTGGCTTGCTGCGGTCAAGCCGGGGCTCCAAATTCTCACGAGTTTCAGTATTTCAATTTATGCCTTAACCGATTTAAAGGCCATTCGGGTGGGCCAGCCAAGCGCTTGGCCAAGTGATGTCGGGGCTTCCAAGCGCGAGCAAGCGGCTCCAGCGCTGAGATTCAAAAAGGCGAACGTCATAAGCATGAAGCTTCAGATCTATTCCGATTTGCATAACGAGTTTTCACCTTTTGTACCGCCGGCTCACGATGCGGACGTGGTGATCCTGGCCGGTGATATCTCCACCAAAGCAAAGGGTGTCTTGTGGGCGAACGAAGCGTTTGATCGTCCGTGCATCTATGTGGCCGGAAATCATGAGTACTACGGTGGTCACCTTGAAGGTACCTTGCAGAAGATGAAGTCGGCAGCCGCAGCTCACGTCCATGTGCTGGAAAACGAGGAGATTGTTCTGGGCGGTGTCCGTTTCTTGGGTACAACGTCCTGGACGGATTTCAGTAGCACCGGTAACCAAGGGCTCGCCGCGATCACCGCACGTGATGCTATGAATGACTTTCGGCATATCCGGACTGAAAATTATCGCCGTATCAGACCTGACGATTTGATCATGCGGAACCGTGCTGCGCGTTCCTGGTTGAGCGACCGACTCAGTACGCCGTTTGACGGCAAGACAGTGGTAATTACTCATCACGCACCCATGGTAGAAATCGCATCCCCTAGAGACTACGGCCATTTGACGGCGGCCTATGCCAACAACTGGCATGACTTGGTCGTGAAGACTGATCTCTGGATCTACGGTCATACGCACTACTCCGTCGACATGCATATCGAGCGCACGCGCGTGGTCTCAAATCCGCGCGGGTACCCTGGCGAGAACACGGGATTTGATCCAGCGTTGGCCATAGAGATTGGCAATGGATGACATCCATGATCAGCATGGCGTGCGCGGGAGCTATCTGATCAAGACCTTTGGCAGCAGCCGAGATAAATGTCGGTTTCATCGGCTTCCCACCGTGATCCAGCGAGCCAAAGATGCGTTACCTCAAGAAGAGATCATCGGCTTTCTGGCCTGTGCATTGGAGAGGGATGGGCGGATGACCGGGCTCATGTTCTGCGATCGTCGACATACCTATCCTGAAGGACTTCCGGCGCATACCCCACCTATTGCGCGAAGGTTTTATCGCTCCGGGTACCTCATGGTGGAGGCCGCCACCGGCGGCTTGTTTGTGGTTGCGCACTGGTACTACGAAAACGGTGAGATAGGCCCCTTCTATGCGCTTCAGTAGAGGAGCTGTTTTATGCCGCCTGCACAGGTGGCTGGTGCGGCTTCTGGTGGGGGAGGAGCTGAGTCCTGCGGAGCGTGAGGTTACTGAATCGCTCAAGGCGTTGAAGACGCTGAAGGTCTGCGGCGGCAGGGTGTCGATCGAGCCCAGCGAGGTGCTGGAATACCCTGGATATGAGGAGGCCAGACAGAGGGCCGCGGCGTTGCTGAAAGCCTCGATGGGTCATAAGTGACTCAAGACGACTTCCTTTTCCGTCAGCCAGCTGACACCCATCAATTGCAGAGGTACGCGTGAAGCAGCATCTGATCTCAGACATTTTGTACGGGCCGGCTGTGGTTCTAGGTGGATCGGGCTTGAGCGATACACAGGCCATCAAAGCGGCAACTGAAGAATTTGCCGGCGTTCGATTTTATGTAGTTCGGCAGTGGATGCTGCTGGAGGTACTCGTTCCGGCTGATTGGGAATGCCATCTCACAGGCCATGGCCATCAGCGCACGGTGCTCTACGCGCATACCGTGGTCTACGACAGCGCAGGTCAGCTTGAGGTCGGCGTGAGCGTTTTGACTGGCCCACAGCTTGAATTCAAAGATTGTTTCTTCGCGTGTGAGAGCGGCCTTTTTGTCCTGGTCGGCCCCGGTTCACGGAAGATAATCAGCCTGCCCGCATTGCTTGCTCTTAGCCATGAGTTACGGAATTCCAGCGCGTCAGATGATGTGAAGAGAGCGTAAGGGAGGCTGTAATTGCGGCTCTCGCAGAGCTCAAACGTGCAGTTTAAAACCAGCCCGGCGCATCTCGTTGCTGGACGCGGTCACTAACGGGAGATGACTGATTTATCTCAAAGGATGGTTTTTCTGTTTCTATGGCTGAAAGTATGTTTGGAGTACATTTGTACTCCTGCGATTGGATCGATCTCTTTCTGTAGCGCGGGACAGGTGAGATGGGAAGAACGCGCTACGAGAGCTCTCGGGGCTTCTCGCTAGAATCAGTCGAACATCGCTTAAGGTCATTGCTTGTGATGAACACTGTCTCCGACGTTGATGTCGAACCTTGGGAGCCGATATCGGGATGGCGTTCAACGTTGACCCTGGGAGCCCTGGATGATGGCGATACAGCTCTCGCGATGACGATGATTTCAAGGTAGGCGAGGTAGGGGCACGGCCTGGCCGATTATGGGTGGTGCACTGACCCTGCGGCGGTGATTCCTGGATCAGTAACTATTCCTCGGGGAGGTGCCATAGCCTTCCAACTGTGGACTTGGGGATACCTAGGCGTGCGCTCACTGCAGCCTGAGATTCTCCCACTGCTTTGGCTTGACGGATCGCTGCGAGCTTTTGGGGATCGATCTGGCGACCGGGCTGCACCCGGATCACCTTTCCGTTCCGGTAGTGCTCACTGATGCTATCCCGGGCGCCCAGGGCGTCGACTTTCTGAAACTCCGCCTTGAGCAACTCAAGCATTTGCTGATCGGTAAGCCCTTTTTCGAGGGCCGATGCAAGCACCACCAAGGCCGCTGGATCAATATCCAGCTTGGCAGCGACAGCTTCTAATTTGGTGATTGTGACGCTGGAGCGCGCGTTCTCAATGTTGTGCAAATGACGAGCCTCCACGGAGCCGGACATCTCTTCCTGCGAGAGTGCTCGGGCATTCCGGATAACGCGCAACAAGGCCGCAATGGCCGGCATCAGGGGCATCAATATTCCTCAAATACGAGGATAAGGCCACGTTGCGCGATCCCGAACCATGCAATATAGTGCCTATATCGGGATGTCGTTTTGCCATCGCGACCCGCTAGCGGGTTGCCAAGCGCTCTCGGTAAAGCACGAAGAAGGGCTGTGCCTTATAGGCAGGGCTGTTTGCTGTCCGCATGGACGAATGATGTGCACCGGCGAGCTGAAGTCGTGTGCTGATATGGAGCTTTTGAAATGTCGGATGCGAGCGTGATCAAGGGCGCGGTAGAAGTGGTAGGGCCCCACAACAACCTGGCCGAGGGTAGTGAATATGCGTATCTGCGCTTCAAGGAGTCTGGTGGGGCCGCGAGGATGATCAAGAAGGTAGGAGTAGGGCACTACATCGCTTCATACCTGAAGCCTGGAATTGAGGGGGAGTTTCACTTTATGAAGCTTGGCCGGCTCGGCTTCATCCTGTACGCGATCAAAACGGCCTCTGGCGAGAAGATCTATGAGGCTGATGGATTCAGCTCTTGGATCAAGAAAATGCGCGTTATGGGCGCGCTCATGTGTCTACTGTTTATCCCCTTGAGTCTCGTTGGGCTGCTTTTCGGTGGCTATTTTGGGGTGGTGGTGCCGGCGGTGTTTGTGTACGTGATTTGGAAATTGCTGGTGAGCTTTCCCAAGGTACTTAAAGACAGCTATCTACGTGCACAACTTGCGGGACACGGTTTTACGGTGTAGCCAAGCAGTGGTATGACCAGGAGCAGCTTTAAATGGCGTGACCCGACCATTTGGATCTGCTCATTTTTCGTGCCATCGGACGACGTGACGATCGAGCGCCTGAGGAGGCGTAAGCTGTTTATGGAGTATATTGCTGGCCTTTTGCCTTGAAATTCTGGGCGCAAGGGCGAGAGAGATGGAGCGCACGATTGTCAGTGATGTCTGGAGGTCTGCTTCGACCTGCTATGGCGATGGCTTCACAGCGGCGCTGGATGAGCTGCTGAACGGTTACGTACGCAAGTCTGGAAAAGATGAACCTGTCCGCATCACCACCGATTGCATTGGCCCAGAGGCCTATGCGGCACTTCTCGCTGCCTTGCAGATCAAGCCGCGACGGCATGTCAGTCACTACGACTATGGTTGGCACATCGAGCTTCGCACATGGCTTTTCGAGTACCTGAGCCGGAGCCTACAGCGGGTTTTGGTGCAATGCGGGAGGGGCACAGAGGTTATGAGTGAAGATCTTTTCGCTCACGATATCGGTGTCTGAGACATCTCCCCGACAGCGGTGAAATCGGCGGGTAGAGAGAACCAGATGTTGTCCGACACTGACCGGAAATTCTTACTCACGCGAAGTAGACTCCCCCTGTTGCGCTTCGCGCCGTGTATTTGATCCCAAAGTCAAAAGCAGCCGGCCTAAAGGCCGAAGGGCGGCGACCTGCCTAAGCTAAAGGTGTGTGAGCAGTTCGACCGGGGATACGTTCAGAGTCGTCAGCATGCAGAAACGCAAGGAAAAGCGAGAGGCAAATACCGAGGATAAAATGAGAAATGGGAGCGGTGCAGATCTCCGCTTTTCTTTGGGTCTCAAATATAAGAACTCCGTCTCCGAAAAATTTTTTATAGGGCAAAATCTCAAAATTCGCGCAAATTTGTGATGTGCGTCACAGAGGTCTGGCTTTTTTTGGGGGGGAGCGTCGCTAAGCAGCCTTTCACGGGGCGCTTGGTCGTTTGACGCGATCTTGCGATTTTTCCTTGCACGGCGTCAAAACGCGATCGTTTTTTTTTCTACAGGTAATGCACCTATGCAATGTTCTGTTTCCGATTTTTATAGCGTAGACGAGGGTTAGGTTTTGAGCGATGCAGGGATGATCGAGCGTGTGCTCTATGTAGTGGATAAGTGCCTGAGAAGCCATTTCCATGACGACTACCACAAGCGGTGCATGTATGCGTCCTTTGGTATTCACCGACTCCTTGAGGGAATGGGGCACAGTCCTGAGATTGTCGGAGGGGATTTTCTGGCATTTGTCATCTCGAAGGACGGACTCAACGCTACGCTTCAAAGCTACGGATCGCCAACTGAGCCCGTATCTCACTTCTGGGTAGAGCTTGGTGGGACGATCATTGACCTCGGAACATACTACTTACCTACCGAGTCGAGTTACCCAGCCAGCGAGATGCCAGCAATGTGCTGGGGGAGGGAGCATGCACTGCCCAGGGGCATCAGTTACTGCGAAACTACGCGTTGTGTATCGTCTGAGACGCCATGCCTGGAACCACACATCAAGCAGAAGATGGAGCCCTTCCTGGAGGCCTGCTTGGCCCGTATGGCCAAGCCGCTGGTGAAGCCCAAACTTGGCAAGTGGTTAGCCACCAGTCCGTCAGTTGTGCATTAAGGCAGCTGTTAAAGGAGATCTCTGGGCCAGGTCGTTAATTCGCTACCAGTCCGTGCAGGGCTGAAATCAAGATTAGTGCCCGGTCTGTGAGTTAGCTAACTCACGTTCTGAAAGGCCTGAAAGGCGGTTTGTTACTGCATCCTGGAAAACCGGGAGTGATCCGATGGCGTGATCAAGTCCCTGAACGCTTCTGGCGTGAACGCGCCCCTTTGGCCGATAGTTGTTGTGTCTGAGATCTTCATCCAATGTGAGCGCTGTTTGAGGTATATGACGTAGGACACGCACGGGCAGCAGGTTGCCGAGGCTAACAAAGGGTCATGCTGCCCTTTGGGCAAGACGCTCCTGCTACCCCCTAGCCGCCTGCTGCAACCCCTCTAGCATTTGCTGAAGGTAGGATTCAGATCCTCGTGCGAACCATGCTGCCAATAGGGGCGCCTTGTATTCCTTGGTCGCATACTCGCGGATGAAACGATTGATCGTTTCTGAGTGCCAGGAAATTCGGCCCAGCGCAATGCTCCTGAAATTCCGTTTGTTGATCACATCGGTGAGCGAGCTTTCGTTGAGACCTCGCTTTTCGCAGAAGTAGAGGAGGTTCAGGAACTCAAACCGTTCGTAAAGCAGCCCCGGATTCTGCAGGCCTGCGATGTCAAGCGCCCAGCGAGGCATCACAGTGTCATGCAGTCGGTTGCAGAGCGGGCTAATAGCTCGATCCTGCCCTTCGAGGCTTCTCCATGATTCATGAAGACCATTGCTAGCCTCCATGTGGAACGGAGATAAGTTCATCCCCAGAAGCCCGGTATTTTCGTGACGGTTGATTACCGTCGTATCAAACAGTTTGTAAAGCTCATCTAAGCGATCTGCACGTACCAATCCTATGCCGTACGCATAGGCAACAAGTGCTGCAGGGTAAGACTTCAGCGCTGTTAAATGCGCCCATCCAGAGTTGTCAGCCTGAGACGCGGTGTATAAGCCTTTAATTGTCTCCAGCACGAGATTGAATTCTTGCCCAGTCCCCCAGCGCCCTAGGACTGCACAAAGACGAGCCAATGGCTCGGTGGTTGACTCGTAGATCGCGACACGCTCAGCGAAATGCTCAGGGCTGTTTCCAGACTGGCAATCAAAATGAGGCTTGAGGTTTTCAATAGCTTGGTGAGCTTGAGAGGTGACCAGGTCGTCTAGCTGGATTCTGTGCACTGGCCTGGTCATGAATCGCTTTGCCATGGCCAAGGTCAGTTCGATGCCAGCGGGGTTTGGCAATCGGGATTGCTGAATTGTGTCCAGCTTAACGTGCAAGCTGTCGAAGAACGTGTCTGCATCCAAACCTGAGACAATGCGCGCGTGGCGCTGATTAATGAGCTCTGTTCCACGTTCGGTTAGTTGACCCCGTGAGAGCCAGTAGGTTGGGTAGCGGCGAGACGGGGCTCTGAGGAAGGCTGCTCTCAGCGCATGATCCCATTCGCCTGACCAGCCTGCAACGATCAACCCGAACTCATCAATGATGCGATCTAGGAGTGTGTTGATGGCTGCTGGGTATTCGCCCAGCTCTACATCTGTGTTGAGGATCCGGGCGTCCTTGTAGTCGCCATGAATCTTCAACATGTAGCAGGAGGAGTGTGTGAGTGGTTCAGCACCTGCCAGCGTATCTGCAGAGCTGACAATGGTAGGTTCAACGCCGACATCACGTAGAGCGTTTTCCATCAGTCGGTCGAAGTTTGTGGTGGCAATCACCCGGACGTGACCAGCTTTGACCATAGCTGCGATTGCGCGATGCGCACGAGTGGGCAGTTTGAGGCCGTCTTCAAGCTCCTGTTCGCTTGGCTCCAGAAAACCCTGGATGATGGCTCGGCGCTCAGTTTGAGTCGTTGCTAGCTGTTCCAGCAACGCTGAATAATTGGGCTGCTTGCCCGTTTGGTCGACGTACCAGGAGTGCCAGTTGTCTTGCTCGCCAGCCCCGGTCGCTATACCCCAGCGCTTCACCAATTCCATGGTGATTTCCCAGCCCGTGGGTATACCCGCAGACCGGGAAACGCCTGATCCTAGGAGCACCGCATAGACACCTTTGTTCTCAAACATGGAAAACGCGATTTGAGCTGTGAGTTCACTACCTGTGACGAGCATGCAAAATCCTCTATTCCTTGATGTGGTATCGATGCAGCGATTCTTTGTATGGAGGCATGCCTACGTGTTAAACCATCACCCAACCGCTCATTGCGAGTATTGGGGCAAAGCTAGCCCGTCTCACGTATCAAAGAAAGCTTCAGAGGGCTAAGGTGCCAGTGATGCGGCCAACAAGTACCTCACCGGCACCGATTTATCTAGTCGCGTTTGAGTTGGATAGGCTCCCTGATTCGGAACCATCGAAGCTCTGCTTGCCTGGAGTGTGCAGTGGATTCACTCAGATTGAGACTCAATGCAAGGCTTGACCGACTTGTGGAGCACAGGTGTTCTCCTCCGAGTGAAAACGGATGGATGATGGCCCCTGCTAATGTCGTGATCGCTCGACCCGCATGTGGTAGTCAAGATGCTCTCCGTGCAGATAAAGCTGCTCATACAACACGGGCGAGCTATCTGAACCCATCACCGTACGGTGTATGCGAAGCAACGGCTCGTGGACGGGAATTTCCAGCATGTTGGCGACCTCTGTACTGGCACCGATCGCCTTCAGCTGGATGTCTGCATGGCTGATCAGCAAATCAAAGTCCTCCTCCAGTATGACCAAGATGTCTCGCGACTTGAGCTCTGCGCTCAACAGGCGCTCTCCAATCTCCTGGGCACAAAACGTTACTTCATACGAAACAGGTTTTCCCTTCATCAGCCTCACACGAGCGAGCTCGGCCAGCACAGTACCTTCCTGCACCTTCATCTGAAGAGCCAAGTGTGTGTCAGCGCTAACGAGCCTGAAGCTCTGCAGCCGGTTTGAGACGGAGTGTCCTTGGGCACTCAAAGCCTCTGACAGTCCTTCAAGAGCAGATACATCTCTGAACGGACGGCGGTCAGAGACAAATGTCCCGCGGCCATGCGCTTTGTAAACGACTCCCTCACGAAGCATCTCGTTCAGTGCCTGGCGCACAGTGGAACGGCTGACCTGATAGTGAGCGCACAGCTCATGTTCAGAGGGTAGCCGTGAGCCTGGCGCGTACTCGCCTCTCTCGATCGCCCCTTGCAAATCGGCCTGAATCTGCCCGTAGAGAGGGGATAGGTTGGGGTCGGCAATTGAGGATGAAATGAGAGCTCTCCTTGGAAACCTGATACAGCATCAAGCTGATATTCCTCGACGGCATAACCATCGAATGAATGTGTATTTAATGGAATCAAAAAAGCCCTATATAGTAGCGACGAATCGCCAGCTTGTACGAACAAGTTGGCAAGTTGTACCTACCAGGTGTTGGTGCTTTCGTGACATACACATTCATTCTACCGATTTGCAGTGGTGTCGAGCATGGCTAAACAGCAAGCGCATGACCCCATCCAAGCCCAAGTCCTTGTGCTCGGAGGAGGGCCAGCTGGGGTTTGGGCGGCACTGGAGGCAGCACGTGCCGGCGCCAGTGTTGTATTGGCAGATAAGGGCTATTGCGGCGTGTCGGGTGCTGCGGCTGCATCTAACAACAACATCTGGTACGTCCCAGATAGGACTCAATACCCCCTCTACTTTGAGGAAGGCTATCTACCAGGTGGTTCGCTCAGCGAGCAGAGCTGGGTTGAGGCAGTTTTGAAAACAGCAGTCAGGCAGCTTCATTTCATGAGTGAGCGTGGCTATCGGTTTCCCGTTACCGAATCGGGAGCCCGGAATTACGGAACCCTTCGTGGGCCAGACTACATGCGCTTCATGCGTTCACAGCTGCGGAAAGCCAAAGTCCGCATTCTTGACCATAGTCCTGTTCAGCAGTTGTTGGTGGCAGATGGGCAGGTGGCCGGGGCGCGTGGTGAGCGACTCAACGGTGAGCCATGGCAGGTGTCAGCATCAGCCACCGTGATCGCCACAGGAGGGTGCGCTTTTCTGAGTGGCGTATTAGGCACCAATGTTTGTACGGGGGATGGTCACCTGGCTGCTGGAGAGGCTGGTGTCACGTTCTCTGGGATGGAGTTCAGCAACCAGTACGGTATGGCTGCTTCCTTCTCCACGGTCACCAAAGGCTTGCCGTTCCACTGGGCCAGCTATTACGACGAAGAGGGGCATGAGATTGATCTCGGGGCAGAAGAGCCATTCGTTGCAATAGCGAGAGCCAGTCGTCGTGGACGCATTTTTGCTTGCTATGACAAAGCAAGTGCTGACGTTCAACGCTGGCTACGTAGCGGCCAAGCCATTGCGTTTATGCCTTTCGACCGCATGGGAATTGATCCTTTCAGACAACGCTTCGAGTTGTCTCTGCGGCTTGAAGGGACTGTTCGCGGCACTGGGGGAATTGAGCTGCGGGGGCGAGATTGTTCGACCAATCTCCCTGGTCTTTACGCCGCCGGTGACGCTGCGTCTCGTGAGCCAATTGTGGGTGGCCGTAGTGGCGGAGGCTCTCCAAATGCTGCCTGGGCTATGGCTACAGGAAGCTGGGCTGGGCAAGCGGCGGCTTACTTTGCCAAGGCGCAAGGTGAAGCGTTGCCTGCTGGACGAACTGTGTCAGAACTGACTTCCAATGGCGCCGATCTGGCTTCTGTAATGCAGGTGATTCAGGAAGAGCTTTGGTCAGTTGAAAGGAATGTCTTTCGCTCAGAAGCCGGACTGAAAAAAGCACTGGAGCGGCTAGATGAATCGTGGCGCTTTCAGAAAACCAATCACGTACAACGTTCTGCACGCGAAGCACACGCAATGCTCTATGTCGGTCGGCTTGCGTATACCAGTGCGTTGAGTCGTCGGGAGTCAACCGCACTTCATCAAAGAATCGACTATCCCCAGGGCACGGCAGGAACCCCTTACCGTCAGCGGGCATGGGGTGTCGACAAGGTTGAGATCGAGCGTGTTGTTGCATCTGGAGGGCGGTTTCATGATTGAGCTGATAAGCACCAGCTTATGTATCGCGTGCGATCGCTGCGTAGAAGTATGTCCTACCCAGGTATTCGATGCAGTGGATGGCGGCATTCCCTTGATTGCGAGGCCTGACAACTGCCAGACCTGTTTCATGTGCGAGCTCTATTGCCCAGTTGATGCGATGTATGTGCATCCCTTCGCAGATCAGCATGTAGTGGTCATTGAGGGGCAAACAACCCTGGGGGGATATGCCAAAGAGCTTGGCTGGAAATGCTCTAAGCCAGGTGGTACCGAAAACGATCAGACGCATCATTTATTTGAAATGGGCATTCGCTGAACGCCCGATTACACAAGCGGCTTCAGCCGCAGCCTTGGAGTGTGCATCAATGTTGAAAAAGATTGTTGGCGCTGCAGCAGCTGTATCACTGCTGGTCAGTTCACTTTCCTGGGCGGAGCCGACAACGGTACGCATTGCTTATCAAACTGGCGACATCAACGTCCTGCTTAGCTACGCCAATGGCGCTGGCCTGTTCGAGAAACAAGGAATCAAAGCTGAGCTGATACCGTTTCCAGCCGGCCCAGCAATCCTGCCTGCTCTGGCGGGTGGGAAGGTGGATCTTGCCTGGATGGGAGAGATGCCTGCTGTCACCGGATTCAGTAACGGCATCCCTCTTGAGGTGCTGATGATGGAGCGCCAGGATGACACTAACATTCGTCTTTCGGCGAACTCCAAAGCAGGCATCAGCAGCATCGAGCAATTGAAGGGCAAGCGAGTGGCTGCAAGTGTTGGCTCCAGCAGCCACCATCATCTGCTCGAAGCACTCAAGACTGCAGGGCTCACGCAGAGTGATGTCATCCTGGTGAACCTCCCCCCTGCCAACATGCCACCAGCCTATGCAGCAGGTCAGATTGATGCGGCGGTGACGTGGGAGCCTGCAATCGGTCTGATTGAAGAGCAGGGTGCTAAAACCCTTGCGACTACCCGCAGCCTTGGAACAATTACAGGTGGATACTGGATTGGCCAGCAATCCTTCAGCCGTCAGAGGCCTGAGGTTCTACAGGCTTTCTTAGCTGTATGGGATCAAGCGCTGAAAGATTACGCGAAGGATGTGAGTGGGGTGCGTCGGTATGAAGCCGAACGTATTGGTCAGACTCCCGAACAATTCGATGCTTTGATCAAACGACAGAGTGCCAGTCACCCGGCGCTAGCAGAACAGTTGACCAGCAAGTTCTTTGGGCAGCCAGGTCAAGAGAAAGACTCTCGTCTGAGGAAGCACTTCGAAGGGATTGCCCAGTTTCTTGTAGAGCAAAAACGCATTGACGCTGTGCCTGCAGACTGGGGTGGTTTTTTCAACACGAAGCCGCTTGAAACCTACTTGAAGGCACATAACCCATGAGCCTTGCATTGGCGGCACCTCCCATCCAGAAAGCAGCAGCGGCCCGCCCGCTGCTGTCTCTGAACGGCGTTAGTTACGATTACGAGGGACATGAGGTTCTTAAAAATTTCGATCTCCAGGTTCATGAGGGTGAGAGCTTGGCTCTGTTAGGGCCTTCAGGTTGCGGCAAAACCACCGTGATGAACTTGCTGGCCGGATTCCTGGAGCCATCCTCTGGTGTTGCCCACTATGCCGGGAAGAGCATCGCGGGGCCTGGCCCTGAAAGGGGAGTGGTATTCCAGTCCTATGCACTTTTCAACTGGCTATCGGTACGAGACAACATCGCTTTCAGCTTGAAGTGTGCTGGGAGGCCAAGGTCAGAGCAGTACGAAGTAGCGTCTGAGATGATCGAGCTAGTGGGCCTCGCCGGCTTTGAGAAAACCTACCCCTACCAGCTTTCAGGTGGCATGCGGCAACGTTGCAGCCTGGCGCGAGTACTTGCTTCGCGACCCCAAGTGATGTTGATGGACGAGCCGTTCGCTGCGGTGGATGTCCAGACTCGCGAGAAGCTCCAGCAGGAGATCCTGAAGATACGGGCCACGACGGGCACCACGATTGTATTTGTTACCCATAGTATTGATGAGGCAGTGTTTCTCGGCGATCGCGTGTTGCTGCTGTCTGCTGAAAAGGGCGTTCCTCCGAGCTCTTTCGACATCCATTTGCCACTTCCACGCTGGAACGCTGCCAATCGAGTGGACGATCAATTCCTTGCTACTCGGAATGAGATCTACCGAGCTATGCATGCCACGCCAGCCGGTGCCACTTACTAGAGCGAGCCTGCTATGCGTCCTAAAAAACATGACACCCGCTACCTGTCGCTCATGATTCTAAGCCCGGCCATTTTGTTAGCCGGCTGGGTGCTAGTTGCTCAAAAAAACTGGGTTAGTGCAACGCTTTTGTCGCCGCCATGGGATGTTGTTCAATCGGCATTCGATCTGTTTGTTCATGGTTACTCGGGGGTGCCATTCTCAGAGCATTTCGCTGCCAGCCTTTCTCGTGTCGGCATCGCTTTTGTGGTGGGAGGAGCCCTCGGTGTCAGCGTTGGGCTGCTCCGTGCAACCTATCGAGACGTTGATGCCTTGTGGTTGATACCCTCAGAAATTCTGAGGCCGATTCCTCAGTTGGGTTTGGTACCCATATTCATTCTCTGGTTCGGTATCGGTGAATTGTCGAAAGTCTTGCTAATCCTCCTTTCCGTATTCCTGGTGACGATGGTGAGTGCGCAAGCTGGTGCAGCTGCTACGCCTGGAGATGTGATTCGAGCTGCTCGCAGCTTAGGGGCCAAGCGATGGCAAACCTTCTTGTACGTGATATTCCCAAGCGCATTGCCTCAAATCATGACCGGTTTGCGGGTGGCGATGGGGCTCGCCTTATCCATCCTGGTTGCTGCAGAGCTGCTTGGAGGAGACCGGGGATTAGGATTTGTAGTGCTTGATGCCACGAATTTCTTCAGGACAAGCTATGTGTTTGCTGGTGTGTTGATCATTGGCATGATCGGTCTGATCACGGATCGAGCTTTCGTATGGGTTAGCCGCCGTTGGGTGCATTGGCAATAAAGGTTTTGAGGCCCCTGCGCGGATCCCAAGCTCAATAGAGATCGTGCTGGTGTGTACTGCCATCTAGCGAATCACTCACAGGGTTTAGGCAAATCTAGTCATGCACGCACTGAGCGGTGTAGCTTGTAGATGCTGGAAACTGGCACAACGCAGATACGGACAGTGTAGTGAGCGAAGACCTAGATAAGCGGATACGCAATTTCCTGTGCATTTCACTGCATGGGTCAATCTCAAAAGCTTCCGAGCAGTTGGATGTCTCTCAGCCAGGGTTGAGCAGACAATTAGCTACCTTGGAGGCTCATCTGGGCCATCCTCTCTTCAAGCGGACAGGCAGGGGGCTTGTGCTGACGGACGCCGGCAGTGCTCTTGCGGCAGCTGCAGGGCCTGCATACATCGCCGTTGACACTGCCGTTTCCGATCTCAGAGAAGCTTATGGGGTTACTCAGGGCAATCTGCGCCTAGCAACTGTGCACACCTTGACTTACTACTTTCTCGGTGAGGTTGTATCTCGTTTTGTACACCTGCACGAGGATGTGAATGTCTCATTCATGGCGCGAAGCTCAACCGAGGTGGTCAAGCTTGTTGAGAGCGGTGCAGCGCAGCTTGGCTTTGTGTACGACAGCGAAGTCGCATCCGCCGATTTGCACTCCACGTACCTGCTGGATGAGCGGATGGCGATTGTGGCCAGAAAGTCTGATCCGCTGCTTGAACCTGGCATGGATTTGGACAAAGCAACTATGAAGCTGGTTGTCTTTCCCGCTGGCTACGCACTGCGCCGGATGCTTGATGTGAGCGGTTTATCCTACTCAGCCGCAGCGGAAGTAGAAACAGTAGATGCCATGCTTGAGCTGGTTTCTTCGGGGGTTGGTGCATGTGTCCTTCCGTCGCTTATTCCTGAGCGGGTGCTTGATCAATATGGACTCAAGCGAAGCACTCAATTCAGACCAACACTCTCGCGTAAAGTTGTAGCCATCCACCGTGTCGATAAGGCACCACAGCCCATGACGCAAGCCATGCTTACATTGGCGGTAAAAGTCGCCAACTCGCTTGCTTGAAAAGACAGGCTTGATCTGGCGAGCTGCCCGGTTGAAAGCCAGGCAGCTTGCAAGCTAGGGTTCAAGGGCAGGACAGCTTTCCGTCAGTCCCAAGCGAGAGCTCCTCCGGTCTGATATTCAATGACTCGAGTTTCGAAGAAATTCTTCTCTTTCTTCAAGTCCATGATTTCACTCATCCATGGGAATGGATTGGTTGTACCTGGATACTCTGCCTTCAGTCCAATCTGGGTCAGCCGCCGATTGGCAATGAACTTGAGGTAGTCCTCCATCATCGCGGCGTTCATGCCCAGCACGCCGCGTGGCATGGTGTCGCGGGCGTATTCGATCTCCAACTGGGTACCCTGCAGGATCATCTGCGAGGCTTCATCCTTCATTGCAGCGTCCCACAGATGTGGGTTCTCAATCTTGATCTGGTTGATCACGTCGATACCGAAGTTCAGGTGCATCGACTCGTCACGCAGGATGTACTGGAACTGCTCGGCTACGCCAGTCATCTTGTTGCGGCGGCCCATCGACAGGATCTGGGTGAAGCCGCAGTAGAAAAAGATGCCTTCCAGCACGCAGTAGTAGGCGATCAGGTTGCGCAGCAGCTCTTTGTCGGTTGCGACAGTACCGGTGTTGAATTCCGGGTCGGAGATGGCGCGGGTGTACTTCAGGCCCCAGGCGGCCTTTTTGGCGACCGACGGGATCTCGTGGTACATGTTGAAGATCTCGCCTTCATCCATGCCCAGCGACTCGATGCAGTACTGGTAGGCGTGGGTGTGAATCGCCTCTTCGAAGGCTTGGCGCAGAATGTACTGACGGCACTCTGGGTTGGTGATCAGGCGGTACACGGCCAGTGCCAAGTTATTGGCCACCAGCGAGTCGGCGGTGGCGAAGAATCCGAGGTTTCGCAGCACTATTCGTCGTTCATCATCAGTCAGGCCATTACTGCTTTTCCAAAGGATGATATCCGCTGTCATATTGATTTCCTGCGGCATCCAATGGTTAGCGCAGCCGTCCTGGTATTTCTGCCAAGCCCAGTCATACCTCAATGGCACTAGCTGGTTCAGATCAGCACGGCAGTTGATCATACGCTTTTCATCAACGGCTACTCGGCCTGCTGATTTACTCGTAAGAGCAAGATCATATGCGGTATCTAATGCACTCAGATCACGCTTGGCTTGCAAAACAGCCGACGAATCGGAGGCAGTTGCCGATCTTGCCAACTCTGCTGCAGCGGCGCCATCAAGATCGAGCTGTTTAGATGTCTCGAGACTACTTGCTTCCAGATGATTGGTCTGTGTTGTGTCGTTCTTGTCGCTGGATTCCCTGTCATTCCAAATAACCATAATAACTCCGTTCAAATCAATGGAGAAAAACTGGTTCGCACTGATGTGGAACATATAGAAAAAGGGAGGATAATCGACATTTATCCCAGCCCCTGAAAGTTGTTGGATCTGTCCTGCGCCACATAACGAAAGCACACCCTATGGGGGTTCTTTCTCGATTTCAATACCATATGTTGTGCTCGTAACATTTTTGGGCGAAATGTAACTGGGTGGCAGGCAATCGGATCACTTTGTTGGCCAGAATGCTCGAGGTGCGAGCATTATGCTCGCGCAAATCCTGTATGATGTGTCTAGGAGTTCCAGAAGGCACAATATCTAGTGTTTTTGAATGTCGGGAGGAGTCATGTCACCAAGGATTGTCAAAACCCCCTGCGTAGGCCTTTGTTCAACGGTTTACGGTGATTCTGTTTGTCGAGGCTGTAAGCGGTTTGACTATGAAATCATCGCTTGGAATGGATACAGCACAGATGAGAAATTATTAATACTGCGTCGCCTCGATACTCTACTGTTTGAGGTTATGGAGAGAATGCTGGAAATTTTTGATGTTGAACTTTTGCAAAAACAGCTGGACTTTAGAGGGGTCAGGTACATTTCGGATCAATCGCCATATGCTTGGTGTTATCAATTGCTTCGTCTTGGTGCAAGCGTCATAAAGGATCCATCGCGATACGGGTTTTGTCTTAAACAAGAATATGAATTCTACTCTCTTGTAGAGGTGCGTGATGTGATTGATCGTGAGTTCTTTCTGCTCGCTGAGAAGTGTCGTAAATTAAATGATAACGGACTATTAGTGGTTTTACAGATGTGAAACGAATTTTTGATTTAAGGTCTTGCGGTAGAAAGTCACGAAAGACAATCTTTAGGTGAGGCTAGGGGAAAGCTCGGCCTAACCTGAAATTCAGCTATAACCTGCGCATCATCGCGCCCTGCAGTGCTGATTCCTATCATCGGCTCAGTGATAAGCCAAAAATAGGAAGCACTGCATGAACCAAGACCTACGTAGCAAAGAGTATTTCGACCTGCGGGCCACAGAGGAAATGGGCAGGCATCTCAAGATCAAGGAAATGCCTCTGAAGGAGAAGCTGGCTTATGCCGCTCGTATCCTGGCCATGACTGGGCAGGAGGCTGGTCTTGCGGGTCAGCTATCTGCCCGCTCTGAGAGAGAGGGCACCTACTGGACACTCCGCTTCGGGCTCGGTTTTGAGGAGGCCACTCCCGATGATTTCATCGAAGTTGATCAGGATCTGAATACCGTAACCGGTGAGGGGATGGCAAACCCCGCTACCCGTTTCCATCTTTGGGTCTACCGCAACCGTGCTGACGTCATGTCTATCATTCACACACATTCTCCTTGGGCTTCTGCTTTAGCTGCCGCACGTCAACCGCTGATTATTTCACAGATGGATATGACGCCGTTGTTCAACGACTGTGCTTTCCTGGGGGAGTGGCCAGGCGTTCCTATTGCAGACCATGAAGGGACGTTGATCTCGGAAGCATTGGGTGGGATGAAGTCGATCATCCTGGCGCACCACGGCTACCTCACCGCGGGCGTCTCCGTAGAAGAATCTACCTACCTATCCGTGTACCTGGAGCGTGCTGCCAGGATGCAGATTCGGGCACAAGCATTTGGCGCCTTAACACCGGTCGACCCGGTGCTTGCTCAGGAAGCCCATGACTACCTCCTGAAACCCTCCATTGTTCGTGCAACCTTCGAGTACTGGTGCCGCCAGACCCAACGCACGCCGGGCATGCCGCCACTGAGCTGACCCTTTGCGCTCGCCCACGTCATCCATGTGGGCAGCCGCCCCAGACCCATAAGAGAACCCCAAATCCTTTAAAACTGCCAATAGGACTGAAAAATGTCGAAAACAATGAGAAAGGCAGAGTGTGCAACTAAACCTGTTAAATCACAGGCCGCCTTGGCAGGCATGGCCAGCCTGATGGGTACCACTATCGAGTGGTACGACTATTTCCTATACGGAACTGCTGCAGCACTGATCTTCAACAAGATTTTCAGCCCCGATATCGATCCGGTCACAGGTACGCTTGCGGCATTTGCCACCTATGCGGTGGGTTTCTTTGCTCGGCCATTTGGTGGGATTGTGTTCGGTCACTTTGGTGATCGCCTGGGTCGAAAATCCATGCTGCTCATTACCCTGTTCTTGATGGGCATTCCCACGATCATCATTGGCTTGATCCCCTCCTATGACTCTATTGGCTACTGGGCTGCAGTCTTGTTGGTCGCAATGCGATTGCTGCAGGGGGTAGCTGTTGGAGGGGAGTGGGGCGGTGCAGTGTTGCTTGCGGTTGAGCATGCCCCGGAAGGGAAGAAAGGCTTGTTTGGAAGCCTTCCGCAGACAGGGGTAGCCCCAGGGCTAATCCTTTCATCACTCGCCATGGGGGCTGTGGCCCAACTTCCACAGGAAGACATGCTGACCTGGGGGTGGCGTATCCCGTTTCTAGCCAGCGCGGTGCTGCTCCTTGTGGGCTGGTACATTCGAGAAAAGGTTGCAGAGTCTCCTGATTTTGTTGCAGTCAAACACCAGCCACAGTCTGCACCACCGCTGAAGGCTGTATTCAGAGATCACCCTGTTCAACTGCTTGCTGTTGCTGGTGCACGTCTTGCAGAGGTGACCTGGTTCTATACGATCGCCACGTTCTCACTAGCATACGCGACAAGCACCTTAGATATACCAAAACAGACTGTGCTTGGTGCGGTGGTGTGGGGCGCAGGGGTAGCGATGTTCACAATGCCCATCTGTGGATGGCTCGGAGATAAGATTGGGCAGAGGAGGATGTTTGCCCTTGGGACAATTGGCCTGGTGACCTTTGCGCCTGTGTTTTTCCACCTGCTTCAAACGCGTGACTCAGTCTGGATCACCTTGGCGATGGTGATTTCTATCGGCATCGTTTACTCGATGCTTTATGGGCCAGAGGGAGCCCTGTTTTCTGCTCAATTCAAACCTGAGGTGCGCTACACGGGGATTTCGATTGGTGTGCAGGTATCGGGAGCAATCGGAGGAGGCTTGGCACCCATGATCGCGACATCCCTGCTGGCGGTAGGCGGTGGTGATCCCTTCTACATCAACTGCTATTTGATGATGTTGGGAGGGATTGCTCTCGTTTCCCTGTGGGCCATGCGCAGTGTCTCAGGGAATGAGCCGGAATCTCAGCTAACAACTCCGAAAGAATCCCTCACCGTGAAGTGAGTGTCCCCAGTAATGAGTGGCCCCAGTTTTAGCTTGGGGTCATTCATCAGTTATCCAATTCGTGAGCGTATGGATAGACAGGGCTACACCACAGGGAGATCTGTAGGTTTGTCAAAATAGCCGACTTCCAGATTTGCGATGGTACACCACTTAACGCCCAGCTGAGGTTGATAATATTGCGTCCCCAGTCGAGGCGCACACCGGTATGGTGCCCATCATCTACCGATTCGAGCATATTGCTCGAAAAAGAAAGCATTTTGCTCGCAATAACAAGCCGGTTGACAGGTTCCCAGCTTTGAGTGTTGGCGTAGCATCGTTTGTGAGAATTTGGAATTCTCGATCCAAACGGTGCGCGAGGCAGTTTATCCGCTTCGCCGGGACGGAGCCCAAACGCGCCACTGGCCTGAGCCTCAGGCAAAAAAATCATCAAAAGCCCTGAATAAATTACAAAAGCTAGGGAGCAAACATGATTTCACTTCGTAAGCTGTCAATTCTTGCAATCCTTCCATTATTTACCAGCATGGTCTCAGCTAAAGACTATTCAGAGATTCGCTTCGGTGTGGATGCTAACTACGCTCCTTTCGAATCCAAATCTCCAGACGGCAACCTTGTGGGCTTTGATATCGAATTGGGCAACGCCATCTGTGCTGAGCTCAAAGCTGAATGCAAATGGGTAGAGAGCGATTTTGATGGATTGATTCCAGGACTGCGTGCTAACAAATTTGATGGTGTCCTGTCCTCCATGACAGTCACGCCAGCACGTGAGAAAGCGGTAGATTTTACTAATGAATTGTTCTCCGGCCCAACATCGTACGTTTATAAGAAGGATTCCGGCCTCAGTGCCGATGTGACTGCTCTAAAAGGCAAGCGTGTTGGGTATTTCCAGGGAAGTATTCAGGAAGGTTACGCTAAGGCTGTTCTGAAGAAAGCGGGGGTAAAAGTTCAGTCGTATCAAAATCAGAACCAGGTTTACTATGATCTCGTGTCGGGCCGCCTTGATGCCTCCATTCAAGACACGCTTCAAGCCAAAGCAGGATTCTTGAGTTCTCCTCAAGGCGCAGGTTACGAGATGAGTGAGCAGGTTGAAAGTGAGCTGCTACCATCCAAAACGGCTATTGCTGTTGTCAAAGGTAACAATGACCTGAAAGAGCAGCTGAACAAGGCCATTAAGGCAATCCATGAAAATGGGACTTATGCCAAGCTCCAGTCAAAATATTTTGGTGATTTGAATCTTTACAGCGGTAAATGATTGTATGCGCCTATGTCGCATAGGCGCTTCATTTCACCAAGAGTTTTAGATCATGATTGATAATTTATTAGAAGCTGTAGGCCTGCCAGGGCTTAGCATGCATGGCTTTGGGCCACTGCTACTGGTAGGCACCTGGATGACCGTCAAGCTATCAGTACTGTCCCTTGTGGTGAGCGTCATCTTGGGGCTAATTGGCGCGAGTGCCAAGCTTTCATCTGCATATGTACTCAGGCTGCCGGCGCAGCTGTACACCACTCTAATTCGTGGGGTGCCTGATCTTGTGCTGATGCTGTTGATCTTCTACAGCCTTCAGACCTGGCTAACCGAACTGACACAGTACCTTGGGTGGAGTTATGTTGAGATCGACCCATTTGCAGCGGGCGTAATAACGCTGGGCTTTATTTATGGCGCCTACTTCACTGAAACTTTTCGGGGAGCAATGCTGGCAGTTCCAAAAGGGCAGCGCGAAGCCGCGGTTGCTTATGGGCTGAATCGCTCTCAGCGTTTCTTTTTGATCACCTTTCCCCAAATGATGCGGTTTGCGCTTCCTGGTATCGGCAATAATTGGTTGGTTTTGCTGAAGGCGACTGCTTTGGTTTCCATTATTGGCCTTGCAGATTTGGTAAAAGCAGCCCAGGATGCCGGCAAAAGCACCTTTCAGTTGTTCTATTTCCTTGTGCTTGCGGCTCTTGTCTATCTGCTTATTACAACACTCTCAAACTACATATTGCGGCGACTAGCACGTAAATATTCTGCCGGCTCGCGTGAGGCTTTGCAATGATTGAATTACTGCAGGAATATTGGAAGGCTTTCCTGTACACGGATGGAACAGAAATCACTGGTCTGGCCATGACACTATGGTTGCTGACGGCATCCATTGTCCTCGGCTTTTTAGGGGCCATTCCCCTGGCAATTGCAAGAGTTTCAGAACGAGCCTATATCCGCTGGCCCGTACAGTTCTATACATATTTGTTTAGAGGGACGCCACTTTATATCCAGCTACTGATTTGCTATACCGGCATTTACAGCATTGCTGCAGTCCGATCCCAGCCTATGTTGGATGCGTTTTTTAGAGACGCGATGAACTGCACCATCTTGGCCTTTGCACTCAATACGTGTGCCTACACGACTGAAATTTTTGCAGGTGCAATCAGAAATATTCCCTACGGTGAGCTCGAAGCGGCTAAAGCTTATGGGCTGAATGGTTGGAGGCTGAATGCGTTCGTGGTAGTGCCGTCTGCATTGAGGCGAGCGCTTCCGTACTACAGCAATGAAGTGATACTGATGCTGCACTCTACTTCTGTAGCCTTCACCGCCACGATTCCTGATATTTTAAAAATTGCCCGTGATGCCAACTCAGAAACGTTCCTGACATTTCAGTCCTTTGGGATCGGAGCGCTGATTTACTTAGCTCTTTCATTTGCGTTAGTAGGGTTGTTCCGTTTGGCTGAGCGACGCTGGTTGTCGTTTCTAGGCCCTGTACATTGACTTTAGGATTGCCGCCGATGACCAGTTTAATAACACCAAATAGCATTGAGCAGAGCCAGCGTATGCGCAAAAATCTTGAGTCAGGGTACAAGCTGACGGTTGAAAATCTGCACAAGAGCTACGGCGATCATCAGGTTCTCAAGGGCGTTTCGCTGAGGGCCAATAAAGGCGATGTCATTAGCCTCATTGGAGCCAGTGGCTCTGGGAAAAGTACATTTCTGCGCTGTATCAATTTCCTTGAAACTCCTACAGACGGTGCTATGACGCTTGATGGAAGAGAAATTCCGATGGTCAAGGACAAGCATGGACTTCGTGTAGCCCACGCTGCAGACCTCCAACGACTGCGCACACGTTTAGCGATGGTTTTCCAGCATTTCAATTTGTGGAGTCATTTAAGTGTTCTGGACAACATCACCTTGGCTCCCCAGCGAGTTCTCGGTGTAAAGAGGGCGGATGCGGAACAGGCAGCGCGTGAGTACCTGGATAAGGTGGGCCTACCCTCTCGAGTGGCATCGCAGTACCCGGGCTTCTTGTCTGGTGGTCAGCAGCAGCGCGTTGCAATCGCTCGGGCCTTGGCCATGGAGCCTGAGATATTGCTCTTTGATGAACCAACGTCAGCTTTGGATCCAGAGCTGGTGGGGGAGGTGCTGAAGGTTCTCCAGGCGCTGGCAGAGGAAGGTCGAACCATGTTGATGGTGACGCACGAGATGGCTTTTGCTAAGCAAGTATCCAGTCAGATTATCTTTTTGCACCAAGGGCTAGTCGAAGAGCAAGGTGGTGCAGATATCCTGACAAACCCTCGAAGTGAGCGATTGCAGCAGTTCTTATCCAACGGTCTTAAATGAAAGCCAATGCTATACCTACAGGCCAATCGAATTAGATTGGCCTTTGTATTTCGGCGATAAGGTGGTCGTCAATGAAACTCATGTTCTCGCATAAGATTATAATCTCCGCTGCGTTAGTAGTAGCTACTTCTTTTACGATCTTCGCGGTGTATAACGACACGCTTCAACGTGATGCGTTGTACCGGGGGATTGAAGCTAAGCTTTCGGGGCTGAGTCAATCAACTGCCAGTGGCATTTCACAATGGATGTCTGGCAGGTTGCTTTTGCTCGATAGTTTGCAGGAATTATTGGCTTCATCTGAGGGGGCAGGCAAGCAGTTGGCCGTTCTTGATCAGTCGGTCTTGAAATCAGTATTCGCATTTACGTACTTTGGAAAGTCTGATGGTGGCTTTTTGATACGTCCTCAAGATGAGATGCCTGCAGACTATGACCCGCGTACGCGCCCCTGGTACAAGTCAGCAGCAATAGAGAGCAGGACTGTGTTAACCGAGCCTTATCGGGATGATACGAACGGAAAGCTTATGCTTACTGTAGCATCTCCTGTGAACGAAGGAGGCACTCTGCAGGGTGTTGTAGCGGGAGATCTACCACTTGATGCAGTTGAAAGGATCATAAATTCGGTAGAGCTCAAAGGCATGGGGTACGCATTTCTGGTTGATGCCGATGGAAAAATCCTCGTTCACCCTGATCGCGAATTGCTAATGAAGCATTTTACCTCAGCCTATGCAGGGGGAAAGGAAGGATTCAGTAATGAACTCATGGAGGTTGAGCTGGCGGGTAAAAGTGAGTTGGTGATGTTTGCTGCAATTGAGGGGCTTCCTGCAGTGAAATGGTATGTGGGTCTTGCCTTAGATAAAGAAAAAGCTTTTCAGGAGCTATCAGGCTTTAGATTTGCAGCTGCCATAGCCACATCAGTTACCGTGGTCGCAACCATATTGCTGTTAGGATTGATGATTTATTTGCTCATGCATCCTCTGCGACGAATGAGTGATGCAATGAAAGATGTTGCCAAAGGCGAGGGGGACTTAACAAAGCGCCTTGAAGTTAAGACTAGGGACGAGTTTGGCATTCTAGCTCAGGACTTCAACTTTTTTGTAAAGCGAATTCATGACTCAATTCGTGATGTTTCATCAGCAACTGAGTTGGTATTTGCTGAAGTAAAGCAGGTCACCACTTCATCTGCGGGCTCCCTTTCAATGTCAGGTGAGCAAGCGCAGCGGACGGACAGCGTGGCCGCAGCGATTCATGAACTGGGGGCGGCAGCACAAGAAATCGCTCGCAACGCTGGCCATGCCTCGTTGCAAGCAGCAAAAGCACGGGGACAGTCACATGAGGGTCGGCAGGTGGTTGCAGGCACAATCGCCAAAATGAGCGACCTCTCTGACAACCTCCGACAAGCTTCAGGCAGCATCGAATCATTAAGCGATAGAACAGTAAGCATTGGGCGCATCCTGGAAGTGATCAGGGGGATCTCTGAGCAGACAAATCTGCTTGCACTCAATGCGGCTATCGAAGCTGCCAGAGCCGGGGAAGCAGGGCGGGGTTTTGCGGTGGTTGCGGATGAAGTTCGTAGCCTGGCATATCGAACTCAGGCTTCGACCCAGGAGATTCATGGGATGATCGATGAGCTCCAGGCAGGAGCACGCGAGGCGGTGAGTCGGATGGAGGTAAGTGAGCAGCTCAGTGAGCAGGGTATGAGCGTGGCGAATGAAGCGGGTGCATGCCTTCATGTCATCAATGATCATGTTGGTGATATTGATGGTATGAACCAAGCCGTAGCTACTGCTACGGAGGAGCAATCCTGTGTCATCGAGTCCCTCAACGTGGACGTAGCCCAAATCAATAGCCTCAATGCTGAAAGCGTCAAAAATCTTCAGTCAACATTGAGTGCTTGCGAGAATCTGCAGTCCCAGGTCGAGCGTCTTAGGGGATTGGTCGGCTCATTCCGCACGTGAACCAAAGGCATTCGACGTGCTAGATACTGGATCAGAAGCTCAGTCGTCGCAGCTCATCGCTCACGAACGAGATGAATTCGCGGACTCTTGCTGTATGCCGCAAGTCACGGTGCGTGAGAATCCATAGCCCGGTGGTGAACTGATCAAGGGCGTCTGAGCTAAGGCGGGTGAGCCCTGGAGTGTTGTCACCCAGGTAGCGGGGGAGAGGAACGATTCCCATCCCTGCTATCGCGGCTTGGCGCAGTGAGATCAATGAGTTTGCTTTTAAGATGATTGAACTGGCAGGGATCGTTGATTGAATCCATTTCGTGACTGCCATTTGGCTAAAGGTTAGGTCGGGTGAGATCCACTTATTGAAGGTAAGGGGATTGTTTCCATCAATCAGTCGGGAAATTTCGTCACATGCGTACAGGGCAAAACGAACATCCGCCAGGTGCCTACCAATCAGTGACTCCATTGGGTTATCACCCGTCCTGATAGCGACATCAGCTTGTCGTTGAGATAGGTCGGTAACGTAATTTCCGGTTGATAGCTCAACAACAATCTTGGCATGCAAGGTGCTGAATTTTTCGAGAATTTCTGGAAGTATCGAGCCCATGATCGTATCGCATGTGGTGATACGGAGAGTGCCCTCTAACTTAAGATCCCGTCCTTCAAGCCTAAGTGACAGATCACTCACGGCTCCTCTCATTATCTCAGCGGTGCGCAATAATTCTGCCCCTGCATCCGTCAATGTGTAACCCGTTGCGAGTCTGTTGAAAATTCGCAAACCATGAGAATGCTCAAATGTATTCACGCGCCGCAAGACGGTGGTGTGGTTGACATTAAGATGTCTTGCTGCTGCAGCAAACGATTCATGCTCGGCGACGGCAAGAATTAGCCGTAAATCATCCCAGTCCCAGTTGTGCATTCTTGCAGTCCCGTTTAGTGAAAAAGCACATTGTTCCAAGCTTGGTTAGTCATCAAAATTAGAA
This sequence comes from Pantoea sp. Ap-967, assembly GCF_011752565.1. Taxonomy (GTDB): domain Bacteria; phylum Pseudomonadota; class Gammaproteobacteria; order Pseudomonadales; family Pseudomonadaceae; genus Aquipseudomonas. The sequence continues at coordinate 41,082 of NZ_VWXK01000024.1, forward strand.
GCAGGCAGGGCAATCAGCACTGCGTACATAGAGGAAGAATTATGACTGACTTCAGCCCTGCTTATATTGGTGGTGTTTGTCTTCGGCTCACTGCTGGTGTGGCACTGATTACCCATTCGCTTTATCTTAAGGTGTTTGTCTTTACGATGAGCGGAACCGTGACTTTCTTTGAGTCCATCGGGCTCCCAGGGTTTCTGGCTTGGGTAACACTCCTGGTGGAGATCATCACAGGCGTTATGCTTATCTTTAAGATTAAGCCACATATTGCTGCCGTTTCGGCGGTTCCAGTATTGCTTGGTGCAACCTGGGCGCATTCGGGCAATGGCTGGTTGTTTAGTAACACCGGTGGAGGATGGGAATACCCATTGTTCTGGACAATGACGTTGATTTCCATTGCGCTGACTGAGTGGCAGGCCAGTAAGGCACTAGTTACGGGTCAGTCAGAATCTTGTGTGCTGCCAAAAGTTTAAACCGATCTGTTGCCGTAAGTGATAAACTGATCTCGGACAACGTTAGGTGAAAGTTACACGTAAAGTCAATATGCCGACTGTCGTTCAGACAAGTATCAGACGATTGACCATGTTGTATAAGAGCCATTAATCAAAAATCCCCGAGCTGCTGCAAACTGCAGGAGCTCGGGGATCTTGTTTTTGTGTTATGAGTGGTCTTATTTTTCTACCAAGACCTTGGGGTTTGAGTTCCCCCAAACGGTGTACAAATCAGCTAGCAGTGCGCCGTTTATATCTTCCATTTCAATTTGTGTGATTTCTGCCTGACCCTGTTTGCCAAATAGCACTACTTCGTCCCCCTCTTTGATATCAGGGAAATCTGTGACATCTATCATCAGGGTATTCATTGATACCTTGCCGACTACGGGAACGCGATGCCCATCTATAAGCACGAACCCTTTATTGGTAAAGGCTCGGCGATAGCCGTCGGAGTACCCGACTGGCAAGTTGGCCAGCTTCGAGTCGCGCTTTAACGTCAGTGTTCGATCGTAGCCAACCGTGTTTCCTGCAGGGTAAGGGTTAACTGACGCTACACGAGATTTGAATTCCATAACTCGTTTATATTCGGTATGGGACGGGACGGTGTCACCAAAAAGTGCGCCGCCGGGTCTTACCATATCCAGGCGAGCCTCAGGCACTTCAAGGGTGGCAAATGAGTTAGCAGTGTGCAGTGTGATCTTGCTTCTGTTGAGTTGCCCATTTTCAATGAGCCAAGCGGACTGCTGTTTGAAATCCTCTAAGCCCTTCATCACGTCTGCTCGATCCTCGACAGCATAATGAGTCATAATTGCCACAATTTCGAGGTTCTTATCATGTGTAAGGCTCAAAGCATCTTGACGTCCTTGTTCGCTTTTGAGCTCGAACCCATTACGGCTCATTCCGCCTGCGTTAAGTGCGACGTGTATTTTAAGTTTTTTCCCCGTCTGTGCAGCAATGGCCCCAGCCTCTTTTGCTAATTGGGCATTCCCGATGAGCTCTTCAATATCGTACTTCAGTGCATCCTGAATTTCCCCGATTGATGCGGTTCGGACACGCACCAGCTCACCGGTGAACCCACTTTCACGCACCACTCGCGCCTCCTCGTTGCTCGCAACAGCAACGCAGGGTACGTGCATTGCAATAATTGAGGGCATCACCAGTCCGATACCGTGTCCGTAGGCGTCAGCCTTAAGAACCGCGCAAATTCTGGATTTCCCTTCCAAGGTAGACTGTAGGGTTCTTATGTTGTGCTCGAATGCAGATTTGTTAATTTCTACCCAGGCGTTGCTAGCTTGTATGGTTAGGTTGGTGCTGCCATTGTGAAGGCTGAGTGGCGGCGCTGCCCAGACAGGGGCTTGGCAAAAGGCAAAGCCTAAAGAAATAGCGAGAAGTGAACGACGGAATGGCATGTGAAGCTCTCCATGGGCGAACTGCTTGGTCTTTCTTGTTGTTGTGCTGCCAGGTGCTGATCACGTTCAAGTACTACCTCCCTGTGAACCTCCTACTGCAGATTCAGTAGGAAAAATAGAAAGGCAGTTGATGAAGCTGCTCGTGCTTTCCTCGTTTTATCATTAATTAAAGGAGAAAGTGTAAAGGGATAGGTTATATTTTCTAATGAAGCTCTAATTTTACTTACTCGAGTGGCACGGTGTGGGGCGTCCGCAGGCTCATGGTGTGTGGTGATAGCTTTCATTGTTCACGGTGGCTCGTGAGACTGATCGGATAGAAGATGACTATTAATTTTTGAGATTTTTAGCTGATGCCAGCATGGCGACACCGATTTTTTGCTCGCCCAGCGCTATCAATGCAGACCCTGCCCCAATCATGTCACTTGCTCCATCGTCTTGGTTAAGTTTGGATTTACCTACCAAGCTGGTGATTTCTATTTCGATCGAGACGATGTGGGATAACAGCTCACTTATATAGTCTTTCGGTGCATCTGACATCTTCCAGGGTCTATCCATTGACGCTTCATGGCGCTTTGTTAGTCGGGCTACCATTTTTCGCACATGGACTTCATCATCGTGAAATTTTATACGGCCTTTTGCGTGGACAACCAAATAGTTCCATGTCGGCACTTGGCGCTCAGAGTCTTTTTACTCGGTAGCCAAGAGGGAGAGATGTAAGCGTTTCCCGCTTGGAATACAACTAGTATCTGATCCAGAGCGTTTATATCGTTTAGGAGAGGATTGTTCTTCGATATGTGAGCCATCAGCGTTCCCAGGTCACCCATGTTTGGCTCCAGCTCGAATGGTAGATGGTTAGCGTCGAGTCCTGATTGTCCGTTGGAAACTAATGTTCCAAATGGATTTTCAATAATTAGTTTGTGCAGAATTTCCTTTCGACTTTCAATGAAATGACGTGGTAAGTACATGTCTACAATCTCTCATAAGAAATGTGTTGTTGGGGTGATCTGAGTTGGCATGCAGGGTGAGGCTCCGGGGCTCTGTAGACTTTCATGAGCCTGCGAATGATACTCACCAAAAGTCCTAATGCGGAAGCAAGCTTTTCATGGTGTATTTGCGAACGGCTGCAGTCAAGAGCTCCAGGTTCTTTGAGCTACAGCGCCATCGGTGCCAGTAGAGTGGAACATCCAGATAGTGATTTGGAGCAATATTAACTAGCGTTTTACAGTCATTAAGTGTCGTGGCCAAAACCGCTGGTACCATCCCCCAACCTAATCCCCGTTCCAACGCTTCAAAATAACTGTGAAAGGTCGGAAGGTAGTTGACGGGTGGGGCGAGATTTATGTTGAGAATTAATCTTATGAAAGAATGTTGAATTTCGTCTTTGTGGTTGAATGCTAGCATAGGCGCTTTAGAGAAAGTCTCTGTACTCAAGCCGTCAGTGAAATGCTTATTTTGAAAGCATCTTGACGCCAGTGCGATATAGCGCATTGTTCCGAGAGATTCAACCTGACAACCGGGTGCAGCAGTGGGGCTTCCACTCACAGCAGCGACTACATTGCCGTCTCGAAGTAAAGCCTGTGAGTGATCTTGGTCTTCGATGCGGATGTCAAAAGTTAGATTTGACTGATTCTGAACCCATTCCACAACGTCTATGAACCAGGTATCAAGGGAGTCGGCGTTCACCGCGATGGGAATCGTGGTATGGTTCTGATACCCATTATCGAGAACGCCCAGGTCTTGGTTTAATTCCCTTTCAAGAAAATCGATCTGTTCGGTAAACTTCAACAGCCTAATTCCTGCTGGAGTAGCTTTGCAGGGCGAGGCTCGCATGATCAGTACCTGTCCGAGCCTGTCTTCTAACTGCTTGATTCTCTGGCTGATCGCAGAGGGAGTTATGTGCAGTTTTCTAGCCGCGCCCTCAAAGCTGCCCTCCCGAATCACTGATGAAAAAGCGGTAAGCTGCAAATTATCGATCTTCATAATCAGTATTCCGCTTTGCTTGTTGTTAGGGGCCGTACGTAATTTGTCTTTATCTCAGCTTATACGTAGTGGGACATATAGTGGAGGTGCTGCGGTATGGCGCAGCACCGGAGCCTCATTCAGCTCTTCAAGAATGTAGAGAAGTGATCGTGCCAGCCCTCTGCAGCGGCAAAGGGTAGTAGGCCGCTAACCATTCCACGGTGCAATAGGCCGTGGGATAAAACATGGCTCAACATTTCTGATTTGTTCATGTTTCCAGGCTTACCATCTGCAAACACAAAAACTAGCCTTTCTTCCAGCTCGTCTTCAGTGGCCGCTTTGGTGTAGTTGACAAACCAATTGTTTGCTTCTGTGAATTTCACAGATAAGTCAGATAAGTGCTGTGGCTCCTCTGTAGTGGTTGAGTTACACGGCATGGCATTGCCGAGCAACCGCCCAATGAAAAGGTTGTCCACGATGTTGATGTGAGCGAGATGCCAGAGGGCTTCTGACAGGTTGGGTGCAGTGAATGTATTAGGCGACTCTGCCAAAATTTTGAACAACTCGGATTCAGACCAAGCTTTGTATTGGAACAACGAGTGGAAAGCGCCTGCAGCAGTCATTTTTTCTCCTCCGCTCTCACGGGACTGGGGTGCCTTTGCCGTCCTGGCAAAGGCCGAAATGTGAGGCGACGGTCAGTATATTGACTTTTTTGGTCGATGGCACGAAGCTGTACTGGCGCTTGGTGAAAAAACCGCGCTTTGGGTTCCGGCTGCATCCACGCTCACGGGGCAGGCCAGTCCTTAGCTTGTGAGCAAGCTTGCCTCGGTCGGGTCTGACGGTGGGTAGGTGCTAGGCCTTAATAACAATTTACGTGTGTGTGATTGCTTTGCGCGATCCGGAGGTGGCGATGAAACGCACTTTGGACAAAATCGATGAGAGGATCATCGAGGAACTTACTAGGAATTCGCGTTTAGCTCACAATGATATTGCGATGAAAGTTAATCTTTCTAGGAACGCTGTCAGGCTTCGGATCGAACGCTTGGAGCGAGATGGATATATCAAAGGGTATACGATAGTAAAGGGGGCAGCCTCTTCAGAGCACCCACCAATACGGGCGCTGGTTTTTGTTTACAGGCAGGATCGTATGAGAGGGGCGGAGGTGGTGCGCTCTGTGGCAGCTATCCCAGAAGTTGTCGCCTGCAATGTTATGAGTGGTGATCTTGATATTGTTTTGACTGTTGAAGCGTCCTCTCCGGATAGAATAAACAAGGTCTGGACTGATATATCAAGTTTGCCTGGTGTCGTGAATACGGTAACTTCTTTTGTATTGTCACACACGAAATAACTAACAGGCAATTTGGCATGCAAGGCGAGCGTTTTGCTAGCAAAATCAGTCTGTTTGGCATATTCGGTAAAGCAGGGTTGCGGCTTACGATTTCCTCCAGTGATGAACAACAAAATGAGGCCGTTGCTGTGACTGAATATAAAATTGCTTTGCTGGGTTTCGGCGGTGTAAACCGTGCTCTGGCTCAGCTGGTTGCTGAAAAGAATGAGCTGTGGGCTGAAGAGCTCGGCTTCACGTTGAAAATCGTCGGCGTCAGCGACATCTTCTTGGGCTCTGTAATTGGTAAGGACGGCCTGGATCCCAAAAAACTAGTAGCTGTGCCTGCGGCCAAGGGGGCCTTCGCGGCGCTGGTAAATGGCAGCGCAGACCCGGCCAACGAGACGGTCATTCGTTTTTCTGGTGCAGATATTGTCGCTGAGGCCACCTTCACCAATCCGGTTGATGGTGAGCCAGCAACCACCTTCTGTCGCTGGGCTCTGGAAAAGGGCATTAGCGTTGTGACTACAAACAAAGGCCCAGTGGCTCTCCACTCGGCTGCGCTGAAGAAGCTGGCTGCGACGAATGGTGCAGCCTTCGAGTTTGAAGGTGCCGTGATGAGCGGTACTCCAGTGATCCGTCTGGCGCAAGAAACATTGGCTGGTTCGGAAATCACTGGTTTCAAGGGCATTCTGAACGGCACTTCCAATTTCATTCTCAGCAGCATGCAAGCCGGTCTCGACTTTGGTGACGCGTTGTCCGAGGCTCAGGAGCTGGGCTATGCCGAAGCAGATCCAACTGCTGACGTTGAAGGTCATGACGTCCGTCTGAAGGTTGTCATTCTGGCCAATGAGCTGCTGGGCGCGAAGCTGACCCCGGGCGATGTGTGCTGTGAGGGGATCTCGAATATCACTGCTCAAGATATTCAAAACGCTGCCCGCAATGACTCCCGCTGGAAGCTCATCGGCAGTGCCCAGCGCACCTCGGCAGGTACTGTAATTGCTTCGGTCAGCCCGCAACTCCTCCCCAACACTGATGCTTTGGCTGGGGTAAGTGGCGCCACGAATGCTGTCAGCTTCGAAACGAACCTCCTGGGCCCGGTCACTGTTGTTGGTGCTGGTGCTGGCCGTATTGAAACTGCCTATGCACTGCTGTCCGACATCATCAGCATCCACAAGAACAAAACCAAGCAGGCGATCTGAATATGAATAGCTTGAGTCTGGCTCTGTCCACAGATTACGAAGAGATCACAGTATTCAACCCGTTTGATGGTTCTGTGATTGGCGAGGTGGCCAAGGTTCCTGCAACCTCTGCTCACTTGGTGATTGATGCTGCCAAGCACGGTGCTGTGACCGCTCGCAACCTTTCTCGCGCTGAGCGTTCTCGTATTCTGGAGCACGCAGCTGCTCTGGTGGAGAAGGACAAAGATGATTTCGCGAAACTCATTTCAGCGGAATCTGGCAAGACAATTCGCCAAGCGCGCAAAGAAGTCCTTCGCTGTGTAAACACGCTCAAGCTTTCGGCTGAAGAGGCCAAGCGTAACGCAGGAGAGGTGATCCCATTCGACTCCTATGTGGGTTCTGAATCTCGCCAAGGGTGGTTCACTCGCGAGCCTCTGGGCGTGATCTTGGCAATTACCCCTTATAACGACCCGCTAAACCTGGTTGCTCATAAGCTGGGCCCGGCCATCGCCGGCGGCAACTCAGTAGTGCTGAAGCCTTCAGAGCTGGCTCCACTGTCCGCTGTCAAGCTGGTGAGTTACCTGAACAAGGCTGGGTTGCCTACTGAGGTTGTTTCGGTGGCTACCGGTGATGCTGAGCTGGGTAAGGCGCTGGTTGCCCACCGCGCTGTGCGGATGATTTCCTTCACCGGTGGCTTTGCTACCGGCGAGCAGATTACCAAGACTGCCGGCCTTAAGAAGATGGCAATGGATCTTGGCGGTAATGCGCCAGTGATTGTCATGGCCGACTGCGAGCTTGAGTCGACCGTCGAGTCGTGCGTTTCTGGTGCGTACTGGGCGGCAGGGCAGAATTGCATCGGTACTCAACGAATCCTGATCGACAGCAAGATTTATCAGATCTTCAAGGAGAAGTTTGTCGAGCAGTCCCGCGCTTTGGTAGTGGGTAATCAGTCAAACGAGGCGACGGACGTCGGCCCGATGATCTCTGAGGCAGCGGCCAAACGTGCAGAGGACTCTGTACAGGAAGCTGTCAGCAAGGGTGCCAAGGTACTGCTTGGTAACAAGCGGGAGGGCACGCTGTTCTATCCAACCGTCCTGGAAGACGTGAGCTTTGAGTGCAAGGTCTGGCAGGAAGAGGTGTTCAGCCCCATCGTTATCCTGCAGGAGATCAGCACGCTTGAAGATGCTCTGGCGCTCGCCAACGAGCCAGAATACAGCCTGCACGCTGGCATCTTCACCAGCAATCTGAACACCGCTATGAAGGCAGCAAAGCTGCTTGAAGCGGGTGGTGTGATGATCAACGACTCGTCTGACTACCGTTTCGATGCGATGCCGTTCGGTGGCTTCAAGTACGGAAGCATGGGGCGTGAGGGTGTGCGCTTCGCCTACGAAGATATGACCCAGCCTAAGGTCATTTGCCTCAACGGGCCCAGCGAGTAACGTCTGAAGACACTTCGGGGCCAGTTTCGTTAGGTAGTAAAGGAGGGGCATCCGTGCCCCTTTATTAAAGATCAGGGGAGCGATAATGAGCAACCTTATTCAACGATACCCTAGCCAGGCACCACTCCCTCTTTCCAGAGCTGTGAAGGCGGGTGGTTTTCTATTCCTTTCAGGGCAGATCCCCTTGAGCGCATCTGGTGAACTCATCAAGGGTGACATCAAGGCTCAGACCAAAGCAGTCTGCCTGCGTATTGGTGAAACTTTGGCTGCAGCTGGGGGGAGTTTTGATCAGGTCGTCAAGGCAACAGTATGGCTATCAGATTTAAGTCATTTTGATGGTTTGAATGAAGTCTTCAAGGAATTCTTCGGCACAAATCTGCCTGCGCGCTCGACGGTTGTTTCTGAACTGGTGTTGGGTGTGGATGTTGAGATAGAAGTTCAGGCCTTTATCGGCGATTCTTGCTAGCTGTCGTTAGTTATATATTTCTGCTCGCCGCATCCTGGCCTAACTGGCTGGGGGCGGTGTGATATTTTTTGATGTGAATATGCTGCGTATGTAAGGTGCGTATTGTTTGTACCTTGCCGTAATACAATAACAAGGTGTTGGCGTATGAGCTTTAAAGAGAGTGTATCTACTGGCCCAGCTACAGAGCGTGCAAGCAGGGTTAAGTATGTTGGTGCAGAAGACGTCGGTTACAAAAAGACGTTGCGGGCTCGTCAAATACAGATGATTGCCATTGGCGGTGCAGTTGGCAGCGGCTTATTCCTGGGTGCAGGTGCTCGACTTTCTGAAGCTGGCCCTTCGCTTGTTTTTGCATTTGCTGTGTGCGGTGTTTTTGCATGGTTCATCATCCGCGCTCTCGGTGAGTTGGTTCTTCACAGACCGTCCACTGGGTCGTTCGTGTCTTATGCCCGAGAGTTCTATGGTGAAAAACTGGCTTATGCAGCGGGTTGGATGTATTGGACAAACTGGGTAACGGTTGCAATTGCTGAGCTCACTGCGACAGCGCTTTATCTTAATTTCTTCAAAGCGTATGTTCCATTCCTCGGAGACGTCCCGCAATGGGCTTCTGCTCTGGGTGTTCTAGCGATTATTACTGGTATTAACCTGGTATCTGTAAAGATTTTTGGTGAACTGGAATTCTGGTTTGCCTTTTTTAAAGTAGCAGCCCTCGTTACATTCCTCTGCGTGGGTGTGTACATGGTTATTTTCGGTACACCCATCGATGGCCATGTTCCCGGGTTTCAGTTGATTTCAGATCATGGGGGATGGTTCCCTTATGGTGTGATGCCGGCTGTAATTTTGATACAGGGTGTAGTGTTCGCTTACGGTAGTATTGAACTTGTTGGCACAGCAGCAGGGGAGGCCAAAGATGTTGAAAAGGTCATGCCTAAAGCCATTCGCGCAGTTGTCTTCCGTATTGTTGTTTTCTATGTTGGCACTATATTGTTGCTTTCGTTGCTTATGCCGAGCTCCTCTTACGTCCCAGGAGTGAGTCCGCTGGTTACCTTCTTTGGTGCCATTGGAGTGCGCGGTGCTGATGCAATCATGAACATGGTTTTGTTCACTGCTGCCATTTCATCCCTCAATGCTGGGATTTACACCACGGGACGTATTCTTCGCTCGCTTGCTGTAACAGGATCTGCGCCGCCATTCCTTGTGAAAATGAACAGCAATGGGGTTCCATTTGCAGGAATCATGTTCACGACAATTGCCTCCCTGGTTGGCGTTGCAATGAATGCATTTCTACCCGGTCAGGCTTTCGAAATTGCCATGTCATTGACAGCTATTTTGATGCTTGGTGCCTGGGGCGTGATCATTCTCTGCCAGCTCAAGCTCTTCAAGCTTTCTCAGCAAGGCCTTATTGAACGGCCTAAATTCAGGATGATGTTCGCGCCTTATAGCGGGTACGCAACGCTGGCTTTCTTCGTTCTGGTATTTATTCTGATTGCTTGTGACTATCCAGTGGGTACGTATTCCGCAGCATCTATTCCCTTCTACGCTGCGGTTCTTGTGATTGGTTGGTATGTGGTTCGTGGTCGAGTGTACGGAATCGCTAACGGTAAATTGAAGTTTGATGAGAATCAGGAGTTGGTTTCATCTACTGCTGCTGAATCAAATGATGAGTTGGCTATTAAGCCCACATTAAAAGAAGCTCAATAAGCAAGAGGGTATTAAGATGCGTCCTGATAAAGAAAACCTAGCCACGTTGGGCGTTAGCAGCCAGGCAGTTCATGGTGGCAACGTAATGGATGTCACCACCGGCGCTGTGCGCACCCCGCTGGTCATGGCAAACTCTTATCGTCTTCCTGATGATCCGGAAGACATGGACTGGTCGAGCCCTGATGGCTTGGTTTACACCCGTAATGCAGGCCACAATCAGGTGTGCCTGGAGAAGAAGCTCGCAGGTATCGAGGGTGGGGAGGCTGCAGCCGCGTTTGCAACCGGTGTGGCTGCCCTGCACTCGGTGTTCTTCACTTTCCTGAAAAGCGGCGATCACATCGTTGTCGGTGATGTTACCTACGAAGCTGTATGGCGGCTGTTTGCTGAGTTACTGCCTGAGCGCTACGGCATTCAGGCGACCTTCGTGAACATGGGGGACTTGGACGCAGTGCGTAAGGCGATCAAGCCTAACACCAAGCTGATCCACACTGAGTCCATCGGGAACCCGACTACCAAGGTCGCTGATATCGAAGGCTTGGCAGAAATTGCCAAAGCGCACAGTGCTCTGCTTTCGGTTGACGCAACCTTCACGCCGCCGCCGTTCTTCCACGCCTTGAGCAAAGGGGCAGATCTGGTCGTTCACTCCCTGACCAAGTACATCAATGGCCATGGTGACGCCATGGGTGGTGTAGTGATCGGCAGCAATGAACTGATCGGTAAGATCAAGCATGATGCCTTGGTCGATCTGGGGGCTGTAATTTCGCCGTTCAATGCCTGGCTGATTATGCGCGGCTCGGTAACCTTGCCCCTGCGGATCCGCCAGCATCTTGTCACGGCTGAGAAGGTGGCTGCGTTCCTGGATTCCGACGATCGGATTGCGTATGTCTATTACCCAGGCCTGCCGTCTCACCCTCAGCATGAACTGGCCTGTCGTCAGTTTGAAGGCAAAGGGTTCGGCGGTGTGATGGCATTTGCTGTCAAAGGCAGTTCTGACAAGCAGAATCGCTTCGTTGCGAAGCTGAAGGTCATTACCTCAGCCGTTTCCATTGGCCATGACGAATCGCTCATCGTTCATGTGGGCCCTGAAGCCCGTGGTGGCTCCGAGCACTATCCAAAAGAGTTTCTTGAGTATGGCCACCTGCGTCTATCGATTGGCCTCGAAGATGCTGACGACCTGATCAAGGACATTTCGGCGGCACTGGACGAGACCTTCAGTAACTGAAATTCATTCGGGAGACCTCATGCAACCTCCCGAATCACTGATCTTCGTAGGTAACCCTCTTTGCCTCCCTACCCGGGAGGCTTTTTTTCTTAGAAGATTTACTGATGAAGCTCAGCTACGGTCATGGCGAAAATGACGGCCTTTTTTCCATCGTTGATGTACCGATGGGGGACATCCGTTTTCGCAACTGCTGAACACCCCTGCTCAATGATGAGCTTTGTCTCACTGATCTCCAGGGTCAATGTACCTTGTTCAACATGAAACAGCTCGAAGGTGCCCGTGGGATGGCCGCTGGACTCGAAAACTTCGCCAGGTTTGATTTCCCACTTCCACAGCTCAATCATGTTAGGCCCGCTTGTGCCTGCGAGTAAGCGGGCTGTGCCACCTTTAGGCCCATTCCAGAGTGTCGGGATCTCCTGCGCCTCAATTAGGCGGGCCGTGGGGGTACTCGCGACATTCACGACGTCAGCGACGGACAACCCAAGTGCTGCTGAGATCTTGCACAGGATGCCGATGCTTGGGTTCGCTTTGCAGTTTTCAATCTCAACTACCATTCCCTTGCTGACGCCTGAGCGCCGGGCAAGCTCATCAAGAGAGATTTTTTGCTGCTTGCGAACCTCCTTTAGCCGCTTGGCGACTGCCTCGCTCACCTGCTGAACATGGGTATCCGGATCGGTCGATATATTGACTTTTTTGGTCATCGGTCAGTAAAATATTCTAAATTGGTCAGTTTTAGGAGATTCTCTGATGCTTTCTGTACATCCGTCAATTGACCCCAGGGTTGCCGGGCTGGCTCCTGGTTTTCGAGCAGTCAGTGTCGTCGTTGAGGCTGCTCCTATCGTCAATCCTGATGTCGCAGCGCAAGCGATGGAGCGCGCTTACCAAGTGGTTGAAGCCGGCACTTCAGTTTGGGCTGAGGCTCATCTAGCTGCTTGGGGTGATGCTTTCCGGAAATTCGGCGTTAAGCCACAGCGTACGCCATGCTCTGCAGAGGCTCTCCTCAAGCGAGTCAAAAAAGACGGTAAGCTACCAACGATTGACCCTGTTGTAGATCTGTACAACGCAATCAGCATTCAATATGCAATTCCAGTGGGTGGTGAGAATTTTGCTGCTTATGTTGGAATGCCGCGGTTGACCATTGCTGATGGTAGTGAAGAATTTGACACCATGAAAAGCGGGGAGCCAGCGAATGAGCCGCCAGAGGCTGGTGAAGTCATCTGGCGTGATGATCGGGGCGTGACTTGCCGTCGTTGGAACTGGCGCCAAGGTGTTCGAACCAGGCTGGATGCTGAAGCCAAGCAGATGTGGTTCATTCTTGAAAGTCTGCCTGAAATGCCAATTGAAGCACTAAATGCAGCTGCAGATGACCTCGTCACTGGCCTATCGAAAATGATGCCAGGTGCCGTCATTAAAACTGAACTCGTAGAAGCTTGATCCTGGGTCTAGCTTTCTAACGCCCAGGGGACGACCCCTTTTAATCGGGCTTATCTTGCCGGGACGACCCGGCTTCTTTATGGAGCCGTCGATGGCTTGGTTGAGTTTGATTATCGCAGGAATTCTGGAGGTCATATGGGCCTTCTCGATGAAGCAATCTGAAGGCTTCACGAAAATTGGCGCCTCGATCATAACTATTGTCACAGTGGTAGCCAGCTTCATTCTTCTTTCTTACTCCATGAAGAGCTTGCCGTTGGGCACTGCATACACCATCTGGACAGGAATTGGAGCTGTTGGGGCGTTCGTGGTAGGCATTGTATTTCTTGGCGAGCCCGCTGGCATACTCAGGATTCTCGCGGCCATTATGATTATCGGTGGTCTTTTGCTCATGAAGTTTTCGTCGGCGGCGTAAGCTAGCTGGATGTTGAAAAAAGGCCGCCGTTGTGCGGCCTTTTTTTATTGACATCGCGTATCCTGGAATTTGCCTAGGTGAGCAAAATGCTCGAAATAGAGCATTTTGCCCATGAAATAGTGCTGTTTAACCTATTCAACTGCTCTCGTGGTGTGCATAAAGTACTTCTAAAGCTGCTACAGATTCACCCGTGTAGCATCTGATGATCGCTTAATTATTTTTTGGAGTAAATATGGACTACGTTAGCACTCGTGGTTCTGCACAACCTGCCAGTTTCCGTAATGTTGTCCTGTCAGGCATTGCATCTGATGGTGGGCTCTATGTACCTGAGAGCCTTCCCCGCTTTGATAGTGAGTCGATTGCCAGCTGGTCGTGGCTCCCTTTTGATGAGCTTGCTTTTCGTGTGATATCACCCTTCGTAGGTGATGGAGTTGAAAGCTTCGTCTTGAGGAGAATGCTTAAGGACTGCTATCAGGGGTTCCACCATCGTGCGGTAGCTCCTCTACAGCAAATTGGCCCAAATGAATGGGTTCTGCAGCTGCACCATGGGCCTACTCAAGCGTCCAAGGATTTTGCAGCTCAGCTTCAATCTCGACTTGTAGCTCATTTCCTTGCATCTCCCGGGCAAGCCATTGTAATCGGCGCCACCAATGGTGACACCGGGCTTGCAGCAATTGAGGCCTTCAAAGATGTAGACAATGTGAAGGTGGTGGCTCTCTATCCGCGAGACGGAGTGCCTGCTGATCGTCTGGCTGGTTTGTTGGCTTCCAGCTCAGATCACGTCCAGTTGATCGAGATTGATGGCAGCTTCGATGACTGCCAGACGCTCGTTTCCAAGGTGCTACGCGCCTGGCCGCTTGAAGGTGTTCTTCCTATCAGTTTCAACTCTACGAATTGGGTAGGTGTGCTGGCACAGATCGTCTTCTTTTTCCACAGTGCCCTCCAGCTTGGGGGCGGTGCGCGCCCGGTTGGTTTCAGTATTCCAGGTGCGAGCTTTGCGGAAATTTACGCATGCTTCATCGCTCAAAAAATGGGGCTGGCAATCAATCAGGTTATCGTGTCGACGAACACCAATGACTCCTTGCATCGCTTCATCAACCAGAACAACTACTCAACCCGTGAGGTGAGTCATTCGCTGTCTCCCTCGATGGATTTCTCACTCTTTTCCAACCTCGAACGGTTCATCTGGGAGCTCTATGATCATGATGGCTGCACGGTGCAGCACCTCATGGCCATTTTCGAGGACTCAGGTAAGCTGAGCATCGGGAACAAGCAGTGGCTACAGGCTCGGATGCTGTTTGACTCCTACGCGGTTGCAGACGAGCAGGTAAGGGAGGAGCTGCTTACGCTGTTTAAGGAAGCAGGCACAGCGGTTGATCCGCAGACCGCGACTGGTGCCCTGGCGGCACGGCTTCACCGTCGCAGCATTGCAAGCCCCATGGTGACTTTGGCACAACTTGCGCCCAGCAAGTCTTCGCAGCTTTTGGCTGAGTTGAACATGTGGAGTGGGGAAGTACCCGAATCGCCGACCCTGTCCGTGGATCATGTCGTGCTCAGCAAAGGTGATGTTGAAGGTCTCTCCCGATTTCTTCGAGGCATATAGGAAGAACGTATGAAACGTCTGCTCGATCCTCAAGATGAGCGGATCCTGGCTGAGCTGACTGCTAACGCCAAGATTTCCCATGCTGAGCTGGGCTCCAAGGTTAACCTTTCGCGGAATGCAGTCCGTCAGCGCATTGAGCGCATGGAGCGGGATGGGGCAATTCAGGGCTATACGATTCGCGTAGGAGCGGGTCGTAAGCCGTCTGCACCGATCAGTGCAATCATTTTCGTGTATCGCCATGACCGAATGCGCGGTGAGGATGTAGTGAGGGGGGTAAAGGCTATTCCAGAGGTGACCATGTGCGAGGTCATGAGTGGTGAGTTCGATCTAATGGTAAGGATCGAAGCCGCTCACCCAGAGCGCGTCCATATGGTGTGGAAGCTGATTGCAGCCATGCCAGGTGTTGAGAACACGGTTACCACATTTGTCTTGAGCAAGCTCATCTAGTCCCAGTATGGGATAAAAGGGCTATCAGGGTATGACCCTGGTAGCCCTTTTTCATTAGGAGACGGAGGTCTCGCTAGCCAGTTGCACGGCCTTGCCTTTTCGACGATAGGCCAGAGCCAGAATGGCAAACCAGATTGGCATGCAGAGCATTGCGTGCAGTGTGTCTGGCTCCAGGGCCAGCAGCACAATCACGAAGGCAAAGAAGGCCAAGACAAGCCAAGGCATCAGCAAGCCACCAGGCATTTTGAAGCGTGATGCGATGTGCAGTTGAGGATCAATCTTGCGGTAGCGGATATAGGCAACCACGATCATTGCCCAAGCGAAAATAAACAGGATTGCGGAGATGGTGGTAAGCACTGTGAACGCTTTCATCACCTCTGGGATGATGAACAAGATCACCAGGCCAGCGCCCATACACAGGCAGGAGAAGACCAGGCCTCGCATAGGGATGGACGAATTGGAGAGGACGCGGAAGAGCTTTGGCGCTTGGCCTTTCCCCGAGAGGCTGTACAACATCCTGCTTGTTGCGAATACACCGGAATTCGCAGCAGACATGGCCGAAGTCAGCACAACCAGGTTGATCATGCCAGCTGCAGCAGGGAGACCAGCGATCAGAAAGACCTGCACAAATGGGCTTTGATCAATGTTGATTTTCGCCCAGGAAGATACGGAGATGATGCAACCCAATGCCAGGACGTAAAAAATGATGACTCGTACCGGTACCGAGTTGATGGCCTTCGGCAGGGTCTTGTGTGGGTCGTGACTTTCAGCTGCGGTGGTGCCAATCAGCTCAACACCTGCAAAGGAAAAGATTGCGATTTGGAAACCAGCGAAGAATCCGCTGATGCCATAGGGAAAGACTACCCCGTCCTCTGTGAGGTGGCTCAGGGAGGCGACTACGCCTTGCGGTGAGGTGACCGACAGGCTGATCATCACCACCCCGGTCACGATCAGTGCAATGATCGCTACAACCTTGATCAAAGCGAACCAGAATTCGACCTCGCCGAACATCTTCACGGCAAACATGTTCAAAGCAAACATGATGGCGAGTACGCTGAAAGCGGGGCCCCAGGTTGGGATGTCCGGGAACCAGAACTTCATGTAGCTGCTGATCACGGTGCAGTCGGCGATCGCTACCACCACCCATGCTAGCCAGTACGACCAGCCTATGAAGTAACCTGCCCACTGCCCGATGTACTGTGTGCAAAAGTCGGTGAAGGTCTTGTGCTTCAGGTCTGACAGCAGGATTTCACCCATGGCCCTCATCACAAAGAACATGAAGAAGCCGATGATCGCGTAGGTGAAGATGATCGAGGTGCCAGATACGCTTATGGTCTTGCCTGAGCCCATGAACAAGCCCGTACCAATTGCTCCACCGATTGCGATCAGCTGGATATGTCGGTTTTTCAGGTTTCGCTTCAGGGACGAATCATCCGGTGCGTCGTCCACTGCTTCATGCGATATAGAATTATTGCTGTGCTTCATGCCTCATACCTTTATATTGTCTCTTTTAGAAGGGTGCTGATGCTGCTGAGAATAAATATCTTCCTTGTATTCATAATTGATGGTCGCTAGGTAAGTGACAGGAAGCTAAAATCAATTTAGAGGGCAGACCATCGGGCTCTTATGTCGTCCTGGTGTGGTCGGCACTTGTTCGTCTAGAACTTCTTCATACACCTATTTATGCGGTGTGCCCATTCATAGGCGAGGGAGGGAGGATATGCCAATAGGTACGAAGTGCTAAATAGGCCAAAATGCTTTTTTTATCGAGCAAAACGACAGTTGCATGTGCATTTTTTCTATTTTTGATTACACAAAAAAAGCGCCGTAAGCAATATGCTCAGGGCGCTTTTTGATATTTATGAACTAATCAGTATTTGTTGACAAAAACTGCAATGAGGAAGAAAAGCAGTAAAGCAGCTGCTGCATAAGGAAAAAGTGCTTTGTATACAATTCGCTCCTGGCCGCGACCCTCGGCAAGTCCCGCAGCAATAGACATCCGCACAGGGGAGAAGATACTCATGCACGTACCTGACGCATGCTGCAGGGCAGCAACCGCCGGGACGCTGAGCCCGGCCTGCAAGGCCAAAGCGTATTGTGAGGGCATAAACAAGCTATTGGGGGCATTGCCGCTATTGGCCAAGATGCCGAATGCAGCCGAGGTGAACGGGGTGATGAGAATGGCGAAGGACTCTAGGCTGCTGAACATGCCCTGAGCAAAGGCATGTGAAATGCCGGCAACCGAAAGGATCTCGGCCATCATGGCAAAGAGGAACACGGTCAATATGGCATGCCTCCCTGTCTTCACAGCGGATTTTGCCTCGCGTCCGATAAGGTGAAGCTGTCCCCTCGCCAATGCTGTGATAATTCCTCCAGCGATCAGCCAAGTGCCGGCGTGGTAGAAAGGGGGCCAGGAAGGTAGATCGCTGTAGGGAGAAACTCTACCCGCAGATGTCAGGATCTGCTTGACCTCAGGCAGGACGCGAGTAGCAACCAGGCCGCAGATGAGCAGGACATAGGGTGCAATTTTTTTCAACGCCTGGCATGCCTGCTGAGCAGTAGGTCGTTTGTCACTCAGGAAGCGTAGGACAATCAAAGGGCCAAAGGCAGCCAAAAGACCAGTTTCCGGGCCCAGGACTTTGGTTGCGAGCGCTAGGGATGCCATTCCAGCAGCGATCCATGCGGCTTCTTGAATATGTTCAGCCGTCGATGCTTTCAGTCCTGCTGCATCCGCTGTGCGCCAGAAAAGTGGGAGCCATAACAGCATGAGCAGCGAGACGGGCACAATTGAATAGAAGCTCAGATCAGCAGGTGACATGCGTGCATAGGCTGCCGCCAAGATCGTCCCGCTTCCCATGGCGCCCCACGGAATCAGTGTCTGGCTGAGCAGTGCAAAAATCATCAGGTGTGAAGGGGCGAGCTTCATGCTTCTGAGTAGCGCGATAGTTCCCAGCATGCCAACGCCAAAGCCAGTGGCTGACTCTGCAAAAGGGCCAATCAGGAAGCAGGCAAAGAAAGCGGTCTTTCGTTGCATCAGGTGCACGCCGGAAAATTCGCTTGTGGCAACGACCTGAGGTGCACCAGGTTCATTGTGCATAGCTACTTGCCAGAAGAGCAGGCCGCCAACGATGTAGGGAGCGATGGTGGCCCCTATCCAAAGTCCCCGAGACAGAGCTGTGCTGAGCTGTGATAAGCCAAAGATCTCTGGGCCAGATACTGCCGCAATGGGAGCGGCTACCAGCAGTCCAAGGAGGGCAGAACTGGAGGCGTTGAAGCGTCCGCTTCCAATAGCAATTGCCACGACGAAGGTCGGTAGTAACCACAACAGGTAGATCATGGGTGCTTCCATCAAACTGACGATGAACTGCTCAACTGCTCGGGCCACAGCGGGTGGAGAACGCTTTTGTGGTTAGGGGCAAAAGCAGGGGTCAGCAGTCTACACATAAAATAATTGATTGTCATAGGTCAATGTTTGCATTGGCCTAGATGTTGGTGCACTCTATGCGTCTGATGCCTAACACAGACCAGTTCCGCTCGCGGGAATGTTGTCGTTGCAGGCTCCAGCACCTCCGAATTTGCATCAACAAGGCCAATTAACATGTCAGAGTTCAGATTGCACTGCTTTGCCCTGTCAGGTAACGCGTACAAGGTTGCTTTGTTTCTCGCTCTCGCGAAGCGAGACTGGCAGCCCATTTTCGTTGACTACCTGAACGGAGAGACAAAGACCAAGGAATGGCGGGCAGCAGTCAACGAACAGGGTGAGGTTCCTGTGCTGGAGCATCGTGATAAAAAGCTCAGTCAGTCTGCGCTTATCCTGGATTACCTAGCTTCAGCGACTGGTCAATTTGGCCCTGATAGTGAAGAGGAAAAGCAAGAGATCTGGCGATGGATGCTTTTCGATAACCACAAATTTACAAGCTACTACGCCACCTTGCGGTTCATATTCGGGCTGCAAAAGGCAGGCGAAACGCCAGAGGTACAGTTCCTGCGCGACAGAGCGCGTGCCGCGTATCAGATTGTGGACGATCACCTTCGCGATAAATCTTTCCTTGTCGGCGAGCGACTAACCATTGCCGATTTATCGTTAGCTGGCTATGTCTTCATGCCTGAGGCTACCGGGATAAGTGATTCAGAGTTTCCGAATATCCAGGCCTGGAAGGCGCGTATCATGGCGATGCCTGGTTGGAAGCATCCGTATGATCTTATGCCAGGCCCTACCAGCGTATAAGCTGGAAGCTGGTATTGTCTTGGCGCATGGAGTTCGATGTGAACCGCTCTAAGTTTTGGTCGTTCGCTCTGGTGGTTGTCACCGCAATTTGGGGCTGGAGCTTCGTCGCAAAGCACGATCTCCAAGGCACGGCAGCATCGTGCCTCAACAGCTGGTTGTTCCTGCTGGGTGGGGTGAGTCTGCTGCCGTTTGCGTTTAAGTCGCTGCTGAGGATAGGGCGAAAGGACTGGCTGCTCGGAATAGTGGCGGGTTTTGTGCTGTTCGTTGCGTTTGCATTTCAAACGACAGGCATCCAGCTCACTTCGCCGTCAAATGCGGGATTCATAACCGGGCTTGCTGTAGTTTTCACTCCCATGATTCTGTATTTCGTAAGTGGTGAAAAGACTAGCGCCCTCCAGCTGGTGGGAGCAGTCATTGCCTTAGCAGGATTGGCGCTCTTGAGCGCCAGAGGATTCGAGTTCCACGTGGGTGATCTGCTGATCCTTGTGTGTGCTGTCTTCTTCGCCTCACACATCGTAGTTCTCTCTAAGGGGCGCTTTTCAGGCTCACCACTGGCCTTTGCGGTTATCCAGTTGTTCACGGTAGGTGTGCTTTCCTTAGCCTGGAGCGTTGGGGAGGGTGAATTCACTGTACCCGCCGACGTGGACAGTCAGATGGTTGTGGTGCTTCTTGCGTTACTGAGCACGGCCTTCGCGTACGCAGTGCAAACCAAAGCGCAGACAGTGATTTCAGCCCAGAAGGTAGCGTTGATACTTTTAGCTGAACCGGTTTTCGGTGGTGTGTTTGGCTATTTCCTGGCAGGGGACAGGTTAAGCAGCATTAATCTGCTTGGTGCGGGTCTTATCATCTTTGGGATGTTGATCAGTGAGCTGAGCTCGGTCAATCAACTCAAATTCCTGAGATTTAAGGGAATAAGTGGGAAGCGCCACGTAGAAAACGAGCAAAATGCCAGTTGACGCTTGCGTTCGTGACCAGTGATTATCGATCAACACTTACGCAACGAGCATTTTCAATGCCTCTATTCGATCACGCAGTATCTGCTTTTAGCCTTCGGGCTTCAGCACGGTTGCGTGTTGTCGTTGCTAAGAAATCCAAGAAACAGCCGCTCATCTGACTGAGGCGCGCTGTCTCGTCAGGTGGGCTGACGAGACAGATGGCGCTAGGTATTCCTACCAGACCTCTTTCGACTCTTGCCCTTCTGACGCTCATTTTCAGTCAGTAATGGGAGTTTTTTATGTCGAGTTTTAGTGGGATCTGGATTGCCTTGGTTACACCATTCCGGTCAGATGAGATCGATTTTGATGCTTTAGAGCGCTTGGTAAAAAAGCTTATCGCGGATGGCGTTGCCGGATTTGTGGTCTGCGGCACCACGGGAGAGGCAGCGGCACTATCAAAAACTGAGCAGCTATCAGTGCTCGATGCTGTCCTCACTTGGGTTCAGCCCTCTCAGGTCGTGATGGGGCTCTCGGGCAACAACATGCGAGAGATATTGTCATTCCAGATGGAAATTCAGAAGCGCGAAATCGCAGGCTTGCTGGTGCCGGCACCGTGCTATATCAGGCCTTCACAAGCAGGCATTGAGTCCTTTTTCACCGCGATCGCTGATGCAGCGTCCGTCCCTGTTATTGTTTACGACATCCCTTACAGGACTGGCGCTCGGATCGATCGGGAAACGCTTAGAAGGATCGTCCAGCATCCACGCATTGGGGCAGTTAAGGATTGCGGCGGCGACAGTGAAACCACCATGGCACTAATCCAGGATGGCCATGCTCAAGTATTGGCTGGCGAAGACTCGCAGCTGTTCAACAGCCTATGTCTGGGCGGGGCAGGCGCTATCTCTGCGTCGGCGCATGTCCGGGCTGACCTCTACGTGAAAATGCAGCGACAATTGGATGAGGGCGATGTGTCTGGAGGTCGAGAGACTTTCTATCGCCTTCTTCCCTGGATGCAGATGGCTTTCGCTGAGCCAAATCCAGCGGTTGTGAAGGCGGCCCTGGAGGTTGAAGGGATTCTGGATGGGGGGGTACGAGAGCCGATGCAGCCTTGCACTTCTGCTACGCGGCAGAGACTCATTCGGGTGCTGAGTGTCCTCGATATTTAGGATTTGGTTCAGGTGGTCATCACATATAGAGGAGGCCACCTTGCTGACACCTTGTTGGCTTCACGAATGCAAGCTTCTTGCAGCTGCGGCTTTGATAGCCCTTGTGATGGCTAAAAGGGTGTCTGAGCGCACTGCAGCATGCTGCCAGTAAATTGGTTCATCAACATGCATACCAGGTGCTATCTCTGCGATTTTTTTGGCGTTTGAAGATGCTTCAAACAGTCCTTCTGCGACTACGCACCAACCCAAATCGCGTTCAGCCGCCTCCACAAGGCCAGTAACAGAGGGAAGATAGTGCACTGGAGGGCTGACTTCGGTTGAGCTGAGTGAGCGTATGAACGATGAATGAAGTATGTCTTTGCGGTTGTAAGCAATGACTGGTGCTATTGCCAGGCTCTCAGCGGTAACACCCTCACCAAAGAAGCGTCGGATGAATATTGGCGAAGCAATCGCGTGATATCGCATGGATCCCAAGAAGTGAACCTGACAACCTTGTAGGGCTTCAGCTTCTGAGGTGACAACACCCATGACTGCGCCATTTTTCAAGAACTCCAGTGTATGGCCTTGGTCATCTCGTTGTATGTCAAAGAGATAACCATGCTCTTGGTGGATGGCAGCCAGGGCGGAAACGAGCCAGGTGCACAGCGAGTCATCGTTCACTGCAATGGGTATCGAGCTTGCAAATGCTGAGGTGCTGGATCCTGGAAGGAAATCAGCCAAGGCCTCGGTTTCAAGAACCTGCATGGGGCGTACTCGGCGGAGAAGCCGCTCGCCTGCAGGAGTGGGGCGGCAGGGTGTCTCGCGTACGATGAGCACCTGGCCTAGCCTGTCTTCAAGGGCCTTGATGCGTTGAGATATCGCTGAGGGCGTTACAAACAGGCGATGGGCGGCTTTTTCAAAGCTTGCCTCCTCCAAGACTGCAATGAACGCTGAGATTTGGGGATGTACAAGGTTCATGCTGACCACCTGAATTAGCTTGACTTAACCTAGGTTAGATTTTATAGCTTTTCTAAAGTTTTGCCATTGAGTAGCCTGGGCTCTACCAAATAGGTACTGAGCTACAGGCAAAATCTCTACACCAGCAACAGGTAATCTTATGAAACTCAAAGTACAAAGCTTCTGGAAAATGCTTATGGTTTGCTCCGTTGCATGGGGGCAGTATAATAAAAGGAATTTGAGGTGTCGCTGATTTGGCGATCACCGAGTAGATAAAAGGCTGCACGTCTTCTGTGCAGTCTTCTTTGTTTAAAGGCCCGGGAGTGAGCTTTTTATTACAGATAGCTCTGGATGTGCGATAAGCTTGTCAATGTGAAGCTCGCTGTTGTTCATCCATGTTTCAGTAAGTACCCGATAATGCTCCATGTCACGACAGCGCATTCTGATGCTGTAATCGTAGTGTCCGCTGATCAGCTGGCAGTCATAAACCTCAGGGCATTTCTTGATGGTTGATTCGAACGCTTGTTGAGCAGAGCGCCCACTCTGATTTGAAAGGGCCGCGAGAACAAGCAGTGAGAGACCTGGAGATACTAATTGAAGGTCAATGACTGCCCCGTAACCACGAATTATTCCACGCTTTTCTAACTTCCGGACTCGCTCCAAGCAGGGGCGCGAAGTGAGGTGTACCAGAGTGGAAAGTTTTTCGTAGGTTATTCGGCCATTGTGTCGCAAGACATCAATTATTGCTTCGTCAATGCGATCCAGCGGCGTGACTCGAATGATCTGATTTTTTGTATCCATAAGAAAAAACTTTTGAGTAAGACTGAGTCGTGGAAGCGTGTATACCCATGATGGTAGGCGTTTGAGTTATTCTGATTGAAGTGTTGGAAAAAGTATGCTAGCTCCTCGATCCTTGACAGCATGCCTGACATTTTACTCGCTTGCTCAGAGAGAGTCTTCTAAGCATCTTACATCTCGTCGTTCTTTTGAAGACGTAATTCAACGCTGAATTTCTGGCGGTCACGCTCCAGGTCTGCTGGAGAAAGAAGATCTGCTAAAGATGCTCCGTTTTCGACCTCCGTTAGAAGTAGAGAAATAGCATAGCGCATGAACCAGTGGGGAGAGCGGTCAAGAGATTGTGCTGCTGCTTGTATCCTGCTCTTTGTGTGCGGGTCGATCTTGATTCCAGCTGTGTGGCTTTTCATGTCGATTACTTCTCATGCACGGTAAGCTACGCAAACCTCGCCGTAGCTTACCTTATCTCTAAACTTAACGCGCGCTTACAGCTTCCAAGTGCTCCTGCTCTGGGTTGTCCATCTCGTCTACACGTTTGTAGTATTTCCGATAAGTAACTATCAGTATACCGAACCACAATGGAGCTATGCACAGGCCGGTTCTTGTATCGTCTTCCATGGTGAACATGCAGGCGATAAATACAAGGAATACGATCGTTAGATAGGCCGTTGCGATGCCACCCGGCATTTTGAAATTAGAGCGCTCGTGCAATTCCTTGTCTCGTTTACGATATGCCAAGTAGGACGCCATGATTACGCTCCATGTGAAAAGCGTAATTACCGCTGTGATGGTCGACAGTAGCGTGAACAAAGTGATGGCTTCCGGAACCACCCACAGCAGAGCCAGACCTATCAACATGCAAGTAGATGTGAACAGAACAGCATGTACAGGTGTACCGAGTTTGGATAGCTTTCCAATCCATTGCGGCGCCCGTTTCTGAGCTGACAAACCGAACAGCATCCGACCACAGGAATACAGGCCACTGTTGGCAGCTGACATCGCTGCAGTCAGCACGACGAAGTTGACCATTCCTGCTGCAGCTGGGAGGCCAGCAAACACAAAAAGCTCTACGAAAGGGCTTCTGGAAATTGGTACTTCTTTCCAGGAAACCACGCTGATGATGCACGCGATCGACAATACGTAGAACAACACAATGCGCCATGGGATGGCGTTGATGGCACGTGGAAGCGTGCGTTCTGGGTTTTTGGCTTCGGCTGCGGCAGTGCCGATCATTTCCGTCCCGGTGAAAGAATAAACGGCAATCTGGAAGCCCGCCAGGAAGCCACTAAGGCCGTGAGGGAATACAGCACCATCTTGTAGTAGATGGCTGAACGACGCTGGCGTACCGTTTGGTGATGTGAACGACATGGCGACCATCATCACACCCGTAACAATCAGCAGGCAGATAGCCAAAATTTTGATGAGGCCAAACCAGAATTCTACTTCCCCGAAGATACGGACTGCCATCATGTTGATGATTGTCAGCGTTGCAATGATCCCGCAACAGATAGTCCCCGTC
Organism: Pantoea sp. Ap-967; assembly: GCF_011752565.1. Lineage (GTDB taxonomy): Bacteria > Pseudomonadota > Gammaproteobacteria > Pseudomonadales > Pseudomonadaceae > Aquipseudomonas. The sequence continues at coordinate 65,743 of NZ_VWXK01000024.1, forward strand.
GGCATCGTGGGAAACCAGTATTGCACAAAGCTGGCCATCATTACCATGTCGCCTACGGCGGCAATACTCCATGCAAACCAGTACGACCAGCTCACAATGAAGCCAGTTTGCGGGCCAAGATAGTGCGTGGCAATGTCGGCGAACGATTTAAAGCCTAAGTTGGAAAGTAGCAACTCGCCTAGCGCGCGCATTACCAGAAACACGAAGAAGCCGAGGATCGCGTATACCAGAAGAATGGATGTGCCGGACAGCGCAATGATCTTGCCCGATCCCATGAACAAGCCAGTGCCGATGGCTCCACCGATTGAGAGCAACTGGATGTGACGGTTTTCCAGTCGGCGTTCTAGCGTGGGGTTTCCTTGAGTTTGTATTTTGGAGGCTTGGTGCTGTGTCATATTGCCCCTTGCTTTTTTTGAGCGAATTATTGTCATGCCGAAGGCTTTTTGTATGGGCTAATTTGCCCGAGGGTAGGCGCAAGTTTTTGTGCCTTGGACAAATTAATAGTGCTTTAATTTCAAGGCGATAATGATGCTCTGTTTGGAGCTCATTGTGAAGTCGAATGGATAAATTTATGCTTGCAACGACACCGCCGAGCAAGAGCTCGGCGGTGTGTTTTGCTTAAGCTTGCTTTTTGAGCGCGATGCCAACCTCAGGTTGCAATAGCGCGAACAGATCTTTTGGGTTTTTGAGATTTGGAACTAGGGAGATTTCTTCGCCGATGTTCAAATCGCGAGCTACGTCCATGACATAGCGGAGCGCTGAGTAATCCTCAATCGCAAAGCCAACCGAGTCGAACAACGTGACTTGCGCTTGATTTTCACGGCCCGGAGCAGAGCCCTCTGCTACTTTCCAGAATTCAACGGTTGGCGAGTCTGCAGGCATTTGTTGAATCTCGCCCTCAATGCGGCTCTGCGGCTCATACTCAACAACTACGTAAGCATTTTCAACTATCTCGCGATGAAGCTCAGTTTTACCCGGGCAGTCACCGCCAACAGCATTCAAGTGCATGCCTGGCTCGATCATCTCAGGAGTCAAAATGGTAGCGTAGGCCTTGTCTGCAGTGACAGTGGTAACAATATCAGCACCACGAACTGCATCAGCTACCGAGTCAGCGATAATGAAATTGATACCTGGATAACCTGAGAGGTTATTTATGAGCTTCTCCGAAGCCTCACGATCAATATCGTACAAACGAATCTCTTCAATGCCAAGGATGGTGTGGAACGCTACAGCTTGAAATTCGCTCTGCGAGCCATTGCCGATCAAGGCCATTGAGCGGCTGTTTTCGCGAGCCATGTACTTGGCAGCAAGTGCAGATGTCGCTGCTGTACGAACTGCAGTCGTCAGGGTCATCTCGGCCAGTAGCAGAGGGGCGCCTGTGTCTACATCAGCCAGAGCACCAAAAGCCATAACAGTCAACATGCCGTTATGGGTATTTTTAGGATGACCATTGACGTACTTAAAGGCATACAGGTTTGCATCGGACGCTGGCATGAGCTCGATCACGCCTTCAGGTGAGTGGTTAGCTACCCGAGCGCATTTTTCAAAATCGTGCCAACGCTGATAGTCTTGCTGGATATACTCAGCCATCTCAGACAGGCAAACCGGCAGCCCTTTAGTGATTACCAGGCGAGCCAGGTTAGGTACGTCAATGTAGCGAGTCATCTTCTACTCCTTTCAGTTGCCTGTCTTCGGACGGGATGAAGGCCAAGCAACGGATTTTGCTGTTATGTTCTGAAACAGCGTTTTGTGAAAAAGGGCGAGCAAAGCCCCGCAGCACCGGGGGCTACTGGAGTGTGATTGCTCTTTACGTGCCTATTTTCAGGGGGGGCACGATGAAATGCTGGTTGAACGGGCCTTTTAATGCAGCGGAATCCGCTGTTTGGTGCCGCCAGGCAGCAGAATCTGCTGTGTCATCCAGGCGGGTAATTTCCCAGTTGATCAGTGTGTGAGACGCATTGAGCGGAAGGGTAATTGAGCAGAAAAAATGCTCATGCCCGGCGGGCTGGCCTGTCAAATAGGCAGCACGAGATAACCTAGGTTGGACTGTTTCCGGAAGGGAAGGGCTTAACTAGAGCGGGAGTAGAAATCTATTTATATAACTGAAGGGGTGGCCGACGGCTTAGAAGCGGGCAAGTAGGAGCTTGAGGCCTGCTGCTCCAAACACCATCGCCAAAGAGCCTTCAATAAAACGACGAGCCCGTTGATAAGCTCGAATCATTGGGGCTGTTGAGAAAACTATCGCGTAGCCGCAGAAAATCGTAACACTCAGGAATGCACATCCTGCCAGGATGATAGCTACGGTTGATTGTGAGGCTTCTGCACCCAGGCCCAGGCTCATGGTTGCTATCCAACCAAGGAGAGCTTTGGGGTTGGTCAAGTGCATCAGCAGGCCTCGCTGATACAGCTGCAATTCTGAAGCTTTCTGCGGTATGCCAGCTGCATTAGCAAGCTGCTCATCGGTTTGCAGAGCAGATCGAGCCGCCTTGAATCCAAGATACAGTAGATAGGCCCCACCCAAGATCTTCATGATCACCAAGGCCTGAGCATATTTTGCTAGTACCGCCGAGATCCCGGTGGCCGCCAGACTTCCCCAGAAAAGTGATCCACTAACCACGCCGGCGGCAAGACAGAGCGCAGACCTCCGCCCATCTTGCATGGCTACGCCCATAATGCGCATGTTGCTTGGCCCTGGGCTGGCGGCACCGATGATGTAGACCGTGAATACCAGCAGAAGGTGGTGCAGATCAGCTGACATGATGGCCTCACTAGGGGCGGTTCGATGCGTGACTATAGATTTCGATGACCGTTGCGGTCAATATAACGACCTCGAAATATCTTCAGGAATGCGCAGTCAGGGCAGTAACAGCTCACACCGAGCCCGAGCAGGATGAGGATCCACGCTAGGCTGCTCATGGGCAGGGCATTTCCTGAAGCATCTCAGCTTTGCGGTTGGCGGGAGTGCCGTGCCGGCCCAAGGAATTGCGTTCACGGATTCAAGAGTGTTTCATGGCCAACCGATCAAAAATTCCCTTCACGGTGTACCTCCTCGGGCTCACTATTTTTGCGCTGATTACTGGCGAGTTCATGGTGGCGGGTATTATGCCAGCCCTTGCTGATGCGTTCTCAGTTAGCCTGGCTAAGGTGGGAAACCTGATTGCATTTCATGCCTTGGGTATGGCCTTGGGCGGGCCACCTCTTGCGGTGCTTTTAATTTCCGGTGGCATCGGCAATAAGCACGCTCTAGTGGGGTTATTGGCATTATTCGTTGGCGCATCCTCAATGGCTGCCGCAGCTCCAAGCTATGAAGTTTTGCTGGGTGCTAGGGTTGTCATGGGCGTAGCAAGTTCAGCGTGTATCGGTCTCTGCATGACCATTTGTGCCGGCCTTGTGAGCATTGATGCTCGGGGGCGCGCGATTTCGATTGTGCTTGCAGGATTGATGCTTTCGCCTGTCGCTGGCGTTCCCCTTACCAACGTGGTTCAGCATATGTACGGCTGGCGGGCCAGCTCGTGGGTGGTAGCGGTGCTCTCGTTGCTCTGCACATTCCTGGTCGCCAAGTGCGTACCTAGTGCTCAAACAAATCGGCAACCACCGCTGCGGCTTCAGATTCAAAGCCTCAAGAACGGAAGCCTTTGGGCAGCATATTTCACCAGCGGATGCATCATCGGTGCCACGTTCGCAGCCTTCAGTTACATCACCCCGATTCTCATTGAGGAAGTGGGCGTGCTGCCCGGTTCGGTAGCCCCTCTCCTGGCCCTTTACGGTATTGGCAATGTGATCGGAAACACCGTTGTCGGTCGACTTGCTGATCGCTACACATTCCAGACTCTAGGGTGGGGGCTACTGCTGCTCATACTGGCGCTTGGTGGGTTCGCCTTGGCAGGGGATCATCGCTGGTTAAATCTCGGTTGCTTCATTGCATTCGGGTTTACAGGTGTTGCCCTCAATCCGGCGATGGTTGCCCGAGTAATGAAGGCTGCTGAACCTCATGCGCTGGTGAACACCCTTCACACATCAGTCATTACCGGTGGGTTGGCCTTTGGCAGCTGGGCTGGTGGTGAGGCAATCGATGCTGGCTTTGGTCTTCGGTCGCCGCTGTGGGTGGGTGTAGGAATGGCCGTGCTGGGTTTAGTCAGCATCGTGTTGCCGTTGATGAGATCGTTCTCGAAGCAGCGAAAGATGGTTGAACAGCGTGTGAGCTGTGGGGCAGTCGAATAGCTTGGCCACAGGCGTTCCTAGACACGAAAGATAGCTTGGCTTCGCCTGAGTGTGATGGCAAAAGTGGAAGTGGGGAGAGGGTTGTCAGCTATCGAGGTTGGGCTGCCTCAGATTATCTGTAGGCTGCTAGATCATCGAGCCTAATTAGGCCCACCGAAGCAGGGCGAGCGTTCGCCCTGCTTTACGTTACCCGATATCCTAAGCAGCACACATTTCAGAGTGATGCTTTGAGGTCTAGGACGAATGCGCTTGCTAAATCATCAGTGAGTTTAGAAACCGTCACCCGAATGGCTAGCGGCGAGCTCTGCACAGCGAATGCACTTCCCAGGCGAACGAGCCACCCTCGCTTTGCGAGTTCAAAAGCCACATCCCTCATGTCTTTTTCCAGAGGGATCCAGACGTTGAAACCATCTGATGATGGAAAGGAGGGGATATTGTTCTGGCTGAGCAAACTCCTCAAGCGATTGCGGCGTTCTGCATAGCGTTTTCGACTGAGTTCAAGCATCTCAAATGTGCTTGGGTCGTTCAGGCTCCTGCTCATGATGACCTGCAGAATATGACTCACCCATGTCATTCCGGGGGCCAGACGGCTGCGAAGCCGTTGAGCTGTACCAACATCGCAAGCTAAAAAGCCGAGACGCAGATCAGGCCCGAGTGCCTTTGATACTGAGCGAATGAGAGCCCACCTGCCGGAAGAGACTGGGATAACGGAGTGGTAGGGCGTTTCAGCTAGGAGCGCGAAATGGTCATCAACTATGACAAGCACATTCGGGTATTTTTCCAGAATTCTTTGAATTTGTTCGGCTCGCGAAACGGAAAGGCTGCACCCGCTAGGGTTATGGGCTCTTGGAGTGATCAGGAGCGCTTGGGCGCCGTTTTTCAAGGCCATATCCAGTGCATCGGGAAGCATCCCATCTTCATCGATAGGCACCCCAACGGCATGCATGCCCGCAAGGCGAAGAGCGTTAATTGTGCCGAGGAAGCACGGCTGTTCTACCACCACCTTGTCGCCTGCCACCAGCTGGGCTGCCGCCAGTCGCTCGATAGCGTCTACTGCTCCATGAGTCAGTTCTAACTCAAATTCGGGCGGACAGTCTGGTGCGAACCATTCATGTCCCCATTTTTGGAGCTCAGGTAGTACCGTTTGATCCCCGTATAGATAGGGTCGAGGCCATGGGCTTACAGTAAATCGGCTGATATCAAGCAGGAGGTCAGGATCTGGATTGCCATCAGCGAGGTCGATTAGGGCAGTGTCTAGATTGAGTCCTTCCTGTTCACCTGCATGGGATGGCTCACAAATCGACGTGCCGTGCCGGCCTTGGGTTAAAGCGATGCCGACCTTCACCAGCCGCTGATAAGCGGCAGCTACTGTATTTCGATTGACACCAAGCGCCTCTGCAAGCTCTCGGACAGGTGGGAGCGAGTCGCCTGGCTGCAGTGATCCAGTTTGCACTCCTTCTCGAACACATTCATAGATCTCAGATGCGGTGGTTCCTGATAGCTTCACTGTTGTCCTATGCCAATGTATGATGACGTTCGGGACAATTCTACCCTGCGTTTCAGCCAGGTTGAAGCCAGCTCAAGTCCTAAAGTGAGGGTAATTGGGCCATTGGGAGTGATTTTTCGGATCAAAGCGCACAATTGGAAAACGAGAGGTAAAGATTATGTTCACTGGCTTGAGTGCTTTCCCTTTAACCCCAATGAACGAAGATCGAATCGATGAAGCTTCGTATGTTCGGTTAGTTTCACGCTTGGTTGAGGCTGGCGTTGACTCTATAGGCGCATTGGGGTCGACAGGTAGCTACGCGTATCTAACACGATCTGAAAGAGCACACCTGGCGAAATTAACTGTTGAGCACGCAGAACGCACACCTGTCATGGTAAGCATCGGTTCTTTGCGGACAAAGCACGTATTAGAGCTGGCTGAAGATGCACAAAACGCCGGAGTAAGCGCTGTTCTATTGGCCCCTTTGTCATACCAAGTGTTGAGTGAAACAGAGGTCTTTGAACTCTATAATGTCGTCACCTCAAATTTATCTGTTCCGCTTTGTGTTTATGACAACCCTGGAACTAATCACTTTGCGTTTTCAGATGAATTGCACGCTCGCATCGCTCACTTGCCCAACGTCTGTTCGATAAAAATTCCTGGAGTGCATTCCTCGCCCACTGAAGCCAAATCGCGTGTGGAGCGCTTGCGTGCCCTCATCCCCGCGCATGTGACTATTGGAGTGTCTGGGGATGCCTCTGCTGCCACGGGATTGAATGCTGGATGTGAGGTTTGGTATTCGGTGATCGGTGGCTTATTTCCTGAAGCAGCACTGGCAATCACACGCGCTGCCCAGCGTGGCGATACTGATGAGGCAGAGCGACTTTCGGCTCAATTGGCGCCGCTTTGGAAACTGTTCCTTCGAGGCGGGGGAAGTCTACGGGTAGTGGCCGCTGCTGCAGAGTTACTCTGCCTGGCTTCTGAACCCTGCCTTCCCCAGCCATTAAAGAGTGCAGAGGGCCGGGTTCGGGCGGATCTACAGCATCTGCTTGAAACACTTGAGCTGAAATAGCGTGAGTCACCTTGGGTGCCCCGTATTAAGCGGGGCGATACACGTTATCGATTAAGAAAGAAGTGAAATTAGATTTCCAGTCCTTGAGGAATTCTTTTGGCAAAATTCCCGCCACCTGGCTTTTATGTAAAAGTCCATGGGTGATCAGGTGGGTCAGAATTTGTTCTATTTTCAGACCAGCATTTGTGCTTGTAAAGTAGAATTAGCAAGTTTGAAGAGTGCATGTTATCTCTTGCTATTAATTGCGATGTGTCGTTGTTGTAAGGGTTCTATGGCCTTAAGAGCACAACGCTTGTGCTTGTCGATCGGTCGCTCCAATGCATCTGCAGCGTAAACAACCTTGCTCACCCATCCATTCTACGGTCTGTGGTTTGATGCTTGATGTCTTTGGCTTGAGTGTCAATCCCTAATGTGCAGGCAGCTAATTTTGAAGGTGCTGAACGTTAGGCCACTTAATTCTATTTTCGGAAAATATCTGGCTCATTTGAGCGTGTTGCCAGTATCTATGAGCAGTTCGCCCATAAAAGCGAGCTATTTGGCATGTGTTGGCGAGCGTTAAGCGCATTTAGTATCTCGACCACAACGTAAAACAATAGAGGTCTTGATCGTGGTGGAATACAAAATCGCCTTCATAGGTTTCGGGGGAGCCAACCGGGCCCTGGCACAACTGGTTGCCGACAAAAATCACGTATGGGCGCGGGAGCTTGGCTTTACGCTGGAAACTGTCGGAGTCAGTGATCCGCTTCTAGGCTCTGTGATCCACAATCAAGGCCTCCAAGCTGCGCAGCTCGCCACACTTGAGCAAACAAAAGGTGCGTTCGGCCAGCTGCCACAAGGTTCTGCGGAAGCTATCAATGAGTCTGTAATTTGCTCTTCAGGAGCAGACATTGTTGCGGAGGCTACCTTTGTGGGCGCTGGGGCAGGTCGTTTTGAGACTGCATTTGCGCTGTTGTCCGACATTGTAGCTATCCCTAAACGCAAGCAGGGCAACTGAGATGAACAATCCAAAAGTTGATACTGCCACTGCATTTGAGTCGATTACCGTCACTTGCCCGTTTGATGGTTCAGTAGTTGGCATGGTGGCTGACATGCCAGCAAGCCACGTTGATAACCTCATCATCACTGCTAGACAGGGAGCGACAATTTCACGAAACCTGCCCCGGCACATGCGGGCTCAGATCCTGGAAACAACTGCCGCGCTGGTTGAGCGGGACAAGGAGGTTTTCGCAAAGCTGATCGTGGCTGAGTCAGGCAAGACGCTCAGGCAATCGCGTAAGGAGGTACTACGTTGCATCAACACACTGAAGCTTTCGGCTGAAGAGGCCAAGCGCAATGCTGGTGAAGTCATTCCGTTTGATGCCTATGTGGGCTCTGAGAGTCGTCAGGGATGGTTCACGCGAGAGCCTTTAGGGATTATCGTGGCGATCACTCCCTACAATGACCCGCTTAACCTTGTAGCTCATAAGCTTGGGCCTGCAGTGGCTGGTGGCAATGCGGTTGTTCTCAAACCTTCTGAGTTGGCGCCGTTGTCCGCGATCCACTTGGTTAAATGCATGGTCAAGGCTGGTCTGCCGCCTGAAGTGGTGACGATCACAACTGGGGGGGCCGCCCTTGGAGAGGCTCTAGTTAGTCATCGCGCGGTGCGAATGATCTCTTTTACTGGCGGCTTTGTCACTGGCGAGAAAATCTCCCGAAGTGCTGGACTGAAGAAGCTGGCAATGGATCTTGGCGGTAATGCACCGATAATTGTACTTGCTGATTGTGATGTGCTACTGGCTGTGGAAGCCTGTGTGTCTGGGGCTTACTGGGCAGCAGGACAGAACTGCATTGGTACGCAACGGATCCTGATCGAAGAAGGTGTTTACGAGCAGTTCAAGCAGCAGTTTGTTGCTCTGACTAAAACGCTAGTTGTTGGAGATCCTTTTAGAGAAGAAACCGATGTAGGCCCCATGATCAATGACCAGGCAGCAAAACGTGCTCAAGCGCAGGTTGGTGAGGCGATGGCCAGTGGTGCAGTGGTTCTCTTCGGTAACCATCGTGATGGGGCTATCTATTCGCCAACCATTCTGGAAGAGGTCGGGCCCAGTTGTTCGTTATGGAAAGACGAGGCGTTCAGCCCAGTTGTGGTGCTGCAATCGGTCAAGTCCTTGGATGAGGCACTAGTCCTGGCGAACAGTCCAGAATACGCCCTGCACGCTGGTGTGTTCACGAACAATATCCAACTCGCATTGAGGGTTGCGCGCGAGCTTGAAGCAGGCGGGATCATGATTAATGACTCTTCAGACTATCGCTTCGACGCGATGCCGTTTGGCGGCTTCAAATATGGAAGTATGGGGCGTGAGGGTGTTCGATTTGCATATGAGGATATGACGCAGCCGAAAGTTGTTTGTTTGAATGGAGCTGCGCTCTGATGAAGTAAGGCGTAGTCACCAAGGTCTGGTAGAAAGTTTAATATTACCCAAGAAAGGGTGTCTGCCACTCGTGTAGATATTCTTGATAAATATAAAAAAGGTGTAAGATGAACAATAATGGATCTGCGCGCGCGGTGGAAGCTACTCGCGCTGCAAAAATTGATAGTCATGCCTTTGCTGCGGAAGATGCAGGGTATAAGAAAACGCTTAAGCCACGGCAAATTCAGATGATTGCTATTGGTGGGGCGATTGGCAGTGGTTTGTTTATGGGGGCTGGGGCGCGCTTGGCCGAGGCGGGGCCATCCCTAGCGTTTGTTTATGCGGTGTGCGGTATATTTGCATGGTTCATCATACGTGCTATGGGTGAACTGGTTATGCATCGCCCCTCTACGGGCTCCTTTGTTTCATATGCACGAGAGTTCTATAACGAGAAGTGGGCATTTACAGTAGGTTGGATGTATTGGACGGACTGGGTGATGGTCGCCATCGCAGACCTCACCGCAGCAGCACTTTACTTGAGCTTCTTCAAGGCCTATTTCCCCTTCATGGCCGACATACCGCAATGGACTCTTGCTTTGGGCTGCTTAGGGTTTATCACCGCGCTCAATCTAGTATCTGTGAAGATATTTGGAGAGCTTGAGTTTTGGTTCGCTTTCGTCAAGGTGGCTGCTCTCGTTACATTCTTGTGCGTGGGCATTTACATGGTGCTTTTTGGTACGCCGCTCCCTGGCCACGAGGTCGGCTTCAAGCTGATTTCTGACAATGGGGGTTGGTTTCCATTTGGATTGATGCCCGCGATTATCATGATCCAGGGTGTGATATTTGCTTACGGTAGTATTGAGCTCGTTGGGACGGCTGCGGGTGAGGCTGAGAACGTCAAGGAAGTGATGCCTAAGGCAATCCGAGCAGTCATGTTCAGGATCGCCATTTTCTATGTTGGTTCTGTATTACTTTTAGCGATGCTGTTGCCTCACTCAGCCTATCAAGCTGGTGTCAGCCCATTCGTGACCTTCTTCGGCTCTATAGGCTTCAAGGGGGCTGATGCAATCATGAATATGGTTCTAGTCACTGCAGCACTCTCCTCCCTGAATGCGGGCATCTATTCAACCGGTCGTATTCTCCGATCACTCGCTATCAAAGGCTCTGCTCCAAGCTACCTTGCCCGTATGAACAAGCAAGGGGTTCCATTTGCCGGCATTATGCTTACCACCGTTGCCTCACTCCTTGGGGTTGGTATGAATGCCATCGTACCTGGTCAAGCGTTCGAGATTGCAATGACGCTCACAGCTGTCCTGATTATTGGTAGTTGGTCTGGAATTGTCCTGTGCCAATTGAAGCTTTATAAGTTGTCTAAGCTCGGACTTGTCAAGCGCCCTGACTTTAGGATGCCACTGGCGCCATACAGCGGTTATGCAACGCTTGGATTCTTTGGATTAGTTCTTGCGCTGATTGCTTGTAATTATCCTGTAGGCACTTTCACTATCGCAGCAACACCGTTTTATGCTCTGGCGTTGGTCGCAGGCTGGTTTTTGGTTAGAAGACGAGTTCGTTCCATTGAGGAAGGCGCCTTGGTGTTTAATGAGCATCAAGAGCTGATCTCCGTTGGCAGCGAAGTTCGATTGGCAGATGCTAACCTTCAAAATTAAAGTGCTACACGCTGAATTTCCACTCAGTTTCGGAGCAATGCTATGCGCCCAGACAAACAAAATCTTGCTAGTCTTGCTGTTGCTACTCAAGCGGTACACGGTGGTAATATGGCTGATGTTACAACTGGCGCCATTCGAACGCCCCTAGTGATGGCTAACTCCTATCTGCTCCCGGATGACCCATCGGTGATGGATTGGTCTAACCCAGAAGGGCTCTGCTACACGCGAAATAGTGGGCACAACCAACTCTGCCTAGAAAAGAAACTGGCGGCGCTCGAGGGAGGGGAAGCTGCGGCAGTTTTTGCTACGGGTGTAGCTGCGCTGCATGCAGTGTTCTTTACCATCCTGCAAAGCGGAGATCATGTCGTTGTGGGTGACGTGACGTATGAAGCTGTTTGGCGGTTATTCGATGAGCTCTTGCCTAAGCGCTACGGGATTGAAGCCACGTTCGTTGACATGAGCGACCTAGACGCCGTTCGCAAGGCAATTCGACCTAACACAAAACTTCTTCATACTGAGACGATCGCCAACCCAACGACTAAGGTCGTTGATGTGGCGGCTGTTGCAGAGTTAGCGCATGCGGCTAGTGCGCTGGTGTCGATTGATGCCACGTTCACACCTGCACCGTTCTTCCGCACGCTACAACATGGTGCAGACTTAGTGATCCACTCGTTGACGAAGTACATCAATGGTCATGGCGATGCCATGGGGGGGGCGGTGATTGGAGCAGCGAAGCTTATCGGCGAAATTAAACACGATGCCTTGGTTGACTTAGGTGCTAGCATTTCGCCATTCAATGCATGGCTTATTATGCGCGGCTCGGTGACCCTTCCGCTTCGACTGCGGCAGCATTTAGCCTCGGCAGAAAAGGTTGCAGCCTTCCTGGCCTCTGATCATCGAATTGCCTTCACTTATTATCCTGGCTTGCCTAGCCACCCTCAGCATGAACTCGCACGCCGCCAGTTTGCTGGAAAAGGGTTCGGGGCGATGATGGCGTTCGCGGTGAAAGGAGAACCGGAAAAGCAAAACCTTTTTGTCAGCAATCTCCGTGTGATCACCTCTGCTGTTTCGCTAGGCCATGATGAGTCGCTGATTGTTCACGTCGGAGCAGATGGGCGCGGCGGCTCTGAAAATTATCCGAAAGAGTTCCAAGAGTTTGGGCATCTGCGTTTGTCTGTCGGTCTTGAAGATCCTGAAGATCTAATCAAAGATCTATCAGCTGCATTGGATGCGGTGTTCAAAGATATGTAAGTGGCCAATAGGCCTTGGGAGGGCTCTTGTCAAGCCTCAAATGTTGAGCCTTATACTGGGAAAGTAAAGTAGGAGGTGAGAATTATATAATTTTCGGACTCTTGAATGATTCACTTTAGGATTTAGCTGCGTCAGCTTTGCACACTCTCACTTGCCCCCATTTATTGGGGGCTTTTTTTGACACGTTTCAATTCTGAACTTGTTGGCGTCAGCACCTTGCTTATTTTTTGCTGTGTGCTCCCAGAATAAGTTTCGCTAAAACATTGACACCATATGCGATTTGTTCGTCAGAAAAATCCCCCAGTCCCAATACCAATCCAGATCGATTGCTCTTGGATGCGTACATCGTAGACACTGCCCTGGCAGCAACTCCTTGTTCGAGTGCTGCTTTAGCGAGCATTTTGTCGTCTATGCCTGTAGTGATCCACAGGATCAGATGCATCCCCTGATCACTAGGTTGTAGCCATGCGAGTGAAGAGGGGATAGCACTCTTGATGAGGCTTGTGAGTTGGAGCCGGCGTTCGGCATACACACCTCGGATTTTGCGAATATGCCTGTCAAGATGTCCCTCCTTCATGAAGGCTGCGAGCACATGCTGATCTGCACTCGGAGGGTGCCTGTCCATCAACGCTCGGGCTCCACAAAATGCTTTTTCGAGGCCCTTGGGTACGATGGCATAACCTAGCCTCAAGGATGGGAACAGTATTTTGCTGAAGGTGCCCAGATAGATCACGCGGCTAGGATCTAAGCCCTGAAGTGAGGGGAAGGGGTGTCCCGCATACCTCAGTTCGCTGTCATAGTCGTCCTCAACAATCCAGGCATTAGCCTCTCTCGCCCAGGCCAGAAGTGCATTTCGCCTGCTCATGCTTAGAGGCATGCCCAACGGATATTGATGAGATGGAGTAACGAAAGCAGCCTTTGCACTCTTGGCGATCTCGATACCAACATTCACATCCATGCCTTCGTCGTCAACAGGGATAGGAACCATGTTTGTCCCAGGAACAGAGTGCTCTAGAATCGCGGTAAGGCCCCGGTAGGCAGGATCTTCAACCCAAACACTATCGCCTACGTCGAGCAGTATTTTGCAGCAAAGATACAGTGCCTGTTGGATCCCGCTGGTCACTACAATCTGGTTTGCGCTGCAATGAACAGAGCGTGAGCGTCTTACATAATCGGCGATCTCTTCTCTAAGTACTTCTGCCCCCTGTTGGTGGTCATAGCCGGCAGGTGCCCCGGGGCCGCGCGCACGAACTCTGTTACCGATCCGTCTCCAGATGTCTTCAGGCACCGTCTGGTTGACAGGCACAGATATGGTGAAAGGTACGTGCGGCAGAGGTGAGAACTCATCGGCTACCTTCTCGTAGTGAGCGACTGACCTTGGCAAGGCTTTTGGTTGTGTTGCCTCAGACATTGGCCTGGTCACTTCACGAGTGCTTTCATTACCAAGGGCCCTGGACACCCGTGTACCAGCTTTGGCCCGGGATTCCAGAACACCCTCAGCCACCAGCTGCTCATAGGCTTCAGTCACGACGCCCCGTGCGACGTTGAGCGAGTTTGCGAGAACCCTTGAAGATGGCAGCAATTCGCCTGGTTTCAGATCCCCCCGTTTGACGGCATTGCGCAGGGCTTGGGCTAATTGCCTACCCAGTTGTCCCTGCGAGCGACTCAGGCTGCCGATGAAAGGGAGTTCAGCTCCAACGGATCGTCTAGCCATAATTCTGGCCTCCAAAAAATTTTCGAAACTGGCACTTAGAATAGGGCCAGATAGTACAGAAAATGCAGCTGCTCGTCAGCGAATTTGTCGAGCGACACTGAGGAGATCATCTATGTCCATCCAAATGGAGCCAGAAAGCGCCCTGACATCCGATGCTGTATCGGCTTTTAAGAGCTGGCTTTGCGTTGTCTGCGGATTCGTCTATCACGAGGCTGACGGGATCCCCGATGAGGGCATTCCGGCAGGCACACGCTGGGAAGATGTACCCACATCTTGGGTATGCACTGAGTGCGGTGTCGGAAAACAAGATTTTGAAATGACCGAAGTTTAAGCAAGACAAATTTATCGTCTTTCGCTTAAGCACTAATGATGAAGCACTGATTAAGGAGTTTTTTCGTGTACGTACCACCCCAGTTTCGCGTAACCGATATAGAAAAAATTCACGAAATGATGGAGCAGCACGCGTTCGGTATCCTGTTCACCCATGGCAAAAGCGGTATGACTGCTAACCACCTTCCATTCGAACTTGATCGTTCCAAGGGAGAGTTTGGTGTTTTGCACTGCCATGTTGCACGTAAAAATCCGGTTTGGCAGGACATTGCCAACGGTGACCAAGTTCTGGTTGTGTTCAAGGCTGCTGATGCTTATCTGACACCTCAGTGGCTGCCCAGTAAGCAAGAAACTCATGAGCAAGTGCCAACCTGGAACTATATGGTTGCTCATGCCGATGGAATTGCCACCATTCACGACGATGAAAAATATGTCCGTGGTGTGGTTGCGCGCCTGACAAAGCGCCATGAGGCTGGCACTCCAGTACCGTGGAAGATGACTGATGCTCCCAAACATGTCATTGATGCTGAGCTTATGGATATCGTGGGTATATCGATTGAAATCACCCGGGTTACGGCTAAACATAAGCTCAGCCAGAACAAAGACAATCGTGACATGACCAGTGCTGGCGAAAACATGAAGCAACAAGGTCATACGTTGATCGGCGATGCGATGCTCGCTGTCGTAGCTGCTCGCGCTGAGTAATTCACAGGCCGGTTCTCCATCACAACATCAGGGAAATATTTATGAGTGAAAAACCAATAGTGATAGTGGGCGCCGGCCATAGCGGAGCCAAAGCTGCAGCAGCTTTGCGCAAGCACGGTTGGCTCGGAGGGATCCAATTGGTAGGTGCGGAAAAGCATTTGCCATACGATCGCCCCCCACTCTCAAAAGCCGTACTGCAAGGTAAAAAAGCCACTGAAGATTGTACCTTCTTTGAGAGCCAATGGTTCGACTCCAATAACGTATCTGTAATGCTTGGTAGCGTTGTCACTGCTCTTCATCCTAAAAGCTGTCAGGTAGAGCTGGATGATGGAAGCTTGATTGATTACCATCGTCTGCTACTAGCCACAGGTGCCGAACCACGCGTTCCTGATATACCAGGTATTGATTTGGAGAATGTCTTTGGGCTGCGCACGCCAGATCAGGCTAGGTCAATTGCAAACTCGCTCAAACCAGGCGCCGATGTAGTGATTCTCGGTGGCGGGGTTATTGGGCTTGAGGTTGCTGCAGTTGCTGCAGATATGGGTTGCAAAGTAAAGCTTGTGGAGGCTACTTCGCAAGTCATGGGCCGCTCGGTGCCTGAGGAATTTGCAAAGATCATTCAGAAGCGGCATACAGCACGTGGGGTGGAGATCTTCTTGCAAACCATCGTTTCTCAGGTGATAGGTGCAGACTCTGTAAATGCTGTGAAGCTGAGTAGCGGAAAAGTAATCCCTTGCAATGTATTGGTGTACGGGGTAGGTGTAATACCTTGTGCCGAAGTCGCAGAGTCTGCAGGGCTTAAGGTTACAAATGGGGTTAGTACCGACGCCTATTTGGCTACTAGCGACAGTCGAGTTTTTGCATGCGGAGATGTTTGTAACTTCCAAAGCCGTCGGTACGGCCAAAGCCTCCGCCTCGAAAACTGGCGCAATGCCGAAGATCAGGCTGATATCGCAGCTCGAAATATGCTGGGTCACAACTTTGAGTACGACCCATTGCCATGGTTCTGGAGCAGCCAATACGGTTGGACGATTCAAGCTACAGGGATCGTGGATCCACTCGGTTTGGTCGGCATTTTCCACGATAAGGAAACAAGCTACTTCATAAACTTCTCCTATAGTGGAAAGTTGGTTGCTGCCGGTGCTTTAGGTGCCGTGCGAGATGTTGGCCCAGCTATCAGGAAGTTTAAGCAAAGAATTCTAGAAGGCTTGTCGCTTGGGTCGCTCGGTTCCGAGAGTCTGAAGGAAGAAATTCAATACATACTTGGCTGAGAGTGGCGCAAACAAAAAACGCTTGGCTAGCTCAATAATCGCATTTGTGCGAACAAGCATTTTTGGGAGCAATGCTCCTGGCTGGCGAACTGTCCATGTCCCCAAATGTGAGGCATAGGAAACCCGCTAATCGCACTGAATAGCGGGTGTCTTTTGTATGGGCTGTGCTCAGCCATGCGCCAGGCAGAATGGCATTTGATGAGAGCTATATGAAGAAGCAGGTGGCTGTTGTGGTAGGTGTTGGGGCAGAGCGGGGCCTTGGGGCAGCTCTTTGTCGACGTTTTGCTAGCCAAGGCTTTTACGTTCTGGTGGTAGGCCGAACGCTGAGCAAAATTGATGGCGTCATTGAATCAATTCGAAGGCAGGGAGGGGATGGTAGGGCGTACCTTATTGATGTCACAAACGAGCGAGACGTGGCTGATTTGTTCAACTGCGCTGTGAACCTTGGTAGTGACTTTGATAGCCCTAGCGTTGTGATTTTCAACGCTGGAAACAACAGTAAGATTCCATTCAGCGAGGTCACAGCTTCTCAGTTTGAAAAATTTTGGCGTGGAGGCTGCTTTGCGGGATTTCTTGTGGCGAAGCAGGCGGTGCACTGTATGAGTGCTGGAGGAGGCACGCTCATCTTCACTGGCGCGTCAGCGAGCCTCCGAGGCAGGCCGAATTTCGCACACTTTTCCGCATCAAAGGCAGGGTTGCGCATGCTTGCCCAGAGCCTGGCACGTGAATACGGCCCGGAAGGTATTCATGTGGCTCATGTCGTCATTGATGGCGTCATTGATGGTGCCAAGGTACGGGAGAGTGGACTGACTGATATGTCTTCGAAAAATGCAGACGAGCTTTTGGACATCGATGCACTGGCTGAGGCCTACCTGCAACTGCATCAACAACCTTGCTCTGCGTGGACGCACGAATTGGACTTGCGACCAGCCTCCGAAACCTTCTAGCCAAAGCGCCAAGTAAAGTCGTCATATGCCGGCAGGCTAGGTATTGCGGGTGTCGATACCATGCTGAAAGGCATCTGCTGATACTTTCGCCTAAGCAGAGCGCCGTGGCCAAGGAGGGGCCTTGAGTGTGAGAATGGAAGCCCGAAAGGGGCTTAACCTATGCGATGGGACGGTTCGCGAGAGCTGGCCCCGCGGGGGGCGTCCAAGAGTGCAGACGAATGGCCTAGCCAAAAAAGGAAAGACAGCCTCGTCCTTAAACAAAGTAAACTCGTCAGATTAGAACTCAATGGCGGCTAGCTCGTTTTTCCTTACCTGGATGATAGAGTTTTGGTCAGTCCGGCCAAAACTGGATTTCATGTCCATCGCTGTCAAGCTCCTCCAGCCAGAGCATCGGTGATCTACTATAAAGTAGCGGAAAGATCTCCACGCCTGGTTGTGATGCTACGTATTGTTGTACATCTTTCGAAAAGCGTAGAGCGCCTCTCGATTCACTTGATACATAAATATGCAGCTTCGTTGCTCCGCACTGCTGTGAATTGTAATTCTTCCATCGCACAATCTCCGTCAGATCCTCGACACGCAATTGGCCATATTGATCATGGTGCACATCAATCATCACCATCTCGCCTGAAATTTTAGCAAGAAAGGTATAAGCGTGATAGTCCCGGGGTAGCTCGAAAATTGTACATATTTCTATTTTTCTTGTGTACTTCTCATGAAGAAAACCATACAAAAGAGCCTCAACGATGTCCGCGTGCTGTGGTCTACCAGCTAGCAATGTAAGCGCATTCTCGCTGCTTGCACCTAGAACATGATTGAAAGGAACAATGAGCTTCCATCCCGCCTCCAGAAGCTCCGTGTTTGCGGAGCTCACCTCTTGCCAATAACACTTGTTGCCGACCGGATCACACAAGATCACCATCACCGGAAGCGAGTGTTCAATCCAATACTTCAGGTGCTTCGACTTTCCGCGAAAGACGAAACCAGATTTAGTTTTCTCTTTCAGGAAGCTCGCGCCGCACTTGATCTGCGCTGCAATCAGCCTACCAGTGCCTCTCTTTGCAGGACTGACCAACTCTATCTGTGCGTCGATGCCGAGGTCTGCTTTTCGTTGATCTCTAAAGATCCATTTAAGTTCATCAGAAATGATCTGGTCGACCATCCGGACGCCCTTGTCGCCCAAGTAGTCATCATTGCCATATTGTGGAAGATCTTCTACATTCATTAGACCTAATGCCTTGAGCAAATTGTTAGGTGTATAGCTCCCACGAGCTATTGAATAGTGTGCGCGGTGGGGGATGTTTTTTGCTATTTGAACCTTATAACACCCCTTGTTTATGTTCATTTCGTTGGGCGGCTTAACTGTTCGTTAATAAATGCGGCGCTTTACAATGACAGAGCACTTTACGGGGCTACGGGTGTCATGTCTACGGGCCGCTATTGGTCAACATCTGCATGCCGTGACCGTCTACAAAGCGTCGTAAGCCGTCAGTCGTGCTCCTGCTACCGCCAGCTTGTTTGACCTATGTTGACCAATGAGCAAAAGCTTAACTGTGCGTATACACAGTATAGGCGTTTTCGTCATCGTCATCATCCTCGGCCCGCTCGAACCCAGCGGCTCTAAGCTTCCTCTTTTTTCCCTGCACGTCCTTGTAGGCTTCCCGTCTCCGGCTGCCGACCATCTTGAGAAGCGCATATCACTGGATGAGCAGCTCGATGCCTGGGCTCCGCACGTCTACCTAGTGCGTATGGAAGGTAACAGCATGATCGGCGCCGGCATCTACCTCGGCGACCTGGTGATCGTCGACCGCTCAATCGAGGCTAAGTCTGGGCATATTGTGATCGCGGCTGTGAACTGCGAGCTGCTCTGCAAACGACTTGCCTGGGGCGGTATCCAAGTGGTGCTCAATTAGGAAAACTTGCGCTACCCGTTTCGGTACCTTCTTGAAGGCGAAGACCTCCAGGTCTGCGCGTAGATGCTGTGAGGGTAAAACTCGGTAAGTGTGGGCCTGTTTGGTGGTGTGATGGCAGCCCTGACTACAATCGTTTTCGAGTTGAACTTACACCTTACGCTGAGTGGTACGCCTACTAGGGCCTCGAGGATGAGTAATGTACGTCGAAAAAAGCTTCACCCCGCAGCAGCTTTTCGAAATGGTGTGGGAACGGCCCGTTCTGATCATTGCGAAGGAAATAGGTGTCTCGGACGTCGGCCTCTCGAAGGCCTGCCGCAAGGCAGGGATCACTCTGCCTACCCGCGGTCATTGGGCTAAGCCAGAGACGAAAAGGCCCCGGCGCCCGAAGCCGCCAGCTTCTAACATTCCGATCACATTTCACGTTCATGACATTCAGAACCAAGCTAACCCCAAGCCTGAAAACCCAGTTAAAGACCCCAGCACGTTAATCGTCCCTACGGAATTGGTAGATCCGCACCCATTGGTTAGGAAATGGCTATCAGCAGCGAAAAAAGCCAAAGAGCTTAACGGCGCTTTGGCGGTAGAGAAGTCGCAGGTTTTGAGCTCGCACATTTCTTCGTCGGTAATCGACCGCTGTGCCATTCTGTATGACAGCCTGATCAAGGCGAGCGAAGCCGTAGGGTATACATAGGGAGTAAGCGATAACGGGACTTTCGTGCGCGTGGCCGGCGAGGATCTGTTGATCTCGATTCAAGAACGCATAAAGCGCTTCGATCTCCCGCCATCTCCTCCGAAGCCCTTCAAGCCTGGTCAGAGATGGGAGCCCGCTTTTGCAGCTATGCGGGCTACCCGCTTTGGTTGGGAACCCACAGGCGTGTTTTCACTTATCGTCGATGCGCGATCTGAGGTTTTGATTCAGAAAACCTGGGCTGACAGCAAAACAGGAAAGCTTGAATCGAAGCTGGGCCTGATCCTGATAGGGTTTGTTCGAATTGCGGAATCTGTAAAAGCTCAAAGAGCTTCCGATCAAGCCAATCGACGTCATTGGGCGGAAGAGCAGCGGGTTCGACAAGAGTGGATTGACCAGCAGCGGCGTTTGGAAAAACAGCGTCAGAACCTGATGACAAATTTGGGCAGTTGGGAGCGAGCACAGCGGCTGCGTGCGTTTATCCAAGCTACAGTCGAATCTTCACCCCCCGATGAAGCATCACAAATGGCCCTGGCAATGTGGGCATGCTGGGCTACGCAGCAAGCCAAGCTGCTTGATCCACTATATGTAAATATTTCGAATGTTGTTGGGCTATCGGTGGATTTGCCAAGCACAGAATATGGCTATTGGAGCAGTAGCAAGAAAACCGAGGACTGGTGGCCATGATTTTCATTTTGGTCTGAACTAAAACTGCGTTAGGATTCTCTACAGGTCATCCATCCCATTACGGAGTAATCACATGTCGCGCCTCGCGGAATTCAGACAGCTTGAGCAAAAACTAGCCGCCCAGTTGGCCGAGTTGGAGGCCATGAAAGGTAGCAGCGAGCTTCAGAGTGAAATCGAATTTGAGACCAAACTGCGCGATTTGCTGGCCAAGTATGGCTTCAGCCTGAAAGACATTATCAACATCCTGGATCCGCAGTCGAGTCGTCGTGCTGCTCCTGCTGCCATAGAAAAAGCACCTCGCCGTGCTCGCCAGGTCAAGCAGTACAAAAACCCGCATAACGGCGAAATCATTGAAACAAAGGGCGGGAACCACAAGCTCCTGAAAGAGTGGAAAGCTGAATACGGTTCCGACGAAGTCGAGAGCTGGGTGTCGTAACATCCTCACTTGACGATCTCGTTCACAAAAAACGGCCATATGGCCGTTTTTTGATTGGATGATCTTTTCAATGGCCTCGGCTTAGGCAGGGTCGCCCAGCTCCCGTGCTACCTCAATGGCTCGCTGTAGATCGAGATGGCTTGAGGCATAGGATTTCATCAGCAGCTGGCGGGGAAGGGCCCAATCCCACTTTTCCGTTACCATGTTCTCTATCTCATCGAGAATGGGGCTAGGGTCTGTTATATCCAATCGCCCAACGGTTTGAAGTGCCTTCTTACTATCTTGCTCGCCAAGTGCAATCTCTAGTGAGAGTCCATTGTTTTCGCACTGGATGCCCACGTGCCGGAGCAGCAGCGCCAAAGCATCGTTCGTGCTGTCTCCCTGCCACGTTAGGACATGGCTGACGCTGGATGAACCTGTGATGGATTTGGTACCCAGACCCATTGCTTGGAAAATGTCACGGGCTTCCTGAAGAAGAGCCTGAGCCTGTGTATCCAATAAGGGGCTCGGGGTCGTTTCCATCAGCACCTGGCGCATTTCCAAGCGGACACGGTCATGTACTTGAGCACTCAGCCCATCGAATTGCGGAGGCTCGCCGCCGCGCGCGGGTGTCACTACGATCACCTTGGCTTCAAGATCTACGTCCTGAACCTGCCAGCGGCGCCCGCCAAAAATGATCCGTTGCCCTTTGGACAGTGGTCGACTGACAGGCAACGAGCCGAGTGGTTTGCCATCTCGGAGCAATCGAAACTCCTCATCGCTTGTGAACGCCGTGTAAAACTCGTAGTGGTTGACCAGGCGTTCGCCCAACTCTCCTGGGAGGAGCAGGCCTGAGCTGTCTTGAACAATCAGTTACTTCTCTCCCATGCTTTTCAGTAGGGACATCAAGTCAGCCTTGGAAATGCTCGCGAAGCTTCCGCTGGCAACGAGGTTAGTCCACAACTGCGCCGCCGAAGCCCCGCCAAGTTGAGCGATGGAAGAAAGGCACTGTTGAACCAAGGTTGAGGCGTGTATACCCTGCGATCGAGGAGGCTCGAACCAACCAGCCACGAGCAAGCGGATCATGGCCACAGTTTGCACTAGACCCTCGCGAAGCTGATCAGAGAGGTTTGACTGATCCGTCAGCGGGCGTTCCCGACAGTACGCCCTTAGCATCGCCGGCTCACCTGGTCGTCTGCCTGAGCGACCAAGACGCTGCCTGAGGCTTGCAACGGAAGGGGGGCTTCCGATTTGAGCAACTGTCCTGATGTTGCCGATATCGATGCCCAGCTCCAGGGTCGTGGTGCATACCGCGGAAGCCGGGTGGTCACCGGCCTTCAGGGCTCGCTCCGCATCTTCTCGCAGCTCTTTGGACAGGCTGCCATGGTGCGGCCAAAACTCGTTGGGCACCCCATCCTGCTCGCACAGCGCTCGAAGGCGATCGGCAAACCATTCGACTTCCTGCCGCCTGTTGGGAAAGATTAAGTTGTTATGGCCTCTGAGTACCTTGTAGAGGTGGCTCTGGCGTGATGCTCTTGTATCTACGTGATTACCAATCTGAGCTACTCGTTCCCAGAGGTTCTGAAGGACGGCTTCCTCCCGGGGGCAACTGGATAGCTTTGGTTTTGGCCAGTAAGGGCCTGGTTGCTAGACGAGCGGGGCTGGTAAGCCCCGCCTGCAAGTCAATTGGCAAGCGTTATCTGGCCCTATCGAACATGTCTGCAGGTTAATCGAGGGTTGCCAACCGCTTGAACGCCTGGATCTTCACGAATTCCATTTCCTTCAAGATAGTCTGCTTGGCTTCATTCTTATCCAGGCCACGCCGAGACTCGTCAAAATCGATTTTCTTGATGCGCAATTCGATCTCACTCTCGGGGTTTTGGCCGTTGTTGAAATCAGGGAAGCCCAGCGAAATCACGCAGTGACCGTCCATGCCACAGAGGCTGAATCTGAACTTGGCATCCAGTCGATGGATGAGCAGGCATGGTCGGTATTTCGGGTTGCTCAGGAAGTCAGAATCTTCCAGCCCGGTACCGCGTAAGTCCAAGCCGCGTATCCGCTCCTTCATCCATTCGAGCTCCTCCGGCAGCGTATGATCCTCATCTGGTACCAGGCCAATATCCACTACTTCCACAAAGGTGATGGGGCTCTGCCGGTTGTCTCGGGTAAATCCTAGTAAGTAGTCGAATCGTTTTTCGTTGGTGAAGTCCCCGAAGCGGATTTGCTGGACACTGGCCTTTTGAGCGATCTGCCCTTGCGCCTTGAAATGACCGATCAAGTGTCGAGCCAGCGCCCGATTGGTCTGTTTGGTTTCCGGGGCAGTGTGGGTGCTGATGAGGATGAGCTCGTCTTTATCCTTGCTTTTCTGAATCTCGATGGAAGCTTTGAACCGCTTACGCGAGTCGGCCCAGCTTTTGGAGCGATCCAGCCGCTCAATCTCGAAATCCATGCGTATGGCGTCATCGCTGTTGGGCACTGGGTAGAAGCTCGGTGCGTTCAGGACTTTAAAATTCTCAAAATCCAGATCAAGCACCTTGTTCACATCGATCTCGTCAGGGATGCTGCTGATAAGCGTCTCGGGACTGGCCCACTCGATGATCTGCGTTGTGACCTTCGGGTTGTCTTCCTTGGTAGTGTACAGCTGCTGCAGTTCGACAAATTCGCTGGGTTTGATCAGGGAAAGGGTGAGCGCGGGAATGCTTTGCTCCTTTTCCTGCAGCGAGGTGAACACGCCACGCAGGCGAAGCAGGCTTTTCAGGTCACCCTTGGACACGAATGGTTGGACGAGATAAGCCCGAAGACTTTCGCCCTGCGGCAGAATCACGCTTTCGTCTTCAATCTGCATCACGCAATACTCCGGAAGTCCGAGCGGTAACTGACCACGTCCACCAAGTCGGCGAAACGCTTGTTGGCGATCGATGCCTTGGCCACTGCGGCGGCCCGACTGTGAAGGCTGAAATTGAAATCTGGGAACGCGATGATGACCTGCTCCGGGAAGTCCAAAGCTACGGAGCTGAGGTAGCCAACCAAGCGACGCATACCGGCTTCACTGAACTCATCGTCACAGCACACCGCGAGCTTTTTGGTGCCTCCATCATTGATGAAGAAGGGAATGATGCCGCTGGTTAGGTATTCAGAAGGCAGCACATCTCCAGCGGCAATCCGTTGGTATAGGTCGACATTCTTGCCCGTGGATGGGTAGAGGAATTTCACATTTTTAGCACCGTAGGTTCCGCGCATGTACGAGATAGCTTCGTACAGGAAGCTGGCACGCCTGTTGTCGATCACATAGATGGTGCCGTAGTTGACGTCGTCAAGGCCCCTGCAGCTCGCTACCTCAGTCACCACATCGTGATCTTTCGCATCCTTGTCATTGATCCAAAACAGCACCCCCGAAACGACTTCTGCGCAGATTCCGGTGTAACCAGCATTGAGCTGCTTTTTCTGGGGTGAGCGCTTAAAGCACTCCATGGCCATCGCCAGGTCGGTGAAGTGGCTTTTGAAGGTGCTGGTGGGGGCTTTGGGGTAGGCTTGCGATGAAAATTTTGACGAGATACACAGGTGCTTCAGGACGCCATCCTCCAAAGGAGATTGGCCTGTGTATACGTAGTCGATGCCATGGGTAGATCGCTCGGAGCTTGAGACCTGATGCGCTATGGGCCGGATGCAGTTCACGTCGACGCCTCTGATCGCTGCCTGCCAGCCAATGAATTTCAGGAAAGAAAAGACAATGTTCTCCCCATGCTCACCGATGCTTTTCGACCATTCTCCCACTTAGCGGGCTCCTATTGATTTATACAGTGCGCAGCGAGGCCTGCCTGTTGGCTAGCCTATGGACTTGGTTCATGTGGAGAATATCGTAGCGAGAAAATTTCTATGGGCAAGCAATTTATTGAAAAATCGCTGCAGGCCTCGAAGCACAAGGGGTGGAATGTCCGAGGAGTTTTTTACAAAGCGTAGAAAAATTACACGTTCCGTATAAGCAATACACTTTAAGTGATCCGATTCCACATTTCGTGAACAGAAATTCTGTTTTTCTGCACAAATAACCAGTCTTCCTGTTTAGTTTTCCACGCTCTGTGAATATGTATACGTGTCTTGTTCACTTTGAGTGGATCAATGTGTTGCTGCTTCCTACGTGATGAGTATTGCAACAGCGGAAGGCATTGGCTTTCCCGCGACAGAGGTCGCGTTTGGGGGGCGTAGGAGGCTTGGGGTCTGGTAGTGGGATCTCAGGCGGCTTGCCCGGAGGTCGGCGACACCAGACAAGCAAGCAGTGCTACCTCTCTAGGTCTGAGGCCGTTGTCGTACTTTTGGATGCGTAGTGGAATGCTGCAGTTGAGGTTCAAAACGACAACGAGTCGGCGCGTTGCTAGAGCAGGCTAGCCCTCTGTAGGGAGGCTGTGGGTTTGGCACCGCGAAGCGCTCTATTTGGCCCCTCCAGCAGTCATGCGGGTTGTAGAGGGCTTGTAGTGCCAAGGAGGCCGCTAAATTGGGTAAAAGTGAGGAAAAACGTTAATTTTTCCTGGTGCGCTATTTGGCATCAAATAATCACGTAGATAATTGATTTCGCGTAATTTTTTTGGTGGTGCCAAAGGCCGTGCAGGTGCCAAATGAAGCGCCAACTTATATGGGTGAGATAGTAGGTTAGGAACGGGCGCATTAGCTCAGCTGCGACCTGGAGGGCCAGCGTAAGCGTCCGGCAAACTCACCTTCCGAACTCCAGTTTTAAGGGCGATGGTGTCCGCGTATTTTCAAGCGGACGCGATCACCCTTATCGCCAGGATTTCCATGCGCCAACGTAGCTCTTATCCCAA
>NZ_VWXK01000025.1 GCF_011752565.1 Pantoea sp. Ap-967
TGATTCGTTGATCCATGGGGGACTCTTGGTTCCAGGGCATGATCAGATACCTCCTGATCATGCGTATTAGCCTGTAAACCATGTCCCCGGTTTGGAATGTAAACGATGTCTCCGGTTTGTACCCGGGCAAGCCCGCTCCCACAGGGATATCACAAGGCCCGAAGGCAATGATTTCCGTTGTAGGAGCGGGCTTGCCCCGCGAAGAGGCCAGCACAGGACTCAGCCGGCGGCCAACGCCGGCCGCAGCCGCCCCTGCTGGCGCACCTCCATCTGCATGCAGCGCTCCAGGAACAGGAACATGCAGTCGTAGCTCTTGCAAATGGCCTTGCGCAGCTCGTTGCGCAGCCCCTGGGTAGGGTTCTCGCCCGCCAGCGTGCAGATGATCTCCAGCGCCTCCCACGGGTGCGCATCGTCATACTGGGCATGCATCTTCAGCCACTTCATCGCCCGCTTGCGCTGCTCTTCGGGGAAGCCCATGGCATAGGTGTCCTCGGCGCACACCACCGCCGACCACTCCCCGGTCGCCCCCTCGATGGCATAGTTGGTGGCCGCCATGGCAATGGCCAGCGACTCGGTGGCGCACACCCGCCAGCACCAGTCGTTGAGCCCATTGAGCTCCGGTGGCACTTCCTGGGCCTGCAGCTCGTGCAAGTGCACGCCATGGGCCTGGCACCAGTGCACCCAGTAGTCGGCATGGTTGAGCTCGACGCGGATGTTGCGCATCAGCCAGCGCCGCGCCATGTCTTCACCGGGGTGGCGGCCATAGCGGGTCTTGGTCAGGTTATGGGCCATGTACAGGGAAAACTGCTCCACCACCGGCCAGCCGCCCACCAGGTACTGGCGGATGGTCGCCGGGCGCAGCTGCCCCTCGCGCAGGCGCTGGTAGAACGTATGCTCCACCACCCGGCGCTTGCTCTCGCGGCAATCCTCGATCAATTGCTGGGCCCAGGCGGGGTAACTGGCGGGGTCCATCAAAGGCCCGATACGAACGAATGCGTCAATCACTTTCTACTCCTTGATCCCTGTGATTTCACGAACGTATTTCAGCGAAAGGTGCCCGGCGCCCGGTGCAGCAAGGGCCGCGCAGCGATTCGCTGGCGCTGCAGGCTATCGCAGGTGAACACCTGCGGCCGCTCGATGAGGTAGCCCTGGGCGTAGTCCACGCCAATTTCCTGCAGGGCCTGCTCGATCAACGGTGTTTCGACGAACTCGGCAATGGTGCGCTTACCCATGACGTGGCCGATGTGGTTGATTACCTCGACCATGGCACGGTTGATGGGGTCGTCGAGCATATCTTTGACAAAACTTCCGTCGATCTTCAAGAAGTCTACGGGTAAATGTTTCAAATAGGCGAATGACGACATTCCGGCACAGAAGTCGTCCAGCGAGAACTTGCAACCCAGCCCTTTCAATTCATTGATGAAACGAATGGCACTCCCGAGGTTGGCGATGGCACTGGTTTCGGTAATTTCAAAACAAATCATCCGCGGCGGGATGGAAAATTCGACGAACAGCCGTTGCAGGTACTCCAGGAACTTGTCGTCACCGATGCTGGAACCGGACAGGTTGATCGCGCACATTGCCAGCGGCCCCTCCCTGCCCTCGTCCAGGCACTGGCGCACCACCTGGAACACATTGCGCACCACCCAGCGGTCCAGCGCGGTCATCAGGCCGTAGCGCTCGGCGGCGGGTATGAAACTGTCGGGCAGAATGGTGCGGCCACTTTCGTCATGCAGGCGCAGCAGAATTTCGATGTGGCCAGGGCCTTCGATGGCCTTGAGCGGGGCGATTTCCTGGCAATACAGGCAGAAACGGTTTTCTTCCAGGGCCACATGCAGGCGCTGGATCCAGGCCATTTCGCCAAAGCGCATGGACAGCTCGCTGTCGTCGGCGTGGTACACCTGAACCCGGTTGCGGCCCTTTTCCTTGGCCATGTAGCAGGCCATGTCGGCGGCCCGCAACGAGGCCTCCAGCGTGCCCGGGGCCTGGGCGATATGCACCAGGCCAATGCTCACGGTGGTGACGAACGGCCGCCCCTTCCACACGAAGTGCAGGCTTTGCACCGCCTGGCGCAGGGTTTCGGCGATGCGTTCGGCCTGGTCGCCCGGGCAGTTTTCCAGCAGCACGCCGAACTCGTCGCCGCCCAGCCGGGCCAGGGTGTCGCCTTCGCGCAGGCCCGACTGCAGCACCGCACAAATGTGCCGCAGCAGTTCATCACCGGCGGCATGCCCGCAGGTGTCGTTCACCAGCTTGAACTGGTCAAGGTCAAGGAACATCAGCGAATGGCGCCCCGGCTGGCGCACCAGGCCATTGAGCGCCTGCTCCAGGCGGTACTCGAACTCGCGGCGGTTGGCCAGGCCCGTCAAGGCGTCGTGGGTCGCCTGCCAGGACAGGTTGGCGATGTACTGGCGCTCCTGGGTCATGTCGTGCAGCACCAGCACGATGCCGGCCACCTGGCCATCGTTGATGATGGTCGAGCCGACCAGGTTGATCGACACGGTACTGCCGTCCAGGCGCTGGATCAGCCGGGCATGCTCGGCACCGCCCTTGAGGCTGCCGCTTTGCACTTGCTCCACCAGCGAGCGGCTGTCGTGCTCGGCCTGCTCGTCCACCAGGCTGAACAGCGCCCCCACCGGCAAGCCCTGGGCTTCACAGGCCTGCCAATGGGTAAGCTGTTCGGCGGCAGGGTTCATATAGCCGATGTTGCCCTCCACATCGGCGGTGATCACCGCATCACCAATGGACTCCAGGGTGATTTGCGCGCGCTCTTTCTCTTCCTGCAGGGCGCTGGCGAAGGCTTGGCGCTGGGCCAGCAGCTTGCTCGACCGGCGCCAGGCAATGGTGATGAGGATGAACGCGGTGAGCAGGTTGGTAATCAGCAGCACCCGCAGCAGCATGCGCGAGCCTTCGCCCAGGGCATCGCTGAAGGCCTTGGCCGCAGGCGTCACCCCTTCATTGATGGCAACGATGCGGGCCTTCCAGTCAGCCAGTTGCACCTCGTCGAACTGGCCGGAGGCGAAGCCGTCGCGCATTTCGCCGGCCAGCACATCGAGCTTGGCCAGGTAGGCATCGCCGACGTTCCAGTAGTCGATGGCGGCCTGCATGTAGCTGACCTGGTGGAAGTTGCGGTAGAACCAGATGATCCGGTCGACATCGTCCGGGTGGTTGCCGCCCTGCAGCACGGCCAGGCGTGCGCCGTCCAGGTCGGGGCTTGGCTGGTCGAGCAGCTCGCGCAGTTTTTGGTCGCCCTGGGGAATGGCCATGACCTGGTGGTAACGGCGCAGCGTGCGCTCGTCGTGGTCGTCGGCGTAGAGGTTGAGGTAGTAGATGGCGTCTTTCTGGGCCTTGGACCACAGGCTTTCGCCGGCCACGTAGGCACGCACGGCCGACAGCGCATACAGGCTGAGGCTACCCAGCAAGACCTGGAAGACTACGACGGCGACGAAAGGCCAGATAATCCCCAGCAGCCTTGGCGCCTCTAGCGTGCGATGTCCCTTCATGTAGTCCCTGTCACAGAGCAGATAAGGCTCGGATCAACCCAGACAAGCACAGCGTAGGCCATTTGCCATCTATGTGGAGGGGAATTTTATGGGCGCGATTGGGCGTCGCGTTTGCGACGCCATCGCGAGCTGCGCTCCTACATTGTGTTGCGCAGGTAGGCCGCGATGAGGCCTTCAGGTCTGTTGCAGATGCCCGTAGAGCTTGGCATACAACCCACCTTCGGCAATCAGCTGCTGGTGGTCGCCATCCTCGGCGACGTGCCCGCCGTCGAACACCAGCACCCGGTCGGCCTGCTTCACCGCCGACAGGCGGTGGGCGATGATCAGGGTGGTGCGGCCGCTGAGAAAGCGCGCCAGGGCCTGGTGCAGGTTGTACTCGGTGGCGGCGTCCAGCGCCGAGGTGGCCTCGTCGAGAATCACCACCTTGGGCTCGGCCAGCACCATACGGGCAATGGCCAGGCGCTGGCGCTGGCCGCCAGACAAGCGCACGCCGGAACGCCCGACCACGCTGTCCAGCCCCTGGGGCAAGGCGGCGATGGTGGCATCGAGCTGGGCGATGCGCAGCGCCTGCCAGCAGGCGTCGTCGCTGCACTCACGGCCCATGGTCAGGTTGGCGCGCACGCTGTCGTTGAACAGCGAGGGGTGCTGCAGCACCACCGCAACGTTTTCGCGCAGGGTTTCCAGGCCGATTTCCTGCAGGCTCGCGCCACCAAAGCGGATAGTCCCGGCCTGGGCGCTGTACAACCCCAGCAGCAACTGCACCAAGGTGCTCTTGCCACCGCCACTGGCGCCGACGATGGCCACCTTCTCGCCCGGGGCGATGGCCAGGTTCAGCTGGTCGAGCACCGGCTCGTCGGCGTAGGCAAAGCGCAGGTCGCGCACCTCGATGCCCACCGTCTGGCGGCCGGCGAACGGGTCGCTGGCAGCCGGGTACTGGGGCTCGTCAGCCCTTGAGAGCAGTTCGTTGAGCCGGCTCAGGGCGCCGCCGGCGGCATAGTAGGCGTACTGCAGGTTAAGCAGCTGTTCCACCGGGCCGATCATGAACCACAGGTAGCTGAACACCGCCAGCATCTGGCCGATCGACAGGTCGGAGAACAGCACGGTCAGCATGGCCGCAGCGCGGAAGATATCGATGCCGAACTGGAACAACAGGCCACTGGCGCGGCCACTGGCATCGCTTTTCCACTGCGAATCCACGGCGTAGTCGCGCACTTCCCGCGCGCGCAGGCCAAGGCGGCCGAGGAAATAGCCCTGGCGGTTTCCGGCGCGGATTTCCTGGATGGCGTCGAGGGTTTCCGACAGCGCCTGGGTGAACCGCGCGGTGCTGTCGTTCTCCAGCTTCTTCAGGTGCTTGACGCGCTTGCCCAGTTGCACGGTGAAGTAGATCACCAGCGGATTGAACAGCAGGATCAGCAGCGCCAGCTTCCAGTGCATGAAGATCAGGATTGCCGCGGTGCCGGTCAGGGTAAGCATGGCCACCAGGAAGCGGCTGAGGGTTTCGCCGACGAATTTGTCCAGGGTGTCCAGGTCAGTGACCAGGTGGGTGGTCACCGTGCCACTGCCCAGGCTTTCGTATTCCTTGAGCGAAATGCGCTTGAGGCGTTCGATCAGGCGAATGCGCAAGCGGTAGACGATGTCCTTGGCCAGCCCGGCGAACAGCTTGGCCTGCACCACGTTGCAGGCCAGCGCGGCCAGGCGCAGGCACAGCGTGGCCGCCAGCATCAGGCCGATGTAACCGGCGGCCACCTGCCAGCCACTGGGCAGCAGGTGGTTCATCCATTTGAGCGCGGCATCGCCATGGCCGAGCAGCACTTCGTCCACCAGCAACGGCAGCAGCAATGGAATCGGCACGCTGCAACAGGCCGCCAGCACGGCGACCAGGTTGGCGGTCCAGAGGCTTTTCTTGTGGTGCAAGGCCAGGCGGCGGATTTCCGCCCAGCTCAGGCGATCGGGCGCAGCGGCAGGCTTCCCTGGCACAGGGTCTGGCGACCCTGGCAGGTCAAGCACAGACGGCCTGCTGCAGCCAGCGGCCCAGCAGCGGTTGCAGGCTGTCCAGCGGCTGGTAGCCGTTGGTCAGCAGCGCCAGTTGGCCATTGCGTTCGGCCAGCAGCGTCGGGAACCCGGCGATGCCCAGGTCTTGCACCCAGCTGAAGTCGGCCGCCGTGGCGGCGCGCATGTCGTGCTGGCCGAAGTGCTGGGCGAACGGCTCACGGGCATAACCGGCCTGCACGGCCAGTTCGACCAGCTGCGGTGCGCGGGTAACGTCCACGCCCTGCTCGTAGAATGCTTGCTGGATCAGCGCCAGCAAGGCCCACACGCGCTCGCCGTCCAGGGCCCGGGCGGTAACCAGGGCGCGGCAGGCAGGCTCGGTGTCGTAGACGAAGCCATCGGGCATCGCGCCTTCGAAGCGAAACGCCTGCCCGGTGGCGTCGTGCACGGCCTGCCAGTGCTCAAGGATGTACTTGCGGGTGGAGGCGTCCAGCGCACTGCCGCCGCTGCGCAAGCCGCCCGGCACCAGGCGCGTCGGCACGCCGGCTTCAGCGGCCTGGGCGATCAGGGCTTGGGCCACGGGCGCGAACCCCCAGCACCAGGAGCACATCGGGTCCATCACGTAGAGCAGGCGGGCAGTCATGGATCAAGCCTCGGCTTTGTAGTTGTAACCGATCGGGTGTGGCTGGTTGCGCGCCTTGGCCAGTTCGATCTGCTTCTGCCGGTCGATGGCGCTGCGCCGGGTTTTCTCGCTCAGGGTGTCCCAGCAATGCGGGCAGCTCACGCCTGGCGAATAGTGCTCGGACTCGCGGTCCTTCGCATCGACGGGGTGGCGGCAGGCATGGCACTGGTCGTATTCGCCTTCGCTCAGGTCGTGACGCACCGTCACGCGGTTGTCGAAGACGAAGCAGTCACCGTCCCACAGGCTTTGCTCCTGAGGCACTTCCTCGAAGTACTTCAGGATGCCCCCCTTAAGATGATAGACCGCCTCGAAGCCTTCACCGAGCATGTAGCTGGAGGCTTTTTCGCAACGGATGCCGCCGGTGCAGAACATGGCGACCTTCTTGTGCTTGCTGGGGTCGAAGTTGGCCTTGATGTACTCGGGGAACTCGCGGAAGGTTTCGGTCTTCGGGTCGATGGCGCCCTTGAAGGTGCCGATGGCCACTTCGTAGTCGTTGCGAGTGTCGATCAGCAGCACTTCCGGGTCGCTGATCAGGGCGTTCCAGTCCTTGGGGTCGACATAGGTGCCCACCGCCTGGTTCGGGTCTACCCCTGGCACGCCGAGGGTGACGATCTCTTTCTTGAGCTTGACCTTGGTGCGGTAGAACGGCTGTTCGTCGCAGTACGATTCCTTGTGGTCGACATCCACCAGGCGCGGGTCGTTGCGCAGCCAGGCCAGCAGGCCGTCGATGCCTTCGCGGGTGGCCGAGACGGTGCCGTTGATGCCTTCCTGGGCCAGCAGCAGGGTACCTTTGACGCCGTTGTCGAGCATGGCCTTGAGCAGCGGCTCACGCAGTTCGACGTAGTCTTGCAGGGTGACGAACTTGTACAGCGCCGCCACGACGATCGGTTGGGACATTTGCGGTGAATCTCCAGGTGGGTGCCCTCGTAAGGGGCGAACCGGGGTTTGACATGAAACAGGGGGCTGCTGCGCAGCCCATCGCAGGCAAGCCAGCTCCTACAGGTGCCGCGCAACCGCTGATGGATGCGTTGTACCTGTAGGAGCTGGCTTGCCTGCGATGGGCCGCGTAGCGGCCCCCTTGGGATACTGCAGATTGTACCAGAAGGACGGAAAGGATTCAGTGCCCGCCGCCAGCACACACCGGCGAAGCCGGCGCCACGCCTACCTTGGCCCATTCCTCGGCGGTGTAGGTGTGGATCGCCAGGGCGTGGATTTCGCCCATCAGTTCGCCCATGGTGGCGTACACCTTCTGGTGACGCTTGACGCTGTTCAGCCCGGCGAACTGCTCGCTGACGATCACCGCCTTGTAGTGGGTTTCCTGGCCACGGCTGTGCATGTGGCTTTCGTTATGCACTTCAAGGTGCTGCGGCGCCAGCGCGGCCAGCTGCTGCTCGATGCGTTGCTGCATGCTCATCGGGCGTTACTCACTTCTTAGCCGGTGCGGCGGCCTTGCCGGCGTTCGGGTCCAGTTCCTTGGTCATGTCGTCGAGCAGCTTGTTGACCACCGGCACGGCCGGTTCCAGGCTGTTCTGGGTCAGCTGGGCCGATTGCTGGGTGACCTTGGGCATTTCACGCAGCACTTTCATGCCCAGCGGCGACTCGTAGAACTTGACCAGGTCCTTGAGTTCCTGCTCGGTGAAGGTGGCGGTGTACAGGTCGACCATCTTCGGCTTGAGTTTCTTCCAGCCGATGGCGTTGTCCAGGGCGGCGTTGGCCTTGGCCTGGTAGCTGTCGAGTACCCCTTTCTTGGCGTCCGGCGCCTTGGTTTGGGCGAAACGCTGGGCGAACATCTGCTGGACCTGCATGTACACCGGGGTGCCCAGCTTGTCGGCGTGGGCCAACTCCAGGAATTTCTCGGCTGCAGCGTTGTGGCTGGCCGTGGCGGCGAGTACCTGGCCGCTGGCACACACCAGGGCGACGGCGGCAAAGAGGACACGAAGACGGGTCATTGCAATTCCTTCAGGAAGGGGGAGGCGGTACCTCAGGGTAGAGCATTCTGCGCCCGCAATGGGGCAGCACTCAAGTGGCACGACGAGCGAATGAACCGCCGCATCGCATGAGGGCCTAAACTGCTGATTCTGACTGACAAAGGAGTGAACGCAGCATGAGCCGTATCGAGACAGACAGCCTGGGCCCGGTCGAAGTTCCTGAGGACGCCTATTGGGGCGCCCAGACCCAGCGCTCGCTGATCAACTTTGCCATTGGCAAGGAACGCATGCCGCTCGCGGTGCTGCACGCCCTGGCACTGATTAAGAAGGCCGCGGCGCGGGTCAACGACCGCAACGGCGACCTGCCCGCCGACATCGCCCGGCTGATCGAACAGGCCGCCGACGAAGTGCTGGGTGGCGAGCACGATGGCCAGTTCCCGCTGGTGGTGTGGCAAACCGGCAGCGGCACCCAGAGCAACATGAACGTCAACGAGGTGATTGCCGGGCGCGCCAACGAGCTGGCCGGCAAGGGCCGCGGCGGCAAGGTGCCGGTGCACCCCAACGACCACGTGAACCGCTCGCAGAGCTCCAACGACTGCTTCCCCACCGCCATGCACATCGCCGCCGCCCAGGCCGTGCACAGCCAGTTGCTGCCGGCCATCGCCGAGCTGTCGGCGGGGCTGGCCGAGCTGTCGGCACGCCACCAGCACCTGGTGAAAACCGGCCGCACGCACATGATGGACGCCACGCCGATCACCTTCGGCCAGGAGGTTTCGGCGTTCGTTGCCCAGCTCGACTATGCCCAGCGCGCCATTCGCGCAACCTTGCCTGCGGTATGCGAGCTGGCCCAGGGCGGCACCGCCGTGGGCACGGGGTTGAACGCCCCGCACGGCTTTGCCGAAGCCATTGCCGCCGAGCTTGCGGCGCTGTCCGGCCTGCCCTTCGTCACCGCACCGAACAAGTTCGCCGCCCTCGCCGGCCATGAGCCGCTGACCAGCCTGGCCGGGGCCTTGAAGACCCTGGCGGTGGCCTTGATGAAAATCGCCAACGACCTGCGCCTGCTGGGCTCCGGCCCGCGTGCGGGGCTGGCCGAGGTGCGTTTGCCGGCCAACGAGCCGGGCAGTTCGATCATGCCCGGCAAGGTCAACCCCACCCAGTGCGAGGCGCTGTCGATGCTGGCCTGCCAGGTGCTGGGCAACGACGCGGCGATTGGTTTTGCCGCCAGCCAAGGGCACTTGCAGCTGAACGTGTTCAAGCCGGTGATCATCCATAATCTGTTGCAGTCGATTACCTTGCTGGCCGACGGCTGCCGCAACTTCCAGCAGCACTGCGTGGCCGGTATCGAGCCGGATGCCGCGCAGATGGCGGCGCACCTGGAGCGCGGGCTGATGCTGGTAACGGCGCTGAACCCGCACATTGGCTATGACAAGGCGGCAGAAATTGCCAAGAAGGCCTATGGCGAGGGCAAGACCCTGCGCGAGGCAGCGTTGGAATTGAAGTACCTGACCAACGAGCAGTTCGACCAGTGGGTAAGGCCGGAAAACATGCTCGCGCCCGGTGGCAAGGGTTGATGGCTAGTTCCTGGTAGGAGCGAGCGCAGCTCGCGATGCGGCGCGCAGCGGCGCTCGATTTTGAGGCCCCATCGCGAGCTATGCTCGCTCCTACCAGGCGGGCCAGGCGGGCGCAGGCGGGCCCGCGTTGGCTGCTATTTCTTGTCCTTGGCGAACGCCGCTTCCAGGGCCTCGTTGATGGTGCGCAGTACCTTCACCCGCGCCCAGCGCTTGTCATTGGCCTCCACCAGGGTCCAGGGCGCGATCTCGCTGCTGGTGCGGTCGACCATGTCGCCCACCGCCTCGGCATACAGGTCCCACTTGTCGCGGTTGCGCCAGTCGTCCTCGGTGATCTTGTAGCGCTTGAACGGAATCTGCTCGCGTTCCTCGAAGCGTTCCAGCTGGGTTTGCTGGTCGATCGCCAGCCAGAACTTGACCACCACCACCCCGGCGTTGACCAGTTGCTCCTCGAAGTCGTTGATCTCGCCATAGGCGCGCATCCAGTCGCTCGGCGTGCAGAAGCCCTCCACCCGCTCCACCAGCACCCGGCCATACCAGGAGCGGTCGAAGATGGTGAACTTGCCACGCGCCGGAATGTGCCGCCAGAAGCGCCACAGGTACGGTTGCGCGCGCTCCTCCTCGGTGGGTGCGGCAATCGGCACGATGCGGTACTGGCGCGGGTCCAGCGCCGCCGCCACACGGCGGATCGCACCGCCCTTGCCCGCCGCGTCATTGCCCTCGAACACCGCCACCAGCGAATGCCGGCGCATGTGCTTGTGGCGCAGCAGGCCGGCCAGGCGCGCCTGTTCGGTCACCAGCTGCTCCTGATAATCCTGTTTGTCCAGGCGCAGGCTCAGGTCCAGGGCGCCCAGCAGGCTGCGCTGGTCGATGCTACGGCCCAGCGGCGCGATGTTGCCCTGGTGCTTGCCCTTGGGGTTGTTGGCCAGGGCCGCCTGCAGGCTTTCCAGCAGAATGCGCCCAACCGCCAGGCTGCGGTAATGCGGGTCGACGCCTTCCACCACATGCCAGGGCGCGTAGTCGCGGCTGGTGCGGCGCAGCACGCGCTCGCCGAAGCGCACGAAACGGTCGTAGGTTTGCGACTGCTGCCAGTCCAGCGGGCTGATCTTCCAGCTGTGCAGCGGGTCGTCCTTGAGCGCTTTGAGGCGGGTTTTCATCTGCTTCTTCGACAGGTGGAACCAGAACTTGATCACCAGCGCGCCTTCGTCGCACAGCATCTGTTCCAGGCGCTCGGCGCCGGTGATGGCCTGGTCGAGCACGGCGTCCTTGATAACCCCATGCACCCGGGCCTGCAGCATCTGGCTGTACCAGTTGCCGAAGAACACCCCCATGCGCCCCTTCGGCGGCAGGGCCCGCCAGTAGCGCCAGGCGGGTGGCCGGGCCAGTTCCTCGTCGGTTTGCTGGTCGAAGGTGAGCACGTCGATCATGCGCGGGTCCATCCACTCGTTCAGCAGCTTGACCGTCTCGCCCTTGCCCGCGCCTTCCACGCCGTTGATCAGCACGATCACCGGGAAACGCCCCTGCTGCTTGAGGTCGAACTGGGCGTCGAGCAACGCCTCGCGCAGGGCAGGCACTTCGGCCTCGTAGGTGTCCTTGTCGATGCTGTGACCGATTTCCGCAGATTCGAACATGCACTGGCTCCTTGGTCTGGATTAGCAAGACTAGCGGAATTGTGCGGGGTCTGTGTGGGGCTCTTCGCGGGGCAAGCCCGCTCCTACAGGCGCATTACCCAGTACGGCCTGCGCAAATGCGCCCGGATAACATAAAATCCGCTATCCGCTGCAACCGAGCCAACCATGTCCACCCTCCTCCAGCACGCCCAGATCGACTGGGACGACCAGGGCCGCCCCCACTCGCGGCAATACGACGACGTGTACTTCTCGAAAAACGAAGGCACCGACGAAACCCGCTACGTCTTCCTGGAACAAACCCGCCTGCGCGAGCGCTTCGCCGCGCTGGCGCCCGATGCCTGCCTGGTGATCGGCGAAACCGGCTTTGGCACCGGCATGAATTTCTTCTGCGCCTGGCAGCTGTTCGCCGAACTGGCCCACGCCCAGGCGCGCCTGCACTTCGTCAGCGTCGAGAAGTTCCCCCTCAGTTACGACGACATGGCCCGCGCCATGCGCCTGTGGCCGGAACTGGCGGCCTTCACCGAGCCGTTCCTGCAGCAGTACGTGGCCGTGCACCCGGGCTTCCAGCAGTTCAGCTTCGACAACGGCCGGGTCACCCTGACCTTGCTGGTGGGCGATGTGCTGGAACAGCTGCCACAGCTCGACGCCCGCATCGACGTGTGGTTCCTCGACGGTTTCGCCCCGGCGAAGAACCCCGACATGTGGACGCCCGAGCTGTTCGCGCAACTGGCGCGGCTGGCCCACGCCGACACCACCCTGGGCACCTTCACCACCACCGGCTGGGTACGCCGTGGCTTGATCGACGCGGGTTTTCGCATGAAGAAAATCCCAGGCATCGGCAAGAAATGGGAGGTGATGAGCGGCCACTACATCGGCGCGGTGAATGCCAGCGGGCCAGCGCCCTGGTATGCCCGCCCGGCCCTGGGCGACGGCCCACGCCAGGCGCTGGTGGTGGGCGCGGGGCTGGCCGGCAGCGCCACGGCGGCCAGCCTTGCCCGGCGTGGTTGGCAGGTGACGGTGCTGGAGCGCCACGAGGCCCCTGCCCAGGAAGCCTCGGGCAACCCGCAAGGGGTGCTGTACCTGAAGCTTTCCGCCCACGGCACGGCGCTGTCGCAGATGATTCTTTGCGGGTTCGGCTACACCCGGCGCCAGCTTGAACGCCTGCAGAAAGGCCAGGACTGGGATGCCTGCGGCGTGCTGCAACTGGCCTTCGACAGCAAGGAAGGCGAACGCCAGGCCAAGCTCGCCCAGGCCTTCGACAGTGGCCTGCTGCGCACGCTGGCGCAAACCGAGGCCCAGGCGCTTGCCGGGGTGGCGCTGCCGTCCGGTGGCCTGTTCTACCCTGAAGGCGGCTGGGTTCACCCGCCGGCCCTGTGCCGCCTGCAACTGCAGCACCCCAATATCCGCGTGCTGGTGCATCAGGACGTGGTGGAACTGCGCCAGGCCGATGGCCTCTGGCAAGCCTGGAGCGGCGAACAGCTGTTGGCCAGCGCGCCCGTGGCGGTGCTGGCCGGGGCCGCCGACGTGCGCCGTTTCGCGCCGTGCGCGGCATTGCCGCTCAAGCGCATTCGCGGGCAGATCACCCGCCTACCGGCCACCGAGGCCAGCCGTGCACTGCGCACGGTGGTGTGCGCCGAGGGTTACGTGGCGCCACCGCGCGACGGTGAACACACCCTGGGCGCCAGCTTCGACTTCCACAGCGACGACCTTGCCCCGACGGTGGCCGAGCATCAGGGCAACCTGGCGCTGCTCGATGAAATATCCCCCGACCTGGCCCAGCGCCTAGGCGCAGCGGCGCTGGATGCTGGGCAATTGCAGGGGCGCGCGGCGTTTCGCTGCACCAGCCCGGACTACTTGCCGATTGTTGGGCCGCTGGCCGAGCCGGCGGCGTTCGCCGAGGCCTTTGCGGTGCTGGGCAAGGATGCACGGCAAGTGCCGGAGGTGGCGTGCCCGTGGCTGGATGGGCTGTATGTGAACAGCGGGCATGGGTCGCGGGGGTTGATCACCGCGCCGCTCAGTGGCGAGTTGATTGCGGCTTGGGTATGCGGGGAGCCGCTGCCATTGCCCAGGGCAGTGGCCGAGGCCTGCCACCCGAACCGGTTTGCGTTGCGCAAATTGATTCGCGGCAAATAACAGCTCACTGCTTCCGCGTTCGGTAGGAGCGAGCGTAGCTCGCGATGCGCCGCCTGCGGCGCGCGGTTCCCCAGCTAATGGCTATTACAGTGTTGCCTGTGCCATGGAGCGCCGCAGGCGGCGCATCGCGAGCTGCGCTCGCTCCTACGCCATGGGCAGGAGATGCCTTCAGGCTTATAACAGATCAATCTAAAACTCCCACAAACCACACAGGTCAGTTCCTTACAGGGTGCCCTAATCCGGGGCACTCATTCCCCAACGGAAAAACCGGTAAGGACTTATGTGCGGATTAGCAGGAGAGTTGCGTTTCACCCCCATCGACCAAGCCCCTCGCCCAGCCGACCTGGCTGCGGTAGAGCGCATCACCCATCACCTGGCGCCTCGCGGCCCGGATGCCTGGGGCTTCCATAGCCAGGGCCCGATTGCCCTCGGCCACCGCCGGCTGAAGATCATGGACTTGTCCGACGGCTCGGCGCAGCCAATGGTCGACAACACCCTGGGCCTGTCGCTGGCGTTCAACGGCGCCATCTACAACTTCCCCGAACTGCGCCAGGAACTGCAAGACCTAGGCTATACCTTCTGGTCCGACGGCGACACCGAGGTGTTGCTCAAGGGCTACCACGCCTGGGGCGCGGCGTTGCTGCCCAAGCTCAACGGCATGTTCGCCCTGGCCATCTGGGAGCGCGACAACCAGCGCCTGTTCCTGGCCCGCGACCGCCTCGGGGTCAAGCCGCTGTACCTGTCGCGCAACGGCGAGCGCCTGCGTTTCGCCTCCACCCTGCCAGCGTTGCTCAAGGGCGGTGACATCGACCCGATGATCGACCCGGTGGCGCTCAACCACTACCTCAACTTCCACGCCGTGGTGCCGGCCCCGCGTACCCTGCTGGCCAATGTGCAGAAGCTTGAGCCCGGCACCTGGATGCGCATCGACCGCCACGGCGAGGTGGAACGCCAGACCTGGTGGCAGTTGCACTACGGCCCCAACCCCGACGAACGTGACCTGGACCTGGAAGGCTGGACCACCCGCGTGCTCGACGCCACCCGCGACGCCGTGGCCATCCGCCAACGGGCGGCGGTGGACGTTGGCGTGCTGTTGTCCGGCGGCGTCGACTCAAGCCTGTTGGTCGGCCTGCTGCGTGAAGTGGGCGTGGACGACCTGTCGACCTTCTCCATCGGTTTCGAAGATGCCGGCGGCGAACGCGGCGACGAATTCCAGTACTCCGACCTGATCGCCAGGCACTACGGCACCCGTCACCATCAACTGCGCATCGCCGAGCACGAGATCATCGAGCAACTGCCGGCCGCCTTCCGCGCCATGAGCGAGCCGATGGTCAGCCACGACTGCATCGCCTTCTACCTGCTGTCGCGGGAAGTGGCCAAGCACTGCAAGGGCGTGCAAAGCGGCCAGGGCGCCGATGAGCTGTTCGCCGGCTACCACTGGTACCCGAAAGTGGACGGCGCCGCCGATGCCTTCGGCGCCTACCGCGAGGCCTTCTTCGACCGCAGCCACGAGGAGTACCGCGACACGGTGCAAGCGCCCTGGCTGCTGGAAACCGACGCCGCCGGCGATTTCGTGCGCGAGCACTTCGCCCGCCCCGGCGCGGCCGATGCGGTAGACAAGGCCCTGCGCCTGGACAGCACGGTGATGCTGGTCGACGACCCGGTCAAACGGGTGGACAACATGACCATGGCCTGGGGCCTGGAGGCGCGCACGCCATTCCTGGACTACCGCCTGGTCGAGCTGTCGGCGCGCATTCCGGCGCGCTTCAAGCTGCCGGACGGCGGCAAGCAGGTGCTCAAGCAAGCAGCGCGGCGGGTGATCCCCCATGAGGTGATCGACCGCAAGAAGGGCTACTTCCCGGTCCCGGGCCTCAAGCACCTGGAAGGCGCCACCCTGGGCTGGGTGCGCGACCTGCTGACCGACCCGAGCCAGGACCGCGGCCTGTTCAACCCGGCCATGCTCGACCGCCTGCTGAGCAACCCACACGGCCAGCTCACCCCACTGCGCGGCTCCAAGCTGTGGCAGCTGGCGGCCCTGAACCTGTGGCTCAGCGAACAAGGAATCTGACCGATGAAAGCCCACGAGATCGCCTACGGTCAGCGCCTGCTGCGCGGCCAGGCGCCGTCCTACGAGCGCCTGCAGGCGCGCCTGGCCGGCGATGGCAGCGACCCCCACGACCAGCCCCGCGCCCTGCACTGCGGCTGGGGCCGGCTGCTGATCGGCCACACCTACCCCGACCCAGCCAGCCTGGCCCAGGCGCTGCAGGACGAGCGCCCAGGCGAGCGCGACATCGCCCTGTACGTGGCCGCGCCCCAGCAGTTGCTGGCCCAGGCCCCGCAACAGCTGTTCCTCGACCCCTCCGACACCCTGCGCCTGTGGTTCACCGACTACCGCCCGGCGCAGCGGGTGTTCCGCGGCTTTCGCGTGCGCCGGGCGCAGAACGAGGCGGACTGGCACGCCATCAATACCCTCTACCAGGCGCGTGGCATGCTGCCGGTGGACCCCGACCGAGTCACCCCGCGCCACCTCGGCGGCCCGGTGTACTGGCTGGCCGAGGACGAAGACAGCGGCGCGGTGATCGGCAGCGTGATGGGCCTGAACCACAGCAAGGCCTTCGACGACCCCGAGCACGGCAGCAGCCTGTGGTGCCTGGCGGTGGACCCGCAGTGCACCCGCCCGGGCGTGGGCGAGGTGCTGGTGCGCCACCTGATCGAGCACTTCATGAGCCGTGGCCTGGCCTACCTCGACCTGTCGGTGCTGCACGACAACCGCCAGGCCAAGCGGCTGTATGAAAAGCTCGGTTTTCGTAACCTGCCGACCTTTGCGGTGAAGCGCCGTAATGGCATCAACCAGCAGCTGTTCCTGGGCCCCGGCCCGGCCGCCGGCCTGAACCCCTATGCCCGCAT
This sequence comes from Pantoea sp. Ap-967, assembly GCF_011752565.1. Classification (GTDB taxonomy): domain Bacteria; phylum Pseudomonadota; class Gammaproteobacteria; order Pseudomonadales; family Pseudomonadaceae; genus Aquipseudomonas. Next base: position 16,339 of record NZ_VWXK01000025.1, read on the forward strand.
CATCGTCGACGAGGCCCTGCGCCGGGGCATCGAGGTGCAGGTGGACGACGCCGCCGCTGGCCTGTTCACGCTCAGCCTGGGCGGGCGCCGCGTTCGCTGCCGCGAGTCGCTGAGCGACCTTACCAGCGCCGTGACCATGACCCTGTGCCAGGACAAGCGCCTGACCCGCCAGGCCCTGCACAACGCAGGGCTACAGGTGCCGGCGCAGCAGCTGGCGGGCAATGCCGACGATAACCTGGCGTTTCTCGACGAGCACGGCGCGGTGGTGGTCAAGCCGGTGGATGGCGAGCAAGGCCAGGGCGTGGCGGTGAACCTGAACACTGTTGACGACGTGACCCGGGCCGTGGAGAACGCCCGCCAGTTCGACAGCCGGGTGCTGCTGGAAAGCTTCCACCCTGGCAGCGACCTGCGCATCCTGGTGATCGGCTTCGAGGTGGTGGCCGCGGCCATTCGCCACCCGGCCCAGGTGATTGGCGATGGCAAGCACAGCATTCGCCAATTGATTGAGGCGCAGAGCCGTCGGCGCCAGGCAGCCACCGGCGGCGAAAGCCGTATTCCGCTGGATGACGAAACCGAGCGCACCCTGCACGGCGCGGGGCTGGGCTACGACGACGTGCTGCCGGCCGGCCAGCGCCTGGCCGTGCGCCGCACAGCCAACCTGCACACCGGCGGCACCCTGGAGGACGTGACCCAGCGCCTGCACCCGGTGCTGGCCGATGCCGCCGTGCGCGCGGCGCGGGCGCTGGAAATTCCGGTGGTGGGCCTGGACTTCATGGTGCGCGATGCCGAATGCCCGGAGTACGTGATCATCGAAGCCAACGAGCGTGCCGGGCTGGCCAACCATGAGCCACAGCCCACGGCCGAGCGCTTTGTCGACCTGCTGTTTCCGCATAGCCGAGCGTTGGCGTAACACAGTGATGGCCTTTTCGCGGGGCAAGCCCGCTCCTACAGGGGATGCGCGGTACCTGTAGGAGCGGGCTTGCCCCGCGAAGAGGCCGGCACAAAAAAAGAGGAACCCCCATGACCGAACGACACCCCGAACCCGACCTCGACTACCTCAAGCGCGTGCTGCTGGAAATGCTCGCCATCCCCAGCCCCACCGGTTTCACCGACACCATCGTGCGCTATGTGGCCGAACGCCTGGACGAGCTGGGCATCCCCTTCGAACTGACCCGCCGCGGCACCATCCGTGCCACCCTCAAGGGCCGGCAAAGCTCCCCCGACCGCGCCGTCTCGGCCCACCTGGACACCATCGGCGCCAGCGTGCGCCAATTGCAGGACAACGGCCGCCTGGCGCTGGCGCCGGTGGGCTGCTGGTCGAGCCGCTTCGCCGAAGGCAGCCGGGTCAGCGTGTTCACCGACACCGGCGTGTTCCGTGGCAGCGTGCTGCCGCTGATGGCCAGCGGGCACGCCTTCAATACCGCCATCGACCAGATGCCGATCAGCTGGGAGCACGTGGAAGTGCGCCTGGACGCCTACTGCACCACCCGCGCCGATTGCGAGGCGCTGGGCATCGCCATCGGTGACTTCGTGGCCTTCGACCCGTTGCCAGAGTTCACCGAAAGCGGCCATATCAGCGCCCGCCACCTGGACGACAAGGCCGGGGTGGCGGCATTGCTGGCGGCGCTCAAGGCCGTGGTGGAAAGCGGCCGGCAACCGTTGATCGACTGCCACCCGCTGTTCACCATCACCGAGGAAACCGGCTCCGGCGCCGCTGCCGCCCTGCCCTGGGACGTCAGCGAGTTCGTCGGCATCGACATCGCCCCGGTGGCGCCCGGCCAGGCCTCCAGCGAACACGCGGTAAGCGTGGCCATGCAGGATTCCTCCGGGCCCTATGACTACCACCTGTCGCGCCACTTGCTGAAGCTTGCCGGCGACCACGACCTGCCGGTGCGCCGCGACCTGTTCCGCTACTACTTCAGCGACGCCCATTCGGCGGTAACGGCAGGCCACGACATCCGCACCGCGTTGGTGGCCTTCGGCTGCGACGCCACCCATGGCTACGAGCGCACCCATATCGACAGCCTGGCCGCGCTCAGCCGCCTGCTGTCGGCCTACCTGTTGAGCCCGCCGGTGTTCGCCAGCGACTCGCAACCGGCCAACGCTTCACTGGAGCGCTTCAGCCACCAGCTGGAGCACGATGCGCAAATGGAGAGCGATACCCGGGTGCCGGCGGTGGACAGCCTGGTAGGAAACAAAAGCTGATGCAGGCGGATTCGCGTAGCATGCAGGTATTCGCCAACAGAACCGTGCCCTGCCCATGCTGATCCCATACGACCAACTGCAAGCTGAAACCCTGACCCGCCTGATCGAGGACTTCGTGACCCGTGACGGCACCGACAACGGCGATGACACGCCGCTGGAAACCCGCGTGCTGCGGGTGCGTCAGGCATTGGCCAAGGGGCAGGCGTTCATCCTGTTCGACCTGGAAAGCCAACAGTGCCAGTTGCTGGCGCGGCATGATGTGCCGCGCGAGTTGCTGGAGTGACCAGCAAGGCCATTCAACACCGTTTGGCCTTGCGCACCTCCCCTTCCTTGATCCGCCGATACACTTCGGCCCGGTGCACCGCCACCTCGCGCGGCGCGGTGACGCCGAAGCGCACCTGATTGTCGCGGGTTTCCACGACCTTGATGTGAATGTTGTCGCCAATGATGATGACTTCACCGACTTCACGTCCGATTACCAACATGCTGGGGTTCTCCTACCTATGGGAAAACCCCAGCCTGCATGCGGATATTCAGCTACACAACGGTTCTCCGGAAATTCAGAATCACCCTACAAGGGGCGGTAAAACTTCCTACAGACAGATCCCACATTCAGCGTGAATTGGCCTTTGCCCGCATCTTCACCGCCATCTCCGCCATTTCGTCATACAGCTTTTCCGGCGCCTGGCGCTTGAGTGCCCAGGCCTGCTGCCCGGCCTCGTGAGGCAGGATCAGGAACTGGCCAGCCGCAACCTGCTGGTGAATGTGCTCGGCAATGTCGGCGGCACTGATCGGCGAGCCCTCCAGCAGCTTGCCAACCTGGGCCTTCATGGCCGGGTTGGGCCCGCGGAACGAGTCCAGCAGGTTGGTCTGGAAGAACGAGGGGCACACACAGTGCACCGCCACCTCAAGCTGGCGCAGCTCCACCAGCAGGCTTTCCGACAACGCCAGCACGCCGGCCTTGGCCACGTTGTAGTTGCTCATGCCCGGGCCCTGCATCAGGGCGGCCATGGAGGCGACGTTGATGATCCGCCCCTTGCTGCGTTCGAGCAGCGGCAGGAAGGCCTTGCAGCCCTTGACCACGCCCATCAGGTTGATTGCGATCTGCCAGTCCCAGTCTTCCAGCGACAGCTCGGCGAAAAAGCCGCCCGAGGCGACGCCGGCGTTGTTGACGACCACGTCGATACCGCCGAACTTGTCTTCGCAGGCCTGGGCCAGGGCGGTCAGCTGGCTGTAGTCGCGCACGTCGCAGCGCTGGATGAAGCCCTCGCCGCCTGCGGCGCGCACCTGCTCCAGGGTGTCGCGCAGGCCTGCCTCGTTGACATCGGCAAGCGACAGGCGCCAGCCGTCGCGCGCCCAGCGCAGGGCGATCTCGCGGCCGAGGCCGGAACCGGCGCCGGTGATCATGATGCGGTTTTGCATGGTGGCTCGCCTTGTTCTGACAGGTTGTGCGAGGAGTCTAATCAAGGCCTTGGGCAGAGGCAGGATTCATCAGGATAGTGAATGGCCGGGCATGACTGCATAGTCTGTCCCGGCAGCACACAAATGGAATCTTTCCCAAGCGGCAAGAGTCGGAATTATCAAGAGGCCAGCATTACGAGGCCCTTGACCTTCAACCACGCAAGGATTCCCTCATGACCACGATTCTCATCATCATCCTGATCCTTCTGCTGATTGGTGGCTTACCGGTCTTCCCGCATTCACGCAGTTGGGGCTATGGCCCATCCGGCATCGTCGGCGTGGTGCTGGTCATTCTGCTGGTGCTGTTGTTACTGGGCATGATCTAGCGCCCTTGAACGAAAAAACCGCGCCGAGGCGCGGTTTTTTCTTGGCTGCAGGGATCAGTGCGATACCGCGCCGGAAGCCCCCAGGCCGGTTTGCGAACGCACGAACTGCGGGAAGAACTTGGCACGCTCGTCGTCGGCCGCCTTGGACTTGTCGGTGACCGAGAAGAACCAGATACCCACGAAGGCAATGATCATCGAGAACAGCGCCGGGTACTCGTACGGGTAGATCGGTTTCTCGTGGCCAAGGATCTGCACCCAGATGGTCGGGCCGAGGATCATCAGCGTCACCGCACTGATCAGGCCCAGCCAACCGCCGATCATCGCGCCGCGGGTGGTCAGCTTCTTCCAGTACATCGAAAGCAGCAGCACCGGGAAGTTGCAGCTGGCAGCAATGGAGAACGCCAGGCCCACCATGAAGGCGATGTTCTGCTTCTCGAACAGGATACCCAGGCCGATCGCCAGTACGCCCAGGGCGACAGTGGTGATCTTCGACACGCGGATTTCATCCTTGTCGTTGGCCTTGCCCTTGCGCCATACGCTGGCGTACAGGTCGTGGGACACCGCCGAGGCACCGGCCAGGGTCAGGCCCGCCACCACCGCCAGGATGGTGGCGAAGGCCACCGCCGAGATGAAGCCGAGGAACACGCTACCGCCCACGGCATTGGCCAGGTGCACCGCCGCCATGTTGTTGCCGCCGAGCAGGGCGCCGGTGGCGTCCTTGAATTCGGGGTTGGTGCTGACCAGCAGAATGGCGCCGAAGCCGATGATGAAGGTCAGGATGTAGAAGTAGCCGATGAAGCCGGTGGCATACAGCACGCTCTTGCGCGCTTCCTTGGCGTCGCTGACGGTGAAGAAGCGCATCAGGATGTGCGGCAGGCCGGCGGTGCCGAACATCAGCGCCAGGCCCAGGGAGAACGCCGAGATCGGGTCCTTGACCAGGCCGCCGGGGCTCATGATCGCCTCGCCCTTGGCGTGCACCTTGATCGCCTCGGAGAACAGGGTGTTGAAATCGAAGCCCACGTGTTTCATCACCATCAGCGCCATGAAGCTGGCACCGGACAGCAGCAGCACGGCCTTGATGATCTGCACCCAGGTGGTGGCCAGCATGCCGCCGAACAGCACGTACAGGCACATCAGGATGCCCACCAGGATGACCGCCACGTGGTAGTCCAGGCCGAACAGCAGCTCGATCAGCTTGCCGGCGCCGACCATCTGCGCAATCAGGTAGAACGCCACCACCACCAGCGAACCGGAGGCCGACAGGGTGCGGATTTCCTTCTGCCCCAGGCGGTACGAGGCAACGTCGGCAAAGGTGTACTTGCCCAGGTTGCGCAGGCGCTCGGCGATCAGGAAGAGGATGATCGGCCAGCCGACCAGGAAGCCGATGGAGTAGATCAGGCCATCGTAGCCGGAGGTGAACACCAGCGCGGAAATGCCCAGGAACGAGGCGGCCGACATGTAGTCACCGGCAATCGCCAGGCCGTTCTGAAAGCCGGTGATCTTGCCGCCGGCGGCGTAGTAGTCGGAGGCCGACTTGTTGCGCTTTGACGCCCAATAGGTGATGCCCAGGGTAAAGGCGACGAAGGCCACGAACATGGCGATGGCGGAAACGTTGAGCGGTTGTTTCTGCACCTCGCCGGTCAGGGCATCGGCGGCCCATACGGCGGGTGCGAAGGCTCCGCAGGCCAGTACGGCCAAGGTTTTGGCGTGGCGGATCATTGTTGCGCCTCCTTCAGGATGGCCTTGTTCAGCTCATCGAATTCGCCGTTGGCGCGGCGAACGTAGATGGCGGTGAGCACAAAGGCCGAGACGATCAGGCCGACGCCCAGGGGAATGCCCCAGGTAATCGACGACCCAGGGCTGAGCTTGGCGCCGAGCACTTGGGGACCGTAGGCAATGAGGAGGATGAAGGCGCAGTAGAGGCCGAGCATGATCGCCGAGAGGATCCAGGCGAAACGTTCACGTTTGCTGACCAGCTCCTTGAAGCGCGGGCTGTTTTGTATCGAGAGGTAAATGCTGTCGTTCATTGTTTTTGTCCTAGCAGCACAGGTAGGGGATGTACCCACACCCTTACTTTATGCTGCCGCCGGACGCCAACCAGACGACCTTAGTCTTAGATGCAACGGTGTTTTACCGATTGTGTAACAAAGGGGGGCCCTTTCGCGGGGCAAGCCCGCTCCTACAAGGAGCCGCGTGTAGGAGCGGGCTTGCCCCGCGAAGCCGCAAAACTGGCCCTAACGACCGATCACTTGCCCGTCCACTCGCTGACACGGTCCGGGTGCTTGCTCACCCAATCCTTGGCCGCCACTTCAGGCTTGGTCCCATTTTGGATCGCCAGCATCACCTCGCCAATCTCGTCCTTGGACTGCCACTGGAACTTCTTGAGGAATTCCACGACTTCCGGCGCTTTGGCCGCCAGTTCCTTGCTGCCGATGTTGTTGACGGTTTCCGCCGCGCCATACACCCCTTTCGGGTCATCGAGGAATTTCAGTTTCCACTTGGCGAACATCCAGTGCGGCACCCAGCCAGTCACTACAATCGGCTCCTGCTTGGCGTAGGCCTTGCCCAGCTCGGTGGTCATCCCGGCGCCGGAGCTGGCGCGCAGTTTGTAGCCGGTCAGGTCGTAGTCCTTGATCGCCTGGTCGGTCTTTATCATTACCCCGGAGCCTGCGTCGATGCCAACGATCTGCTGCTTGTAGCCATTGTCGGTCTTGAGGTCGGCGATGCTTTGGGTCTTCACGTAGTCTGGCACGATCAGGCCGATTTTCGCGTCCTTGAAGTTCGGCCCGTAGTCGACCACTTTGTCCTTGTTCTTGGCCCAGTATTCGCCATGGGTGACGGGCAGCCACGCCGAGAGAATCGCATCGAGCTTGCCGGTCGCCACGCCCTGCCACATGATGCCTGCGGCAACGGCCTGCAGCTTCACGTCATAGCCGAGTTTCTGCTTGATAACCTCGGCGGCGACGTTGGAGGTGGCCACGCTGTCGGCCCAACCGTCCACGTAACCGATGCTGACTTCCTTGGCCATGGCCTGTGCAGCGCCCATGGCCAGTACCAGGGCGGTGCCCACCCCCAGGAAACGGCGCATTCTTGTAAAAGTAGCCATCAAAGCATCCCCTCGTCAGGTCTAGGAGATTGCATCATCTTCCTGCAACAAACCCCGACCTGCTCCAGCTGCGACCTATACCCGCGCCATATGCGACAGCACTGTGCCATTAGCGGCATCGGCCCACACGGGCCTGCGCGATCCTTGCATGCCAAAGGTTTGGCGCCGGGCTACTATCTAACGCTTTGTGCCTGACGATGGACCGCCCGATGCCCGAAACCACCCGCTTGCTGCTGCCGCTGTACCTGCTCGCCTGCCTGCTGGCCCTGCTGGGGCTGGGGGCGCTCTGGTACGGGCTTGGCAAGCCGGTGACCTTGCCGGATGCGGCCAGCCCCACGCACAAGTTGCAGTGCGCGTCCTACACGCCCTTCGACAAGGACCAGTCGCCCTACGACCAGCCGTTTCGCCTGCGCCCGGCGCGCATGGACGCCGACCTTGCCCTGCTGGCTGAGCGATTTCAGTGCATCCGCACCTATTCCATGACCGGGCTTGAGGCCATTCCGGCCCTGGCACGCAAGCGTGGGCTGAAGGTGATGCTCGGTGCCTGGGTCAATGCCAACCCCGCCGACACCGACAAGGAAGTGAAGGCGCTGATTGCCTCTGCCAATGCCAACCCCGACGTGGTCAGCGCGGTGATCGTGGGCAACGAGACGCTGCTGCGCAAGGAAGTCACCGGCGAGCGCCTGGCCGGGTTGATCGAACAGGTGAAAGGCCAGGTCAAGGTGCCGGTGACCTACGCCGATGTCTGGGAGTTCTGGCTGCAGCACCCACAAATTGCACCGGCGGTGGACTTTCTGACCATCCACCTGCTGCCCTATTGGGAAGACGACCCGCGCGGCATCGACGATGCCCTGGCCCATGTAGCCGAGGTGCGCCGGGTGTTCGGCACGCGCTTCGCACCCAAGGACATCTTCATTGGCGAAACCGGCTGGCCCAGTGAAGGCCGCCAGCGCGAAACCGCCATTCCCAGCCGGGCCAACGAGGCGCGTTTCATTCGCGGGTTCGTGGCCCTGGCGGAGGCCAACGGCTGGCACTACAACCTGATCGAGGCATTCGACCAACCCTGGAAGCGGGCCAACGAGGGCGCGGTGGGCGGCTACTGGGGGCTGTACGATGCCAACCGGCAGGACAAGGGCGTGCTCGAAGGCCCGGTCAGCAACTTGCCATTGTGGCCACAGTGGCTGCTGGCTTGCGTGGCACTGCTGGCGGCCCTGCTGCTGGCCGTCGGGCGCCCCGCCACGCCGCTGGCGGCGCTGCTGTTGCCGTTGCTGGTGGCGTTCGGCGCGGGGTGCCTGGGGTTGTGGGGCGAGCTGATGCGTACTCACGCACGGTTTGCCGGGGAGTGGCTGTGGGCGCTGGTGCTGGCTGGGTTGAACGTGTTGGTGTTGATGCACGTCGCCTTGGGGCTGGTGCACCGCGAGGGCTGGCGCAAGCGGCTGTTCGCCTGGTTGCAGGCACGGGCGGGGTGGTGGCTGCTGGCCGCTGGGTTCGCGGCGGCGGTGAGCATGCTGGCGATGGTGTTCGACCCGCGTTATCGCAGTTTCCCAACCGCAGCGCTGGCCCTGCCGGCCGTGGTTTACCTGTTGTGGCCGGTCGCGGCGCGGCGGGCGGAGGTGGCGTTGCTGGCATTTATCGTCGGCGCCGGGGTGTTGCCGCAGTTGTATCGGGAAGGGCTGGAAAACCAGCAGGCCTGGGGGTGGGCGTTGGTCAGTGTGCTGATGACCGCGGCTTTGTGGCGCAGCCTGAGGTCGCGTAAGGCTTGAGGGCCTATCGCGAGCTGCGCTCGCTCCTACCAGGGATGTGCAGGCGCCGGTTGGGGCTGCGCGGGTCACCGGACCAAACGCAAGCCCGCCAATACCACCGCAAACACCGCGATGCTGGCGGTATACAGCACCAGGGCGGGAATGCCGAACAGCAGCCCCAGAACCGCCAACCACCACCCTGCCCGGCCAGCCACGAGTTGCGCCAGCAGCGAAAGCCCAAGCCCGGCCCAGGGCAGCACCTGCCAATGAATCCCCAGCCCCAGCCACGCCCGCGCCTGGCACTGCCAGTGGTCGGCTGGCACCATGCACAGGCCAACCCACTGGCCATCCTCCATCAGCCCATAGCGCACGCCATAACTGGCCGCGAGCCACAACGCCAGAAACATCAGCAACAGAGCGGCTGGCAGCGATCGAGACATCCCGTTCTCCAATAGCGGTAATCGAAATCATCCATGATCGCCCAAGCCCTGTTCTAAGGCAAAATCACAACCCTGCAGCTATGTTGCAGATAACAAGCACACCAAAGGCCACTGCACCGGGCAACTTTGCCGGTAGAACGATGGTCCTAGCCTGCGTACCGCACGACCTTGATCCTTCTGGGGGAATACATGCTTCGATCCTGGCGCCTAGTCGCCCTTCTTGGCGGCCTGCTCATGGCTGCCGCCGCTTCGGCGCGGGATATCGACGCCGCAAGCTATGGCTACCCCTTGACCAACCCGTTCGAGGCCACCATTGCCACCACGCCGCCGGACCAGCGCCCGACCCTGCCCAGCGACGATGACATCAACCAGTCCGACTACAGCCTGAACCTGCGCCCGGAGCGGGCCTTCACCCTGCCCGACAATTTCTGGGCGGTGAAGAAGCTCAAGTACCGCCTGGCCCGCCAGGACCACGCGGCGCCGCTGATCTTCATCATTGCCGGCACCGGTGCGCCCTATTCCAGCAGCATCAACGAATACCTGAAGAAGCTGTTCTACCAGGCCGGCTTCCATGTGGTGCAGTTGTCCTCGCCCACCAGCTACGACTTCATGAGCGCCGCTTCGCGCTTCGCTACCCCCGGCATCAGCCAGGACGACGCCGAGGACATGTACCGGGTGATGCAGGCCGTGCGAGCCCAGCACCCGCGCCTGCCGGTCAGTGAGTATTACCTCACCGGCTACAGCCTTGGCGCGCTGGATGCAGCCTTCGTCAGCCACCTGGACGAAACCCGCCGCAGCTTCAACTTCAAGCGCGTGCTGCTGCTGAACCCGCCGGTGAACCTGTACACCTCGATCAACAACCTCGACAAGTTGGTGCAAACCCAGGTCAAGGGCATCGACCGCAGCACCACCTTCTACGAACTGATGCTGCAGAAGCTCACCCGCTACTTCCAGGACAAGGGCTACATCGACCTCAACGACGCCCTGCTGTATGACTTCCAGCAGTCCAAGCAGCACCTGTCCAACGAACAGATGGCCATGCTGATCGGCACCTCGTTCCGTTTCTCGGCGGCCGACATCGCCTTTACCTCCGACCTGATCAACCGCCGCGGCCTGATCATTCCGCCGAAGTTCCCGATCACCGAGGGCAGCAGCCTCACGCCGTTCTTCAAGCGCGCCCTGCAGTGCGACTTCGACTGCTACATGACCGAGCAGGTGATTCCGATGTGGCGGGCCCGCACCGACGGCAACAGCATCCTGCAACTGGTCAACCAGGTAAGCCTGTACGCCCTGGCCGACTACCTGCACGGCAGCGACAAGATCGCCGTGATGCACAACGCCGACGACGTGATCCTCGGCCCCGGCGACATCGGGTTCCTGCGCAAGGTGTTTGGCGATCGCCTGACCCTCTACCCCCATGGCGGCCATTGCGGCAACCTCAATTACCGCGTCAACAGCGACGCCATGCTGGAGTTCTTCCGTGGTTAACAAATGCCTCTTCGCCGCGGCCCTGCTGCTGGCCGGCCATGCCATGGCCGCTGAAACCGCGCCACGGGCCAGCGTGGTCGAAGCCGACCCACAGGTGGCCGGCTCTGCAACCCTGGCCCCGGAAAGCGACGGTTTCCTCGACCCACTGCGTGAACTGAAATTCAACCCGGGGCTGGACCAGCGCGAGTTCGAACGCTCGACCCTGGAAGCGCTGAACGTGTACGACCCGCTGGAGTCGATGAACCGGCGTATCTACCACTTCAACTACCGGCTCGACCAATGGGTGCTGCTGCCGCTGGTGAGCGGCTACCAGTACGTGACGCCACGCTTCGTGCGCACCGGAGTAAGCAACTTCTTCAACAACCTGGGCGATGTGCCGAACCTGTTCAACAGTGTGCTGCAGCTCAAGGCCAAGCGTTCGGCGGAAATCACCGCACGCCTGATGTTCAACACCATCATCGGCGTGGGCGGGCTGTGGGACCCCGCGACCAAGATGGGCCTGCCACGCCAGAGCGAGGACTTCGGCCAGACCCTGGGCTTCTACGGGGTGCCCGAGGGGCCTTACCTGATGCTGCCGGTGCTGGGCCCTTCGAACCTGCGCGACACCACCGGGTTGGTGGTGGACTATGCCGGGGAACAGGCGATCAACTACCTGGACGTGGCACAAACCAGCACCGACCACCCGGAAATCTTCGCCCTGCGCGTGGTGGACAAACGCTATACCACCAAATTCCGCTATGGCGAGCTGAACTCACCGTTCGAGTACGAGAAGGTGCGGTACGTGTATACCCAGGCGCGCAAGTTGCAGATAGCAGAGTAAGCAGGGCCGGCCCTTTCGCGTTGTAGGAGCGGGCTTGCCCCGCGAAGAGGCCGGCACAGGAAACCTCAAATCCCCAGGAACTGGCACAACTCGCGCTTCTTGGCCAAGGCATCACGCCGCCCCAGCTCGATCAGCTCGCTGCAATAGCTGGCCTCGAACAACAGGTAGCTCAACACCCCCGCGCCACTGGTGCGGGTCGCCCCCGGCCCGCGCAGGAACAAGCGCAACGCCGCCGGCAACTCACGCCGGTGCCGCGCCGCAATTTCATCCAGCGGCTGGCTCGGCGCCACCACCAGCACATCCACCGGCGCCAGCCCCAGGCGCCGCGCGTCCAGGTGCCCCGGCAGCAAACGGCTGAGGTGGTTGAGCCGCTGCAACAGTTCGATATCGTCTTCCAGGCTGTCGATGAAGGTGCTGTTGAGCATGTGCGCGCCAATCTGCGCCAGGCTCGGCTGCTGGCCGCTGAACACCCGCTGGGTGGGCAGCGGCGGTGCCGGGCGCTGCGGGTTGCCGCTCACCCCCACCACCAGCACGCGACTGGCGCCCAGGTGCAGCGCCGGGCTGATCGGCGCCGACTGGCGCACCGCGCCGTCACCATAGAATTCATCGCCCAGGCGCACCGGTGCGAACAGCAGCGGGATCGCCGCGCTGGCCAGCAGGTGGTCGATGGTCAACGGCGTGGGCACGCCGATGCGCCGGTGGCGCAGCCAGGCGTCGATGGTGCCGCGGCCCTGGTAGAAGGTCACCGCCTGGCCGGTTTCGTAGCCAAAGGCGGTGACCGCCACCGCGCGCAGCTGTTCGGCGGCGATGGCCTGGCCGATGCCGTCGAGGTTCAGGTGCGCTTCCAACAGGCCGCGCAGCGGGCTGCTGTCGAGCAGGGCCACCGGCACCTGGCCGCCCAGGCCCAGCAGGCTGTGGCTGACGAATCGGCTGGCCTGGCGCATCACCCCGGGCCAGTCGCTGCGAATCACCAGGTGGCTGCGAAAGTTCTGCCAGAAGGTGGTGAGGCGCTGCACGGCGTCGTTGAAGCGGGTGGCACCGCTGGCCAGGGTGACGGCGTTGATGGCGCCGGCCGAGGTGCCGACGATGACCGGGAAGGGGTTGGCGGAAGCGGCCGGGAGCAGTTCGGCGATGCCGGCCAGAACGCCCACCTGATAGGCGGCGCGGGCGCCGCCGCCAGAAAGGATAAGACCGGTTACCGGGGGTGGGGCCATGGCGTCCTTCCTGGGGTTGTGGTGTTTTCAGGCCGGGCCCTTTCGCGGGGCAAGCCCGCTCCATGCGAAGGGGCCGGTACAGGCACTACAACAATCAGCGTTTTTTCTTGTCATACAACCGCGGCGCACCCTCCGGCCGCGACTTGAAGCGCCGGTGCGCCCACAGGTACTGCTCCGGGCACTCGCGCAACACCCCTTCGACCCACTGGTTGATGCGCAGGCAATCGGCCTCTTCGCTCTCACCCGGGAAGCCCTGGAGCGGCGGGTGAATCACCAGACGATAGCCGCTGCCATCTTCAAGGCGCTTCTGGGTGAACGGAATCACCTGCGCCTTGCCCAGGCGGGCAAACTTGGTGGTGGCCGTGACCGTTGCCGCCGGAATGCCGAACAGCGGCACGAAGATACTCTGCTTGGCGCCGTAATCCTGGTCGGGTGCGTACCAGATCGCCCGGCCCGAACGCAGCAGCTTGAGCATGCCGCGCACATCATCACGCTCCACCGCCAGCGAATCGAGGTTGTGCCGCTCGCGGCCACTGCGCTGGATGAAGTCGAACAGCGGGTTGCCGTGCTCGCGGTACATGCCATCGATGGTGTGCGCCTGGCCCAGCAAGGCGGCGCCAATTTCCAGGGTGGTGAAGTGCACCGCCATCAAGATGGCGCCCTGCCCGGCCTGCTGCGCCGCCTGCAGGTGCTCCAGGCCTTCGATGTGCGCCAGGCGCGCCAGGCGGGCCTTTGGCCACCACCAGCTCATGGCCATTTCGAAGAAGGCGATGCCGGTGGAGGCGAAGTTGGCCTTGAGCAAACGGCGCCGTTCGTCGTCGGACAGCTCCGGGAAACACAGCTCCAGGTTGCGCGCGGCAATGCGCCGACGCTCGCCAGCCACCCGGTACATCAGCGCGCCCAGGGCGCTGCCGAGCCACAGCAAGGCGCGGTAGGGCAGCTGTACCACCAGCCACAGCAGGCCCAGGCCCAGCCACAGGCCCCAGAATCGCGGGTGAAGGAAATAGGGTCGAAAACGCGGGCGTTCCATTGAAGCTTCCGGCAAGACAAAGACCGCGCATTCTACATCGGTTCGTCGCCGGTTGCGGCCAACCGGTCTTATCGTTATAAGTCAGGGCACTTTTTTCGCAACAAGCCGTCTATGCAGACCATGAGCCCAAACCACACTCCCGACACCGCCTCCGTGTTCCAGCTCAAGGGCAGCATGCTCGCCATCACCGTGCTGGAACTGGGGCGTAACGACCTGGAAGCCCTCGACCGCCAGCTGGCGGCGAAAGTGGCCCAGGCCCCCAATTTCTTCAGCAATACGCCGCTGGTGCTGGCGCTGGACAAGCTGCCGGCCGACGAAGGGGCGATCGACCTGCCCGGGCTGATGCGTATCTGCCGCCACCATGGCCTGCGTACCCTGGCGATTCGTGCCAGCCGCATCGAGGACATCGCCGCGGCGATCGCCATCGACCTGCCGGTGCTGCCGCCGTCCGGCGCCCGCGAGCGGCCGCTGGAGCCAGAGCCTGAAGCGAAAAAACCCGAGCCCACCCCTGCCCCAGCGCCTGCCGCCGAGCCAGAGGTGCGGCCAACGCGCATCATTACCTCGCCCGTGCGTGGCGGCCAGCAGATCTACGCCCAAGGGGGCGACCTGGTGGTCACCGGCTCCGTCAGCCCGGGTGCGGAACTTCTCGCCGATGGCAACATCCATGTGTACGGCGCCATGCGCGGCCGCGCGCTGGCGGGCATCAAGGGCAATACCCGGGCGCGTATCTTCTGCCAGCAGATGACCGCCGAAATGGTCTCCATCGCCGGCCAGTACAAGGTATGCGAAGACCTGCGCCGCGACCCGCTGTGGGGCGCGGGCGTGCAAGTCAGCCTGTCCGGTGACGTGTTGAACATCACCCGTCTTTAACGGATACTTGCCGTCATTTTTAGAGCAACTTTTTTACCTGTTGCCGTTTTTTTTGCTTATTGCAGGGACACCTGTCCCATCTTATTTAGGGGTGAAACACCTTGGCCAAGATTCTCGTCGTTACTTCCGGCAAGGGGGGTGTGGGCAAGACCACCACCAGCGCCGCCATCGGCACCGGCCTCGCGCTGCGCGGCCACAAGACTGTCATCGTCGACTTCGACGTGGGCCTGCGTAACCTCGACCTGATCATGGGCTGCGAGCGCCGCGTGGTGTACGACTTCGTCAACGTGGTCAACGGCGAAGCCAACCTGCAGCAAGCCCTGATCAAGGACAAGCGCCTGGAAAACCTGTTCGTGCTGGCCGCCAGCCAGACCCGCGACAAGGACGCGCTGACCCAGGAAGGCGTGGAAAAGGTGCTGATGGAGCTCAAGGAGCAGTTCGACTACGTGATCTGCGACTCCCCGGCCGGTATCGAGAAGGGCGCGCACCTGGCGATGTACTTCGCCGACGAAGCCATCGTGGTGACCAACCCGGAAGTGTCGTCGGTACGTGACTCGGACCGCATGCTGGGCATCCTGTCGAGCAAGTCGCGCCGCTCGGAAAACGGCGAGGAGCCGATCAAGGAACACCTGCTGATCACCCGCTACCACCCCGAGCGCGTGGAAAAGGGCGAAATGCTGAGCATTGCCGACGTCGAAGAAATCCTGGCAATCAAGCTCAAGGGCGTGATCCCCGAGTCCCAGGCCGTGCTCAAGGCGTCCAACCAGGGTATCCCGGTGATCCTCGACGACCAGAGCGATGCCGGCCAGGCGTACAGCGACACGGTCGACCGCCTCCTGGGCAAAGAGAAACCCCTGCGTTTCATCGAAGTGCCGAAGCAAGGATTCTTCGCGCGCCTGTTTGGAGGCAAGTAAACCATGAACCTTTTTGACTTCTTTCGTGGCAGGCAGAAACAGACCAGTGCGTCGGTAGCGAAAGAGCGTCTACAGATCATCGTGGCGCACGAGCGCGGCCAGCGCAGCGAACCGGACTACTTGCCGGAACTGCAGAAAGAACTGCTGGAAGTGATCCGCAAGTATGTGAACATCGGCAACGATGACGTGCATATCGAGCTGGAAAACCAAGGCAGCTGCTCGATTCTGGAATTGAACATCACCTTGCCTGATCGCTGATCCAGCGACCTGGCTCGATCATTGGGGCTGCCTTGCAGCCCTTCGCGGGTCAAGCCCGCTCCTACAGGCCCGGTGAGGATCCTGTAGGAGCGGGCTTGACCCGCGAAGGGCCGCAAGGCGGCCCCAATGGTTTTCCCCGATTTGACCGAGACCAAGCAATGCCGCTGTCGAACATCCAGATCCTCCACGAAGACGCCGCCATCCTGGTGATCAACAAGCCGACCCTGCTGTTGTCGGTGCCCGGCCGCGCCGAGGACAACAAGGACTGCCTGATCACCCGCCTGCAGGAAAACGGCTACCCGGACGCGCTGACCGTGCACCGCCTGGATTGGGAAACCTCCGGCATCATCCTGCTGGCCCGCGATGCCGACAGCCACCGCGAGCTGTCGCGCCAGTTCCACGACCGTGAAACCGAAAAGGCCTACACCGCGCTGTGCTGGGGCCAACCGGCACTGGACAGCGGCAGCATCGACCTGCCCCTGCGCTACGACCCGCCGACCAAGCCGCGCCACGTGGTGGACCACGAGCAAGGCAAGCATGCCCTGACCTTCTGGCGCATCGTCGAGCGTTGCGGGGACTACTGCCGGGTGGAGCTGACGCCGATTACCGGGCGCTCGCACCAGCTGCGCGTGCATATGCTGTCGATTGGCCACCCGTTGCTGGGTGATCGGTTGTATGCCAACCCCGAGGCATTGGCGGCCCATGAACGGCTGTGCCTGCATGCCTCGATGCTGAGCTTTACCCACCCGGTTTCCGGGGAGCGGTTGAAGTTCGAGTGCCCTGCACCGTTCTGATTGGAGCGAGCATGGCCCGCGCCTGCGGGGGCGGTGAGCTGCGACACAAATGTTCGACTTTATACGCTAAACTCGCGCCACTGCTGTCTGGAGCGAGTTATGCGCGAAGTACTGAATACCGGCCTGATCGAATTCCTCAAGGCCTCCCCGACGCCCTTCCACGCCACCGCTAGCCTTGCCCAACGCCTGGAGGCCGCCGGCTACCAGCGCCTGGACGAGCGCGACAGCTGGGCCACGGTGCCCGGCGGGCGCTACTACGTCACCCGCAACGACTCCTCGATCATCGCCATCAAGCTGGGCAAGCAGCCACCGCTGCAGAACGGCATCCGCATGGTCGGCGCCCACACCGACAGCCCGTGCCTGCGGGTCAAGCCGCAGCCCGAGCTGCAGCGCCAGGGCTTCCTGCAACTGGGCGTGGAAGTGTACGGCGGTGCCCTGCTGGCGCCGTGGTTCGACCGCGACCTGTCGCTGGCGGGCCGGGTCACCTTCCGCCGTGATGGCAAGGTGGAAAGCCAGCTGATCGACTTCAAGCTGCCGATCGCGATCATTCCCAACCTGGCGATTCACCTCAACCGCACCGCCAACGAAGGCTGGCAGATCAACCCGCAGAACGAGCTGCCGCCGATTCTGGCCCAGGTGGCCGGCGACGAGCGCATCGATTTTCGCGCCGTGCTCACCGAGCAACTGGCCCGCGAGCACCAGCTCAATGCCGACGTGGTCCTGGATTACGAACTGAGCTTCTACGACACCCAGGACGCCGCATTGATCGGCCTGCACAGCGACTTCATCGCCGGCGCCCGCCTGGACAACCTGCTGTCGTGCTACGCCGGCCTGCAGGCGCTGCTGGCAGCCGACAGCGACGAAACCTGTGTGCTGGTGTGCAACGACCACGAAGAGGTCGGCAGCTGCTCGGCCTGTGGCGCCGACGGCCCGATGCTCGAACAGACCCTGCAGCGCCTGCTGCCGGACGGCGATGCCTATGTGCGCACCATCCAGCGCTCGCTGATGGTGTCGGCCGACAACGCCCACGGCGTACACCCCAACTACGCCGACAAGCACGACGGCAACCACGGGCCCAAGCTCAATGCCGGGCCCGTGATCAAGGTCAACAACAACCAGCGCTACGCCACCAACAGCGAAACCGCCGGGTTCTTCCGCCACCTGTGCATGGCCGAGGAAGTGCCGGTGCAGAGCTTCGTGGTGCGCAGCGACATGGGCTGCGGCTCGACCATCGGCCCGATCACCGCCAGCCACCTGGGGGTGCGCACCGTGGACATCGGCTTGCCAACCTTTGCCATGCACTCGATTCGCGAGCTGTGTGGCAGCCATGACCTGGCGCACCTGGTGAAGGTTTTGACCGCGTTCTACCGCAGCCGCGAGTTGCCTTGAGGTCGGTGTAGGCAGGCCTGGCCCTTTCGCGGGTGTAGGAGCGGGCTTGCCCCGCGAAAGGGCCGGCCCTGCCAACCCCATGCCCAGGATCAATACCCCCTTCTGCCCAACCCGCTATGCTTGTTACATGGCCCCCAAAAAGCAGAAGGACCGCTGCCCATGTCCCCGTTCCTGTCACTCTTCATTCCGGTGTTCGGCTTCCTGATGCTGCTGACCATCGGCTTCAGCCTGCGCGAGCGCAACATCGGCGTGCTGATGATGTGGGTCGGCACCCTGGGCATCTTTGGCCTTACCTGCTGGAAGATCCTGGAGAAACTGCCGACATAAACCTCTACACTCGGTCAATCGTTTGACCTGAGGTAGATTTTCCGGTGCCTGCCCTTCTGCGTTGCCTTGCCCTGCTGCTGTTGCTGTTCATCGCCCCCGTCCAGGCCGCGGGCCTGCCTGGCCTGCTGGGTTCGACCACGCCCGCCCAACCCGAAGCCAGCGAGCCCCTGGGCAAATCGCTGGACGAGGTGATCAAGAACCTTGAGAACGACCAGCAACGCGCCAGGCTGCTGGCCGACCTGAAGAAACTGCGCGACGCCACCAAGCAATCGCAACCCAGCGTCGAGCAAGGCGTGCTCGGCCTGATCGGCGGCGCCCTGCATGACTTCGAAAAGCAGTTCAGCGGCGATGCCAGCCCGTTCTACCGCTGGTCACAGGAAATTGACCAGGCCCAGGCGGAGCTGGCCGAGTTGATCGTGCCGGTGCACCAATGGCCGGCCATTCTGTTCGGTTTCGCGGCAGTGATCGCGGTGTGGAGCCTGCTGGCCTATGCCTTCAACTGGGTGGGCCACCGCGTGCGGGTGCGCTTCGGCCTCACCGAGGAACTGCCCCAGCACCCACGCACCTGGGACCTGTTGCGCTTCGCCCTGCGCAAGCTGGGCCCGTGGCTGGTGGCGCTGATCTTCACCGTGTACCTGAGCTTCGCCCTGCCGCCCTCGCTGGGCAAGTCGCTGGCCATGGTGCTGGCCTATGCCCTGGTGGTGGGCACCTGCTTCTCGGCCATCTGCGTGATCGCCTTCTCGCTGCTCGACGGCCCGCACCGCCACCGCGCCCTGCACATCCTGCGCCACCAGGCGTTTCGCCCGCTGTGGTTGATCGGCAGTTTCGCCGCCTTCGGCGAGGCGATGAGCGACCCGCGCATGCTGGTGGCCCTGGGCACGCACCTGGCCCATGCCCTGGCGACCCTGGCCAACGTGATCGCGGCGCTGTCCTCGGGCTTGTTCATCCTGCGCTTCCGCCGGCCCATCGCCCACCTGATCCGCAACCAGCCGCTGTCGCGGCGCCTGACCCGGCGCACGCTGAGCGACACCATCGAGATTCTTGGCAGCTTCTGGTTCATCCCGGCGCTGATCCTGGTGGCGGTGTCGCTGTTCGCCACCTTCGTCTCCGCCGGCGACACCAGCACCGCCCTGCGCCAATCGCTGATGTGCACCGTGCTGGTGGTGGTGTGCATGGTGCTCAACGGCCTGGTACGTCGCCACGCCGCCAACCCCAAGCGCGCCGGCAAGCGCCAGGCGGTGTATGCCGAGCGCCTGCGCAATTTCGGCTACCTGCTGGTGCACCTGTTCATCTGGCTGGTGTTCATCGAGCTGGGCCTGCGCGTGTGGGGGCTGTCGATGATCGGCTTTGCCGAGGGCGATGGCCATGAAGTGAGCCTGCGCCTGCTGGGCCTGGCCGGCACGCTGATCGTCGCCTGGCTGGTGTGGATCCTGGCCGACACCGCCGTGCACCATGCCTTGGTGCGTTCGCGCCGGGGCCTGGCCAACGCCCGTGCGCAAACCATGATGCCGCTGATCCGCAACGTGATGTTCGTGGTGATCTTCATCATTGCGGTGATCGTCGCCCTGGCCAACATGGGCATGAACGTCACCCCACTGCTGGCCGGTGCCGGTGTGATCGGCCTGGCCATCGGCTTTGGCGCGCAGTCGCTGGTAGCCGACCTGATCACCGGGCTGTTCATCATCATCGAGGACTCGCTGGCCATCGACGACTATGTCGACGTAGGCGGCCACCTGGGCACGGTCGAGGGCCTGACCATTCGCACCGTGCGCCTGCGCGACATCGACGGCATCGTGCACACCATTCCGTTCAGCGAAATCAAGAGCATCAAGAACTACTCGCGCGAGTTCGGCTATGCGATCTTCCGCGTGGCCATCCCCCACAGCATGAACATCGACCAGGCCATCACGCTGGTGCGCGAGGTGGGGCAGAAGCTGCGCAACGACCCGTTGATGCGGCGCAACATCTGGTCGCCGCTGGAGCTGCAGGGGGTGGAGAGCTTCGAGTCGGGGTCGGCGATTCTGCGTGCGCGGTTCAAGACGGCGCCGATCAAGCAGTGGGAAGTGTCGCGGGCATTCAACCTGGCGCTGAAGCGGCAGCTGGACGAGGCCGGGCTGGATTTGGCCACGCCGCGGTTGTCGGTGCAGGTGGTGACCGCCGGTGGTGGTGGCATGGCGGATACGGGGTCTTCCAGCTAGGGCCCTCTCGCATTTTCCCCCACTGACGGTAGGCCTGGTAGGAGCGAGCGCAGCTCGCGATGGGCTGCAAAGCAGCCCCAGCATCCTGTGCCGCGAAGCTGAAAACCAGGGGCCGCTGCGCGCCCCATCGCGAGCTGCGCTCGCTCCTACCAAGCCAATCGCTCAGCCGGCCTGGGCACGGATACGAATGGCATCGTGCCGCCAATACTCAAGATCACAGTCGATCAAGTGCCCATGCTGGTCGCAATTGACCCGGGTGATATGCAGCCCCGCGCTGCCCACCGATACCTTGAGCGCCGCTGCCGCCTCCACCGGCAAGGCGGTCGGCAGGATCTCGAAGCACACCTGCCCATAGGCGATGCCATACACCCGCCCATAGATCTCGGTCAGCGATCGCGCCAAGTCCTGCTCCAGGATATCGGGAAAGAACGCAGGGTTCAGGTAATGCTCGGCGTACAGCACCGCCCGCCCATCGATGCGCCGCAGCCGGCAGATCCGCACCACGCTGGACAACCCCGGCAGCTGCAGGCGCGCGCAGATCGCCGCCGGGGCCGGTTGCAGGCGGGCCGACAGCAATTCGGTGCTCGCCTCCCGCCCCTGGTCGCGCACCATGGCATGGAAATGGCTGCGCTCGATCAGGTCGTAGGTCAGGCGCTGGGGCGCGACGAACCAGCCGCGCCGCTCCTCGCGGTAGATCAACCCCTGGGCCTCCAGCTGCACCAGCGCCTCGCGCAGGGTGATGCGCGTGGTATCGAATACCTCGCTAAGCTTGCGTTCGGCGGGCAACTTGCCACCCGGCGCCAGCAGGCCGTGCTCGATCTGCTCCTGCAGGGCATGGCAGATGGCTGTTACCGCACGCGGGGGCGTCGACTGCATCAAAAGGTTACCTATCTGGACTAGTCCAGCCCCAAAACGGGGCCTGTGGAGAATAGTGCAAGCCTAGGCAGGGCTGATGAACATCCTGTGACAAAGGCCTGGGCAGGCCTTGCCAGAAACGCGCCAAGCCAGCAAAGCCGGGGCAAGCAGGTGGTCTACGCTGTAGTTTCAGGGCCAGCCGTGGCCTTGCCCAACATCAAACTGTCACGCAAGCGGCCTACCTTGGCTCAAGCTTTGCTGACCTAGACCACGGTCACCCCTCACCGGCTTCACCTATAACAACGATCGCTAAAGGCATCCCATTCAAGGAGCTTCGGATGAAAAAGTTGTTCATGGCGTCACTGCTCGGCTCGGCCATCACCCTGTGCACCTCGGCCATGGCCGCCGGCCCCGACCTCAAGGCCCTGGAAGACGCCGCCCGCAAGGAAGGCAACGTCAACAGCGTGGGCATGCCCGATGCCTGGGCCAACTGGAAAGGCACCTGGGACGACCTGGCCAGCAAATACGGCCTCAAGCACAGCGACACCGACATGAGCTCGGCCCAGGAAATCGCCAAGTTCGAAGCCGAGAAGGACAACGCCAGCGCCGACATCGGCGACGTGGGCGCAGCCTTTGGCCCGATTGCCGCGAGCAAGGGCGTGACCCAGCCGTACAAGCCCAGCACCTGGGACCAAGTGCCTGAATGGGCCAAGGACAAGGACGGCCATTGGGCACTGGCCTATACCGGCACCATCGCCTTCATCATCAACAAGGACCTGGTCAAGGAAGGCGACCGCCCGAGCAGCTGGCACGACCTGGAAAAAGGCAAGTACAAGGTCGCCATCGGCGACGTCGGTACTGCCGCCCAGGCGGCCAACGGGGTACTGGCCGCGGCCATCGCCTACAAGGGCAGCGAGAGCAACATAGAGCCTGGCCTGCAGCTGTTCACCAAGCTGGCCCAGCAGAAGCGCCTGTCGCTGGCCAACCCAACCATCCAGACCCTGGAAAAGGGTGAAGTGGAAGTGGGCGTGGTGTGGGACTTCAACGGCCTGAGCTACCGCGAGCAGATCGACCCGAAACGCTTCGAAGTGCTGATTCCGTCCGACGGTTCGGTGATTTCCGGCTATACCACGGTGATCAACAAGTACGCCAAGCACCCGAACGCGGCCAAGCTGACCCGTGAATATATCTTCAGCGATGCCGGGCAGATCAACCTGGCCAAGGGGCATGCGCGGCCGATTCGTGCCGAGCACCTGAAGCTGCCGGAGGACGTGCAGGCCAAGCTGCTGCCCAACGCGCAGTACAAGGCGGCGCAGCCGATCAAGGATGCTGCCGCCTGGGAGGCCACTTCCAAGGCCCTGCCGCAGAAGTGGCAGGAGCAGGTAATCATCGAGATGGAATGATAGCGAGGGCTACGCCCTCGTTCGCGGGGCAAGCCCGCTCCTACAGGTTGCGCGCTGTAGGAGCGGGCTTGCCCCGCGAAAGAGCCAACGCGGTTCAAGACTGGAGCCACCATGCATCACAACGTCATCCTGGTCCTGCTCGACGGCCTCAACTACCAGGTCGCCCACCACGCCATGGGCCACCTGCACGCCTACGTCGAGGCCGACCGCGCCGCACTGTACCGCGTGGAGTGCGAATTGCCGTCGCTGTCGCGCCCACTGTACGAGTGCATCCTCACCGGGGTGCCGCCCATCGACAGCGGCATCGTGCACAACAACGTCAACCGCCTGTCCAACCAGCGCAGCGTGTTCCACTACGCCCGCGAGGCCAACCTGGGCACTGCGGCGGCGGCCTACCACTGGATGAGCGAGCTGTACAACCGCTCGCCCTTCGACCCCCAGCGCGACCGCCATACCCACGCGCCGAAGCTGCCGATTCAGCACGGCCTGTTCTACTGGGACGACCGCTACCCCGACTCGCACCTGCTGGCCGACGGCGAATACCTGCGCCGCCGCCACGCACCGAACTTCCTGCTGGTACACCCGATGAGCATCGACGACATCGGCCACCGCCACGGCCTGGACAGCAGCCAGTACCGCAACGCCGCGCGCAGTGTCGATATCTTGCTGGCCGACTACCTGCCGCGCTGGCTCGAAGAGGGTTACCAGGTGCTGGTAACCGCCGACCACGGCATGAACAACGACCGTTCGCACAATGGCCTGCTGGCCGAGGAACGCGAGGTGCCGTTGTTCGTGTTCGGCGACGCATTCAGCCTGGACCCGGCCGCCAAGCCGCTGCAAACCGAGCTGTGCGGCACCATCTGCGAGCTGCTGGGCGCGGCCCACGACAAGTCGTTCTGCCGGGAGCTGCTCAAGTGACGCCTCCCAACAGCAACCGCCCGCGCGGCCGCTACCTGGCCCTGCTGTGCCTGCTGCCGTTCGCCGTGTTCTTCGTGATCTTCCAGATCGCCCCGCTGGCCTGGGTGGCGGTCAACAGCCTGCAGTCAGGCGGTGCCTGGGGCCTGGACAACTTCAGCAAGGTGTTCGCCTCGAAGTTCTACTTGCAGGCGCTGCAACGCAGCTTGGAAATCAGCTTCTGGTCGAGCCTGTTCGGCATCGTCATCGCCACCCTGGGCGCCTATTCGCTGCGCCAGGTGGACTCGAAACTGCGCGACTTCGTCAGCGCCTTCGCCAACATGACCAGTAACTTTGCCGGGGTGCCGCTGGCCTTCGCCTTCATCATCCTGCTCGGCTTCAACGGCGCCTTGACCCTGCTGCTCAAGGAGGTGGGCCTGCTCGAAGACTTCAGCATCTATTCCAAGAGCGGCCTGATCCTGGTGTACACCTACTTCCAGATCCCCCTTGGCGTGCTGTTGCTGTACCCAGCCTTCGACGCCCTGCGCGAAGACTGGCGCGAGTCGGCCGCACTGCTGGGCGCCAGCCACTGGCAGTTCTGGCGGCACATCGGCCTGCCGGTGCTGGCCCCGGCGCTGCTCGGCACCTTCGTCATCCTGCTGGCCAATGCCCTGGGCGCCTACGCCACCGTGTACGCCCTGACCACCGGCAACTTCAACGTGCTGCCGATCCGCATCGCGGGCCTGGTGGCAGGTGACATCAGCCTCGACCCAAACCTGGCCAGCGCTCTGGCGATGGTGCTGGTGGGCCTGATGACGCTGGTGACGGTGATTCATCAATGGCTGCTCAAGAGGAGCTACCATGCGCGTTGAAACGTCCTCTGCCGGGCTCTACCACCGGCTGGTGGTGTACCTGCTGTTCCTGATCCTGCTGCTGCCGCTGGCCGGCACCCTGCTCTACTCGCTGGCCACCAGCTGGTCGGCCAGCCTGCTGCCCAGCGGCCTGACCTTCAAGTGGTACATCGCGCTGTGGAGCGAGCCGCGCTTCCTGGCGGCGTTCGGCCAGTCGCTGTTGGTGTGCGTGGGTGCGCTGGTGCTGTCGGTGGTGCTGATCCTGCCACTCTTGTTCGTGGTGCACTACCACTTCCCCAAGCTCGATGCGCTTATGAACATCCTGATCCTGCTGCCGTTCGCGGTGCCGCCGGTGGTGTCGTCGGTGGGCCTGCTGCAGCTCTACGGCAGCGGCCCGATGGCCATGGTCGGCACGCCGTGGATCCTGATCGGCTGCTACTTCACCATCGCCCTGCCGTTCATGTACCGGGCGATCACCAACAACCTGCAGGCGATCAACCTGCGCGACCTGATGGACGCCGCCCAGCTGCTGGGCGCCAGTACCTGGCAGGCAGCGCTGCTGGTGGTGTTGCCGAACCTGCGCAAGGGGCTGATGGTGGCGTTGCTGCTGTCGTTCTCGTTCCTGTTCGGCGAGTTCGTGTTCGCCAACCTGCTGGTGGGCACCCGCTACGAAACCCTGCAGGTGTACCTGAACAACATGCGCAACAGCAGCGGCCACTTCAACAGCGCCCTGGTGATCTCCTATTTCGCCTTCGTGCTGGTGCTGACCTGGGTCGCCAACCGCCTGAACAAGGACACCCCCTGAGATGAGCTTCGTCAGCGTCCAGAACCTGCAGAAAAGCTACGCCGGCAGCCCGGTGTTCGAAAACATCGACTGCCACATCGAACGCGGCGAGTTCGTTACCCTGCTCGGCCCTTCCGGCTGCGGCAAGTCCACCCTGCTGCGCTGCATTGCCGGGCTGACCCCGGTCGATGGCGGCAAGATTTTGCTCGATGGCCAGGACATCGTGCCGCTCAGCCCGCAAAAGCGCGGCATTGGCATGGTGTTCCAGAGCTACGCCCTGTTCCCCAACATGACCGTGGAGCAGAACGTTGCCTTTGGCCTGCGCATGCAGAAGGTCAAGGCCCAGGAGAGCCAGGCGCGCGTGCGCGAGGCGTTGGAGCTGGTGGAACTGGGCAGTTTCGCCGGGCGCTACCCGCACCAGTTGTCCGGTGGCCAGTGCCAGCGCGTGGCCTTGGCCCGCTCGCTGGTGACCCGCCCGCGCCTGCTGTTGCTCGACGAGCCGCTGTCGGCACTGGATGCGCGCATTCGCAAGCACCTGCGCGAGCAGATTCGCGCCATCCAGCGTGAGCTGGGGCTGACCACCATTTTCGTCACCCACGACCAGGAAGAGGCGCTGACCATGTCTGACCGTATCTTCTTGATGAACCAGGGGCGCATCGTTCAGAGTGGCGATGCCGAAACCCTCTACACGGCGCCCGTCGACCTGTTCGCGGCGGGCTTTATCGGTAACTACAACCTGCTCGACGCCGACGCGGCCAGCCGCCTGCTGCAGCGCCCGGTCAGCAGCCGCCTGGCGATCCGCCCGGAATCGATCACCCTGGGCATCAACGGCGACCTGGATGCCGAGGTGCGCAGCCACAGCCTGCTCGGCAACGTGATCCGTTACCGGGTGCACGTGCGTGAAGTGGAACTGGTGGTCGACGTGCTCAACCGCTCGGCACAAGACCTGCACGCCGATGGCCAGCGGGTATCCTTGTCGATCGACCCCACGGCGCTGCGGGAAGTAGCCTAAGGAGCTTACACACGATGGCACTGGCAATTTTCGATCTGGACGAAACCTTGATCCACGGCGACTGCGCGTCGCTGTGGAGCGAGCAGATGGCCCGCCTGGGCTGGGTCGACGGCAAGGACTTCCTGCGCCGCGACCATGAGCTGATGGAGGCCTACGGCAGGGGCCACCTGCAGATGGAGGAGTACATGGCCTTCAGCCTGGAACCGATTGCCGGGCGCACCCTGGAAGAAGTCGAGCACCTGGTGGAGCCGTGGGTGGAAGATGTGATCGAGCCGATCATCTACGGCGACGCCTGCCGCTGCATCGCCGAGCATCGCCAGCGGGGTGACCGGGTCTTGGTCATTTCGGCCAGCGGCACCCACCTGGTAGGGCCGATTGCGGCGCGCCTGGGGGTGGATGAATACCTGGCGATCGAGCTGGAGGCGGTGAACGGGGTGTACACCGGCAGGACCCATGGGGTGCTGACCTACCGCGAAGGCAAGATCACCCGCTTGCTGGAATGGCTGGACCAGGAGCAGGAGAACCTGGAGGGTGCGAGTTTCTATTCCGATTCGCGCAATGATTTGCCGCTGTTGCTGAAGGTGGATCACCCTTATGCGGTGAACCCTGATGCGGTGCTGCGCGAGCATGCCCAGACCAATGGCTGGCCGATTCTGAGCTGGGCTTAAAGCTTTGCGTGGGCTGTACCGGCCTCTTCGCGGGCAAGCCCGCTCCTACAGGATAGCGGCAAGCCCGAGCAATCCCTTTACCTGTAGGAGCGGCGGTGCGGCGACCCGACTTGCCCCGCGAAGAGGCCAGCCCTGCTTACACCAGGCTAGGGTCGATCACCATCACCAACTTACCCGACACCTGGTTGCTCTCAAGCTCGGCATACGCCGCCTGGGCGAACTCCACCGGGTAGGTGTCGACCAGCTGCGGCGACAGCCGCCCTTCGCCGAACAGCGGCCACACCTGCTGTAGCAGCTCACGCAGCAGCTCGGCCTTGAAGCCATCGTCACGGTTACGCAGGGTGGAACCTGTGATCTCCAGGCGCTTGCCCAGCACCTGCGCCAGGTCCAGCTCGAACTTGCGCCCACCCATCAAGCCGATGATCACCCAACGCCCGTCACGGGCCAGCAGCTTCAGGTTCAGCTCGCCGTAGCTGGCACCGACCGGATCGAGGATCACGTCGAACGGCCCGAAGCCTTCCAGCGCTTCGAGGTTGTGGTTACGCACCACGCCACCGGCAGCACCCAGTGCCTCGCAGTAGTCCAGGCGGTCCTGGGAACCGACACTGACCCATACCGGGCTGCCAAATGCCTTGCACAGCTGGATCGCTGCCGAGCCCACGCCACTGGCGCCGGCATGCACCAGCACCTTCTCACCGGCCTTCAGGCCACCGAGCTGGAAGATGTTCAGCCAGGCCGTGGCATACACCTCGGGCAGGCCCGCCGCTTCATGCAGGCTCAGGCCTTCGGGCACCGGCAGCACATGGCGGGCATCGACCACCACTTCTTCGGCCATGGCGCCGCTGGCCAGCAGCGCACACACCCGGTCGCCCACACGCCAGTCGGCGCCGGCACCCACTTCCTCGACCACGCCGGCGCACTCCAGGCCCATGTACGGGCTGGCCCCTGGCGGCGGAGGATACAGCCCCTTCATTTGCAACAAATCGGCCCGGTTCAAGCCAGCGGCAGCCACCCGAATGCGTACTTGGCCCGCGTCACAGGCCGGGCGTTCGGCCTCGACCCAGGCCACATGTCCGTCAACGCCTTGCAATGCCTTCACAGTGCCTCCATAGTTGAATCACATGACTGAGCCTGGGGAGCCCGCTCCCCAGGCTTTTTGCAGTATTTGCCCGGCTCCTGTGGAACCGGCGAACGGAAAAGACGGCCTACTATGCGTGATCAATTGCCTCCACGTCGAATCAGCATGAAGCATTTCCTTCCAAGCACCGCCCTGGCCCTGATGGTTGGCCTGGGTAGCCTTACGCTCGGCGGCAATGCGGCGGCCGCCAACAAGTGGGACAGCCTGCAGCCGGACCGCGACGAAATCGTCGCCAGCCTCAACGTGGTGGAACTGCTCAAGCGCCATCACTACAGCAAGCCTCCGCTCGATGACGCCCGCTCGGTGATCATCTACGACAGCTACATCAAGCTGCTGGACCCTGCGCGCAGCTACTTCACCGCGGCCGACATCGCCGAGTTCGACAAGTGGAAGACGCAGTTCGACGACTTCCTCAAAAGCGGCAACCTCGACCCTGGCTTCACCATCTACAAGCGCTACCTGGACCGGGTGAAACAGCGCCTGGACTTCGCCCTGGCCGAGCTTGCCAAGGGTGTCGACAAGATGGACTTCACCACCCACGAAACCTTGCTGATCGACCGCAAGGACGCCCCGTGGATGAAAGACCAGGCCGAGCTCGACGACCTGTGGCGCAAGCGCGTGATGGACGAAGTGCTGCGCCAGAAAATCGCCGGCAAAGAGCCCAAGCAGATCCAGGATACCCTGACCAAGCGCTACAAGAACCAACTGGCGCGCCTGGACCAGACCCGTGCCGAGGACATCTTCCAGGCCTACATCAACACCTTCGCCCAGTCCTACGACCCGCACACCAACTACCTGTCGCCTGACAGCGCGGAAAACTTCGACATCAACATGAGCCTGTCGCTCGAAGGCATCGGTGCGGTGCTGCAAAGCGACAATGACCAGGTCAAGATCGTGCGCCTGGTGCCGGCAGGCCCGGCGGCCAAGACCAAGCAAGTGGCCACCGCCGACAAGATCATCGGCGTTGCCCAGGGCAACAAGGAAATGGTCGACGTGGTCGGCTGGCGCCTGGACGAAGTGGTCAAGCTGATCCGTGGCCCGAAAGGCTCGGTGGTGCGCCTGGAGATCATCCCGGCGAGCAACGCGCCAAGCGACCAGACCACCAAGATCGTCTCGATCACCCGGGAAGCGGTGAAGCTCGAAGAGCAAGCGGCGAAGAAATCGATCCTCAACCTCAAGCAGGACGGGCGTGACTACAAGCTCGGCGTGATCGAGATCCCGGCCTTCTACCTGGACTTCAAGGCCTACCGCGCAGGCGACCCGGACTACAAGAGCACCACGCGCGACGTGAAGAAACTGCTCACCGAGCTGCAGAAGGAAAAAGTCGACGGCGTGGTCATCGACCTGCGCAACAACGGCGGCGGCTCCCTGCAGGAAGCCACCGAGCTGACCAGCCTGTTCATCGAGAAAGGCCCGACCGTGCTGGTACGCAACAGCGACGGCCGCGTCGACGTGCTCGAAGACGAAAACCCCGGCGCCTTCTACAAAGGCCCGCTGGCGCTGCTGGTCAACCGCCTGTCCGCCTCGGCTTCGGAGATTTTCGCCGGCGCCATGCAGGACTACCACCGCGCGCTGATCATCGGCGGCCAGACCTTCGGCAAAGGCACCGTGCAGACCATCCAGCCGCTCAACCATGGCGAGCTGAAGCTGACCCTGGCCAAGTTCTACCGGGTATCCGGGCAGAGCACCCAGCACCAGGGCGTGTTGCCGGACATCGACTACCCGTCGATCATCGACACCAAGGAAATCGGCGAGAGCGCCCTGCCTGAAGCCATGCCATGGGACACCATCCGCCCTGTGGTGAAGGCCGCGGCCGACCCGTTCAAGCCATTCCTGGCCGACCTCAAGGCCAAGCACGATGCGCGCAGTGGCAAGGATGCAGAGTTCATCTACATCCGTGACCGCCTGGCCCTGACCAAGAAGCTGATGGACGAGAAGACCGTGAGCCTCAACGAGCAGGAACGCCGTGCCCGCCACGACGACATCGAGGCCAAGCAGCTGGCGCTGGAAAACACCCGCCGCAAGGCCAAGGGTGAAGAGCCGCTGAAGGAGCTGAAGAAGGTCGACGAGGACGCCTTGCCGGAAGATGACGACAAGACCAAACCTGAGGACGACGCCTACCTCGCCGAAACCGGTCGCATCCTGATCGACTACCTGCGCGAAAGCAGCACGGTGGCGAAAAAGTAATCCCGGCAGTGATGGCAGATTAATGTGACCTGTCATCAAACAGTCATCGCACTGTCGTGAAATAGCGGGGCCGGACATGCAAATGCCCGGCCCTTTCATTTTCAGGAATCCGTCATGACCGTTGCCGAACAGCTCAGTGCCTTGGGCGCCATCCTGGCTCAAAGCAGCATCCATAGCCTGTTCCAGCCGATCATTTGCCTCAGCGAGCAGCGCATCCACGGCCATGAAGCGCTGAGCCGCGGGCCGTCCAACAGCCCGCTGCATTCGCCCCTGAACCTGTTCGCCATCGCCCGCCAGGCTGGCCGCCTGACCGACCTGGAAGCCGCTTGCCGGGAAAGCGCATGCCGGCGTTTCAGCGAGCAGCAGTTGGGCGGCAAGCTGTTCCTGAACATTTCACCGGAATCGTTGCTGGAGCCGAACTACCCTTCCGGGCGCACCCTCAAGCTGCTCGAACAGGTCGGGCTTGAGCCCAGCCGCGTGGTGATCGAGCTGACCGAGCAAACGCCGACCGACGATTTCCAGTTGCTGTCCAATGCCTTGCACCACTACCGCGACATGGGCTTTTCCATCGCCCTGGACGACCTCGGCGCGGGCTATTCGAGCCTGCGCCTGTGGTCGGAGCTGCGCCCGGAGTACGTGAAGATCGACCGGCATTTCATCGACGGCATCCACTGCGACCCGCTCAAGCGCGAGTTCGTGGGTTCGATTCTGCAGATTGCCCGGGCGTCGAGGGCCCAGGTGATTGCCGAAGGCATCGAGCTTGCCGAAGAGCTGGCGGTGTTGACCGAGATGGGGGTGGACCTGGTGCAGGGGTACTTGCTGGGGCGGCCACAGGAATTGGGGGTGCGGGAGGTGGTGGCGCCGGTGATGCCGGTGGCTTCTGGCGGGCAGCCCACCGTGGGCTTGAATGCCACCCTTGGCCAAGTCATCGAGTTGTTCGGGCGCCATCAGCACCTGGAGTCCCTGGAAGTGCTGGGCGTGGATGGCAGGCCTTGTGGCCTGGTTCATCGAAGTGCATTGCCGGTCATGGCCTCTTCGCGGGGCAGGCCCGCGCCTACAGAGGCATGGCAAGCCCGGTAGGAGCGAGCGTAGCTCGCGATGGGGCGCTCAGCGCCCCCAGGGTTTCAGCTTCGCGGCTCATAACGCCAGGGCTGCTTTGCAGCCCATCGCGAGCTGCGCTCGCTCCTACCGGGGCGGCCGCTCAGGCAGGCTCGGGGTAGCTGTACTCGAACACCCTGACCACCTCGGAAGCATGCCAGGACGCCGCCTCCATGCCATCCACAGGCCCGGTAAAGCGCCCCAGGCGCTCCACACACTCGAAAAAGCCAGTCCGTGGCAAGCGGCTTGCCCCCTGGCTGATCACCAGCGAGCTGCGCAGCGGCTGCTCGGCGCGGGCGTCCAGAACAGCCAGGTATTCCAGCGCGGCAGTCAGCGTCTGCATGGCCGGGCTGGGCAGTTGCAAGCGCTCGATCAGCGCACGGTAGGTGAGCAGGTGGCGTTGTCGTCGGGCCAGGTCAAGCTCGTCCAGCAGGTTTTGCCAATGCTGACGGCTGATCCTGACCTGGCTCATGACGGCTCGCTCCAGCCGGCCACCCCCAAGTGCCAGGCCAGGGCTCGGCGAATTGCCGCATCCGGCTGGCGCTCGCCCGACTCGATCATGGCCAGGTAGGCCGGGCTGACCCCCACATTGCGCGCCAGCTGCTCTGGCGCGATGCCTTTGGCCTGGCGCAGCTGCGCCACTTCACTGAATGCCGGCAGGCTGGCAGGCGCTGGGCCCTGCTCCTCTGCCCCGGCAGCCACCTCGGCAGGTGCCTGCCCAGCTGCCTTGAGCAGCGCCTGGTATTGCTCCCAGGGCACGACGGCGTACTCGGGCTGACCGTCCCGGCTAATAACCTGAATACCCATTACAACCCCCTTACGTAGGATTACGGCATGTAATCCGTAGGCATAACCCTTATGCCAATTATATTACCAAGCGCGGGAGTGTGTGGGCGACTGGCTCTTTTTCAGTGCGGGTTGCGCTCCAGGCGCAGGGCTTCAGGGGAATCGGGCAGGCGTTCGACCACGCGCAGGCGCTCTGGCGCCTGGCTGTCGCGCCAGGCCTTGAAACGCGCCAGCTCATCGGCCACGGTCTTGAGCACCCAGCCAAGCACGGCGATGTCGTCAAGAAAGCCCACGCCGACGATCCAGTCGGGTATGGCATCCAGGGGGCTGACGAAATACAGCAGGCCGGCAACGATGGTCACCAGTGCCTTGGGGCTGATGGCGCGGTACTCGCCACGCCACCAGGCCAGGCACAGCGACTGCAGCAACTTGACGTCTTCACGCAATTGGCCGAGCCGCGGGCCTTTGCGGGCCACGGCGAACAACAGCGCCGGCAACCGGCCACGGCTGAGCAGGCGCTCGGCCAGGGGCAGGAAGCGGGCGAAATTCCAGGGTGCGCTCATGGGGCCTCCAGCAGGCTCAGGTTATCCACATTTATTGTGGATAACCTTGTGAACAGGGCGACGTTTCTGACGGCAGGTGCCCACTCGGCAAGGGCCCCGGTCAGATCGGGCGTTTTTTACACAGTCGTTTCAACTGCGCAAACGATTTGCGTCAGCAGCGTGGCGTTGCTTCACAGTGCCCTAGGTGGGACAAGCTGTGCAACAGCAGGTTCGGTGAAGGATGGTTCATAAACGACAACGCCCCGTCGAAACGGGGCGTTGGGGGCAACTGCACGCATCAGCTAGAAGCGCGCGCAGCGGCGTTAGGCTCAAGCACTTACTTGGCCGGTGCCTCAGCCGGTGCATCGGCCTCTGGCGCCTCGCCACCCTGCAGCTGGGCCGGGTCCTTGATGGCGATCAGTTCCAAGTCGAACACCAGTACCGAGTTGGCCGGAATCAGCGGGCTCGGGCTCTGGGCGCCGTAGGCCAGTTCAGCCGGGATGAACAGCTTGTACTTCTCGCCGACGTGCATCAGTTGCAGGCCTTCGACCCAACCTGGGATCACACCGCTGACTGGCAGGTCGATCGGGCTGCCGCGCTCGACCGAGCTGTCGAACACCTTGCCATCGATCAGCTTGCCTTCGTAGTGGACGGTTACCACGTCGGTAGGCTTGGGCTGCGGGCCGTCGGCCTTCTTGACCACTTCATACTGCAGGCCCGAGGCGGTGGTGACCACGCCTGGCTTCTTGGCGTTCTCTTCAAGGAATTTCTTGCCGGCGCTGGCAGCTTCTTCGCTGGCCTTGGCCAGGCGCTCTTCGGCGCGCTTCTGCAGCGCGGTGAAGGCTTCTACCAGCTCTTCGTCCTTGAGGCGTTGCTCCTTCTTGCCAACGGCGTCTTCGATGCCGAGGGCGACCGCTTTCGAATCAAGGTCTTCCATGCCTTCCTGAGCCAGGCTCTTGCCCATGTTCAGGCCGATACCGTAGGAGGCTTTCTGTGCCGGAGTCTTCAGCTCGGGGCTGCTGGTCTGTTGATCACAGCCAGCCAGTACCAGGCCTACCAGGGCAACCGCAGCCGCCAAACGATGCTGTTTCATGCTATTTCCTTGTTCATGCGCCATAAGGGCAATCAGGGTAAAGCCGCGAGCTTAGCAGGCGGCCATGACCAATGGCTACCGGCATAGGAGCGGGTTTTCGTAAGGAAGTTCAGTAGGTAAACGCTTCTTCATGCAAGGTTTACAGCCATTGGCCAGTATTGACCCTTTGTGCCGGGTTTGCCTGGAAATTGTGAGGTTTTATTGCTGGGGGTTCTGAAGGCTTGCGCAGGCCTGGTTCATCGTATCGCGAGTTCTGCTCGCGCCTACCGGATTGGTATGCGCCTTCGGCTACGGGTAGCGCCCTTCCCGGTATTGCTCGGCCACTTCGCGCAGCACCTCGCACACCCACTGCCCTGGCAGGCTCAGCGGCAAGGCGGCGTTGCGGCTGATGCCCACCGAGCCGCCCGGCTCACGCACGCCAAGGTCCAGCTCGGCCAGCTCGCCGCGGCGCAAATCCAGCAGCACCGCATCGCGCGGCGCCACCCACAGCGCATCGCTGCCCAGCAGGTAGCGCCGGCTCAGCGCCAGTGACAAGGTTTCCAGCCGCTGCGCGGGCATCTGGATGCCACACTGCACGAACAGGCTGTCGGCGTGCTGGCGGATGGTGGTGCCCGGCGGCGGCAACACCAACGGATAGCGCCCGACCCGCTGGCGCTCCACCGGCGCGCTCGCCAGCAACGGGTGGCCAGGGCGCACCACCAGGGCCATCGATTCACTGTATAGGTGCTCGAACGACAGGCCCTGGATCTGCGGGCTGTCGGTCATGCGCCCGACCACCAGCTCCAGCTCGCCCAGGCGCAACTGGCCAAGCAACTGCGCACTGACCCCGGTCACCACGCTGATCACCAGCGCTTCGTGACGCTGGTGCAGGCGGCACAGCACCTCGGGCATCAACAACCCTTCGACCGTCGACAGCACGCCGATACGCACCTGCGACGGCGCCCGCGCCTCACCCCGCAGGCTGCTCACGCCATCGCGCAGGGCCTGCACGCTGGGCCCGGCGTAGCGCATGAAGCGGGTGCCGGCCGGGGTCAGCTCGACACCCTGGCGGCTGCGCTCGAACAGGCGCGCCTCCAGCAGGTCTTCGAGTTCCTTGAGGGTCTTGGAAATGGCCGGCTGGCTGATCGCCAGGATGTCGGCCGCCCTGGCCAGGCTGCCCTGCCGGGCAATCTCCAGGAAGCACAGCAGGTGGCGGTACTTGATGCGGGTGTCGAGGTTCATGCCGGCAAGCTTACCGCATCGCCACCTGCGGCGTATCCGGGTCGCGCTGCTGGCGGCGGAACTGCCCCGGCGGCAGGCCATGGATCTGCCGGAAGCGCCGGGAGAAATAGGCTTCATCGGCAAAGCCGCAGAGCCGTGCCACCTCCCCTACCGGGCGGCTGCCATTGAGCAGGTAGTTGCGCGCGGCATGCATGCGCCGCTCCAGCACCAGCTCGCTGAAGGTCTTGCCGATTTCCTTGCGCAGCCAGTGGGTCAGGTAGGTGGGCGACAGGTAGGTGGCCGCGGCGACCTTGTGCAGGTTGAGGTCGGGGTCGTCGATGTGCCGGCGCAGGTACTCGCTCATGCGGTTCAACGCGGCGCGCCGGCTGAGCTGCGCGGCGTTGTTCTCGGCGAGCTCGCGCAGGGGCTCGGCGTAGAGGCCACAGACCTGGCCGATCAGTTGCAGCAACAGCCCCTTGAGCACCTCGCGGGTGCCGAAGCGGCGGTTGGCGTCGAGGGCGCGCATGCGATCGAGCAGTTGCTGCACGCCGGCGAACTCGGCGTCGTCGAGGCAGAAGTCCAGGTGTTCCTGAAAGCGAAACGGCGACAGTTCCGGCGCCTGCAGAATCGACACTTCCTCCAGGTCCATCGGGTCGCAGGCCAGGTGCGGCAGCAGGAAAGTCTGGGAGAAGTTGATCACCACGAAATCGCTGTCGGCCGGGTGCGGGATCACGTGCACCCGGTGCGGCAGGATGAAGGCCAGGGTGTTGCGCCGAAAGGGGCGCTGCACGTTGCCGATGTGCTGCACCGTGTCGCCACCGAGGTTGACCTGGATCTGGAAGTATTCGTGACGGTGCGGCGCGGTCTCGGCCGGGCGGCCGCGCTGGTCGCGGATGTAGAAATCCATCAGCTCGCTGCGCTGCTGCATGACGTAGGTCGGGACCTCGCGCTTGGGGGGCATCAGGTGGCTCCTGTGAGAGGGGTGCTGGGTGTTCCGGCCCTTTCGCGGGGCAAGCCCGCTCCTACAGGGGCAGCGCATTGGCCGATTTTGTTGTGTAGGAGCGGGCTTGCCCCGCGAAA
The DNA here is from genome assembly GCF_011752565.1 of Pantoea sp. Ap-967. Lineage (GTDB taxonomy): Bacteria > Pseudomonadota > Gammaproteobacteria > Pseudomonadales > Pseudomonadaceae > Aquipseudomonas. The sequence continues at coordinate 52,512 of NZ_VWXK01000025.1, forward strand.
GGGCCGGCACAGGTAACACAAGTCATACGATGTCTAAACTCATCAAATTAAACCCCTCTGCAAAAAAACACGCAACCCCACCGCCCCGCAGCAGCCTTAAATCAAGACTTCCAGCAAAAAAACCGCGCAAAACCCCGCCCCCGAATTTTCTTGGACAGCACAGCCCTCCCCCGCCCGTCGTGCAAAAAACGGTCTAAAACCCCCGTTGCGTTCACGCCGTTGTACGACCACCTTAGAAAAAGGCCTGCAGCCCAACCTCTACCAACAACAACAAACGAGGTCGACTCATGTCGAGCACCCCTACCCCCCGCGCCGCGTCGTCGTACGCGCTGGACGCGGCCCCTGCCCAGCGCCTGCCCACCCGCCGCCGCTGGTTCATGCTGTCGCTGCTGCTGGTGGCGACCATCATCAACTACGTCGACCGGGTGAACATCTCCATCGCCGCGCCGTTCATGGCCAAGGACCTGGGCCTGGACAAGGTCGAGATGGGCTTGATCTTCTCTGCCTTCGCCTGGACCTACGCCCTGGCACTGGTGCCCGCCGGCTTCATTGCCGACCGCTTCGGCTCGCGCCTGACCTATGGCGTGTCGCTGATCAGCTGGTCGGCGGTCACCGTCGCCCAGGGCCTGGCCAGCGGCTTCGCCTCGCTGTTCGGCCTGCGCCTGGCGGTGGGCGCCATGGAAGCCCCGGCGTTCCCGGCCAACAGCCGTGCAGTGACGGTGTGGTTCCCGGCCCGCGAGCGCGGCATGGCCAGCAGCATCTACGTGTGTGGCCAGTACCTGGGCACCGCCTTGTTCACCGGCGCGCTGCTGTGGCTGGCAACCACCTACGACTGGCGCCATGTGTTCTACAGCACCGGCCTGGTCGGCATTCTGTTCGGCGTGGTGTGGCTGTTCCTGTACCGCGACCCGCTGAGCTGCAAGAAGGTCAGCAAGGAGGAACTGGCCTACATCGAAAACGGCGGCGGGCTGGTGAAAAGCAGCCAGGAACGTACCCGCTTCGACTGGCGCCAAGTCGCCGAGTTGTTCCGCTACCGCCAGGTCTGGGCCATCTGCCTGGGCAAGTTCGCCAGCACCTCGGCGCTGTATTTCTTCCTGACCTGGTTCCCCACCTACCTGATCGAAGAACGCCAGCTGACGCTGATCAAGGTCGGCATCTTCGCGGTGATGCCGTTCATTGGCGCCACGGTGGGCATTCTGTTGGCCGGCATCGTTTCCGACCTGCTGATCCGCAAGGGCTACTCGCTGTCGTTCGCACGCAAGCTGCCGCTGGTGGTGGGCTCGATGCTCGGCATGTCGATCGTGCTGGTGAACTTCACCGACTCCAATGTGCTGTGCATCGCCATCCTGACCCTGGCGTTCTTTGCCCAGGGCATTGCCTCGGCGTCGTGGGCAGCGGTGTCGGAAGTGGCGCCCAAGGAGCTGATCGGCCTCACCGGCGGCATCACCAGCCTGGCGGCCAACATTGGCGGCATCGTCACGCCGATCGTGATTGGCGCAATCGTGCATGCCAGCGGGTCGTTCGCGATGGCGTTCTGGTTTATCGGTGGGGTGGCGCTGATGGGCACCCTGTCGTACTCGCTGCTGCTTGGGAAGTTGTATCGCATCGAGTTGAAAGGTAGCGCCTGATTTGAGGGCCTCTTCGCGGGGCAAGCCCGCTCCTACAAAGGTTTCGTGCGGTGCTGAAATCGGTGTAGGAGCGGGCTTGCCCCGCGAAGAGGCCGGCACAGATTACCGGGATAGTCCAACCCAACCCCGCTTTCGTCCAACTTTCAACGCCAGCCGCTGGCTACGCTGGCCACTCCAGCACGGAGGATTCACCCCATGACCTACCTGTTCAACCCACCGGCCATCGTCAGCCTGCCGATCCGCGGCAGCACGGCGCGCTTTCCGGTCGGCCGGGTGTTCTGCCTGGGCCGCAACTACCCCTGGCCGGCCACCTACGGCCCGGCGCCGCAGGAGCCGGTGTTCTTCATGAAACCGGCCAGCAACGTGGTCGAGGCGCACGGCGAGCTGCCGTTCCCGCCGCAAACCGATGAGTTCTGCCATGAGATCGAGCTGGTGGCGGCCATCGCCAAGGGCGGTGCCGACATTGCCCCGGAGCAGGCCCTGGCGCACGTGTTCGGCTTCGCCGCAGGCCTGGACATGACCCGCCGCGACCACCAGCGCAAGGCCAAGGCCGAAGGCCTGCCGTGGGAAACGGCCAAGGTGTTCGAAGCCTCGGCGCCGATGACCGCCATTGTTCCGGCCACTGAATGCAGCTGGCCACTGGCAGGCGCACTGTGGCTGCAGGTCAATGGCCAGGAGCGCCAGCACGCCCACCTGAACCAGCAGACCTGGGCCCTGGCCGAGGTGATCAGCCGCCTGTCCCGGCAACTGCCGCTGCGCCCCGGTGACCTCATCATGACCGGCAGCCCGCCCGGCGTTGCGCCCCTGCAACCGGGCGATGCGATTCACGCCGGCATCGACGGCATCGGCGAACTGCACCTGCGCGTCGGCCCCCGCCCTGCCGGGCAAGCGGCCAACGCGGCCTGAACCTACTGGAGCTAACCCATGACCCAAACCAAGAAAATCGCCCTGGTCACCGGTGCTGGCAGCGGCATTGGCCGCGCCGTGGCCCTCGCCCTGCTGGAAGATGGTTTCAGCCTGGTGCTCGCCGGGCGCCGCCCCGAGCCCTTGCAGGCCCTGGCCGAACAGGCCCGCGCCGCAGGCGGCGAAGCCCTGGCCGTGCCTACCGATGTGCGCGACGAACACAGCGTGGCGCAGCTGTTCGCCACCATCGAGGAGGTGCACGGCCGCCTCGATGTGATCTTCAACAACGCCGGCATCAACGCCCCTGCCGTGCCCATCGACGAGCTGGCGCTTGAACACTGGCGCAACGTCATCGCCACCAATGTCGATGGCGTGTTCCTGTGTGCCCGCGCCGCGTTCGGCCTGATGCGCCGCCAGCAACCCCAAGGCGGGCGAATCATCAACAACGGCTCGATCTCGGCCCACACCCCGCGCCCGTTCACCGGCCCCTACACCGCCAGCAAACACGCGGTGCTGGGGCTGACCAAGGCGCTGGCGCTCGATGGCCGCCCCTACGGCATCGTCTGCAGCCAGGTGGACATCGGCAATGCCCTGACCGAGTTGTCCGAACGCATGACCCGTGGCGTGCGCCAGGCCAATGGCGAAATCGCTGCCGAACCGATGCTCGACGTGCGCCACGTGGCCGATGCGGTGCGCTACATCGCCGCCCTGCCGCTGAGTGCCAACGTGCTGAACATGACCGTGATGGCCAGCAACATGCCCTTCGTCGGCCGTGGCTAACCGGTTTTTCAAGGAGTGAGTGATGAAACCTGAAGTTCTGCAACTGAGCCCGATCCTGATTCCGCAGATTCGCGAGCGCCTGGAGGCGCTGTTCACCGTACACCGCTATTACGAGCAGGCCGACAAGGACGCCTATGTCAGCCAGCATGGCGACAACATTCGTGGCGTGATCACCGGGGGCCATACGGGCATCAGCCAAGCGCTGATGGCGCGCTTGCCAAAGCTTGAAGTGGTGGCGGTCAATGGCGTGGGCACCGATGCGGTGGACCTGGCCTATGCCCGTGACCGCGGCATCCAGGTCACTGCCACCCTCGGCGCGCTCACCGACGATGTGGCGGACCTGGCCATCGGCCTGTTGATCGGCCTGTGCCGTGGTATCTGCACCGGGGATCGCTTCGTGCGCGCCGGGCACTGGGCCACCAGCGCCACGCCCCTGGCGCCCCTGCCGCTGGCCCGGCAGGTGTCGGGCATGCGCGTGGGTATCGTTGGCATGGGCCGGGTTGGCCGCGCCGTGGCGCAGCGGGCGGCGGCGTTTGGCTGCCCGATTCGCTATACCGACCTGCAGGCGCAGGAGGTGCCCTATGGGTTCGAGGCGAACTTGCTGCAGTTGGCCAGGGACAGTGATGCGCTGATCCTGGCGGCGGCCGCCGACAAGGGTGAGGCACTGGTGAACCGCGAGGTGCTGCAGGCGCTGGGGGCCGAGGGGTACCTGGTCAATATTGCCCGCGGCAAGCTGGTGGATGAGCCGGCGTTGATTGCAGCGCTGGAGGCTGGCGAAATCGCTGGGGCGGCGCTGGATGTGTTTGCCGATGAACCTCGTGCGCCTGAAGCGCTGTTCGGGCGTGAGGATGTGGTGCTGCAGCCGCACCGGGCCAGCGCCACGGTGCAAACCCGCACGCGCATGGGTGAGATGGTGGTGGCCAGCCTGGTGGACGTGTTTGCTGGGCGCAGGCCGCAGGGGTTGGTGATCTAGGTAGCCTGTGCCGGCCTCTTCGCGGGGCAAGCCCGCTCCTACAAGGACCGCGTTGTGGGAGTGGGCGTGCCCGCGAAGGGGCAGGCATGGGAGGATCAGGTTATTGCCAGTTCCACCGTTTCTCCGTTCAACCGCACCGGCCACACCCGCAACTGCTGCCCGGCGTCTTCAAGGCATTGGCCGCTGTGCAAACTGAAATGCTGTTTATACAACGGCGCCGCCACCACCAATTCGCCCTGCAGGCTGCCCAGCAACCCGCGCCCGATGATATTGGCCCCCGAGCGCGGGTCGCGATTGTCCAGTGCATACACCCCCTGCCCCGGCAGGTAGAACAACGCCACCTGCACCCCGTCCAGCCACACCACCACACCGGAATCGGCCACCAGGTCATCGGTGCGGCACACCGCTTGCCAGATCGCCTGGGGGTTCACAACCGCATTGCTCAGGTTCATCACACAGCCTCCTCGATGGCGGGAATCAGGTGCAGCGGCGCTGCTGGCCGGCGTTGTTCACGCTCGCGCACGAAGTGCACGTCTGGGTCGGCGCGGCGGTCGTTGACGAAGGTGCGGAAGCGCTTGAGCTTCTCGGGGTCCTTCAGGGCGTTGGCCCATTCGCATTCATACTGGTCGACCACATGCTGCATCTGCGCTTCGAGTTCGCTGGCCAGGCCCAGGCTGTCGTCGAGGATCACCTGCTTGAGGTAACCCAGGCCACCCTCAAGGCCCTCGCGCCACACCGAGGTGCGCTGCAGCTTGTCGGCGGTGCGGATGTAGAACATCAGCACGCGGTCGATCAGGCGCACCAGGGTTTCGTCGTCCAGGTCGGTGGCGAACAACTCGGCGTGGCGCGGGCGCATGCCGCCGTTGCCGCAGATGTACAGGTTCCAGCCTTTGTCGGTGGCGATCACGCCGATGTCCTTGCTCTGCGCCTCGGCGCACTCGCGGGTGCAGCCCGACACCGCGAACTTGAGCTTGTGCGGGCTGCGCAGGCCCTTGTAGCGGTCTTCCAGGCGCAGGGCCATGGCCACGCTGTCCTGCACCCCGTAACGGCACCAGGTGCTGCCCACGCACGACTTCACCGTGCGCGTCGACTTGCCATAGGCATGCCCGGTTTCGAACCCGGCCTCGATCAGTTCCCCCCAGATCAGCGGCAACTCATGCAACTGGGCGCCGAACAGGTCGATGCGCTGGCCGCCGGTGATCTTGGTGTAGAGGTCGTATTTTTTCGCCACCTGGCCAATCACGATCAGCTTGTCGGGGGTGATCTCGCCACCGGGAATGCGCGGCACCACCGAGTAGGTGCCGTTCTTCTGCATGTTGGCCATGAAGGTGTCGTTGGTGTCCTGCAGCGGCACCAGTGCGGGGTCCATGATCGGCTGGTTCCAGCACGAGGCCAGGATGTTGCCCACCGCTGGCTTGCAGATGTCGCAGCCAACGTGGCCTGTGCCATGGCGGGCGAGCAGGTCGTGGAAGGTGCGGATGCCCTCGACGCGCACCAGGCCATAAAGCTCCTGGCGGGTGTAGGCGAAGTGTTCGCACAAGCGCTTGTCCACCGCCACCCCGCGGGCAGTGAGTTCGTGTTCGAACACCTGCTTGAGCAGCGCCGCGCAGCCGCCGCAACCGGTGGCGGCCTTGGTGCAGCTTTTCACGGCCGCGAGGTCGCCACAGCCGCTGTCGATGGCCGCACACACCGCCCCCTTGCTGACGTTGTGGCACGAGCACACGGTTGCGCTGTCGGGCAAGGCGTCGGCGCCCAGGGCCGGCGCGCCACCGCCTTGCGGCAGGATCAGCGACGCCGGGTCGGCCGGCAGGGCGATGCCGTTCTGGGCGTATTGCAGCAGGGTGTCGTAGTAGCTGTTGTCGCCAACCAGCACGGCGCCGAGCACCTGCTTGCCGCTGGCATCCACCACCAGCCGGCGGTAGGCGTTGTTGGCCTCGTCGATGAAGCGGTAGCTGCGTGCTCCAGGGGTGGCGCCGTGGGCATCGCCGATGGAGCCCACGTCCACGCCCAGCAGCTTGAGCTTGGTCGACATGTCGGCACCGGTGAAGCTGCCGGCCGCCTCGCCCATCAGCAACGCCGCCAGGTTGCGCGCCATGCTGTAGCCCGGGGCCACCAGGCCGAACACGCTGCCATTCCAGGATGCGCACTCACCGATGGCGAACACGCGCGGGTCGCTGCTGCGGCAGTGGTTGTCGATCACCACGCCGCCGCGTGCGGCGATGGCAAGGCCGCAGGCGCGGCCCAGGGCGTCCTGGGGGCGGATGCCGGCGGAAAACACGATCAGGTCGGTTTCCAGGTGCTCGCCGCCGTCGAAGTTCATGCGGTAGCGGTACACCTCGCCGTCACTGATCGACTGGGTAGCCCGCGACAGGTGCACGCCCACGCCCAGGGCTTCGATCTGCGCCTTGAGCGCGGCGCCGCCCTCGCCGTCCAGTTGCACCGGCATCAGCCGTGGGGCGAACTCCACCACATGCGCCTCAAGGCCCAGGGACTTGAGTGCATTGGCCGCCTCCAGGCCGAGCAGGCCACCCCCCACCACCACGCCACGCCGGGCGTTGGCTGCAGCGTCGCGGATGGCATCGAGGTCGTCGAGGGTGCGGTACACCAGGCGGGCGTTGCCGCTGGAGCCTTCGATCGGCGGCACGAAGGGGTAGGAACCGGTGGCGAGGATCAACTGGTCATAGCCGTAGCGGCCCTTGGCAGTCACCACTTCGCGGCGCTCGCGGTCAATGTCCAGCACGGCCTCGCCCAGGTGCAGGTGCACGCCGCTGCCGGCGTAGAAACCTTGCTCGCAGAGGGCCAGGGTTTCGGCGCAACTGCCAGCGAAATACTCGGACAGGTGCACACGGTCGTAGGCGCGCTGGCGCTCCTCGCCGAACACGTGCAGCTCGAAACGCGCCAAAGCGCCGCGCTCGACCAGTTGCTCGACGCAGTGGTGGCCGACCATGCCGTTGCCGACGATGACCAGTCGCTCTCGTTGCCCGTTCGCTGTTGCCTTCATAAGCCGATCCTCGATCAAAAAAAAAGCGCCTGGAGCCGAAGCTCCAGGCGCCTTTGCCTGTATTCATCACGGTGGGGGGCCCGGGTTGATCGCCGTTGACCAGGGGGCTTTGTTGTAGAAGAGGTTAAGCAGGGAATGTGCCAACGGGTTTTCCTTTGCTGGCCCTATCGCAGGCAAGCCTGCTCCTACAGGCGCATGGGGCACGGTAGGAGCAGGCTTGCCTGCGATAGGGCCGGCCCCGCCCACGCACACTCAAGGTGCAGGCCTCCCCATTCTGGCGCACATCAATACACATCGCGCCGATACCGCCCGGCCTTGCTCAACCCTTCGACATAGGCATCCCCATCCACCTGCCCATGCACCGCAATCACCTCGCGCAACGCCGCGTCCACATCCTTGGCCATGCGCTGCGCATCACCACACACGTAGAAATACGCCCCCGCCTCCAGCCACTGCCACACCTGCGCGCCTTGCTCCAGCATGCGCTGCTGCACATACACCTTCTCGGCCTGGTCCCGCGAGAACGCCGTGTCCAGGCGCAAGTGCCCCGCTGCCTGCCAGGCCTGCAACTGCTGCTGGTAGTAAAAGTCGGTGGCCGCGTACTGCTCGCCGAAGAACAACCAGTTGCCGCCCGCGGCCCCGCGTGCCTCGCGCTCCTGCAGAAAGGCCCGGAATGGCGCGATACCGGTGCCGGGGCCGACCATGATCACCGGCACGCTGTCGTCGTCGGGCAAGCGGAAGTGCTTCGACACCTGGGGGAAAATCGCCACTTTCAGTGACTGCGCCCGGTCCGCCAGAAACGCCGAGCACACGCCTTTGCGCGCGCCGTAGCGCACCGTCGACACCGTCAAGTGCACCTGCTGCGGGTGCACCAATGGGCTGGAGCTGATCGAGTACAGCCGCGGCTGCAGGGGCTTGAGCAGGCCTAGCCAGGTGGCCAGCGGCAGTTGCTGGGGAAATGCCCGCAACACATCGACCAGCTGGCGCCCCCACAGCCACTCCTGCAGCTCGCCCTTGCACGGCGGTTGCAGCAGGCGCTGCAGCGCTGGCGCCTGGGCAGCGAAGGCTTGCAACTGCTGCGGGGTGACCTTGGCGATTTCCAAATGGTGTTCGAGGGCTGTCGCCAGGGGCATGGCCGGCTGGTCCTTGAGCGTTACCGGGGCTTGGCCATCGAGCTGCATCAAGGCCAACAGCTCCTCGACCAGTGCCGGGCAGTTGCGCGGCCATACCCCCAGTGCATCGCCCGCGGCGTAGGTGAAGCCGCTGCCTGCCAGGTCGAACACCAGCTGGCGGGTTTCCTTGCTGGCACCCGGGCCGTTGAGCAGGTGATTTTCCAGCAAGGTGGCGAACCAGGGTTGCTGCTTGCTGAACACACTTGCCGCTGCCGGCTTGGCGGGTAACTCGGGCGGTGCGGCGCTGCCCAGCTCGGGCAACAGGGCTTCGAGCCAGGTGGTGAAGGCGGCGTCGAAGTCCGGCTCGCAATCGACCCTGGGCAGCAGGCGACGGCCGCCCAGCTCGGCCAGGCGCTGGTCGAGCTTGCGGCCGAACCCGCAGAACTGGCCATAGCTGGAATCGCCCAGGGCCAGCACGGCATAGGGCAACTCGGCGCAGGGCGTGCCCTGCTCGCCCTGCAGCGCCTGCCAGAAGGCCGCGCCGCTGTCTGGCGCATCGCCGTCGCCAAAGGTGCTGGCGATCAGCATCACGCTGGCAGCGCCGCGCAATTGCTGCGGGGTGACCGCCTCCATGCAGGCCAACTGCACCTGCAGCCCCGCCCCTCGCAGGTGCTCGGCACAGCGCTCGGCCAGGGTTTCACCGTTGCCGGTTTGGGATGCCCATAGCACGTGGTGGCGCGGCCGTTGCTCGGCCGCTGCGGGCACCGCCGCTGGCTGGGCGAACACGCCGGCCAGCAAGCCGTCGACGAACAGCCGCCGCTCGGCCACCAGTGGCGCACTGGCGGGCAGGCTGGGCACGCCTTCGGCCCGGGCCTGTTCCAGGCCAAGCAGAAAGCCTTGCAGGTAATGGCGTTCAGCATCGGCCAGGACTGGCGCAGGCAAGGTGTCCAAGCCCAGCAGGCGAGACAGGGTGGCGGTTGGCATGCGCGCAGGCTCCGGTGTGGCGAGGTTGAGGTCGAGGGCATCGATGCGTTCGCCGGCCACCCGCTCCAGGGCGACGGCGCAGTGCTTGAAGGCCGGCTGCAGCGACAGCGGGTCCACTGCATCGCAGGTCACGGCGTTGATTGCCAGCTGTTCACCGATCACATCGTTCCAGTGAAACGGCGCAAAGCAATTGCCTGGCATCACCCGGTCGCTGATGCGCGCAGGCAGCACGGCCTGGCCCCGCCGCGAGCGGATGGCCACCTGGTCGTTGGCGGTGATGCCCAGGCGCGCGGCATCGCCTGGGTGGATTTCGACGAAGGGGCCTGGCTCCAGCTTGTTCAGCGCCGGCACCTTGCCGGTCTTGGTCAGGGTGTGCCACTGGTGCTGCACACGGCCGGTGTTGAGCACCAGCGGGAAGTCGGCATCCGGCAGCTCTGGCGCGGGCAGCCAGGGCCGGGCGAAGAAGCGCGCCTTGCCGCTGGGGGTGGGGAATGCCAGTGCGGGGCGGTTGCCTTCGGCATCGCGCAGCAGCTGTTGGCTGGCGCCGTCGTTGATATAGCGCAGGGGGCTGCGGTCATCCTCGCGGCCGGGTGCGCAGGGCCACTGGCGGGGGCGCTGGCGCAGCTCGGGGTAGCCGATGCCGCGCAGGTCGTAGCCGCTGGCAGGGTTCCAGAAACGGCGGATCTCGTTGTAGACGGCTTCGGCATCGGGGTAGTCGAAGGCCTCGGCGTAGCCCATGGCACAGGCGATGCGGGCGATCAGCTGCCAGTCCGGCAGGCTCTGGGCGGGGGCGGCGACGGCGCGCGGCATCAGCGTCAGGTTGCGCTCGCTGTTGATCATCACGCCCTCGCCCTCGGCCCACAGGGCGGCGGGCAGGAGGATATCGGCGTAGCGGTTGGTTTCGGTGTCGAGGAAGGCGTCCTGGGTAATCACCAGCTCGGCCTGGCCCAAGCCCTCGATCACCTGCTGGCGGTTGGCGACGCTGGCCACCGGGTTGCTGCAGATGATCCAGCAGGCCTTCACCTCGCCGGCCTTCATTTGCTCGAACAGCGCGATGGTGCCCTCGCCGCCTTCTGCGCGCAGGCTGCCGGGGGCCAGGCCCCACTGCGCCTCGACGAAGGCACGGTCGGCGTCCACCAGCGCCGAGCGCTGGCCCGGCAGGCCAGGGCCCATGTAGCCCATCTCGCGGCCACCCATGGCATTGGGCTGGCCGGTGAGCGAGAACGGGCCGCTGCCCGGCCGGCACAGGGCGCCGGTGGCCAGGTGCAGGTTGCAAATTGCGTTGCTGTGCCAGGTGCCGTGGACGCTCTGGTTCAAGCCCATGGTCCAGCAGCTCATCCATTGGCCGGCGCTGCCGATCCACTCGGCGGCCTTGAGCAGGTCGGCCTCGGCCAGGCCGGTGATGGCCGCCACGCGCTCGGGGGTGTAGTCGTCGAGAAACGCCGGCAGCGCGTCCCAGCCTTCGGTATGGCGGGCGATGAACTCGGGGTCGGTGTGGCCGTTGCGGTGCAGCAGGTATAGCAGGCCATTGAGCAGCGCCATGTCGCTTCCCGGGCGCACCTGCAGGAACAGATCGGCCTTGTCGGCGGTGGCCGTGCGCCGGGGGTCGACGACGATCAGCCGGGCGCCGGCCTTGACTCGGTCGAGCAGGCGCAGGAAGAGGATCGGGTGGCAGTCGGCCATGTTTGCACCGATCACCAGGAACAGGTCGGCGTGCTCGAAGTCCTGATAGCTGCCGGGCGGGCCGTCGGCGCCAAGCGAGAGCTTGTAGCCGCTGCCGGCGCTGGCCATGCACAGGCGCGAGTTGGACTCGATATGGCGGGTGCGGATAAAGCCCTTGGCCAGCTTGTTGGCCAGGTACTGGGCCTCCAGCGACATCTGCCCGGACACGTACAGGGCCACGGCGTCGGGGCCGTGCTGGTCGATGATGCCGCGCAGGCGCGCGGCGGCCTCGGCGATGGCCTGGTCAAGGCTGCTACGCACCGGTTGCTGGCTGCGCTGCTGGCGCAGGTAGGCGTGTTCCATGCGCCCGGGGGCGGTCAGCGGCACGTGGGCGGTCAGGCCCTTGGTGCACAGCCGGCCGAAATTGCTCGGGTGCTGCTTGTCGCCGCTGATCTTGGCCACCTTGCCGTCCTGGATGCTCATGACGATGCCGCAACCAACGCCGCAGTAGGGGCAGACGCTGCGTACTTCGTGGGTGGTCATGGGCGGTTCCCCTTGTTCAGGCATGCAAAAAGGCGCCGGCTGCTCCGGCTTGCTGGGTAAGCAAGCCGGGCAACACGGCGCCTTTGTCGTGGGTGGTGGGCTGTCGACGTTGATAGCCCTGGTTGGGTGGAGGACAGCAATTAATGGGCCAGCCGTACCGGCCTCTTCGCGGGGCAAGCCCGCTCCTACAGCCCTGTAGGAGCGGGCTTGCCCCGCGAAGAGGCCAGCACAAGCAATGCACCATAGGGTGGCAAGCCGGCAATCCATGGCGCTATGCTGGAGCGAATTCCCGCACGAGCGACGCCCCCACCCCCATGTCCCAAGTGATTCTCAAGACCCCCGCCCAACTCGACCTGATGCGCCACGCCGGCCAGTTGCTGGCCCAGGTGTTCGCCGACCTCGACACCTTCATCCGCCCCGGCGTCACCACGATGCAGATCAACGACCGCGCCGAGACCTTCATCGTCAACACCCTCAAGGCGCGCCCGGCGAGCAAGGGCCAGTATGGCTTTCCCTACGCCCTGAATACCTCGGTGGACCATGTGGTGTGCCACGGCATGCCCAAGGCCGACGAAGTGCTCAAGGAGGGGTCGATCATCAACGTCGACATCACCCTGGAGCAAGGCGGCTACATTGCCGACTCGTCGAAGATGTACAGCCTCGGCATCATCGACGACGAGGCCCGGCGCCTGGTGGAAACCACCTACGACGCGCTGTGGAAAGGCATTGGCGAAGTCCGCCCGGGGGCCACGCTGGGCGATATCGGCCATGCCATCCAGGCCCATGCCGAAGCCGCCGGCTACAGCGTGGTACGGGAATATTGCGGCCATGGCATTGGCCAGCAAATGCACGAAGGGCCCGAGGTGCTGCACTACGGCGTGCGCGGCATGGGCATGAAGCTCAAGCCTGGGATGGTGTTCACCATCGAGCCGATGCTCAACCAAGGCGGGCGTGGCACACGCACATTGAAAGATGGCTGGACAGTGATTACCCGTGACCACTGCCTGTCGGCGCAGTGGGAGCATACGGTGGCGGTGACTGAAGATGGGGTCGAGGTGCTGACCTTGCGGGAAGAGGAACGCGGCAGCTAAAGCCGCAAACAAAAAAAGCGACCCTAAGGTCGCTTTCTTTGTGGCTTCCGGGTGTTCAGTGGGCCCTGGAAGCGGAATATGGCGCAGCGGACGGGACTCGAACCCGCGACCCCCGGCGTGACAGGCCGGTATTCTAACCGACTGAACTACCGCTGCGCTATTCAACGAGTGGTGGGTGATGACGGGATCGAACCGCCGACCCTCTGCTTGTAAGGCAGATGCTCTCCCGGCTGAGCTAATCACCCATTCGTCTCGGTGAGGCGCGCATTCTACGGAGCAGGTGAATGTTTGGCAAGCCCCTGATGCAGATTTTTTTCAATGGGTTGGAGTTGAGGGGGGTGGCGCCGCTGTTGCGGCGCTTCGCGAGCTGCGCTCGCTCCTACCAAGGCCTACGCAAAGGCCACGATCGTTCTGGTAGGAGCGAGCAAAGCTCGCGATGCGGTTTCAGGCCGTAACGCACTGCCGCGCCAAACGACGGGCACAAAAAAAGCGACCCTAAGGTCGCTTTCTTTGTTACTTCCGGGTGTTCAGTGGGCCCTGGAAGTTGAATATGGCGCAGCGGACGGGACTCGAACCCGCGACCCCCGGCGTGACAGGCCGGTATTCTAACCGACTGAACTACCGCTGCGCTATACATCGAGTGGTGGGTGATGACGGGATCGAACCGCCGACCCTCTGCTTGTAAGGCAGATGCTCTCCCGGCTGAGCTAATCACCCTTCGTCTCGGTGTGGCGCGCATTCTACGGAGGGGCTGGCACCCTGGCAAGCACTTTTTCAAATTTTTTTAAAAAAAATTCCAGGCCTTTCAAAGACCTAGCGCAACCCGTGGTTTTCTTTCCTTCTATAAGGCTGCTGGCCCTCTGACAGGGTTGGCCTGAGGGCACTGCTCGGAGAATAATGCCCGCCTTATGCATTAAGGAGAGATTCCCCCCCATGTGGTTCAAGAACCTGCTGTCCTACCGCCTGACCCAGGAAGTACCGTTCGAGGCTGAAGCGCTGGAAGCCGCACTGGCCAGCAAGCCGGCCCGCCCCTGCGCCAGCCAGGAGCTGACCACCTACGGCTTCATCGCGCCGTTCGGCAAGGGCGAAGACGCTCCCCTGGTGCACGTCAGCGGCGAGTTCCTGCTGATTGCCGCGCGCAAGGAAGAACGCATTCTGCCCAGCAGCGTGGTCAACGATGCAGTGAAGGAAAAGGTCGAAGAGATCGAGACCGAGCAAATGCGCAAGGTCTACAAGAAAGAGCGCGACCAGATCAAGGACGAGATCATCCAGGCCTTCCTGCCACGTGCGTTCATTCGCCGCTCGATGATCTTCGCCGCCATCGCCCCGCGCCTGGGCATGATCCTGGTCAACTCGGCCAGCGCCAAGCGCGCCGAAGACCTGCTGTCGACCCTGCGCGAAGTGATGGGCTCGCTGCCGGTGCGCCCGGCCACGGTCAAAATTGCCCCAACCGCGACCATGACCGACTGGGTGAAGTCGCAACAGGCGGCCGAAGGCTTCTATGTTCTGGACGAATGCGAGCTGCGCGACACCGCCGAAGACGGTGGCATCGTGCGCTGCAAGCGCCAGGACCTGACCAGCGAGGAAATCCAGCTGCACCTGAGCACCGGCAAGGTGGTCACCCAGCTGGCCCTGGCCTGGCAGGACAAGCTGTCGTTCGTGCTCGATGACAAGATGGTGATCAAGCGCCTGAAGTTCGAGGAACTGCTGCAGGAGCAGGCCGAACAGGATGGTGGCGACGAGGCTGCGCAGCAGTTCGATGCCAGCTTCCAGCTGATGATGATGACCTTTGCCGAATTCCTGCCGGTGCTGTTCGAGGCGCTGGGTGGCGAAGAGATTCCGCAAGGGGTCTGATTCGGTGTGAAATGCCGGGGCTGGCCTGACGTTCAGTTGTCGCCGGCACCGGCCCTTTCGCGGGCAAGCCCGCTCCCACAGGGATATCACAGCATTCGAAGGCGGTGATATCCCTGTGGGAGCGGGCTTGCCCGCGAAGAGGCCAGTGAAATTCATAAAGCTATAAATAGAAAAGGAATCTGCCCATGCGTGCCCTCGCCGCCCTAAGCCGCTTCGTCGGCAACACCTTCGCCCTGTGGGTACTGGTGTTCGCCGTGCTGGCCTTCCTGCAACCCCAGTGGTTCATCGCCCTGAAGGTGGCCATCGTGCCGCTGCTGGGCCTGGTGATGTTCGGCATGGGGCTGACGCTCAAGCTCGACGACTTCACCGCCCTGGCCCGTCAGCCCTGGCGTGTGGCCCTGGGGGTGGTGGCGCACTTCGTCATCATGCCGGGCATGGCCTGGCTGTTGTGCCAGTTGTTCCACCTGCCGGCGGAAATTGCCGTGGGCGTGATCCTGGTGGGCTGCTGCCCGAGCGGTACCGCGTCGAACGTGATGGTGTGGCTGTCCAAGGGCGACCTGGCGCTGGCCGTGGCGATTGCTGCCGTCACCACCCTGCTCGCCCCGCTGCTGACCCCGGCGCTGATCTGGTTCCTCGCTTCGGCCTGGTTGCCGGTGTCCTTCATGGACATGTTCTGGTCGATTCTGCAGCTGGTGATGCTGCCCATCGTGCTCGGTGTGCTGGCCCAGCGGCTGCTGGGGGCGCGGGTGCAGGTGGCAGTGCAGGTATTGCCGCTGGTGTCGGTGGTGAGCATCGTGATGATCGTCTGCGCGGTGGTGGCGGCCAGCCAGGCCAAGATTGCCGAATCCGGGCTGTTGATCATGGCGGTGGTGGTGCTGCACAACAGCTTTGGTTTCCTGCTGGGTTACCTCACCGGCAAGTGCTGCAAGCTGCCGCTGGCCCAGCGCAAGTCGCTGGCGCTGGAGGTGGGCATGCAGAATTCGGGGCTGGGGGCGGCACTGGCGGCGGCGCATTTCTCGCCGCTGGCGGCGGTGCCGAGTGCGTTGTTCAGCGTTTGGCACAATATTTCCGGGGCGCTGCTGTCGACCTGGTTCCGGCGGATGGAAGCGCCTGCGGGTGAGGCTGAACAGGTTGAACCGGTCAGGCATTGAGGGTTGCTGTGCCGGCCTCTTCGCGGGGCAAGCCCGCTCCTACAGGGGCAGCATGAGGCTGGCAGGCTTGCCCGGAAGGCTGCAGGTGTGCACCATGGTGGCCACGGTGAGGACGGCCTCACGACGCGCCGCGTGACCACCCCGGGGACGGCCCCATCATCAAGCACGATGGAGACGCACCATGTCCTGGATCATCCTGTTCTTCGCCGGCCTGTTCGAGGTCGGCTGGGCGGTCGGCCTGAAATACACCGACGGCTTCAGCAAACCCCTGCCCACCGCCCTCACCGTGGCCGCCATGGCCATCAGCCTGGGCCTGCTGGGCCTGGCCATGAAAGAGCTGCCGCTGGGCACCGCCTATGCCATCTGGACCGGCGTGGGTGCGGTCGGCACGGTGATCGCCGGCATCATCCTGTTCGGCGAGTCCATGGCGCTGGTACGGCTGGTTAGCGTGGCGCTGATCGTCACCGGCCTGATCGGCCTGAAAGTCAGCGCCAGCTGACCCCTGCCCTAGCGCAGGCTGCCGCGCAAACGGCTGACCTGCTCGCGCAACGCCTCAGGCTGCGCCGCCTCCACTGGGATGGCGGCGCCAGCCACCACGGTTACCCGCGACCACAGGCGCTTGAAAAAGCCCTTGGCCGGGTCACGGCTGAAGAAGCTCCCCCACAAACCCTGCAACGCCAACGGAATCACCGGCACCGGGGTTTCTTCGAGGATGCGGCTCACACCGCCCTTGAACACATCGATCTCGCCGTCGCCGGTCAGCTTGCCTTCCGGGAAGATGCACACCAGCTCACCGTCCGCCAGGTAAGCGGCAATGCGGGCAAAGGCGCGTTCGTAGATGGCCGGGTCTTCGTTGCGCCCGGCAATCGGGATGGCACCGGCTGTGCGAAACACGAAGTTGAGCACCGGCAGGTTGTAGATCTTGTAGTACATGACGAAGCGGATCGGCCGGCGGATGGCGCCGCCCAGCAGCAGCGCATCGACGAACGACACATGGTTGCACACCAGTAGCGCTGCGCCCTCGTCGGGGATGCGCTCCAGGTCGCGGTGCTCCACGCGGTACATCGAATGGCTGAGCAGCCAGATCAAGAAGCGCATGGTGAACTCGGGCACAATCTTGAAGATATAGGCATTGACCAGGATGTTGAGCAGCGACACCACCAGGAACAGTTGAGGAATGCTCAGCTTGGCCACGCTCAACAACACGATGGTGATGATGGCCGACACCACCATGAACAGCGCATTGAGGATATTGTTGGCGGCAATCACCCGGGCCCGCTCGTGCTCGGCGGTGCGCGCCTGGATCAGCGCATACAGCGGTACGATGTAGAACCCACCAAACACGCCCAGGCCAACGATCGACAGCAGCACCCACCAGGCCTGGTGCATGCCCAGCAGCGCCAGCCAGTCATGCGGCGCGGCGGCCACCGGCACATCGCCGGAATGCCACCACCAGAGCAGGCCGAACAAGGTCAGGCCGAACGAGCCGAACGGCACCAGGCCGATTTCCACCTTGCGCCCGCTCAAGCGCTCGCACAGCAGCGAGCCCAGGGCGATGCCCACCGAGAACAGGGTCAATACCAGGGTGACCACGGTTTCGTCGCCGTGCAACCAGTCCTTGGCGTAGGTCGGGATCTGCGTCAGGTAGATGGCGCCGACGAACCAGAACCACGAGTTGCCGACGATCGACCGCGACACGGCCGGGGTCTGCCCCAGGCCCATGCGCAGGATCACCCACGACTGCTTGAAGATGTTCCAGTCCAGCGCCATGTGCGGCGACGCCGCTGCCGCACGCGGAATCCAACGGCTGGCTAGGTAGCCCAGCACCGCGGTGCCCACCACGCCACCTGCTACCACCGTGGCGTAGTTGTCGGTAGCCATCATAACGCCGGCGCCAATGGTGCCGACCAGAATGGCAAGGAAGGTGCCCATTTCCACCAGGCCGTTGCCCCCTACCAATTCCTCTTCACGCAGGGCCTGGGGCAGGATCGAATACTTCACCGGGCCAAACAGCGCCGAGTGGGTGCCCATGCCGAACAGCGCCAGCAGCATCAGCGCCAGGTGGTTGGTGGCGAAGCCGAGGGCGCCAACCGCCATGATGCCGATTTCGGCCACCTTGATCGCACGGATCAGCGCGTCCTTGGCGAACTTTTCGCCAAACTGCCCACCCAGCGCCGAAAACAGGAAGAACGGCAGGATGAACAGCAGCGCGCACAGGTTGACCCAGATCGAACGGTCGCCATCGCCCAGGCTGAGCTTGAACAGAATGGCCAGGATCAGCGACTGCTTGAACAGGTTGTCGTTGAAGGCACCCAGCAACTGGGTGATGAAGAACGGCAGGAAACGCCGCTTGCCGAGCAAGGTGAATTGCGAGGGGTGACTCATCGTCCTTGTTCCTGAGGGGCTTTTGTCATTAGAGCGACGCAGGCGCCGCCGAGCCACAAATCTGCCTGCGAAAGCCGCCCCCTGGCAAGCCGTTCGGAACTGGGTCACAACTTGATAGCACAGTGACATTAATTTTACCGCCAGGGCTGTTCAGATTTTGTTACACATGCCGATAATTCATATAGATGACTATATCTGACAGAAGGAACAGACCTCAGGTCTCCTCCAAACGCATAAGAAAAGGAGCTCGGCAGTAATGTTTACCTGGTTCGGCGACCTCAAGATCGCCCACAAACTCTTCCTCGGTTTCGGCCTGGTGCTGTGCCTCACCCTGATCCAGTCGCTGATCGGCTGGGACGGGCTGGGCAGCCTGGTGCGGCGCAGCGAGGTGGTCAGCAATGTGTCGCGCCTGAACGACGCCCTCGGCGATTTGCGCGAAGCACGCCTGCGCCATGCCATGGCCAATGGCGCAGACAACGAAACCCAGGCCCTGCAAAGCGCCCTGCAGGCGTTTCAGGCGCCCCTGGCGACCCTGCGCGGTTCGCTGGTCAAGCCCCAGAGCCTGGCCTTGGTTGGCCAGGCCGAGCAGAGCCTGCAGGCCTTTGCCAACAACCAGGCGCTGAGCTTGCAGTCGTACCAGAACATGCGTGCGGCGCAGAAGGAAATGGGCGTGCTGGCCACCCAGTCGTTCGCCAGCATCGACAACATCCGCAAGCAGGTGCGCGCCCTGCCCGATGCCGAGCAGCGCTTCGTGCGCATCGAGGCGATCAACCAGATCCGCGAAAACCTGATTCTGCTGCGCTACCACGTGCGCGGCTACACCGGTAACACCAACGCCGAAACCGAAAAGCTGATGAACACGCAGATCGCCACCACGGTGAACGACCTGCCAGGCCTGGTGGCCAGGTTCAACGGCAGCTCCGCCGACGCCTTCACCCAGTTGCAGCAGCAGGTGCGGGCCTATGCCAGCGCGGTGGAAGCCTTCCGTGGCGAAGTCAGCAAGCTGGTGGATTACCGCAGCGCCATGGCCCGGGACATCGACACCCTCAATGGCCTGATCGGCCAACTGCTCGATGCCCAGGCGGTGCTGGTGGTCAACGACAGCCAGTTCGCCAAGAACCTGCAGATTGCTACCACCCTGCTCGCCTTGTTGATCGGCAGCCTCGCCGCCGTGCTGATCGCACGCCAGGTCAGCGGCCCGCTGCAACAGGCCCTGCAGGCCATGGAACGGGTGGCTGGCGGCGACCTCGGCGAACAGCCGAGCAGCCGCCGCCGCGATGAAGTCGGCCAGTTGCAGAACGCCCTGCAAGGCATGACCGGCAACCTGCGCGAGCTGATCGCCCAGGTGCGCGACGGCATTTCGCAGATCGCCAGCGCCACCGAGGAGCTGTCGGCGATCACCGAGCAAACCAGCGCCGGGGCCAACAACCAGAAGGTGGAAACCGACCAGGTGGCCACTGCCATGCAGGAAATGGCTGCCACCGTGCATGAAGTGGCGCGCAATGCTGGCGAAGCCTCCCAGGCGGCCAGTGCCACCGACGAAGAAGCCCGCGAAGGCGACAGCGTGGTCAACCGCGCGGTCACCCAGATCAGCCGCCTGGCCAGCCAGGTGGATGCCACCGGCGAAGCCATGGATGCCCTGCGCAGCGAAAGCCAGCGCATCGGCAAGGTAATGGATGTGATCAAGGCGGTGGCCGAGCAAACCAACCTGCTGGCGCTCAACGCCGCCATCGAAGCCGCCCGGGCCGGCGAGGCGGGCCGTGGTTTTGCCGTGGTGGCCGATGAGGTACGCAGCCTGGCGCAGCGCACCCAGGCCTCGACCCTGGAGATCGAGTCGGCAATTGGCAGCCTGGAAGAAGGCACCCGCTCGGTGAGCGAGCTGATGGAGCAGAGCCAGAGCCTGACCCAGAGCAGCGTGGCGCTGGTGCGTGAGGCGGGCGTGGCGCTGGAGGGGATTACCCAGCGGGTGTCGGGAATTCAGCTGATGAACCAGCAGATTGCCGCGGCGTCGGAGCAGCAGAGCGCGGTGGCCGAGGAGATCAGCCGCAGCGTGGTGACGGTGCGGGATATTTCCGAACAGACTGCAGAGGCCAGCCAGCAGACCTCGGCGTCCAGCGTGGAACTGGCGCGGTTGGGTGGGCAGTTGCAGCAGATGATCAGCCGGTTCCGGTTCTGATAGAAGGCAGCAGGGGCATCTGGTAGGAGCGAGCGCAGCTCGCGATGGGCTGCAAGGCAGCCCCGGCATCATGAGCTGCAAAGCTGAACACCCGGGGCCGCTGCGCGCCCCAATCGCGAGCTACGCTCGCTCCTACCCGGTCAGCGTAACCCTGTAGGCCTCGTCATTCGAAACCGAACAAAGCCTGGGCGGTGTTCACCAGCAATGCCTGGCGCAATTCGGCCGAGCAGCCCAGCGCTTCGAACTGCTCGACCACCGAGGCAAAGCTCACCTGCGCCTCATGCTGGGTGTGCGGCCAGTCACTGCCCCACATCAGCCGCTCGGCGCCATAGTGCGCCTCCAGCGCCCCCAGCGCCTGGCGGGCGAACGCCAGGTTCTGCGCAGGCGTACCCTCCAGCCGGTAGATGCCAGACACCTTCACCCACACCCTGCCCTTGCCGCCCAACGTCAGCAGCTCGGCAAAGCCCGGCTGCCCCAGCCCCAGGCGCGCATCGGGCCGGCCAAAATGGTCGACCACGATGTCCAGCCCATAGGGCTCCAGTGCCTGCACCAGCGCCGGAATGTCCGCCACATGGCGGTGCAGTTCCAGGTGCCAGCCCTGCTCGCCAATACGCTCGAACAGCGGCCGCCACTCGGCGCCGGTGAGGTCGGGCAGCGCCTGCCCCATCAGGTTCAGGCGCACGCCGCGCACGCCCAGGCGGGCCATTTCATCCAAGGTGGCAGGCTCGACGTCGCGGTCGAGCATGACCACCCCGCGCAGCTGCCCTGGCACCGTCTGCAGGGCGCTCAACAGGTAGCGGTTGTCCGTGCCGAGGAAACTGGGCTGAACCAGCACGCCATGGCTGAAACCATGGGCCAGCAGCTGGCCCAGGTAGTCGCCCAGCGGCGCATCGTAACTGGGCGCATAACGCCGCCCGCTGGCCAGGTTCAGCCCACGGCTGAAGACGTGGGCATGGCTGTCGATGGCGGTCAGGTGTGGAGCGGAAACGTCGGGCATGGTTCTCATACGGACAAGGTCAGGTTACTTGGCGACTGCGCCAGCCATGTGCGGCGCAGGGGTGGACTCAAGGTTGCGGCCACGGGTTTCCGGCAGGCACAGGGCGGCGACCATGGCCACGCCATAGGCGATGCCGGCGTCGATGCCGATGGCACTGCCCAGCGACATGCTTTCGCTCATGTGGCCAACCAGGAACGGGAACACCGCCGACAGCACGCGGCCGAAGTTGTAGCAGAAGCCTACCCCGGCACCGCGCACGTCGGCCGGGTACAGTTCGTTGAAGAACGAACCCAGGCTGGCCGGAATACCGGCGGCGAAGAAGCCCAGCGGGAAGCCGAGGAACAGCATCTGGGTGTTGGTCAGCGGGAAGAACACATACGCCTGTACGGTCAGCACGCAGCACAGGGCGAACAACAGGATGTTCTTGCGCCGGCCAATGCGGTCGATCAGCAGGCCACTGGCCACGCAGCCGCACCAGAAGGCGAAGATGATCACCGCCAGGTAGCCACCGGAGTTCAGCACCGACAGGTTGCGCTCGGTCTTGAGGAAGGTCGGCAGCCAGGTCATCACCGCGTGGTAGCCGCCGTGGGCACCCAGGCCCAGCAGGCCGCCCAGCAGGGTCACGCGCAGCAGTTCGGGGCGGAAGATACCGGCCATGGAGCTGAAGAAGCTGCCGGGGATGGCCTTGTCTTTCTGCAGGCGCTGGAAGCTGTCGGGCTCCGGCACGTTACGGCGCACCCAGATGATCAGCAGCGACGGCAGCAGGCCGACGAAGAACATCACGCGCCAGGCGTACTCGGCCGGCACCAGCGAATAGATCAGGGTGAACAGGCCCACGGCCAGGCCCCAACCCACCGCCCAGGCGCTTTGCACGGTGCCCATGACCTTGCCGCGGTATTTCGGGTTGATGG
This sequence comes from Pantoea sp. Ap-967, assembly GCF_011752565.1. Classification (GTDB taxonomy): domain Bacteria; phylum Pseudomonadota; class Gammaproteobacteria; order Pseudomonadales; family Pseudomonadaceae; genus Aquipseudomonas. The sequence continues at coordinate 74,663 of NZ_VWXK01000025.1, forward strand.
TTTCGGCCATCAGCACCGCGCCGGCGGCCCACTCGCCACCGATGCCGAAGCCCTGCATGGCCTTGACGAACAGCAGTGGGTAGAAGCCGGTGACGAACGCGGAAAGGAAGGTGAAGAAGGAGAACCAGAGGATCATCCACTGCAGGGTGCGCACGCGCCCGTAGCGGTCCGACAGGGTACCGCCGAGCCAGCCACCGATGGCCGAGGTGACCAGGGTCAGGCCACTGATCAGGCCGGCATCGGCCTTGGTCAGGGAGAACGCGGCGATCAGTGCGGGGATGGCCAGGCCGAACATCTGCACTTCCAGCGCATCGAGCGACCAGCCCCCGAAACAGGCCCAGAACGTCTTGCGTTCCCGTGAGGTGATCTGGCGGTACCAGCTGAACATGGTTGTTATCCTTCTAGTCGTGTGTGTTACGGCCGGGCGCGCCGAAGCTCTTGGCACGCTGGCGACCGGGCAGGCGAAGCCACTGCGCCGTGGCAGAACGGCGCAGACGGGTAAAAGGGTGAAGCGGCCGGCTATGTACTCAGCGAATGTCGACGCGGTAGCGGAAGTGCTGCGCGTGGCCGCGCGAGCGGCGCCATTCCAGAGGTTTGCCGGCGTAGTCGCGGGCCAGGCGCTCGATCACCACCACCGGGCTGTTGGCCGGCAGTTGCAACAGGCGCCCGTGCACCGCATCGACCGCTTCGGCGGTCAGGGTCTCTTCGGCGGAGGCGACGACCTGGCCGCACAGCTCCTCGTAGATCGGGTACAGCAACGGGCCCTTGTCGTGCAGGGCGACGTCCAGCAGCGGCTGGAAGGTCTGGCGCGGCAGCCAAATTTCCTCGGCCAGCACCGGCTGGGCGCCCAGCAGACGGGTACGCACGATACGAATCACTTCAGCCTCGGCCGCCAGGCCCAGGGCCTCGGCCACCGCTGACGGGGCAGGCACCGGCTCGATGGAGAGGATGCGGCTTTGCGGCATCACCCGTTCGCCGTTGACGGTTTCGAAACGGAAGAAGCGGAACAGCGAAGACTGGAACTGCGGGCGGCGAATGAAGGTGCCGCGGCCCTGCTGGCGTTCCAGCACGCCTTCGGCGACCAGGACGTCGACAGCCTTGCGCACGGTGCCCACAGACATGTCGAACTCGCTGGCCAAGGCGGCTTCGGTCGGAATCGCTTCGCCCGGGCGCCAGCGGTTGTTGGCGATCTGCTCGACCAAGTGGTCGCGCAGTTGTTGGTAGCGGGGTAGTCGAGCATCACCGGAGAGTAGGTGCATGGGTCGGCTCTCGTCTTGTTATATAAACATATATATGAATTTTCCGAGAGTATTCCCCGTGGGTGGCGGGCTGTCAATCCTCCGCTGGTCGTTGGGGTTGCGGTGGCTGGCACCGGCTTTGCCGGTGTTCGCGGGGCAAGCCCGCTCCTACAGGGGCCTTGCGTGGCTTATGCTTGGGTTAACCAACGACAAGGACGTGGCAATGCTCGCCGTAATCAGGGGTTACCCCGCCAGTATTCGCCTACTGTTGGCTACTACTTTTACCCTGACGGTTGCCCGCGCCCTTACCCTGCCCTACCTGGTGGTGTACCTGAGCGACAACTTTCAACTCGGCGTTGGGCAGATCGGCCTGTTGATCGGCGGTGCCCTGATCGTCGCCTCGTTGCTGAGCCTGTATGGCGGGCACCTGGTCGATACCGTGCGCAACCACACCCTGGTCAGCGCCAGCACGCTGGTGTTCGCCCTGGCCTTCATCGTGGCCATGGCCAGCGGCGCGGCGCTGCTGTTCTTCCTGTGCCTGGTGCTGATCAACCTGGCCCTGGCAGTGGTGGACATTGCCGCCAAGGCGGGCTTCTGCGCCTTGTTGCCGGTCGAGCAGCGCGCCGAGGTGTTCGCCATCAAGTACACCCTGAGCAATGTCGGCTACGCCGTGGGGCCGATGCTTGGCGTGGCCCTGCTGGAACTGGACGATCACCTGCCGTTCATGGCCTCCGCCTTCATCGGCCTTGGCATGTGCCTGGCCTACTGGCGCCTGGGCGACCGAGCCTTGCACACCCGCGCTGCCGCGCAACCGGGCGCCAGCTTCGCCCAGGTGGCGCTGGGCCTGGCGCGCGACCGGCGGCTGGTGTGCTTCACCTTGGGCGGGGTACTCAGCGCCGTGGTGTTCGGCCAGTTCACCGCCTACCTGTCGCAGTACCTGGTGGTGACCAGCAGCGCCAGCGAGGCGGCGCGGCTGGTGGGCTACCTGGTGACCACCAACGCGGTGACGGTGATCGCCCTGCAGTACCTGATCGGCCGGCGCATTGGCCGGCAACAGCTGATGCCGTGGCTGCTGGCCGGGATGGCGCTGTTCATCGCCGGGTTGCTGGGGTTCGCCATGGCCGGCTCGGTATTGGCCTGGTGCCTGGCGATGCTGGTGTTCACCCTGGGGGAAATCATCGTCATCCCGGCGGAATACATGTTCATCGACCTGATCGCACCGGAGCATCTGCGCGGGGTGTATTACGGGGCGCAGAACCTGTCCAACCTGGGCGCGGCGCTGGGGCCGGTGCTGGTGGGGTTTGCCCTGGGGCGGTGGTGGCCGGGGGTGGTCTTCTACCTGCTGGTGATGTCGGTGATACTGGCGGGGGTGTTTTATGGGTTGGGCACCCGTCGTGGGTGATGGCGCCTTGGGGGGCCTCTTCGCGGGGCAAGCCCGCTCCTACAGGGATTGCATAAACCGGGGGCTGCGACAACACGCCCCTGCGACCATCGTCGGCGCTGACGAACCCCTGCCTGCGTGCCAGACTGATTGATCGGGACCGCGTTATCTTTTTTGCTCCGGAGTCTTCATGTCGTTGTCCAGCGGGCTGATCGCCGTGGTCGCCCTGGCCTATATGGCCGTCATGTTCGCCATCGCCTTCTACGGCGACCGCCGCAGCACACCGTTGCCGCCGCGCCTGCGTGCCTGGGTGTACAGCCTGTCGCTGGCGGTGTACTGCACCAGCTGGACCTTCTTCGGCGCGGTCGGCCAGGCCGCCGAGCAGTTGTGGGCGTTTCTGCCCATCTACCTGGGGCCGATCCTGCTGCTGATCTTCGCGCCCTGGGTGCTGCAGAAGATGGTGCTGATCAGCAAGCAGCAGAACATCACCTCGATTGCCGACTTCATCGCCGCACGCTACGGCAAGTCGCAAACCCTGGCGGTGGTGGTGGCGTTGATCTGCCTGGTCGGCGTGCTGCCCTACATCGCCCTGCAGCTCAAGGGCATCGTGCTGGGCGTGAACCTGCTGATCGGCGCCAATGCCGACGCCACCGGCACCCGCGTGCAGGACACCGCGCTGGTGGTGTCGCTGGTGCTGGCGCTGTTCGCCATCGTGTTCGGCACGCGCAGCCTGGACGTGACCGAGCACCACCGCGGCATGGTGCTGGCGATTGCCTTCGAGTCGATGATCAAGCTGTTGGCCTTCCTGGCGGTGGGCGTGTTCATCGTGTTCAACCTCTACGATGGCTTCGACGACCTGTTCACCCAGGCGCGCCAGTCGGTGCACCTGGAAAGCTATTGGCAGGAAACCATCAACTGGCCGTCTATGGTGGTGCAAACCGCCGTGGCGATGATGGCGATCATCTGCCTGCCGCGCCAGTTCCACGTCACGGTGGTGGAGAACATCGAACCCCAGGACATGCGCCTGGCGCGCTGGGTGTTCCCGCTGTACCTGGCGCTGGCCGCGCTGTTCGTGGTGCCGATTGCCCTGGCCGGGCAGATGCTGCTGCCCGGCACGGTAATTTCCGACTCCTTCGTCATCAGCCTGCCGCTGGCCGAGGCCCACCCGAGCCTGGCGCTGCTGGCCTTCATCGGCGGCGCCTCGGCGGCCACCGGCATGGTCATCGTCGAGGCGGTGGCCTTGTCGACCATGGTGTCCAACGACATGCTGCTGCCTTGGCTGCTGCGCCGCACCAACGCCGAGCGGCCGTTCGAGGCGTTTCGCCACTGGATGCTGTCGGTGCGCCGGGTCACCATCGTGGTCATCCTGCTGCTGGCCTACGTCAGCTACCGCCTGCTCGGCTCCACCGCAAGCCTGGCGACCATCGGCCAGATTGCCTTCGCCGCCGTAACCCAACTGACCCCGGCCATGCTCGGTGCGCTGTACTGGAAACAGGCCAACCGGCGCGGCGTGTTCGCAGGCCTTGCGGCAGGCATCTTCCTGTGGTTCTACACCTTGGTGCTGCCGATCATCGCCCATAGCCTGGGTGTGCCGCTGGGCCTGTTCCCGGGCCTGGCCTGGTTGCACGGCAACCCGCTGGACCTGCCGATCACCCCGCTGACCCAGGGCGTGGTGCTGTCGCTGGCGGGCAACTTCACCCTGTTCGTGTGGGTGTCGATGCTGTCGCGCACGCGGGTTTCGGAACACTGGCAGGCTGGCCGTTTCATCGGCCAGCAAACCAGCGCCCGGCCCAGCAGCAAGCCGCTGCTGGCGGTGCAGATCGACGACCTGCTGAACCTGGCCTCGCGCTTCGTCGGTGAAGAGCGTGCGCGGCAGAGTTTCATCCGCTTCGCCTACCGCCAGGGCAAGGGCTTCAACCCCAACCAGAACGCCGATGGCGACTGGATCGAGCACACCGAACGCCTGCTGGCCGGTGTGCTGGGCAGCTCTTCGACCCGCGCCGTGGTCAAGGCCGCCATCGAAGGCCGCGACATGCAGCTCGAAGACGTGGTGCGCATTGCCGACGAAGCCAGCGAGGTGCTGCAGTTCAACCGCGCCCTGCTGCAGGGCGCCATCGAGAACATCAACCAGGGCATCAGCGTGGTCGACCAGAACCTGCACCTGGTGGCCTGGAACCGCCGTTACCTGGAGCTGTTCAACTACCCCGAGGGGTTGATCAGCGTTGGCCGGCCGATCGCCGACATCATCCGCTACAACGCCGAGCGCGGCCTGTGCGGCCCCGGCGAGGCGCAGGTGCACGTGGCCCGGCGCCTGCACTGGATGCGCCAGGGCCGGGCGCACTCCTCCGAGCGGCTGTTCCCCAATGGCCGGGTGATCGAGCTGATCGGCAACCCGATGCCCGGTGGCGGCTTCGTCATGAGCTTCACCGACATCACCCCGTTCCGCGAGGCCGAGCAGGCCCTGCGCGACTCGAACGAGGGGCTGGAACAGCGCGTGGCCGAGCGTACCCAGGAGTTGTCGCAGCTCAACCAGGCGCTGTCGGAGGCCAAGAGCCAGGCAGAAGCGGTGAGCAAGTCCAAGACCCGCTTCCTGGCTGCGGTCAGCCACGACTTGATGCAGCCGTTGAACGCCGCGCGGCTGTTCTCCGCCGCCCTGTCGCAACAGGCCGAGGGCATGAACGAAGAGGCCCAGCAGTTGGTGCAGCACATGGACAGCTCGCTGCGTTCAGCCGAGGAACTGATCAGCGACCTGCTGGACATCTCGCGCCTGGAAAACGGCAAGATCACCCCCGACGCCAAGCCGTTCGCGCTCAATGAGCTGTTCGACACCCTGGGCGCCGAGTTCAAGGTGCTGGCCGCCGAGAAGGGCCTGGAGTTCCGCCTGCGCGGCAGCCGCCTGCGGGTCGACAGCGACATGAAGCTGCTGCGCCGGGTGCTGCAGAACTTCCTCACCAACGCCCTGCGCTACGGCAAGAGCCCGATTCTGCTGGGCGTGCGCCGCCAGGGCGAACGCCTGTGGCTGGAGGTATGGGACCGCGGCCCGGGCATTGCCGACGACAAGCTGCAGGTGATCTTCCAGGAGTTCAAGCGCCTGGACAGCCACCAGACCCGCGCCGAGAAAGGCTTGGGCCTGGGCCTGGCGATTGCCGATGGCCTGTGCCGGGTACTCGGCCACCGCCTGGAGGTGCGTTCCTGGCCCGGCAAGGGCACGGTGTTCCGCGTCAATGTGCCCATCGCCCGGCAGGCCGTGGCGGCGCCGAGCGCCCCGGTGGAGCAAGCCAGCCAGCCGCTGGCCGGGCTGCAGGTGCTGTGCGTGGACAACGAAGACAGCATCCTGGTGGGCATGAACAGCCTGCTCAGCCGCTGGGGCTGCCAGGTGTACACCGCGCGCAACCGCGCCGAATGCGAAACGCTGCTGGCCCAGGGCATGCGCCCGCACCTGGCGCTGGTGGACTACCACCTGGACGACGGCGAAACCGGCACCGGGCTGATGGGCTGGCTACGCACGCGCCTGGGCGAGCCGGTGCCGGGGGTGGTGATCAGCGCCGATGGCAGCAAGGAAACCCTGGCCACGGTGCACGCCGCTGGCCTTGACTACCTGGCCAAGCCGGTCAAGCCGGCGGCCTTGCGCGCCCTGCTCAATCGCCATCTGAGCCTGGTTCAGTAAGCGCCTGCGCCGCCAGCGCTTCGTCGCTGAGCGCACGTTCGAGCAAGTCGGCCGGCAAGCTCTTGCTGGCGCGCGCGCCCAGCAACTTGAGCTGTTCGCTGCGGCTGACCAGGTTGCCGCGCCCTTCGCACAGCTTGTTGCGCGCCGCCGCGTAGGCCTTGTCGACCTGCTGCAGGCGGTTGCCCAGCTCGTCCAGGTCCTGGATGAACAGCACGAACTTGTCGTACAGCCAGCCGGCGCGCTCGGCGATCTCACGGGCGTTCTGGCCTTGGCGTTCCTGTTTCCACAGGCTGTCGATCACGCGCAAGGTGGCCAGCAAGGTGGTGGGGCTGACGATCACGATCTGCCGGTCGAAGGCCTCCTGGAACAGGTTTGGCTCGGCCTGCAGGGCCGCCGAAAAGGCCGCTTCGATGGGCACGAACAGCAGCACGAAGTCCAGGCTGTGCAGGCCTTCGAGGCGGTTGTAGTCCTTGCTCGAAAGGCCTTTGACGTGGCTGCGCAGCGACTGCACATGCTGCTTGAGCGCCGCCTCATCGTTGTTGCTGACGAACTGCTGGTAGGCGGTGAGGCTGACCTTGGCGTCCACCACCACCTGTTTGTCGCCAGGCAGCATGATCAGCACATCGGGCTGGAAACGCTCGCCATCGGCGCTCTTGAGGCTGACCTGGGTCTGGTATTCGCGGCCCTTCTCCAGGCCTGCGTGCTCCAGCACCCGCTCCAGAATCAGCTCGCCCCAGTTGCCTTGGGTTTTCTGGCCCTTGAGCGCCTGGGTGAGGTTGGTGGCTTCGTCGGACAGGCGCAAGTTGAGCTGCTGCAGGCGCTCCAGCTCCTTGCCCAGGGAGAAACGCTCGCGGGCTTCCTGCTGGTAGCTTTCCTCGACACGCTTTTCGAAGGCCTGGATGCGCTCCTTGAGCGGGTCGAGCAACTGGCCCAGGTGCTGCTGGCTGGTTTGCGCGAAGCGCTGCTCGCGCTCGTCGAAGATTTTGGTGGCCAGGTCGGCGAATTGGGCGCGCAGGGTATCGCGGGCCTCCTGCAGGTCTTCCAGGCGCTGCTGGTGGCTTTCCTGCTGTTCGCGCAGTTCGGCCTCCAGGCGCGCAGTCTGGGCCTCCAGGCGGCGCAGTTCGGCTTCGCGGTTGGCGCGCTCAAGGTGCCAGGCGTGGGCGGCATCGCGGGCGTTGTCGCGGTCGATCTGCAGCAGCTCCAGCTCACGGCCCTGGGCGGCAAGCTGGGTTTGCTTGAGGGTGTTGGCCTCGCCGAGGTCGCTGACCTCGTCGCGGCTGGCATCGAGCTGCGCCTGCAGGCCGGCCTGGGCCAACTGGGCACTGCTCAGGCGCTCTTCGAGCAGGGCCTGCTCGCCCTGCCGGGCGCCGTGGCGGCGCTGCACGTGCATGACCCAACCCAGGCAAGGCACAGCGCCCGCCACCAAGCCCAGCAGAATGCTGGTCAGATCCACTGCCATGCTTACCCCGATCACGCTATTGCAAGTTCAGTGCAGCTTATCAGCCTGCCGAATCGGGCGCCTGCTCTGGCGCATCGGCCTGGAACAGCCGTGCGTATTCCTGCTGCGCGCCTGGGTCGCCGGCGCGGGCCGCCTGGCGCAGCAGTTCATGGCCGATGCGCCGGTCGCGGGCATTGCCGCAGTCGCGGCACAGCATCTGCCCCAGCCGGCTCTGGGCCACCACCACACCCTGGCGCGCCGGCTGTTTGAGCAGGCGCCCGGCGAGGTGCTTGACCTGGGGTTTGTCGCCCAGGCTCGGGCTGTCGAGCAGCCACAGGGCCACTTTCAGGGCGAAGCGCTTGGGGGTGGCGGCTGGGGAGGAGGCAGTGGGGCTGGCGAGGTGTTTACCGCGAAACTTCATGACCAAACGCAGAGGCAACTTGAAAGGCGCGCCACTCTACTCCTTTTTTGCTTTTGGACAAGCACCGGGGCCATGTGCGGGCGTTGCTCGCGCCTACGGGGCCGGCACCACCTGTCCCGCAATCCCCTGTAGGAGCGAGCGCAGCTCGCGATGGGCAGCAAAGCTGCCCCGGCGTTCTATGCCGCGAAGCTGAAACCCTGGGGCCGCTTCGCGCCCCATCGCGAGCTACGCTCGCTCCTACCGAGGTGGCGCCAGCCAGCAGGCCAGTGGCGGGCACTCACCGATTTGCTAAAAATTCTGTTTTTTTCAACGATCTTTTCTTGACGTTTGCAAGTGGATGACCAACGGGTCGAGCGGTGCCTGACAATTGTCGGACAGTTCACCAGTTCGCTGGCACGCCCGTCCTAGAGCAAGCGCTGGGGACAATCCACAGTTCCTGTGGATAACTCAGTGGACAACCGCCTTAATGACCCCGCAAACCCCCATGAAATGGGGCCTACAGTCAAACTGACGATTTTTTCACCAGTGAAAATTAGTGTTTTTTTTCATTGACTTAACTACCCAGTCAAGTCATTGGCGAGCCTCAAGCCGGGTGTTGCCAAGCTGTTACAACTCACGCCTCGAATGTGAACAAGTGCACCGAAAACCTGCATTTGGGTGCACGAAATCGGAACATGCAGGCGTTTGCGGGCCATTGGCCCCCTCTTCCCAAGACGTTAAAGAAGCGCCATACTGCTCGGCTCGCCTGGCAGAGCGTGAAAAGGCTTGCAAAGCCCCAGCGCTTTCTGTAAGGTTCACCCCGTTAGTACCCCAGCTGAAAGTCAATTCTGGCCACCAATGTCCTTGCAGCCCCACCGCCCTCCCAAGCGAGCGCTGCTGAAACCAGGACCGGCCCACTCGATGATTCCCTCGCCAGCCCTACGCTGCCCTGCACGAATCAACCGGAAGATTGATCAGGATTCAACCCCGACGGCCTAGAACCTTGGCCCCGGCGTGCTGCCTGCCTTCTGAAGTACCTACCAGTCAGCCCAAGCGCCCACCTTTGATTGCGCCTCCTCTGGCTGCCCTGTTCCAGTCAGGTTCGTTCGTCCCTTAATAAAGGCGTCACTGGAACGTTTCTATCATGCACGGATCATATCCCCCGTGTTTAAAGCAGGAACCTCCAACAATATGCAAACTCATCATCAAATTCAGGCTGCCATTGGCACCCTCTCCCAGGCCTTCTCGCCGTTGAAGTGCCTTATCGTCGCCCCTCGCAAGGGCAGCTTCAGTTTCACCCTGGTGGACGAGCACGGCATCGCCTGCCACACAGAACGCCTGTACCCTGAACAGTACAGCCGCTCCGAACCGCTGCAGGCGGTCATCGCCCGGACCCGCCAGTCGCTCACCGCGTGACGGGCGAATACCGGGGTATTCAGCCGCTGAATGGCACCTGCGTAACGCTGCCTGATCGTTCTTGGCCTAATTGCCGCACGGCATATAGCGCCGAGCGACCGGCAGCAATCGATTTAAAAACAGCCCTTTACACCACGATTATCACACTACACTTCAACTCGAGCGGTACTTGCCGCTTCCGGCGGGCCTGACCAATCACCAGCTGCCAAGCTCCAGCGCCCGTCGGCCTCTTACTGCTCGAGGGCATCATGGGTATCGCGGCGAATGAATTGTGTCTGTATGTGATTCGACCCACGCTGGTCTACCTGAACCGACACTGCGCCAGTGCCGAGGCCCTGCTACTGGGTATTGCGGCCAGCCAGTCGGCGCTGGGTTCGGCCTTGCACGACCGCCGTGGCCATGGCCTGTACCGCATTGGCGAACACCGCCACCAGGCGGTCTGGGACCACTTTCTCGCCCGTGACCCGGAGCTGGCCAGCCTGGTCCGCGGCCTGGCCAGCCAGCACGCCTTCCTCGGCGGCCCGCACCTGGAACTCACGGTCAACCTGCGCTACTCCACCGCCATTGCCTGGATGCTCATCGAAGAGCAGGCCACGCCCATGCCTGCCGCCGACGACCTGCTCGGCCAGGCGCGTATCTGGCGGCAGATTTTTCACCCGCAAGGTCGCCTGCGCGACTTCACTCAAGCCTGGCATTCGTGCATAGAACAGAAATTGCCGCAAGTGTCTTAAGAAGCGTCCTACACCATTACCGGAAAAAAGGGAATTTTGGTCGGATTGTCCTACAAAACCGCTCTATCTCCTGTGATTGAGGCTATAGCGCGGCGCGTGATTTGTTGGTAGCTTTTCGCCCCGGAGATCCCAAGGAGTTTCTAATAATGAAAAAAGCAATGCTCAAAACCTCCCTCGGCGTAGCCGTTGCTCTGGCATCCAGCCAACTGTTCGCCGCAGGTTTCGCCCTCAACGAACAAAGCATCAGCGGCATGGGGACAGGTTTCGCGGGTCGTTCTTCCGCTGCCGATGATGCCAGCACGGTGTATGGCAACCCGGCGGGCATGTCCCGCCTGAAGCGCCAGCAAGTCACCGTGGGGGGCGCTGCTGTAATTGCCAAGTCCGACGTGTCGGGCCCTGGCAGCAACTATGGGGGGAAAACCGACGGCGACATGGTGCCGTTCGTTGGCGTTCCAATGGGCTACTACGTCAAGCCGATCGATGACCACTGGAGCGTAGGCTTCGGCGTTTACGTGCCCTACGGCCTGATCACCGACTACGGCAGCAGCGATGCCGCCCGCTACTGGGGCAAGAAAAGCAAGGTCGAGGTCGTGACCTTCCAGCCCACCGTCAGCTATGCCTTCAATGACAAGGTGTCCATTGGTTTCGGCCCGACCATCAACCGCATCAAGGGCGAGCTGGGCTCGAACCTGAGCAGCAAGGGGCTGCTGGGTCTGAATGGCCCCGATGGCGAGGTCAAGATCAAGGGTGACGACACCGCAGTCGGTTACAACATCGGTATCCTGGTTCAAGCCACCGACCGTACCCGCCTCGGCCTGACCTATCACTCGATGGTCGACTACAAGCTTGAAGGCAAAACCCGCGTCTCGTATCCGGTTCCGCAACTGGGCCTGAGCGGCAAGTTTGACGCCAGCCTGAACATCAAGACGCCGGAGTCGGTCGACCTGTCGATTACCCACGAGCTGGATGATCACTGGACGCTGTATGCCGGCAGCACCTGGACGCGCTGGAGCCGCCTGGAAAACATCACCGTCAAGAACGATGCGCCTGCAAACTACCCACTGCAGACCATCACCGAAGAGCAGAACTGGCATGACACCTGGGCGCATGCCATCGGTGCGGCCTACAAGGTGAACAAGGAGTGGACCCTGCGCGCAGGCTTCTCCGTCGACCAGTCGCCAACCAACAACACCAACCGCTCGCCACGCATCCCTACGGGTGATCGCAAGGCCGTCAGCTTTGGTGCCGGTTGGAGCCCGAACGACGACATGACCATCGATGTTGCCTATTCCTACCTGTGGGAAGAGGACACCAAGGTCCACAACGTGCCAAGTTCCACCTCTGAAGGGCTGCTCAAGGGTAGCTACCAGGCCAAGTACGAGAACAGCGCGCACGGTCTGGGTGCCTCCCTTACCTACCGCTTCTGATCTGTACCCTGAAAGGGGCCGCGTTGCGGCCCATCGCAGGCAAGCCAGCGCCTACAGTGATCGCGAAATTGCCTGATTTCGCGCATTACCTGTAGGCGCTGGTGCTTACTCGCGCACCTGCCAGCTATCGCCCAGCGCTTCTTTCAGGTAATCCATGAAGGCCCGCACCTTGGCGGTCATGGCGAAGCGGTCGGCCAGGCACAGGTAGATGTCCATCGGTTCGGTCTGGGCGTAGGCCTGGCCACTGTCGCTGTATTCAAATAGCGGGACCAGCGCACCGGAAGTCAGGTGCGGCCTGACAATGAACTCGGCGAGCCGGGTGATGCCGCCGTCGTTCAATGCCATCTGGGTCAGGGCGTCGATATCGTCGCTGATCAATACCGTGCCGAATGCTGCCTCGAAGCGCAGCCCATCGCGCTCGAACCCCCAACGCAGGAAACGTCCGTCAACCGGGTAGCGGAACACCAGGCAGCGGTGCTCGCGCAGCGCTTCGGGCGTGGCCGGCCGGCCCGCGCTGGCGAGGTAGCCGGGCGAGGCGCAGCAGATGAAGGGAATGCGCGCAATGTGCCGGGCCAGCAATTGGTCTTCGAGCTGTGGGGTTATGCGCAGGCTGACGTCGACGTCTTCACGGGCATGGTTGACCTTGCGATCAGTCGTTACCAACTCTATCGACAGCAGGGGATAGCGGGCGCTGAACGCGGGTATCAGGGGTGCCAGCACGTGGCGGCCGAAGGCGGAGGTCGAGGCGATGCAGAGGCGGCCCTGGGGTTCGCTGTCGGGGGTTGTGACGGCCTGCTCGGCCAGCAGCAGGTCGCGCTCGATGTGCCTGACGCGCTCATAGTATTGGCTGCCTGCGGGCGTCAGGGCCATGCTGCGGGTGGTGCGGCTGAGCAGGCGCACTTGCAGGTGGCTTTCCAGGCGCGCCAGGTTCTGGCTGACCGCTGCCGGGCTGATGCCGAGGTTACGCGCACCGGCGGCAATGCTACCGGCCTCGACCACTTTGATGAAACTGCGGATGGTGTTGAGCAGGTCCATGGCGCGCCTTGGGATTCGTAAGTAATTCTTTATAAAGAACTCAGTGCGGGAGGTCTACAGCGAATGCCTGGGGCATTGCTAACCTGCGCCCTCACCCATTTTCCCAGGAGTTCGCATGAGCAACCTGTCTCAGGTACGCAGCCGCCGCAAGTTAAGGCCCGGTGCAACGCCTTATGTGTTTGCGTTCTACATGTCGTCGATCATGGCGCTGTTGATGTGCTTCGTGATTACAGCGGCGAATGCGGGCATCAACCCGGCGTATTTGACCAATGTGCTGAAGGCTTACCAGTTGGCGATGCCGGTGGCGTTCGTCTGCGTATTGATGGTGAGGCCAGTGGTATTGAAACTGGTGGCAATCACAGTCCACCCTCATTAAATCTATTCACCACACCCAAACCACCGCAACACCCCGCCGCACGCTGCTGTTGCTGTTGCTGTTGCTGTTGCTGTTGCTGTTGCTGTTGCTGTTGCTGTTGCTTTGCTGTTGCTGTTGCTTTGCTGTTGCTTTTGCTTCTAAGCGCGCGATAGTTCAGCAAACACAAATTGCGACCTTAGGAGGCCGAGCGGAGGCCTTGCTCCCGGGAGGACCGCGCTGCAGGCCCCATCCTGGGGCCCAGCGCTTGACGGGCATCCATGCCCGTCACCTCCCTCCGCAAGACCTCCGTTCGGCCTCCTGAGGTCGCAATTTGTGTTGCCTGAACTACCGCGCACTTAGAAGCAAGATCAAGATCAAGATCAAGATCAAGATCAAAGGCAAGATCAAAGCCCAGAGCCAGAGCGCGCCGCGCTATGGGTGCGAGGCTATCGCCTTCTCGATCGCAGCCCTGAAAGCCGGATCATCCGGCTTAGTAAGGCTGGAGAAATTACCAATCACCTTGCCCTGCCGATCCACCACATACTTGTAGAAATTCCACTTCGGCGCACTGCTCTGACGCGCCAGCTCAGCGAACAACGGTATCGCATCGTTACCCCGCACCGCCTGCGCCTTGGTCATGGTGAACGTCACACCGTAATTGGCATAACAGACCTTCGCCGTTTTCTCGCTGTCAGCGTCTTCCTGCTTGAAGTCGTTGGACGGCACGCCCAGCATCTCCAGGCCCTGCTCGTGATATTCCTTGTAGGTAGCCTCCAGGCCGTCGAATTGCGGCGCGAAACCGCAATAGCTCGCCGTGTTGACCACCACCAGCGGCTTGCCCGCAAACCGCTGGCACAGGTCGATCTGCTCCTTGCCCTGCAACTTCGGCAAGCTCCCCTGCAACACCGCAGGGCACCCCGCCGCCCAACTCGTGCCCACGGCGAGCACGGTCAGCAACGGCAACATCAGCCATCGAGCACGCATCGTTCCTACCTCCTGCAACACAATCGGTGAACTTGCAGGGTAGCGCTTAACAAATACCCATGCCCAGCGATTGCGGCTGCGCCTGTGAAATCGGGCGCCGCCTGGGCGACGCATCGCGAGCTTTGCTCGCTCCTACCGGGGAGGGGTGAACGCAGGCCTGGTAGGAGCGAGCGCAGCTCGCGATGCGCCGCTCGCGGCGCCCAACCTCAGCAAACCCCCATGCCCAGTTGCATCAACGCCATCCCACCCCGGTGCCAACCCCACCACACCACCGCCAGCAGCAACACCCCGGCCAGGGCCAGCAACCCACGGGCAAGGAAACGGTTCATGCCGGCTTGGCCTGAAGCCGGGCAACAGGGCGTTCGCGCACCGGCCAATTCAACGCCGCCGCCAGCAGGCTGAGCAGGATCGAAATCTGCCATACCAGGTCATAGTTGCCCGTGCGGTCGTACACCACCCCGCCCAACCACCCGCCCAAGAACGCACCCAGCTGGTGGAACAGGAATACGATGCCACCCAGCATCGACAGGTTGCGCACGCCAAACACCGTGGCCACCGTGCCATTGGTCAGCGGTACGGTAGAAAGCCACAGCAGGCCCATCGCAATACCGAACAGATAAGCACTGTACTGGCTCACCGGCGCCCACAGGAACAACACGATCACCACCGCGCGCAGCAGGTACAGCGCCGTCAGCAGGCGCGGCTTGGACATGCGCCCACCCAGCCAACCTGCGGTATAGGTGCCAACGATATTGAACAGCCCAACCAACGCCAGCACCGTGGTGCCCGTGGTCGCAGGCAGGTGCTGGTCGACCAGGTAGGCCGGCAAGTGCACCCCAATGAACACCACTTGGAAACCACAGACGAAAAAGCCCAGCGCCAGCAGCCAGAACCCGGAATGCGAACACGCTTCACGCAGCGCCTGGCCCAGCGTCTGCTCGGCCCCATGGCTTGGCAACGGGCGGTCACGCAGCAGGCCAACGAAGGGCACGATCAACGCCACCATCAGCCCCAGCACCACCAAGGCCGCCGACCAACCCAGCCACTCGATCAACCCCAAGGTGCCCGGCAACATGGCGAACTGGCCGAACGAACCCGCGGCACTGGCGATGCCCATGGCCATGCTGCGCTTTTCGGCGGGAACGGCGCGGCCAACCACGCCGAGGATCACCGAGAACGAGGTGCCAGAAAGGCCAATGCCGATCAACAGGCCAGCGCTCAGCGACAACGACCAGGCCGAATCGGCCGTGCTCATCAGCAATAGCCCGGCGGCGTAGAGAATGCCGCCAAGGATCACCACCCGCGCCGCGCCCAGGCGGTCGGCCAGGGCACCGGCGAAGGGCTGGGCCAGGCCCCAAATCAGGTTCTGCAGGGCGATGGCGAAGGCGAACACCTCGCGGCCCCAACCGAAATCGGCGCTCATCGGCGCCAGGAAAAGGCCGAAGCCATGCCGAACACCCAAGGACAACGCCAGAATCAGCGCAGCCCCCGCCAATACCCACCCGCTGGTCCGCCACACCGAAGTCATTGTCATTCTCTCCAGCACATCGCAAGGTTACGCGGGTATATACCCGCTTCTAATTGTGGTGAATCAAGCCAACCGCTCCAGCAAGTGCACCAACGCATCGCGCTGCGTTTCGCCCAACTGCCCGACCAGCGCCGACTGCGCCTGCTCCCAGGCCGGAAGGGCCGCCTGCACACGGGCAGCGCCCGCAGCGGTCAGCAGCACCACGCGGTTACGCTGGTCGTCACCCTCGGCCAGGGCCACCAGGCCATCGGCCTCCAGCACCCGCAGGTTGCGGCCAAGCGTGCTGCGCTCCAGCCCCATGGCCTCGGCCAGGCTGGTGATGCTGGGGCGGTCGAGCCGCTGCAAGTGGCGTAGCAGGGAAAACTGCGCGACATTGATGCCGAAACCGGCAAGGGCTTCGTCATAGTGCCGGCTCACCCCACGGGCAGCGCGGCGCAGATGGGTGCAGATGCATTCACTGGTCAACATGATTACGTGTATATACCCGCTTCCAGGTTGTTGCAAGAAGTTTCAGGTGGCCACACCGTGCCGGCCTCTTCGCGGGGCAAGCCCGCTCCTACAGGCCGGAATCGTGGCGCCCTTGTAATTAAATGGACTCGCCCCCGCCGAGGCATCACAGTGCCACGGTGGCGTTCTAAGAAGCCAACGGCAGCGAGGGCGAGACCATGAAAAAGCTTACGACGAAACACGATTGTGCGCCTTGT
>NZ_VWXK01000026.1 GCF_011752565.1 Pantoea sp. Ap-967
GGCCAGAAGCGAATAGCTTCCTCGAACAGGCCTGATACATAGATGCAACCGGGTAACCATGTTCAAAAGCAGCTAGACAATGTTGGCGAGTCCATACATAGGAGCGGGCTTGCCCCGCGAAGAGGCCAGCACTGGCAACCGAGCAACCCCAGGATTACCATGTCCACCTTCCAGCGCCGCCCGTTGCCGCGCCCTCCCAGCCCCCTGCCCACCAAACACCATGCCCTTCGAACTCACCGTAGAACCGCTCACCCTGCTGATCCTGGCCCTGGTCGCCTTCGTCGCCGGTTTCATCGATGCCATCGCCGGTGGCGGCGGCTTGCTCACCACCCCGGCGCTGCTCACCGCCGGCATGCCGCCGCACCTGGTACTGGGCACCAACAAGCTCAGCTCCACCTTCGGCTCGGCCACCGCCGGCTTCACCTACTACAGGCGCAAGCTGTTCCACCCCGCGCAATGGCGCCCGGCCCTGTTCGCCACCCTGCTCGGCGCCGCCATCGGTGCGGTCATCGCGCACTACATGCCCGCCGAGTGGCTGAACAAGATGCTGCCAGTGATCGTCTTTGCCTGTGGCATCTACCTGCTGTTCGGCGGCACGCCCAAGGCGCCACTGGATGCCGATGCGCCGATCAAGAAGAAATGGCAGTTCCCCCAAGGCTTCACCCTGGGCTTCTATGACGGCGTGGCCGGCCCCGGCACCGGCGCGTTCTGGACCGTCAGCACGCTGCTGCTCTACCCCATCGACCTGGTCCGCGCCAGCGGCGTGGCACGCAGCATGAACTTCGTCAGCAACATCGCAGCGCTGACGGTGTTCATCATTTCCGGGCAGGTGGACTACATCGTCGGCCTGTGCATGGGCCTGTCGGTGATGGTCGGCGCCTTCTTCGGCGCACGCACGGCGATCAGCGGCGGCAGCAAGTTCATTCGCCCGGTGTTCATCACCGTGGTACTGGCACTGACCGTGCGCTTAGCGTGGCAGCACTGGTTCGGGCAGGTTTGAGGCTAGTGACGAGTCCTCCAGCACCCTGCAAATCTATTAAGTTCGACGAATGCGACTCGTATTCTTGGGAACATACGTGTCGGCTACAGCATGTTTGCGCTGAAGGGGATTTGTAGAAGACTCGAAAACCCCCAACGATCGGTGATCAGATGGGTGGATATTTATAAAATCCTGGTCAGGCGCGTGGATTTTTGTCTTGTAGGCAAAAACCGGCCTGCCCAAAGTATCGGCAACTGCTTGAGCTGCCCCACTTGATCCTGCTTCGCAAGCGATCAGATACAGGGGTTTATGGGGATCGTCACGATAGGCCGGCATGCCTCTTAGCCTAGGTGCGATTTCATCCCGGGCGACCGTCTTGGCAGAGGATGTCTGCCCTCGTTGGTTCATGAGCACCGCACCTTTACTAGCATTGCCATGGGTGACAAACCCAGCATGCCCACTTTGGAATACCTCTTTGTGAAAAACAGTGGGCGCTGAGGTGTCATTGCCGGGATAAAGGACTTGATAGGTATCATCAAATTTTATGGTCTTGCGCAAGAACGAAAATAATAACGGCGCGCGACCAGACGAGTCACGATAATTGATGGGGTCGCCACTACAATAGGCATAGGCATTTATTCCGCCGACACCGAACGGACTCAGACGGTCAGGTGATATAAATCTCATCAAGGGGCA
The DNA here is from genome assembly GCF_011752565.1 of Pantoea sp. Ap-967. Lineage (GTDB taxonomy): Bacteria > Pseudomonadota > Gammaproteobacteria > Pseudomonadales > Pseudomonadaceae > Aquipseudomonas. The sequence goes on from NZ_VWXK01000026.1 coordinate 1,676, forward strand.
GTAATAGCCCCGGTGACCGTTCCCTAATAGATACAGTGCGTACAATGGATTCCGATGTTGCGCAATGTAATTTAACAACGTCTTGTCTGCGCAGCCATCATTGAAACCATAGGCAGTGTACTCACAGAACTCGGGTAAAGGGTTCGCACTGTAATTCAGCACTGAACCCTGATGATCGACACCGAGCAGCCTTATGATGTTCGCGCTGTTGTTCATAAGTACCCCGCTATCATCAGCTGAAGGCACAGTAGCGTTCGAGCGCGCCCATCATCAACTGTCAAAAATAACAGTTCCGTGCATCAGCAGGCTTAGATTCGACGTGCGCGCTACTCGGGGCCGATGCGAAGTAGCCACTGGGGTCATACCCACCGATTGGCAGTTTCGCCTAGTGTGGCAACACGGGTTCGGGCAGGCCTAAGCGCCTGGCGACGTACAGGTCGATCAAATGCCGGGCAATGGAGCGCCCGGCCGGCAGCGGCGGCAGGTCGTGGACGCTGAACCACTTGGCGTCCTCGATCTCGTCCGGCTGCATGACGATCTCGCCGCCGGCATACTCGGCGTGGAAGCCCAGCATCATCGAGTGTGGGAACGGCCAGCACTGGCTGCCGACGTACTGGATGTTGCGCACCTCTACCGCCACTTCCTCGCGCACTTCGCGCACCAGGCAGTCCTCCGCCGACTCGCCCGGCTCGGCGAACCCGGCCAGGGTGCTGTACACGCCCGTGACGAAGCGTGGCGAACGGGCCAGCAGAATCTCGTCGCCACGGGTCACCAGCACGATCATGCTTGGGGAAATGCGCGGATAGCTGCGCAGCTCGCAGGGCTGGCAGTACATCGCCCGCTCCCAGCGGATTTGCGTCATCGCCTGGCCGCAGCTGCCGCAGAAACGGTGCTCGCGGGCCCAGGTGCCGACCTGGGCGGCGTAGCCCAGTACTTTGTAGGTATCGAAATCGCCTTCAAGCATGAAGGCGCGCAGGCCGCGCCAGCTGCAGCCGGGCACCTCGGCGCTGCTGCGCAGCTCCAGCAGGAACACCGGCTCGCCGTCGAAGTGGCCGATGCCATGCTCGCACAGCACGTCCAGGCCCTGGCGCTTGAGCCAGTCCCGGGGGAACAGCGCACCGTTGGCGTCCACCAGGAACCCTTCCGGGCCGCGGGCCACGGCCAGCCCCCCGGTGATCTGTGGGTCGAGTACTGCGGTAGTCCAGCGAGCTGACATGTCGGGGGTTCCTTTACTGCGCGTCCCCCGGCCAGGTCAGTCGGCGAACGTCGGTTTCTGTTTGCTCATGTGCGCCGCCACGGCCACGCGCAGGTCTTCTGACTGCAGCATCGCGGCGTTCCAGGTGGCGATGTATTCCAGGCCATCGTCGATGCGATGGTCACGCATGTAGCTGAGCATTTCCTTGGTGCCGGCCACGGCGATCGGCGATTTTGCGGCAATCTCGCGGGCAATGGCAAAAACCCCGTCGAGCAGCGCGGCCTGATCATCATAGACGCGGTTCACCAGGCCGATACGCAGGGCCTCGTCGGCGTCCACGTTGCGCCCGGTGAAGGCCAGCTCTCGCATCATGCCGTCCCCGATGATACGTGGCAAACGTTGCAGGGTGCCGACATCGGCGGCCATGCCCATGTCGATTTCCTTGATCGAAAACTGCGCGTCGCGGCTGCTGTAGCGCATGTCGCAGGCCGAAACCAGGTCGATGGCGCCGCCGATGCAATACCCCTGGATCGCCGCCAGTACCGGCTTGCGGCAGTTGTCCACGGCATTGAAGGAGGCCTGCAGGCGCAGGATGGTACGGCGCAGCAGGCGCGCATTGCGCCCCACGTCCTTGCCCATCTGCCCAGCCAGCCCGGCCAGCATCATCAGGTCGATCCCGGAGGAGAAGTGCTTGCCGGCGCCGCTGATCACTACCGCACGCACCGCATCGGTGTCGTCGATCCATTGGAAGATATCGACGATCTCGTCCCAGAAGGCCGCGTTCATGGCGTTGATCTTTTCCGGGCGGTTGATCTGCACATGGGCGATGCTATCGGTCAGTTCGACCTTGAACGCGCTGTACTCGGTCACGGGCGGCACTCCTGCAGGGGTTGAGGTTCACTGCGCGGATGGTAACCCAGCAGCGTGACCGCGCTTGTGCCAAAAACGGGACTGCACGCCCTGTCGAAAATGCCACGCGCCATTCGACCAGTGATGAGTCCTCGACACTGCCCTGTAACAGGAGAAGCCCCATGCGCAAACTTATCGTAGCCGCCTTCACCAGCCTCGACGGGGTCATGCAAGCCCCCGGCGGGCCCCAGGAAGACACCAGCGGCGGCTTTACCTTTGGTGGTTGGATGGTGCCTTACGCCGAAGAGGTGTTTGGCCAGGCCATGCAGGCATTGTTCAGCCAGCCCTTCGAACTGCTGCTGGGCCGGCGTACGTACGACATCTTCGCCGGCTACTGGCCGAGGGTTAAGGACGACACCGAGGAGTTTTCCATCGCCAACCTGTTCAACAGCGTGCCCAAGCATGTGGCAACCCACCACCCTGCCAGCCTCGGGTGGCGCAACAGCCATGGCCTGGGGGCGGATGTCGTGGCGGCGGTGCGGGCGCTCAAGCAACAGCAAGGCGCCGACCTGCTGACCCAGGGCAGCGCCAACCTGGTTCAGCAGTTGCTGGCGGCGGGGCTGGTGGATGAGTTGCAGTTGCTGATGAACCCGGTGCTGCTGGGGCGTGGCAAACGCTTGTTCGCCGATGACGCTGCGCCTGGCGCGTTCACGTTGCAGCATTCGCAGGTTACGCCCAAGGGCGTGATCATTGCCCGATTCGTGCGAACCGGGGATGTGCAAACCGGGTCGTTCGATTTGCCGCCTTCGTAGGGGCGCAGCTCGCGATGCGCCGCGCAAGCGGCGCTCGATCCCAATACAACTTTCCCCTCCCCCAAGCATCAAATCCTGTGTAAGCCCCACATCCGCCCACAGGAGACTCCCCATGGCGATGCGCAAGGCCCTGACGCTTTCCTGCATGACCCTGGCCCTGCTGGGCTGCGCCGGCTCCAGCGACGAGCACCGCGCGCCGCCCAGCACCCAGCAAGTCGACCTGCAACGCTACCAGGGCACCTGGTACGAACTGGCGCGCCTGCCGATGTTCTTCCAGCGTAACTGCGTACAGTCCGAAGCCCACTACGGACTGCGCGAAGACGGCCGCATCGATGTGACCAACCGCTGCCGGGAAAAGGACGGCGAATGGAACGAAGCCCGCGGCATCGCCGAACCCCAGGTGGCCGGCAAGACCGACAAGCTCTGGGTACGCTTCGACAACTGGTTCAGCCGCCTGGCCCCAGGCCTGACCAAGGGCGACTACTGGGTGCTGTACCACGACAAGGACTACCGCGTGGCGCTGGTCGGGCACCCCAACCGCGAATACCTGTGGCTGCTGTCGCGCACCCCGGCGATCACCGACCAAACCCGCGAACAACTGCTGGCCATTGCCCACAAGCAGGGTTACGACACGCAGAAACTGATCTGGCGCCAGGGCGACAACACCCAGCCGTGACCGTCGACGCCCTGCTGCAATCCGGCTAAGGTGTCGCTCCCTCACGCATGGAGCGAAACAGTGGACCTGCAGTTTCTGGGCACCTCTTCCGGGGTGCCCACCAAAGCCCGTAACGTCAGCGCCACGGCGGTGATCGAAGCCAGTGGCCGCCACTGGTACCTGGTGGATTGCGGCGAAGGCACCCAGCACCAATTGCTGCGCACCTCGCTGTCGGTGCGCGACCTGCGCGGCATCTTCATCACCCACGTGCATGGCGACCATTGCTTCGGCCTGCCCGGCCTGCTGGCCAGCGCCGGCATGAGCGGGCGCACCGAGCCACTCGACCTGATTCTGCCCGCCGCCCTGCATGACTGGGTACGCCTGAGCCTGGAGTCCAGCGCCAGCTACCTGCCGTTCGAACTGCGCCTGCTCAGCGTCGAAGGCCTGCAGCACTGGCATAGCGAGCAGGTTCAGGTCAGCACCGTGCAGCTGTCGCATCGGGTGCCGAGCGTTGGCTTCGTGTTCAGCGAACTCAACCCCGAGCCGCGCCTGGACATTGCCCGGCTGGAGGCAGAAGGTATTCCGCGCGGGCCACTGTGGGGTGAGCTGGCCAAGGGCATCTCGGTCGAGCATGCCGGCCGGGCCCTCGACGCCCGGGTTTACCTGAAGGCTTCGCGCCCGCCGCGGCGGGTGATCGTCTGCGGCGACAACGACAACCCAGCGCTGCTGGCTGAGGTTGCTCAGGGCGCGGATGTGCTGGTGCATGAAGCGACCTTCACCCAGCCGATCGTCGAGCGCAGCGGCAATGCGTTTGGCCACAGCACCGCGGCGGCAGTGGCGCAGTTTGCGCAAACGGCAGGGGTGCGCAACCTGGTGCTGACGCATTTCAGTGCGCGTTACCAGGGCGATTCACGGCGCAGCCCGAGCATTGATGACGTGCGCGAGGAGGCTCAAGCCCATTACAGCGGGCACCTGACCTTGGCGCAGGACCTGCAGCGGTATCATGTTGGGCGTGATGGGGTTTTGGAGTGTGTTTCGGGCTGAGCGCGTGAGGCGCCGCTTGGCGGCGCATCGCGAGCTTCGCTCGCTCCTACATGGGCAAATCCGTCCCGGTAGGAGCGAGCGCAGCTCGCGATGCGCTGCGCCAGCAGTGCCTGCTACGCCGCCAACCGTCCGCTGGCGATCGCCTCCGAAGCCGCCAGCATGGCCCGCAGCAACACCGCACAGCCCGCCGCCAGGTCCTCGGGCGTGGCGTTCTCGATTTCGTTATGGCTGATGCCATTCTCGCACGGCACGAAGATCATCCCCGCCGGCCCAAGCTCGGCAAGGAAGATCGCGTCATGCCCTGCCCCACTGACGATGTCCATATGCGGCAAACCCAACGCCCGCGCCGACTCGCGCACCGCATCGACGCAGCCACGGTCGAAGTACAACGCCGGGAAATCCGCCGTCGGCACCAGCTCATGGCTGAGCCCATGCTTGGCGCAGGTCGCTTCGATTACCTCACGCACCTGGGCAATCATCGCATCCAACCGCTCACCTTCAAGGTGACGGAAATCCAGGGTCATGCGCACTTCACCCGGAATCACGTTACGTGAGCCGGGGTAAGCCTGCAGGCAACCGACCGTGCCGCAGGCATGGGGCTGATGGCCCAAGGCCGCGCGGTTGACCGCCTCCACCACCGCGGCAGCACCCACCAAGGCGTCCTTGCGCAGGTGCATCGGGGTTGGGCCGGCGTGGGCTTCAACCCCGCGCAGGGTCAGGTCGAACCACTTCTGGCCCAGCGCGCCAAGCACCACGCCGATGGTCTTGGCCTGGTCTTCAAGAATCGGCCCTTGCTCGATATGGGCCTCGAAATAGGCACCTACCGGGTGGCCGAGCACCGCCCGCGATCCCGCGTAACCAATGGCATTCAACGCCTCGCCCACCGTGGTGCCCTGGGCATCGCGCTTGGCCAACGTCTCTTGCAGGGTGAACTTGCCGGCAAACACCCCCGACCCCATCATGCACGGGGCGAAGCGCGAGCCTTCCTCGTTGGTCCACACCACCACCTCAAGCGGCGCCTCGGTTTCGATGCCCAGGTCATTCAGGGTGCGCAGCACCTCCAGCCCGGCCATCACGCCAAAGCAGCCATCGAACTTGCCACCGGTGGGCTGGGTATCGATATGGCTGCCGGTCATCACCGGCGGCAGCTTGGGGTTGCGCCCCGGGCGGCGGGCGAAGATGTTGCCCACCGCATCGACGCTGACGCTGCAGCCTGCCGCCTCGCTCCACTGCACGAACAGGTCGCGGGCCTGGCGGTCGAGGTCGGTCAGGGCCAGGCGGCACACGCCGCCCTTGGCCGTGGCGCCCAGGCGCGCCAGGTCCATCAGCGACTGCCACAGGCGTTCACTGTCGACGTGGCGGTCACTCGATTGCAGCACATGCTTGGCTTGGCTCATGGTGTTTCTCCTCAGGCATTTCTCGTTGTGTGTACCGGCCCACGCACCGCCACGGCGCCCAGCGCGTAGTACAGCGCCCCGCCCAACAGCGACCCGGTGAACCAGCCGTAGTCGTAGAACCAACTGAAGCTGCTGTTGCCGATGGCCAGCACGGTCAGCGCCACCGGCACGCCGAAGGCGGCAAAACCCGCCCAGTTCCAGGCCGGGTACACGTCGTCGCGGTACAACCCGGCCAGGTCCAGCTGTTGCCGGCGAATCAGGAAATAGTCCACCACCATGATCCCGGCAATCGGCCCGAGCAGGCTGGAGTACCCCAGCAGCCAGTTGGAATACACGCTCTCAAGGCTCAGGTCGGAAACGATCCAGCCAAGCTTCTTGAGCAGTTCGTGGCCCATCAGCGCCAGGCCAATGAACCCGGTCAGCCACACCGCGCGGCTGCGGCCAATCAGGCGCGGGGCGATGTTCTGGAAGTCGTTGGTGGGCGAGACGATATTGGCAGCGGTGTTGGTCGACAGCGTGGCGACCACGATCAACGCCATGGCCAGGGCTACCCAGCCGGGGCTGTGGATCTTGCCAATCAGGCTGACCGGGTCCGACACCGTTTCCCCCACCAACGAGGCCGAGGCTGCAGTCATCACCACGCCTAGGGCGGCGAACAGGAACATGGTCAGCGGCAGGCCGAAGATCTGCCCGAGTATCTGGTCCTTCTGGCTTTTGGCGTAACGGCTGAAGTCGGGAATGTTCAGCGACAAGGTGGCCCAGAAACCGACCATGGCCGTAAGCCCTGCGCAGAAATAGCCGACCACGCTGGCGCCTTCCGGGCGCTTGGGCGGCTGTGCCAGCAGTTCGGCCATCGACATGTGCGGCAAGGCCCAGAACAGCAGGCCGAAGCCGACCGCCACCAGCAGCGGCGCCGACAGCGTTTCCAACCACTTGATCGACTCGGCGCCGCGCAGCACCACCCACAGGTTCAGTGCCCAGAACACCATGAAGCCGATCACCTCGCCGGTACCACCCAGGGCCTTCCAGCCGTCGAAGATCGAGCCGAGAAACAGGTGGATCGCCAGCCCGCCGAACATCGTCTGGATGCCGAACCAGCCGCACGCCACCACGGCACGGATCAAGCACGGCACGTTGGAGCCGAAAATGCCGAACGACGAGCGCAGCAGCACCGGGAACGGAATGCCGTACTTGGTGCCGGGGAAGGCGTTGAGGGTCAGGGGAATCAGGACGATCAGGTTGGCCAGCAGGATCGCCAGCAAGGCCTCGCCCACGCTCAGGCCGAAATACGCCGTGAGCACGCCGCCAAGGGTGTAGGTGGGCACGCAGATGGACATGCCCACCCACAACGCCGTGATGTGCCACTTGTTCCAGGTTCGCTGGTGCACCTGGGTGGGTGCGATGTCGTGGTTGTAGCGCGGGCTGTCGAGCACGTCACTGCCCGCGGCCAGCTCGAACAGGCCATCCTGCTCGATCACCTGCGATCTGCTCTGTTGCATGGGGCCTTCTCCAGATTTCTTTTAGTTGTTCGCTCATCGGGCTAATGCGATGGCCGGAGTACACACACGGTGGGCATTGGAAACGCTTAGGTCGCGTAGAAAATCTTGCTCAAATTCTGTTCCTGTCAAGGTAGGCAAGATGATGAAAAACCCAAGCCGAGTCGCTTAACCGCCACTAATTTCTTGTTTTTCATTGGGTTAATGACCACAAAATTTATCTGGCTTATTTTCTTGCCGAAAACCCCATCCGCAACTAGCCTCGATTCTTGTTAGGTCTGACAGGATTAAGGAGCACGCCACCTGTGAGCCCTGCGATTAGAACAACTCCAAGAACCGGCACAGACCGGTCAGCCTGCGAGGAAGACGGCATGTCCCTGTTGATCCGTGGCGCCACCGTGGTTACCCATGAAGAGAGCTACCCCGCCGATGTCCTGTGCGTCGATGGCCAGATCCGCGCCATTGGCAACGACCTCGACCCCCCTACCGATTGCGAAATCCTCGACGGCAGCGGCCGCTACCTGATGCCCGGCGGCATCGACCCGCACACCCACATGCAACTGCCCTTCATGGGCACCGTGGCCAGCGAAGACTTCTTCAGCGGTACCGCCGCGGGGCTGGCGGGCGGCACCACCTCGATCATCGACTTCGTCATTCCCAACCCCCAGCAATCGCTGCTGGAGGCCTTCCACACCTGGCGCGGCTGGGCACAGAAAAGCGCCAGCGACTACGGCTTTCACGTCGCCATCACCTGGTGGAGCGAGCAGGTGGCCGAGGAGATGGGCCAGTTGGTGAGCCAGCATGGGGTCAACAGCTTCAAGCACTTCATGGCCTACAAGAACGCCATCATGGCCGCCGACGACACCCTGGTGGCGAGCTTCGAGCGCTGCCTGCAACTGGGCGCGGTGCCCACCGTGCATGCCGAGAACGGCGAGCTGGTGTACCACCTGCAGCAAAAGCTGCTGGCCCAGGGCCTGACCGGGCCGGAAGCGCACCCGCTGTCGCGCCCCTCGCAGGTGGAAGGCGAAGCGGCCAGCCGCGCCATCCGCATTGCCGAAACCCTCGGCACGCCGCTGTACCTGGTACACATTTCCAGCCGCGAAGCGCTGGATGAAATCACCTACGCCCGGGCCAAGGGCCAGCCGGTATACGGCGAAGTGCTGCCTGGCCACCTGCTGCTCGACGACAGTGTCTACCGCCACCCAGACTGGGCCACCGCCGCTGGCTACGTGATGAGCCCACCGTTCCGCCCGCGTGAACACCAGGAAGCCCTGTGGCGCGGCCTGCAGTCGGGCAACCTGCACACCACGGCCACCGACCACTGCTGCTTCTGCGCCGAGCAGAAGGCCATGGGCCGCAACGACTTCAGCCGTATCCCCAACGGCACCGCTGGCATCGAGGACCGCATGGCGGTGCTGTGGGACGCCGGGGTCAACAGCGGGCGCCTGTCGATGCACGAGTTCGTCGCGCTGACCTCCACCAACACCGCGAAGATCTTCAACCTGTTCCCGCGCAAGGGCGCCATCCGTGTTGGCGCCGATGCCGACCTGGTGCTGTGGGACCCACACGGCACGCGCACCATTTCCGCCCAGACCCACCATCAGCGGGTGGATTTCAACATCTTCGAAGGCCGCACCGTGCGCGGCATCCCCAGCCACACCATCAGCCAGGGCAAGGTGCTCTGGGCCGATGGCGACTTGCGCGCCGAGCCTGGCGCCGGTCGTTACGTGGAACGCCCGGCCTACCCCTCGGTGTACGAGGTGCTGGGCCGCCGCGCCGAGCAACAGCGCCCGACGCCTGTGCAGCGCTGAGGCCTTGGGGCCGCGTTGCGGCCCATCGCAGGCAAGCCAGCTCCTACACGAGATCGCGGTTTCTTGTAGGGGCGGCTTTGCGCCCTCAGTTCAAGCCCCATAAAAAAGAGAGGCTACCACCGTGATCGATGCCCTGAACCACTTGCCGCGCCCACGTGCCGGCAGCGACACCCTGGTCGAGCGCTTCACCGACCTGGCCCCACCCCTCACCGCCCGCCAGGCCGCCGTGGAAAGCGCCCGCTGCCTGTACTGCTATGACGCCCCCTGTGTGAACGCCTGCCCCAGCGAAATCGACATCCCGTCGTTCATCCACCGCATCAGTGACGAGAACCTGCAAGGCGCCGCCGAGCGCATCCTGGCGGCCAACATTCTCGGCGGCAGCTGTGCCCGGGTGTGCCCCACGGAAATCCTCTGCCAGCAGGCTTGCGTGCGCAACAACGCCCAGGAGTGCGCGCCGGTGCTGATCGGCCAGCTGCAGCGCTACGCCCTGGACAACGCAGGCTTCACCGAGCACCCGTTCCAGCGCTCGCCGGCCACCGGCAAGCGTATCGCCGTGGTCGGCGCCGGGCCTGCCGGGTTGTCCTGCGCCCACCGCCTGGCCTTGCACGGCCACGACGTGGTGGTGTTCGAAGCCTGCGACAAGGCCGGTGGCCTCAACGAATACGGCATTGCCCGCTACAAGTTGGTGGACGACTACGCCCAGCGCGAGGTGCAGTTCCTGCTGGGCATCGGCGGCATCGAAATTCGCCATGGCCAGCGTCTGGGCAGCAACCTCAGCCTGGCTAGCCTGCGCGAGGAATACGACGCCGTGTTCCTCGGCCTGGGCCTGAACGCCGTGCGCCAGCTTGGCCTGCCCGATGAAGAAGCCCCCGGCCTGCTCGCCGCCACCGCCTACATCCGCGAACTGCGCCAGGCCGATGACCTGGCACAGCTGCCCCTGGCTGACCGTTGCCTGGTGATCGGGGCCGGCAACACCGCCATCGACATGGCCGTGCAGATGAGCCGCCTGGGCGCGCGCGACGTCAACCTGGTGTACCGCCGCGGCCACGCCGACATGGGCGCCACCGGCCATGAGCAGGACATCGCCAAGGCCAACCAGGTACGCCTGCACACTTGGGCGCGCCCCGACGCCGTGCTGCTCGACGACCAAGGCCAGGTACGCGGCATGCGCTTCATGCGCACCGCGTTGGCCGACGGCCACCTGCGCGACACCGGCGAGCGCTTCGAGCTGGCTGCCGACGCCATCTTCAAGGCCATCGGCCAGGCCTTCGACGCCTCCGCGCTGGCAGACCCCACTGCCCAGCAACTGGCACGCGACGGCGAACGCATTCGCGTCGACGCGCAGCTGCGCACCAGCCTGCCGGGTGTCTACGCCGGTGGCGACTGCACCACCCTGGGCCAGGACCTCACCGTCCAGGCCGTGCAACACGGCAAGCTGGCCGCCGAAGCCATCCATGCCCAACTCATGCTCAACGTGGAGGCAGCGTAAATGGCCGACTTGTCCATCGAATTCGCCGGCATCAAGGCGCCCAACCCATTCTGGCTGGCCTCCGCACCGCCCACCGACAAAGCCTACAACGTGGTCCGCGCGTTCGAGGCCGGCTGGGGTGGGGTGGTCTGGAAAACCTTGGGCGAGGACCCGGCGGCCGTCAACGTGTCGTCGCGCTACTCCGCGCACTACGGCCCCAACCGCCAGGTGCAGGGCATCAACAACATCGAGCTGATTACCGACCGCTCGCTGGAAATCAACCTGCGGGAAATCACCCAGGTGAAGAAGGACTGGCCCGACCGCGCCTTGATCGTGTCGCTGATGGTGCCGTGCATCGAGGCGTCCTGGAAGTTCATCCTGCCGCTGGTGGAAGCCACCGGTGCCGACGGCATCGAGCTTAACTTCGGTTGCCCCCATGGCATGCCCGAACGCGGCATGGGTGCGGCGGTCGGCCAGGTGCCGGAGTACGTGGAGATGGTCACCCGCTGGTGCAAGCAGCACTGTTCATTGCCGGTGATCGTCAAGCTGACGCCGAACATAACCGACATCCGCCAATCGGCCCGGGCGGCCCACCGGGGCGGCGCCGATGCGGTGTCGTTGATCAACACCATCAACTCGATCACCAGCGTCGACCTCGACCGCATGGTCGCCCACCCCATCGTTGGCGAGCAGAGCACCCACGGTGGCTACTGCGGCTCGGCGGTGAAGCCGATTGCCCTGAACATGGTGGCGGAAATCGCCCGCGACCCGCAAACCCATGGCTTGCCGATCTGCGGCATTGGCGGCATCGGCAACTGGCGCGACGCTGCCGAATTCATTGCCCTGGGCTGTGGCGCAGTGCAGGTATGCACCGCCGCCATGCTGCATGGTTTCCGCATTGTCGAAGACATGCAGGATGGCCTGGTGCGCTGGATGGACCAGCATGGGCACCGCAACCTGGAGGCGTTTCGCGCCCAGGCGGTGGGGCATACCACCGACTGGAAGTACCTGGACATCAACTACAAGTCGGTGGCGCAGATCGACCAGGGTGCCTGCATTGGTTGCGGGCGCTGCCACATTGCCTGCGAGGACACCTCGCACCAGGCCATCGCCAGTACGCTCAAGGCCGATGGAACCCATGCCTACAGCGTGATCGAAGCAGAATGCGTGGGCTGCAACCTGTGCCAGATCACTTGCCCGGTGGAGAGCTGCATCGAGATGGTGGCGCAGGAGACGGGCAAGCCTTACTTGAACTGGACGCAGGATCCGCGCAATCCCTACCGTGAGGCGGGCTGATTGAGGGCCCTATCGCGACCTGCGGTCGCTCCTACAGGGGACCGTAGGTCGCGATAGGGGCTGCACGGCAGCCCCGCCGTTCAAGGCTCCAAGCCGATCCCGCGCAAAATCACACTGGTCACCGTCTGCACCGCCCGCTCGAAGGCGCCGTCCGACAGCGGCTCGCCCTCGTTGAGCAACGTCACCTGGTAACCGAAATCGGCGTAGTGCTGGGTCGATGCCCAGATCATGTACAGCAAGGCCGACGGTTCCACCGGCAGAATCCGCCCCTGCGCCACCCAACGGCGGATCTTGTCTTCCTTGAGCCTGGCCCAGGGCACCAGGCTCTCCCCCAGGCTTTCACCCAGCACCGGTGCACCGTGCAGCATTTCCTCGGCCCAGATCTTCGAGCCCAGCGGCCGCGAACGTGAGTGGCCCATCTTGGCGCGGATGTAGCTGGTCAGCACCACCCGCGGGTCGTCGAAATTCTCGAAGCACAGCGCGTCCTGTTTCCACACCTCCAGCAAGTCCTGCAACACGGCGCGGAACAACTCATCCTTGGTGCTGAAGTAGTAATGCAAATTGGAACGCGGCAGTTCGGCCAGCTCGGCAATATCGCCCATGGACGTGGCGCCGTAGCCTTTGTCGGCAAACAGCCGTTCGGCCGCCACCAGGATTTTTTCGATGTTGCGCCGGCGAATTTCGATCTTGTGGTTGGCCATCAGGCTTGCGCCGTCCACACCGCCAGTTCATAGCCGTCCGGGTCGATGAAATGAAAGCGCCGCCCACCCGGAAAGGCGAACGTCGCCCGGCTGATGCGCGCCCCAGCCGCTTCGATACGCTGCTGCGTGGCGTCCAGGTCATCGGCGTACAGGATCACCAACGGCCCACCTGGCCGCACCGGCTCGCCGGTGGTGAAACCACCCGTGAGGCGGCCATCGCTGAACTCGGTATAAGCCGGCCCGTAGTCGGTGAATCGCCAGCCAAACACCTGGCCATAGAAGGCCTTGCAGCGCGCAATGTCGCTGACATTGAACTCGATGTTGTCGATCTGCCTGTCGTGGCCACGAACGCTCATGCGTACTCCTTGCCGAGTGGGGGTGCCTTAGTCTACTCCGACAACACCGAATGAAGTGCAGCCTCCGCTGGCTTAGCCAGTGCGTGCCCGGTCCCGCGCCGGGCACTGCGCCCGGTGCAGGTTGAGGGCGGTGTTGATGATGCCGATATGGCTGAAGGCCTGGGGGAAGTTGCCGAGCATGCGCTGCCCGGCAGGGTCGTACTGCTCGGCCAGCAGGCCGAGGTCATTGCACAGCCCGGTGAGCTTTTCATACAGCGCCTGGGCCTCGGCCTCGCGGCCAAGCAGCACGTACACGTCGGCCAGCCAGAACGAGCACACCAGGAACGTGCCCTCGCCCGCCGTCAGCCCGTCGCTGCAGCTGTCGCTGTCGTAGCGCAGCAGCAGGCCGTTCTTCAGCAAGCGCTGTTCGATCTGCACCAAGGTGCGTTGAAAGCGCGGGTCGGTGGCGGGCAAGAAGCCGGTCAGGGCGATCTGCAGCAGGCTGGCATCGAGCTCGGCCGAGCCATAGGCCTGGACGAAGTGCTCGCCGCGCGCATCCAGCCCCTGGGCGCACACCTCCTGGTGAATCTGGTCGGCCACCTGGCGGTAATGCCGGCCACGTTCACGGCCTTCCTCGGTGGTGTCGGCCAGCCCCGCCGCGCGGTCGAATGCCACCCAGGCCATGACCTTGGAATGCACGAAATGCTGGCGACCACCGCGCACTTCCCACAGGCCTTCGTCCGGATCACGCCAGATGCGCTCCAGGTACGGCAGAATCAACCGGGAAATCGCCGCACTGCGCGGGTGGCGCGGCAAACCGCCCTTGATCGCCTGGGTCATGGCATCGGCCAGCTCGCCGTAGATGTCCAGTTGCACTTGCTCCGACGCCGCATTGCCCACCCGCACCGGTTGCGACTGCTCGTAGCCGGCCAGCCACGGCAAGGTGTACTCCTGCAGGTCGCGCTCGCCGGCCAGGCCGTACATGATCTGCATCTGTTCAGGGTTGCCGGCCACCGAACGCAGCAGCCATTCGCGCCAGGCCTGGGCTTCGTCGAAGTAGCCCAGGTTCATGAACGCCAGCAAGGTCATGGTGGCATCCCGCAGCCAGCAGAAGCGGTAATCCCAGTTGCGTTCATGGCCGATGCGCTCGGGCAGCGAGGTGGTCACCGCAGCGACGATGCCGCCGGTGGGGGCGTAGGTCATGGCCTTGAGGGTCAGCAGCGAGCGCCGCACCAAGTGGGTGTAGGGCCCCACCAGCGGGCAGCGGTCGGCGAAAGCCTGCCAGTGCGCCTGGGTGTGCTGCAGGGCCTGGTCGATATCGCAGTCTGGTTGCACTGGCAGGTGCGAGGGTTGGTGGCGCAGGCTGAACACCTCGCGCTCGCCGGTGCCCACGCGAAAGCGCGCCACGGTGTGGTGGTCGCGGGCATGGGTGGTGACCGTGCTGCCGAGAACCAGCCGGTCGGGGCCGGCGACGGCGGTCAGGGTAAGCGGGTCGAGCTTTTCCACCCAAGGTACGCTGCGCCCGTAATCGAAGCGCATCACCAGGTCCATTTCGAAATGGATTTCGCCTGCAAGGCCTTCGACGATGCGCACCACCGAGTTCACTTCGCCCAGCGGCATGAAGTCCAGCACCCGGGCACGGCCACTGCGGGTGACCCAGGTGGTTTCCAGCACCAGGGTGTCTGCCAGGTATTGGCGGCTGCAGTGCTCCACGGGGTCGCTGGGGGCCAGGCGCCAGCGGCCGTTTTCTTCATTGCCCAGCAATGCGGCGAACACCGCCGGGGCATCGAAGCGTGGCAGGCACAGCCAGTCGAGGGAGCCGTCGCGGCTGACCAGGGCGGCGCTGCGGCAGTTGCCGAGCAGGGCGTAGTCTTCGATATGGGCGGGCATTGCACCTCCTTTATGGGGTTGCTTGTGCCGGCCTCTTCGCGGGGCAAGCCCGCTCCTACAGGGGGTTACCCGCGAAAGGGCCGGAAAGGCCAACAGAAAACGATCATCCCAACGTATGCCACTCGCGCTTGTCGCGGGTCAGCAATTCATTGCCAGCGTCCGGCCCATCCTGCCCGGCCGGGTATTCATGCACCTCCCCGCCCTGGGCCCAGGCATCGAGAAACGGCTGCACCGCACGCCAGCCATTCTCGATGTTGTCGGCCCGCTGGAACAGGGTTTGGTCACCGGTCAGGCAGTCATAGATCAGCGTCTCGTAGCCGGTGGCCGGGGTCATCTTGAAGAAGTCCTTGTAGGCAAAGCCCAGTTCGACATTCTCCATCACCAGCTCCGGCCCCGGCCGCTTGGCCTGCAGGTCGAACCACATGCCCTCGTTGGGCTGGATCTGAATCTTCAGGTAGTTGGGCTTGGGCCGCTCCAGCTCCGACTCGCGGAACTGCGCATAGGGCGCGGGCTTGAAGCAGATGGCGATTTCCGTGTCGCGCACGCTCATGCGCTTGCCGGTGCGCAGGTAGAACGGCACCCCGGCCCAGCGCCAGTTATCGATCATCACCTTCAGCGCCACGTAGGTTTCGGTTTGGCTATCGGGGGCAACATTGGCCTCCTGGCGGTAGCCGGGCAACGCCTTGCGCCCTTGCTTGCCCGCTGCGTACTGGCCACGCACCGAGTTCTTCAGCGCCATCTTTGCCGACCACGGGCGGATGGCGCCGATCACCTTGGCCTTTTCCCCGCGCACGGCATCGGCGCCAAAGGCCGCCGGTGGCTCCATGGCAACCATGGCCAGCAGCTGGAACAGGTGGTTGGGCACCATGTCACGCAGCGCACCGGTGTTGTCGTAGAACGCGCCGCGGGTTTCCACGCCGACGGTTTCGGCTGCGGTGATCTGCACATGGTCGATGTAGTGGTTGTTCCAGAACGACTCGAACAGGCCGTTGGAAAACCGGCTGACCAAGATGTTCTGCACCGTCTCCTTGCCCAGGTAATGGTCGATGCGGTAGATCTGCCGCTCGCTCATCACCTTCAGCAAACAGGCGTTCAGCGCTTCGGCGCTGGCCAGGTCGGTGCCGAAAGGTTTTTCCACCACCACCCGGCGAAAACCGCCGCCCGACTCATCGAGCAGGCCCGCTTCGCCCAGGCGCTGGGCCACCTCCGGGAAGAAGCGCGGCGAGGTGGCCAGGTAGAAGATGGCATTGCCATGGCTGGTCTTGTCGATGCGCTTGGCCAGCGCTGCGTAGGTGGCCGGGTCGAGGAAATCTCCGGTCTGGTAGTCCAGGCGCTTGGCCAGGCGGGCCCAGAGTTTTTCGTCCAGGCACTTGGCGGCGCCCTCGCCGCCCTTGTCGCGCTCAAGCATGAACGCATGCAGGCGCTCGGCAAATGCCTCGGCTGTGGCTGCGTTGTGGTCGACGCCAACGATGCGCAGGTTGCGGTCCAGCAGGCCATCACGGCTGAGGTTGTAAAGCGCCGGCATCAGCAGGCGCTTGACCAGGTCACCGTTGGCGCCGAACAGGAACAACGTGCAGGGCGGGGCAGCAGGAATGGTCTGTTTGCTCATCAGTCTTTTTTCTCGACGTGGCCACCGAAGCCCAGGCGCATGGCGGAAAGAATCTTGTCGCCGTAGGTGCCCTGCTGCTGGCGCGAACGGAAGCGGGCGAACAAGGCGCTGGACAACACCGGCACCGGCACCGCCTGCTCGACGGCGGCGTCGATGGTCCAGCGGCCCTCGCCGCTGTCGGACACCGAGCCACTGAACTGCGCGAGCTGTGGGTCGGCCACCAGGGCATCGGCGGTGAGGTCGAGCAGCCACGAGGTCACCACGCTACCACGGCGCCATACTTCGGCGATCTCGGCCACGTCCAGGTCGAAGCGCTGGTCTTCCGGCAACTCGCTGCCGCCCTTGCTGCGCAGCAGGTCGAAGCCTTCGGCATAGGCCTGCATCAGGCCGTACTCGATACCGTTGTGGACCATTTTCACGTAGTGCCCGGCGCCGGGCGGGCCGGCATGGATGTAGCCATGCTCGGCGCGCTGGTGTTCACCGCTGCGGCCATGGGTGCGTGGAATATCGCCGACACCTGGCGCCAGCGCCTTGAACAAGGGCTCCAGGCGCTCGAACACGTCCTTTTCACCCCCGATCATCATGCAGTAGCCGCGCTCCAGGCCCCACACGCCACCGGAGGTGCCGACGTCCAGGTAATGCAACCCGCGCGTGCCCAGTTCGGCGGCGCGGCGCATGTCATCTTTATAGAAGGTGTTGCCGCCGTCGATGATCGCATCGCCCGGCTCCAGCAGGTCGGCCAGCTGGGCGATGGTTTGCTCGGTCGGCTCGCCGGCCGGCAGCATCACCCACACCGCGCGCGGTGCCTTGAGTTTCTGCACCAGCGCGCCGAGGTCGTGGGCACCCTGCGCGCCCTCGCCCTCAAGGCCCGCGATGGCATCACGGTTACGGTCGTGCACCACGGTGCGATGGCCGGCGCGCATCAGGCGCCTTGCGATGTTGCCGCCCATGCGGCCCAGCCCGACGATTCCCAGTTGCATGAGCCGTTGCTCCCCTTGCGAAATGAATGACGACACGTTCAGCGTTTCAGATTAGTCCAGCGCGCCGCCCGAGGGTTCAGCGACGAACGGCCAGACAACGTTAAACAAAAAAGTTCCCAAGCACGGCAAAAGAATTCAGAATGCGCGCCGCGTGAAGCGACCACGCTTTAACTGTCACCAGCCAAAACCGCGAGGTGTACTCATGGGTACCTTGATGCCTTCCACCCCCACCCAGACCCTCTATGTGTCCCTGCGCCGCGACGAGCTGCGCAAACTGAAGGACGAACGTGACCAGCTGCGCCAGCAGGTCGCGCATTTGCACCAGCTGCTGGAACAGGCACGCCACGACGGCAAGGCCGTCACGCGCTGATTCACCCGCCCCGCCGTGGGAGCGCCCTGCTCCCACCTGGCCATGGGTAACCTGGCCAGTACCAAGCCTTCCCCTCGTCCTACGTGCATCAGCGATCAATCGCGGCAACTGAGCTGCCAGCGCCGATAACCTGCGCGGCTGCCAAACGCCACAGTGTGCGCCCGCAGCCCGCCCGGGGTTGCCATATACGAGGATTCAAGCCAATGCCGCGTTTGCCTTTCATGCTGCCTCTCATGCTGGCCAGCTGCTTCAGCCTGCCCGCGGTTGCAGCAAGCGCTGCGACATGCGACACCCCTAGCGATGCGCAGGTACTGGCCCTGTTTGGCGAGTGGAACAACCGTTTGCAAGTGGGTGATGCGGCCAAGGTGGCCGAATTGTATCAGGATGGCGCCCTGCTGCTGCCGACGCTGTCCGCCACGCCCAGGCTCACCCGCGAGGCGCATATCGACTATTTCAAGGGCTTCCTGCGCGACCGGCCCGCCGGGGCGCTGGATGAAACCCAGGTATTCAGCGGCTGCGACCAAGCCACGCTGGCGGGGTTGTATACCTTCACGTTCGCCGCCACGGGCAAACAGGTGCCAGCGCGCTTCACGTTCAACTATCGCAAGGTTGGGGGTGAATGGCTGATTACCCACCATCATTCGTCGCTGCAGCCGTCGAGCTGATTCACACCCATTTCGCCTCCCCCGGTGGGCGCGCCTCTGGCCAGTTATTCCTGCGCCAAAGGCGCGCGAGTCTAGGGCTACCTAATGCACCAAACAGGTGCGCAAGTTCCACAGAAGAGCACGCCCACACCCCCTTCCAACAGCGCATTCACATGCGGTCACACACGCCAACGTTTGCGTCTATTCCGCGTCATAACGAAAGTGACCAGTGGGTCACCTTTTTATCTCCAGCTCTCCTACACTCAGGATTCGGCCCGCCATTTGCTCAGGGAAAGTGCGACGTAAAAAAGTCGAACTTTTGGAAATGGCGGCGGGTCAGCAACTGAGTAGGCCAAACGCAAAAGGACTTCCTTCGCACGGCCCGCCTACCCCTATCAGTCCAATCGCCTTCGGCCGGAATGCTGATCGCGTTGTGCCCGTGCGCACGACTTCGGGGCATGGATAGCGTTACGCAACGACAGAACCAGAGAGAACCAGCACGCCACATTGCAACGGGTGCCAGCACCCGGCCACACATAGGGACGGAGAGAAGTATGATCAGTGCCGCTGTCGAACCTCACGTAGATTCATTCAACCCGGAAAACCGCGAGCCGCTTACCCCGGCGCTCGCCACGACAGCCAAGGCACCCGGCGCCCAGCGCCAGCACAACCCCAACAAACGCAAAATCCTGTTCGTGACCTCGGAAATCGCCGACCTGGTGAAAACCGGCGGCCTGGGCGACGTGTCCGCTGCCCTGCCCCGGGCCCTGGCGCACCTGCACGATGTGCGCGTGCTGATTCCCGGCTACCGCCAGGTAATGGAAAGCGACAACCCCATCCATGTAGTGGGCGAACTCGGTGGCCACGCCGCCCTGCCGCCCTGCCGCATCGGCCGCATGGACATGGCCGACGGCCTGGTGATCTACGTGCTGATCTGCCCCGAACTGTACGAGCGCGACGGCACGCCCTATGGTGCCAACAACGGCCGCGACTGGCCCGACAACCACATCCGCTTCGCCCGCCTGGGCCTGGCCGCTGCCGAGATCGCTGCCGGCGAGGGGCGCATTCACTGGCAGCCCGAGGTGGTCCACGCCCATGACTGGCCAGCCGGCCTGGCCCCGGCCTACATGCACTGGCGTGGGCTCAATACCCCTACCCTGTTCACCATCCACAACCTGGCCTACCAGGGCGTGTACAGCCGCGCCTGCAGCCCTGAGCTGGCAATTCCCGACCATGCCATGCAGCAGGAAGGCATGGAGTTCTACGGCAAGCTGTCGTTCCTCAAGGCCGGCCTTGCCTACTCCAGCCACATCACCACGGTCAGCGCCACCTACGCCCGGGAAATCACCACCCCGGAATTTGGCTGCGGCCTCGATGGTTTTCTGTCCAGCAAGGCCCAGCAAGGCCTGCTGGGCGGCATTCCCAACGGCATCGACGAAAGCTGGGACTCGGCCACCGACCAGCACCTGGAGCACAACTTCAGCATCAATGACTGGGACGGCAAGGCCCGCAACGCCGAGGCCGTGCGCCGCCTGTTCGGCCTTGAACCATCCACCGGGCCGTTGTTCGCCGTGGTGTCGCGGCTGGTGTACCAGAAAGGCCTGGACCTGACCCTGGGCGTGGCCGACTACATCGTCGAGCAAGGCGGGCAGATTGCAATTATCGGCCGCGGCGAACCGGAGGAAGAACAGGCCATGCGCGAGCTGGCCGTGCGTCACCCCGGGCGTATCGGCGTGCGCATCGGCTTCAACGAAACCGACGCCCGGCGCATGTTCGCCGGCAGCGACTTCCTGCTGATGCCTTCGCGCTACGAGCCCTGCGGCCTGAGCCAGATGTACGCCCAGCGCTTCGGGTCGCTGCCGGTGGCGCGCAACACCGGGGGCCTGGCCGACACCATCGAAAATGGCGTGACCGGTTTCCTGTTCAATGAGTCGAGCGTGGACAGCTACCGCGAGGCCCTGAACCGCGCCTTCTATATCTACGCCAAGAAGGACCTGTTCAACGCCATGCGCTGCCTGTCCATGACCCAGCCGTTCAACTGGTGCCAGGCGGTAGAACCCTATGCCCGCCTCTACGAGGACCTGGTCAAGCAGGCGCAACTGAGCCACTACTGAGCGAGGGCCGAAGATGCACAGGCATGGCGCACACTTGCTGGACGCCACGTCGGCGCGCTTCGCCCTCTGGGCACCCGATGCGCGCAACGTGAGCTTGCACCTGGAGCAGCAGCCGGCCATCGCCCTGCTGCCCGAGGAAGGCGGCTGGCATACGGGCATCGCCCCGTGCCAGGCCGGTGACCGTTACCACTTCTGTATCGACGGCCAGCTGCAGGTGGCCGACCCGGCGTCGCGCTACCAACCTGAGGGCGTGCATGGGCCAAGCCAGGTGGTGGATGTACACGCCTACCCCTGGCAACACCCGTGGCAGGGTCGGCCCTGGCACGAGGCGGTGATTCAGGAACTGCACGTGGGCGTGCTCGAAGGCTACTCGGGCGTGGCGCGGCACCTGCCGCGCCTGGCCGAGCTTGGCATCAGCGCCATCGAGCTGATGCCCTTGGGGCAGTTCCCCGGCGAGCGCAACTGGGGCTACGACGGCGTGCTGCCCTTCGCCCCGCAGCACAGCTATGGCAGCCCCGAGCAGCTGTGCGCGCTGGTCGACCAGGCCCATGGCCTGGGCCTGATGGTGATGGTCGATGTGGTGTACAACCACTTCGGCCCCGACGGCAACTACCTGCACCAGTACGCCAGCGCGTTCTTTCGCCAGGACCGCCAGACACCCTGGGGCGCGGCCATCGACTTTCGCCGCGCCGAGGTGCGCGAGTACTTCATCCAGAATGCCCTGATGTGGCTGTGCGACTACCGCTGCGACGGCCTGCGCCTGGATGCCGTGCACGCCATCGACCAGCCCGACTTTCTGCTGGAACTGGCCCAACGGGTACGCGCCGCTGTCGCACCCGGGCGCCAGGTGTGGCTGGTGCTGGAGAACGAACACAACCAGGCGTTCCTGTTGGAACAAGGTTTCGATGCCCAGTGGAACGACGATGGCCACAATGCCCTGCACGTGCTGCTGACCGGCGAAACCGAAGGCTACTACGCCGATTACCAGCAGCAGCCGATCGACAAGCTGGCCCGCTGCCTGGCCGAGGGCTTCGTGTTCCAGGGCCAGGCCAACCGCCACGGCACCCCACGCGGTGAGCCCAGCGGGCACCTGGCGCCCAGCGCGTTCGTGCTGTTCCTGCAGAACCACGACCAAATCGGCAACCGCGCCCTGGGCGAGCGCCTGACCCGCCTGTGCCCGCCCCCGGCCTTGCGCGCCGCCACCGGCCTGTTGCTGCTGGCGCCGATGATCCCGCTGCTGTTCATGGGCGACGACGACGGCAGTTGCCGGCCGTTCCTGTTCTTCACCGACTTTCACGATGAACTGGCCGATGCCGTGCGCGAAGGCCGCCGTGGCGAGTTCGCCCATTTCGCCGCCTTCGCCGACCCCGAGCAACGCGCGCACATCCCCGACCCCAACGCCCGGCACACCTTCGAAGCCTCACGGCCAAGCAACCAGGAAGTGATCGCCGGTTGGCACGGTCTCTACCAGCAACTGCTCAGCCTGCGCCAGCGCCACGTCATCCCGCACCTGCCCGGCAGCCGCGCCCTGGGCGCCGAGGTATTGGGCGACAAGGCCCTGACCGCACGCTGGCAACTGGGCAATGGCCACATCCTGCGCATCGACCTGAACCTGGCCGCCACGCCCCAGGCCGTGGCATTGCCGGCAGCCGAACGGCGCCTGTTCGACAGCAGCGACACCACGCACCCCGACTCCGCACTGGCCGCCCACAGCTGTGTGGTCAGCCTGCTTCCACCTGGCCAGGAGCGCCCATGAGCGAAACCGCCCTGCACCGCTTGGCCGCCCGCGTAGGGCTGGCCCGTGACTGGATCGACGCCAACAACCGCCCCCAGCAAGTCAGCGACGAGGTACTGCGCAAGGTCCTGGACGGCCTTGGCCACCCCGCCCAGGATGAGCCCGCCACCCTGGCCAGCCTGCGCGCCGTGGAGGTCGCCGAAGACGGCGAGCACTTGCCGCCGCTGCTGACCGCCGAAGTGGACCAGCCGGTATCCCTGCAACGCTACTTCGCCCCGGGCAGCGCCGTGCGCTGCACCCTGGAAAGCAACCGCCTGCAACACCTGACGCTGGATGCCCAAGGCAACCTGCCCGGTGGCCTGCCAATCGGCTATCACCAACTGCACATCGACGAGCGCAGCTTCACCCTGGCCGTGGCGCCGCCGCGTTGCTACAGCCTGGCCGACGCGGTGGCCGAACCGCCGCCACGTTGCTGGGGCCTGGCGGTGCAGCTGTACAGCCTGCGCCGCCCTGGCGATGGTGGCTACGGCGACTGCCTGGCCCTGGAGCAATTGGCCCGAAGCGCCGCCGAACGCGGCGCCGATGCCTTGGCGATCAGCCCGATCCACGCCCTGTCGGCGGTCGACCAGCAGCACTACAGCCCCTACTCGCCCTCCAGCCGCCTGCTGCTCAACACCCTGTATGCCAGCCCCGCCGCGCTGCTGGGCGAGCGCAGCGTGCGCATGGCCATCGCCGCCTGCGGCCTGGAACAAGTGCTCGAAGACCTGGAACAACGCCCGCTGGTGGACTGGCCACGCGCCGCCGACGCCCGCTTGCGCCTGCTGGAGGCGCTGTACCAGGACTTCAGCAAAGCCGAACACCCCCTGCGCAAGGACTTCGAAAGTTACCGCCAGGCCGGTGGCCAGGCCCTGGAGCACCATTGCCGCTTCGAAGTGCTGCAGGCCCAGGCCGTCGAGCATGGCCTGGGCGCTGACTGGCGCAACTGGCCAAGCGCCTGGCACGACCCCTATCACCCGGAAGTGGAGGCCTTCGCCGACGCTTACCCGGCCAGGGTCGAGTTCCACGCCTTCTGCCAATGGCTGACCGAACGCAGCCTGCAGCGCGCCCAGCAAGCGGCCCGTAGCAGCGGCATGGCCATCGGCCTGATCGCCGACCTGGCGGTGGGCGCGGACGGCGCCGGTAGCCAGGCCTGGAGCCGCCAGGACGAGCTACTGGCCAACCTCAAGGTCGGCGCGCCGCCCGATATCCTCAACCGCTCCGGGCAGGACTGGGGCATCTGCGCGTTTTCCCCCGAAGGCCTCAAGCGCAACGGCTACCGCGCCTTCATCGAAATGCTGCGGGCCAACCTCACCCACGCCGGCGGCCTGCGCATCGACCACGTGATGGGCCTGCGCCGGCTGTGGCTGATCCCCCGCGGCTGCAAGCCCAGCGAGGGCGCCTACCTGCATTACCCACTGCAAGACCTGCTGCGCTTGCTGGCCCTGGAATCGGTGCGCCACCAGGCGGTGATCCTCGGCGAAGACCTGGGCACGGTGCCCGAGGGCCTGCGCGAGCAGCTGGCGGCCAACGCCGTGCTGGGCATGCGCGTGCTGCCCTTCGAGCAAACCCAGCCCGGCCACTTCAAGCCGATTCTCGACTGGCCAGACAACGCCCTGGCCACCACCGGCACCCACGACCTGGCGCCGCTGGCCGGCTGGCTGCAGAGCCGCGACATCGACTGGAGCCACCGCTTGCAACTGATCGACGCTGCCACCGAGCTGCACTGGCGCCACGAGCGGCAGCGGGAAAGCGAGGGGCTGCGCCGCACCCTGGAGGCCAACTACGGCCCGCAAGCAGACAACGACGCCGTGATCGATGCGGCCATCCGCTACGTCGGCCACACCCGCGCGCCGCTGGTGCTGATCCCGCTGGAAGACCTGCTGGGCAGCGACGAGCAACCCAACCTGCCCGGCACCACCAGCGGCCACCCGAACTGGCGCCGGCGCTTTGCCACGCCGGTGCGCGAACTGCTCGACGATGAGCACGCCGCCCGGCGCCTGGAGCTGCTGGCCCAGGCCCGTGAACAAGCCTGGGAGCGCGACCGATGAAAGCCCTGAGCGCAACCCTGCGCCTGCAGTTTCACAGCGACTTCACCCTGGACGATGCGGTGCCGCTGGTGCCGTATTTCGCCCAGCTGGGCATCAGCCACCTGTACGCCTCGCCAATCCTCAAGGCCCGGGCCGGCTCGCGCCATGGCTACGATGTGGTCGACCCAACGTGCGTGAACCCCGAGCTGGGCGGAGAAGCTGCACTGGAGCGGCTGGTGGCCGCCCTGCGCCAGCACGGCATGGGGTTGCTCCTCGATACCGTGTCCAACCACATGGCCGTGGGCGGCGCCGACAACCCTTGGTGGCAGAACCTGTTGGCCTGGGGCAGGCGCAGCCCCTATGCCGAATTCTTCGACATCCAGTGGCATTCCAGCGACCCGCTGCTGGCCGGCCAGCTGCTGTTGCCGTTCCTGGGCAGCGACTATGGCGCGGCGTTGAAGAACGGCGAAATTCCCTTGCAGTTCGACGCGCAGCAGGGCCTGCTGCAAGTCGCCCACCACGATCACCGCTTTCCGATCTGCCCCCAGGACTACGGCTGGATCCTGGCGCAAAGCCCGGAGCCTGCACTGAACACCCTGGCCGAACACTTCACCGCCCTGGCCGAGGCCACCGACCCGCTGGCCAGCGCCTTGCCCTTGCACGCCGAACTGGCGCGCCTGGTGCGCGAAGGCGCCGACCTGCAAGCGGCCCTGCTGGCCTTCGACAGCCGCACGGAGGCCGGCTTCAAACGCCTGCACCTGCTGCTTGAACGCCAAACCTACCGCCTGGCTAGCTGGCGCACCGCCGCCGACGACATCAACTGGCGGCGCTTTTTCGACATCAACGAACTGGGTGGGCTGCGGGTAGAGCGCGCAGTGGTGTTCGAGGCCACCCATGCCAAGCTGTTCGCCTTGATCGAGCGCGGCCTGGTCGATGGCCTGCGCATTGACCATATCGATGGCCTGGCCGACCCGCGTGGCTACTGCCGCAAGCTGCGCCGCCGGGTCGACAGCCTGCTTGCCCGGCGCCCACTGCACGCGGCGCTGGAGCACTTCCCGATCTACGTCGAGAAGATCCTCGGCGTTGACGAGCACCTGCACCGCGACTGGCTCACCGACGGCACCACCGGCTACGAGTTCATGAACCAGGTGTCGTTGCTGCAGCACGACCCCGCCGGCGAAGCGCCGCTGACCGAGCTGTGGAGCACAGTCAGCGAACGCCCCGCGTTCACCGAGGAAGTGCGCCAGGCCCGGCACCTGGTACTCACTGCCAGCCTGGCCGGCGATTGCGAGTCGGTCGCCCAGGCCCTGCTGCAAGTGGCCCGCGACGACCTGATGACCCGCGACCTGACCCTCGGCGCCATCCGCCGCGCGTTGCAGGCCCTGGTTGCGCACTACCCGGTGTACCGCACCTACTTCAACGCCTGCGGCCGCCCGGCCGAGGACGAGCATTTCTTCCAGCAGGCCCTGGCCAATGCCCGCCAGGACCTGGCCGAAGCCGACTGGCCGCTGCTGGAGCAACTCGAACGCTGGCTGGGCGGCCAGCCCTGGCGCCAGCTGCCGCCGGGCCGCCCGCGCAAGCACCTGCGCCACGCCTGCGTGCGCTTTCAACAGCTCACCGCGCCCAGCGCCGCCAAGGCCGTGGAAGACACCGCTTTCTACCGCTCGGCGCGGCTGCTGTCGCGCAACGATGTGGGCTTCGAGGCCGAGCGTTTCAGCGCCAGCCCCGCGCACTTTCACAACGAAGCCCAACGCCGCCTGCGCGACTTCCCAGACAACCTGCTGGCCACCGCCACCCACGACCACAAGCGCGGCGAAGATACCCGCGCGCGCCTGGCCGTGCTGAGCGAACGTGGCCCGTGGTTCGCCAGCCGTGTGGGGCATTGGCGCGAACTGGCCGCACCGCTGCGCGAAAGCCTGGACGATGGCCCGGCGCCCAGCCCCGGCGACGAGCTGCTGCTGTTGCAGACACTGCTCGGCAGCTGGCCGCTGAACCTCGACTCGCGCGACGACAATGGCCTGCGCCAGTACGCCGAGCGCATTCGCCAATGGCAGCAGAAGGCCCTGCGCGAGGCCAAGCTGCGCAGCAGCTGGAACGCACCAAACGATGCCTATGAAGCCGCGTGCGCGGCCTATGTCGACGGCCTGCTGCTGGACCGGGAAAACCAGCAACTGCGCCAGTCACTGGCCGATGCCGTGCAGCTGATCGCCTGCTCCGGTGCCCTCAACGGGCTGGTGCAGACGCTGCTGCGCATGACCGTGCCCGGCGTGCCCGACCTGTACCAGGGCAACGAGTACTGGGATTTCAGCCTGGTCGACCCGGACAACCGCCGCCCCGTGGACTACGCTTGCAGGCGTCGTACGCTGGACGCTGCCACGCCCCCTGGCGAGCTGCTGGCGCACTGGCGCGATGGCCGCATCAAGCAGGCGCTTGTGGCCCGCGTGCTGGATTGCCGCCAGGCCCACGCCGAGCTGTTTCGCCGCGGCGCCTACCTGCCCCTGAACGTGCAGGGCCGGCATGCCGAACAGGTCATCGCCTTCGCCCGCCTGGGTGACGGCGAGCGCGCCATCGTCGTAGCCCCGCGCCTGGCCAGCAGCCTGCTGGGCAGCGCAACCGAACCGTTGATCCCGGCACAGAACTGGGACGATACACGGGTGATCTTGCCGTTTGCCTTGTCGCCTGCCACTTGGACTGGACTTTTCGGCGGCGCCGCTGTCAGCCCTACAAGGGAGCTGCCACTGAGCGCCGTATTGGCGGATTTTCCAGTCAACCTGTTGATTGAACATGCCTAGCATTCAGGAGCGTCGAGATGAGTGTCGATGAAAAACGAGTACGCGAATTCGCCTACCAGATCTGGGAGTCGGAGGGTAAGCCACAGGGACAGGAAGACCGCCATTGGGACATGGCCCGCAAGTTGGCCGAAGCCGAAGCCCTGGCACCCAAGGCCGAGCCACGCAAGCGCGCGGCAGCCAAGCCCAAGGCGCCAGCCGAGCCCAAGGTGACGGCCCTGCCAGCGGCCAAGGCGCCGGCTGCCAAGAAGCCTCGGGCAGTGAAAAAGCCCACCGCTGGCTAACGCCTGTAGCGGCCCTTTCGCGGGGCAAGCCCGCTCCTACAGGCCCATCACGATCCCTGTGCAGGAGCGGGCTTGCCCCGCGAAGAGGCCGGTACATGTTTCCCCACCCCCCATCCACAAGGCCATTCGAGGATTGCCATGAGCCCGCGCACCCCAAAGAAAACCCGCTCCGTTGCCCCATCGCGCATTCGTGAAGGCCTGCCCTTCCCGCTCGGCGCCACCTGGGACGGCCTGGGCGTGAACTTTGCCCTGTTCTCGGCCAAT
This sequence comes from Pantoea sp. Ap-967, assembly GCF_011752565.1. Classification (GTDB taxonomy): domain Bacteria; phylum Pseudomonadota; class Gammaproteobacteria; order Pseudomonadales; family Pseudomonadaceae; genus Aquipseudomonas. The sequence continues at coordinate 29,480 of NZ_VWXK01000026.1, forward strand.
GCCACCAAGGTTGAGCTGTGCCTGTTCGACTCCACGGGCGAGCAGGAACTCGAACGCATCGAGCTGCCCGAATACACCGACGAGATCTACCACGGCTACCTGCCCGACGCCCACCCCGGGCTGGTCTACGGCTACCGTGTGTACGGCCCCTACGAGCCGGCAAACGGCCATCGCTTCAACCCCAACAAACTGCTGATCGACCCCTACGCCAAGCAGCTGGTCGGCAGCCTGAAGTGGTCTGAAGCGCTGTTTGGCTACACCATCGGCCACCCCGACGGCGACCTATCGTTCGACGAGCGCGACAGCGCGCCCTTCGTGCCCAAGTGCAAGGTGATCGACCCGGCCTTCACCTGGGGCCGCGACCAGCCAGTGCAGGTGCCGTGGGAGCGCACCATCATCTACGAAGCCCACACCCGCGGCATCAGCATGCGCCACCCGGCGGTGCCGGAAAAACTGCGCGGCACCTTCGCCGGCCTTGCCAATGACGAGCTGCTGAAGCACATCAAGGAGCTGGGCGTATCGAGCATCGAGCTGCTGCCCATCCACGCCTTCGTCAACGACCAGCACCTGCTGGAAAAGGGCCTGAACAACTACTGGGGTTACAACAGCATCGCCTTCTTCGCGCCGCACCCACGCTACCTTGCCAGCGGCAAGATCGCCGAGTTCAAGGAGATGGTGGCGCACCTGCACGACGCAGGCCTGGAGGTGATTCTGGATGTGGTCTACAACCACACCGCCGAAGGCAACGAGCGCGGCCCCACCCTGTCGATGCGCGGCATCGACAACGCCTCGTACTACCGCCTGATGCCCGACGACAAGCGCTTCTACATCAACGATTCGGGCACCGGCAACACCCTCGACCTGAGCCACCCCAGGGTGCTGCAACTGGTGACCGACTCGCTGCGCTACTGGGCCGGCGAAATGCGCGTGGACGGTTTCCGCTTCGACCTCGCCACCATCCTGGGCCGTTACCACGACGGCTACAGCGAACGCCACGGCTTCCTCGTGGCCTGCCGCCAAGACCCCATGCTCAGCCAGGTGAAACTGATCGCCGAACCCTGGGACTGCGGCCCCGGGGGTTACCAGGTGGGCAACTTCGCGCCAGGCTGGGCGGAATGGAACGACCGCTTCCGCGACACCACGCGGGCGTTCTGGAAAGGTGACGAAGGCCAGCTGGCCGACTTCGCCGCACGCCTGACCGCCTCGGGCGACCTGTTCAACAACCGTGGCCGGCGGCCCTATTCGTCGGTCAATTTCATCACCGCCCACGACGGCTTCACCCTGCGCGACCTGGTGTCGTACAACAGCAAGCACAACGAGGACAACGACGAGAACAACCAGGACGGCACCGACAACAACCTGTCGTGGAACTGTGGCGTGGAAGGCCCCACCGACGACCCGCAGGTCAACGCCCTGCGCATGCGCCAGATGCGCAACTACTTCGCAACCTTGCTGCTGGCCCAGGGCACGCCGATGATCGTTGCCGGCGACGAATTCAGCCGCACCCAGCATGGCAACAACAACGCCTACTGCCAGGACAGCGAAATCGGCTGGGTGAACTGGGACCTGGACCAGCAAGGCGAGGAGCTGCTGGCCTTCGTCAAGCGCCTGACCCGCCTGCGCCTGGCCTACCCGGTGCTGCGCCGCTCGCGTTTTCTGGTGGGCGACTACAACGAGGCAATCGGCGTCAAGGACGTGACCTGGCTGGCGCCCGATGGCAGCGAGATGAGCGTGGAGCAGTGGGAAGACCCGCACGGGCGCTGCCTGGGCATGCTGATCGATGGCCGCGCCCAGGAAAGCGGCATTGCCCGGCCTGGTGCGGAGGCCACCATGCTGCTGATCGTCAATGCACACCATGACGTGGTGCCGTTCCAGTTGCCTGCAGTGCCTGAAGGGGACTACTGGAGCTGCCTGGTCGACACCGACCGGCCAGAACTGCGCAAGCCGCAACACCTGCAGTTCGACAGCACCTTCGAGGTCAAGGGCCGCTCGCTGTTGCTGATGGTGCTGCAGCGCGAGGAAGACTGAGGCAGCGCCCGCCCTGCGGCCCCCTGGCGGCAGGTGCGGCTCTAGCAACGATTCGGCATAGCGCCAGGCCAGTAAAGAACCATACCCGCTATGCCCGAGTCGATTGCCGGGGAAATCAAGCAGTTAACCTGCAATACAGGTTTTGCACATGGCTTTCACACATTCTTGACGCAAGCGCCGCCGTCTCCTTAGCTGAACACTACCACTTGCAGTTAACACTCATGCCGGGCCTCTAGCTCGCGCCTTTGCACGCGCGCCTGAAGCGTGGCGTGCTGGTTTGGGTCGCCCTCTGTTTTTGCCGTACAGCTCGTGACAACAGGCCAGATCCTTGGCTGTACAACAAGAAAACTGAGGAGATCCGCCATGAATACCCACTCGAATCCGTTGCGTTTCGACCGTATTTTCTACGCGGTTTCCACGTCGATGCTTCTGGCAACCCCGGTGGAAACCTTTGCCTCGGAACTACAAGAACCCGCCACCTACCCCAGTGCCCAGCAACAGCCGGCCATGGTGCTGCGCAGCGGCACCTTCGTGGGCCACGACAACCTGCAGGGCCCGATCGAAGTGCCCCGTGCGCAGGTAGCCGACATGCAGCGCAACGCCATCAACCTCAGCGGCGAGAGCCAAGGCGCGTACTGGAGCCTGACCCACACCCAGGGCTGGCACCTGGACGCCACGGCCACCGGCTCGCAACTCGATGGCGGCAACGCACAGGGGCGCTATGACAGCCGTACCACGACCTTTTCGGTGGAGGGCGGTTTCCCCATCCACCTCACTGACAACTGGGTGATCGAGCCCCAGGCGCAGTTGGTGAACCAGCGTTTCTACCCCGGCAGCCAGGTGCCGGCGGCAACCGCGCAGGCCTTCGACAACCAGCCCAGCTGGAGCGGCCGGGTGGGTGCGCGGTTGTCGGGGCGCTACGATGTCAACGGCATGCCGATCGAGCCCTATGTACGCACCAACGTGTGGTACGACTTCAGCAATGCCGATGAGGTGAAGTTGGACCAGGTCGACAAGATTTCCAGCTCGCGGTATTCGACCACGGTGGAACTGGGGCTGGGGTTGGTGGCGCGGGTGACGCCTTCGGTGGCGCTGTTCGTCAGTGCCGACTACAGCAGTGATGTGGATGACAACGACATCAACGGGTTGATTGCCAGCCTTGGCATCCGCATGCGCTGGTAGGCCTTTGTAGGAGCGGGCTTGCCCCGCGAAGCAGGCGGCGCGGTGCGTGGCACCGGCTGCGCCGGTGTTCGCGGGGCAAGCCCGCTCCTACAATTAGGCCGGCTTCATCACCAACACCCCCAGCGGCGGCAGGTTCAGCGCCAGCGACAACGGCTGCCCATGGCTGGCCACGTCCTCACTCTGCACCGCCCCTAGGTTGCCAACGTTGGACCCGGCATACAACTCGGCATCACTGTTGAGCATTTCCTCCCAGCGTTCCCCGAACGGCACGCCAATCCGGTAGCCCTCACGCGGCACCGGGGTGAAGTTGGCCACCACCAGCAACGGCTCACCCTGGCTGCTCCAGCGCAACCAGGCATACACGCTGTTGTGCGCGTCATCGCCAATCAGCCACTGGAAGCCCTGGGGCTGGCAGTCCTGCTCGTGCAGCGCCGGCAGCTCCCGGTACAGCCGGTTGAGGTCACCTACCAGGCGCTGCACGCCCTGGTGCTCGGGGTACTGCAGCAGGTACCAGTCCAGCTGCTGGTCATGGTTCCACTCGCGCCACTGGCCGAACTCACAGCCCATGAACAGCAGCTTCTTGCCCGGGTGGGTCCACATGAAGGTCAGGTAGGCGCGCAGGTTGGCGAATTTCTGCCAGCGGTCGCCGGGCATCTTGTCGATCAGCGAGTGCTTGCCGTGCACCACCTCGTCGTGGGAAATCGGCAGGATGAAATGCTCGGAATAGGCGTAGATCAGCCCGAAGCTCATCTCGTTGTGGTGATAGGTCCGGTGCACCGGGTCGTTCTGGATGTAGTGCAGGGTGTCGTGCATCCAGCCCATGTTCCACTTGTAGGCAAAGCCCAGCCCGCCCTGCTGGATCGGCTGGCTGACACCGGGCCAGGCCGTGGATTCCTCGGCGATGATCAGCGCGCCTGGCGCCTCGTGGGCCGCAATGCCGTTGAGGTGGCGAATGAAGTCGATGGCCTCCAGGTTCTCGCGCCCACCGTGGCGGTTGGGCACCCACTCGCCGGCCTTGCGCGAGTAATCGCGGTAGAGCATCGACGCCACCGCATCGACGCGCAGGCCATCGATATGGAAATGCTTGAGCCAGTGCAACGCCGAAGCCAGCATGAAGCCGCGCACCTCGTTGCGCCCCAGGTTGTAGATCAGCGTGTTCCAGTCCTGGTGGTAGCCTTCCAGCGGGTTGTCGTACTCATACAGCGCGGTGCCGTCGAAGCGGGCCAGGCCATGCTCGTCGGTGGGGAAATGCGCGGGCACCCAGTCCAGAATCACGCCGATGCCACCCTGGTGGCAGGCATCGACGAACGCGGCGAAGTCCTCGGCGCTGCCGTAGCGCGAAGTGGGCGCGAACAGCGACAGCGGCTGGTAACCCCAGGAGCCGCCAAACGGGTGCTCCATGATCGGCAGCAGCTCGATGTGGGTGAAGCCCAGCTGCTGCACGTAAGGCACCAGGCGCTCGGCCAATTCGCGCCAGTTGTAGAAGCGCGCGACCTCACCCAGCTCGTCGAGCTCGCATTGCCAGGAGCCTGGGTGCAGTTCATAGATCGACAGCGGCGCGCTGTAGGCATGGCGTTGGGCGCGTTGCTCCATCCACTGCTGGTCGTGCCAGGCATGGCTCAGTGCGCCGGCCACCTTGGAGGCTGTGCTGGGTGGCAACTCGGTGGCACGGGCCAGGGGGTCGGCCTTGAGCGGCAGCACGCCGTCCTTGCCCAGCACCTCGAACTTGTAGGTTTCGCCCACGCCCAGGCGCGGCAGGAACAGCTCCCACACCCCGGCGCTGTGGCGCAGGCGCATGGGGTGGCGGCGGCCATCCCAGTTGTTGAAATCGCCCACCACCGACACCCGCCGGGCGTTCGGCGCCCACACCGAGAAGCACACGCCGTCGACGCCATCGACCTGAATCGGCTGCGCGCCGAAACGCCCGGACAAGTCACGGTGGTTGCCTTCGGCGAACAGGTAGAGGTCCATGTCGCCCAGTTGCGGGCCGAAGCTGTACGGGTCTTCGGTCACCTGCTCGCCCCCGGCCCAGCCAATGTGCAGCCGGTAGGGGTGCGCCTCATCCAGGTGCGCAGTGAACAGCCCTGGCAGGCTGCCCTGCGCCATGTCGGCCAGCACCCGGCCATCGTCGCGCGCCAGCACACGTACATTCAACGCGCCGGGCAGGAAGGCGCGAAGCTGCAGGCCGCCGTGGCCATCCGCGTGGGGACCCAGCACGGCAAAAGGGTCGGCGTGCTCGGCGCGGGCCAGGGCATCCAGGTCCCGTTGCCGAAGGCCGCCGTTTTCACGCGTTGTAACGTTCATTCTGACTCTCCCCAGGTACTGATCAGTCCATGCAGGCCATGCAAGGGCACGGCCAGCCAGCTCGGACGGTTCTCGGCTTCGTATGTGATTTCGTAAGCGGCTTTTTCCAGGCAGAACAACTCCAGTGCGGCGCGCTCGCCTTCGGCCTGTTGCCAGGCATGGGGCATGGCGGCAGTGGCCAGCCCATAGGCTTGGACGAAGGCATGCCGAGACTGGTGCAGGTACTGCCGGGCAACACGTTGACGGGCCTGGCGCGCCGGGCCTGAAAGGTCGACCGCAGACGCACTGCGCAGGATCATCGCAGCAGCATAGTCGAAGGATCGCAACACGCCGCTGACATCCTTGTAGGGGCTGTGCTTGGCCCGGCGTTCCTCCAGTGGGCGGGACGGCTCACCCTCGAAATCGATCAGGTAGGCATCGCCCTGCACCACCAGCACCTGGCCCAGGTGCAGGTCGCCATGCACCCGCATCAGCAGCCCGCCCTGGGCCTGCTCGGCCAGCCTGACGATGTGCTGGGCAAGGCCTTCGCGCTGCTGCTGCAGGTCGTCCACCAGGGCCTGGCTGTCGCTGTCCAGCTGTGCGCGGTGCTGGGCCAACAGGTCGAGGGCGTGGTTGAGTTCGGCGCTGACCTGCGTGCTCCAGCGCTGGCTGTCCTCGGCATTGCTGGCGCGCGGCTGGAAGGCTGGGTCGTCGCTCGGCGCGGCCAGTAGCAGGTGCATCTCGCCCAGGCGCTGGCCGAGCAGGCTGGCGAAACCGTTGAGCTCGGCCAGCGCGTCGGTGTGAGCTTGTGCCTCGGCGCTGTCGGGCTCCATCTCGTCGCGAATGGCCCGTTCCAGGGTGTTCTGGGTCCAGGCCCAGGCGTCACCCTGGTTGCTCAGGTAGCCCTGGGCAATCATCAGCAAGTGCGGCGTTGCCTGGTCATCGACGCGGCTGACCCAGGCCAGCAACGGCGATATATTGGCAAAGCCTGCGGCAGTCAGGTAGGCGCTCATTTCCAGCTCGGGGTGAATGCCCGGGTTGACCCGGCGGATCAGCTTGAGCACCACGCGGTCGCCAATCACCACCGAACTGTTGGACTGCTCGGCGCTCAGGTAACGCACCGCGCTTTCGTCGTCCAAGCCCAGGCTGGCGAGCTGCGCGTTGCTGGCGAAATGCAGTTCGCCCTGGCCATTGCCACAGGGTAGGCGCTGCTCCTCCTGGCAAGCACGCAGCACCGCACGGATGAACGGTTCGAGCACGAAGGCATCGGTAATCAGGCCCACCTGGTGGGCACGGCGCACCCGGGAAAGCGCCAGTTGCTGGGGCAAGGCGCTGTTGATCTGCTCCTCGGGCAGCAGGCCGAACGGCAGCTGGTAGTGGGTGGCCACGCCGTCGCTGTGCACCTCGATTTCGCTGAGCAGCACCGGTGTGGTGGCCGTGCCGAAGCGCACGCCGTAACACAGGCGCACCGCATCGATCGGCCCTTCCTTGCCGGCGAACCAGCGCCGCTTGGGCAGGTACTGGGGCAGGATCGAGCCTTGCAGGGTGTCGCTCGACGGCGCTTCGAGCAGTTCTTCCATGCGTTTGCGCAGCACTAAGGTAGTCAATTCCGGCATCCCCTCGGTCGCTTGGATGTGCCAGCTGGGCATGCGGTCGTGGGCGGCCAGCAGGAACCAGTAGAAGGCATAGGGTGGCAAGGTCAACAGGAACGGCAGCTGGCCGATCGGTGGGAAGGCGCTGCCGCCCAGCATCTCCACCGGCACCCGCTCGGCGTACTGCTGCAGCTCCAGTTCCGCGGCTTGGGCTGCGCGGGAAACGTTGGCGACACAGAGGATCACTTCGCTGTTGCCGTCGGCATCGGTGTACTCGCGCAGGTAGGCGAGGATGCGCCGGTTACTGGGGGCAAGGGTGCGCAAGGTGCCGCGGCCGAAGGCTTTCTGCTGGTTGCGCACCGCCAGCAGGCGGCGGTTCCAGTTCAGCAGCGAATGCGGGTCGTGGGCCTGGGCTTCGACGTTGACGGTCTGGTAGCCGTAGAGCGGGTCCATGATCGGCGGCAACACCAGGCGCTGCGGGTCGGCCTTGGAGAAGCCGCCGTTGCGGTCTGGCGACCACTGCATCGGCGTGCGCACACCGTCGCGGTCGCCCAGGTAGATGTTGTCGCCCATGCCCAGCTCGTCGCCGTAGTACAGAGTGGGCGTGCCGGGCATCGACAGCAGCAGACTGGTGAGCAGTTCGATGCGCCGCCGGTCACGCTGCAGCAGCGGCGCCAGGCGCCGGCGAATGCCAAGGTTGATGCGCGCACGGCGGTCTTCGGCGTAGTAATTCCACAGGTAGTCGCGCTCGCGGTCGGTGACCATTTCCAGGGTGAGCTCATCGTGGTTGCGCAGGAAGATCGCCCATTGGCAGTTGGCGGGAATTTCCGGGGTCTGGCGCAGGATGTCGGTGATCGGGAAGCGGTCTTCCATGGCCAGGGCCATGTACATGCGCGGCATCAGCGGAAAGTGGAATGCCATGTGGCATTCGTCGCCAGCGCCTTCGCCAAAGTATGGGCGGGTGTCTTCGGGCCACTGGTTGGCCTCGGCCAACAGCATGCGGTCGGGGTAGTTGGCGTCGATTTCGGCGCGGATGGCCTTGAGCACCGCGTGGGTTTCGGGGAGGTTTTCGTTGTGGGTGCCGTCGCGTTCGATCAGGTAGGGGATGGCGTCCAGGCGCAGGCCGTCGACGCCCAGGTCGAGCCAGAAGCGCATCACCCCGATCACCGCCTTGAGCACCTGGGGGTTGTCGAAGTTGAGGTCAGGCTGGTGCGAGTAGAAGCGGTGCCAGAAGTATTGGCCGGCGACCGGGTCCCAGGTCCAGTTGGATTTTTCGGTGTCGAGGAAAATGATGCGCGTACCGTCGTACTTCTGGTCGTCATCGGACCACACGTAGAAGTCCCGCGCCTTGCTGCCACGCTTGGCGTGGCGGGCGCGCTGGAACCAGGGGTGCTGGTCGGAGGTGTGGTTGATGACCAGCTCGGTGATCACCCGAAGCCCTCGTGCGTGGGCTTCGGCGATGAAGCGGCGGGCGTCGGCCAGGCTGCCGTAGTCGGGGTGCACGGCTTTGTACTCGGCAATGTCGTAGCCGTCGTCCCGGCGTGGCGAGGGGTAGAACGGCAGCAGCCAGAGGGTGTTGACGCCAAGGCCTGCGATGTAGTCGAGCTTGCCGATCAGGCCTTCGAAGTCACCGATGCCGTCGTTGTTGGCATCGAAGAACGACTTGATGTGCAGCTGGTAGATCACCGCGTCCTTGTACCACAGCGGGTCATCGATAAAGGCTGCCGGGCGGGAACGCTTGGCCATGGGTGACTCCTTTCAGATCTCGGTACAGCACGGCCCCGGTAGGAGCGAGCGCAGCTCGCGATGGGCTGCAAGGCAGCCCCGGCAACACGGGCTGCGAAGCTGAAACCCTGGGGCCGCCAGGCGCCCCATCGCGAGCTACGCTCGCTCCTACCAGGTTGCGGTGGTTTCAATGAGCCTTTTCGATACGCCAGATGCCGAACGGCTGGTGCCAGGGTTCTATGCGCATCCACTGGGTTTTGCCGTGCCAGGTCCAGCGGTGGCCGTTCATCAAGTCCTCGCCCAGGGTATCGGCGTTGTCGCCCAGCCCCAGCTCCCACAGCGGTAGCTCGAAGCTGGCCTCCTGGGCGTTGTGCGGGTCGAGGCTGATCGCTACCAGGATGTAGTTGTCGCGCTCGCGCGTACGCTTGGCGAAGTACAGGATGTTGTCGTTCCAGCAGTTGAGGAAAACCACCCCCAGGTGGGTTTGCAGGGCGCGGTTCTGCCGGCGAATGCGGTTGAGCTGGGCGATTTCGGCCACGATGTTGCCGGGCTGGGTGAAGTCGCGCGGACGGATTTCGTACTTCTCCGAATCCAGGTATTCCTCCTTGCCCGGCAGCGGCGTGGCTTCGCACAGCTCGAAGCCCGAATACATGCCCCACAGCCCCGAGCCCATGGTGGCAAGGGCTGCGCGAATGAGGAAGCCGGCACGGCCGGAGGTTTGCAGGAAGTAGGGGTTGATGTCTGGCGTGTTGACGAAGAAGTTTGGCCGGTAGCACTGGCTCCACGGCGGCTGGTTGAGTTCTTCGAAATACTCGCGCAGTTCCTGCTTGGTATTGCGCCAGGTGAAGTAGGTGTAGCTCTGGGCATACCCCACCTTGCCCAGGCGCGCCATCATGGCCGGCTTGGTGAAGGCTTCGGCGAGGAAAATCACCTCGGGGTACTGGCTGCGCACATTGGCGATCAGCCATTGCCAGAACGGCAGCGGCTTGGTGTGCGGGTTGTCGACGCGGAAGGTCTTCACGCCCTCCTCCACCCAACCGACCACCACGTCGCGCAGGGCCAGCCACAGGCTCGGCACCGCTTCGGCGGCGTAGAAGTCGACGTTGACGATGTCCTGGTACTTTTTCGGCGGGTTCTCGGCGTAGCGAATGGTGCCGTCGGGGCGCCAGCTGAACCAGCCGGGGTGTTGCTTGAGCCAGGGGTGGTCCTGGGAGCACTGGATGGCGAAGTCCAGGGCGATTTCCAGGCCGTGCTCGGCGGCAGCGGCGACCAAGCGGCGGAAGTCTTCACGGCTGCCCAGTTGCGGGTGAATGGCTTCGTGGCCGCCCTCGTCGCTGCCGATGGCATAGGGGCTGCCGGGGTCGCCGGGCTCGGCACGCAGGGCATTGTTGCGGCCTTTGCGGTGCTGGGTGCCAATGGGGTGAATGGGTGGGAAGTACAGCACGTCGAAGCCCATGTCACGGATCATCGGCAGGCGTTCGTGCACGTCGTTGAAGGTGCCGTGGCGGCCGGGGCTGCTGGTGATCGAGCGGGGGAACAGCTCGTACCAACTGGCGAACAGCGCCGCCGGGCGGTCGACATCGACGGGGAATTCGCGGCTGCGGGTGAGGTAGCTGCGGTGCTCGGCATCGGCCATCAGGCGTGCGGTGTCGGGGTGCAGCAGCAGCGCCACCTGGTCATCGGGTTTTAGCGCCACCAGGCGCTCGCGCAGGGCGCCGATTTCATCGCGCAGCACACCTTCGGTGAGGTCCATGCCCTGGCCCAGCATCAACCGGCCCTCTTCGAGCTCCAGCTTGACCTCGACGCCGGCGTGGTACTTTCGCTCCAGGTCGTGGCAATAGGTGGCGAAGGGGTCGATCCAGGCCTCGATGCTGAACAGGTGTGGGCCGAGCTCGGATGGGGTGAACTCGGCCAGCCACAGGTCGTTGTCTGGTGAGTGCATGGGCACGCAATGCCAGCGGCGGCTGTTGGCCTGGCGCCAGTTGAGCATCACCGCCAGGCGGTCGTGGCCGTCGCTGTAGACCTTGCTGCTGACTGCAACTGGCTGGCCGCTGACGGCCTTGGCAGCGAAGGTGCCGGCTTCGAGTACCGGTTGGGTGTCTTCGATCACGATACGCGGCGCCAACAGCGCCTGGGACAGGCTGATGGCCTGGTCCGGGTGATCGTTCGCCATGGGCACGCGTTCAAAGGGCTCGTTTCGTGACATCGACCTTGCTCCCTCAGGCTGGTGGCGGTAAGGGTTCAGAGCCGGGCACAGGCGTGGGGTTCAAAAAAATTGAGCGAACGGCAGCTGCCAGTGGTCAGAGCCTTCAGCACCTCTTTCCATTCACCCACGCGAGGTCAGGCCATGAACATTCCCATTCCACCGGAGACACCCGACCCCAACATCGACGACCCAAGCTTGCCGCCGCCCGTGCCGGAACAGGAACCGGACGAGCTGCCCATCAAGCCGACCATGCCGCCGACGGTGGGAGACCCGCCGAATGAGGAGCCCCCGGTGAAGGCTTAAGGGTAGACGTTCATACCCGGACTGCGCTGTCGCGCTGGGAACATTCAATCCCCTGTAAGCGCGGGCTTGCCCGCTCCCACAGGGGATCACGGCCTGCCTGCGTGCAATGTTCCCAACGCAACAGCGCAGCCCGCAGGGCTGGGTGATCTCCGCAAGGTCGGCCTGTTTGCGTAGCCCTGCCACCGGTGTTGCCCTGGGCTACCGTCATCGAACCGCGCCGACTTCCGCCACACTGATCTCGCGCATGCGGAATTTCTGCACCTTGCCGGTCACCGTCATCGGAAACTCGTCAACGAAGCGAAAATGCCGCGGCACCTTGAAGTGCGCGATGCGTGCCTTGCACCAGCCCTGTAGTTCCTCGACCGTGAGGCTGTGGCCAGGGTGCAATTTGATCCAGGCGACGATCTCCTCACCATACCGGCTGCAGGGAATGCCGATTACCTGCGCATCGGCCACCGCTGGGTGGGTATGGAAGAACTCTTCCAGTTCACGCGGGTAGATGTTCTCGCCGCCACGAATGATCATGTCCTTGTTACGCCCGACGATGCGCACATGGCCGTGCTCGTCCATTACCGCCAGGTCGCCGGAATGCATCCACCCTGCCGGGTCGATGGCCTCGGCCGTGGCCTGGGGGTTGTCCCAGTAGCCAAGCATCACGCTGTAGCCGCGGGTGCACAATTCACCGATCTGGCCGCGGGGGACGATACAGCCGTCGGCATCCACCAACTTGCTCTCCAACTGCGGCTGGGTGCGGCCGACGGTGGTCACGCGCAGTTCCAGTTCGTCGTCCGGGCCGGTTTGCAGCGACACCGGGCTGGTTTCGGTCATGCCGTAGGCGATTTGCACCTGGGCCATGTGTAGCTGGTCGATCACCCGGCGCATCACCTCGATCGGGCAGGTGGCGCCTGCCATGATGCCGCTGCGCAGGCTCGACAAGTTCAGCGTGGTGCGTGAAGGGTGGTCGAGCATGGCGATGAACATGGTCGGCACCCCATACAGAATGCTGGCGCGCTCCTCGGCCACGGCGCGCAGGGTGAGTTCGGCGTCGAAGGCATCGTTGGGGTAGACCATGGTGCTGCCATGGGTGATGCAGCCCAGGTTGGCCATCACCATGCCGAAGCAGTGGTACAGCGGCACCGGAATCACCATGCGGTCGCGCTCGCTGAGGCCCAGGCTTTCGCCCACCATGAAACCGTTGTTGAGGATGTTGTAGTGGCTGAGCGTGGCGCCCTTGGGTGCGCCGGTGGTACCGGAGGTGTACTGGATGTTCACCGGCTGGTCGAACTGCAGGCTGTGCTGGCGCGCGGCGTAGGCCTCGGGCGGGGTCTGCCCTGCCCGCTCGGCCAGCGTCTGCCAGGGCAGGAACCCCGCCGGTGGGCTGGCGGCCAGGCTAATCACGCCGCGCAAGGCTGGCAGGCCTTCGCTGGCCAGCTGGCCGGGGGGCGTGAGCGCAAGCTCAGGCAGCAGTGCCTGCACCATGGCGTGGTAGTCAGACGTTTTGAAGGCATCGGCGCACACCAGCCAGCGGCAGCCAGACTGGCGTAGTACGTATTCCAGTTCCCCCACACGGTAAGCCGGGTTGATGTTGACCAGAATCGCGCCAACCTTGGCGCTGGCCAGCTGCAAGATGCACCACTGGGCGCAGTTCGGCGCCCAGATACCGACCCGGTCGCCGGAGTTCACGCCCAGGGCCATCAGGGCGCGGGCAAGCAGGTCGACCTGTTCGGCCAGTTGCCGCCAGCTGTAGCGAAGGCCCTGGTGGCGCACCACCAGCGCCTCGCCGTCGGCGCAGCGGGCCACGGTGGCGTCGAAGGCCTGGCCGATGGTCAGGGTCAGCAGCGGTTGGTCCTGGCGGCCGCGGGTGTAGCTTGGTTGACTCATGGGTGTCCCTTCTTGTGGTTGTTCTGGGCACGGCTGATGCGAGCGGAGAATACTCTGGCGCAGATTTACGTTTACGTAAAGGTTATGAGCCGATTGACAGTGGTGGGATGCAGGTTTACGTTAACGTAAAGGTGATGAACAACACCCCCCAGGGTCCGGTGCCGGATCCTTGAGCTACGGTGTTACCCAAACTTCAAGAACAACAAGGTGCCCCCGCATGCATTACCCCACCCTGAACTTCGCCCTGGGCGAAACCATCGACATGCTCCGCGACCAGGTGCGCACCTTCGTCGCCGCCGAACTGGCCCCACGCGCCCAGCAGATCGACCACGACAACCTGTTCCCCGCCGACATGTGGCGCAAATTCGGCGACATGGGCCTGCTGGGCATCACCGTGCCCGAGGAGTACGGCGGCGCCGGCCTGGGCTACCTGGCCCATGTGGTGGCGATGGAAGAAATCAGCCGCGGCTCGGCCTCGGTGGCCCTGTCCTACGGCGCCCATTCCAACCTCTGCGTGAACCAGATCAACCGCAACGGCAGCCCTGCGCAGAAGCAGAAATACCTGCCCAAGTTGGTCAGCGGCGAGCACATCGGCGCCCTGGCCATGAGCGAACCCAACGCCGGTTCCGACGTGGTGTCGATGAAGCTGCGGGCGGAAAAACGCGGCGACCGCTACGTGCTCAACGGCAGCAAGACCTGGATCACCAATGGCCCCGACGCCAATACCTACGTGATCTACGCCAAAACCGACCTGGACAAGGGCGCCCACGGCATCACCGCGTTCATCGTCGAACGTGACTGGAAAGGCTTCAGCCGCAGCAACAAGTTCGACAAGCTGGGCATGCGCGGCTCCAACACCTGCGAGCTGTTCTTCGACGGTGTGGAAGTGCCGGAGGAAAACATCCTCGGCCAGCTCAACGGCGGTGTGCGGGTGCTGATGAGCGGCCTGGACTACGAGCGCGTGGTGCTGTCCGGTGGCCCCACCGGCATCATGCAAAGCTGCATGGACCTGGTGGTGCCCTACATCCACGACCGCAAGCAGTTCGGCCAGAGCATTGGCGAGTTCCAGCTGATTCAGGGCAAGATCGCCGACATGTACACCCAGCTCAACGCCAGCCGCGCCTACCTGTACGCCGTGGCCCAGGCCTGCGACCGTGGCGAAACCACGCGCAAGGACGCCGCCGGGGTGATTCTGTACACCGCCGAGCGCGCCACGCAAATGGCCCTGGAGGCGATCCAGATTCTCGGTGGCAACGGCTACATCAACGAATTCCCGGCCGGCCGCCTGCTGCGCGATGCCAAGCTGTACGAGATCGGTGCCGGCACCAGCGAAATCCGCCGGATGCTGATTGGCCGCGAACTGTTCAACGAAACCCGCTGAGCACAAGGGACAGGCGCACATGGCTACCTTGCACACCCAGATCAACCCGCGTTCGGCGGAGTTCGCCAGCAACAGCGCGGCCATGCTCGAACAGGTCCAGGCCCTGCGCGGCCTGCTTGCCCAGGTGGCCCAGGGCGGCGGGCCCAAGGCCCAGGAACGGCACACCTCACGCGGCAAGCTGCTACCACGCGAACGCATCGACCGCCTGCTCGACCCGGGCTCGCCATTTCTGGAGATCGGCCAGCTGGCCGCCCATGAGGTGTACGGCGAGGACGTGCCCGCCGCCGGCGTGATCGCCGGCATTGGCCGCATCGAAGGCGTGGAATGCATGATCGTGGCCAACGACGCCACGGTCAAAGGCGGCTCCTACTACCCGCTGACGGTGAAGAAACACCTGCGGGCGCAAACCATCGCCCTGCAGAACCGCCTGCCGTGCATCTATTTGGTGGACTCCGGCGGCGCCAACCTGCCGCGCCAGGACGAAGTGTTCCCCGACCGCGAGCACTTCGGGCGCATCTTCTTCAACCAAGCCAACATGAGCGCCCTGGGCATCCCGCAAATCGCCGTGGTGATGGGCTCGTGCACCGCTGGCGGGGCCTATGTGCCGGCCATGGCCGACGAGGCGATCATGGTGCGCCAGCAGGCCACCATCTTCCTCGCCGGCCCCCCGCTGGTAAAAGCCGCCACCGGTGAAGTGGTCAGCGCCGAGGACCTGGGCGGCGCCGACGTGCACTGCCGCACCAGCGGCGTGGCCGACCACTACGCCGACAACGACGAACACGCCCTGGCCCTGGCCCGGCGCAGCGTTGCCAACCTCAACTGGCACAAGCTTGGCAAGCTGCAATGCCAGGCCCCGGTGGCGCCGCTGTACCCTGCCGATGAGCTGTACGGCGTGGTGCCGGCCGATGCCAAGCAGCCGTTCGACGTGCGCGAAGTGATCGCGCGGCTGGTCGACGGCTCGCAATTCGATGAGTTCAAGGCCTTGTTCGGCACCACCTTGGTGTGCGGCTTCGCCCACCTGCACGGTTACCCGGTGGCGATCCTGGCCAACAACGGCATCCTGTTCGCCGAAGCTGCGCAAAAAGGCGCGCATTTCATCGAGCTGGCCTGCCAGCGCGGCATCCCGCTGCTGTTCCTGCAGAACATCACCGGCTTCATGGTTGGCAAAAAGTACGAAGAAGGCGGCATCGCCAAGCACGGCGCCAAGCTGGTAACCGCCGTGGCCTGCGCCCAGGTGCCGAAATTCACGGTCATCATCGGCGGCAGCTTCGGCGCCGGCAACTACGGCATGTGCGGCCGTGCCTACGACCCGCGCCTGTTATGGATGTGGCCCAACGCCCGTATCGGCGTGATGGGCGCCGAGCAGGCCGCCGGGGTGCTGGCCCAGGTCAAGCGCGAGCAAAGCGAGCGCAGTGGCCAGGCCTTCAATGCCGAGGACGAGGCCCGGCTCAAGCAGCCGATTCTGGACCAGTACGAGCACCAGGGCCACCCCTACTACTCCAGTGCGCGGCTGTGGGACGACGGCGTCATTGACCCGGCGCAAACCCGTGACGTGCTTGGCCTAGCGCTGTCGGCCGCGTTGAACGCGCCGATCGAACAGAGCCGCTTCGGCATTTTCCGGATGTGACCCATGAGCGATTTCAGCACCCTCGAAGTGACCCGCGACCCCCGCGGCTTCGCCACCCTGTGGCTGAGCCGCGAGGACAAGAACAACGCCTTCAACGCGCTGATGATCCGCGAGCTGATCGTTGCCCTCGACCAGCTGGCCGAAGACGCCAGCCTGCGCTTCCTGCTGCTGCGCGGCCGTGGCCGGCATTTCAGCGCCGGCGCCGACCTGGCCTGGATGCAGCAATCGGCGCAGCTGGACTTCAACACCAACCTCGATGACGCCCGCGAACTTGGCGAGCTGATGTACGCCCTGCACCGCCTCAAGGCGCCCACCCTGGCCGTGGTGCAAGGCGCCGCCTTCGGTGGTGCGCTGGGGCTGATCAGTTGTTGCGACATGGCGATTGGCGCCGACGATGCCCAGCTGTGCCTGTCGGAAGTGCGTATCGGCCTGGCGCCGGCGGTCATCAGCCCGTTCGTGGTCAAGGCCATTGGCGAGCGCGCCGCGCGCCGCTATGCCCTCAGCGCCGAGCGCTTCAGCGGCGTGCGGGCCCGTGAGCTGGGCCTGCTGGCCGAGGTATACCCCGCCAGTGAGCTGGACGCACAGGTCGAAGCCTGGGTGAACAACCTGCTGCAGAACAGCCCGCAAGCGCTGCGCGCCACCAAGGACCTGCTGCGCGAAGTGGACGATGGCGAACTCAGCCCTGCGCTGCGCCGCTACTGCGAAAACACCATCGCCCGCATCCGCGTCAGCGCCGAAGGCCAGGAGGGCCTGCGGGCCTTCCTGGAAAAACGCCGCCCTGCCTGGCAAACCGATGACACGAAGGAGCCGCGCCCATGAGCCGCCCCGTTCTGACCACCCTGCTGGTCGCCAACCGCGGCGAAATCGCCTGCCGGGTCATGCGCACCGCCAAGGCCATGGGCCTGACCACGGTCGCCGTGCACAGCGCCATCGACCGCGACGCGCGCCACAGCCGCGAAGCCGACATCCGCGTCGACCTGGGCGGCAGCAAGCCTGCCGACAGTTACCTGGTGATCGACAAGCTCCTCGCAGCGGCCAAGGCCAGTGGCGCCCAGGCGATTCACCCAGGCTACGGGTTTCTTTCCGAGAACGCCGGTTTCGCCCGCGCCATCGAGCAAGCCGGGCTGATGTTCCTCGGCCCGCCGGCCAGCGCCATCGACGCCATGGGCAGCAAGTCGGCGGCCAAGGCCCTGATGGAAGATGCCGGGGTGCCCCTGGTACCCGGTTACCACGGCGAGGCCCAGGACCTGGACACCTTCCGCGCCGCCGCCGAGCGTATCGGCTACCCGGTGCTGCTCAAGGCCAGCGCCGGTGGCGGTGGCAAGGGCATGAAGGTGGTGGAGGAAGAAAGCCAGCTGGCCGATGCCCTGGCCTCGGCCCAGCGCGAGGCCCAGTCGTCGTTCGGCGATGCGCGCATGCTGGTGGAAAAGTACGTGCTCAAGCCGCGCCATGTGGAAATCCAGGTGTTTGCCGACCAACACGGCAACTGCCTGTACCTCAATGAGCGCGACTGTTCGATTCAGCGCCGCCACCAGAAGGTCGTCGAGGAGGCACCGGCCCCGGGCCTGTCTACCGAGCTGCGCCGGGCCATGGGCGAAGCCGCGGTGCGGGCGGCCCAGGCCATTGGCTACGTGGGCGCTGGCACCGTGGAGTTCTTGCTCGATGCCCGTGGCGAATTCTTCTTCATGGAGATGAACACCCGCCTGCAGGTGGAGCACCCCGTCACCGAGGCCATCACCGGCCTTGACCTGGTGGCCTGGCAGATCCGCGTGGCCTGCGGCGAGCCGCTGCCACTGACCCAGGCGCAGGTGCCGCTGGTTGGCCATGCCATCGAAGTGCGGCTGTACGCCGAGGACCCGGCCAACGAATTTCTGCCGGCCACCGGCACCCTGGCGTTGTACCGCGAATCGGCGGCCGGTGAAGGCCGCCGTGTGGACAGTGGCGTCAGCGAAGGCGATAGCGTGTCGCCGTTCTACGACCCGATGCTGGGCAAGCTGATTGCCTGGGGCCAGGACCGCGAGCAGGCGCGCCTGCGGTTGCTGGCGATGCTCGATGAGTTTGCCATTGGCGGGGTGAAGACCAATATCGCCTTCCTGCGGCGCATCCTTGCCCACCCGGCGTTTGCCGAGGCGGAACTGGACACGGGGTTCATCCCCCGCCACCAGCAGGCGTTGCTGCCTGCGCCCGAGGCCTTGCCTGCCGGCTTCTGGGAAGCGGCGGCCGAGGCCTGGCTGCAAGGCCAGGCGCGGAGCACGCGCGATGACGATGCCGGTTCGCCATGGGCCGAGCGCAATGGCTTGCGCCTGGGTTTGCCGGCGCGCAGCAGCCTGCACCTGGTGAGTGGCGGTGAGCGCCAAGCGGTGGCGTTGGAACGCACCAGCGCGCCGACGTGGCAGTTGGACGGTGAGCAGTTGGGGCATGACGCGGGCGGTGTTCGTCGCCGCCACCTGGCGGTGCGCCGGGGTGGCACGTTGTTCCTGCGCTGGGGCGGTGAGGTGCATGCCGTAGAGGCCTTCGACCCGATCGCCGAGGCTGAAGCCAGCCATGGCCAGCAAGGCGGGCTGGGGGCGCCGATGAACGGTAGCATCGTGCGCGTGCTGGTGCAGCCTGGGCAGGTGGTGGAAGCGGGCACGGCGCTGGTGGTGTTGGAGGCCATGAAGATGGAGCACAGCATCCGTGCGCCCCACGGTGGGACGGTGAAGGCGCTGTTTTGCCAGGAGGGG
The DNA here is from genome assembly GCF_011752565.1 of Pantoea sp. Ap-967. GTDB lineage: Bacteria > Pseudomonadota > Gammaproteobacteria > Pseudomonadales > Pseudomonadaceae > Aquipseudomonas. Next base: position 48,411 of record NZ_VWXK01000026.1, read on the forward strand.
GATATGGTGAGCGAAGGGGCGGTGCTGGTTGAGTTGGTGGAGTGAGGCTGCCTGACGGGGGATTTTTGGCGCCTGTGAGATCGAGCGCCGCGCGCTTGGCATGGCATCGTTGGCGCCTATGAGATCGAGCGCCGCCCGCGCGGCGCTTCGCGAGCTATGCTCGCTCCTACGTTTGTTTCGGGCCAATGTTCATGTGGCCAGCGCGCGCGCCGCCTTGGCGTATGTCTCGATATCGAGGTGAACGAACAAGGCGTTCGCGCGCGATGGCACAGGCGATACTGGCCCGAAACAAACGTAGGAGCGAGCATAGCTCGCGAAGCGCCGCGCGGGCGGCGCTCGATCTCACAGGCACCAAAGACGCCACGCCAAGCCCCTAGAAAACCCCATGCACCCGCACAACCACCCCCAGAAACTCACACCCCTCTTCACACACAAGGGCCGGATAACTGCTGTTCAGCGCCTTGAGATACCGCTGCCCACCCTCCTCGGCCAGTTCACGCAAAATCGCCGTTTTCCCCGGCTGCCGCGCAATCACCAAACGCCCAGGCTCTGCCTCCAACCCAGCATCCACGAGCACCCGCATTCCCTGGGGCACGCTACGGCCACTGGCGGAGCTCATGGCATCGTTCTCCACGGTCAGCCAGAACGCCTTGCCTTGGGCAAAATATTCGGTTTGCTCGAACACCATCGCATTCTCAGGCTCTGCAGCCCCCAGCTCATCCCAACCACGAACGGGGTAGCGAAAGCACACGATGTATTGCATGAGGTCGATTTCATCATCATCCTCGACAATCGCATATCGGCCCTTGTCCTCACCCACCTGGCCAAGCACGCGCAGTACCATGCTGACATGGTAATGCGGCATGCCCAGCTCGACGAAGACACGGTTCATCGACTCGACCTTCGGTTGGCGCCGTTTGCCCAACCAATGGCCGATGCTGCCTTGAGACACCCCAACGCGCTCGGCGAGCTGCTCCTGGGAGATATCGAGTTCCTCGATCCGCTCACGGACGAGGGCAATCCATTTATCCATATTCATCGCTGGCACGATACGGACTGCCCTCTGGCGCTCAATAAACATTCAGTATTATTTACCCAAAGGCGCATGACTACTTTAAGTATTAAAATTAGCCAGACCCCACGCCCATAGGCCATCCACAGGTATCAGGATGAAACCACCGAAAAAAGACGTAACAGATCTCGACAGCGACGCCGCCCGCCGCGCCCTGGATTACTACCTCAACCCCAACCCGCCACGCGCGGACGAGAACAACCCGGTCTGGACCCTGCACAAAGGCGTCACCGCCGACCAGGCGCAGGAACATGCCATCGCCCTGCTACGCTGCGCCGCCGCCACGGCCCACGAAACCGCCGCTCATCAGGACGGCAGTACCCGCGAGCTGACCTTCGCGTTGATGCACATGATGGACATGGCCAGGGCTCTGCTGGAGCACAACCGCGCCGTGCAGAAAGCCTCGTAGGCCAGGAAAAAGAAGGGAGAAAACGTGATGGCCGGAACGGCGAAAGTCCCCGATTGCCGGGACAAGGCAGTGCTCCGGAAAAATATTTTCACCGGATGACAGAAAAATCATTTGACTGGCAAATGATAACGATTATTATTGCACTCAGCTGATCGCGAGATCTGCTGGATAACCTGAAAGCTTAGGTCGCTCTCAGATTATCTCCTCATCAGGCTAATCACGGTTTTTGACCCGGCTTTTTGCCGGGTCATTTTTTTTGGCTCTTCAGGCTAATGAAGATCGTTGATGGCCGCCATGATAGCAAAAGTGTGTCAGGGCGTGAACGCTCATTACAAAACTTTGCGGAATCAGCACTTGAGAATCAATCTCGTTTCGCCTACGCTAATTCCGCATCAAGGACGATGCCCCCACCCCTACCCCTTGAGCAAGGAGCTGTCCATGACCCGTCTGCTGCTGCCCCTTGAGCACCCCACGCCTTCGCGCGAGCACACTGCCGAGCATGAACTGCTGCATGGGCTCAAACGCCTGCCACGGCGTGTACAGCAAGTGTTCCTGCTCAACCGCCTCGACCAACTGGATTTCGCCAGCATCGCCAAACGCCTCGACCTGCCGCTGCTGAGCATCGAGCGCAATATGAACCAGGCGCTGCAGCCCGCAAACCTGCAAGCCAATGCCTCGGCCAGCAAGGCTGCCCAATGGTACGTGCGCCTGCAAAGCCCTGACGTCACCTCGTGCGAGCGTATCGACTTCCGCCGCTGGCTGGATGCCGACCCGTCCCACCTGCAAGCCTTTCATGACACCGAGCTGCGCTGGCGCAGCCTGCTGGCTCCGGCACGCGAGCTGGGGCAGGATGGCTGGTACCGGCAAGGGCGCGCAGCGCTTTCGCTGGGCGGGTGTTCGGTGGCAGTGGGCTTTGGTGTGGCTGCGCTGTTGCTGTTTGGGTACTGGGCCTAAGCCCATTACAGGGTGAACCGGGCTTCACCTGCATCCTGCTGATCAAACAAGGTACGCGGCAGCTTGAAGCCTTTGAACGGCTGCTGGGTGATCGGGTTATAGGCCTTTTCCGAGCGCAGTTGGTAACGAACTGCGCCATCGCCCGCCCTGAAGGTCAGGTCTACCGTCGTTTGCGTGCGCCCGTTCAGCCCGCCCCGGCTGAGCAGGCGAAACATCGACCAGGGCCCACGATATTCCAGGCTGCTGCTGTTGCCGTTCTGGCGCAGCAAGGTCAGCGTGCTGCGTGCATGCTCAGGGTTCGGCCATACGATACCCGTCATCGGGCCAGTGCCATGGGTGTAGGCAATCTGCTGCCCCGCCACTTCGAGCAGGCTGGTGCGCTGGTTGCCACTGAGGCCCAAGGGTTCGATGCTGAACTGCACACTCAACTGGCCACGGTGGTCGAAAAAGCTTTCGCGGATGCGTGCTGCGTTTTCCAGCTGTTCGATCACATCGGCACGGAACAGCCCGCCACCTGCAGTTTTTGCGTACCCCCCTTTCAGGTTTTCCTTCAGGACGGTATCCAGGTAGCGAGCCTGAAACTGCTGCAGCCGCCCGCTGGGGCCGAAGAACGCCGCGAAGTCGTCCAGCGCAGCATCCTCAGCGCGCACCACGAAGGGATAGCGCCGCGCCAGGCGCTCCTCGAAGAAGCCATGGATATCGGCCTGCCAACGGCGCTCCAACTCCTGCAGCGCCTCATTCAACATCACCTGCGCAGTTTGTTCGGCCACCGACTCGATGTGTTGGCGGATTGGCTCAGGCAGGCCGATGGCAATGCGCTGCAAGGTCGTTATGGGGTCGCCACCCTTGGTTGCCGAGCGCTCAAGAACAGCATCCAGCGCCGCGCTGCCCCGGTTCGGGCTGTCTTGGACGGCCCTGGCATAGTCATGCAGGGCCTTGATCGCACCCAGGGTTTCTTCGTAAAAGCTTGGGCGCTCACCCTTGGCTTCCATGACCTCGTTCAAGGCAGCGAAGGCTACGCGAATATCTGCCGTTTGGCTTACGGGTAACGGCTCGGGCAGTGGCTCGGCCACCGGGGCGGTACTGCCATCACCTTCCACAAGCACTGGCTGCGGCTGAAGCTGCGTGTTGTCTCGCACCGTTTCCAGCAACCGGCGATGTCGGAGAAGCGATGCAGGGTTGCAGCAGCGGCGGCGATGGCCAGCAGGCTGATGCTGGAGCCGACCCAAAGGCTGCGGCGTTTGCGGCGGGTGACCCTCAGGTTGTCGCCGGCCAGGCCGGCTTCTGGATAGAGGATTTGCTGGAAAATCTGCTGGGCGAAGTAAGGCGAGGCCTTGAGGCCGGGTTTAAGCGCCTCCCGCAATGGCCTGGGCACGCGGTACCGCTGCGCTGACTCGCGCAAGAAAGCGTTCTCGATTTCACCCTGCTGCATGACGGAAGACAGGTACAAACCACGCACCAGGGGTGCGGTGGTAAAACGGTCGCTTGCCAGGGCTTCGTGCAGAAAGGCCATCAACGCCGGGCGCAACCCGGCAAACTGGGCCTGAAAGGATAACAAGCGCTTACGTTGGCTTGCGTCGGTGAGTGCCCCCAAGCCGTCCCGCACGTGGGCCTGCACCAGCTGGATCATTCGGGCGTAATGATCGGAAAAATCGCTCAACCATGCATCGGACGAACCGCTACGGTCGAGTTTGGCTGTAAAGCCAAACAATGCGTCACGCTGCTCCATTCCCAGCCGGCTGAACAGTTGGCCAAAACCGTCCAGCAAATCGATTTTGCTCAGCACGATGTAGAGCGGCAAACGCAGCCCCAACTCATTGCTGAGCTCGAACAGCCGGGCACGCAATGCGTGTGCAAGGGCCACGCGTTGTGCCGGGGTAGCATGCAGCAGCGCTGCCAGGTCCACCACCAGTATCACGCCATTGAGCGCTTTGCCTGGGCGGTTGCGAGTGAGCCAGCCGAGCAAGTGAACCCATAGCCTGGCCGGGTTACCTGGCGGTACTGACGGCTCGCTAGTGTTTGCGGCAAGCGGTTGACGGGTCGGGATTATGCCTTGGGTAATGAAGTCCCCTGGCGGGTCGAGGATGATTGCATGGTCACTGACCCACCACTTCACAGCCTGGGCCGGCTGCTGCTCCTGGCGCCCCAGCGCCTGCGCCTTGCCGATTTGCGTGAGGGAAAAGCGCTGGCCCGAGCGCTCCAACAGGCTGCTCTTGCCTGCCCGTTCAGCGCCGATCATCAAGTACCGCGGCAAACGGTTCATCGCCCGACGGCCACCCACATGGCCCAGGAAGTTCGCCAGCTGCCGGTTCAGTTCGCGCTCCTGATCCTGCACGTGGCCCAATCCGGGGTCCCGTTCAATCGCATCGGCCTGTTCTCGCTCGTGCCGTAAACGACGAACACGCGATCGCGTGACGAACAGCCAGCAAAGTAATAGCAACACCACAAGCAACACACTGGCCATGCCTCGCATTTCTGCGCTTGCCAGCGGTTGATACGCTCGCCATCTCCATTGCGGGCCAAACCACCAAATTGCAACTAGCAATAACAAGATGCCTGTTCCCGCCCCTGCAGTCGGCCAAGCCCTATGGGCTAAGGCTGCTGCGCCCGGGCAGTTATCTCTACCTGTTCTACTTCCACCAGGGGCGCATGAAAACCCGCCATTACCAGGTGACCGAGGACGTGCGCTTCGCCCACCTGTGGTGGACACCAGAGGACTACAACAGCGACGCACCCGGCAGCCACGCACACCCGGACACCGCCCGTGCCGCCTACCACGTATTGGCACCCGAAACCCGTATCGCTGACAGGGTGTACCTGATGGTCAGCGAAGCCTTGCTCAGCCACGCCACCCTGTGGCGCATTGAGCAGGACGACGGCGGCCTGCGCAGCCAGCTTGCCACTGCCATGCAACCGGCAGGCTCGCCCAAGCAGCCGCATGTGTTCGATTCAGCCCATGCCGGCAATGCCTTGGCTGACCTAAAGCCTTCCGGCACCGCCGGCATATTCCCCCTTTTCGCAGGCCCCTCCAAGCGCCCGGACTTCATGGCTCGCTATGGCCAGGCCTTGATAAACCTAACCCGTCAACTAGGCCCACGCCCAGGCGTAAGCCCATTGGCAGTGGCCCTGCATGACCCCATCGGGATAGTGAGCGAACTTCACCACTTGGTGACCCTGGCCGTTGAAAGAAAGACCCGCTACGCCGGCCAGCACGCCCACCGCCTGCAGAGTGCCAATTTCATTGCCGGTTATTTCAACGCCGCCAACCAGCAGGCCGGAAGCAACGCCGAAACCGCCGAAGCCCTCAAGCGGCAGCGCAAATTGCTGGATTACGAAGGCGCAATGCGCTTCCCCGATCTGTATGCCCAAGAACTGGCGAAGCTGGACAACGCTGTGGCCGAAACGGTCGCGGATGTTATCGCCTGGGTTCGACTGATCGATGCCGAGCAATTACTGGGCAAGGCGCTGGAAACCTTCGACTTGCAGGTCAAGGCAGTGGCGGATGCTTACGAAGAAACCGTGTTCGACTGCCTGGGTGGATTGGTGCATTGCAGTGAAGGTCGGGATTTACTGCATGACGTTGTGATGATGCCGACCGACCAGAGCCCGTTCTGGTTGGCGGTGGGCAATGGCAGCGAATTGCTGGCCGGCCGGTTCAAGGAAAAGGCCGGAGATCTCGTCAAAGGGGCGTTTGCGGTGGTGGATAACTACCTCGACGAGCACGCCGGTACACCTGCGACCAATGCATTGATGGGGTTACTTCAGGCACTGCCAACCATTCATAAGGCGGATGTGTTGGTGCCTAGGCTCAAGGCTGTGGTGGAGATTCGGTTTAATGCCACGATAGTTATGCACGAAATGAATCTCGCAGATTTTGTTCGACAAGCCAAGGAGTTTCAAACCCCAGAAATTCTTGAAGAAAATAAACTTAAGCACTGGAAATCGCCACGCGCCAGTGCCAACCAAATCAAATTCACAGTCCAAATAAAAATTTACGAATTAATTAAGATTGGAGAAACAACTTACCAAACAACAAATCCATCCCATAGCACCACCCAAAACAACCACCTTTCAAAAAAAGAAACCAACCTGTTTTTACGCACAAAACATACACTAAGCTCAGGACTCGGACCTTCACTAGCAGGACTCGGAGGGTATTTAGCGATAACAAACCTAACCAACACCATAAAAGCAGCGAGAAATAGCAATGAAACAGTTTTCAGTGTATTCGAACTGGTAGGCGCCAGCGCAACGCTAATAGGTGCAGGAATTGAACTCACCACCACAGCACTGTCACTAAAGCTCCAGATCGCCGGACAGAAAACGGGCTTATCTACAATGAAATATTTGTCTTCAAAATTTGGCGTATCATTTTTTGGAGCAGGCGGAGCCGGGCTAGTTTCTCTGATTGACAGCGCAAAAGGTATCCGAGCAGTCAAAGAAAAAAACACTGAACAAGCAGCTATGTATTTTGGCTCTGCTATCGCAGGAGGGGTCATAGCTCTCGCTTCATGGGCGGGAGGGACAGCAGCAGCGGCAGGTGCAATAAGTACAGCTGGCCCAGTTACGGTATTAGGGCTCACACCACCAGGATGGTCGATTTTAGCATTAATTTCACTTGGCGCAGCTATAGCATTTTCAGCAGGCGTTGATTTAACAAAGCATGGGCCGGTAGAAATATGGTTAAAACATAGTGCCTGGGGAAAACATTTCAAGCATTACACAAACCTCGAAGAACTTAATGCCGTGCATAATTTGCATTATCGCCCTCGCATATCGGCTGACTGGCAGCAAACCTTCGGATTTCGGGTGGGAACCCTCCGAATCACGTATCAACTCCCACATTCCAGCGACATACCAACCGAAGAGTTCCAAACTCGACTATCACTCTCACTACATGAAAAAAACTCAAACAAATAACGGGCCCTATAGCACATAACACAGAAAAACGAGCTACCAACTATGAGATTGAGTGCCTGGTCACTCCTACGTTTCATGGTGGAAAACCAAATGGCTGGAGTATTCAAATGCACCAATCCGCAAAAGTCTGGCTAGAGTACTTATTCATCCCAGACACTGCGCAACCCGATATTTATTTTCAACAAAACGGAGCGCCGTCTCCGCTAGAATTTAGAGCACCCGATCTATTTTCAGAAATCATAGACCCAGCCAAGCTAGAATTGATTGAGCCCCCTAAAAAATGACGGCAATAAAAAAACTACCGAAAAACCTTCGCTTCGGGGGTAAAAAGTTATACCACGGCACCCAGCAGCCTTCTCTTCCAGATTCTGACGGGGTACATCGCATCAATGACAAATGCATCGAAATCAACACCTACGCCAACATTGTTAGAAGCGGAAGCGCCGGCTTCATTGGCGTCTCGATTCTAGCATCCATCATAATATCAATTATGATTACCCTGGTGCTTGGCACAGATACAGAAACGCTTCTAGCCATATTAATGGCCAGCCCTTCGCTACCCTTATTTTCTATTGTATTTTATTTTGCCAGCGGGGCTCATCGGTACCGAGGATCATACATCCGAATTAACCGAAACACACGAAAGCTCTACTTCATACATCCAAACAACCCAAACTATATGCACGTTATTGATTGGGACAGTATCGAAGGCTTAGCTGGATTCATACCCATTGTAACTTCGCACGGCTATACCACGAGGCATCCTCTCTATCTCTTCGGCACCGACTACGCCATGACGCCTCCCACAGAAATATTCGCTGCATGTGGAAACTCTGGAGCTCTTGATGGTGGTCAGTCAGCTCAATCACTTTGGGCATACCTACAGCATTACATGACCCATGGCGCAAAAGACTTGCCCTCACCACCAAATCAAACTGCAACAGTGAGCCGACGAGACGCAACGCTTCAGCCATACCGAGAGTGGACGGATGATTTCCGAAAACAGCTTTGTAAAAAACACGGCTGGCTATGGGCTCCCTTCACAATTCCCGAATATATATTTTTGCTGCTTTTTCACGCCTACCCCAATAGTGTCGAAGCGTGTATTCAATACAATGTACCCTTCGTTAAATTTCCTCGCGAAATCGACGTAATCTGCGGCTTCGCCGAAAAACGGAAACCGGTAATACGTGTAAATGGTGTGAAACTTGATCAGTAAGCACCGCTCACGACAGCCCGGCTTCGAGAAAGCAACTTCGCCGGCCCTTACCCAATCAGCCATTCGCCAAGGATCGCACCCTCTGCAATTCATACTCGGCACCGGCACTCAGGAGCAATCTCGACTGATGGATTCCGACAACCGCCTCCTAGCCATTCCCAGACCGACCACCGCAAGGGATCAGAAATACTCCTGCAATTTCAAGCGCGCGATCTCCGCCCTCGTAGAGGCGAGCAAATTTAATTCATTTCGAGATCCAGTTAGATTATGAAAATCAAGAACTTGCCTAAAAATCTAAAAGCTGGCGGCACGATTTTACCGCACGCCTTAAATCATCACATTTTACCGTTGCCAGACGGAGTACATCGTATAAATGACACCTGCATCGAACTCGAGACATATTCAAATCTCACAAGAAGCGGCAGCGCTATGTTCATTGGATTATCGGCATTACTATCACTGATATTTCTTGTAGTTGTCGCAATTTTTGTCAGCACCGACAGCAAAGTCCTACTGATAGCTCTAGCATGGTCACCGCTTACTCCCTGTATTGCCTTAGCCATGTATTTTGCAAGCGGCGCTCATCGCTGTCGCGGCGCTTATATCCGTATAAACCGAATCACCCGAAAACTATATTTCATATATCCAAACAACCAAAAACACATGCACATCATCGACTGGGACAAAATAGAGGCTATGGCTGGGTTCATCCCGATAGTTTCATCTTACGGCTATAGCTCCCGCCACCCACTTTACCTCTTCGCCATTGACTATCGCATGAGCCCTCCCACTGAAATATGCGCTGCCTGTGGGAACCTTAGCGCGCTAGATAATGGGCGCTCCGCTCGTGCCCTCTGGGAATACTTACAACGCTTTATGAGTGACGGAATACAAAACCTACCCCTACCGCCAAAGCGTGCCAAGAAGCTAAGTCGACTCGACTCCACAATTCAACCTTATAGGGAATGGGTAAAAGACATTCAAGAAAACCACTCAAAGACTCGGGCCTGGCTGTGGTCACCACTAACTATACCCCTAGCAATTTTTCTACTGCTTTTTTACACATACCCGAATAGCGTCGAAGCATGGATTCAATACAACGTACCCTACGTTAAATTCCCTCATGAAAACGACGTACTCTGCGGCTTCGCTGAAAAACGCAAGCCCGTGATACGAGTAAATGGCGTAAAGATTGACAATTAGATACCGCCCCACCTTTAAATATCATCAACTCAATAACTGAACTCCAAGTTTCCCGACCAACTCACAACCAATCAAACCAACCTCTCATAACATTAGGTAACTCTTAACATGCCATCCAACACACTACTCCCAAAACTTACAAAACACGCAGAAAAACATAACGCCTCACCCTCCTCCACTTCAACCACTCGCTTCCTCCTGCAACTTGCACCGGGCGACCCCGACTTCGACCTGCGCACCGGCTTCATGAACCCAATGTGCAATGCCGCCCTGTCACTGCTTGGGCTAGCCCTTCGCTTGGAAACACTCGACGACATCGACGATCTCGAAGAGCTCTATCGCGTGGTCTCTATCCAGATAACCAACATCCTCGCGGAAATGGCCCAGCTTCCCTATGAGCCTTTACAGGTATCGGCCTTTTCCTACGCGCTGTGCCTGTACTTGGACGAAGCCGTCATGGACCGGCCTTGGGGCAAAGTTTCAGTTTGGAGCCACATGCCGCTGCTGAGTGAGTTTCACGACGACGCCTTGGGTGGTGAAAAATTTTTTGTAATCCTGGAACGCATGAAACAGGAACCCGCGCGTTTCGTGGACGTGCTGGAATTCATGTATCTGGTGCTGTGCATGGGCTTGAAAGGCAAGTATGCCGTCGTCCCCGGGGGGGATAAAACACTTGAAGCCCACATCGCTGAACTGCGCACGCTTATCAGCAAACAGCGCGGGCCACTTCCTGAGCTGTTTCCCGATGCGCTGAGCAACGTTGCGCCTCGCAACTTCCGCATGCGCCGCCACTGGCCGTGGTGGAGCCCATTGGTGCTAGCTACCGGCATGATCACAGGCATGTATGCCTACTACAGCTACCGATTGCGCCTTGTCACCGCCGAAGTGCTGGATTCACTCAACCTGATCTTGCAGTAGTCACGTTCTGGAGCCTCAATGAACCCCATCGTCCTCATCGGCCACCGCCACGACTGCCCCCTCCACGGCGCCACCACCGTCACCACCGCTGCCGCCCACCTGCTCATCGAAGGCAGCCCTGCCGCGCGGGTGGGCGATACCACCAGCCACGGGGGCACGCTGGTCGAAGGCGACGCGAGTTGGCTGGTGGCGTGATCCGGCGCACTCACGGGGCGCCCAAGCGGTGTACAGTAACCCCCACAACAATTCCCAAGGAGCCCGCCCATGACCGTGACGCTGTCCCCCCTGCAGATCGACTGCGCCTTCGATTCCGGCAATATCCGGGTACTGGATGCCAGCAACCCGGCGCAGGTGCACCTGGCCATTCGCCCGGACACCCACAGCGGCCACTTCCAGTGGTTCCACTTCAAGGTCAGCGGCCTCACGCCGGGCCAGGTCCATCGCTTCAGCCTGGACAACGCCAGCGAGTCTTCCTACAAGAACGCCTGGAGCGGTTACAACGCGGTGGCCTCCTACGACCAGCAGCGCTGGTTCCGGGTGCCGAGCCAGTTCGACGGCAAGGCGCTGGCGTTCGAGGTCAAGGCCGAGCAGGAGCAGATCTGGCTCGCCTACTTCGAGCCCTACCCGCGTGCGCGCCACAACCAGCTGATCGAGCGGGCCCAGCAGTTGCCGGGCGTCGAGTTGCTGGCCCATGGGCGCAGTGTGCAAGGGCGGGACATTCCGCTGCTGCGCGCAGGCGACGGCGCTGCGGGCAAACGCAAGCTGTGGCTGATTGCCCAGCAGCACCCGGGCGAGCACATGGCCGAATGGTTCATGGAGGGGGTGATCGACCGCCTGCAGGCCAATGATGCGACCGTGCAGAAGCTGCTGGAAAAAGCCGACCTGTACCTGATTCCGAACATGAACCCCGACGGTGCCTTCCTCGGCCACCTGCGCACCAACTTCAAGGGCAAGGACCTGAACCGGGCTTGGCAGGATGCGAGTGTGGAGCTGAGCCCTGAGGTGTTCTTCGCCCAGGCGCAGATGAAGCAGTACGGGGTGGATGCCTTTATCGATGTGCATGGGGATGAGGAGATCCCCCATGTGTTCACCGCAGCCTGCGAGGGGAACCCAGGGTACACGCCACGGCTGGCAAAGCTTGAGGAGCAATTTCGCAGCACCTTGTGCAGCGTGACCCGGGATTTCCAGACGGTGCACGGGTACACCCGGGATGAACCGGGGCAGGCCAATACCACGTTGGCGTGCAATGCGGTGGGCATGGCGTATGACTGCCTGTCGCTGACGTTGGAGATGCCGTTCAAGGACCACGACGATGCACCGGAGCCGGTGGCTGGATGGTCGGGGGCAAGGTCCAAGGCCTTGGCGGGGGCGGTGTTGGAGACGCTGTTGAAGATGGTTGACGATTTGCGCTGAGCAAGTTCGGCCCCTTCGCGGGCAAGCCCGCTCCCACAGGTACCGCACTGGCCTTGAGCCTAGCGGACAACCTGTAGGCGCGGGCTTGCCCCGCGAAAGGGCCGGAGCAGGACTGCGCGCTCAGAACGCCACATCAAGAATCACATTGTCGAGATAGCTACCGGCCGGAGGCGTGGTCTGGTCGGTATAAACCTTCGCGTTGTAGTTGAACACCTGGCTCCCGGTCCCCGTGCCGTTGCCGGGGTTCACGTCGGCATCGCTGCTGGAACGCCGGGCGGTGGTCAGCGAGCCCCAGCGCACGGTGCCGGCGCTCTTGAAGATGTCATAGGCCAGGAAGTTGCCGGCCGATGACTTCATGCGCCGGCGCCCGCTGGAAACGTTCTCGCCATCATTCAAACCCACCGTGTAGGCGCTACCCTTGGTGCACGACAGGCTCACGCTCTGGCTCACCGTACCAAACCCGGCCACCACGGGCGCGCTGGCGAAATTGATGTTGGGTGTAGTGATCTGGCAATCGTTGCTCACGGTCAGGGTCACGACCAGCGTCTGCGTGCCTGAGCCAATATCACGCCCAAGGCAGATGGCGCCAATACCGATGCCGGAGCAATAATTCCAGTTCCAGAGCACGGTCAAGGTTTCCTGGTACACCCCAGCGGCGACGTTACTGCCAACCACCGTGCGCATGTACAAAGGCACGGCCTTGGGTGAGGTGCCGTTGAGCAGGCCGAGCAGGTCGAGAATGCCGTTGCGGGCAAAGTCGAATGCCACGCCCCGGGTGATCGGGTAACTGGTGGTGCTGTCGGCATACAGCGTGTAAGCGATCACGTCACCGGTTGGGCCAACCAGGCCGCCGCTGCTGCTACCGGTGATGGTGGCGTAGAAATGGTCGGTGGAACTGAGCAAGCTCAACAGCGAGCCGGTGCATTGCAGCCCCGCGTTGGTCGTCGAGGCCGTCTGCGCGGTGGTGCGTACCAGGGTCGAGTTGACCGTGCCGAACCCTGCAGGCAGGGTTGCCACCGACGAACACAGGGCCCACGCCGAGCCGGCCGGCAGAAGCAGCAGTAGCAATGCATACAGCAGCCTTTTCATCGGCACACCAGCGGGCCGATCAGCGGCACCGTGCCTTGCGTGTCGGGCAGCTCGAACTCGACCGTGCATGGCCCTGCGCCCTCCACCGTCACCTGCAGGTGGTTGCGCGGCGACAGGTTCTCCAGGTACACCAGGCCGTCCCAGCCCACCACCGCCTGGCCGCCACTTTCCTGGTGCACGACCGTGCTGCCCAGTTTCAGCGGCTGCTGGTTGGCATCGACCAGCTCGATGCTCGCCGCCAGCACGCGCTTGAGGGGGAATTCCAGCAGGTAGCCGCTGCCACGGCGCACCGCCACTCGCTGCTCCACTTGCGCGGCCAGCACATCGGGCGGCAGGTTCATCGGGTCGATCTCGTATTTGCCCCGGTAGTAGCCGCTGCTGTAGGGCACCAGCAAGTGGCCGCTGCGATCGGTGTGGCCGATTTCCTGGTTTTCATAGCGCACCGGCACATCGGCGTAACCGCCGGTGCTGACCACCACGAAGGCGTCGTCGATACGGTTGGCGGCGTAGACGCCCGAATCCATCCACACCAGCGAGCCACTGGCATCGGCCCAGCGGGTCATCTCGCCGCTGCTGCCATACACGCCAGCCTGCAGCTGCACCGACTGCAGGCGCCAGGTGACGTCGGCCTGGCGGTAGGCATCACGGTCGCTGCCGCTGGCGTAACCGAGGTTGTAGCCAACGCCACCGCCCACCGGCACGGCGCGGCTGTAGTTCACCCGCTGCAGGCTCTCGCCGTCCTTGCTGCGCTCGGTGCTGACCGCCAAGGTGCTGCCGAAGTCGAACGGAATCACCACCTGCGCCTGCACCGCCCAGTTGCTGTCACCCACCTCGCGGTTGGCCGACAGGTACAGGCTGCTGTTGCCCCACAGCGGCTTGCTCCAGCTCAGGTTGATCAGCCGGGTGCGCGTGCCGTCCCCGGCGCGCACATCGAAGTAACCGGCGCCAAGGCTGCCGTACCGGTTGAGGTTCAGGCTGACGGTCACCTGCTCGCTACGCTGGCTCAGCTGGATATCGGGGGTGTCGACGCGGGTCAGGTCGGCGTAGTCGCCATGGCGCTGCAGGCGCTGGTAGCTGAAGCCGATGCGCTGGCTGTTGTACTGGTAGCCCAGGGCAACCTGATGGCCCTTGTCACCGTCGAACTGGCTTTGCGCCAAGGCCGCGTTGAGCACCCCGAAGGTGCCCAGGCGCATGTTGCCGCCCAGCCCGCCCAGCAGCAGCGACTCAGCGGTTTCAACGTGGGTTTCCAGGGTGAAGGTGTCGCTGAGGCCATGGCGCAGGCTGGCGGTGGCGACGCCTGGGCCATAGCCGAAATCCTTCACCCCGTAGTCACGGCGCAGGCTACCGGCAGCCACCGAGTAGTCCGACAGGCCTTTTTGCAGCAGGCTGCTGGTGACATAGAACGGCAAGGTGGTGGACACCTGCCGGCCAAGGGCGTCGGTGGTTACCACCACCGCTTCGCCGGCGCCGTTGATGAAGGGCACATTGGTCAGGGTGTAGGGGCCGGGCTGCAGTTCCGAGGTGCTGGCCTTGTAGCCATTGATGAACAGGTCCAGCGAAGTCGGCACCGCCGCCTCGCCGGCAAAGGCCGGCAGCGGGTAAGTCACAAGGTCGGGGCGTGCGCCGAAGTCGCGCGACAGTTGCAGGCCGCCGACCCGGACCGAGCTGGTCCAGGGCAAGGCGCCGGTCACGAAGTCGCCCGCCTCAAAGGTCAGCAGGCGTTGCTCGTCGGTGAAGCGCCAGGTGGTGTCGTAGCGCAGGAAGCCTTGCCGGTTGGTGTCGTTCTGCGCGGCATTGAAGCTTTGCCGCCACTGGCCGGTGCTGCTGAACGTGCCCCAGCTGTCGAACAGGCGCAGCTCGTTCCAGGCCGCCAGGTAGGTGCCGCCGTCGTCGGTGTCGTTGAGGTAGATGTCATAGTTGAGCAAGGCACCGAAACTGCTGCGCGCCTCGCTCGGCGGATACAGGTTGCGATCGCCCAGTTGCTGGTCCGGCAGCCAGGCCGGCGGCACCTGCAGCATCAAGCGCTGGTTCTGGCTGTCGTAATCGGCGTGCAGGCCGCTGATGTCCTCCAGCGCCACCTCGCCCTGGGGTTCGCCGGGCAGGTGAATGCCAGCGGCACGCAGCACGTCGCTGTCCAGGTACAGCCGCCCAGTGCGCTGCTGCACCGGCACCAATTCAGCCCTGGGCACCTGGTTCACCAACAGGTCGAGGTACAGGGTGGCATCGGCCACGGCGGCGGCTTCGGTGGGCGGTGGCGGCAGGTCGTCGGCCACGGCCAGGCAGGGGGCGATCATCGCCAGCCCCATGCACCAGCGGCACGGCACCTGCCATAGCCTTTTCACACCCGGATTCCGACCATTGCCGGGGCCTCCCTGGTCCCTGACGCTCATTCAACCGCGCACTCATTGCCCTTGCCGGATCGCTTCGGCCGTTTCCTGGCCGTTGACCCTCCCCTTGATCACGCTGCCTGCATTGGGCGCCACCGGGGCCGGCCAACGCATGCTGGCGCCGGGCAGCACGTAGCCAAGCAGCCCTTCGGCCAATGGCTTGGCCTGGCTGCCCTGCTGCACCACCACATCAGTCAGCCGCGCGTGCACCGGCCCGGTATTGCGTAGTTCCACATAGGGTTTGCCCTGCACCGTCACCGGGCGCCAGCTCAGCTGCGGCTTGCCGACCCCGGCGGCGTTGCGCTTGCCCTCCGGGTCGGCCTTGCCCCACAAGCCTTCGCCATAGACGAACAGCGGCACCGAATAGCGCATCTGCAGGCGAATGGCTGCAGTGGTGCCCTGGCTTGCGCTGTCGGCCGGCAGGGGTGAAGGAATTTCATCGATGATGATGCGGTAGGCCTGCTCCTGGCCGGCCGGCGAGCTGCCGGTGCGGGTCAGGCGGATCAGTTGCTTCTGCCCCGGCGCGATGTTGGCCACCGGCGGGCTGCCGATGATGTCGCGCTGGGCCTGGAACTGCTCCTGGTAGTCACCCTGGCGCCAGGCGAACACCCGTACCTGCAAGCTGGCCGGGGCCGCGCCGCGGTTCTCCAGCCACAATGCACCGGCCTTCTGGCCGGCTTCCAGCACCGGGTCAATCGGCCAGATCAGCACCGACGTCGCCGCCCCCGCCGGCAGGCTTGCCAGCAACAGTGAACCGACTACACCCTGCGCCCACTTCGCGCCTGCCACCATGCCGCTCTCCTTGGTTTCTTCTTCTGCGGTGCCGCTGGCTTCACCAGGTCACCGACACTTGCACCACATCGGTGTAGGTCCCGGCCGGCAAGGTGCCGGGCAACTGGGTACGGCCATACACCGGCAACTTGATGGCCGTGGCGTCGGTGTAGCTCACCGCCACGCTCTGGCCGATTCCCAGGGTTTGGCTGTAGGCCGCGTCCCGGTACAACTGGTAGGCCAGCACCTGCGTGCCGCCGCTAAGCTTGAGGTTGCGGGTACCGCTGGCGCTGTTCTGGCCGCCGTCCACGCTCATGGTCATGCTCACCCCCGGGGTGCACTGGAAGGTCACCGTGGTGCCGCCCAGGGACGTGCTGAGAATGCCGGTGGACAGCGCCGACTGGGTGCCGAAGTTGAGCACCCCATAGTTGCTCACCCCGCCTACCACCAGGCAGCCGGCAACGATTTGCGCGCTCACCTGGAAGGTGCTGGTGGTGGCCGCGTCCAAGGGCGTGGCCAGCAGCACGCCGAGGCCCGTCAGGCACCCGCCGAGCCAGCTGCGCATGGCTCAGAACGACAGCTCGACCGCAACCGTGTCGGTGTACACCCCGGCCGGCAGGCCCGCCTTGCCGCGTGCCTGGCCGTACAGGTTGACGGTTTGCGCCACGCCCGTGCTGGTGGGCAGGGTAATGGTGCCGTCGATGGCCAGCAGCGTGGTGCGCCCTGAGTCGGTGTAGAAGTCGTAGGGCACGAAGTTGCCGGCGCCATCGGCCAGCGCGCGGGTGCCGCCGGTGGACTGGCCATCGTGGGCGCCGGCCCGCACGCGAATGGCCGGCACGGTGCCTGCCGAGCAGAGAATGCTCATGGCACCGCCGCCACCGCCCAGCACCTGGGCGTTGGCCGTGGTGAACAGGGCATCGGCCGTACCGAAGTTCAACGTACCGAAGTTCAACCCCGAGGTGCCGCCGGCACCATTGACCTGGCAGGCCGAGATCAGGGTCAGGGTGGATGAAATGGTCCCGGTCACCGTGGCCGCCTGGGCCTGGGCAGCCAAGGCCAGGCCGAGGCCGGCGAGCATGCAGCGCGTGAAAGTCGTTCGCATCGGAGTCTCCTTGCGTCGTTTACCAGTCCAGGGTCACTCTCAGGGTGTCGCGGTACAGCCCGGCAGGCAGCGCGCGCGGCTGCGCTACCACTACGCCGAAGATGGGAATCGGCACCTGGTCGGTGCTGTTGATGAGGAACGCGCGGGCCTGGCCGATGCCGTAATGGCTGTTGCCACTGGGGTCGACCGCCAGCTGATAGGGAATCATGACGTTGCCGTTGCTCAGCCGGCGCACGCCGTCGCCGCCGTTCAGGCCAGCGTTGATGCTGACGTTGAAGGCCCGCACCTCGGGCGTGCAACTGATCTGCAGATTGCCATCGCCGGCGGCGCCATCGACCCGGGTTCGCAGGGGCTGCTCCCAGTTCGGGCCACGCTGGCCGAAGTCCATCACCCCAGGGTTGCCGAGGGTGGCAGGCGGTTGGTCGCCGCTATTGATCTGGCAGGCGGCGCTGATTTCCAGGCGCGCCTGGATGAAACCGGTGGTGGTGCCATGGGCCACGCCTTCGGGCAACAGCAGTGGGCCGAGGCTCAGAAGCAGGATCGACGTGGTTTTCATGGGGTGGCGTCCTTGTCCATGGCGGCCTCGCTACCAGGTGACCGTGACTTTCAGCAGGTCGGCGTACTGCCCAGCGCGGGGCACCCAGGCCAGGCGGTCGATCCGTGCATACAGCGGCAGCTCCACGCTGCCGCTGTCGGGCACGCGCGCCGTCTGCGCCTCGTTCACCACCACTGGCTCGCGCCAGGCGGGGTCACGGTAGAGCCGGTAAGGAATGGGCCGGGCCTTGCCGTCCGGGCTTGCCAGAAAGCGCAGTTCGCCAATGCCGCCGTGTTGGCCGCCGTCGATGCGCACCTGGTAGGTGGTGTCGGGGTTGCATTCCAGGCGCGGTGGGTGGCGGGTCACCAGCACGCCGCTCAAGGGCGCGCCTGGGCCGTCCAGGCGAGCGGCACTGCCCAGGTCGATTTGACCCAGGGCCTGAGCGCCCGCGTCGCGCTGCTGGGTCACCAGCATGCAACCGCGCTCGACCAACACCCGCACTTCTACCAGGAAGTCTGTCGCCACGGCACTGCCGCTCAACAACAGGCCCAACAGCGCGGCCAGGAAGCGTTCCGTCACTGAATATTCCTTGTTTCCCTGTTCTCTGTTTTGAGCGTAGCAGCAGGTGGCAAGTGCGTAATGGCGGGGGGCCACTCTTTGGTGTTAGGCATAAAGTTCGGCTGGGGCGTTGGGTTGGCCGTGAGACCGAGCGCCGCCCACGCGGCGCTTCGCGAGCTGCGCTCGCTCCTACGTTTGTTTCGGGCCAGTGAGTCCTGGGGGATTTGCGCGCGAACGCTTTGGCGCATGGCACGATATCGCGCCGTACAAACAAGGCGGTCGCGCGCGCCTGTAACAGGCATAACTGGCCCGAAACAAACGTAGGAGCGAGCAAAGCTCGCGAAGCGCCGCGCGGGCGGCGCTCGATCTCACGGCCAACCCAACTCCCCAGCCGGACCCCACCGCCCCAAAGATTTTCCACCCCCCAAACCGAACCCCAACCCGCACAAGCCCTCAAAAGCCATGAACCGGCAAAACACCCCGCATTCTGTTACGGTGCAGGGCTATACCCGGCCGGTACCTGAACACAGGAGCGTTTCCATTGACCACAGCAGACACCGCGCTAGCCGCAGCCGTGGAGCGCTGCGCCCAGGAGCCGATCCAGGTGCCCGGTAGCATCCAGCCGCACGGTTTTCTGCTGGTACTGGACGAACACGACCTGCGCATCCTCCAGGCCAGTGAAAACGTCGCGCAGTGGCTGGGGGTGCCGGCCAATGAACTGCTCGGCTGCACCTTCACCGACGTGGTCAGCGAAAGCTTCGACCTGCGCCAGCACCTGCAGCGCCTGCCCGGCGACGAAGCCTTCCCGTTCCATATCGGTGACCTGCACCTGCGCCAGGGCGCGCCCTACAGTGCGCCGCTGCGCCTGCTTGCGCACCGCCACGACCAGGTGCTGATCGCCGAATTCGAACCCTGCCGACAACCCGCCAGCATGGCCGACACAGGCGACTATTACCCGCTGGTACGCGGCTTCGTCAGCAGCCTGCACAATGCCGACAGCCTGGAGGCCCTGCTGCAGCAGTGCGTGGTGCAGCTCAAGCGCATCACCGGCTTCGGCCGGGTCAAGGCCTACCGTTTCGATGCCGAAGGTAACGGCCAGGTGCTTGCCGAAGTGGCCGACGCCGACTACCCGCGCTACCTGGGCCTGCGCTTTCCTGCCGCAGACATCCCGCGCCAGGCCCGTGAACTGTACCGGGTCAACCGCATTCGCGTGATCGAAGACGCCAACTACACTGCATCCCCCCTGCACCCGGCCATCAACCCGCGCACAGGCAAGCCGTTGGACATGAGCTTCGCCGCCCTGCGCAGCGTGTCGCCGGTGCACCTGCAGTACATGCGCAACATGGGCACGCTGGCGTCGATGTCACTGTCGATCGTGGTCGACGACCAGCTGTGGGGGCTGATTTCCTGCCACCACGCCCAGCCCCAGCCGGTGGACTTTCGCACCCGCACCGCGTGCGAATTGCTGGCCAGCGTGTTGTCGCTGCAGATCGAGTCGCGCGAGGCCCACGCCAAGACCCGCCAGTTGCTCTACCTGCGCCAGCACATCGTGCGCATGATCTCGTCGATGGCCGACCACGACAGCGTCAGTGCCGGCCTGCTCGACCTGCCCGAGGTGCTGCTGGCGTTCGCCGGTGCCAACGGTGCCGCGGTGATCTCCGCCGAGCGCTGCGACCTGATCGGCCAAACCCCGCCCGCCGCCCAGGTCAACGCCCTGGTGCACTGGCTGGCCCAGCGCGGCGAGGAAGCGGTGTTCCACACCGACAACCTCGGCCGCGATGTCGACGACCTGCCGGAGCTGGCGTCCCATGCCGGCGGGGTACTGGCGGTGGCCATCTCGCAAATCCACTCCCACTACCTGCTGTGGTTCCGGGCCGAACAGGTGCGCAACGTCGACTGGGCCGGCCGCCCCGACAAACACATCGGCGCCCACGGCGCGCTCGACCCGCGGCACAGCTTCGTCCGTTGGCAGGAACAGCTCAGTGGCTACTGCGAGCCCTGGGACCCGCTGGTGCTCGAAGGCGTGCTTGAATTGCGCTCCGCCGTGCTCGGCATCGTGCTGCGCAAGGCCGAGGAAATGGCCCAGCTGGCCAACGAGCTACGCCGTTCGAACAAGGAGCTGGAAGCCTTCTCGTACAGCGTGTCCCACGACCTGCGCGCACCGCTGCGGCACATTGCCGGCTACACCGAACTGCTGGGTGAAATCGAAGGCCAGGGCCTGAGCGAGCGCGGCAAGCGCTACCTGCAGCACATCGAGGAAGCGGCGCGGTTTGCCGGCAGCCTGGTGGATAACCTGCTCAATTTCTCGCAAATGGGCCGCTCGGCGCTGCGCCTGTCGGACGTCGACCTCAATGCCCTGGTGCAAACCATCCGCCAGGAACTGGCGCCCGACTACGAAGGCCGGGAAATCGTCTGGAACATCGCCAAGCTGCCCAAGGTCATCGCCGACCCTGCGTTCATCAACCTGGCCCTGCACAACCTGGTCGCCAACGCCATCAAGTACACCCGTGGCCGCGAGCCTGCGCGCATCACCGTGGGCGCCCGGCAGCACGCCGGGGAAACCGAGATCTATATTCAAGACAATGGCGTCGGCTTCGACATGGCCTACGCCAACAAGCTGTTCGGCGTATTCCAGCGCCTGCACCGCATGGAAGAATTCGAAGGCACCGGCATTGGCCTGGCCAGCGTCAGGCGCATCATCGAGCGCCACGATGGCCGGGTCTGGGCCGAAGGCCAGATCGACCGGGGCGCCAGCTTCCACTTCACCCTACCCCGTCACCCAGCGACCCCCTGAGGCACCCGTACCATCATGCTCAAGCCCATTTTGCTGGTCGAAGACAACCCCCGGGACCTGGAGCTCACGCTCCTGGCCCTTGAGCGCAGCCAGTTGGCCAACGAGGTGATCGTTCTGCGTGACGGCGCCGATGCCCTGGACTACCTGCTGCGCCGCAACGCCTACGCCGAACGCGACGACGGCAACCCGGCGGTGCTGCTGCTGGACCTGAAACTGCCCAAGGTCGATGGCCTGGAAGTGCTCAAGACCGTGCGCGCCACCGCCGACCTGCGCAGCATCCCGACCGTGATGCTGACCTCCTCGCGCGAGGAGCCTGACCTGCTGCGCGCCTATGAGCTTGGGGTTAACGCCTACGTGGTCAAGCCCGTGGAGTTCAAGGCATTCGTCGCTGCCATTTCCGACCTGGGCGTGTTCTGGGCGGTGCTCAACGAGCCGCCACCCGGCTCGCTGCGCCTGAACCGCCGTGGCAGCCACTGAGGCCAGCGCCAGATGCAGCCAACGCCCCTGAAACTGCTGATGGTCGAAGACAGCTCGATGGACGCCGAGCTGGCCTTGATGCGCCTTGAGCGCAGCGGCCTGCAGGTACAGTCGCACCTGGTGTTCGACCATGTCGGCGTCGAGCATGCCCTGCTCGCCAGCCATTTCGACCTGATTCTCTGCGACTGCGTGCTACCCGGCTCCTCCGGCACCGACGTGCTGGCCATCGCCCAGCGCCTGGCACCGGACACGCCGTTCATCTTCCTGTCCGGCATTTATGGCGAAGAGCACGCGGTGGAAATGATCCGCCTGGGTGCCACCGACTATGTGCTGAAAAAGAACCTGCCGCTGCTGCCCAAGGCCGTGCGCCGCGCCCTCACCGAAGTGCAGGAGCGCCAGCGCCGGCGCCGCGCCGAAGAAGCCCTGGCCGACGTCGAAGCACGTGCGCGCATTGCCATTGACGCCGCCGGCATGGGCACCTGGGATTACCGCCCGCAGCAGGGCCTGCTGGTCTGGGACGACCGCTGCAAGGCCTTGTTCGGCTTGCCAGCCGATACCGAGATGAACCTGGACGTGTTCTACGCCGGTATCTACCCGCCCGACCGCGCGCGCGTGCGCCAAGCCGTGGAGCAGGCCATGCGCCCGGACAGCGATGGCCTGTACCGGGTCGAGTTGCGCATCGCACCGCCTGCTGGCCAGGAGCCGCGCTGGCTGCTCAGCAGTGGCCAGTGCCAGTTCGTCGATGGCCAGTGCGTGCGCTTCTCCGGCGTGCTGCAGGACATCCACACCCAGCGCCAGGCCACCCAGGCGCTCAAGCAGCTCAACGAAATGCTCGGCGAGCGGGTCGAGCGGCGTACCCGCGAGCGCGACCGCGCCTGGGAGTTGTCCCAGGACTTGCTGGCGGTACTCAACAAGGACCTGACCCCGGTCGCCCTCAACCCGGCGTGGGAAGCCAGCCTGGGCTTCTCCCGCGAACGCCTGAGCCAGGCCTCACTGCTGCACCTGTTGCCTGAAGCTGACCAGGAAGCGCTGCTGACCGAACTGGCCGCACTTGCCCATGGCCGCACCAGTGCGCGCTTCGTTGGCCGCATCCAGCATGCCAGTGGCCAGCTGCGCTGGCTGTCGTGGGTGGTGGTGCCGGAAGACACCTTGCTCTACGTGGTGGCCCGGGACATCACCAGCGAACGGGAAACCGCCCTGGGCCTGGCCGAGGCCAACAGCCGCCTACGCGAACAGATCACCGAGCGCGAACGCATCGAAGCGGCGCTGCAGCAGATGCAGCGCCTGGAAGCGGTGGGCCAGCTCACCGCTGGCGTTGCCCACGACTTCAACAACCTGCTGACGGTGATCCTCACCGGCGCCAGTTTCCTTGAGCGCGACCTGGGCAAGGGCGACCTGGGCAAGGCCCGCAGCCGCCTCACGCACATTCGCGAAGCCGGCGAGCGCGGCGCCAAGCTGACCTCGCAGTTGCTGGCATTCTCCCGCCGCCAGCGCCTGGAACCGGTGCCGCTGAACCTCAACCGCACCCTCACCGGCCTTGAGGACCTGCTCAGCCGCACCCTCGGTGGCAGCATCGCGGTAAGCCTGGACCTGGACCACAGCCTGTGGCAGGCGCTGACGGACCCGACCCAGACCGAGATGATCATCCTCAACCTGGCGATCAACGCCCGCGACGCCATGCCCGACGGCGGCCAGCTGACCCTGGCTACCCGCAACACCCGCATCAGCGCCCGCCCGCAACGCCCGGAAGACCCGGAGCCTGGCGAGTACGTGATGCTGAGCATCCGCGACACCGGCTGCGGCATGAGCGAAGACGTCCTGGCCAAGGTATTCGAACCGTTCTTCACCACCAAGGACATCGGCAAGGGCTCGGGCCTGGGCCTGGCCCAGGTATTTGGCTTTGCCAAGCAGTCCGGCGGTGGCGTGCGCATCGACACCGAGCCTGGGCACGGCACCCAGGTGGCCGTTTACCTGCCGGCGGTGAAACATGACATGCCAAACGAGCCAGTCGCAGCCGGGGCGGTGCAGTCGGCTGCCGACAGTGGCCGCGACCGCACGGTGCTGTTGGTGGACGATGACCACCTGGTGCGCGACATGCTCGGCGATGTGCTGCGCCAGTATGGCTACCAGGTGCGCCAGGCGCACAGTGGCGAACAGGCGCTGGCGTTGCTGGATGACGGCATCGACCTGCTGCTGACCGACTTCGCCATGCCGGCCTTCAACGGTGCCCAACTGGCGCTGGCGGCACGCGAGCGTTATCCGCAACTGCCGGTGGTGTTCCTCACCGGGTATGCCGAGCTGGGTGGGCTGGAGTTGCCGCGGAGCCTGGTGATGCAGAAACCGGTGCAGGCCGATGAGCTGGCGCGGGTGTTGAATGAGTTGTTGCGGGTGGGCGGGTAGCCAGGCGCTACCTGTTTCGGCCCTATCGCGAGCTGCGCTCGCGCCTACCAGGACCGCACCGCCCTCGGTAGGAGCGAGCGCAGCTCGCGATAGGGCCAAAACAGGAAACCCGAAAACGCCAAAACCCAGCGCCGACCGTTGTCTGCACTGAATAAAGAATTCGATAGGAAAAATGGCAGGGGCGGCTGGATTCGAACCAACGCATGGCAGGATCAAAACCTGCTGCCTTACCGCTTGGCGACGCCCCTGTATCGGATGCAGCTGATGCTGCTCTGACAATTCCAATTAGGTGACAACTGGGTTGTTGTCTTGGAATGCGCGGCACTTTAACAACAAAGTTTCAGTCTGTGAACCCCCTACGTGAAAAAAAATGCCTTAAAACAGCAAGTTAGTGTTCGCGAGCCGGTTTTGCGGTCTCCAGGGCACCATCCGTCGCATTTCTGCCGCTTCGCTTCAACACATTGGCATTCCTCCCTTCCAATCAGATAAGCCAACTGCATTGACCAAGGAGGATTTCATGCCCGTCTCCCACGACCTCTACCAGGACCTGCACTACCCCCGCGAGATCGTTCAGCAGCGTCGCCAGCAAGACCCGGCCCTGGACCGCCTGCTCGACGAGTACGTGGATATCGACAACCAGGTACTGGCGGCCGAGTCCATCTCGGCCGGCAATTTCCAGGACGACGACCTGCGCCACCTCAAGGAGCGCCGGCTCAGCATCAAGTACATGATCGAGCGCCAGTTGCAGCGCAAGGCCTGAGCTATCGAGCCAGGCGATCGATGCCTGGCATTTTTTGTATTGGTCAAACGCGCCGTCCTCGGGCAAGCTGCGCCCTGCCCTGCCATCGCCCAAGGAGGCTTCGTCTTGTCCGCCTGGATCCCTGCCCCGCTGCGCCAACTCGGCCAGCGCCTGCGTACCGCCGCGCCGCAGCACTGCGAACTGCTTGCCTGGTTCGAAGACAAGGCCGCCAGCCGCGGCTACCAGCTCAGCGAGGGCCAGCGCCGGGTCATCCGCAGCATGGCGGCGCAACTGGCGCAGCTTGAAGAGGGCCAACCGCGCAGCCTTTACCTGTATGGCTCGGTGGGGCGCGGCAAAAGCTGGCTGCTGGACGGCTTCTTCCAGGCCGTGCCGGTCGAGGCCAAACAGCGCCTGCACTTTCACGACTTCTTTGCCCGCCTGCACCAGGGCATGCACCAGCACCGTCTGCTGGACGACGCCCTGGGCGCGACCCTCGATGAGCTGCTGGGCGGCTGCCGGGTGCTGTGCTTCGATGAGTTCCATGTGCATGACATCGGCGATGCCATGCTGCTCACTCGCCTGTTCAACGCCCTGTTCGCCCGCGGCATCTTCCTGCTGGTAACGTCCAACTACGCGCCCGAAGGGTTGTTGCCCAACCCGCTTTACCACGAGCGCTTCCTGCCGGTGATTCGCCTGATCCACAGCTCAATGGAAGTGCTTGAAGTGGGAGGTGACACGGACTTTCGCAGCCTGCCGGCCAACCGCGAGCATCAGCGTTTCACCCAGGGCCACTATGTATGGCCGGGCGATGCAGCCCAGCGCCAGACACTGAAGCTGCCGGATCAACAACCGGTGGTGCTGGAAGTGAACAAGCGGCCCTTGCGCGCGCTGGCCATCGATGGCCGGCGGGTGGTGCTGGCGTTCGACGACCTGTGCGAAAAGGCCACCGCAGTGATCGACTACCTGGTGTTGGCCGGGCAGTACGACGAGTGGGTGATCGAGGGGCTGGATGACCTGGCGGAGTGCTCACTGGCTGCGCAGCAACGCTTCGTCAACCTGGTGGATGTGCTGTATGACCAGGACCGGCAGGTAACGGTGATCGGCACCCGGCCCCTGGCGCAAAGCCTGGGCGGGCCGCTGGCCGACCTGATGCGCACCCGCAGCCGGTTGGGGCAGTTGCATCAGGTGGGGCCTGAGGGCGCTATTGCCTGATCCGGCCCGTTCGCGGCGCAACAACGCTTGGGGCCGGTGCGTGCCCCATCGCGAGCTACGCTCGCTCCTACGGGGGGTGCGTTGCCTTTAGGCGATCACCCCGCCCTGGGCAAGTCCGCCAGCACCGCCTCGATCTCCCCGAGCACCGCCGGGTCATCCAGGGTCGAGGGCGGTACATAATCCTGCCCATCGGCAATCTTGCGCAGTACCGCCCGCAAAATTTTCCCCGACCGCGTCTTGGGCAGCCGCTTCACCCGCCTTACCCGGTTGAAGCACGCCAGCGCGCCGATCTCCTCGCGCACGCTGCCCACCAGTTCCACCAACAGCTGCGCCTCGCCAATACCCTCGCCATCCTTGAGCACCACCAGCGCCAGCGGCACCTGGCCCTTGATCTCATCAAACACGCCAATCACCGCGCATTCGGCCACCGCCGGGTGGCGGGCGACCAGGTCTTCCATCTCCCCGGTGGACAGGCGATGCCCGGAGACGTTTATCACATCGTCCGTGCGGCCCATGATGTAGACGAAACCGTCCTCGTCGAGAAAGCCCCCGTCGCCGGTGTGGTAGTACCCCGGGTACGCCTGCAGGTAAGCCTGCAGGTAGCGCGGGTGATCGCCCCACAAGGTTTGGCTGCACCCCGGTGGCAATGGCAGGGCGATCACGATCGCCCCCTGCTGGTTGGGCCCCAGCAGGCGACCGTCGTCGTCCAGTACCTGCACGTGGTAGCCCGGCACTGCGCGGTTGCTCGACCCCGGCCGCGCCGCACTGCCCGCCAAGCCCACGCAGGGGGCGGTCACCGGCCAGCCGGTCTCGGTTTGCCACCAGTGGTCGTGCACCGGTTTGCCGGTGACCCGCTCCAGCCATTCGTGGGTGCTGGAGTCGAGCTTTTCCCCGGCCAGGAACAACTGGCGCAAGGAACTGAGGTCGTGCTTGGCGATCAACTCGCCGTGTGGGTCTTCCTTGCGGATGGCACGCATGGCGGTGGGGGCGCAGAACAGCGCGTTCACCCGGTACTGCTCCACCACACGCCAGTATGCCGAGGCATCCGGGGTGCGAATCGGCTTGCCTTCGTAGAATACCGTGGTGCACCCGCTCATCAACGGCCCGTAGACGATCAGCGAGTGGCCGACCACCCAGCCCACATCGGAAATGCCCCACCACACATCACCCGCCTGCATGCCATACACCTGCTTCATCGCATAGCTCAGGGCCACGGCGTTGCCGCCGTTTTCACGCACGACGCCCTTGGGTTTGCCGGTGGTGCCGGAGGTGTACATGATGTACAGCGGGTCAGCGGCATCCAGCTCCACCGGTGGCACCGGCGCGGCGCCAGCCAGCGCCTGCTGCCAGTCCAGGTCACGCCCCGGTTGCAAGTGCGCGTGGGCCTGGGGCCGCTGCAGCACCAGCACATGGCGCGGTTGATGCTGGGCCAGCTGCAGCGCCCGGTCGACCAGCGGCTTGTACTCGATCACCCGGTCGAACTCCAGCCCGCACGAGGCGGTGAGCAGCAGCGCTGGCCGTGCATCGTCGATGCGCAGGGCCAGCTCGTTGGCGGCAAAGCCACCGAACACCACCGAATGCACCGCGCCGATGCGCGCGCAGGCCAGCATGGCCATGGCCGCCTGGGGCGCCATGGGCATGTAGATGATTACCCCATCGCCCTTGCCCACGCCCAGTTGCCGCAAAAGCCCGGCCAGGCGCGCCACTTCGTCACGCAGTTGGTGGTAGGTAAAGGCCTGCTGCACACCGGTCACTGGCGAGTCGTAGATCAACGCCAGCTGCTCGCCACGGCCCAGCTCGATCTGCCGGTCGAGGGCCAGGTAGCAGCTGTTCAGGCGGCCGTCGGCAAACCAGCGGTGGGTGCCGTCGGCGTTGGCTTGCAAGGCCTGGGAAGGCGCGCGGAACCAGGCCAGCTCGGCGGCCTGTTCGGCCCAGAAGGCGGCAGGTTCGGCTATGGACTGGGCGTAGCTGTGCTGATAGGTCATGGTGACGAAAACCCGATCTACGCGTGAGCTCCCGTCATTTGACAGCACCCGTGAGCTCATCTTGAATTGACAGACATCTTCGCTCGGATGATGTCCAATGAGCTCACATATTCCTCCCGAATCCTCCCAGGAATCCAATGGCTTCTACGCCAAGGTAAAGCTCAAAAACGTCAAGCTCTGGCAACCCTGCGCCCCGGACAAAGCTATGGACTGGGTGGGTGGTATCTCAGAGGACGGCCTGGGTATCGAGCCCTACCCCGTTGAACGCATTCCTCTCCAGGACAGCAGCATCAACACGCTGTACGTGATTCTCCAACCCGACGGAAGCATCTGGCCCGACGGGAGCTTGTATCTGTACTACCTCTCAGCGGAGCTCGGGAGAAAGACCGCGACGGTCGAGAACATCGCGGGCGACCTGTGCAATTTCATGAACGAGACCATGGTTGGCGGGAGGCACTACCTGAATTTCGAGGGTGAGGTGTACAGCCGCCCGACCTACCACTACCAGTCGGTACTGAAGCGGGCAATCTTGCGAAAAAATCGGAGCGGTTCATCGGGGAGTGGAAGTCAAGGAACCCCAAAAAACCAAAGAACCGGCCAGGCCCTAGGTAAAAGAACAGCCAATCGAAAGACCACGAGTATGGTTGGCTTCTATCGCTGGTTGGTGACCTCAGGGCGCTTCAGACCTCAGCAATCCATGTGGCAGAGCTCCACTAAACGTATTACATATACCGACCGGCATGGTTTCCCACAGTCGAAAGAGGTCACCACCACCGACCTGACCTTTCATGCAACGAAAGAGATCAACGACGGATCCTATATAGAAGATGGAGGAAAGCTATATCCAATCAGCCGCGAAAATCAGCGTTACTTAATTGATGCATTAGTGAGGTTGCAGAACCCAGAAATGCTGCTAATTTATACCGTGGCCTTGACCACAGGCATGAGGCTCCAGTCAATCCTGAACCTACGCTTTCATTGTATTCGCCAAGACGTAGGTTCACCAGACGATGAGAATCGCGAAGCTCTGTATGGTATTGCGATTGGTGGTCAGACCAAAGTAGGTGCAAAAGGAAACAAAAGCCAAACGGTATTGATGCCTGCTTGGGTGCACTATCGATTGACAACTTACTTGAACTCCAAACGATACAAAGAGAGAGCCATGAAATCACCAATTGAAGAGAACAGCGACCAATACGTCTTCCTGACCAGAACAGGCAAGCCGTACTACGTTGCCGAAGAAGACAGCGAGCTTTTCGACTATTCAAACGAACGGGGTTCCGCCATCCGTCAATTCACCAATCGAATCCGCGAGGAACTCAGAAAACTGCACCAGGAGTTCAAATATCGGTTTCATGATTTGCGCGCCACATTCGGCATGAACTTAATCGAGGATCATATGAATACTCACGAAGAAGACAAAGTCACGCAAACCGATCTGCTGGACTTGGTTAGAGGAAGACTAAATCACAGTAGCATTGATGTATCTCTACGCTACTTGAGATTTAGAACTGATCATCCTCTGGTTGCCCACGCCCAGTCAGAGTTTGAATCTCATCTTGAGGGCGTGATTACTGAGGCAATGAGACGACATGAGGTATGTCGATCGTAAAATTCAAGAAATAGACCTCCGGGATTTCGAACTGGATGAGTGCCAGCGGTTAATTTCCTCAACTAAAATTGAGGAACTTGTGCTGAGATTCACCGACAGCCGTAGCTTCGACATTGGAGCATTGTGCTACCAAAGTCGGAACGATGGAAGGAGGACTCGGATCAAGAGGGTAGACCTAAGTACCTTTCGCCCCGAGCGCTCCAAGGCCATGCGCGAGTGGGTTGTACACAATGTCACGCTCTACTACACAAGAAACAGTGGCTATACCATTTCTCAGAATGCTAGCAAGCTAAACAGCTTTTTTAACTGGGCAGAGCGAAACGACTTCAGCGACTTTCTCAAATCTCCAGAGAACTATCATGTGGCTCTGCAAGCCTATACGCAGGAACTGAACACTTTCAAATTACAAAAATCTAGCGCCACCCTCACTCGCCTGCGATCAGAGGCGCTGCACAGTGGGCCCGTATTCTTCCCCCAGAGCACAGTCAACTTCCATGACGACCTGCCCCGGCCCTCCAACGATACAAGAAGCCAGTCGCCAACAGAGCCTCCTCTCAAACATGAAATTGAAGCCTACCTCACCCCCCTCCAATACCTATTTGATGGCTTGACTGATTTCCTGCTCAATTTCAAAAAATATCCCGCCCAAATTCCTTTCATGGCTGAGTACATCTGGCTGCTGCCGGGAGATATACCTTTCATTAGCGCGGAATTATTAGCTGCGACATCCAGTCCACGCCTTGGTGTCAAATGGGACTACGAGCGAGGAAGAGTCCGCACTTTCGAAGAAGCGAAGCAGTTCAGTTCAACTCTTCCGCACCACGTGCGATATCAGCTTGACGAGGGGCATGCAGCAATCAAGGCAGCAAATGACGATAAACGTCACTTGAAACGTATGCAGCTGGCGAAGCTCGCACATGATGCTTTCATTCCTCTTTTCGTCGCTAACAGTGGAATCAACGAGCAGCCGTTGAGGGATTTACCGTTTGACGGCAGCTATGAAACCTTTGACTCAAACGAGAAAGGCTTTGTGGGCATCAAAATGCGAGCAGGTGGCCGCGAAATTAGGCTTTCCATCAAAAAGACATTCGTTAAGCATTTAGATAAGTTTATTCGCCTGCGCAAATTTATTTGCGAAAACACCCAAAATGAATACCTTTTTGTGGGAATGACTGTTTACGAAGCCAAGGCGGATGGAAGGCTGCGCGAGGCCGAAATCAAAAGCCTTAACTTCAGGATAAAAAACTTCTTGATCCTTGACTTCAAGGGTTTGAGTTACCAAAAGCTCAGAAAGTACAAAAGCAACTTCTTACTTTCTCAAGGTTATCCCATTCAAGTGGTTTCGGCCTTGATGCAAACGAGCGAGGTCACAGTATTCAAGAGCTACGCGAACGCTAACGAAACAACAGCGATCGCTGAGATCACCGCGATGATGAAGCGCCTAGTTGAATTGCTAGATGACTACTCCGGTGAAGAGATACCCGCAGGTGATTGCGCCGATACTGAAGGGCGCTCCGATGCTGTTCCTCCTCCTCCAGACTATGAACCCAACTGCAAAAACTTTGAAGGCTGTATTTACTGCACCCAATTTCGAACTCACGCTAACGAAGCGTCAATTCGTAAGCTCCTCAGTATGCGCTTTGTTATCATGGAGTATCTGAACTGCTGCGAGGACAAAAGCCAGTTCGATCGGGTTCACGGCGCAGCGATAGCGCAGATTGACCGCATCATCACCGAGCTTCTTGAAAAACGACCAGAGATGGCCGTCGTAGTTGACCGGGTGAGTGCCGAAATCAACAACGAGTTTAAACTCTCGGACTACTGGAAGCGCTTCTACCATCGTATGATTCAGTTGAAGGTGATGAAATGAGCATTCAGCGTAAAAAGCCCAGTAATAGCCCTGCATTCCCGCAGCAGAAGGCACACCTGCTAACTGATGTTTATTCCGGAATGAGTCTTTCCCGCATCGGCCCAGGCTTGGTGATGTCACGATCAATTGAGGGAAATGTAATCTCTGTATTTGACGACGACGAATGGTTTCTTCCAGCATTCGCCTACAGCGTCTCAGACAACCCATACTTTAATTTCTTGCCATTTCGCATAACAGACCGTTCAGGCGAGTCCAATAGCGCTGGAGAATCAGAGAAAGAAGAAAAAGCACTAAAGGTAAACTCAGAAAATGTCGCAACCTGCAAACGACTTTTCACTATCAAGATGTTCTCAAACTCCCCCCAAACTGGCAAGCCTATGCGTTTGTCGAGCATGCAAGCTCAGTTAGCAGCACTTCGCCACCTGAATATGTTCGCCCTCAAAAACAAACTACGAATTCTGGACATATTCGGCTCCAAAAAAATATTTGAACAAGCTGTGTCAGCCATGCCAACTTCTTGTCACAGAAGTTTTAGCGGCCTCATTCGAACACTGAGCAGCTTAGACACTAGAGAGAGAGGCTTTACGATCGACGGCACTATCCTACCGTTCCTCAAAAAAATAATACGAGAAGAAACAAATGAAGGACAGCAACACCCAGTTATGCCCAGCAGAATATTGTGGGCCAAATACAAACAGTATAATGACTGCATCAAGGATTACCACCAGCACAGCCAGGCCATATACGCATTTTATAACGCCACGGTCGAAGATCGATTTTTAGGCAGAGGCAAGCGTAGTCGCTTATTTTCTCCAGACGAATTCGCCGCGCTCTCCACTGAAAAAAAGGCGGCTTACATTCAAGACCCACCCACATTCTGGAAAGTAGTCGAAAAATACAAACTGACAGCACTTGCAAAAAAGTATAACTGGAGAACAATTGCTAGTATCCCCCACTTTTTAGCACTTGTACAACATTGCGCCAAGTGCCTGATCCATCTTTTCACGCTCATGCGGGATTCTGAAGCCATCAATCTCCCAGTAGATTGTTTGGAACCCATTCGAGGCTGGAACAACGAAGCCCTGTACGTTTGTGGCACATCGACTAAATTGGAAAGAGAGAGAACCAATGCCAAGTGGATTACCACCCAAGACATCTGCAAACCCGTGGAGGTTCTTCAATCCATTCAAAAATTTGTAGCATCGCACATGGAGAACGATGCAGACACTGACTGGTTACTTCTGGCGGCTTCAAATCTACTCTCCAGTAAAGTTTCGAACGAGACAGTGGTCAGTAGAATTAATTATGATAAAGCGTTGCCTGAGGTTATCATTACCGAGGCTGACATTTGTGAACTGGAGACCATCGACCCCTTTCGCAACTGGCGTGATGACAAGAAATTTCAGATCGGCAAACCTTGGCGTGTCACTTCGCACCAATTTCGCCGTTCAATCGCCGTATTTGCCGGCCAGAGTGGCCTGATCACCCTGCCCTCGCTCAAACGCCTGCTTCGGCACATCACCAAAGTCATGTCCGCTTATTACATGAAGGGGTGCTCAGCCAAGAACTACCTGTTCAGCGACCTCAATCCGCAACTTACGCGTGAACTCAAGAGAGCTAAGCAGGAGGCTGACGCCGCACTGTACATTCGAGATGTGCTCAAGTCCGCAGAACAGATGTATGGATTCGCTGGTCGTCGAGCCATGGAAATGCGCAAAGATTCGGTCTGGCTGCCTGGCACAGAAGAGCAGACCAAACGCCAAGTAGATCTCGGGCTGATAGCGTATGAGGAAACTCCTGCAGGCGGTTGCGCTTCTCTTGTCCCATGTGACAAACGTGCCCACGCGAAGATGGATTTCTGCAGCTCCTGCAAGAGCTTTGTGGGACAGGAGGCGAAGATGGCAGAGACGATAGAAATCATGGAATTTGACCTGGCGGAGCTCCAGCCAGGCACCATCGAATACCGGGCAGAGCTCCAGAATCTCGAAGACTTTAAAGCTATGCGTGACCGCGTCATTGCCCGTGGCTGATCCCATCTTGATACGCAGAAGGAGATTGACATGACTTTTGGAAATTCAAATCAACCAACGCTGAACGCTTATTACGAGGCAGCATATCGAATTTTTAATAACACCACAAACGTGTTGCCTAAAGACTCTAAGATGACCATCAAAAATGTTGCACTAGAAGCAGGAAAATCCCCGAGCAGTATCAGAAAGGACAGGGACATTTTCATTCCACTCATCGAGGACATCACGAAAATGGCCGAGCAAATGGCCGAACGCCTAGCGCCTGGCCAAGGGAAAGCCAAGGACGCACAGCTAAAAACCAAGAAAGCGAAAGCCAAGGCCAAAGATTTTGAGTCCCGTTATATAGAGTCGCTGAGCAGAGAGCTTATGTTGATTAGAGCGCTGGATGAGGCACAACGTGCGCTGCGCAGCAACGAAGAAATTTTCAGCCAACACGAAAATGTCCTGCCGTTCCCTAAACCACGAAAATAAGCATCTGAGGAGGCACTGACATGCTGTCTAAGCGCGAACAATCTAGGCTACAGGCATCGAACTCCACTCGGCCTTTTCACCTCCTTCGCAAAGCACTGGTGCATGCCTACCTCAAGCAGAAGCAATCGCAGCAAAACAACCATCTGGCCTCTATTCGCGCGATTAGAGCCGCACTGGGCCATACACCCACTACCATCACGCAGTACTACAGGAAAGATGCCATAGCTTCACAGATCGAGGGAATATACGAAAACTGTGAGCCGGAGCGTCTGTTCGAAACATGGAGCCTAGCCACATCGAGCATTTCTAAAAACAAACGAAAAGAGATCATTAGCAAAGCCACATCTAAAGAGCCGATTTTTGGTCAGGATTTCTTCGAATACTGGCTGACTCATAGCCAAATGCATATCTGCATATTTTCGATCCAGATTCAAATCCTAATCCGTGAAGAATACCCCTGTTTGATTGGCAGCCAAGAATCAGATTTCTATTTTGATCTTTCCGGCTGGAAAAGTATCACTAGGAACCTCATGAGGGAGCTGATACGCATGGACATTGCACCTGAGTGCCTGATCGAGCACGTGCTCCAGGAGGATCTCGGACTCTGAGCTTGTCAACCCCAGCAACCGATGTTTAACGGCCATTGCCCTGGCTTCCAGTAGCAAAGTTGAAGCCGAAAGGTCTGCCAAATGAAGCCCTCGTCTTGCTCAGCAATGAGTAGGACTTCCGGCTTGGCGAATGTCTACATGCATGCTCAAGCGCTGTCAGGCGCCATCTCTACAACAGGGCATCGATCATAGGCGCGCACTTCCCGAACCATGTGGGCCATATTAGCGAAGACGTTGATCTCGCCGTCTGCGCCTGAAGCAAGCAATCAAAGCGCTTCCAGAGCGTGGAGGAGCTTGGCAGGCGACTCCACCACCTGGCTTCCATAGCGCGCCGCCAACGGCTGCAACACGCCGCACATGTAACGATCGGCTCGAAAGTACGATACGTACGGGATGTAGAGTGCGTGGATGGTGTCGACGAAATCACTGCCTTTGAGTAGACGCCCATTCTCCCCGAGCGAGTTCCTAAGCGAATCGTAGAATGCGCTAATGCATACGAATATGCCTGGGCAATATTGCTCTATCAAACTGACGTCATCACACTCAGGTGCACCTGGGAAAAGACCAGCCATCCCTCGATTCACGATATCGAGCATCCCTCGCTTTTTCAGCTTCACCCAGCGCTCTCCACTGACACCTTTCATAGCTTTGGCGCGCTCATCCTCCGGAAGCTTGGCAAAGTTTGCAGCAAGATCCACCAGCGCCTGATTGCAATTGTCCAGAAGCTGCTGAGCAGGGCGTCTGACCCACTGGATGATTGCGCCCATCTGATGGTGATGGTTGATGAACCACTGTGCCATGAAAGTCGGATCACGCAGGCATTCTAGGAACACCTCGTCGGCCTGCTGACGCGTCGCGTTACCCATGACGTAGCGCTTGATCACCAGTGCATCTCTAGGCCGCATTGGAATCTGGGTGAGCAACTCCGTCATATCCATTTCGCCGGCACGTTGCTCAAAGCTGCCGCGAATGCCGCCGCCTTTCACCATTGCGGCATTCAACATCCTTCGCTGTTTGCGGTTCAGTTGATGCTTGTCCACTTCGTCATTTATATGCCTCTTCAAATCCAGATCATCCAAAGGACTGATCAGTGACCCCATATCGGGAAACCAGCCGCCGTTGGTATCAAGAACATTCACTCGCTGCGAGTCACGCTCCAGCAAGCGAGTCAGCTCCGCTCGCATCAGCCGATCGTAAGAGATCATCGTAGAACGGCCACAGAGCTCGACCATCAGCTGCGTCCGTGCAATTGCGGCATCGGCATACTGCTGATCCAAGGGCGACATTTCGGAGATATGGGCGCCCGAGTATACAAACACAGCATCACCGAGCTTTTTGAGCGACCTCAGTCCGGCCAATTGTTCAGCTTTCGCCGAGTCAAGCTTGGGATGACTGAGGTTGGAGTAATCACAGCTATCGAGATAAATGAGGCAGGGTTGCTGGGCTGGCATCTGGATGTCCTTATCTGAAAGGCTTAGGGCCGAACGTGATCGTCAATTCTTAAGCTGGCCAGCTTTCATAGTGGTCGAGTTTTGCATACATTGCCCCGGGGCGTCCGCCAAGCAGATGCTGCTGGCGTGGACTGATTGGAAGGTTGGGCTTCCTGGCGGTCGAGCACGAACAGGCACACAACGACGGATGCCTAACACCATTGAAACTACTTAGGTTGTATCTACATGGCTGTAACGCTTGAGTTTTTGACGACCGATCCAGAAGAGATCGAGCTAGCCACACGCTACTGGGCGATGAATGAGTCGTGTGAGTTTTTGGCGCCGCTGAAGGAACTCGTACCCTTCCGCGAGCTAACGCAATCTGCGCAATTAGCCAAGTTCGTGCGCAAGATCGCTACCGCGCGTGACCACAACCATGTGTGCGAGTGTGGCAAGCTCATTCCGGCGAGTGCGCGCTCAGATGTAAAGAAGTCACTTCGCAAATCCTATCGCCCCTGTCACGAATGCTTTGAGGTAATGATCAGGAAAAAGCAAGCGGCAGAGGCTGCGGCAAGGGCCGAGCTTGATGCACGCCTTACCTCTCACATCGCATATACGAAACGTCAAACCATCGTGTACAGCCAGCTTAAAGACGATGCTGCTTTGGTGCTGCGCGCGCTGTATGACTCGGTCGGGCCACGTCTGTGGAATGGCAGATTTACTCACGCGCAGTGTCGCGATTTGACGCCCTACAACCCCGGCCCATTCATCAACCGTCTGTATGAGCAAGGTGTGCTAGGTGACGACCCCATGGCTGCTCATCCCGGCACCTACTTCCTGGAAGATGAGGAGCTTCGCCTCCTGCTTGATGAAGCGCAGTTGTTCCTTCTACCTGATGCCGAGCTAGGCTGTGGTCAAGACGTGTTTGAGCGGATCATGGATCGTGCATTTACCGATTCTGAAACGCTGTGGAATCTATGGCTTGAATACGCATGTGATGACGTCCTCTGGTACCTGATCGATCAGTGCGATCTTCACAACTTGGAGATCGAGCTTGCGGATTTGACCAAAATTCGAAGCACTATTCGTCATGGATTGCACACGCACAGTGTGGCCCAGATGTGGTTCATCATGTGGAAGGTGGCCCGAGATGCGGCGGCGTTGTCCAGGCGCAGCTACTATAGCGATCGACGTGCTACCGCCACTATTCCGGGAAATATTCGCAAGCAGCTTGAGCTGTCCAAGCAGGAGGGAGAGCTTAGAAACGACTGGAATCGCCAGCAAGCGCACATCGTCGGTACATTAGGCATGGTTTTTAGTGAGGTGTTCGGGATCGACGAGTACTTCAATGGAGCAGCCGTACTGAAAATGTTCGAGCGACTGGGCGGACCACAGAAGACGAGTGGCGAATATCCTGAAATCGCGACGGCCTTCATGCAAGACACTTTGGAAATGAACACATCCATGGCTGCATTGGAGGCATTCGCGGAACTGATTCGGGCAGGGCTGACAACGGACGACGCTCTCATGGAGACGATAGAACGTAACCCCGAGCTTTTTCATAGCTGACGGTCTCTTCAATCCCTTGAACAGGGCAGATGAAGCATGTTCGGTACGCTTCGGTAGAGGCTGCATTAACAGGTGCGGTCACTGGCGAGGCGTATCAGGCCTCCGACTTAAGATTCCCAGACTCAAGCCCCTCTAACCGACTTCCGCAACAACCTTGCAGTTTTGCATAACGTCACCTCCCAGCAAATCAGCCATCTCCGCCAGCAGCCGTAGCCTACAATTTTGTGTCGGCTTTGAGTCAGCATACCGCTCGCTAGGGATGGTGAATAATGCAGTCAGTATCAGACGAAGCTTTTGCCCAAATGAAGGCTGCTTTGACTGCGCTTGCGCAACTTGACTGAAGGCTGGAGGCCATTTGTTACGACCCTGCCCTCCCCGCCAGCATCGAGCTGGCGACCCAGCAAACCTTGGCTGCCATTGACGAGCTGCTGGTTGAATTCAAGGACAATTCGGTGCTCAAACCGATGGTTGATCAACTCAAGATTCAATATCTGGAGAGCCTGGAGCGCCAAGCGACCCTGACACGGCGATCTGGTCAGTGCTCGAATGGACTCCCCACGATTGCTCGTCTACCCCTGAATCAAAAGGCCGGGTCAACGTTGCTGCAAGCAAGAGGGCCATGGTATGCAACGTCCGAGTCATTCGTGTCAAAACGAACACCCTTCACTTCGTGGATGTAAATCTCGCTCCGATTGAGCTCAAGTGCAGGGGGGGAGCGTCGTGCCCCACTCTCACGAGCACTGGAGTCAATTGCCTCCCCCTCTGCGTCGTCATCCTGGGGCCAAAATTCGGGAGCATAAAAGGTGCCGTCTTCGGAACTGTCCCAGAGATTGACGTGGCACGTCGGATCACCTTTCTCGCTATTGAGAACGCCCGATGCCTTGTTGAACAAGATTACATTGTGCCCTGAGGATGCATCGTCTCGCTTGGAAACCTGGATTGAAGGAAAGTAGATCCCGTCGAGGTTCAGCTTCGGATGTGTCGACAGGAAATCAGCGACCGCCTGAGTGATGAGGTAACCTTGATCCACCATTTCGGGCATCACAGGCAAAAGCAGTTGTTGCTGCAACTCGCTGAGGAAAGCACAGCGATGAGCCTGCTCAATGCGCTCCTCTTGGAAGAAACTCAAATCTCGGCTAGGCCGAATCTTACTTAGGCCCGCAAGGTTCAACAGGCGAAGGGGGCGGTAGACCTTGAAGGTGGCTGTCACCACCAGGCTACCTACAGGCGGACGCACCTCAGCGATAGCGGTCTGCACATCGGTGGCGCCATAAAACACTGACACACCCTTGGCATTCATCCGCCCTGCTGCACCAACACCGGGTGGCGGCGGCCCCAAGAAGCGCTCAGGATGGGCAAGCGCATCCGCAACACCATCATGATTCGAGAAAACACGAGCACGGTGAAACTGATTCAAAGGGTGGTCAGGAGCGATGGTGAGGATGGCAGAGGCCGACTCATCTATGTTGAGTTGCTCGATCTCACCGAAGACTTCTTCCAATACGCGCGCGACGGTGGGGTTAACAATTCGTGCTTCGTCGCGCAGGCTGCGCTCCATCTCCGACCAGGCGCGAGACATCTCTGTGGTTGCCGTCACACCTTCGTTGAAGTGAGGGTCGTCGTCGTTCCAATCACTCCATGCGTCAAGAAGCTTCTCACCGATACTCGTCGTCAACTCGTTGGAGCAACCGAGCATTCTGTGTAGCACATCATACAGATGCTCACCGACGTGCGGGCGGTGGTAGAGCACCACCGACATCGGTTGATGCACATACTGGAAGCTAGCATGAAGTGCCGTCTCGCAAGCTTCAACCAGCTCACCGACGCCAATCACGTCCGTTTCAGAGCCACAAAAACTGCAAGATGCTTCAACCTCAAAATCGAGTGTTTCTTGGAGGTATCGCTCAGACACGCATTCTCTGCAGGCGTAATCGGTCATAACTCATTCCGTTGAAGCGTGGACGCGTACCAGGTGCGCTACTCACGCGAAAGACATTGATATAGCACAACTCCACGAAATGCACCGCTGCATCAATGCTGAGGCGGGCCAATCTTCGGCACAGGCAGTGCCCTGCCCTATCATCGCGAACGCTATGGGTTCGTAAGGTGGACTTGCAAGAGCTTTCATTATCTTTAGCAGCCCAAAAGCTCCGGTTCACCTTAGCACCGCGTACGATCTGGCTACCGTCCCTAAAGGGTATTGGCACCATTGTTGTCCGTTTTTTGCCCGCGTCTGTGGCCTGATCCCTCCAGGTTGAGCAAGAATCACTATGGAACAGCGGCCTAATCGAATTCGAGTGGACAGTGCTGAATGATGCAGAGCGCTCGGGTCTATCTGAGATGATTTCCAGGCTTGAAATGAGACCAGGAACCTTACGCGCCTGGGGTTTCGAGCAATGCGAGGGTAGCCATGCCAAATCAGAACAAGGAACAAGCCGAGCAGTTAATCGCAGAGGTGCTCGCGGCGGCCTGCCTTGTGGTGGAGCGGGATATAGGCTCCGCGAAAGATCGCAGTCTTGCTCAGCGCGTCCTGCAATGTGCACAGCAAGCACTGCATATTCAGAAGATATCAGTGTACAGCCAAGCGGGTACCGCCCCAGAAATTGAGCTGCCAGGGGCCAAGCGTCTGAACCCTACGCCCACTGAAGCTCGACAATTTGTGATGAGAAAAAGGGGTCGCCAAGTGGTGCTCGATGTCGCTCGTCTTCGCTCCTATGGAACACTGATAAACGTGGGCAGATGGTGCAAGTCGGCGCTCAGGAGCAACCTTTTAAGAGCTTTCCAAATCCTTGGCCAACCCGAGCCCTGCTGATCGCTGCCACCCGCGCCTTGCGTTATATTTCGTCACAATATGAACAGCAAATCTGCGTACCTGTGATCACATCGCCACCTACCTGCGCTACCGTGAAACCACACCATATATAGCCTAAAGGTATGCGAATTCGTGGTGACGTTTTCTGGCAATGGGCTGACCCGACCCTCTATCACAGAACTCACAACGAAGCGCTGAGCGAAGGCAGGACAATCGATGTTCAGGTACGGAGATCCCGAACTGACCACATCGAGATGTTCATTGGTATTTATGCCGGCTCCGGCATGGCGCTCCATGAGGAAGCTTTCGATACTCGCTCGGGAGAGTCGATACCTCAGGCCTTGGCACGGGGCGTGGGAAGAGCAATACAACTTGCTACGGCACCTCAGCGAGCCAGTCGCGTTGCTTAAATTGGCATTCAGCTGGGACGTGTTAGCGATCGTGATGCGACGAGTCTCTGCTGGCCCGTAAGCGTCCAGGGAAGTCACATTGCGATGGCCTAGCTGCAACCCTTTTAGGGGTGAGGTCACTGCCTCGTCCAAACCATAGTCTGAACAGTAATATGCGGATGACTTTCCAATGGCTCCCATTC
>NZ_VWXK01000027.1 GCF_011752565.1 Pantoea sp. Ap-967
ATGTGTTCCTGTGTGACCATCTCCTGGGGAGGCTTGGACGGGGTGAAAACCGCGTCCAAGCCTCAAATGTGTAAACCATGTCCCCGGTTTACGATGTAAACGATGTCTCCGGTCGTACACCCGCGAAGGCCGCGACACGGCACTAGAGGCTGAACCGCCCCACCATTCCCCGCAATTGCTGCCCCAGCTGCTCCAATTCCCCGCTGGAAGCCGCTGTCTTCTCACTGGCCGCGCTGGTCTGGTCCGACACATCGCGCACGCTGATAACACTGCGGTTGATTTCCTCGGCCACCACGCTTTGTTCCTCGCTGGCCGTGGCAATCTGCTGGTTCATGCCCTGGATGCTCGATACCGTGTCGGTGATCTGGCCCAAGGCGTGCCCTGCCTTGCGGCTAAGCTCCACGCTCTGTTCAGTCAGCCGCTTGCTGTCGTCGATCAGGCGTGTCACTTCGTCGGTGCCGCTGTGCAGGCTGCAGATCAACTGCTCGATTTCCTCGGTCGATTGCTGGGTACGCTGGGCCAGCCCACGCACCTCATCGGCCACCACGGCAAAGCCGCGGCCCGCTTCCCCGGCCCGGGCCGCCTCGATGGCCGCGTTCAGCGCCAGCAGGTTGGTCTGCTCCGACACCGACTTGATCACATCGAGGATGCTGCCAATGCGCTGGCTTTCCCCCGCCAGGTGCTGCATGGCGGCCATGCAGTGGTCCATCTGCCCGGCCAGCCGCTCGATACGTGCAATCGCCTCGCTCACCACCTCATCGCCCAGCTGCGCCTGGTGGTCGGCCTCCGAGGCGGCTTGGGAAGCCTGTTCGGCATTCTGCGCCACCTCCTGTACGGTGGCGCTCATCTGGTTCATGGCCGTGGCCACCTGGTCGGTTTCCTCGCGCTGCTGGCCGATGCGCAGCTTGGTGTCCTCGCTGCTCACCGCCAGCTGCGAGGCCGCCAGTGACAGTTGGCCGACGCCTTTGTCGATGCCGCCGATCAGCTCCCGCAGGCTCAGGGTCATCTCGCGCATGCTGACCTGCAACTGCCCCATCTCATCCCTGCGCTCGACCGTTTCCACCTGGGACAGGTCGCCCTGGGCGATGCGCGAGGCCTGGGCCAGGGTGTGGTGCAGCGGCTGGGTGATCTGCCGGGTAATCAGCCACCCGGCGATCACCCCCACCACCAGGGCCAGCAAGGCCACGCTGGTGAGCAGCGAG
Organism: Pantoea sp. Ap-967; assembly: GCF_011752565.1. GTDB lineage: Bacteria > Pseudomonadota > Gammaproteobacteria > Pseudomonadales > Pseudomonadaceae > Aquipseudomonas. The sequence goes on from NZ_VWXK01000027.1 coordinate 1,203, forward strand.
CGGGCGGCCAGGGCTTCGCTGTCGCGTTGCGCCACCTTGCGCTGGCCCAGCTCCACGCTCACTGCGCGCAGGTCGTTGCCCATCTGCTCCATGCTTTGCTGCAACTGCTCGACCTTGACCGCCGTCTTGCGGTACTGGTCCAGGCGGGCGCGGTATTTGGCCAGTTCGATGCCGGGCTGGTCGGTCAGTGTGCGCGGCAAGCCCAGCGGGGCCAGCTCCCGAAGCAGTTGCCCAAGGCTGTTGTCGGCGCCTTGCAGGGCGGTGTCGCCCACCTTGGCGAAGTCTTCGAGGGGCGAGAAGGTGTAGGCGGGCACCAGGCTTTGCTGGTTGGCCGTCTCGACCTGGCGGCCCAGGGTATCCATACGGGTCAGTACGCCATTTTGCTGGCTGTCGGCCGGCATCTTCAGCAGGGCCTGGGTTTGCAGCTCATCGATCACATCGTTGAGCCTCTGCTCCTGCTCCTGCATGGCGATACGTTGTGCGCCGCGGTTCTCTACCGCCTGTTGCAGGGCGGTGAAGTCGGCCTGCAGGCGCTGCAGCAGTTGCAGCTTCTGGGTCAGCAACTGGCGCGACTCGTCCACGCTGCTGCGCTGTTGCAGGGTGGTCAGCATGCTGTCGAGTTGCTGCAAGGTGGCGGCGATCTGCGCTTTGCTGGTGTCGTCGGCGAGTACGCGGTAGGTGATGCGCTCGGCGCGCAGGTCTTTGGTCAGGTCGTTGATGCGGCCGATTTCACTGAGTTGTTCCGAGCGGGTAATGGCGCCGTCCAGGGCGCGCCAGCCGCTGACCGTGGTGGCCAGGGTGAGGGCCAGCACCACGGCGAAGCCCAGGGCGAGCTTGGCGGCGACACTGATATTGCCGAGCCTGTGGTTGAGGTAGCCGAACATGGCAGGTCTCCTTCCGATTGAGAGGGTAGGGGTGCTGGCGGAGTGCCGGCATCCCATCCCTGCCCATCGGCGGAGGGGCTGTAGGACTTGACCTGAAACTTATGTAGGAAAATTCGCCACAGACAGTGGGAAAAATGTTGAGCCTGCAACCCCCCTGTAGGAGCGGGCTTGCCCCGCGAACACCGGCAAAGCCGGTGCCATCCACCGCGTCGCCTGCTTCGCGGGTCAAGCCCGCTCCTACAATCTTGGCGTTAACACACGCTCGGCTCAGAGCCTGAACCGCCCCACCAACCCCTGCAGATGCGTCCCCAACCGCGCCAGCTCAACGCTGGAACTGGCCGTCTCCTCGCTCGCCGCGGAGGTCTGGTCGGAAATGTCCCGCACATTCATCACGCTGCGGTTGATCTCCTCGGCCGTGGCGCTCTGCTGCTCTGCCGCCGTGGCAATCTGCTGGTTCATCGCCTGGATCGACGACACCGTATGGGTGATGGTTTCCAGCGAGCTGCCGGCACGGCGGGTCAGCTCGACGCTGCTGTCGGTGAGCTGGCGGCTGGCGTCCATCACGCTGGCCACACGCTGCGTCCCGCTTTGCAGGCCGGCGATCAGTTCCTCGATTTCCTCGGTGGACTGCTGGGTGCGCTGGGCCAGGCTGCGTACCTCGTCGGCCACCACGGCAAAGCCACGCCCGGCCTCACCGGCGCGAGCCGCCTCGATGGCGGCATTGAGGGCCAGCAGGTTGGTTTGCTGGGCCACCGACTTGATCACGTCGAGCACGCTGCCAATCTTGTCGCTCTCGGCCTTGAGCTGGTTCATCGCCTCGCTGGAGTTCACCACCTCGCTGGCCAGCCGCTCGATCTGCGCAACGGCTTCGCCCACCACCCGGTCACCCTCGCGGGCCTGCTGGTCGGCCATCGCCGCGGCCTCCGAGGCCTGCTCGGCATTGCGCGCCACCTCATGCACGGTGGCGGCCATTTCGTTCATCGCGGTGGCCACCTGGTCGGTTTCGACCTTCTGGTTGTTCACCCCGGCACTGGTTTGCTCGGTAACTGCCGACAACTGCTCGGCGGCGCTGGCGATCTGGGTGACGCCGTCGCCGATGCCGCCGATCAGCTCGCGCAGGCCCTGGGTCATGCGCTGCATGCTGGCTTGCAGCTGGCCGAGTTCATCGCGGCGGCTGGACTGCAGGTCCTGGCGCAGGTCACCGTTGGCGACGCGCTCGGCGGCGGCGAGGATCTGGCGCAGCGGAATGATGATCTGCCGGGTAATGGCCCAGGCCGCCAGCAGGCCCAGCACCAGCGCCAGCACGGTGGCGCTGGCGAGCATCAGCTTGGCTTGGTGGGTGCCGGCATCGCGTACCTCGGTTTGCGAAACCGTCATCGCCTCGCTGGTCTGCAGCAACACCGAGCCCTGGTCGGCCATGCGCTGCAGGGCTTGCTCGCTGGCGCTTTGGGCGCTGCTGAACTGGTTCACCGCATCGCGGTAACCGGCAAGCGCCGTGGCGGCATCATCCAGGCTTGCGGCGTATTCGGCGGGCAGCTTGGCCGGCAGCGCCTTGAGTTCGGCCAGGGCCTGGTCGATGGCCTGCAATGCGGTTTGCTGGTAGTCGGCATTGCCACTGTAGGTGTAGCCGCGCACCTGGTAGCGCGCCTGCTGCACCAGGGCGCTGACCTCCACGGCATACTGGTACTGGCCAAGGTCGCCGGCCTGGAGCAGGCGTTGCTGCACACGGCTGATCAGGGCAACCGCCTTGTCGGCGGTGTCACCCAGCACGCCGCGCGCGGCTTCACGGCGCTGGCCGGATTGCTTGATGTCCTGGAAGGCCTGCTGGTACTGGCTCAGCGCGGCCTGCTGTTGTTGCAGGCGCTGGCGGTCGGCGGGCTGGTCGATCTGCGCGAGCATGGTGCTGATCTGGCGCTCAAGGTTGCCCAGGGCCTTTTCCAGCTCGCCGATGGCGGCGTCGTTGCGGTCGCGCTGGTAGTGCTGGCGGGCGATGCGCAGCTCCTGGGTGTACTGGTGGATCAGCGAGATATTGCCCAGCTTGTCACCGCGCTCAGTGACGCTGTTCAAGCCTTGCCAACCGGTCAAGGTAATGGCGAGGGTCAACAGAAGCACCAGGCCGAAGCCCAGCCCCAGCTTGCGATTGACGCTTACGTTCCCCAGCGATTGGGCTAACCATTGGTACATGTTCGACTCCCCGGCAGTGTGGCAGCACGGCTTTATTGTAGTGATGCCACACCATCGGCGCGCGCCGGGGAAACTTGATAGTGAAAAGCTGACCCGCTTGTCAGAAAATCCTTGAGAGCAGGGCAGTTACCGCCGTTTCCACCCGCAGGATGCGCTCGCCCAGTTGCACGGGGGCAAGGCCGGCCTTGCCGAGCAAGTCCACTTCATAGGGAATCCAGCCCCCTTCCGGGCCAATGGCCAGGGTTACCGGGCCTTCGACGGCGCGCGGGCAAGCGGGGTAGGGGCCGGGGTGGCCGACCAGGCCGAGGGTGCCGGCGGCTATGGCCGGCAGGCGGTCCTCGACGAAGGGCTTGAAGCGCTTTTCGATGAGCACTTCCGGCAGCACCGTGTCACGCGCCTGCTCAAGGCCGAGGATAAGGTTGTCGCGGATGCTGTCCGGGTGCAGGAAGGGGGTTTGCCAGAAGCTTTTCTCGACCTTGTAGCTGTTGACCAGGATCAGCCGCTGCACGCCCAGGGTCGCCACCGTCTGGAACAGCCGGCGCAGCATCTTCGGGCGCGGCACGGCCAGTACCAAGGTCAGCGGCAGCTTGGCCGGTGGCGGTTGGTCGAAGGCTACCTGCAGCTCGGCTTCGTGCTGCTCCAGGCGCAGCACCGTGGCCTTGCCCATCAGCCCGCCGATGCGGCCCACGCGCAGGCTGTCGCCCACCGCCACGCCGTGGATATCCTGCATGTGGGTGAAGCGTCGGTCGGCGAGCACGACGCGGTCGGCCGCAACGAAGTCGGCCTCTTCAAGAAGCAACAGGTTCACGGCAAGGTCGCTGGCGGCTGGTCGTTGTGGTCGTTGCTGGCTTCGTCGTCAGCGTGGCTGCGCTTGCGGATCAGCCCACCGCACAGCACACCGATCTCGAACAACAGCCACATGGGCACCGCGAGCAGGGTTTGCGAGAAGATGTCCGGCGGCGTCAGGATCATGCCGACCACGAAGCAGCCGATGATTACGTAAGGGCGCACTTTCTTCAGGTACTTCACGTCGACCACGCCGATCCACACCAGCAGCACCACCGCCACCGGGATCTCGAAGGCCACGCCGAAGGCGAAGAACAGGGTCATCACGAAGTCGAGGTAGGCGGTGATGTCGGTCATCATGGTCACGCCGGCCGGGGTGGCAGCGGCGAAGAACTTGAACATCAACGGGAACACCAGGTAGTAGGCGAAGGCCATGCCGGCGTAGAACAGCAGGATGCTCGACACCAGCAAGGGAATGGCGATGCGCTTTTCGTGGCGGTACAGCCCCGGTGCGATGAAGCCCCAGATCTGCTGAAGAATGAACGGGATGGCCAGGAACAGCGAGACGATCATCGTCAGCTTGAACGGCGTGAGGAACGGCGAGGCCACGTCGGTGGCGATCATCGTTGCGTTGGCCGGCAGGTGCTCGCGCAGGGGCGCCGACACCAGGGTGTAGATCTGCTGGGCGAAGGAGAACAGCCCGGCGAAGATCAGGAAAATGACGGCCACGCAGCGCAGCAGGCGGGTACGCAGTTCAGTCAGGTGCGAGACCAGCGGCATGGGCTGGTCGTGTTCCGGGTTTTCGCTCATGGGGCTCGCGGCGGTTGAGGCTGATCAGGCGGTGTGGCCGGGGCGGCGGCCTGTTCGGCAGCAGGCGGGGCAGGCGTTGCGCCCGGCTGGGCGGCGGCGGGCGGCTGGGCCGGCGGCGTTTGCGGGTTGAGGATGCGCTTGGCTTCCTCTTCCATCTGCAGGATGTGCTCGTTGTGCAACTGGCGGCGGATGTCGTCGGCGCCGATCTCGCGCTCGACCTCCATCTTGATCGCGTTGAAGCTGCGCTTCAGCCGGCCGATCCAAAGCCCCGCAGTGCGCGCGGCGCCGGGCAGGCGCTCGGGGCCGAGCACCAGCAGGGCAACCAGGCCTACCAGCAGCAGTTCGCTGAAGCTGATGCCGAACATGGGTCAGTCTTTCCGCTGTGGCTCTTGGACCGGCTGGGCCTGGCCCTCGATGGTGTGGCCCTGCTGTGGCTGGGCAGTGTTCTGCACCGGTGGCACGGGCTGGGCAGGCGGCGGGGTTTGCTCGGCCGGCTTGTTCTCTTCGTCGTTCATGGCCTTGCGAAAGCCCTTGATCGACTCGCCCAGGTCGCTGCCGAAGTTCTTCAGCTTCTTGGTGCCGAAGACCAGTACCACGACCACCAGCAGGACGATCCAGTGTTTCCAGTCAAAAATACCCATTTCGTACTCCTGAAAATTGTCTGTTTACCCTGAGGGCTAGTTACCCCGAGGGCTAGCGGTGCACCCGTTGTGGGAGCAGGCGTGTAGTAACGCCCCCGAAACTATCAGGCAGACGGCTGTCGCGCTGCCTTCTCATCGTGCCCGGACAGCCCGAACCGGCGGTCCAGCTCATCGAGCACGGCTTGCGGATGCTGGCCCAGCGCACTGAGCATCACCAGGCTATGGAACCACAGGTCTGCGGTTTCGTAGATGACATCGCTGCAATCCTTGCTCAGCGCCGCATCCTTGGCGGCGATGATGGTCTCGACGGACTCTTCGCCGAGTTTTTCCAGGATCTTGTTCAAGCCCTTGTGGTACAGGCTGGCCACGTAGGAGCTGTCGGGGGCGGCCTGCTTGCGCTCTTCGAGCACGGCAGCCAGGCGGTCGAGGGTGTCGCTCATGTCAGTGTCCTGCGCTGTAGATGGCATCCGGGTCTTTCAGGACCGGGTCGACGATTTTCCACTGGCCGCCTTCGAAGACGCGGTAGAAGCAGCTTTCACGGCCGGTGTGGCAGGCGATATGGCCCAGTTGCTCGACCATCAGGATGATCACGTCGGCATCGCAGTCCAGGCGCAGTTCATGCAATTTCTGCACATGGCCGGACTCCTCGCCCTTGCGCCACAGCTTGCCACGGGAACGCGACCAGTAGATGGCGCGTTGCTCGGCGGCGGTCAACGCCAGCGACTCGCGGTTCATCCAGGCCATCATCAGCACGCGTCCGGTCTTGTGGTCCTGGGCGATTGCCGGTACCAGGCCATCGCTGTTCCACTTGATCTCGTCCAGCCAGTCTTTCATCGTCGACTCCAAAACGGGCCCGCTCCTGTGCCGGGCCCTTTGCGCTAGTGTGCCAGCCAGCAGCGCGGCTGGCTATTGGCGCACGATCAGGTAAAGGCCGGCGGCCAGCATCAACCAGGCCGGCCAAGCGGCCGGGGCAGCCAGGCTGGCGGCCTCGGCGGCGCTGGCGGCCAGCACCGCACCCCCGGCGAGCAGGCCCGCACCGAGCAGGCGCAGGGCCCAGCGGTCGCCCTGGCGGCGCCGCTCGGGCAGTGGCGGGTCTTGCAGGTGCGGCTGCGACAGGCGTTCGAGCAGGTCGCGGGTCATGCCCGCCAGGTGCGGCAGTTGTTCGGCCTGGCTGTACAGGTTGCCGATCACCGCCTTGGGGCTCATGCGTTCGCGCATCCAGCGTTCGAGGAATGGCTTGGCGGTGCTCCACAGGTCCAGGTCCGGGTACAGCTGGCGGCCCAGGCCTTCGATGTTGAGCAGGGTCTTTTGCAGCAGCACCAGCTGCGGCTGCACTTCCATGTTGAAGCGCCGCGCCGTCTGGAACAGGCGCATCAGCACCTGGCCGAAGGAAATATCCTTTAACGGTTTTTCGAAGATCGGTTCGCACACGGTGCGAATCGCCGCTTCGAATTCATTGACCTTGGTGTGTGCCGGCACCCAGCCTGAATCGATGTGCAACTGGGCCACACGGCGGTAGTCACGCTTGAAGAAGGCGATCAGGTTGCGCGCCAGGTAGTCCTGGTCCTCGGCGGTGAGGCTGCCGACGATGCCGCAGTCGATGGCGATGTACTGCGGGCTCCACGGCTTGACCGTGCTGACGAAGATGTTGCCCGGGTGCATGTCGGCGTGGAAGAAGCTGTCGCGGAACACCTGGGTGAAGAACACCTCCACGCCGCGCTCGGCCAGCAGCTTCATGTCGGTGCGCTGGTCGGCCAGGGTGGCCATGTCGGTCACCGGCACCCCGTAGATGCGCTCCATCACCAGCACCTTGGGCCGGCACAAGTCCCAGTACACCTGGGGCACGTACATCAGCTCGGAGCCTTCGAAGTTGCGCCGCAACTGGCTGGCGTTGGCCGCCTCGCGCAGCAGGTCGAGCTCGTCGTAGATGGTTTTCTCGTAGTCGCCGACGATTTCCACCGGGTGCAGGCGGCGGGCATCGGCCGAGGCGCGCTCGGCGGCCTTGGCGATCAGGAACAGCCAGGCCAGGTCCTGGGCGATGACCGGCTTGAGGCCAGGACGCACCACCTTGACCACCACTTCCTCGCCGCTTTTGAGGCGGGCGGCGTGCACCTGGGCCACCGAGGCCGAGGCCAGCGGCTCGACGTCGAAGCGGCTGAACAGCTGCGCCACCGGCGCGCCCAGCTGCGACTCGATCAGCGCCACGGCCTGCTTGGGGTCGAACGGCGGCACGCGGTCCTGCAGCAGCATCAGCTCATCGGCGATGTCGTTGGGCAGCAGGTCGCGGCGGGTGGACAGCAGCTGGCCGAACTTGATGAAGATCGGCCCCAGGTCTTGCAGCGCCAGGCGCAGGCGTGCGCCACGGCTAAGCGCCGAGGGCTTGCGGGGCAGCCAGCGCCACGGCATCAGCAGGCGCAAGCTGGCCAGCCACCAGGGCAGCAGCGGTTGGTCGAACAGCAGGTCATCGAGACGGTAGCGGATCACCACGCGCTGGATGCGGAAAAGACGGCGGACGGCGAGCAGCTTCATGCGTTATCGCTGGTATCAAGGGATCGGGAGAGGCGCTGCAGGCGCGCCTCGAGGCGTTCGATGTCGAGCTTGAGGCTGTCGAGCTCGCTGAAGGCGGCTTCGGCTTCGCGCTTGCCCACCAGGGTGCGCGACTCTTCGGCCAGGTATTCGGACAGGTTGTCGCTGAAACGTCCCAGGCCCTGGCGGGTCCAGCGTGCGCGCAGGCGAATGTGCCCGGCCAGCATCGCCGTGGCCACCGGGCCCAGCCAGCGTTGCAGCTCGTGCTCCCAGTCCAGCTCCAGGTCCTGCAGCACGCCGAACAGGTCGAGCAGCACGGCGCTGTCGCCATGCAGTTCCACCTGCGGGCTGTGCAGCACGGCGGTTTTGTCGCGGGCCACGGCCAGTTGCACCAGGCTGCCGGCCGGGGCGCGCAGGCTGCAGTCGACTTCACCTTCCCAGTGGGCGGCGAGCATCAGGCCTTCTTCATCGGGCAGGATGAACACCCGCAGGGCGGGCTGGCGGCAGTCGATCTCGATGACCTTGCCTTCCAGCGCGGCCAGGCGCGGCAAGGCCGTGCTGTCCATGCGCAGCACGCGGTTCAGGCCATGTTCGACGCTGGCGAGCAGCCCGGCCAGCAGCATCAGGGCTTGATTCCCCGGTGCACGGCAACGATGCCGCTGGTCATGTTGTGGTAGGTGACACGGTCGAAACCGGCCTCGACCATCATGCTCTTGAGGGTTTCCTGGTCGGGGTGCATGCGGATCGATTCGGCCAGGTAGCGGTAGCTCTCGGCGTCATTGGTGATCAGCTTGCCGGCCAGCGGCATGAAGGCGAACGAGTAGGCGTCGTAGGCCTTGGACATCAGCTTGTTGGTCGGCTTGGAGAATTCCAGGATCAACAGCCGCCCACCGGGCTTGAGCACGCGCAGCATCGAGCGGATGGCTGCGTCCTTGTGGGTGACGTTGCGCAGGCCAAAGGCGATGGTCACGCAGTCGAAGTGGTTGTCCGGGAACGGCAGCTTTTCGGCGTCGGCCTGAACGAACTCGATGTTGCCGGCCACGCCGCGGTCGAGCAGGCGGTCACGGCCAACCTTGAGCATCGAATCGTTGATGTCGGCGAGTACCACCTGCCCGCTCGGGCCTACCAAGCGCGAGAACTTGGCGGCCAGGTCGCCGGTGCCGCCGGCGATGTCCAGCACGCGGTTGCCGGCGCGCACGCCCGACAGCTCGATGGTGAAGCGCTTCCACAAGCGGTGCATGCCGCCGGAGAGCACGTCGTTCATCAGGTCGTACTTGGCGGCCACCGAGTGGAACACTTCGGCGACTTTCTTCGCCTTCTGGCTTTCAGGCACGTCCTGGTAGCCGAAGTGGGTGGTGGGTTCGGCGTGTTCGCCTTTGCGCTGGTCGTTCATATCGCTTCACCGGAAAAAATTACCGCCATTCTAGGGCGAACGGGCGGATTTGTCTTGGCGGGGTGTGCCCCGGGGCAGGCGCGGGCATAATGCCCATTATGTCTACATACCCAGGAATACCCGCATGACCCAGATCAGCGTCGAACGCAAACACTCCCTCGGCCGCGAAGCCGCCCGCGCCAAGGCCGAAGCGTTGGTCGACAAGCTCAGCCGCGAATACGACCTCAAGGCCACCTGGAACGGTGACCGGGTGGATGTGGCGCGCAGCGGCGCCAACGGCAGCGTGCACATTGGCGAAGACAGCATCCGCGTGGAGCTGAAGCTGGGCATGATGCTGTCGATGATGAGCGGCACCATCAAGGGCGAGATCGAACGGGCGCTGGACAAGGCCCTGGCCTGAGGCCCTGCCACCTTAGGGTGAAGATTCTAATTTCCCTCTCTACCTTGTGCTCAAGCCCAACCTCCATGGGCGGTTCCTCCCTCCACTCATGAGCATGAGGTACAGAACATGGCCAAAGTGAATGTGAAGCACAAGGACGACGCTCCGGGCACCCTGAGCGAAGTGCGCGGTTATGCGCGCAAGATCTGGCTCGCCGGTATCGGCGCCTACGCCCGTGTCGGCCAGGAAGGTTCCGACTACTTCAAGGAACTGGTAAAAGCTGGTGAAGGCGTCGAGAAACGTGGCAAGAAGCGCATCGACAAAGAGCTCGATGCCGCCAACCACCAGCTCGAAGAAGCCGGTGAAGAAGTCAGCCGCGTACGTGGCAAGGTCGAGCTGCAGCTCGACAAGATCGAAAGAGCTTTCGACGCACGGGTAGGCCGCGCCTTGAATCGCCTTGGCATTCCGTCTAAACATGACGTTGAGGCGTTGTCCATCAAGCTTGAACAGCTGCATGAGCTGCTTGAGCGCGTCGCGCACAAACCATAAGGAGAGCAGGATGGCTGGCAAGAAGAGTACCGACAAAGAAGGCAGCTCCTGGATTGGCGGGATCGAGAAATACTCCCGCAAGATCTGGCTGGCAGGGCTGGGTATCTATTCGAAAGTCGACCAGGATGGGCCGAAGCTGTTCGACTCGCTGGTGAAGGACGGCGAAAAGGCCGAGAAGCAGGCAAAGAAAACCGCTGAAGACGTGGCAGAAAGCGCCAAGTCCTCGACCACCTCGCGGGTTTCCGGGGTGAAGGACCGTGCACTGGGCAAGTGGAGCGAACTCGAAGAAGCCTTCGACAAGCGCCTGAACAGCGCCATCTCGCGCCTGGGCGTGCCAAGCCGCAACGAGATCAAGGCCCTGCACCAGCAGGTCGACAGCCTGACCAAGCAGATCGAGAAACTGACCGGTGCGTCGGTTACCCCGATCTCCTCGCGCTCGGCCGCCGCCAAGCCGGCAGCGGCCAAGGCTGCTGCCAAGCCACTGGCCAAGGCCCCGGCAAAAACGGCAGCGGCCAAGCCGGCGGCTAAAACGGCCGCCGCTAAGCCAGCGGCCAAGACCGCAGCGGCCAAGCCAGCCGCAAAACCTGCTGCCAAGCCGGTTGCAGCCAAGCCTGTCGCGGCGAAGAAACCGGCCGTGAAGAAAGCCCCGGCCAAGCCTGCTGCCGCCAAGCCAGCTGCACCGGCTGCCAGCGCCGCACCGGCGGCTACCCCGGCACCGGCCCCAAGCGCCGCCCCGGCCAGCAACCCGCCATCGGCACCGGCCAGCACCGGTTCGCTGCTCTGATCGCGGCGTGATGCCTTCGCGGCGGTTCGGCGTCCCGACAAGCCCGCTCCTGTAGGAGCGGGCTTGCCCCGCGAATGCGTCGGTGCAGCAACACACCCGTGTCAGGCCTACCCCTCTAGATACCGCACCGCCAACTGCTCAGCCTGCGCCCGCGCCTGTTCCTGCAAATGCGGCGCCACCAGCATCATCACCTGGTACACCACGATCCCCACATCCCCCTCGCGCCCCAGCACCCGCTGGTAATCGAGCGAGAACATCAGGGTCAAGGTGATCTGCTCCACCAGTTGCCCCAGCGCCTGGGTTTCACTGGTCACCAAGCCCTGCCCCTTGAGGCTGGCCAGCAAGGCCGCCAGCGTGCGCTTGAGCGCGTTTATCAAGCTGCGCATGCCGCGCGCAAGCTTTGGCAGGCGCCCGGTCAGGTTGGACAGGTCCTGGAACAGGAACCGGTACTGGGCCATGCGCTCGACGATCAGGTGCAGGAACAGCCAGTAGTCCTCGGCCTCCAGGCGCACCTCCAGCGGTGGGTCCAGCAGGGGCACCAGGGCTTCCTCGAAGCGCTCGAACAGCCCCAGCACCAGCGGCTCCTTGCCGTGGAAGTGGTAGTACAGGTTGCCCGGGCTGATGCCCAGCTCGTTGGCGATCTCCAGGGTCGAGACGTTGGGCTCGCCCTGCTGGTTGAACAGCTGCAGGGCGCATTCGAGTATCCGGTCGCGGGTCTTCATCCAGTCGGGGTACTCATCGGCTCAGGACATACGTGCCTGGCGCAGGGCCCAGCGGTGGGTAGGTGCTGTTGCCCAGCTCGGTGCGCGGCACCTTCAGCGGCCCGGAGCGCGGCGTCACCCACTCCAGCCACAACGGCCACCAGCTGCCCTCGCGGCGCTGGGCGTCGTGGAACCAGGCACGCGGGTCGCTGGACAGCTTGGGGTTCTCGAGGAAATACGCCTTGGGGTTGCCCGGCGGGTTGATGATGCTCTGGATATGCCCACTGTTGGCCAGCACGAACTGGCGCTCGCCGCCCAGCAGCAACGCCGAGCGATACACCGCATCCCACGGGGTGATGTGGTCGTTGCTGCCCGCCACGGTGAAGCTGTCCAGGTCCACCTGTTGCAGGTCGATCGGCGTGCCGCACACCTCAAGCCCGGCGGCGTGGGTGAGCGGGTTGAGCTTGAAGAAGTCCAGCAGGTCGCCGTGCAGGGCCGCTGGCAGGCGCGTGCTGTCGGCGTTCCAGTAGAGGATGTCGAAGGCCGGTGGGGTCTTGCCGAGCAGGTAGTTGTTGACCCAATAGTTCCAGATCAGGTCGTTGGGCCGCATCCAGGCGAAAATCCGCGCCACCTCGCCACCGTCCAGCACGCCGCGCTGGTAGGAGCGGCGCTTGGCCGCCTCGATGGTCTGCTCGTCGGCGAACAGGCTGGCGGGGCTGTCGAACTTGCTGTCGAGCAGGCTCACCAGGTAGGTGGCGCTGCGCACCCGGCGCAGCTGGTGCTTGGCTTGCAGGTGGCCTTGCAGCGCGGCCATGGTCAGGCCACCTGCGCAGGCGCCCATCAGGTTCGGGTCGCGGCTGCCGCTGATGCTGCGGCAGGCGTTCAGGGCTTCTTCCAGTGCCTGCACGTAGCTCGACAGGCCCCATTCGCGGTGGCGCGGGTCGGGGTTGCGCCAGCTGACCATGAACACCTGCAGGCCGCTTTTGAGCATGTACTGGACGAAGCTGTTGTTCGGCTGCAGGTCGAAGATGTAGTACTTGTTGATCTGCGGTGGCACCACCAGCACCGGCCGGGCGTGTTGCTTCTCGCTCATCGGCTTGTACTGGATCAGCTCCAGCAGGTCGTTGCGAAACACCACCGCGCCAGGGGTGGCCGCCAGGTTGCCACCCACCTCGAAGGCGCGCTCGTCCACCTGGCGTGGCAGGCCGTCGTTGTGCCGCAGGTCGTCGAGCAGGTGGGCCACGCCGCGTACCAAGCTCTGCCCACCGGTGTTGAACAGCTCCTTCACCGCCAGCGGGTTGAGCAGCGAATTGCTCGGTGCCAGGGCGTCGTTGATCAAGGTGAACAGAAAGTGCGCACGGGCGCGGTCGTCGTCGTCCAGGTGGCTTTCGTCGATCCACAGGCGGGTTTGCTTCTGCCACGCCAGGTAGGCCTGCAGGCCGCGCCGGTAGAACGGGTTCTGGCTCCACGTCGGGTCGTTGAAGCGAGTGTCCCGCGGGCTGGGTTGGTAAGGCGTGTCGCCGAGCATCACCCGGCCCAGCTGGCCGCCCAGGGCCACCAGGTGGCGGGCGGTGTGCAGGGGGTTGAGCAGGCCGTGGCGGCCCACGCTGCGCAACGTCGAGATCAGGTCACGGCCGCGCACACCGAGGATGGCGTTCTGTACGTTCATGCTGGTGGCGGGAAGCGTTGACGTTCCCTTGGCCGTTTTTTCTTTCATGGCAACACTCCGTTGTCAGGCCACGGCTTGGTTTCATGCAACAGCAAGCAACAAATCAGCCACCGGTGGCGGGGCTGGGGTGCATGACCGCGCGCTGACGCTCTTGCTGGAGAAACTTCATGATGATGGGGGCGACGGCCTCGGCCCGGGTGATCAGGAACAAATGACCGTCGTCGATAATGTGTAGCTGGGCATTGGGAATTCGCCAGGCCAGCAGGCGCATGTTGATCAAGGGAATCAGCGGGTCGTCGTCACCGGCCAGCACCAGGGTTGGCTGCTGGATCTTGTGCAGCCAGTGGACGCTGGTCCAGCCAAGGCCGGCGAACAGCTGCCAGTAGTAGCCCAGCTTGCCGCCCGAGCGCACCTTGGCTGCGTGGTGCATGGCCAAGTCCGGGTTGCGGCGAAAGCCGCCCCCGTAGATCAGCGGCGCGATGCGCAGCACGTGGGAGGGCTGCACGTAGCGCCGCGGGCTTGCCATCATCCACAGCACCTTGGGCTTGCCCGGCACCATCACCGCACCGGCGGCGGTGGCGGCCAGCACCAGCTTCTTGCAACGCTCCGGATAGTCATGGGCGAACTGCTGGGCCAGGGCGCCGCCCCAGGACACGCCGATGACGTTGACCTGGCCGTAGTCCAGGTAGTCGAGCATGCGCGCACACAGTTTGGCCAGGCCTGGGAAGCGGTACGGATGCTTGGGGGTGGACGAGCCACCCACGCCCGGCACGTCGAAGGCGATCACCTCCAGGTCCGGGTCCAGGGCCTCGATGAACGGGAATACCAGCTCCAGGTTGGCGCCGATGCCATTGAAGATCAGCAGCGGCGTCAGGTGTGGCTTGCCTGGGCGCACGGCGGTGCGGATGGATTGGTCGTCCAGTTCAACGGTGCGGTAAACGTAGGGTTGCGACATGCACGTGGCTCGGTGGTGAAAAAATCGCCGTGGTGCCCAGCGGGCCGCCACGGCATTGCAGCTCAACGCTCGTGGACGTAAGTCCCTGGCGATGCTTCCCCGGCGGCATAGGTGCGGTTGCCCAGGCGGGTCGGGGCCTTCTTCAACTCGCCCGAGCGCTCGCCCAGCCAGGCTTGCCAGTGCAGCCACCAGGAGTCGGCATGTTTCTCGGCGTTTTCCTGCCAGGCTGCTGGGTCACCCGGGCGGTCGGCACCGGTCATGTAGCGCGCCTTGGGGTTGCCGGGTGGGTTGAGGATGCTCTGGATATGGCCGCTGTTGGACAGCACGAACTCGATCTTGCCGCCGAACAGGTGCGCCGAGCGGTAGCACGAGTGCCACGGGGTGATGTGGTCGTTGGTGCCGGCGACGCTGAAGATGTCGCACTTGACCTGCTTGAGGTCGATGGAGGTGCCGCACACTTCCAGGGCGTCGGGGCGGGTCAGCGGGTTGTTCTTGAACATCTCGATGAGGTCGCCGTGGAACGCGGCGGGCAGGCGCGTGGTGTCGTTGTTCCAGAACAGGATGTCGAACACCGGCGGCTCGTTGCCGAGCAGGTAGTTGTTCACCCAGTAGTTCCAGATCAGGTCGTTGGGGCGCATCCAGGCGAACACCTTGGCCATGTCGCTGCCTTCGAGCACGCCAGCCTGGTAGGAGTGGCGCTTGGCCGCTTCCAGGGTCTGCTCGTCGACGAACAGTGCCACCTGGGTATCGACCGTGGTGTCGAGCACGCTGACCAGCAGGGTCAGGGCATTGACCTTCTGCTCGCCGAGCGCGGCGTAGTGGCCCACCAATGCGGTGCAGGTGATGCCGCCGGAGCAGGCGCCGAGCATGTTCAAGTCTTTGCTGCCGGTGATCGACAGCACCGCGTCGACGGCTTCCTTGAGCGCATCGATGTAGGTCGACAGGCCCCATTCGCGCTGGGCCTTGGTCGGGTTGCGCCAGCTGATGATGAAGGTCTGCTGCTGCGAGCGCAGGCTGAAGCGGGCCAGGCTCTTGTCCGGGCTCAGGTCGAACACGTAGAACTTGTTGATTTGCGGCGGCACCACCAGCAGCGGGCGGGCATGCACCTGCTCGGTGATGGGGCTGTACTGGATCAGCTCCAGCACGTCATTGCGGTACACCACCGCGCCTTCGCTGGTGCCCAGGTTCTTGCCCACCTCGAAGGCTTCCATGTTCACCTGGCTGGGCATGCCGCCGTTGTTGACCATGTCCTTGGCCAGGTTCGACAGGCCGTCGAGCAGGCTCTTGCCGCCGGTTTCGAAGAAGCGCTTGACCGCTGCCGGGTTGGACAGGGTGTTGGTGGGCGCCATGGCCTCGGTCATCAGGTTGATGACGAACTGGCCGCGGCTGATGTCCTGGGGCGACAGGTCGCTGCTGCCGATCCAGTCCTGTAGCTCCTTGCGCCAGGCCAGGTAGGTTTGCAGGTAGCGGCGGTACAGGGGGTTCTTGCTCCAGGCCGGGTCGGCGAAGCGGCGATCGTCGCTTTCCGGCACCAGGCTGGACTTGCCCAGCAACACATTCTTCAGCTCCAGGCCGAAATGCGCCACGTGCTTGGCGCTGTGCAGCGGCTGGCGCACGGCCTGGCGCAACACAGTACGAGCAGAGCTCAGCAGGTCTTTGCGGCGAATGCCGATGACCGGGTTCAGGCCCAGGGTGTTTTCCGAGGCCTGCCGCTGCAACTCATCGTTGTTCTTGTTACTCATCTACGACGCTCCGTTGTCCTGAGACGAGTACCGGTTTGCCAAGGCCTGTGCCCCGGCGGACAGCCCGGTACTGCTACTCGGGTGACCAGTGATAAGGAACAGCGGTGCTGCGGGCCGGATGCTTTCGGCGATGAGCTGCGGGGGATTCTGCGTGTGAAGACAGCCTGCTTTCGCTCGCGACCTTTTACATACCGACCAGTGCCTGATCGCCTTCAAGGCGATGCAGGGAACTTGCCAGCTCCATTGGTTACCCGACTTTCATGTAATGCGCAAGACAACCCGTTTAAGAGTTGTCTGTAAGGCATTCAAACAGATGAGATTAGAAAATGCGCTCTAAAGCCTGGAAGCGTTGAGCTAGAGCATGAGTTTGACCACGGATTCGGCCGGGTCGCGGGATTTGCCGGCCTTGTGCAGTTCATCCAGGTACTCGGCCCACAGCTGCGCCTGGCGCAGGCACAACTGCTCAAGGTACTCCCAGGTGAACAGGCCGCTGTCATGGCCGTCGTCGAAGGTCAGTTTCAGGGCGTATTGGCCGGCAGGTTCCAGGCCGACGAGGCCGACGTTGATCTTGCCAAATTGCAGGATGGGGTTGCCGTGGCCCTGGACCTCGGCGGAAGGGGAGTGCACGCGCAGGAACTCGGCGGGCAGCTGGTAGACCTCGCCGGGGGCGTAGGTGAGGCTGAGGGTCTTGGAAGCTTTGTGCAGGTTGATGGCGGTGGGCAGGCGGGCCATGGCGGGAATCTCTTGTGAGCAGATGTTGCAAGCTTCGGGAGATTCCGGGGATTGTGCAAGGGGGCTGCCTTGCAGCCCTTTTCGCGACCTGCGGTCGCTCCTACCAGGAACCGTGATCCGCCGCCGGACCGCGATGCACCGCCGGACCGCAATCCTGCGACGGAATGCGATTCTCCGGTAGGAGCGACCGCCAGGTCGCGATGGGCCGCAAAGCGGCCCCTGCGGTCTTACAAAATGTACCGCGACAGGTCTTCGTTCTGCGCCAGCTCACCGAGGTGGCCATTCACATACGCCGCATCGATACGAATCGGTGCTTCGTCGTGGCTGCTGGCCAAATCGCCTGCACTGAACGACACCTCTTCGAGCAGGCGCTCAAGCAGGGTGTGCAGGCGGCGGGCTCCGATGTTCTCGGTTTTTTCATTGACCTGGTAGGCGATTTCGGCCAAACGCTTGATGCCGTCGGCAGCGAACTCGATGTTCAGCCCTTCGGTCTTGAGCAGAGCACTGTACTGCTCGGTCAGCGAGGCATGCGGCTCTTGCAGGATGCGCTCGAAGTCTTCCGGGGTCAGCGCCTTGAGCTCGACACGGATCGGCAGGCGGCCTTGCAGCTCTGGCACCAGGTCGCTTGGCTTGCTCAGGTGGAACGCACCGGAGGCGATGAACAGAATGTGGTCGGTCTTGACCATGCCCAGCTTGGTGTTGACGGTGCAGCCTTCGATCAGCGGCAGCAGGTCGCGCTGCACGCCTTCACGGGACACATCGGCGCCGCCGACATTGCCGCGCTTGGCCACCTTGTCGATTTCGTCGATGAACACGATGCCGTGCTGTTCGACCGCTTCCAAGGCCTTGGCCTTGAGCTCTTCTTCGTTGACCAGGCGGCTGGCTTCCTCGTCGCGCACCATCTTCAGCGCGTCCTTGACCTTCAGCTTGCGGCTCTTGCGCTTGCCCTTGCCCATGTTGGCGAACAGGCTCTGCAGCTGGTTGGTCATCTCTTCCATGCCGGGCGGCGCAGCGATTTCCACGCCCACGTTCTCGGCCACTTCGATTTCGATTTCCTTGTCGTCCAGCTGGCCTTCGCGCAGGCGCTTGCGGAACAGCTGGCGGGTGTTGGAGTCGCTGCTGCTTTGTGCCGCTTCCTCGCTGAAGCTGGTGACCCGCGCCTGCGGCAGCAGGGCGTCGAGGATGCGGTCTTCGGCGGCGTCTTCGGCGCGGTGGCGCACGCGGACGATTTCCTGCTCGCGGAGCATTTTCAGGGCAGCATCGGCCAGGTCACGGATGATCGACTCGACATCGCGGCCCACATAGCCCACTTCGGTGAACTTGGTGGCTTCGACCTTGAGGAACGGCGCGTTGGCCAGCTTGGCCAGGCGGCGGGCGATTTCGGTCTTGCCGACGCCGGTAGGGCCGATCATCAGGATGTTCTTTGGCGTGACTTCAGCACGCAATTCGGCAGGCAGTTGCATGCGCCGCCAGCGGTTGCGCAGGGCGATGGCGACGGCGCGCTTGGCGTCGTCCTGGCCGATGATGTGGCGGTTGAGTTCGTGGACGATTTCGCGGGGGGTCATGGACATGATCAATAGGGTCCTTGCACGGGGCTTATCAGCGTGGAAAAGCTCCGCCACCGGGGCGGAGCGCCAGAACAGCTGATTTACTCGGCCAGGTCCTGCTCCTCGATGGTCAGGTTGTGGTTGGTGAACACGCAGATGTCACCGGCGATGTTCAGGGCGGCCTCGGTGATTTCCCGGGCCGACAGGTCGGTCTTGTTCAGCAGGGCACGCGCCGCAGCCTGGGCGTAGCCGCCGCCGGAACCCATGGCGATCAGGCCGTCTTCGGGTTCGACCACGTCACCGTTGCCGGTGATGATCAGCGAGGCGTCCTTGTTGGCCACGGCCAGCATGGCTTCCAGGCGGCTCAGGGAGCGGTCGGTGCGCCATTCCTTGGCCAGCTCCACGGCGGCACGCACCAGGTGGCCGGAGTGTTTCTGCAGTTGGGCCTCGAAGCGTTCGAACAGGGTGAACGCATCGGCGGTGGCACCGGCGAAACCGGCAATCACTTCACCGTTGTACAGGCGACGGACTTTTTTCGCGTTGCCTTTCATCACGGTGTTGCCGAGGGATACCTGGCCGTCGCCGCCCATGACGACTTTGCCGTTACGGCGGACAGAAACGATGGTGGTCAAGGGGAGAGTCTCCACGCAGCGGGGCAAAATTGCCTGATGCAGACTCATATGGGGGTGGGGGGAAGAATTTCAACCGAAGGGGATGAATGGTTGCTGAACCTGGCGCGGCCAATGGTAGGAGCGACCGTAGGTCGCGAAAAGGGCCGCTTTGCGGCCCTGGGCGGCTGTGCCGCCCTTTCGCGACCTCTGGTCGCTCCTACCTGAAGCAGCGTGCGTTGCCGGTCAGGCCTCGTGGCAGACGTGGCCATCGACCAAGGTATAACGCACGGCCGCCGGCAGGCAGTGGCCGATGAACGGGCAGTTGTCGCCGCGCGACAGCCATTGCTCGCCAGCAATAGTCGAGGCCTTGGCATCGAACAGCACCAGGTCCGCAGCGCCGCCCACTTTCAGCTCGCCGGCCGGCAGGCGCATCGCCTTGGCCGGGCCGCTGCTCAGGCGCGCCAGCAGGGTCGGCAGGTCGAGCAGGCCGTCCTCGACCAGGGTCATGGCCAGCGGCAGCAACAGCTCGACGCTGCTGATACCCGGTTCGGTGGCACCGAACGGGGCCAGCTTGGCATCGCGCTCGTGGGGCTGGTGATGGCTGGAAATCGCCTGGATCACCCCCGACTTCACCGCCTCGCGCAGGCCGTCGCGGTCGGCGGCGGTACGCAGGGGCGGCTGCACGTGGTACAGGCTGGAGAACTCGCGCAGCGATTCGTCGGTGAGAATCAGCTGGTACAGCGCCACGTCCGCGGTCACCGGCAGGCCCAACTGCTGGGCCTGGGCGATCAGCCGGGCGCCACGGGCGCTGGTGATCTGGGTGAAGTGGGCGCGCACGCCGCTCTGTTCCACCAGCAACAGGTTGCGCGCCAGGGCCACGGTTTCGGCGCTTTCCGGGATGCCGGGCAGGCCGAGGAAGCTGGCCATGGCGCCTTCGTGGGCCAGGCCGCCCTGGGCCAGGTCGCGGTCCTGGGAGTGGAACACCACGGTCAGGTCGAAGGTGGCCGCGTATTCCAGGGCACGGGCCAGGGTACGGTTGTTGGGGATTTCCTTCAGGCCGTTGCCGAAGGCCACGCAACCGGTGTCACGCAGGGCCACCAGTTCGGCCAGTTGCTCGCCTTCCAGGCCCTTGGTCAGGGCGCCGATCGGGTAGACCTTGCTGTTGGCGGCCTCGCGGGCGCGGTCGAGGATCAGCTCGGCCACTGCCGAGGTGTCCAGCACCGGCTTGGTTTGCGGCGGGCAGCACAGGCTGGTGACGCCCCCGGCCACGGCGGCGCGGGTTTCGCTGGCGATGCTGCCCTTGCGGCTGTAGCCCGGCTCGCGCAGCGACACACCGAGGTCGACCAGGCCAGGGGCGGCAATCAGGCCGTCGGCCTGAATCGTGCGGCTGGCGCTGAAGCCTGCAGGCGCGGCGCCGATGGCAGCGATGCGTCCGCCGTCCAGGTGCAGGTCGGTGACCTGGTCCAGGCCGCTGGCAGGGTCGATCACCCGGGCGCCAAGAATGCTGATGGTCACTGGGCGTTCTCCTGGTCGAATTGACGTTGCGCGTTCTGCCCGCTCATGGCCATGGACAGTACCGCCATGCGCACGGCGATGCCGTAGGTGACCTGGTTGAGAATCACCGAGTGCTTGCCATCGGCCACCGCCGATTCGATCTCGACCCCGCGGTTGATCGGGCCAGGGTGCATGACGATGGCGTCGGGCTTGGCGCCGGCCAGGCGCGCGGTGGTCAGGCCGAACAGGCGGTAGAACTCGCCTTCGCTGGGCAGCAGGCCACCGGCCATGCGCTCACGCTGCAGGCGCAGCATGATCACCACGTCGACGTCCTTGAGGCCTTCGGCGAGGTCGGTGTACACCTTCACGCCGTATTGCTCGATGCCGATCGGGATCAGGGTTTTCGGGCCGATCACGCGGATGTCCGGGCAGCCCAGCGCCTTGAGCGCGAGCATGTCGGAGCGAGCCACGCGCGAATGCAGGATATCGCCGACGATGGCCACCGACAGGTTCTCGAAGCTGCCCTTGTGGCGGCGGATGGTGAGCATGTCGAGCATGCCCTGGGTCGGGTGCGCGTGGCGGCCGTCACCGCCGTTGATCACGGCCACGTCCGGGCACACGTGCTCGGCAATGAAGTGCGCGGCGCCCGAGTCGGAGTGGCGCACGACGAACATGTCGGCGGCCATGGCTTCGAGGTTGCGCAGGGTGTCGAACAGGGTTTCGCCCTTGCTGGTCGAGGAGGTCGACACGTTCAGGCTGATCACGTCGGCGGACAGGCGCTGGGCGGCCAGTTCGAAGGTGGTGCGGGTGCGGGTCGAGTTCTCGAAGAACACGTTGCACACGGTCTTGCCGCGCAGCAACGGGACTTTCTTCACGGCCCGGGCGCCGACTTCGAGGAACGAGTCGGCGGTGTCGAGGATCTCGGTGAGCAGTTCGCGGGGCAAACCGTCGAGCGAGAGGAAGTGGCGCAGCTGGCCCTGGTCATTGAGCTGCAGCGGGCGCTTGGCGTCGATTGGCGTCATCGCGAGGGGACTCTTAAAGGGCGGAAGCGGAAGCGAGGTCCTGGCGCTCGAGGGCGAGCGGTGCGGGCCCGGTCAATTTTACCCGTTCATGGGCGGCCAGCGACAGGGTGGCGCCGAGTACATTGGGGCGGATCGGCAGTTCGCCGGCATCCAGGTCGAGCAGGCAGACCAGGGTGACGCTGGCCGGGCGGCCGTAATCGAACAGTTCGTTGAGCGCGGCGCGGATGGTGCGGCCGCTCATCAGCACGTCGTCGACCAGCACCAGGTGCTGGCCTTCCACCTCGAACGGCAGCTCCGACGGGCGCACTTGCGGGTGCAGGCCGTTCTGGCTGAAGTCGTCGCGGTAGAACGACACGTCCAGGGTGCCCAGCGGGCTCTGGTCGGCCATGGCTTCCTGGAGGGCCTGGGCAACCCAGACGCCGCCGGTGCGGATGCCGATGTAGCGGGGTTCGCTGATGGCGCGGCGGGCCAGATGGGCGCGTAGGTCGACAGCCATCTGCCGGATCAGCTCGGCGGGATTGGGTAGGCTCATTGCGTATCTCCTGGGGGCGCCGGGGTGTGGTTGCCCCGGCGTGGACGCGGAAAGATCAGGTATTGGCCTCCAGCCAGCCTTGCAGCAGCAGGGCAGCGGCAATGGCATCGACCGGGTTGTCGCGGTAACTGCCGCGCTGGCCGCCGCGGGCCAGGCGTTCGCCCTTGGCCTCGAAGGTGGTCAGGCGTTCGTCGTGGGTGTGCACGGGCAGGTTGAAGCGGCCGTTCAGGCGGCGGGCGAATTTTTCCGCGCGGGCGCTCATTTCGCTGGGGGTGCCGTCCATGTTCAGCGGCAGGCCGACGACGATGGCGTCGGGTTTCCACTCGTTGATGAGTTTTTCCACCTGGGCCCAGTCCGGCACGCCGTTCTGCGCCTTGAGGGTGCACAGCTCGCGGGCCTGGCCGGTGATGACCTGGCCCACGGCCACGCCAATCTGCTTGCTGCCGTAGTCGAAGCCCAGCAGTAGGCGCAGCGTAGGGGTCTGTTCGGCCATCAGGCGTGGCCCGCCTGGCTGGTCAGCAGGCTGAGGTTGATCCCCAGGCTTGCGGCGGCGGCGTCCAGGCGCAGGTCGCTGTTCAGGCCGAAGATGATCTCCGGGTCGAACGGGCAGTTGAGCCAGGCGTTATCGGCCAGTTCCGCTTCCAGCTGGCCTGCTTCCCAGCCGGCATAGCCGAGGGTAATGAGGCTTTGTTTGGGCCCTACACCGGCGGCGATGGCCAGTAGCACGTCCTGCGAGGTGGTCAGCGACAGCCCTTCCAGGGCCACGGTGGCCTGGAAGCTGCATTCGCTGCTGTGCAGCACGAACCCGCGGTCGGTTTGCACCGGGCCACCCTGGTAGATCGGCACCTGCAGCGTGCTGGCCGGCGGCGTTTCGTCCGGGCGCAACTGCTCGAGGATGTCGGCCAGGCTCAGCTCCTGCGGTCGGTTGACCACAAGGCCCATGGCGCCATTGGCGTTGTGCTCGACGATATACGTGAGGGTCTGGGCGAAGTTCGGATCGGCCATGTGCGGCATGGCGATCAGGAACTGGTGCTTGAGGTAGCTCGGGGTGAGGGTTTTCATGGGGGATAGTGTGGCGCCAGGTGGCGAGGCTGACAAGGTGTCATCGCCGGTCTGGGAGGGCGCCGCTGTGCGGCGCATCGCGAGCTGCGCTCGCTCCTACACAGTGCGCGTAGGGCCGGGGGATGATTGGCCCGAAACAAACGTAGGAGCGAGCGCAGCTCGCGATGCGCCGCGCGGGCGGCGCTCGATATCCGCGCCACCCCATGCTGCAAGCCCTGCGCACAGCGCCCCCAATCAATTACTGGACAAACGGTCCCCACGGGCAAAACGCCAGGTGCGGATGATCTCCAGCCGGTCGAACTCGGCCAGGTCGCCGGTGAACGGTGCGAACGGCGCCGCCAGGCGCACGATACGCTGGGCCGCCTGGTCCAGCACCGGCTGCCCGGAAGACTCCAGCACCAGCACTTCGTACAGCGAGCCATCGCGGTTGATCGACACCATCATCCGCAAGCTGCCGTAGATCTGCTGGCGACGCGCTTCGTCGGGGTAGTTGAGGTTACCCACCCGTTCTATCTTCTTGCGCCATTCTTCCTTGTACCAGGCGCCCTTGTCGCGCATGGTCGAGGCGGCGTTCAGGCGGTGGATGCGCGGGCGCTTGGCGTACATCTGCTGCTCGTTGGACAGCTCCGCCTCAAGGCTGGCGATCTGGCTCGACAGCTGCGAGCTGTCGAAATCCGGCGTGGCCGCGGCCGGCTTGGGCTGTGGCTTGCTTTCCTTGGGCTTGGGCTCGACCTTCTGCGCCTTGGCCGCCTGGGTGGCCACGGCGGACTTCTGCGGCACCGGTGGCGGCGCCACTTCAGGCTTGGCAGCCGGCGGCGGGGTCACCTTGTTGATCTTGCTGTCCTGGAACGGCGCCACCTCGGTGGTGGTGGGCACCGCTTTCTTTTCCAGGGTGCCGCTGCCTTGCTGGTTGTCCTGGGCCTGGTAGTCGGCCTTCTCGGGCGCTTTCTCGCTCTTGAAGGTGGCCAGGGTGATGTCCATGGTCTGGCGGATTTGCGCAGGCTTGACCACGCTGAAACCCACGCCGAGGATCAGCGCCAGGTGCACCAGGGCAGCCAGGAACAGGGTAAAGCCAAGCCTGTCCACCGGGCGAACGCGGGGTGGCAGCAGGTCGGCGGGGATGTCGGCAGGCAGCGTCATCGGGTATCCAGCAACTGCGAAGCGGGGCAGTGGCTCAGTCGAAAAGGACCGGCATCATACCCCACTCCGTGCATTTGCTCTGTGTTGGCGGTCAGCGCGCCTTGAGCTGGCGATCAATGGCATCCATCAGCTTGCCACCGATATCGGTGTTGTAGGCCGCATCGATCTCGCGGATGCAGGTCGGGCTGGTGACGTTGATCTCGGTGAGGTAATCGCCGATCACGTCGAGGCCGACGAACAGCAGGCCCTTGGCCCGCAGGGTCGGGCCGACCTGGGCGGCGATCCAGCGGTCGCGCTCGGTCAGCGGGCGCGCTTCGCCACGCCCACCGGCAGCCAGGTTGCCGCGGGTTTCGCCGCTGGCCGGGATACGTGCCAGGCAGTAGTCCACCGGCTCGCCGTCGATCATCAGGATGCGCTTGTCGCCGTCCTTGATTGCCGGCAGGTAGGCCTGCGCCATGATCTGCTGGGCACCCAGCGCGGTCAGGGTTTCCAGGATCACCGACAGGTTGGGGTCGCCGGCCCGGTGGCGGAAGATCGAGGTGCCGCCCATGCCGTCCAGCGGCTTGAGAATCACGTCACCATGCAGGGCTGCGAATTGGCGGATGATGTCCGGGCGGCGGCTGACCAGGGTTGGCGGCGTGCACTGCGGGAACAGCGTGGCGAACAGTTTTTCGTTGCAGTCGCGCAGGCTTTGCGGGCGGTTGACCACCAGCACGCCTTCGCCCTCGGCCTGCTCCAGCAGGTAGGTGCTGTAGACGAACTCCATGTCGAACGGTGGGTCCTTGCGCATCAGGATCACGTTCAGCTCGGCCAGCGGGGCGTCCTGTTCCTCGCCCAGCTCGAACCAGCGCGCCGGGTCGGCGAACACCTTCAGTGGGCGCATGCGCGCGCGGGCCTTGCCCTCGCCCTGGTAGAGGTCGTGCTGCTCCATGTAGAACAGCTCCCAGCCACGGGCCTGGGCCGCCAGCAGCATGGCCAGCGAACTGTCCTTCTTGTAGGAGATGGACGCGATGGGGTCCATGACAATGCCGAGGCGAACGCTCATGGGGTGGTTCCTCTGGCGGCCGGTGGCCGCGGTCGATCGAAAGAAAAGTGGCTCAGGGTGGCGCTGTGAGCGCCGCAGGTCAAGGGGCGCGGCAGATGGAACGGGCACCCGGAGTGTGCTAAAAATGCCAGTCACAGTGCTGTACAACAGGCCTTTGGGGCTGCTGCGCAGCCCTTTCGCGACACAAGGCCGCTCCCACAGGGTTCGGCGTGATTCTTGTGGGAGCGGCCTTGTGTCGCGAAAGGGGCGCGAAGCGGCCTCGGGCTTTCAGCATCAAACAGCGACGGTAGCGCAAAACATGGAACAACCCCTGAAGGTGATGGTGATCGACGACTCCCGCACGATCCGCCGCACCGCGCAGATGTTGCTCGGCGAGGCCGGTTGCGAGGTGGTCACCGCCAGCGATGGCTTCGATGCCCTGGCCAAGATCGTCGACCAACAGCCTCAGATCATCTTCGTCGATGTGCTGATGCCCCGCCTGGACGGCTACCAGACCTGCGCCGTGATCAAGCACAACAGCGCCTACAAGGACATCCCGGTGATCCTGCTGTCGTCGCGCGATGGCCTGTTCGACAAGGCCCGTGGCCGGGTGGTCGGTTCCGACCAGTTCCTGACCAAACCCTTTAGCAAGGAAGAACTGCTCGACGCGATCAGGGCCCACGTGCCTGGTTTCGTCGCGCTCGAACAACCCGCAACCTGACCGCGCCCCGCCCGGCGCGGCCTTCAATGTCCTGATGGGGAACCAGCATGGCCCGCGTTCTGATTGTCGACGACTCGCCGACAGAGATGTACAGATTGACTGAATGGCTGGAAAAGCACGGCCACCAGGTGCTCAAGGCCGACAACGGTGCCGACGGCGTGGCCCTGGCCCTGCAGGAAAAGCCCGATGCGGTGCTGATGGACATCGTCATGCCCGGCATGAATGGCTTCCAGGCCACCCGCCAGCTGAGCAAGAACCCGGAAACCGCCGGCATTCCGGTGGTGGTGGTGACCACCAAGGACCAGGAAACCGACCGCATCTGGGCCCAGCGCCAGGGTGCCCGTGATTTCCTCACCAAGCCGGTGGAAGAGGACGCCCTGATCGCCAAGCTCAAAGAAGTGCTGGGCGCTTGACCACCCGCCCGCAAGGCGCGTCGCTGACCGCCTTCGAACTGTTGCTGGACATCGACCGGCGCTGCCGTCTGCTGGTGGCCGACCAGCCACCGCAGGACACCCGCCTGCAGCACTGGAGCGGCATCGGCTTTCGCATCGCCGGGCAGTGGTTCGTCGCGCCCATGGGTGAGGTGGCCGAAGTGCTGCGCGAGCCGCGCAGCAGCCGGGTGCCTGGGGTACAGCCCTGGGTGTGCGGGGTGGCCAACCTGCGTGGGCGGCTGCTGCCGGTGATGGACCTGAGCAGCTTCTTCGGCCTGGGCCCGGCCGCACCCGGCAAGCAGCGGCGGGTGTTGGTGCTGGACCATGAAGACCTGTTCGTTGGCCTGTTGGTCGACGAAGTGCTGGGCCTGCAGCATTTCGCCCTGAGCAGCCTGCAACTGTCGCCGCCGCAGCCTTTGCTGCGTGCCGCCGCCCGCTTCGTTCAGGGGCATTTCGCGCGTGAACGCACCTGGGCGATCTTCAGCCCCTTCGCCCTGGCCCAGGCGCCGGGCTTTCTTGACGTGGCGCTATAGGACTTTCGAACGTGAACAAGCCGGCCACCCCCGTCGCCCCCGCCAGCATGACCCCCCGCACGCGCAGCATCGTGCAGATCACCGTGCTGTTCGTGATCCTGATCCTGTCGATCATCCTGCTGTTTGCCAACTTCGCCTACCTCAATACCCAGGCCAACCACGACAAGCAGTACATCGGCCACGCCGGCGAGTTGCGCGTGCTGTCCCAGCGCATCGCCAAGAACGCTACCGAGGCCGCAGCCGGCAAGGCCCTGGCCTTCAAGCTGCTGTCCGATGCGCGCAACGACTTCGAGCGCCGCTGGAGCTACCTGCGCGAAGGCGACAAGTCCACCGGCCTGCCCCCGGCCCCGGTGGCGGTGCGCGATGAAATGGAAACCGTGCGCCAGGACTGGGAAAACCTGCGCAAGAACACCGACACTATCCTCGCCAGCGAACAGACCGTGTTGTCGTTGCACCAGGTGGCGGCGACCCTGGCCGAAACCGTGCCGCAGTTGCAGGTCGAGTACGAAAAAGTGGTGGAGATCCTGCTGCAGAGCGGCGCCCCGGCCAACCAGGTGGTGGTGGCCCAGCGCCAGTTGCTGCTTGCCGAGCGTATTCTCGGTTCGGTCAACACCGTGCTGGCCGGCGACGACAGCGCCGCCCAGGCCGCCGACAGCTTTGGCCGCGACGCCAGCCGCTTCGGCCAGGTGCTCGAAGGCATGCTCGGCGGCAACCCGGCCATCCAGGTAACCCGTGTCGAGGACGCCGATGCCCGCGCGCGCCTGGCCGAGATTGCCGAGCTGTTCCAGTTCGTGGCGGGCTCGGTGGATGAAATCCTCGAAACCTCGCCCGAGCTGTACCGCGTGCGCGAGGCGGCCAGCAACATCTTCAGCCTGTCGCAAACCCTGCTCGACGAGGCCTCGCACCTGGCCAACGGCTTCGAGAACCTGGCCGGCGGGCGTACCCTCGACACCGTGGGGGGTTACGTTCTGGGCCTGCTGGCGCTGGCCTCGATCATCCTCATTGGCCTGGTGATGGTGCGCACCACCCACCGCCAGTTGCATGAAACCGCCGAGAAGAACGAGCGCAACCAGCAGGCGATCATGCGCCTGCTCGATGAAATCGAAGAGCTGGCCGATGGCGACCTGACCGTGACCGTGTCGGTCACCGAGGACTTTACCGGCGCCATCGCCGATTCGATCAACTACTCCGTCGACCAGCTGCGCGACCTGGTGGCCACCATCAACCACAGCGCCGAGCAGGTGGCAGCCGCGGTGCAGGACACGCAGAACACCGCCCGCCAGCTGGCCAAGGCCTCGGAGCATCAGGCCGAGCAGATCAGCGAGGCGTCCGAGGCGGTGGGCGACATGGTCGAGTCGATCGACCGGGTGTCGGCCCATGCCTACGAGTCGGCCAAGGTCGCCGAGCGCTCGGTGGCCATTGCCAACAAGGGCAACGAGGTGGTGCACAACACCATCAACGGCATGGACAACATCCGCGAGCAGATTCAGGACACCGCCAAGCGGATCAAGCGCCTGGGTGAGTCTTCCCAGGAAATTGGCGATATCGTCAGCCTGATCGACGACATTGCCGACCAAACCAACATTCTTGCCCTGAACGCGGCGATTCAGGCCTCGTTGGCCGGTGAGGCCGGGCGCGGCTTTGCCGTGGTGGCCGACGAAGTGCAACGCCTGGCCGAGCGCTCGTCTTCGGCCACCCGGCAGATCGAGGCGCTGGTGCGCACCATTCAGGCCGACACCAACGAGGCGGTGATCTCCATGGAGCAGACCACCGCCGAAGTGGTACGCGGCGCCCGCCTGGCCCAGGATGCCGGCGTTGCATTGGCCGAGATCGAGGGTGTGTCGCAGAACCTGGCCGAGCTGATCCACAGCATCTCCGATGCGGCCCAGTTGCAGACCTCCTCGGCCGGGCAGATTTCCCACACCATGGCGGTGATCCAGCAGATCACCGCGCAAACCTCCGCAGGCTCCGGCGCCACCGCCGACAGCATCCGCCACCTGGCGCGCATGGCCAGCGAGATGCGCCGGTCGGTGTCCGGTTTTACCCTGCCGGCACCTGCCGAGCGCAGTTGAGGAGCGCCCATGGCCGCTGCCGTCACCCCCGAGCGCCACGACACCGTGGCCCTGGCCTGGACCCGGGCCGCCATCCTCGATTGCCTGGGCCAGGCGCGCCAGGCCCTGGAGCGCTTTGCCGGGGAAACCGGCGACCCGTCGATCCTGGCCTTCGTGGTGGACAACCTGCACCAGGTGCATGGCTGCCTGCGCATGCTCGAACTCAGCGGCGCCACGCGCCTGGCCGAGGAACTGGAGCTGCTGGCCAGGGCCTTGGCCGACGGCCAGGTCAGCCCGCGAGGCGACTGCCTGGGCCCGTTGTTCCGCGGCCTTGAGCAGCTGCCGTCGTACCTGGAGCGGCTGCGTGGTGCGCGCCATGACCTGCCGCTGGTGATGCTGCCGCTGCTCAACCAGCTGCGCGCCTGCCGCGGTGTCGAGCCCCTGGCCCAGGCCAGCCTGATCAGCGGCGCCGCCCAGCGCTTTGCCGGTGACGACGACCTGGCCAACCTCGACCTGTCGCTGGGCAACTGGCGCGAGCAGCTGCAGGCAGGCCCCGGCCGCGACGCCCTGCGCTCGGTAATCACCGCCCTGTGCGATGACCTGGTGCGCATCAAGGAGCGCCTGGACCAGTTCGTGCGCGGCGACCGCCAGCACAACGAAGAACTGGATGCGCTGCTGGCGCCCTTGCGCCATGTGGCCGACACCCTGGCCGTGCTGGGCTTCCAGCAGCCACGGCGGGTCATCATCGACCAGGTACTGGCCTTGCAGGCGCTGGCCCAGGGCGAACGGGCGGTGGATGACGCGGTGCTGATGGATGTGGCCGGTGCCTTGCTGTACGTCGAGGCCACGCTCAACGGCATGGTGCTGCCGCTGGAGGAGGGCGGCGCCGGCAGCCTGCCGGGTTCGGACCTGGCGGAGATTCGCCAGCTGGTGCTCAACGAGTCGCTGAATGTGTTGCAACAGGCCAAGGACCTGATCGGCGATTGCCTGGAGTCCGGCTGGCCACGCCAGCGCCTGCAACCCTTGCCGGGCTTGCTGCAGCAGGTGCGTGGGGCGCTGGCGATGCTGATGCTGCCGGCAGCTGCCGAAGTGTTCGGCGGCTGCGCAGGTTATGTGCTGGGCTGGCTGCAGCACCTGGACGTGGAGCCACCCGCGCAGGACCTGACCCACCTGGCCGAAGCCTTGAGCGCCGCCGAGTGCTACCTGCAATGGCGCGTCGCCGACCCACTGGCCGACGCCCAGCCCTTTCTCGACATGGCCCGTGCCAGCCTGACCGCACTGGGCGTGGCCTGTACCCACGCCGGCCCGCAGGGTGGTTGCGAGCCTGGCAGCGACGGCATCGACGATGAGCTGCGCGAGGTGTTTCTCGAAGAAGCCGGCGAGTTGCTGCCGGAGATCGAACGGCACTGGCTGCGCTGGCGCGCCGACAATCGCCTGAATGATGCCCTGGTGCACGTGCGCCGCGACCTGCACACGCTCAAGGGCAGCGGGCGCATGGTGCATGCCGAAGCGGTGGCGGAACTGGCCTGGGGCGGTGAGCACCTGCTCAACCGTGTGCTCGAAGGGCGCATTGCCCTGAGCCCGGAAGGCGTGGTGGCGCTGCAGCGGGTGTTCGTCCACCTGCCGGACCTGCTCGCCGACTTCGCAGCCGGCCAGCTGCCGCAGCTCAGTGAAATCGAACAGCTGGCGGCGCACCTGCATGCCCTGGCCGAAAATGACAGCCCGGCGCCAGCCGAGATCGATGGCCTCGACCCACAGCTGCTGGATATCTTCCGCAATGAAGCACAGGGCCACCTGGCCAGCCTGGCGACGTTCCTGCAGGCCGCAGGCGGCCAGGATTGCGAGGTCAACGATGCCCTGCAGCGCGCCCTGCACACCCTCAAGGGCAGCGCGGCCATGGCCGGGGTCATGCCCATCGCCGAGCTGGCCACCGCTTTCGACCGCCTGGTGCGCGAGTACCGCAGCCACCAGCTGCCCTTGCAAGCGCCGGAGCTGCAGTGGCTGCAGGCGGCCCACGGCCTGTTCCGCCAGGGCCTGGCGCAGCTGGGCAGCTCGCCCTTGGCGGCGATTCCTGGCGCGGTGCAGTTGATCGAGCTGGTTGGCGAGGCCGTGGACCTGCGCCTGGCCAGCCTGCACGCCGAACCCCATGCCGGGCGCCGCGGCAAGCGCGACCCGCAGTTGATCGCAAGCTTCCTGGCCCAGGCCATGGACATCCTGCTCGATGCCGAGTCGCTGCTGTCTCGCTGGCAACAGCAACCGGCCCAGCGCGAGCCGCTGGACACCCTGCTCGACGCGCTGACCAGCCTCGGCCATGCCGCGCACCTGGCCGACCTGTGGCAAATGGATGCCGTGTGCGAGGCGCTGCTCGACCTCTGCGGCGCAGTGGAAGAAGGCAGCCTGGGCGCCAGTGCGCGCTTTTTCACCGCCGTCCAGCAAACCCTGGATGCGTTGTTGGACATGCTCGACGAAGTGGCCGCCGGGCAGGAAATCACCCCGCGCCCAGACTGCGTGGACGCCCTGCGCCACCTGCTCGACGGCGCCCTGGCGCCGGATGCCACAGGGTTGGTGAGCCGTGATGCGGTCACCCCGCTGGATGGGCTGCCTGAGCCGGCCGAAGAGGCCGAAAGCCCCGGGGACAAGGAACTGCTGGAAGTCTTCCTCGAAGAAAGCTCGGACATCGTCGAAAGCGCCGCCGCCGCCCTGGCGCGCTGGCAGGCCGACCCGCGCAGCAGCGTCGAGGTGGAGAACCTGCTGCGCGACCTGCACACCCTCAAGGGCGGCGCGCGCATGGTCGAAATCGCCGCCATCGGCGACCTGGCCCACGAGCTGGAATTCCTTTACGAACTGCTCGCCGCCGGCCGCCTGCCGCCGAGCGCTGCGCTATTCGCCCTGCTGCAGAACTGCCACGACCGGCTGGCGCACATGCTCGACGCGGTGCGCCTGGGCCAGCCGCTGCACGCGGCCACCGCGCTGATCGACTACATCCGCAACTTCAGCAGCGCCGCGTTGACCGACAGCGCCGCCGGGCAGGTGCAGGCCGACAGCGCACCTGCCGAGGCGCCGGCGGTAGCGCCGGAGCGGGCGCCCGGCGACATGGTCAAGGTCGACGCCGAACTGCTCGACGACCTGGGCAACCTGGCCGGTGAGCACTCGGTGATTCGCGGGCGCATCGAACAGCAGGTCAACGATGCCCAGTTCGCCCTCAACGAGATGGAAACCACCCTGGAGCGCATGCGCGACCAGCTGCTGCGCCTGGACATCGAAACCCAGGGCCGGATCAGCAGCCGCCAAGCCTTCGAGGGCGATGCCTACGAAGACTTCGACCCGCTGGAAATGGACCGCCACTCCCAGCTGCAGCAGCTGTCGCGGGCGCTGTTCGAGTCGGCTTCCGACCTGCTCGACCTGAAGGAAACACTGGCCCAGCGCGCCCAGGAGGCCTACAGCCTGTTGCAGCAGCAGGCGCGGGTGAACAGCCAGTTGCAGGAAGGCTTGACCGCGACCTTGATGGTGCCCTTCGAGCGCCTGGTGCCGCGCCTGCAGCGGGTGGTGCGCCAGGTGGCCAGCGAGCTGGGCAAGCAGGTTGAACTGGTGGTGGGCAATGCCGAGGGCGAGCTGGACCGCAGCGTGCTCGAACGCATGGTCGCGCCGCTGGAGCACATGCTGCGCAACGCCGTCGACCATGGCCTGGAAGCGCGTGAGGCGCGCCTGGCGGCTGGCAAGCCGGAGCAGGGCACCATCCACCTGAATCTGCTGCACGAGGGCGCCGACATCGTCATCGAGATGACCGACGATGGCGCGGGGGTGCCCCTGGAAGCGGTGCGGCGCAAGGCAATCAAACGTGGCCTGCTGGACCCGCAGGCGCAGCTGAGCGACCACGAGATCCTGCAGTTCATCCTGCGCCCGGGCTTTTCCACGGCAGAGAAGATCACCCAGATTTCCGGGCGTGGCCTGGGCATGGACGTGGTGCACGAAGAGGTCAAGCAACTGGGCGGCTCGATGACCATCGAGTCGGCCCCGGGCAAGGGCGCCCGTTTCCTGATCCGCCTGCCGTTCACCGTGTCGATCAACCGCGCCTTGATGGTGCATGTGGGCGAGGAGCAGTACGCCATCCCACTCAACACCATCGAAGGCATCGTCCGCGTGCCGCCGGCGGAACTGGCGGCCTGCTACCAGCTCGACGTGCCGCGCTACGTGTATGCCGGGCATGAATACGAATTGCGCTACCTGGGCGAGCTGCTGCAGGGGGTGCCACGGCCGGTGCTGCTGGGGCAGAGCGTGCCGCTGCCGGTGTTGCTGGTGCATTCCCAGGAGCAGTCGTTCGCCATCCAGGCCGACAGCCTGTCGCCCAGCCGCGAGATCGTGGTCAAGAGCCTTGGGCCGCAGTTCGCCGCGGTGGCCGGGCTGTCCGGCGCGACGTTGCTCGGCGATGGCCGGGTGGTGCTGATTCTCGACCTGCTGGGCCAGCTGCGCGGCCAGCAACGGCGCCTGGCGCGCCTGCCGGGTGGCAGTGGCGTGCAGCAAACGCTGTTCGGCCCGGCGCCGCGGCGGGCCTTGCTGGTGATGGTGGTGGACGATTCGGTGACCGTGCGCAAGGTCACCAGCCGCCTGCTCGAACGCCACGGCATGAGCGTGCTGACCGCCAAGGACGGGGTCGACGCCATGGCCCTGCTGGAAGAACACCGGCCCGATGTGTTGTTGCTGGACATCGAAATGCCGCGCATGGACGGCTTCGAAGTGGCCACCCGCATTCGCCGCGACGAGCGCCTGAAGGACTTGCCGATCATCATGATTACCTCGCGCACCGGGCAGAAGCACCGCGACCGGGCCATGGCCATTGGCGTCAACGACTACCTGGGCAAGCCCTATCAGGAGTCGGTGCTGCTGCAGAGCATCGCCCACTGGAGCCACAGCCATGCTTGAACTGATTGCCGGGCAGCGCAGCAGCCTCACGGGGTTGCTGCTGCCCCTGGGTGACCGCACCCTGGTGTTGCCCAATGTGGCGGTGGCCGAACTGATTGGCCAGCGCAACCTGGTGTGCCAGCGCGGCGAGCCGGGCTGGCACCTGGGCTGGATCGACTGGCGCCAGCAGCACCTGCCGCTGATTGGTTTCGAGGCCGCCTGTGGCGGCGAGACGCCGTGTGGCGAGCGGGCGCGCATCGTGGTGCTCAATGCCCTGGGCGATACCGGGCTGCGCTACCTGGCGGTGCTGCTGCAGGACATACCGCGCTCGTGCAAGCTCGACAGCCAGCTCAACTACGTGGATGTGGCGCTGGGCAGCCTGGAGCTGGCGGCGGTGCAGGTGGGCGAGCAGGTGGCACGGGTGCCGGATCTGGCGGGGCTTGAACGGTTGGTGCGTGACGCGCAATTGCAATCTGCGCTTGGGTAGGATGTTTGGGTTGAGGGCCTCTTCGCGGGGCAAGCCCGCTCCTACAGGAACCCAGCCCGGATCAGGAGGTCTGTGTCTGCATGTATTACGGTGAACGCTTCAACGCCTGGACCCACCTTGTCGGTGCCGTCCTGGCCTGTATCGGTGCCATCTGGCTGATCGTGGTCGCGGGCCTGCAGGGCGACCCGTGGAAAATCGTCAGTTTCTCCATCTACGGCAGCACCTTGCTGCTGCTCTACAGCATCTCCACCCTCTACCACAGCACCCGTGGCCGGGCGAAGGTGATCATGCGCAAGCTCGACCACCTGTCGATCTACTTGCTGATCGCCGGCAGCTACACCCCGTTCTGCCTGGTGAGCCTGCGCGGCCCCTGGGGTTGGAGCCTGTTTGGCGTGGTCTGGGGCCTGGCGGTGATCGGCATGCTGCAGGAAATCAAACCGCGCTCCGAGGCACGCATCCTGTCGATCATCATTTACGCGGTGATGGGCTGGGTGGTGCTGGTGGCGGTCAAACCGTTGCTCAATACCCTGGGCAGCGCCGGTTTCGCCTGGCTAGCGGCCGGCGGCGTGTTCTACACCGTCGGCATCATCTTCTTCGCCCTCGACAGCCGCTTGCGCCATGCCCACGGGATCTGGCACCTGTTCGTGATCGTCGGCAGCCTGCTGCACTTCGTGGCGGTATCGTTCTACGTGCGTTAGCCGCGTCAGGAAAAATCGCCCCACAGCTGCTGGGCCACCGACAGTGCCACCACGGGGGCGGTTTCGGTGCGCAGCACGCGCGGGCCGAGGCGGGCGGCGTGGAAGCCGGCGGCCTTGGCCTGGTCCACTTCGGCATCGCTCAGGCCGCCTTCGGGGCCAATCAGGAAGGCCAGTTTCGCGGGCTTTTGGTGGCTGGTCAGCGGCTCGGCCACCGGGTGCAGCACCAGCTTGAGGTCAGCCTCGGTGGCCTTGAGCCATTCGGCCAGGGTTAGCGGCGGGTGAATCACCGGCAGGGTCGAGCGGCCGCATTGTTCGCAGGCGCTGATCGCCACCTGGCGCCAGTGGGCCAGGCGCTTGTCGGCACGTTCGTCCTTCAGGCGCACTTCGCAGCGTTCGCTGACGATCGGGGTGATGGCGTTGGCGCCCAGCTCGGTGGCCTTCTGGATCGCCCAGTCCATGCGCTCGCCACGGGACAGGCCCTGGCCGAGGTGCACGTGCAGGGGCGAGTCGGCCTGGCCAGGCAGGGCCTGGTCGAGGCTTACACGCACGGTCTTCTTGCCGACTTCGAGCAACTGGCCGAGAAATTCCTGGCCGCTGCCGTCGAACAGTTGCACGGCGTCGCCGGGGGCCATGCGCAGCACGCGGCCAATGTAATGGGCCTGGGCTTCAGGCAGGTCGTGCTCGCCAAGGCTCAAGGGGGCGTCGATGAAGAAGCGGGACAGTCTCATGGTTCAACTCGAAATAAGGTGTGGGCACAGCCCCTGGTAGGAGCGACCGAAGGTCGCGAAAGGGCCACATGGCTAAGTAGAGGTGCCAGGGGGCTGCCTTGCAGCCCATCGCGACCTTCGGTCGCTCCTACCGGGGACTGGCATGTCGCTTGGGGCTTAGCCCGGGTCGCGGAAGTCGGGGTGGAAATTGGCGGGCACGGCCACGCTGACGCTGTCGCGGGTGGCGATGTCGATGCCTTCGCTGGCCACCTCGGCGAGGAAGTCGATCTGCTCCGGGGTAATCACGTACGGCGGCAGGAAGTACACCACGCTGCCCAGTGGGCGCAGCAGGGCGCCGCGGGTCAGGGCGTGCTCGAACACCTTCAGGCCACGCCGCTCCTGCCAGGGGTAGGCGGCCTTGGTGGCCTTGTCCTGGACCATCTCGATGGCCAGGGCCATGCCGGTCTGGCGAATTTCGGCAACATGGGCGTGCTCTGCCAGGTGCGCGGTGGCGCTGGCCATGCGCGTGGCCAGGGCCTTGTTGGCCTCGATCACGTTGTCCTGCTCGAAGATGTCCAAAGTCGCCAGGGCAGCGGCGCAGGCCAGCGGGTTGCCGGTGTAGCTGTGCGAGTGAAGGAACGCGCGCAGGGTTGGGTAGTCGTCGTAGAACGCCTGGTAGACCTTGTCGGTGGTCAGGCAGGCGGCCAGCGGCAGGTAACCGCCGGTCAAGGCCTTGGACAGGCACAGGAAGTCCGGGCGGATGCCGGCCTGCTCGCAAGCGAACATCGTGCCGGTGCGGCCGAAGCCCACGGCGATTTCGTCGTGAATCAGGTGCACGTCGTAGCGGTCGCACGCTTCGCGCAGCAGCTTGAGGTACACCGGGTGGTACATGCGCATGCCGCCGGCACCTTGAATCAGCGGCTCGATGATCACCGCCGAAAGGCTTTCATGGTGCTCGGCCAGGGTCTGCTCCATGGCCGCGAACATGTTTCGCGAGTGTTCTTCCCAGCCCATGCCCTCGGGGCGCAGGTAGCAGTCTGGGCTGGGCACCTTGAGGGTGTCGAGCAGCAAGGCCTTGTAGGTTTCGGTGAACAGTGGCACGTCGCCCACCGACATCGCGGCGATGGTTTCGCCGTGGTAGCTGTTGGTCAGGGTGACGAAGCGCTTTTTCGCCGGTTTGCCGATGTTCTGCCAGTAGTGGAAGCTCATCTTCAGCGCCACTTCGATGCACGACGAGCCGTTGTCGGCGTAGAACACCCGGTCCAGCCCCGCCGGCGTCATGGCCACCAGACGCTCCGACAGCTCGATGACCGGCTGGTGGCTGAAACCTGCCAGGATCACGTGTTCCAGCTGGTCGACCTGGTCCTTGATGCGCTGGTTGATGCGTGGGTTGGCATGGCCGAACACGTTGACCCACCAGCTGCTCACCGCATCCAGGTAACGCTTGCCGTCGAAGTCCTCGAGCCACACGCCTTCGCCCCGGCGAATCGGGATCAGCGGCAGCTGCTCGTGGTCTTTCATCTGGGTGCAGGGGTGCCACAGGACCTTCAGGTCGCGTTGCATCCACTGATCGTTGAGGCCCATGGGCACTTCTCCTGGCGTTGCGGCGTGGTTCGAACCTGTAAGCCTAAGCAAAGCCAGGGGGCAGGACAACCGTTGCCGGCCAAAGGCGGCCAAGGTGCGCGGCGCCGTCGCTGCACTGCTGGCCGAAACCTGTGGCAAAAATAAAATTTCCTGTTGCCTGAGGCACTTGATATCGCCGTGCTGGCAGGCCCTCAATAGCTGACGTATTCTTAGCGCATCGCTCTCGGGGCATTCCTGCCTCTTCTCATTCCTGTAATTTCAACTCGGAGTTCGCCGACATGGCTGCTGCTTGGGTGCGCCTGTGCGCGTTGGTATTGATCGGTGTGTCCAGCGCGGGGGCACTGGCGAAGGACAAGACACCCACGGCGATCGTGGTGGGTGGCGGCCTGGCAGGCCTGACCGCCGCCTACGAGCTGCAGAACAAGGGCTGGCAGGTGACCTTGCTGGAAGCCAAGGCGGGCATGGGCGGGCGTTCGGGCCTGGCCACCAGCGAGTGGATCGGCAACGGCAAGGCCCAGCCGGTGCTCAACCAGTACCTGGAGCGCTTCAAGCTCGATACCCTGCCAGCACCGGAATTCGTGCGTACCCCCGGTTACCTGATCGACGGAGAATACTTCAGCGCCACGGACCTTGCCACCAAGCAGCCGGCCACCGCCGAAGCCCTCAAGCGCTACGAGAAAACCCTCGACGACCTGGCCCGCTCGATCGACGACCCGCTCAACCCGCAGGCCACCAGCACCCTGTTCGCCCTTGACCAGATGAACGTGTCCACCTGGCTCGACAAGCTGCAACTGCCGGCCACTGCGCGTCAGTTGGTCAACCAGCAGATTCGTACCCGCTACGATGAACCGTCGCGCCTGTCGCTGCTGTATTTCGCCCAGCAGAACCGCGTTTACCGTGGCGTCAGCGACCGCGACCTGCGCGCCGCGCGCCTGCCTGGCGGCAGCCCGGTACTGGCCCAGGCCTTCGTCAAGCAGCTCAAGACCATCAAGACCAGCTCGCCGGTGACCGCCATCGTCCAGGACAAGGACGGCGTCACGGTCAAGGTCGGTAGCGTCGGCTACCAGGCCGATTACCTGGTCATGGCCGTGCCGCTGCGCGCCCTGGCCAAGATCCAGATCACCCCGGGCCTGGACGCCCAGCACCTGGCGGCGCTCAAGAGCACCAACTACGGCTGGCGCGACCAGCTGATGCTCAAGTTCAAGCAGCCGGTATGGGAAAGCCGTGCGCGCATGTCGGGTGAAATCTTCAGCAACACAGGCCTTGGCATGCTGTGGATCGAGCCAGCGCTCAAGGGCGGCGCGAACGTGGTGATCAACCTCTCCGGTGACAACGCCCGCCTGCTGCAGGCGTTTGGCGACAAGCAGATGGTCGACCAGGTGCTGATCCGCCTGCATGCGTTCTACCCGCAGGCCCGGGGTGCGTTCACCGGTTACGAGGTCAAGCGCTACAGCGTCGATGCCGGCACCGGTGGCGCCTACCTGGCCTACGGCCCAGGGCAGATCAGCAAGTACTGGCGCCTGTGGGAGCGCCCGGTGCAGCGTATCGCCTTTGCCGGCGAGCACACCGACGCGCTGTACCCAGGCACCCTCGAAGGCGCCCTGCGCAGTGGCCAGCGTGCCGCCGGCCAAGTGCAGGACCTGCTGGCCGGCAAGTCGTTCGACCCGGCCAAAGCCGCGGCAGTGGCCGCAGCGGCAACCGCAACCGCGGGCGCAGTGGCTGCCAAGCAGGAAAAACCGGGGTTCTTCTCGCGCCTGTTCGGCGGGGCAGACAAGCCTGAAGTGAAGGCAGAACCGGTGGCCAAGGCGGTAGAAGCAGCGCCAGCGCCTGCGCCGGCACCTGCTGCAGCCCCTGCACCTGCTGCAGCCCCTGCACCGGTTGCACCGGAAGCGGTGGCCAAGGAAGAACCGGCCAAGCCTGCCGCAACCAAGGCGGCACCGGCCAAGCACGCCCCGGCGCACAAGCCGGCGGCCAAACCCGCAGCCAAACAGGCGCACAAGGCAGTCGAGCCGAAGAAGGCGACGGTCAAGTCTGCGCCGGCCAAGAAGCCTGCCAGCGATTCCCAGGCCAAGGCAGGCTGAGTCCTGCACTGGCCCCTTCGCGGGGCAAGTCGGGTCGCCGCACCGCCGCTCCTACATTCGATACCATTGTCCATGTAGGAGCGGCGGTGCGGCGACCCGACTTGCCCCGCGAAGGGGCCGCACTGGCATCCCCCCACTCTCCGGCTATCGTTAATGTTTCCTTAATAGCGAACTTGCACACTAATCATCGGATTTCTCGATAATCCAAAGCAATTTTTTAAGCTTTTATTCGATACGTTAACCGATAGTCTGTGCACAGCTCTCACGGGAAACCACGTCATCATGCAAATGCGCAACTCACCCTCTCGCTATGGCGTGGTCAGCATCGTCCTGCACTGGGGCGTGGCCCTGGCGGTCTTCGGCCTGTTTGGGCTGGGCCTGTGGATGGTCGGCCTCGACTACTACGACCCTTGGCGCAAGGCCGGCCCCGACCTGCATAAAAGCATTGGCCTCACCCTGCTGGGCGTGATGCTGCTGAGGGTGCTCTGGCGCTTCGTCAGCCCGCCGCCACCGGCACCGGCCAACCACGGCGCGTTTACCCGCCTGGCTGCCAAGCTGGGCCACCTGGCGCTGTACCTGGGGCTGTTCGCGGTGATGATCGCCGGTTACCTGATTTCCACCGCCGACGGCGTTGGCATTCCGGTGTTCGGCCTGTTCGAAGTGCCGGCCCTGATCAGCAACCTGCCCGACCAGGCAGACCTTGCCGGTGCCATTCACCTGTGGCTGGCCTGGGGCCTGGTGGTCTTCGCCGTGCTGCACGCCCTGGCTGCGCTGAAACACCATTTCATCGACCGTGACGCGACCCTGACCCGCATGCTGGGCCGCAAAGCTTGACTCTCAACCTCAATTGCATAGGAAGGAACTAAGGATGTTGAAAAAGACTTTTGCCGCTCTGGCGCTCGGTACTGCACTGTTCTCCGCCGGCCAGGCAATGGCTGCCGAGTACAAGATCGACAAGGAAGGCCAGCACGCGTTCGTCGACTGGAAGATCAGCCACCTGGGCTACAGCTTCATCCATGGCACCTTCAAGGACTTCAGCGGCGACTTCACCTGGGACAGCGCCAAGCCTGAGGCCAGCAAGATCAACGTCGACCTGAAAACGGCCAGCGTATGGTCGAACCACGCCGAGCGTGACAAGCACATCGCCAGCAAGGACTTCCTGGACGTCAGCAAGTACCCGGATGCCAAGTTCGTCTCCACCGCCGTCAAGTCCACCGGTGACAAAACTGCCGACGTGACCGGCGACCTGACCCTGCACGGCGTGACCAAGCCGGTCACCTTCAAGGCCACCTTCAACGGTGAAGGCAAGGACCCGTGGGGCGGCGAGCGCGCAGGCTTCAACGCCACCACCACGCTGAACCTGAACGACTTCGGCATCAAGGGCCCAGGCCCGACTTCGCAGACCCTGGACCTGGACATCAGCGTCGAAGGCGTGAAGCAGAAGTAATCTGTTCCAGTTGAAAAAC
The DNA here is from genome assembly GCF_011752565.1 of Pantoea sp. Ap-967. Classification (GTDB taxonomy): domain Bacteria; phylum Pseudomonadota; class Gammaproteobacteria; order Pseudomonadales; family Pseudomonadaceae; genus Aquipseudomonas. The sequence goes on from NZ_VWXK01000027.1 coordinate 42,028, forward strand.
CGAGGGGGCCGCTTTGCGGCCCTTTCACAGCAAAAAGCCGCTTCTACAGAAGCGGCTTTTTGCTGTGAAAGGGCTGCCAGGCAGCCCCCTTGGTCTATCGGTCAGCCTTTACGGGTGAGCAGCGCTGGGCGCTCGCCACGTGGGCGGCTTGGCAGGTCGTCCAACTGCTCGGGCGTTGGGAAACGGTCGAGCTTGGATTCCTTGCGGATGATCACCGGCTGGTGCTGTTCGCGGGTGCTGCGTACTGCCGGTTCCTGGCGCGAGGCATCGTCACGGCCGGCCGAGCGGCCACGGCCAGCGCCATTGTTGTCACGGCGAGCGCCGCCACCGTTGTTGCTGCGCGGGCGCTTGTCGCCGTTGGCACTGCGCGGCTGGCCGCCGTTGTTGCTGCGCCCCTGGCCCTGGCCGCCGCCGTTGCTGCGTTGGCCATTGCCTTGGCCTTGCCCTTGCCCTTGCCCTGCGCCACCTGGGCGGCGGTTGCGGCCCTGGTTCTTGGCATTCTGGTAGGGGCTGACGTAATCGGCGCGGTTGCCGAAGTTGTCGACATCGTCGTCCAGGAATTCTTCCGGGTCACGGTCGGCAGTTGCCTTGGGCGCGCTGTTGCTGCTGGCCTGCTGCTGGCGTGGCTTCTTGTCACGCGGCTTGCGCGGTTGCTGCTGTTGCTTGTCGCCGGCCTTTTCCTTGTCGGCTGGCTTGTCGGCCGCCTGCTGCTTGGCCTTGCCTTTGTCCTTGCCCTTGTCCTTGCGCCCGCCGTTGGCGTCTTTGCCGCCTTCGCCGCGGGCCTGCTGGTTACGGCCACCACGGCCATTGTTCTGCGGGCGCTCGCGCACTTCGGGCTTCTCGGCTTCCACCTGGCTGGCATCGAAGCCCATCAGGTCGCCATCGGGAATCTTCTGCTTGGTGACGCGCTCGATGCTCTTGAGCAGCTTTTCTTCATCCGGCGCGACCATGGAGATGGCCTCGCCCGAGCGCCCGGCACGGCCGGTACGGCCGATGCGGTGCACGTAGTCTTCCTCGACGTTGGGCAGCTCGAAGTTGACCACGTGGGGCAGTTGGTCGATGTCCAGGCCGCGGGCGGCGATGTCGGTGGCAACCAGCACCCGCACGCTGTTGGCCTTGAAGTCGGCCAGGGCTTTGGTGCGGGCGTTCTGGCTCTTGTTACCGTGGATGGCGGCGGCGGTCAGGCCGTGCTTTTCCAGGTATTCGGCCAGGCGGTTGGCGCCGTGCTTGGTGCGGGTGAACACCAGCACCTGCTCCCAGGCACCCAAGGTAATCAGGTGCGCCAGCAGCGCGCGCTTGTGGCTGGCCGGCAGGCGGTAGACGCGCTGCTCGATACGCTCGACGGTGGTGTTCGGCGGCGTGACCTCGATGCGCTCCGGGTTGTGCAGGAGCTTGTCGGCGAGGTCGGTGATGTCCTTGGAGAAGGTGGCCGAGAACAGCAGGTTCTGGCGCTTGGCCGGCAGGCGGGCGAGGACCTTCTTGACGTCATGGATGAAGCCCATGTCGAGCATGCGGTCGGCTTCGTCGAGCACCAGGATTTCCACGTGGGCCAGGTCGACCTTGCCTTGGCCGGCCAGGTCCAGCAGGCGGCCTGGGCAGGCCACCAGCACGTCGACACCCTTGGCGATGGCCTGGATCTGCGGGTTCATGCCAACGCCGCCGAAGATGCAGGCGCTGACCAGGGGCAGGTCGCGGGCGTACACCTTGAAGCTGTCGTGCACCTGGGCCGCCAGCTCGCGGGTCGGGGTCAGCACCAGCACGCGCGGCTGACGCGGGCCGTGGCGCTGGGACTTGTCCGGGTGGCCAGCAGGGAACAGGCGTTCAAGGATCGGCAGGGCGAAGCCACCGGTTTTACCCGTGCCCGTTTGCGCGGCAACCATCAGGTCACGGCCCTGCAACACGGCGGGAATGGCCCGCTGTTGCACGGGAGTCGGCTGGGTATAGCCCGCAGCTTCGATAGCGCGGACAAGAGCCTCGGAGAGACCGAGGGAAGCAAAGGACATGGGCAATCCTGTTCTCGTGTGGGCTGGGCCCGTAGGGATGTTCTGCCTGGCGCGACGGGCATCGGTGGGATGCGATCGCGTCCGGTCCAGCTGGGCTTTCACTGCACATCCGGGAAACGGAAGGTAGACGCCTGGGGGCGTCGGTGCCGATCGGGATGCCTGTTGCGAGGCCGAGCGTCCGGGCGTGAGCCGGGCGGGAAGGCCCGAGTATAACAGAGCTAACGCGGCGTGCTGCTTTCCTGCTGCTCAACGGCGTCAGCAAGATCGCTGGCGTCGCCAATGTAGCGTTCGATAATCGCCAGGTAGGCCGGTTCTTGCCTGAAACGGCGCAGTTCCTCGGTAAACGCCTGGGCCAGCGCTTCACGCCCCGGTTTGCGCGCAAGGCCCAGGTACTGGGCCCTGCGGTTGATCACCAGGGGCAATTCCTCGACCTGCTGTTCAACGCCCAGGTGCCGGCGCAGGTAGCGCCCGACCCGGCGGTCGGTAATCAGCAGGTCGATGCGCTTGCGCATGAGCTTGCCGAAATTGGCCTCATGGCTGGGCGCCGCCTCGCGGCGAAAGGCGTCGGACTCGTTGAATTCGGCGCCATAGTCGTAGCCAGGCGAGGTGCCCACGGTAAGCCCGGCAAGGTCTTGCAGTTGGTTGACGGCGTGGCGCCGGTCGCGGGCCTGGTACAGCACGAACTCGACCTCCGACATCGGCTCGGCGGTGTAGATCATCCAGGCCTGGCGCGCCTCGACCTGGAACACATCCATCACCCCGTCGGCCTGGCCTTGCTCGACCATTGCCAGGCAACGCCGCCAGGGCATGAATTGCCATTGCACTTCGATCCCCAGGCGCCTGAACACCTCGCTGGTGATTTCGTAGTCGATGCCCTTGGCCTGGCCGGCTTCCTGATAGATGTACGGGGCCCAGTCGTCGCTGACCAGGCGCAGCCGTTCGCCCAGCGCCATCGGGCTCAGGCAGGCGAGCAGCAGGATGCACAACAGGCGGGAGAGGGCGGGCATGGCGCGAGATTACGCGCTCGGTCGTGGCTTAGCCAGTTAAGTTGATAGGCGCCTGGGCCAGCCTCTTCGCGGGTAAACCCGCTCCATGGAGCGAATCGCAATTATCTGATTTAACAGAAAACCCTGTAGGAGCGGGCTTGACCCGCGAAGCAAGCACCGCGGTGGATGGCACCGGCTCCACGCTCAGGCATGGGGCGCGCGTAGCAGGTGCGCCTCGATATCCTTGCGGCGCTCCCCCAGCGACAGGCGCAGGCTTGGATGGCGCAGGCACTGGCGCAGCTCCTCGGGCGCCATTTGCCCGTGGCGGTGGTTGAGGTTTTCCAGCGCCTTGTCCCACCAGGCCGGGGCGCAGGCGCGGTCGAACTCGTTGGGGTAGGGGTAGCAGCCATACAGCAGCTCGCGCACGAACTGGCGCTCGCGGCTCGGCAGGGTCAGGCTCAAGGCCCTGTAGCCCAGGCGTTGCCAGGCCGGTGGGCGGGGCAGTTGGTCATTGACCAGGAGCACGTCGGCCAGCGCCGCCTCGCCCAGTGGGTCATCGCCGTGCTTGCGCAGCCAGGCCTGGATCTTGGCGCGAAACTGCGCCTTGCGGCTCCAGTAGTGGTGGATCACATCGGTACACCCGGCCAGTGCCAGGTGGCGGTAGGCGGCCACTGCCAGGCAGAACTCTTCCAGGGTGTAGGCGCTGCGGGCCAGCGGGTGGAATTCGTCCATCATGGCGATGGAGCGGTCGAGCACTTCGGCGTTTTCGGCGCACAGGCCGATCACGCCCGAATTGACCAGGGGCATCTGGCAGTCGGCCAGGCCGCGCTCGGCCAGGATGCCCAGCAGGTTCTTGTACAGCAGGCACTTCTGGTCCTCGCCATAGCGGCCGCCGACCGCGTTGCACAGCAGGGTGCCAGGCTTGACCCGCTGGAACAGCTGCAGCGGCGAATGGCGGAAAAAGGTGTCAGTATCGATCAATACGGCCTGCGGGCAATCGCGCAGCACCTGGCGCAGCAGCACGTGCTTGCTGCGAAAGTGATAACCATGGGGGGCATTCCAGGCCGTGCGGGTGGCTTCGTCGAGCAGGTGCACGGTGACCGGCAGCCTGGCATAAGGCTCGGCAGTGTCGGTGTAGACCTGGATATCGATGGCCGGGGCGTGGAGGTTGCCCAAGTGCGCAAGGGCGCTGACGATGCTGAAACAGGCTTCCTGATGGTACGTGGCTGGGCCGAATGCCAGGTACACGAGCTGTGGGCGTGATGGCAGGCAATGTTGCATGACGCGAAACCTGTTTGGACCAGAAAAAATTAAGGCCTCAGTCTACGACCAAAGCCTTAATCGAATCTGAACCAGAGTTTGCCAAAAAATGTCAGCGCGGCAGCTTCAGGTTGTTCCAGATCGCCAGGCTCGGTTCAGCCTGGTTCAGGGTGTAGAAGTGCAGGCCCGGTGCGCCGCCTTGCAGCAGCTGTTCGCACATGCGGGTGATCACTTCCTCGCCGAAGGCCTGGATGCTGGCGGCGTCGTCGGCATAGGCTTCCAGCTGCTTGCGGATCCAGCGCGGGATCTCGGCGCCACAGGCGTCGGAGAAGCGTGCCAGCTTGTTGTAGTTGGTGATCGGCATGATGCCCGGCACCACTGGAATGTCCACGCCCAGCTTCTGCGCGCGCTCGACGAAGTAGAAGTAGCTGTCGGCGTTGAAGAAGTACTGGGTGATGGCGCTGTCGGCACCGGCCTTGACCTTGTGCGCGAAGTTGGCAAGGTCAGCTTCGAAATTCGGCGCTTGCGGGTGCATTTCCGGGTAGGCGGCGACTTCCAGGTGGAAGTGGTCGGCGGTTTCCTGGCGGATGAACTCGACCAGGTCGCTGGCGTGGCGCAGCTCGCCACTGGCCATGCCCATGCCCGACGGCAGGTCGCCACGCAGGGCAACGATGCGCTTGATGCCGGCTGCCTGGTATTCGGCCAGCAGGGCGCGCAGGTCTTCCTTGGTATCGCCCACGCACGACAGGTGCGGTGCGGCAGGCACTTTCACTTCGTTTTCCAGCTGCAGCACGGTGTTCAGCGTGCGGTCGCGGGTCGAGCCACCGGCACCGTAGGTGCAGGAGAAGAAGTCCGGGTTGTAGGTCGCCAGCTGGCGGGCGACGCCCATCAGCTTCTCGTGACCGGCCTCGGTCTTGGTGGGGAAGAACTCGAAACTGTAGCGGCGTTCTTGTGACATCAGGCGTTCCTCGTGCAGCCTGCTTCGGGTGGCAGGTTGCAAGTAAAAGCCAGATCGGTGATGGCCGATCTGGCTTGGGCGGCGTTCAGGTTGCGGTCTTGAAGCGCGACGCTTCAAGCCTGCCGCTTAGTAGCGGTAGGCGTCCGGCTTGAACGGGCCTTCGACGGTCACGCCGATGTACTCGGCCTGTTGCGGGGTCAGCTGGGTAACCACGCCGCCGAAGCCGCGGACCATTTCCAGGGCCACTTCTTCGTCGAGTTTCTTCGGCAGCACTTCAACGGTCAGGCGCTCGGCTTTCTTGGCGGCTGGCAGTTCGGCGAACTTCTGCTCGAACAGGAAGATCTGCGCCAGTACCTGGTTGGCGAACGAGCCGTCCATGATGCGGCTTGGGTGGCCGGTGGCGTTGCCCAGGTTGACCAGGCGGCCTTCGGCCAGCAGGATCAGGTAGTCGTCGTTGTGCGGGTCGAAGGTGCCAGCGCCGGTGCGGTGGATCTTGTGAACCTGCGGCTTGACCTCTTCCCATGCCCAGTTCTTGCGCATGAAGGCGGTGTCGATCTCGTTGTCGAAGTGGCCGATGTTGCAGACCACGGCACGCTTCTTCAGGGCCTTGAGCATGTTGGCGTCGCAGACGTTGACGTTACCGGTGGTGGTGACGATCAGGTCGATGCGGCCCAGCAGGTCGGCGTTGATGCCGGCTTCGGTACCGGTGTTGATACCGTCCTTGAACGGCGAAACCACTTCGAAGCCGTCCATGCAGGCCTGCATGGCGCAGATCGGGTCGACTTCGGTGACCTTGACGATCATGCCTTCCTGGCGCAGCGACTGGGCCGAGCCCTTGCCCACGTCACCGTAGCCGATCACCAGGGCCTGCTTGCCCGACAGCAGGTGGTCGGTGCCGCGCTTGATGGCGTCGTTCAGGCTGTGACGGCAACCGTACTTGTTGTCGTTCTTGCTCTTGGTGACCGAGTCGTTGACGTTGATCGCCGGGACTTTCAGCTCGCCTTTGGCCAGCATGTCCAGCAGGCGGTGCACGCCGGTGGTGGTTTCTTCGGTCACGCCGTGGATCTTGTCCAGCATGGCCGGGTATTTCTTGTGCAGGATTTCGGTCAGGTCACCGCCGTCGTCCAGCACCATGTTGGCGTCCCACGGCTGGCCGTCCTTGAGGATGGTCTGCTCGATGCACCACTCGTACTCCTGCTCGGTTTCGCCTTTCCAGGCGAACACCGGGATGCCGGCAGCGGCGATGGCGGCGGCGGCCTGGTCCTGGGTGGAGAAGATGTTGCACGACGACCAGCGTACTTCGGCGCCCAGGGCGACCAGGGTTTCGATCAGCACGGCGGTCTGGATGGTCATGTGGATGCAGCCGATGATCTTCGCGCCCTTGAGCGGTTGCTCGGCCTGGTACTTGCGGCGCAGGCCCATCAGTGCCGGCATTTCCGATTCGGCGATGATGACTTCCTTGCGGCCCCAGTCAGCCAGGGAGATGTCGGCGACCTTGAAGTCGGAAAAACCTGCAGGCGTGTTTACAGCGCTCATGAGAGCCTCCATTCGTAGTGTGCGAATGGGCGCCGTTGTGCGTTGAGCGTCCGCTTGCGCGGACAACGCCCCAACCGAGCCTGACAGGCCGAGCCTGCTGCAGCGCCCCTCGGTTGGGTGGCGGGATGGCCGCCACCGCGGGTGGCCATGAAATCGGCAGGGATTATAGCCGGGGCTGTGTGACACACCCAAGGCTTTCTGTCGATTAATCGCGACGATAGTCGATGATCAATGGAGCGGCGGCGACCGCTCTGCCATCATTGCTTCACGTCAGCCAAGCCGGTCAGGAGCCAAGATGAACTTTCACACCCGCAAATGGGTAAAACCCGAAGACCTCAACCCCAACGGCACGTTGTTCGGCGGCAGCCTGCTGCGCTGGATCGACGAAGAGGCCGCGATCTATGCCATCGTCCAGCTGGGCAACCAGCGCGTGGTGACCAAGTACATTTCCGAAATCAACTTCGTCAGCGCCTCGCGCCAGGGCGACATCATCGAACTGGGCATCACCGCCACCGAATTCGGCCGCACCTCGATCACCCTCAAGTGCGAAGTGCGCAACAAGATCACCCGCAAGGCGATCTTGACCGTGGACAAGATGGTCTTCGTCAACCTGGGCGAAGATGGCCTGCCGGCGCCGCACGGGCGGACCGAGATCAAGTACATCCAGGACCAGTTCCCGGATTCGGAAGTCGAGTAAGCGTTTCGCCAGTGCCGGCCTCTTCGCGGGGCAAGCCCGCTCCTACAGGCGGGCTTGCCCGCGAAAAGGCCGGAACCTGTCTCAAGGCTGGGCGCTGACCCTGCGCACCACCCCACCAATGCTCAAGCCCTGCACCAGAATCGACGACAGCACCACGATATAGGTGATCGACAGCAGCAGGTCGCGCTCATCGCCCATGGGCAGCGACAGCGCCAGGGCCACCGACACGCCGCCACGCAGGCCGCCCCAGGTCAGTACGCGGATGGTGCCCTGGGGCACCGTGCGCCAGCGGCGCAGCAGCAGGATCGCCGGGGCCACGGTCAGCAGGCGCGAGGCCAGCACCGCCACCGCCAGCACACTGCCGGCCGCCAGGTGCAGCCAGTTGAACGGCAGCAGCAACAGCTCCAGGCCGATCAGGGCGAACAGCAGGGCGTTGAGCATGTCGTCGATCAGCTCCCAGAAACCGTCCATGTAGCGGCGGGTCATGTCGTTCATCGCCAGGTTGCGCCCCAGGTTGCCGATGATCAACCCGGCCACCACCATGGCAATCGGCGCCGACACATGCAGCTCGTAGCACATGGCCGAGCCGCCAATCACCAGTGCCAGGGTCAGCATCACCTCCACCTGGTACTGCTCGACGCTCTTGATCATGCGGTAGGTGGCATAGCCGATCAGGCCGCCGAACAGCACCCCGCCAATGGCCTCGCGGGCGAACAGGATGGAGGTGTCGGCAATGCTCGGCGTTTCGCCCAGTTGAATGATGCCCAGCAGCACGGTGAACACCACGACTGCGGTGCCGTCGTTGAACAGCGACTCACCGACGATGGTGGTTTTCAGCGGCTTGGGGGCATTGGCGGTACGTAGCGCACCCAGCACGGCGATCGGGTCGGTGGGCGAGATCAGTGCGCCGAACAGCAGGCAGTAGATCAGCGGCACCTGCCAGCCGAACAGGGCGAACACCCAGTGCGACAGGTAGCCGATCACCACGGTGGCGATCAGCACGCCCAGGGTCGCCAGCAGCCCGATGGGCCAGCGGTAGCTGCGCAGGTCGCTGAGGTTGACGTGCAGCGCACCTGCGAACAGCAGGAAGGCCAGCATCCAGTGCATCAGCAGGTCGTTGAAATCGATCTGGTTCATCAGCCCTTCGACGCGCTCTTCCAGGCCAGGGAAGCCGATCAGGCTCAGGCCCTGCAGCATCAGGGAGAACAGCAGCGCCGTCACCATCACGCCGATGGCGGGTGGCAGGCCGATAAAGCGGTAGTTCACATAGGTGAGGAGGGTGGTGAGGCAGATAAACGCGGCAACTAATTCAAGCATCCCGAATCCTGTGACAGTGGCTTCCAAGTCGTTACCCGAATGGCTCGGGCAGTTCTTTGATGATCTGGCGAGGGCCTCGGGACACAGCTTTTGACCCAAATCCCACAATTCGTTCCCAGCACAGCGCTACCGCCATGCCCGCCAACGCCTTATATTCAACCCCTGAAGATCGTCACAAGGACCCCAAGGCGTGCTGGCAACTTCCCTGGTATTGGTCGCCGCCCTGCTGCACGCGACCTGGAACACCCTGATCAAGTTCAGCGCCGAGCGGTTGCTGGTGATCGCCAGCATGGATGTGGTGGCATTGATCTTCGCGGTGTTCGCCGTCGCCTTCACCGAATTTCCCCCTGGCGAGATCTGGCCCTGGCTGCTGGCCTCGGCACTGGCCGAGCAGCTGTACCGCTTCCTGCTGATCCAGGCCTACCGCGTGGGCGACCTGGGGTTGGTCTATCCGCTGATGCGCGGGCTGTCGCCCCTGGTGGTGCTGGGGTTGACCCTGGCCTTTGCTGGCGAGTCGCTGAGCCAGCAACAAATCATCGGTATCCTGCTGATTCCTTGCGGCATGGCCTGCCTGCTGTGGCAAGGCGGCGGCGGGGACCGCCTGCCTTGGTCGATGCTGCCGGTGGTGGCGCTGATCGGCCTGTGCATCGGCTGCTACACCTGGTTCGACGGCCAGGCGGTGCGCCTGTGGGGCAAGCCCTGGGACTACCTGGTATGGCTGACCTTGCTCAGTGCCTGGCCTTTCCCGTTACTGGCCAGCGTGGCCAGGCGCGCGCCGTTCGTGCTGTTCTGGCGCACGCAGTGGCGGCTGGGCCTGGCGGTGGGGTTTTGCGTGCTGTTCAGCTACGCGCTGGTGCTGTGGGCCATGCACCTGGGGTCGGTGGCCGAGGCGGCGGCGCTGCGCGAGCTGAGCGTGGTGCTGGTGGTGCTGCTGGGCATGCGCTACCTCAAAGAACCTTTTGGCGGGCCAAGACTCCTAGCTTGCGGGCTGGTGTTGGCCGGCATGTTGGTAATGAAGCTGTGACCTTACGACTGAACAAGGAGTGCTGTGCATGACCGTTGCCCTGTGGTGCATCCTGATCGCGTTGTTTCTGGCGCCGCTGTGCGCGCTGATTGCCAAGGTATCGAGCGGCCGCTTCGGCCTGAAGGACAACCACGACCCGCGGGCCTTCCTCGACACCCTGTCGGGCTTGCCGCGCCGCGCGCACGCCGCCCAGCAGAACAGCCACGAGGCCTTTCCGGCGTTTGCCGCGGCGGTGCTGGTGGCCGATATCGTGGGCAATGCCGAACAGGTGACCCAGGATGTGCTGGGGGTGCTGTATATCACCAGCCGGCTGCTGTACATCATCTGCTACCTGGCGGACTGGGCAGCGTTGCGCTCGGTGGTGTGGTTCGCCGGGGTGGCGTTGATCGTGTCGTTCTTCGTGGTTTCCATTTAGTGAGCGACTAACTAGCTGATTTAGCGGAAAACTCTGTAGGAGCGGGCTTGCCCCGCGAAGCAGGCAACGCGGTGCGTGGCACCGGCTGCGCCGGTGTTCGCGGGGCAAGCCCGCTCCTACAGAGGCAAAGCGTAACGTCAGAGGACTTTAGGCACTTCAGGCAACGGTTTGCCCTTGGGCCACAGCATCCAGATCTGCCCCTGCTGCTTCATGTTCCCTGCCAGCTCACCCGCTTCAGGCCCGGTTCCCCAGAACAGGTCGGCGCGCACCTCGCCCGCAATCGCCCCTCCGGTGTCCTGGGCACCCACTGGCCGCACCACCGGCGTGCCATCAGGCCGGGTGGTCGACAGCCACAACAAGCTCCCCAACGGAATCACCTTGCGGTCGATGGCCACGCTGTAGCCTGCCGTCAGCGGCACGTTCAGCGAGCCGCGTGGGCCTTCGTTGCTGTCTGGGCGGGTGCTGAAGAACACGTAGCTGGGGTTACTGGCCAGCAGTTCCGGCACCCGCTGCGGGTTGGCCTGGGCCCAGGCATGGATGGCGCCCATGCTCACTTCTTCCTTTTTCAACTGGCCCTGGTCCACCAGCCAGCGCCCGATTGGCCGGTAGGGGTGGCCGTTCTGGTCGGCATAGCCCAGGCGCAGCTGGCGGCCGTCTTCCAGCTGCACCCGGCCAGAGCCCTGGATCTGCAGGAACTGCAGGTCCATCGGGTCGGTCAGCCAAGCCAGTACCGGCGCCTTGACGCCGTTGCGGTTGATGACCTCAGCCGTGTCGTAGGGCTTGAGCACGCGGCCATCCAGGCGCCCGCGCAGGCGCTTGCCCTTGAGCTCGGGGTACACGCTGGCCAGGTCGACGACGATCATGTCGTCCGGCACCCCATACACTGCCACGTGGGCGGCTTCGGTGCGCTTCAGGCTGCCGGGGTAGACCGGTTCGTAGTAGCCGGTGATCAGGCCGTTGGCGTTGTTGTCGGCGGCTCGCAGGCCGTAGACCTGCAGGTTCTGCTCAAGGAATGTGCGCACCTGGGCGGCGCTTGCGCTGTCGCTGCCGGCCGCTTCGCAGGTGGCGGCCCACACCGGGTCGCGCTTGAGCTTTTCGCAGCCGCTGCGCCAGGCATAGAAGCCGGCCAGCAGGTCTTCGTCGCTGACCGCGGGCAGGTCTTGCCAGGTGGCCGGGGCATAGGTGGCGATGGCATGGGGCTCAGGCTTGGCGTTGTCGCCGCCGTTGCAGCCTGCCAGCAAGGCCAGCGCGGGGAGTGTCCAGGCCAGGTGGCGCAGGGCAGATTTCATCAGTGGGTACCTGTTGGGGGCGAACATGAAGATTCGCCCTTGTGTTTTATGTGGCTATTGGTCTTTGCCCGATGGGCGGCGATACTGGCGGCCCATTTACCTAGGCCGACGTGAACCCGATGTTCAAGCGATTGACCGTTGTACTGCTTGCCGCCCTTGCCCTGAGCGCCTGTGACCGGGTTGACCCGAACTCGCCGCTGGGCAAGCGCAAGGCCATCTTCAAGGACATGCTCAAGACCAGCGAAGACCTGGGGGGCATGCTGCGCGGGCGCTTGCCGTTCGACGGCGTGAAATTCGCCGTGGGTGCGGCGAAACTCGATGGCCTGGCCCATGAGCCGTGGCAGCACTTCCCGCAGGTGCGTGATGGCGGCGACAGCAGTGCACGGGCGGACGTGTGGCAGCGGCAAGCGCGCTTCCAGGACCTGGCCAGGCAGCTGGAGGGGGTGACCGGTGAGCTGGTGGGCGTAACCCGCACCCAGCCGCTGGACGCGGCGCGGTTGAAAGCGCCGATGGACAAGGTGGAGGCGGCGTGCAAGGCGTGCCATAGCGAATTCCGCAATCACTGAAGCGCTGGGCTGGCGCTCACTCTGTAGGAGCGAGCGTTGCTCGCGATGGGGCGCGTAGCGGCCCCAGGCTTTCAGCTTCGTGGCCACAATTGCCGGGGCTGCCTTGCAGCCCATCGCGAGCTGCGCTCGCTCCTACAGGTACCGCGCTGGCTGGCCCAGGCGCCTTAGCGGTCCAGGTCGTCAACCGCTTCCTGCAATTCCTTGCGTGACTCGGCCAGCTTGTCCTTGCGCTTGTTGATCTTCTCGGCGTCGCCTTTCTTCTCGGCTTTCTTCAAGTCTTTTTCACGCTGTGCCACTTCGTGACGCGCATCCAGCACCTTTTGCTCGCGCTCTTTGCGCAGGCTGCTGTCGGTGCAGTTCTGCGCACCGCGCAGGGCCTCTTCCAGCCCGGCCACCTGGTCGTTGTTGCCGTGGTCACGGGCAATCTGCAACTGGTTCTCGATGGCGCTGCGCTTGGCGGCGCAGCCGGTCAGGCCTTCATCGGGCGCGGCGGCCTGTGCGGCGCCAGCCGCCAGGCCCAGCGCGGTCAGCAGGGCGAGGGTGGACATGGATTTCATCAAAGCCTCCTGGACGGGGCGGGGCAGCAAAAGTTGGGGCAAATCCTGCCTTGGTTTTCACGATTTAGAAACCCTTCTTCGATGTTTCTGAAACAAGTTGGGCGTTTTCCTACAGCTGTTATTGTTAAAAGGCGTTGCCAACTCATTGAAAGCCCTCTATTCCGCGCGCTCCCAGCTGCTCGGCAAGCGCCTGCACCTCTGCGGTGGCGAAGAACGCCGTGAGTTGCCGTGCGCGGATGTCACCGATGCCCGGCAGTGCCTGCCAGTCCTGGGCGCCAAGCCCGGCAAGGTGTGCCCAATCGCCAGGCAGGCTGAGGTTGCGTGGGGCGGGCACGCCGAGCCCGCGCAGCCATTGGCTGAAAGGCCGGGCCCGGCCCAGCGCGAAGCTTGCCTGCAACTGCCTGGCTACCGCGCTGCTGATGCCGGGCAGGGCCGCCAGTTGTTCCACATCAAGGCTTAGCCAGTCGCCCAGCTGGGTCACCTGCCCGGCCTGCACCAGTCGCCGCCAGGTGCCTGGCCCGGTGCCCGGCATGGCCAGCCCCTGCTTGCCACTGAGCCACACCAGGCGGGCGATGAACTGCTCCTGGCAGCCATCGCTGGCCTGCCAGCAGCTGTGGGCGCCGTATTGCCCGGGGCCGGGCGGCGTGACCGGCTGGCGCTCGGTGGCGCGGTGCACCACTTGGTCGAAGCGTGGGATGGTCAAGCCGGCAAGGCTGATGGCCACTTGGTCACCCGGGCGAATATCCAGCGCTTGCCAGCGGGCCAGGGAGCCCAGGCTGACCTGGGTAACCCGGCGATCGTCCAGCTCAACGGTGTTCAGCTTCAACACCGGGGTGACGCGCCCGGTGCGGCCAACCCGAAACTGCACCTCACGCACCTCGGCCATGGCCTGGGAAAACGGGTATTTCCAGGCTGCGATCCAATACGGCGCACTGGCCTGCCAGCGGTCGGCAGGGGGGCGGCTGTCCTGGCGCAGGATGACGCCATCGGTGGCAAAGGGTAGCGCCGAGCGGTACCAGTGCTCGCGCCAGTGGGCCGCTTCCTGGGCGCTGGTGATGGCCACACTGAAGCGCTGGCTGTCGCCGAAGCCCAGTTGCGCCAGCTGTAGCAGGCGCTCGGCCTGGCTGGCCGGGCCCTGGGGCCAGTCCCAAACGAACAGGCCGATGGTTGCGCCCTGCTCGTGGCTCAGTTGTTTGCGCGCCAACAGCCCGGCCACCGTGCCGCGGGCGTTGGCCGCGCCGGCCTGGGCTTGCACGTGGGCGTCCAGGCGCAGGTAAAGCTCGCCTTGCACCACCAGGTTTCGCGGCTCGGGCAATTGCCGGGTGATCGCGCCCAAGGCCGCGATATGCCGGCTCCAATCGTGACCCTGAACGCCGTCACCGCGGCTCAGCACTTGCACCAGCTGGCCGTTTTGATAGACCAGCGTGGTGGCCACGCCATCGACCTTTGGCTGCAACCAGACACCGGATTTACCGCGCATCCAGCGCTCCACTGCCTGCGCGTCGCCGAGTTTGTCGACGCCGGTGTGGGGGACCGGGTGGGCGATTGGGCCACGGGCGCTGGCCAGCGGGTTTGGTTGGTGCGCCAGGGCGAAACAGCCTTGCAGGTTTTGCAGGCGTTGGCGGCTCTGGTCGTAGAGCGTGTCGGCGACCAGGGCCTGGCCCAGGCGGTGGTAGTGGTCATCCCATTGGCTCAGGGTATTGCGTAGCTGCAGGACTTCCGCCCGGGCGCGTTCGGGTGGCCAGTCCGGGCACTGGGCGGCTTGGGCGGGGAGCGCGAGGAAAAGCAGGAGCAGCAACAGCGGCATGGCACGCATCCTTGCGTGGCGAGGTGGAGCGCTCAGCCTAGATACAGGCGAGCGCGAATGCGCGTTGCAGTTGTCAGGTGATATGTCGGGCGGCGCTTGCGCGGCGCCTGCCTGGTAGGAGCGAGCAAAGCTCGCGATACGATGCATCAGGCAAAAAAAAAGCCCCCGCCGATCCACTCGGCAGGGGCTTTGGTCAACCGCGGCAGGAAAAATTACAGGCCAGCAGCGTCACGCAGCGCCTGGGCGCGGTCGGTGCGTTCCCAGGTGAAGGTGGTGAAGGTGTCGTCGCCGACGGTCTTCTGCTGCGGCTCGCGGCCGAAGTGGCCGTAGGCTGCGGTTTCCTGGTACATCGGGTGCAGCAGGTCGAGCATCTTGGTGATGGCGTACGGGCGCAGGTCGAAGCACTCGCGCACGATCTGGATGATCTTGTCGTCGGAAACCTTGCCGGTGCCGAAGGTGTTGATCGAAATGGAGGTCGGCTGGGCCACGCCGATGGCGTAGGACACCTGGATCTCGCAGCGCTCGGCAAGGCCGGCGGCAACGATGTTCTTGGCGACATAGCGGCCGGCGTAGGCGGCGGAACGGTCGACCTTGGACGGGTCCTTGCCGGAGAACGCGCCACCACCGTGGCGGGCCATGCCGCCGTAGGAGTCGACGATGATCTTGCGGCCGGTCAGGCCGCAGTCGCCCACTGGGCCACCGATGATGAAGTTGCCGGTCGGGTTGATGTGGAACTGGGTGCCCTTGTGCAGCAGTTCGGCCGGCAGGGTGTGCTTGACGATCAGCTCCATCACGGCTTCCTGCAGGTCTTTCTGCGAAACCTCAGGGTTGTGCTGGGTGGACAGCACCACGGCGTCGATGCCCACCACCTTGCCATTTTCGTAACGGCAGGTGACCTGGGACTTGGCATCCGGGCGCAGCCAAGGCAGCAGCTTGGATTTGCGCGCTTCGGCCTGGCGCTCGACCAGACGGTGCGAGAAGCAGATCGGTGCCGGCATCAGCACGTCGGTTTCGTTGCTGGCGTAGCCGAACATCAGGCCCTGGTCGCCAGCGCCCTGGTCTTCTGGCTTGGAGCGGTCAACACCCTGGGCGATGTCCACCGACTGCTTGCCGATGATGTTCATCACGGCGCAGGTGGCGCCGTCGAAGCCGACGTCGGAGCTGTTGTAGCCGATGTCGATGATGACCTTGCGCACCAGGTCTTCCAAGTCGACCCAGGCCGAGGTGGTGACTTCGCCGGCGATGATCGCGACACCGGTCTTGACCAGGGTTTCACAGGCGACGCGGGCATACTTGTCCTGGGCGATGATGGCATCGAGGACTGCGTCCGAAATCTGGTCGGCGATCTTGTCCGGATGCCCTTCGGACACGGACTCGGAGGTGAAAAGGGAGTATTCGCTCATCTCGACGGGTTCCTAAAATTTACCGATGGTGTGTGTCGCCAGCCGTCCGCTGAAAATGGCGGACCTGGATCTGGAAACCGTTACGCAAGCCCACATAGAGGCTGTCCCCCGGGGCCAGCCCGGCTGCTGTGGCCCAACGGGCCAGGTCGTCCTGCTCAAAACCCAGCCAGAGGTCGCCGCAGGCATCGCGCGCCCACCCCTGGTCATGGCTGCACAGTTCGGTGACCAGCAGGCTGCCGCCTGCCTTCACCCGTTTGGCCAGCTGGCGCAGGGCCAGGGCCGGGTCGCTGAAATGGTGCAGGACCATGTTCAGCACAACGCAGTCGGCTTCCACATCCGTTGCACCCAGTGCATCGGCCAACTGCAGGTTTACGTTGCCCAGGTGTTCGCGTTCGCACACCTGGCGCGCCAGTTCGAGCATGGTCGGGCTGTTGTCCAGGGCCGTGACCTGGGCAAAGCGCCGGGCCAGGTCCGGGAGGAAACCACCATCGCCCGGGCCGACCTCCAGCACGCTGGCGCTGGCGGCGAAATGCAGCTTGTCGAGCAGGGCCAGCAGGCTTTCGCGGTATTGCGGCAGGCCGGCGATCAGGTCTTGCTGGGCGCGGAATTTCTCTTCCACCCGCAGGAAAAAGTCTTGGCTGGTGGCGGCGCGGCGCTGCTGCACTTGGGCGATACGCGCCTGCACGTCGTGCGCCAGGGGCAGCTCGTCGACCTCTTCGAGCAGCGCCGTGTGCAGGCGACCACCGAAATGCTGGCTGTCGGGCAGGGCACGGCGATAGAAGATCGCATTGCCTTCGCGGCGGGTGGCCACCAGGTCGGCCTGGGCCAGCACCTTGAGGTGGTGGCTCATGCCCGACTGGCCGATGCCGAAGATCTGCGCCAGTTCCAGCACGCCGAACGAGTCGCTGGCCAGGGCGCGCAACACGTTCAGGCGCAGCGCATCGCCACTGGCCTTGCACAGGGCGGCCAGGGTATCGCTTTGCTGGGGAACGGGTTGCTCATTGATGTTCATGGGGCGGCAGTCTAGACAGGCATGGCAGCACCCGCAAGGCCTATATCAAAAAGTTTTGATATTGAGTGATAGGCGGAAAACCCCATGCCTGCCGGGGCCTTTTCGCGGGTAAACCGGCTGTCACAGGATGAGGCCCGCACTGTTCTCCGGGTTTTTACCCGAAATGAGTGCCAATCAGAGGAAAATCCCCCAACTGCGACCATCCGTCATTGCCCCCAGCCCCCGCAGTGGGCGAAAATGGTCGCCTTTTTCGTGACACCACCCAATTCAAGCCCCAGGAGATAAGCGATGCCCAGCCGTCGTGAACGTGCCAACGCCATTCGTGCCCTCAGCATGGATGCCGTGCAAAAGGCCAACAGCGGCCACCCAGGTGCCCCCATGGGCATGGCGGATATCGCCGAAGTGCTTTGGCGCGACTATCTGAAGCACAACCCGAGCAACCCGAAATTCGCCGACCGCGACCGCTTCGTGCTGTCCAACGGCCACGGCTCGATGCTGATCTACTCCCTGCTGCACCTGACCGGCTACGACGTCACCATCGATGACATCAAAGGCTTCCGCCAGCTGCACAGCCGCACCCCGGGCCACCCGGAATACGGCTACACCCCAGGTGTGGAAACCACCACCGGCCCGCTCGGCCAGGGTATCGCCAACGCCGTGGGCTTCGCCCTGGCGGAAAAAGTCCTGGCGGCCCAGTTCAACCGTGACGGCCACACCATCGTCGACCACAACACCTACGTGTTCCTTGGCGACGGCTGCATGATGGAAGGCATCTCCCACGAAGTCGCCTCGCTGGCCGGCACCCTGGGCCTGAACAAGCTGGTCGCCTTCTATGACGACAACGGCATCTCCATCGACGGCGAAGTGCACGGCTGGTTCACCGACAACACCCCGGCCCGTTTCGAAGCCTACAATTGGCAGGTCATCCGCAACGTCAATGGCCACGATGCCGACGAAATCAAGATGGCCATCGAGACGGCGCGCAAGAGCGACCGCCCGACCCTGATCTGCTGCAAGACCATCATCGGTTTCGGCTCGCCGAACAAGCAGGGCAAGGAAGACTGCCACGGTGCTCCGCTGGGCAACGACGAAATCGCCCTGGCCCGCAAGGAACTGAACTGGAACCACGGCCCGTTCGAAATCCCCGCCGACATCTATGCCGAGTGGGATGCCAAGGCCGCTGGCGCCAAGGCCGAAGCCGACTGGAACCAGCGCTTCGACGCCTACGCCAAGGCTTACCCGGAGCTGGCTGCCGAGTTCAAGCGCCGTGACAGCGGCGAGCTGCCGGCCGACTTCAGCGAAAAAGCCCAGGCCTACATCAATGAAGTGGCTGCCAAGGGCGAAACCATCGCCAGCCGCAAGGCCAGCCAGAACGCGCTGAACGCCTTCGGCCCGCTGCTGCCTGAATTCCTCGGCGGCTCGGCTGACCTGGCCGGCTCCAACCTGACCCTGTGGAAAGGTTGCAAGGGCGTGGAAGCCAATGACGCCAGCGGCAACTACGTGTTCTACGGCGTGCGCGAGTTCGGCATGACCGCCATCATGAACGGCGTTGCCCTGCACGGTGGCCTGGTGCCTTACGGCGCCACCTTCCTGATGTTCATGGAATACGCCCGTAACGCTGTGCGCATGTCGGCGCTGATGAAGCAGCGCGTGATCCACGTCTATACCCACGACTCCATCGGCCTGGGCGAAGACGGCCCGACCCACCAGCCGATCGAGCAGCTGACCAGCCTGCGCAGCACGCCGAACCTGGACACCTGGCGCCCGGCCGACGCGGTGGAATCTGCCGTGTGCTGGAAAAACGCCCTGGAGCGCAAGGACGGCCCTTCGGCGCTGATCTTCTCGCGCCAGAACCTGCAGCACCAGGACCGCGACGCCCAGCAGATCGCCGACATCAGCCGCGGCGGCTATGTGCTCAAGGACTGCGCCGGCGAGCCTGAGCTGATCCTGATCGCCACCGGTTCCGAAGTGGGCCTGGCCGTTCAGGCCTTCGCCAAGCTGACCGAGCAGGGCCGCAAGGTGCGTGTGGTTTCCATGCCGTGCACCAGCGTGTTCGATGCCCAGGATGCCGCCTACAAGCAGTCGGTACTGCCGCTGGAAGTTGGCGCGCGCATCGCCATCGAAGCCGCCCACGCCGACTTCTGGTACAAGTACGTCGGCCTGGAAGGCCGCGTCATCGGCATGACCACCTACGGTGAGTCGGCCCCGGCCGCCGCGCTGTTCGAGGAATTCGGCTTCACCCTGGAGAACATCCTGGGTACTGCCGAAGAGCTGCTGGAAGACTGATACAGGCAAGGCGAGGGCCTTTGGCCCTCGTTCGCGGCGCAAGGCCGCTCCTACAGGGTATTGCGTCCGCCGTCCCCTGTAGGAGCGGCCTTGTGCCGCGAATGGGCCGCACAGCGGCCCCGTACATTCGCCGGAGTTAACGAGCCACCTATGCCCCACCCGCGTCCTTACAAAGTTGCACTCAACGGTTACGGCCGCATCGGCCGCTGTGTCCTGCGCGCACTGTTCGAGCGTGGGGCCAGGGCCGGCTTCGAGATCGTTGCCTTGAACGACCTGGCCGACCAGGCCAGCATCGAATACCTGACCCGCTTCGACTCCACCCACGGGCGTTTCCCCGGTGAGGTGAAGGTCGACGGCGATTGCCTGCACATCAATGGCGACTGCGTGAAGGTGATGCGCAGTGCCACCCCCGAAGGCGTCGACTGGGCGTCGCTGGGCATCGACCTGGTGCTGGAGTGCTCCGGTGCCTACCACACCCGTGCCGACGGCCAGCGGTTCCTCGACGCCGGCGCACCGCGCGTGTTGTTCTCGCAGCCCATGGCCAGCGAGGCGGACGTCGATGCCACCGTGGTCTATGGCATCAACCAGGATTGCCTGACGGGCAACGAGCGCCTGGTGTCCAACGCCTCCTGCACCACCAACTGCGGCGTGCCGCTGTTGCGCGTGCTGGACCAGGCGTTCGGCATCGACTATGTGCAGATCACCACCATCCACTCGGCGATGAACGACCAGCCGGTGATCGACGCCTATCACCACGAAGACCTGCGCCGCACACGCTCGGCCTTCCAGTCGGTGATCCCGGTGTCCACGGGCCTGGCGCGCGGTATCGAACGCCTGCTTCCGGAACTTGCCGGGCGAATCCAGGCCAAAGCGGTACGGGTGCCGACCGTCAACGTCTCGTGCCTGGACATCACCCTGCAGACCGCCCGCGACACCAGCGCGGCCGAGGTCAACCGGGTGTTGCGCGAGGCGGCGCTGGACGGCCCGCTGAAAGGCCTGCTGGCCTACACCGAGCTGCCCCACGCCAGCTGTGATTTCAACCATGACCCGCATTCGGCCATCGTCGATGCCAGCCAGACCCGCGTCTCAGGCCCCCGCCTGGTGAACCTGCTGGCCTGGTTCGACAACGAATGGGGGTTCGCCAACCGTATGCTCGACGTTGCCGACCACTATCTGCACGTCGTCCACTCTACCCGCAGCAAACAGCCCTGAAGGACTGCATTCATGACCGTGTTGAAGATGACCGACCTCGACCTGCAAGGTAAGCGCGTACTGATTCGCGAAGACCTCAACGTGCCTGTGAAGGACGGTGTGGTAACCAGCGACGCGCGTATCCTGGCAGCGCTGCCGACCATCAAGCTGGCCCTGGAAAAGGGTGCCGCCGTGATGGTCTGCTCGCACCTGGGCCGCCCGAGCGAAGGCGAGTTCTCTGCCGAGAACAGCCTCAAGCCGGTTGCCGACTACCTGAGCAAGGCCCTGGGCCGCGACGTGCCGCTGGTGGCCGACTACCTGGGCGGCGTCGAGGTCAAGGCCGGTGACCTGGTGCTGTTCGAGAACGTGCGCTTCAACAAGGGCGAGAAAAAGAACGCCGATGAACTGGCGCAGCAGTACGCGGCCCTGTGCGACGTGTTCGTGATGGACGCCTTCGGCACCGCCCACCGCGCCGAGGGTTCGACCCATGGCGTTGCCAAGTTCGCCAAGGTTGCCGCTGCCGGCCCGCTGCTGGCTGCCGAGCTGGACGCCCTGGGCAAGGCCCTGAAAGCCCCGGCCAAGCCGATGGCGGCCATCGTCGCCGGCTCCAAGGTATCGACCAAGCTGGACGTACTGAACAGCCTGAGCAGCGTCTGCGACCAACTGATCGTGGGTGGCGGCATTGCCAACACCTTCCTGGCCGCCGCTGGCCACCCAGTCGGCAAGTCGCTGTACGAGCCTGACCTGGTCGACACCGCCAAGGCTATCGCCGCCAAGGTCAGCGTGCCGCTGCCAGTGGACGTGGTCGTGGCCAAGGCCTTCGCCGAAGACGCCGAAGCCACCGTCAAGGCCATCGCCGACGTGGCGGCCGACGACATGATCCTGGACATCGGCCCGCAAACCGCGGCCAACTTCGCCGAGCTGCTGAAGTCGTCGAAAACCATCCTGTGGAACGGCCCGGTTGGCGTGTTCGAATTCGACCAGTTCGGCAACGGCACCAAGGTGCTGGCCAAGGCCATCGCTGACAGCGCGGCATTCTCCATCGCCGGTGGTGGCGATACCCTGGCGGCCATCGACAAATATGGCGTCAGCAAGGATATCTCCTACATTTCTACCGGTGGCGGCGCGTTCCTCGAATTCGTCGAAGGCAAGGTACTGCCGGCCGTGGAGATCCTGGAACAGCGGGCAAAAGCCTGATAAAGGCGGCGCCTGGCAAAGGGAGCGACCTGATGGTCAAGCAATTGCCTGTGATGATCCTGGCCTGCCTGCTGGGCGCCTGCTCCAGCGGCCCCACTGCGGACGCCGACCCGGCGCACCCGCCCAAGGGCGGGTGCTACCAGTCCGAGTGGCAAGCCGAGACGGTGCCGGTGATCAGCAAGCGCGTCGGGCCGCAAGGCCTGGACAAGTATGATGAAGAACACCAGCGCCAGGCGCCGGGTTGCCCTTGAACCTGCGTTTCGTCGGTACAGGCAACCAAGCGGCCGTTGTGTGGTCATCTAGAGGATATTCAATGAAAGCGCTGATGGCCGCCTCGGCCCTGGCGACACTGGCAGGCTGCTCGCTGCTGCAGCCGGCGCAACCGGCCCCGGCCGACAACTGGACCCGCTGGGTCTGCGATACCCAGGCCGAAGTGCTGTGGCGCTTCGCCGATGCCAAACACGACCAGGTCGATGTCCGCCTGGGTGGCGGCGACCAGGTCTACCGGCTCAAGTCCGAGCCGGGCGCCTCGGGCGCGCTGTACAGCGATGGCGTGCTGGCCTTCCACACCAAGGGCGAAGAAGGCCTGGTGTACTGGGTGGCAACCAACGATCTGATTGGGCGGGGCTGCAAGGCACCGTGACTGGCCGGGCCGCCACGCGGCCCACACAACTTGAACAGCAACCGCCCCTGCGGCAGGCTTGCATGAAACAAACGACGCTTGTCGGGAGAGAGATACACAATGGCACTCATTAGCATGCGCCAGATGCTGGACCACGCCGCCGAGTTCGGTTACGGCGTTCCGGCTTTCAACGTCAACAACCTCGAACAGATGCGCGCCATCATGGAAGCGGCCGACAAGACCGACTCCCCGGTGATCGTCCAGGCTTCGGCCGGCGCCCGCAAGTACGCCGGTGCCCCTTTCCTGCGCCACCTGATCCTGGCTGCCATCGAAGAATTCCCGCACATTCCGGTGTGCATGCACCAGGACCACGGCACCAGCCCGGACGTCTGCCAGCGCTCGATCCAGCTGGGCTTCAGCTCGGTCATGATGGACGGCTCGCTGGGTGAAGACGGCAAGACCCCGACCGACTACGAGTACAACGTGCGCGTTACCCAGCAGACCGTGGCCATGGCCCACGCCTGCGGCGTATCGGTAGAGGGCGAGCTGGGCTGCCTGGGTTCGCTGGAAACCGGCATGGCCGGTGAAGAAGACGGTATCGGCGCCGAAGGCGTGTTGGACCACAGCCAGATGCTGACCGACCCGGAAGAGGCCGCCGACTTCGTCAAGAAGACCCAGGTCGACGCCCTGGCCATCGCCATCGGCACCAGCCACGGCGCCTACAAGTTCACCAAGCCGCCTACCGGCGACGTGCTGGCCATCGACCGCATCAAGGAAATCCACAAGCGCATCCCCAACACCCACCTGGTGATGCACGGTTCTTCCTCGGTTCCGCAAGAGTGGCTGGCGATCATCAACCAGTACGGCGGCGACATCAAGGAAACCTACGGCGTACCGGTTGAAGAAATCGTCGAAGGCATTAAGCACGGCGTGCGCAAGGTCAACATCGACACCGACCTGCGCCTGGCCTCCACCGGTGCCATGCGCCGCCTGATGGCACAGAACCCAAGCGAGTTCGACCCGCGCAAGTTCTTCGGTGAAACCGTGAAGGCCATGCGCGACGTGTGCATCGCCCGTTACGAAGCCTTCGGCACCGCCGGCAATGCCTCGAAGATCAAGCCGATCTCCCTGGAAGGCATGTTCCAGCGTTACCTGAAAGGTGAGTTGGCCGCCAAGGTCAACTAACAGGCCGTCAAAGCCAGAAAACCCGCAGCGATGCGGGTTTTTTTATGCGCGGAATTCAGGTTGAATTCCCTGCAGGGGAACCATTAGTCGGCTAACGTGATACTTATTCACTGATAGCGTTCTGATTGCATTGAATGTTGCATCCCCGAGGCTAGAGTATTTAATCGGATCCAATCAAAAGTTGATGCTGGTCAAACAAGAGAAGCAGCATGGATGGCGCTTACCCTCAACCATTGGATGGCAAGTCGGTTCTCCTGGTGGTAGACGACTACCCGGAAAACCTGATCAGCATGCGCGCCCTGCTGGCGCGCAATGATTGGCAGGTGCTGACGGCAAGCTCCGGGACCGAAGCCCTGGGCACCTTGCTCGAACACGATGTCGATCTGGTGCTGCTGGATGTGCAGATGCCGGAGATGGACGGTTTCGAGGTGGCCCGCCTGATGCGCGGCAGCCAGCGTACCCGGCTTACCCCCATCATCTTCCTCACCGCCAACGAGCAGTCCGACGCCGCCGTGCTCAAGGGCTACGCCAGTGGCGCGGTGGACTACCTGTTCAAACCGTTCGACCCGCAGATCCTCAAGCCCAAGGTGCAGGCGCAGCTTGACCAGCAGCGCAACAAACGCATGCTGCAGCGCCTGACCCGTGAGCTGGAAGCCGCCCGCGCGTTCAATGCCTCGATTCTGGAAAATGCCGCCGAAGGCATTCTGGTGGTCGGCGCCGAGGGGCTTATCAGTTTTGCCAACCCGGCGATTTCGCGCTTGCTCAAGACCCCGGTCGAGCAACTGCAGGGCGCCCCGTTGCTGAGCCTGCTGCAGCTGGCCAATGCCACCCTGTGGACCGAGTCGGAGTTCCATAGCGCCTACCTGGCGCGCCAGATCGTGCGCGTGCACGACGCGCACCTGCGCACCCCGGGTGGCCAACTGGTGCCGGTGGCCCTGTCCTGCGCACCGTTGCCGGCGGAGCAGCAGGCCATGGTGGTTACGGTGCTGGACATGTCGGTGGAGCGCAACCTGCACCAGCAACTCGAATACCAGGCGGTCACCGACCCGCTGACCGGGCTGCTCAACCGCCGCGGTTTCTACCAGGCCGCCGAGGGCGCATTGCTGCGCAGCGAGCGCTCGGACAAGGCCCAGGCCTTGATGTACATGGACCTGGACGGCTTCAAGCGGATCAACGACTCGCTCGGCCACGAAGCCGGCGACCGGGTGCTGCGCTGGGTGGCCGAGCAGATCAAGGACTGCCTGGGCAGCGAGGCCCTGCTGGCGCGCATGGGCGGTGATGAATTCACCGCCCTGTTCGACGGTTTGCCGTACCCGGAACAGGCCGGGCGTTATGCAGAGAAATTACTCGAACGTGTGTCGATCCAGCAGCAGATCGAAGGGCTCGACGTGTGCCTGGGCGTGAGTATCGGGATTGCCACCTACCCCGATTGCGGGGCCAATGTGGAAGGCTTGCTGAGCGCCGCCGACACTGCCATGTATGCGGCCAAGCAAGCCGGCCGCCAGCAGTACCGTTTCTACGACCAGGAACTCAATGGCCGGGCGCGTTCGCGCCTGATGCTCGAAGACAGCGTGCGCAATGCCATCGAGGCGCAGGATTTCACCCTGGTGTACCAACCCCAGGTGGCGTTCGCCGATGGCAAGCTGCGCGGCTTCGAGGCGCTGTTGCGTTGGCAGCACCCCAGCGTCGGCGATGTGCCGCCCGGGCTGTTCATTCCATTGCTGGAGGAAGCGCGCCTGATCAACCGCCTGGCCAGCTGGATCTACCGCCAGGGCGCCGCCCAGCGCCAGGCCTGGAGCCAGCGCTTCGGCGCGGACCTGGTGCTGGGCATCAGCCTGAGCCGGGCGCAGTTCACCATGCCCGGTTTGGTCGACGAGCTGCAGCGGGTGATTCAGGACGACCAGCTGATTCCCTCGCAGCTGGAGGTGGAGGTGGCCGAAACCTCGCTGATGTACAACATCGACGCGGCCATCAAGCAGATTCACCGCCTGCGCGAGCTGGGCGTGCGCGTGGCCCTGGACGACTTCGGCGCCGGTGACTGCTCGTTGCGCATGCTGCGCGACCTGCCGATCGATACGGTGAAGCTGGACCGCCACCTGGTGGCGCGCTTGCCGGACTCAGCCGCCGATGCCGCGTTGGTGCGCAGCGTGATCAGCCTGTGCGCCGACTACCGCATCACGGTCATTGCCGAAGGCGTGGAAACCCCGGCCCAGGCTGCGTGGCTCAAGGCCAACGGGTGTGAATACGTGCAGGGCTTCCTGGTGGCCTACCCGATGACCGCCAATGATGCCAGCGGCTTCCCGGCGAATTATTCCTGGCCACGGCCATGATTGGCTAGAATCGGCATTCGTTACACCGAAGCCGTGCCATGACCGAACTACGCTATTTGCAAGCTTACCCGCCGCACCTGCAGGAGCAGGTGCGGCAGATGATCGACAGCGACCGCCTGGGCGAGTACCTGCAGCGCCGTTACCCCGGCCGCCATGCCGTGCAGAACGACAAGGCGCTGTACGGCTATGCCCAGGACTTGCGCCAGCAGTACCTGCGCAGTGCGCCGAACCTCGACAAGGTGCTGTTCGACAACCGGCTGGACCTCACCCACCGGGCCCTGGGGCTGAACACCGCGGTATCGCGGGTGCAGGGCGGCAAGCTCAAGGCGAAGAAGGAAATCCGTATTGCCTCGCTGTTCAAGGAGGCGGCGCCGGAGTTCCTGCGCATGATCGTGGTGCATGAGCTTGCGCACCTGCGCGAGCGCGACCACAGCAAGGCGTTCTACCAGCTTTGCCAGCACATGGAACCGGCCTACCACCAACTGGAATTCGACCTGCGCGTCTACCTGACCTACCGGGAGTTGCCAGGCAACCTGTAAGGACCCGCAGCATGGATGTGAGCAAGACCAAGAGCAGTTTCTACCGCCGCCTCTATGTGGCCTGGCTGATCGACAGCCAGACCGCCACCAGTGTACCGGCGCTGATGGAGGCCACCGGCATGCCACGGCGCACGGCGCAGGACACCATCGCCGCGCTGGCGGACCTGGACATCGTCTGCCAGTTCGAACAGCAGGACGGCGCGCGCAACCATGCCGGGCAGTACCGCATCCATGACTGGGGCGCGATCGACAAGCAGTGGATCATCCAGCACCTGCGCCAGATCAAGACAGTGCTCGGGTACCCTTGAGGCACGCGGCGGCGCATCGCGAGCTGCGCTCGCTCCTACATTCCCAAGGCCAACACCACCCTGGTAGGAGCGAGCGCAGCTCGCGATAGGGCCCGCCCAGGAATCCTCACGTCGCCGGCGATTCCTTGACCAAATGCGCCGCCAGGGTTCGCAACGGCCCCAGCTGCCGGCAAATCAGCGCCAACTGTGTTTGCACCAAACGCTGATGCTCATCCAGCTCTTCGGGCATCTGCTCCAGCGCATTGGCCAGCGCTTCTTCCTCGTCACTGTGGATCGCCACCGGCAAGCGCGCCGCCAGCCCATTGGCGATTTCATCCAGGCTGCTGGCCACGCGCTGCCCGGCACCCTCGATCAACTGCTCCTGTACCTCGGCCGGCAAGGCCGTGTCGCGGTGCGCGCCCAGCCCAGACAGGTAGCTGAGCAAGGTGTGCGACAACACCAGGAAGCGGAACCCCACATCGGCTTCCTTGCGAAAGTGCCCAGGCTCCATGAGCATGTTGGCCAGCGTGGTCGACAGCGCCGCGTCGGCGTTGTGGGCGTTGCGCCGGGCCAGGCGGTAGGCCAGGTCGTCGCGCTTGCCATGGGCGTACTGCTGCATGATCTGGCGCAGGTACACGCTGGCGCAGGCCAGGGTGTTGGCCAGCGCCTTGTTCAACCGCCGGCCCTGCCAGTCGGGCAGGAACAGGAACACTGCCAGGATGGCGATCAGGCTGCCCACCAAGGTATCGAACAGGCGCGGCAGGAACAGGCCATAGCCATCGCCGATTTGGTTGAAGCAGAACAGCACCATCAGGGTGATCGCTGCTGTGGCCAGGGTGTAGCGGGTGGTGCGGTTGACGAAGAACACCACCCCGGCGGCCACCGCGAACAGCGACTGGATGACCGGGTTGGGGAACAGGTCGAACAGCGCCCAACCCACGGTCAGGCCGATGGCCGTGCCGATGATCCGCTGCACCAGCTTGCGCCGGGTGGCGCCATAGTTGGGCTGGCAGACGAACAGCGTGGTGAGGATGATCCAGTAGCCTTGGGTGGGGTGGATCAGGTGCACCATGCCGTAGCCGATCGACAGCGCCAGCGGTAGGCGCAGGGCATGGCGAAACAGCAGCGAGGTTGGCGTCAGTTGGGTGCGCAGGCGCGTCCACACGTCTTTCAGGTTGCGCGGCGAGCGGTCGAGCAGGCTGCTGTCGCTGGCATCGGCCAGGCTGTCGGGGTTGCTTGCGGCGCTGAGCAGGCGGTCGAGGGTCGCCAGGTTGGCGGCCAATGCCCGCAGCGAGCGCAACAGGCTGCGCCAGGCTGGGTTGCTTTGGATGCGCAGGTGCTCCAGCGAGGCGTTGAGGTCTTCCAGGGCTTCGGCGAAACCGCTGGCCAGGACGAAGGGCTGGCGCAGGCGGATCGACCGGGCCAGTTCCTGGCAGGACGAGCCTTGCTTGCGCAGCAGGCGTTGGCAGCGGAACATCACGTCGCTGTGGAAGAACGCCTCGCTCAGGGCGTTGTACGGGTAGTGCGAGGCGCTGACCCGCTCGTGGATATCCTGGGCCAGGAAGTACAGCTTCAGGTAGCGGCTGACCTTGGAGTTCGGCTGGCTGTTGCCCACCCGGTGCAGGATGATTTCCTTGGCCGCATTGAGCGCCGCCACCACTTTGCCGTTCTGCCGCGCCAAGGCCAGGCGCTGGGCTTCGACATCGAGGGTGCGGATCGGCTCGAACAGCGCCGCCTTGAGCTTGAGGTAGCTGCCCAGCTCGAAGAACAGCTTGGCCAGGCTCTGTTGCACCGGCTGGTTGGAAAACAGCGCCTGCCACAGCACCGAGAGCAGGCCGTACCAGGCCGCACCGGCCACCAGCAGCATCGGTTCGTGCCAGAAATCGGTCACCAGGCCGCCGCGCTGGTCCACGCCGATCATGGTGTACACGGCGGTAATCAGCGTCGCCGAGGCGATCGCCCCGTAGCGCTCGCCCAGTGCGCCGAGCATGGTCAGGCCGAATGCCGCCAGGGCCAAGGCGATGGCGAAGATCCAGGGGTAGGGGAACAGCAACTCCACCGCCAGCGCGGCAATGGCGAAACACACCAGGGTGACGGCCAAGGCGCTGAGGCGGCCTTGCCAGCTGTCGTCGGTCTCGGCCAGGGCGCTGGCGATGATGCCGAGGAACAGCGGAATCAGCAGGGCCATCTCGTTCTGGTACCAGCACAGGGCCAGGCTGCCGGTGAGGGCAAGGGTAACCCGGATGCTGTAGCTGAACTTGTCTTGGCCCCACAGGCGACGCAGTGACTGACGTAACGAGCTCGATGACATGATGGCCTGCTAGGCAGTGATCGAAAGAATGCATTGCAGCACGGCCCAGCAAGAAGCGTTCCGTGCTGCTGAATGGATTCTACCCTACACGAACTGCGCTGCGGCGTTGGCAGAGGCCCAGGCCCACTGGAAGTTGAAGCCGCCCAGATGCCCGGTCACATCCAGCACCTCGCCGATGAAGTACAGGCCTGTGCTTTTCAGCGATTCCATGGTCTTGGACGACACTTCGCGGGTGTCTACGCCACCCAGGGTCACTTCAGCGGTACGGTAGCCTTCGGTGCCGGCCGGCACCACCTGCCAGTTCGCCAGTTTTTCGGCGATCTGCGCCAATTCTGCCGGGGTGTACTGCTTCATCGGCCTGGATTCGAACCACTGCTCGGCCAGCAGGTTGGCCAGCTTGCGGGTGAATACCTCGGCCAATACCGTCTTGAGCTCGGCGTTGGCGCGCTCTGCCTGCACCTGTTGCAGCCAGTGCAAGGCATCGCGGTCGGGCAGCAGGTTGATCTCCACCGTGTCGCCAGCTTCCCAGAACGAGGAAATCTGCAGGATCGCCGGGCCACTGAGGCCGCGGTGGGTAAACAGCAGGTTTTCGCGGAAGCTGGTGCCGTTGCAGCTGGCGGTGCAGTCCAGCGAGGTGCCCGACAGCTCGGTGCACAATGCCTTGAGTTGGGGCTCGGTGATGGTGAACGGCACCAAACCGGCGCGGGTGGGCAGCAAGGCATGCCCAAACTGGCGCGCCACCTGGTAGCCGAAGCCGGTGGCGCCCAGGGTTGGAATCGACAGGCCGCCGGTGGCGATCACCAGCGATTGGCAGGCGAAGGGGCCTGCACTGGTTTGCAGCAGGTAGCCGGTTTCGGTTTTCTCGATGTGCTCGATGCTGGTGCTCATGCGGATTTCGGCGCCGGCGTCGGCGCATTCGGCCAGGAGCATGTCGAGGATGTCACTGGCCTTGTTGTCGCAGAACAGCTGGCCGAGCTTCTTCTCGTGGTAGGGCACACAGTGCTTGGCCACCAGCTCGATGAAGTCCCACTGGGTGTAGCGGGCCAGTGCCGACTTGCAGAAATGCGCGTTCTGCGACAGGAAATTGGCAGGCTCGGTGTACATGTTGGTGAAGTTGCAGCGTCCGCCGCCCGACATGAGGATTTTCTTGCCGGGCTTGTTGGCGTGGTCGAGCAGCAGCACCCGGCGGCCACGGCGCGCGCTGAGCTGGGCGCACATCAGGCCGGCGGCGCCGGCGCCGAGGATGATCACGTCGGTGGAGTGCACGGTGTTACCTCATAGATTGCCGGGGCTGCTCTGCAGCCCAATCGCGACCTGCGGTCGCTCCTACCGGAATTGCGCGGCCCGCATTGGGCGCTACGCGATCCCTGGTAGGAGCGACCGCATGTCGCGATTGGGCCGCAAAGCGGCCCCAAAAGGGTTCAGACGATACGAACTTTCAGGGACCGGCCCTTGATCTTGCCGCTGTTCAAGCGCTGCATGGCCTGCTTGGCCAGCGGCCGTTCGACGGCCACGAACGCCTGGAAGTCGAAAATCGCGATCTTGCCCACCTGCTTGCCCGGAATGCCGGCATCGCCGGTCAGCGCGCCGAGGATATCGCCCGGGCGCAACTTGTCCTTGCGCCCGGCCGCGATGCACAGGGTGCTCATCAGCGGCAGCAGCGGCTCGCCACCCTTGTTCTTCAGGCTGTCCAGCTGGTCCCAGCGCAGCGGGCTTTTCTGCAGGGCCTCGATGGCCTGGGCACGGTGGCCTTCGGCTGGCGCCACCAGGCTCACCGCGATGCCTTTTTCGCCGGCCCGGCCGGTGCGGCCCACGCGGTGTACGTGGATCTCGGCATCACGCGCCAGTTCCACGTTGATGACCATGTCCAGGCCATCGATATCCAGGCCGCGGGCGGCCACGTCGGTGGCCACCAATACCGAGCTGCTGCGGTTGGCGAACATGGTCAGCACCTGGTCGCGGTCGCGCTGTTCCAGGTCGCCATGCAGGGCCTGGGCGACGATGCCCTTGGCGGTCAGGTGGGCAACCACGTCCTCGCACTGCTGCTTGGTGAAGCAGAAGGCCACGCAGGACTGCGGGCGGTAGTGGCCGAGCACGCGGGTCACGGCGTCCAGGCGCTGCTGCGGGTCGATCTCGATGAAGCGCTGCTCGATCTGGTTGTCGGCGTGCAGGCTCTCGACCTTCACCTGCTGCGGCTTGCGCATGAAATCGGCGGCCAGTTGCTCGATGCCGGCCGGGTAGGTGGCCGAGAACAGCAAGGTCTGGCGACGCGAAGGGGTTTTGCCAATGATGCTGGCGATGGCGTCGAAGAAGCCCATGTCGAGCATGCGGTCGGCTTCGTCGAGGATCAGGGTGTTCAGGCCATCGAGCACCAGGGTGCCTTTGTCCAGGTGCTGCTGGATACGCCCAGGGGTGCCGACGATGATGTGCGCGCCATGCTCCAGCGAAGCGATCTGCGGGCCCAGCGACACGCCGCCGCACAGGGTGAGGATCTTGATGTTGTCCTCGGCACGGGCCAGGCGGCGCAGTTCCTTGGCCACCTGGTCGGCAAGCTCGCGGGTGGGGCACAGCACCAGGGCCTGGCAGCCGAAGTAGCGCGGGTTGATCGGGTTGAGCAGGCCGATGCCGAAGGCGGCGGTCTTGCCGCTGCCGGTCTTGGCCTGGGCGATCAGGTCCTGGCCGCGCAGGATGACGGGCAGGCTCTGGGCCTGGATTGGCGTCATCGAGGCATAGCCGAGGGCGTCCAGGTTGGCCAGCATGGCGGCGGACAGCGGCAGGGAGGCAAAGGCGGTGGATTCGGTGGTCACGAGGCGGGCCTGCGGTGCGAAGCGAAAAATGCCGCACAGTCTACCAGCCTCATGGCCATTCGCCCTACGACTCCATGTGTTGTTCCGGACGACGGGCACGCCTTCCGTCCGTCGGCGACAGCTGCAGGAAGATCGCCGCCGCCAACATGGCCATGACGCCGATGGTGACGAACGTCAGCTGGAACGCACCCAAGGTGGTTTCCACGCCCTCGGCGCTGCCAGCGGCGGTGAAGCCGCCAAGCAAGGCCCCGGCGCAGGCCACGCCCAGGCTCAACGACAGTTGCGCAACCACCGACAGCAGGCTGTTGCCGCTGCTGGCGCTGGCATCGTCGAGGTCGATCAGGGTCACCGTGTTCATGGCCGTGAACTGCATCGAGTTGACCGCACCGAGCAGCGCCAGCTGCACCAGCAGCAGGGCATACGGGGTTTGCTCATCGACCAGCCCCAGGCTTGCCAGCAACAGCCCCAGCAGCAAGGTGTTGCCGGTGAGCACGATGCGGTAGCCCAGGCGTTCGATCAACGGCCGGGCCACGGACTTGGCGACCATCGCCGAGGCCGCCAGCGGGATCATGCTCATGCCGGCCTGGGCCGGTGAATAGCCCAGCGCTACCTGCAGCAGCAATGGCACCAGGAACGGCAGGGCGCCGCTGCCCAGGCGCGAGAACAGGTTGCCGAGGATGCCGATGGCGAAGGTGCGCACGCGGAACAGGCTGGGCGAGAACAGCGGCTCCGGGTCGCGCCCGGCACGCAGCCAGTAGGCGGCCAGGCAGGCCATGCCGGCAAACAGCAGCAACATGACCCGCAGGTGCGGCAGGTGCAGCTCGCCCAACCCCTCCATGGCGATGGTGATCAGCACCATGGCCGCGCCGAACAGGACGAAGCCCGGGCCGTCGAAGCTGGTGCGCTCGGCGCCGCGCAGGTCGGGGATGAACTTCCACACCGCGTAGCAGCCCAGGGCGCCGACCGGCAGGTTGAGCAGGAAAATCCAGTGCCAGCTAAGGATTTCCACCAGCCAGCCGCCCAGGGTCGGGCCCAGCAGCGGGCCGAGCAGGCCGGGGATGGTGATGAAGCTCATCACCCGCACCAGCTCGCTGCGCGGGTAGGCGCGCAGCACCACCAGCCGCCCGACGGGCAGCATCAGCGCGCCGCCCAGGCCCTGGATCACACGCGCGAAGATCAGGAACACGAGGCTGTTGGCGGCGGCGCACAGCAGCGAGCCGAAGCTGAACAGCAAGATGGCGCTGAAGAAAATGCGCTTGGTGCCGAAGCGGTCGGCGATCCAGCCCGAGGCCGGTATCAGCAGCGCCACGGTGAGCATGTAGGCGATCACCACGCCCTGCATGCGCAGCGGGTCTTCGGCAAGCGAGCGGGCCATGGCGGGCAGGGCGGTGTTGAGGATGGTGCCGTCCAGGGACTGCATGAAGAAGGCGATGGCCACCACCCAGGGCAGCCAACGGGCGGTGGTGGGGTCAAGCGGTGCTCGGTCGGGCATGGCTTCCTCTTTTTGCCTGTGCCGGCCCTTTCGCGGGGCAAGCCCGCGCCTACAGCGAAAGGGCCGGAAATGCCAATCACAATGTCAGGGTAAGGCCTTTGACCAGCGCACCCGGCAGATGACTCGACCCGGTGCTGCGCTGCCCATAGGTACTGGTAGACAAGATCATCTCGCGCTCGCAGGTCAGGTCTTCCAGCTGGCTCCCCAGCAGGCTGTATAGGCTGTCGTCAAAGCGCATGGTGCTCACCGGCCCCTGGATCTCGCCGTTCTCCACCCAGAAGGTGGCAAAGCGGGTCAGCCCGGTCATGCGCGCAGCGGGCAAGTCCGAGTAGTTCAGGTACCACAGGTTGCTGATATACAGCCCGGTGCCGAGCCGCTGCAGGATCTGCCCGGTGGCAAGGCTGCCCGGCGCCAGGCTCAGCGCACAGGGCGACTCATAGCTGTCGGCACCATTGGCCAGCAGCGCGAACTCCGCCGCGCTGCGTGCGCTGATCAGCCGCTTCAGTGCCTGGCCCTGCTGGATCAGCGGTACATCCAGGCGCGGCGAGCCTTCGTCGGAAAACGCCGGGCTCAGCGAGCCGCTGACCTGCTCGGTGAAGCTCACCAGCGGGCTGAGCTGCGCATCGCCGCTGTACAGGCGCTGCAGCGCGCTGTTGCCGGTGGCCAGGGCCTGCGCGGAGAAACCGCCCCAGCACAGCATGCCGGCGATTTCGTCCATGGCGGCTGGCGCCAGGTAGGCGCGGTAGCTGCCGGGCTTGAGGGTGACCGCCGGGCGGCCCAGATAGCCCAGCTGCTCCCGGGCCTGGCGCAAGCGGGCGCTGAAGTCCGCGGCGCTCCACTGCTGCCCGGCGTAATTGGCCTTCACCGCCTGGCCATTGTTGTGGAACAGGCTCCAGTCGAAGTTGAAGCTGTTGGCCTGGTGCCAGCCCAAGGCCCCGTAGGAGCTGGCAAAGCCCCGGCAGATCGGGCCGGCGGCGTAGATCCCGACCAGGTCGAGGTCGCCGGCTTCGCGGTCGAGCAGGGCCAGTACTTCACTCAGCTCGGGCAGCGGCTGCACCTGCTGGCTGTGGCTTTGCCAGGCGCTTTCGTCCAGGCGCAAGTACGGGTCGACGGCCAGCAGCGGCAAGGTCTGGCGCAGTTGCGCCAGGGCATCGAGCAGGCGCTGGTGGTCGAGCGGGGCGTCACCACTCAAGGTCACCTGCTGCTCTGCCTGGCGGTTGTCGCGGATCAGCCGCAGCTGTGCGCTGGCTTGGCTCACGTCGCCGGCCTGGCGCACCTGGGCGTGGTTGAAGCGCACGAACTGCGAGTGCTCGGCGCTGTAGCCGAGGGTGAATTGTTCACCGGCCTGCAGGGCGCTGCGCACGGCGCCTACCAAGGCTTCGAATGCATGTTTCATCAGGCGTCTCCCCCGAATACGTCGATCTGGCGGAACACGCAGGCGGGCGAGGCGTGCCCGACCCGCACCACCTGGTTGGGTTCGCCCTTGCCGCAGTTGGGCGTGCCCAGCACCTGGAAGGTGCTGCGGTCACCGACTGCCGCCAGGTTTTGCCAGAACTGCGCGGAGATGCCGCGGTAATTGGGGTTCTTGACGATGCCCTTGAGCTCGCCGTTCTCGATCAGCTGGCCCCATTCGCAGCCGAACTGGAACTTGTTGCGCGCATCGTCGATGGACCAGGAACGGTTGGTGCGCATCAGGATGCCGTGCTCGATGCCGCCGACCAGTTGCTCCAGGCTCTGGTCGCCCGGTTCGATGTTGAGGTTGGCCATGCGGTCGATCGGGGCGCGGTTCCAGCCACAGGCGCGGCTGTTGGCAACGCCGTCCAGGCCCGAGCGGAACTGCGACAGCGCGCCGCCCAGCGGGCGCAGCAGCAGGCCATCGCGGATCAGGAACTGCTTGCTGGCCGCTGTGCCGTCGTCATCGAAGCTGTAGCTGGCCAGCTCTTCGCCGATGGTGGGGTCGAAGGTCACGTTGAGCTGTGTGGAGCCGTACTGCAGGTGGCCGAAGTCGCTGGCCTTGACGAAGCTGGTGCCGGCGTAGTTACGCTCGTCACCGAGGATGCGGTCCATCTCCAGCGGGTGGCCGATGGACTCATGGATCTGCAGCATCATCTGGTCGGGCATCAGCAGCAGGTCACGCGGGCCGCTGGGCGTATTTGGCGCCAGCAACAGCTGCAGCGCCTCATCGGCGACCTGGCGGGCGGCGCCGACCAGGCCACAGCGTTCGATCACCTCGAAACCGCCCTGCTGGCCGAAGTTGTCGCGGCCCAGGCTGCGGCTCTGGCTGTCCTGGCCGTTGCTGGCGGTGACGCTCAGGCCGGGGAACAGGAAGCACTGGGCATGGCGCAGCTCGGCGCCCGCGCTGTTCAGGTAGGTTTGCTCCACCAGGCTCAGGCCCAGGCTGGCCTGCCAGTCCACCAGGCGGCTGTCCTTGGGCACGCTGGCCGATTCGGCGGCGAGCAAGCCCAGGCAGTCGGCGAGGTTGGGCAGCGGCTGGTCGAAGTTGGGCGAAATGTGGTCGTGGCGGGCATCGGTCACGGGTTGGCCGCGCAGGTCGAGCAGGCTGTAGCTGGCGATCTGCCGGGCCAGTGCCTCGGCCTGTTCCAGCGCCCGTTGCAGGCCGGCCTGGGACAGGTCGGCAGTGGCCGCGTAGGCCTCCACGCCGTTGACCCGTACCGTGAGCATGGCGCCTTCGTCCTGGCTGAAGAAGGGTGGCTCGGCCACATTGCGGCGCACCGACAGCGCCTGGTGCGACTGTTTTACATGGCGCAGGGAAAACAACTCGGCCGTGCTGCGCAGCGCGTTGAAGCGCTGGCGCAGCAGGGCGCTGGAATCGAACATGTGCAAGCCTCCGTTTTCACGGTGGCTCCCCCTAGAACCACCCGTCTTGCATGGTGAGGCAGGTGTCGTCGCGTGCCTCTAGCAATGCCAGGTCATTATGGCAGCCCGGTACTTCCCAGGTCAGGAAATAACGAGCGGCTTGCAGCTTGCCCAGGTAGAAGTCGCGGTCGGCGGGGTTGCCCTTCAACAGGCCGAGCTCAGCGTGAACCGCCTGCTCCAGCCAGCGCCAGCCGATCACGCAGTGGCCGAACGCCTTGAGGTACAGGGCCGAATTGGCCAGGGCGCCGGCGACCTTGCCCTGGGCCAGGTCACCGAGCAGCGCCAAGGTCACGCTTTGCAGGCGGTTGACCAGTTGTTCCAGCGGCTGGCGCAGTGGGTCGAGGGCGGGGTGATGGCTGGCACGCTCGGCGGTGGTGGCAATCAGGCGGATCAGTTGCTTGAGGCCGGCACCGTTGTTCTGGGCAAGCTTGCGGCCCAGCAGGTCGAGCGACTGGATGCCCTCGGTGCCTTCGTGGATCGGGTTCAGGCGGTTGTCGCGGTAATACTGCTCGACCGGGTATTCGCGGGTGTAGCCGTGGCCGCCAAGGATCTGGATTGCCAGTTCGTTGGCCTTGAGGCAGAAGGCCGAAGGCCAGGACTTGACGATGGGCGTCAGCAGGTCGAGCAGTTCCTGGGCCTGTTTGCGCTCGGCTTCTGCACTGGCGGTGTGGGTATCGTCGAACAGCCGCGCGGCGTACAGGCCCAGGTCGAAGGCGCCTTCGACATAGGCCTTCTGCGCCAGCAGCATGCGTTTCACATCGCTGTGCTCGATGATCGGCACGCCCGGGCTGTGTGGGTCTTTATTGTCTGGCAGGCGGCCTTGCGGCCGCTGACGGGCGTATTCCAGTGAGTAGAGGTAGCCGGCGTAACCCAGCATCACGGCGCCCATGCCCACACCGATGCGCGCCTCGTTCATCATCTGGAACATGCAGGCCAGGCCCTGGTGTGGCTGGCCAACCAGGTAGCCGACGCATTGGCCGTTGTCACCGAAGTTCAGTGCGGTGGAGGTAGTGCCGCGCCAGCCCATCTTGTGGAACAGCCCGGCCAGCAGCACGTCGTTGCGTGGGCCGCGGCTGCCGTCTGCGTTGACCAGGTACTTGGGCACGATGAACAGCGAGATGCCTTTCACCCCGGCGGGTGCGTCCGGCAGCTTGGCCAGCACCATGTGCACGATATTTTCCGACAGTTCGTGGTCGCCGCCGGAGATGAAGATCTTGTTGCCCTTGAGCCGGTAGCTGCCATCGCCTGCCGGTTCGGCACGGGTGCGGATGTCGGCCAGCGACGAGCCGGCATGGGGTTCGGTCAGGGCCATGGTGCCGAAGTAGCGGCCTTCGATCATCGGTTGCAGGTACAGGCGTTTCTGTTCCGGGCTACCAAAGCTTTCGATCAGGTTGGCCGCGCCCATGGTCAGGAACGGGTAGGCCGTGGTGCCGGCGTTGGCTGCCTGGAAATGGGCGAAGCAGGCCTGCGAGACGAGGCTGGGCAGTTGCATGCCGCCCACTTCGAAGTCGCGGTTGGCATTGAGGAAGCCGGCTTCGAGGAAGGCATCGACAGCGGGCTTCACTTCGGCAATCAGTTCGGCGCGGCCATCCATATACCGCGGTTCGTTTTCGTCGGCCTTGCGGTTGTGCGGGGCGAAGAATTTTTCGGCGATGGTGCGTGCGGTGGCCAGGGCGGCGTCGAAGGTTTCGCGGCTGTGCTCGGCGAAGCGTGGGCGCTGGGTGAGCGCTTGGGCGTCGAGGACTTCGTAGAGTTCGAAGGCGAGGTTGCGGGGGCTGAGCAGAGTCTCGGGCATGGTCGCGGTCCTTGGGCGGGATGCAGCGAGTCTAGGGGGTTGGGTGGGGGGCGGGGAGGTTAATAGGTTTGGGTGATATGGGTTTAGAAAGGGGGGAGGCGTTTTTGGGGCCTGCCTTGGGGATTTTAGCGCCTGTGAGATCGAGCGCCGCCCGCGCGGCGCATCGCGAGCTGCGCTCGCTCCTACGTTTGTTTCCGGCCAGTAACGCCTGTGGCAGACGCGCGCGACCGCCTTGTTGGTACGACGCGATATTGCGCCATGCGCCAAAGCGTTCGCGCGCAAATCCCCCAGGACCCACTGGCCCGAAACAAACGTAGGAGCGAGCGTAGCTCGCGAAGCGCCGCGCGGGCGGCGCTCGATCTCACAGGCGCAGAATCTCCTTGGGCAATCACAGGGAAGAACCCTACGCGCAATGGTGGCATTACCGTCGCTCTGCGCGACTCCTTAGGCGTTGGGCGGTGCATGATTCAAGCGGGCAAGGCTATCGGAATTTTCTTACTTTGCCCTCGGAAGCGTATGGCATACGCCTAAACAGGCACCGATGTTCAATGGCAGCCCTAAACAACACAAGGGTTGCTAATAATGTCTGAACAAGAGAAGGCCCCGGCTACTCAACAGTCGCAGTTTTTTGTGGTGTCTTTAAAGAAAGTAGCGATCGTCAGCTTTTTTACATTTGGTTGGTATTGGCTTTTTTGCTTTCATCGTAGCTGGGTACTGCACCGAAGGTACACTGGGGAGCGGGTGCTACCACTGATTCGTGCATTGTTCGCCGCTTTTTTCGTTTATTCGTTGCTAAGGCGTGTGGATAAGAAGATTTGTAGTTCAGGGCGCAGGTATCAGTGGTCGCCGCTCGCGATAACTCTGGTTTTTATTGTCAGCTGCGTAGTTACTTTTTATGTAGAACACGGTCTGTACGGACCCAGCGTTAACGCTGCGATTATTGGGCTTTTTTTGTTGGATGTATTGAATGTCTGGTGCGTGGTGATCATGCAGCGCGCAATAAATTATTCTGAGGGGGATGTT
The DNA here is from genome assembly GCF_011752565.1 of Pantoea sp. Ap-967. Lineage (GTDB taxonomy): Bacteria > Pseudomonadota > Gammaproteobacteria > Pseudomonadales > Pseudomonadaceae > Aquipseudomonas. Next base: position 80,800 of record NZ_VWXK01000027.1, read on the forward strand.
AGCGGGGAGGCAAATTCGGCGATTACTGTTTTTAATTGGCTGTGGATGGCATTAGGCCTGTTGATATGGCCCAGCCTGATTTTGGCAGTGCTTGCGGGATTGCTGATGGGTATCGATTAGGCGCAGCTTGATGGTGCGGGCTCGTTGCCCGCAAGCGCGCCGCCATCCCGTGTAGGAGCGGGCTTGCCCGCGAACACCGGCTCAGCCGGTGCCATGCACTGCGGTGCCTGCTTCGTAGAGTTCGAAGGCGAGGTTGCGGGGGGTTGAGCAGAGTCTCGGGCATGGTCGCGGTCCTTGTGCGGTCAGACAGGGAGCGTTCTTGGGGGCTGCCTTGGGGATTTTAGCGCCTGTGAGATCGAGCGCCGCCCGCGCGGCGCTTCGCGAGCTGCGCTCGCTCCTACGTTTGTTTCCGGCCAGTAACGCCTGTGGCAGATGCGCGCGACCGTCTTGTTTGTACGACGCTATATCGC
>NZ_VWXK01000028.1 GCF_011752565.1 Pantoea sp. Ap-967
GCTCGCGATGGGGCGCGCAGCGGCCCGAGGTTTTCAGCTTCGCGGCTCAGAGTGCCGGGGCTGCTCTGCAGCCCATCGCGAGCTACGCTCGCTCCTACCAGGCCCTGCGCCAACAACGCGGGTTGGCTTATTGCTGTCGTGCAAAGGCCACGGCAGCCTTGACTTGTTCCAGCGTAGGCCGCACCCCGTTGCGCGGACGCGGTAGGAGCGAGCGTAGCTCGCGATGGCGCGCGCAGCGGCCCGAGGTTTTCAGCTTCGCGGCTCAGAGTGCCGGGGCTGCTCTGCAGCCCATCGCGAGCTACGCTCGCTCCTACCGGGCCCTGCGCCAATAACGCGGGTTGGCCTATTGCTGCCTTGCAAAAGCCACGGCAGCCTTGACTTGTTCCAGCGTAGGCCGCACCCCGGTGTACAGCACGAACTGCTCAAGGGCCTGCAACGCGATCACCTCAAGCCCAGTGATCACCGGCTTGCCCAACGCCTCGGCACGCTGGATCAAGGGCGTGCGCGAAGGCATCGCCACCACGTCGAACACCCGCTCGGCAGCGGCAATGGCCTGCTCGGGGAACGCCAGTTCATCTGCCTCGGGGCCACCGGCCATGCCAATCGGCGTCACGTTCACCAGCATCGGCGGGCACAGGTCGCCCAGTTCACGCACCCAACGGTAGCCGCACACATCCGCCAGTTGCCGGCCGGCCTGCTCGTTACGCGCGACGATGATGCCTTCGGCAAACCCCGCATCGCGCAGGGCGCTGGCCACGGCCTTGGCCATGCCGCCGCTGCCACGCAAGGCAAAGGCAGTGGCCGGGTCGACACGGTGCTGCTCCAGCAACTGGCGCACCGCCAGGTAATCGGTGTTGTATGCCTTGAGGTGGCCGCCGGTATTGACCAAGGTATTGACCGATTCGATGGCCGCTGCCGACGGGTCGATTTCATCCACCAGGGCCATGCACGCTTCCTTGTAGGGCATCGACACCCCGCAACCACGGATGCCCAGGGCGCGGATACCGGCCACGGCGGCCGGCAGGTCGTCGGTGGTCATGGCCTTGTAGTAGTAGTCCAGGCCCAGCTGCTGGTAGAGGTGGTTATGAAAGCGCACACCGAAGGTGCCCGGCCGCCCGGCCAGGGAGATGCACAACACGGTGTTTCTGCTAGGAGTTGTCGCCATAAACCGGTCCTTCTTCATGACTGAAACGTTTGTGCAGCGTACCAGAGCCAACCGCTGGTCGTCCCTTACACAACCTTTACCCTTCCCCTGTGCTCAGTTGACGATAACTGCGGTCATAGTAACAAGGCCCCAAGCGAGGGGTTTTCTACGAGGAAGTCCCATGAACCGTTTCATCCCCGGAATCGCCCTGCTGGTAGGCGCCCTGGCCATCAGCGGGCAGGCCTCCGCCCACGGTGGTGGCTGGTATGGCCCTGGCCCGCTGCTTGGCGCAGCCGTGGTCGGTGCCGTGGTTGGAGCGACAGTCAGCGGCGGCCACGACCGGACCGTCTATGTAGAGCGTCAGCCTGCCTACTACGGGCCGCCCCCGGTGTATGTCCAGGCGCCGCCACAGCCCGTCTATTACCAGCCGTACTACGTGCCGGCGCCGCCACCTCCGGTGTACCGCACCTACGGCCCACCACCGGTGTACTACGGTCCGCCTCGCTGGTAACCGTTGATGGAATCAATGAACACTATTGAGCGGGTCGATTTCAAAGCGCCGCGGCGGCTGGGTAAGGTAGTGCCATGTTTCACAGGAGGTCCCCATGGCCACTATCCAGATCATGTCCGTCATCGGCAGCGCCGTACCCGCCACCTTGCGTAAACAAGGCCTGCTGGCCTGCTGGTACCTGGTGCGCAATGGCGAAGCGGTCAGTGGCCCGATGGCCAGCCGTGCGTCTGCCCAGGCCCTGGCCGCCCAATTGCAGGCCGACTGCCTGATCGCCTGACCGAATTTGTTGTGCGTTGCTCTCTCCACCTCTCTGACCCGCTCCCTGGCGGGTCTTTTTTTGCCTGCTCGCGCCTACCCGCCAGCCCCCCCGCCCAAGCACCGAAAAACCGTTACAGCATGAAGCTTTTTTCATTTCGATAGGGTGAATCAACGAGCAATCGACAGCACTTCGACCATACTCCACAATGCAGCGGTTTCCTGGGGGAAAACCCTTGCACAGCCAACGACATACCAACTTTTAGTGAGCCTCAACGTGAAAACATCCCTGTCCATCCTCAGCCTGCTGCTGTTGCTCACAGGTACCGCGACTCTACCGTCGACCGCTGCTGCACAACCCCCGGCCCAGGTTCAACGCGACCCATCCAAACTGCACCTGGCCTCCGGCAGCGCCCTGCTGATCGACCTCAACACCAACCAGGAACTGTATTCGAGCCACGCCGACCGCGTGCTGCCCATCGCGTCGGTGAGCAAACTGATGACGGCGATGGTGGTGCTGGACGCCAAGCTGCCCATGGATGAGATGCTCACCATGACCATCGCCAACAACCCAGACATGAAAGGCGTGTATTCGCGCGTGCGCCTGGGCAGCGAGCTGAACCGCCGCGAAACCCTGCTGATTACCTTGATGTCCTCGGAAAACCGCGCCGCCACCACGCTGGCCAACCACTACCCGGGCGGCTACCCGGCCTTCATCAAGGCGATGAACGCCAAGGCCCGCGCCCTGGGCATGAGCCACACCCGCTACGTGGAGCCGACCGGCCTGTCGACGCAGAACGTGTCCACTGCCCGCGACCTGGGCAAGTTGCTGATGGCTGCGCGCAAGTACCCGATGCTCAGCGAGCTGTCGACCACCCGCGAGAAAACCGTGGCCTTCCGCAAGCCCAACTACACCCTGGGCTTCCGTAACACCGACCACCTGGTGAACAAGAGCAACTGGGACATCAAGCTGACCAAGACCGGCTTCACCAACGAAGCCGGGCACTGCCTGGTGCTGCTGACGCGCATGGACAACCGCCCGGTGGCCATGGTGATTCTCGACGCGTTCGGCAAGTACACCCACTTCGCCGATGCCAGCCGCCTGCGCCAGTGGTTGGAAACCGGTGCGACCAAGCCGGCCCCGGCAGTGGCCCTGCAGTACAAGTCGGACCGTCAGAACAAGGGCCGCCTGGCCTCGGAGTAAACCGACCCAAGCGGCCTTGCTGCCTGACGGCAAGGCCGCTTACCGGCTTGCCTCAGGCCTGGGTATCGACCACGCTGCCGGCACTGCTGCCACCACTTTCCTGCAGCGCCGTCAGCAGCTGCGCAGTAGCGGCCAGGATCTCGCCGTTGAGCGTGGCGACGTTGGCCTGCTTGGCGCTGATCTGCGCAACCTTGGCGACATCGTCGCTCTTCTTCGCCATCAACTCGGCCAGTTGCTTCTGCTCGTCGGCCAACTGCTTCTGCAGCTTCTTGATCATCTCGCGCAGTTGCTTGATGTGCGACGGCTCATCGCTGTCGCTGCTGTCCTTGGCGCCGCCTGCGCCACCGGCGCCCTGGGCCTGGCCGTTGCTGCGCAGGGACGAGGTGTCGACCTGCAGCGAACCGCTGCCCGACTCCTCGGTGTCGGCCGCCTGGGTGGCCGTGGTGGCGGTTGTGGCCTGGGCCGATGGGTTGCTGATACTGATTGCCGCGATACCTACCATGTCGTTCTCCCTGTGTTGCGATGGGTCCTTGAGTTGACTTGCGTATCGGCTGAACCGCGCAAACCTTTAGCCCGGCATTCACCCCGGATGACCAGCGTTCAGTAAATTCCCCCTCCCTTGGCTCGTTCCACCCAATGAACCCACGCAGGCGCCGGAGCCCCGGCGTTCGCCAACATTTGCCCACTATGGAACCGCAGCCATGAGCCAGTCTGCACACCCGGAAAGTATCAAGGACCTGATCGGCGTGGGCTTCGGCCCCTCCAACCTGGCCCTGGCCATCGCCCTGGAAGAGCTTGCGCAAACCCAGGGCCACGCGCTCGACGCGCTGTTCATCGACAAACAGCAGGACTACCGCTGGCACGGTGAAACCCTGGCCACCCAGAGCGAACTGCAGATTTCCTTCCTCAAGGACCTGGTTTCGCTGCGCAACCCCACCAGCCCCTACAGCTTCGTCAATTACCTGCACCAGAAGCAGCGCCTGGCCGACTTCATCAACCTGGGCACCTTCTACCCCTGCCGCCTGGAGTACAACGACTACCTGCGCTGGGCCGCCGAGCACTTTGCCACCCAGGCCGTGTACGGCGAGCAGGTGCTGCGCATCGAGCCGGAAGTGAAAGCCGGCCGCGTCGAGCACCTGCGCCTGGTGTCGCGCGACAGCCAGGGCCGCGAATACACCCGCCGCACCCGCTCGGTGGTGGTAGGCAGCGGCGGCACGCCGAAAATCCCGGAGAAATTCGGCGCGTTCAAGGACGATCCGCGGGTATTCCACCACTCCCAGTACCTGAGCAGCCTGAACAAGCTGCCTTGCAGCGCCGGCAAGCCGATGCGCATTGCCGTGATCGGCTCCGGCCAGAGCGCCGCCGAGGCATTCATCGACCTCAACGACAGCTACCCGTCGGTGAAGGTCGACATGGTGCTGCGCGGCTCGGCACTCAAGCCGGCGGACGACAGCCCGTTCGTCAACGAAATCTTCTCGCCCGACTACACCGACCTGGTCTACAACGAGCCGGCCGACCAGCGCGCCAAGCTGGTGGGCGAATACCACAACACCAACTACTCGGTGGTCGACCTTGACCTGATCGAGCGCATCTACGGCATCCTCTACCGGCAGAAGGTTGCCCACCAGTTCCGTCACAACGTGCTGTGCCGTCGCCAGGTGGAAGCCGTGGTCGCCACCCGCGACGGCATCGAACTGACCCTGCGCGACCTCGCCACCGGCCAGCAGCAAACCCACCGCTACGATGCCATCATCCTCGCCACCGGCTACGAGCGCAGCTCGCACCGTGACCTGCTGGCCCCCCTGGCCGAGTACCTGGAAGACTTCAAGGTCGACCGCAACTACCGCGTGCTGGCCAGCCCGCAACTGCAGGCCTCGGTTTACCTGCAAGGCTTCTGCGAGAACAGCCACGGCCTGAGCGACACCCTGCTGTCGGTACTGCCGGCCCGGGCCGCCGAAATCGGCCAGGCGTTGTACCAGGACCTGGCCCACCTGCACGGCAAACCCCAGCCCAGCGTAGCGCTGACCAGCGCCTGACCCGCCCCCCTCACACAGCCGGCAACGTGCCCCGCACGCTGCCGGCTGTGTGCCATCTGAAACATTTGCTTGCACTTAAACTGGCAGGATTTCCATTCTCATTCGTCCTTATCAATGCAGCCAATCAGGTTGGGCGTAGGCTCGACCGCTCATTTGCAGAAGACGGACCGATGGCCAAACCTCCGAAAAAATCCAAATCCAAGCTGTGGTTCCTGGTGCACAGCTGGCTCGCCCTGCCGATCTGGTTCTTTGTCCTGATCGTGTGCTTCACCGGCATGCTTGCCGTGGTCAGCCAGGAGATCGTCTGGCTGGCCAACCCCGACGTGCGCGCCAACCCGCCGGACGACGCCACCGAACGGCTGAGCTACCAGCAGGTGCTCGATGCCCTGCACAAGGCCGAACCAGACTTGGTGGTACGCTCGTTGCGCGTGCCCGACGGCTCGCATTTCGCCCTCAATGCCGGGGTCACCTACCCCGATGGCACCAGCCCTACCCTCTACATCAACCCCTACACCGGAGCAATCCAGGGCAAGGTGCCGGACTTCAACTTCGAAGCCTTCACCCGGGCGCTACACGGTTGGTGGCTGGTGCCCTTCACCAATGGCTTCAGCTGGGGCTGGTACCTGGTATCGCTGCTGGGCTTGCCGATGCTGGCCTCGCTGGTAACCGGGCTGGTGGTCTACAAGAAGTTCTGGAAAGGCTTCTTCAAGCCAGTGCGCACCGGCCACGGGTCGCGCATTTTCTGGGGTGACCTGCACCGCCTGGCGGGGGTGTGGTCGATCTGGTTCATTGCGGTGATTTCCATCACCGGCACCTGGTTCCTGATCCAGGCCATTCTGTTCGACAACCACATCACCATTTCCAGCCGCCCGATCGTGCCGGTGATTGCCCGCGAGGACGTACCGCAGATGCCCGATGGCAGCCCTGCCCCACGCATCGACCTGGACGAAGCGGCGCGCATTGCCGGGCTGGCGGTGCCCGGGCTGGAAATCAACTTCATCAGCTTGCCCGCCACCGCCTACAGCCACATCAACTTGAGCGGCCCGGGCTGGTACCCCTTGATGTTCCAGAGCGCCACGGTCAACCCGTACACCCGCAATGTCGACAGCCAGTTCCTGATCAGCGACCGCTCGGCCCTGGAGTTCGTGACCGAGTCCATGCGCCCCCTGCACACCGGCGACTTCGGCGGCCTGCCCATCAAGCTGGTGTGGTTCTTCTTTGGCCTGGTCCTCACCCTGCTGGTGCTCAGCGGCCTGCTGATCTGGACCAAGCGCACCGCCCAGGCCACCGCTGCCGCGCTCAAGCGCAGCGAACGTGCACCACGCCCCCGCCACCGTGAAACCACCCTGGAGACCCAGCCATGAGCCAGGCCCCGGCCCACAGCAACGCCCGCCCAGGCAGCGCACTCAAGCAATGGTGGCTGAAGTGGCGCTTTCACCTGAACATCCTGCTGATCCTGATTCCGCTGGGCTTCATGCCCAAGTACTTCGCCGATGCCAAGCTGTTTCGCGGCGATGCCGGGCTGGGCGTGAACGTGATTCGCGACATCCAGGTTGGCCCCTACCACCTGGACCTGGCCGAACTGCGCGATGAAGCGCCACGCGCCGACGGCCCAGCGGGCCACTTCAAATCCTTCAATGCAGCGCTGTGCAAGGCCTGCATCCAGGAGGTCAAGGCCGTTTACCTGCGCATCGGCAAGCCGCGCAGCCTGCGCGCCGCCGGCACCATCTTCTTCGGCGCGCCCTACCGCATGGGCACCAACCTGCCGATTCCGCCACGCACCAAAGCCGACGCCCAGGTGTGGATCACCGTCGAAGGCTGGGACGGCAGCATGCACCAGGCCGCCGTGGCGCTGGCCAAGGCTTCGCCGGCGACCGTGGCCTGGCTCGAAAAACAAGGAGGCAAATGATGAACACCCTGATCCGCAGGCTTGCCCTGCCCCTGCTGGTGCTGGGCGCAGGCCCTGCCCTGGCGCACAACCCGATGTGCGAGTGCGAGGACATCGCCGGTGGCCAGGTCAAGTGCACAGGTGGTTTCTCCGATGGCAGCGGCGCCCCGGGGGTCACCCTCGATGTGATCGGCTACGACGAACAGGTGCTGGTCGGCGGCAAGCTCGGCGATGACTCGACCTTGACCTTCAAGCGCCCGGACGGGGAGTTCTACGTGCTGTTCGACGCAGGCCCCGGCCATGTGGTGGAAGTGGACCACGCCGATATCGCCCAGCCATGAGTAGCCCAACCTTGAGCAGCCCAACCCAGGGCCGCACCCAGCGGGTGCGCCCCGCCGGTGCCGGGCACGAAACCCTCTACGTGCTGCTGGCCAGCCTGCTGATCATGCTGCTGGCCGCCGGCGTGGTCTGGCTGCGCGGCGAGCGCGAAGACGAACAGGCCATCGCCAGCCACCAGATCGACGCGCGCCGCGACCTCAGCGCCGCCGAACAGGGCATCTACACCGACCTGCGGGTGGCCTTCGACGAAATCCTGCTGCTGCGCGAGGAGTCGGCCAGCACCCCCGACGTGCAGGCGCTGGCCGATGAAGGCCTGCCACCGTTCGTGGTCGATGCCGGCAGCCAGAGCCGTGGCAACCACCAGTGGCAATGGCTGCCCAGCGGCGCCTACCTGGGCCACAGCCAGGCCCCGCAGGTGGCCGGCAGTTTCCTGCTGATTCTGCCCGGCGACAGCACAGGCCAGGCCGATGTCTGGCTGCGCCGCGACAGCGCCGCCCTGGCCCCGGACGACCTCGGCCAGGCCGCACTGATTGCCGCCGGCTGGCAACAGGTGGTCAGCCACTACGACGCCGGGGTTACCCGCGAACACCGTCACTGAACCCAAGGACTCTCCCCATGCTCCGCAAAGCCCTCGCCCTGCTCCTGGCCTGCGCCTTGCCCGCCCTGGCCCAGGCCGACAGCGGCAAGCCCCTGCGCATCGGTATTACCCTGCACCCGTACTACAGTTATGTCAGCAATATCGTCGGTGACAAGGCCGAAGTGGTGCCGCTGATTCCGGCAGGCTTCAACCCGCATGCCTACGAGCCGCGTGCCGAAGACATCAAGCGCATCGGCACCCTGGATGTGGTGGTGCTCAACGGCGTGGGCCATGACGACTTTGCCGACCGCATGATCGCCGCCAGCGAAAAGCCGGGCGTGCCCACCATCGAGGCGAACCAGAACGTGCCGTTGCTGGCCGCCACCGGCATCGCGGCCCGCGGCGCTGGCAAGGTGGTCAACCCGCACACCTTCCTGTCGATCAGCACCACCATTGCCCAGGTCAACAACATCGCCCGGGAACTGGGCAAGCTCGACCCGGACAACGCCAAGTTCTATACCCAGAATGCCCGCGCCTACGCCAAGCGCCTGCGTGCGCTGCGCGCCGAAGCCCTGGCCAAGGTCACCGAGGCCCCCGCCGCGACCTTCCGCGTGGCCACCATCCACGCGGCCTACGACTACCTGGTGCGAGACTTCGGCCTGGAAGTGACCGCCGTGGTGGAGCCTGCCCATGGCATCGAGCCGAGCCCGGCGCAGTTGAAAAAGACCATCGACCAGCTCAAGGCACTGGATGTGAAGGTGATTTTCTCGGAAATGGATTTTCCTTCGGCCTATGTGGAAACCATCCAGCGTGAGTCTGGCGTTCGCCTGTACCCGCTGACGCATATTTCCTACGGCGAATACACCAAGGACAAGTACGAGGTGGAGATGAAGCGCAACCTCGACACGGTGGTTCGTGCCATTCAGGAGAACCGCGCATGACCGCGGCCGCCACCCTCGCCGTGCCTCGCGGGCCGCGCATCGAGTTCGCCGGCATCGACCTGACCCTGGGCCGCACCCGCATCCTCGACCAGGTGCGCTTCGGCGTCGCCGCCGGCAGCGTGCACGCCATCGTCGGCCCCAACGGCGGCGGCAAGAGCTCGCTGATCAAGACCCTGCTCGGGCAAATGCCGCACCAGGGGGAACTGACCCTGCATTGGTCGGGCGAGCAGCAGGTGATCGGCTACGTCCCCCAGGCGCTGGAGTTCGACCGGGGCCTGCCCATGACCGTCGATGACTTCATGGCTGCCATGTGCCAACGGCGCCCGGCTTTTCTTGGCCTTTCACGGCGCGTGCAACCGGCGGTGGAAGCGGCGCTGGCGCGGGTCGGCATGCTCGACAAGCGCAAACGGCGCATGGGCGCGCTGTCCGGGGGTGAGCGCCAGCGCGTGCTGTTGGCCCAGGGGCTGATTCCCGAGCCGCAACTGCTGGTGCTCGACGAGCCGATGTCGGCACTCGATGAAGCCGGTATCCAGGTGTTCGAGCAGTTGCTGCAGGGCTGGCGCCAGGCCGGCACCACCGTGTTGTGGATCGAGCACGACCTGCAAGCCGTGCTGCGCCTGGCCGACCGGGTCACCGGGCTGAGCCGCCGGGTGCTGTTCGACGCACCGCCCGCCGAAGCCCTGACCCCCGAGCGCCTGCTCGGCCTGTTCTCCGTTCACCCACGTAGCGAGAGCCTTGCCTGATGAGTTTTGAAGCCTTCCGCCAATGGGTCCAGGGTTGGGCCGATGCAGGCGTGCTGCCGGAGGCGCTGGCCTACGGTTTCGTGGTCAACGCCCTGCTTGCCGGGCTGATGATCGGCCCGGTACTGGGGGGCCTGGGCACCTTGGTCGTGGTCAAGCGCTTTGCCTTCTTCAGCGAAGCAGTGGGCCACGCCGCGCTCACCGGCGTGGCCATCGGCATCCTGCTCGGCGAGCCCTACACCGGGCCCTACGGCAGCCTGTTCGGCTACTGCCTGCTGTTCGGCATCCTGCTCAACTTCCTGCGCAACCGCACCGGGCTGGCCCCGGACACGCTGATCGGCGTGTTCCTTTCGGTGTCGCTGGCCCTCGGCGCCAGCCTGCTGCTGATGCTGGCCGGCAAGATCAACGTGCATATCCTCGAAAACGTGCTGTTTGGCTCGGTGCTGACCGTCAGCGCCCAGGACCTGGTGGTGCTGGGCATCGTCGCGGTACTGGTGTTGGCATTGGCCCTGCCGCTGTACAACCGCATCATGCTGGCCAGCTTCAACCCGCAACTGGCGGCGGTGCGCGGGGTGGCAGTGAAAACCCTGGACTACCTGTTCGTGGTGCTGGTGACCCTGGTGACGGTGGCGTCGGTGAAAGTCATCGGGGCCATTCTGGTCGGTGCATTGCTGGTGATTCCGGCGGCTGCCGCACGCCTGGTCAGCCAGTCGCTGAAGGGGTTCTTCTTCATCTCGGTGCTGATCGCCACCCTGAGCACGCTGCTGGGCATCCTGCTGCCGATCACCCTCGACCTGCCGGTGCCCTCGGGCGCCGCGATCATCCTGGTGGCGGGGATCTGCTTTGCCCTCGCTGCCCTGGCCCGCGCCCTCGTTCCCCGCCTGCAAGGAAACCCGGCATGACCCTGAAACAGCTGACGCTGGCCTTCGCCTTGAGCGGCGCGGCCAGCCTGGCCAGCGCCACCGAAGTGCTGACCACCCTGCCCGTTACCCACAGCCTGGCCAGCGCCCTGCTGGCCGGCACCAGCGTGCAGCTTACCCGCGCCGCCCCGGCCAATCTGCCGGCCAGCCGCCAGCCCTCGTACTTCAGCAGCCGCGGTGCTGCCGGCCTGGCCAAGGCCGCGCACAAGGCTGACGCGGTGATCGGCGTGCGCTCGATCTGGCGTGACGACCCGCTGTACCCGATGGCCCGGCGCAGCAACATTCGCATTGTCGAGATCGACGCGGCGCGGCCGGTGGACGGCGCACTGCCGGGCATCGCGGTCAGCGGCGATGACGCCTATGCCGGCTACCCCTGGCTGCACCCGACCAACCTTGGGCGCATGGCCGATGTACTGGCCAATGACCTGGAACGCCTGGCACCGGCGGACAAAGCGAAAATCCAGGGTAACCTGGCCGCGCTCAAGCGCCAGTTGCTGGAAGTGGCGGCGGCCAGCCAGGTGAAGCTGGCCGAGGTGGACAATTTGAGCGTGGTCAGCCTGTCGGAGCGGCTGGGGTACCTGGCCAGCGGGTTGAACCTGGATGTGGTGGAGCAGCCCTTGCCGCCGGATGGCAAATGGGATGCCGCCGCGTTGAAGGCGCTGGGGGAGAACCTGAAGGCGCAGGACGTGGCCTTGGTGCTGGATCACCGGCAGCCGGAGGCGGCAGTGGTTCAGGTGATCGAGGCGGCCGGGGCCAAGGTGCTGGTAGTGGAGAGCGATGCCGAGGATACCGTGGCGGGACTCAAGGCCAGTGTCGAGGACGTGGTCGGTGCGTTGAGCGAGGGGTGATGTTGCCTGTGATGGCCCTTTCGCGAGCTGCGCTCGCTCCTACCAGGGGTCGCAAAACCCGGTAGGAACGAGCGCAGCTCGCGAAAGGGCGCCACAGGCTAATGCTACCGTTTCAGGCACCGCTGATAGCGCTCATCCACCCGCCCGGCAAACCACGCCGTGGTCAGCTTGCGGGTGATCTTCGGGCTTTTCAGCTCGATTCCCGGCAGCACCGCCCGCGGCACGGCCTTGCCCGCCGCCGCGTCAGCCAGGGCGAACACCCCGTGGTACAGCGTGCTGTCCTCGAACGCCAGGCGGTCCCCCAACGCCAACTGGCTGCGGATCTGCGGGTTGCGCAGCCCCAGCTTCACCCCCAGCTTGCGCGCCGCCTGCTCGGTGCTGCCCGGCATGATCGCCCCCGGCGCAATCAGGTCGCCATCGAGCGCCAGCGAGGCCCCCGTCACCCGGCTCAAGGCTGCCTGGAACGCCGCGTTGCGGCTGGCGTACCAGCCGGCATTGAAGTCGGCAAAACGGTACAACGGGCGCTCGTAGTGCGCTGGGTAGCCGAGCAGGTGGGCGATGCCGAAGTACATGCCACCCCGGCGGCTGAACACCTCCTGGCGAATAGTGCCGTCATAGGTGTAGGGGTAATCCTTGGCATGCTGCTGGGCAAACTCGACACTGACCTGCATCGGCCCGCCGGTGTGCACCGGGTTCAACCCGCCCAGCAAGGTGTTGCCCATCGGCAGGCGGGCGATGAACTCGTCGTACAGCGCGCTCAGTTGTTTCTCGCTGCGCACCGCCAGCAGCCGCTGCTGGTAGCTCTGGCCATTGCCGGAGGGCGTCTTCAACGCAGCGTCCACCAACAGCGTGGGAATATGCAGGCGCGCCGCGCGGCGGTCGATCTCGCTGCGGGCGATGCGCCCCAGGTTGGGCACCTGCGGGTCGGCGTTGAAGGTCGATTCCTGCTCGGTCACCGCCAGCACGGCGCACAGGTTGCTCTTGCTCGGGGTAATGCCCTGGGCCTCGAACGCCGTCTGGATGTCCGTGGCCCAGCCTTCGCGGTCCTTGGCCTGGGCCGGCAGCAAGCGCAGCAGCTGCGCGCGCACCGTGGCCGGGCTTGCCTCGGGCGTTTCTTCCCCATGGCGCCCGGCACACCCCTGCAGCAGCGCCAGGGCCAGCAGCCCTGCCGCCAGCCGCCGGCCGTTCAGGGCTGCTCACCGACCAGGTAAGCCTTGCTGATGTGGCGGAACTGCGGGTGGCTGGCGCTGCCCATCAGTTCGAACAGCACCATCTCGCGGGTCACCACCTGCGCCCCGGCGTCGCGCATGCGCGCAATCCCGGCAGCCTTGCTGGCGGCGGTGCGGCTATCGCAGGCATCCTCGACCACGAACACCTGCTTGCCCAGCGCCAGCAGGCCGAGCACGGTCTGCAATACGCACACGTGGGTTTCCATGCCGCACACGATGACCTGTTCGCGGCCCATCAGGCTGGCGGGCAGGCACTGGGCAGCCACACAGGAGAAATGGGTCTTTTCCACCACCTGGGCGCCAGGCGCGGCAGCCAGCAGCTCAGGCAAGGTGTGGCCAAGGCCTTTGGGGTATTGCTCGGAGATCACCACCGGCAGCTCCAGCTCGGTGCTGGCGGCCAGCAACCAGCAGGCCCGGGCGCGAGTGCCCTCAGGGTCGCCCATGGCGTTGATGAGTTTTTCCTGGATGTCGACGACCAACAGCGTGGCCTTGAGAGGATCGATCAGCATTGTCTGCCCTTAACCTGGGAAAAGCCCTAGCCTCCCCCAGGCACGCGGTGGCGTCAATCAGGCCGACAGCCTCAACGGTTCCAGGGAGGCCGCAAGCGTGGCCAGCACCTGGTCTTCGTGCTCGTGGATGAAGAAGTGCCCACCGGGGTACATCTGCACGTCGAACGCGCCATGGGTTTCCTTGCCCCAGGCCTGCAGTTGCTCCGGGTTGGCACGGTCGTCTGCGCCGCCCAGCACCTGCACGGGGCACGACAGCGTGGGGCGCTCGCGGTAGGCATAACGGCCGCAGAGCAGGAAGTCGGCACGCAGGATCGGCAGGGTCAGGCTCATCAACTCGGCATTGGCCAGCACTTCCTCGGGCGTGCCGTTGAGTTCACGCAGCTCGTGCTTCAACTCATCGTCGCTCTTGGGGTCGCGCCAGTTCTTGCCGTCGTAGTCTTCGCGCCGGGTGGGCGCCGCCGTGCCGCAGGCAAACAGCGCCAACGGTGCCGGGCAGCCGAGTGCCAGCAGTTCGTGCGCCAGCTCGAAGGCCAGCAACGCCCCCAGGCTGTGGCCGAGCAAGGCATAGGGCGCGTGGGTGCACAGGCGCTGCTCGGCCGCCAGTTGACGGGCCAGCGCCTGCATGTCGGTTTGCAGGGGTTCGCCCATGCGCGCGCCTCGCCCGGGCAGTTCGACCGGGCGCACCTGCAGCCAGGCTGGCAGCTTGCGCCGCCAGCGGCTGTAGACCATCGCACTGGCCCCCGAATACGGCAGGCACAGCAGGTTGACGGTGGTCACTGGGCAGCAGCTTCGGCCATTTTCTGGCGCAGGCTCAGCGGGCGCATGTCGGTCCAGACTTCGTCGATGTAGGCCAGGCATTCCTTCTTCAAGCCGCTCTTGCCCACGGCGCGCCAGCCGTTGGGGATCGCCTTGTAGTCGGGCCAGATGGAATACTGCTCTTCGTGGTTGACCACTACCTGGAACTGGATATCGTCGCGGTCGAATACGGAAGTCATTGCCGGTCTCCTTGAATGAATGGTGCCGCTACGGGGGATGGCGTAGGGGGGCTTTCAAGTAGACGTGGGAAGGTTTGGAAAAATTAGTTACGACGCCATATTGCGCCATGCGCCAAAGCATTCGCGCTCAATCCCCCAGGCCTCACTGGCCCGAAACAAACAACGTAGGAGCGAGCAAAGCTCGCGATGCGCCGCGCGGGCGGCGCTCGATCTCACAGTCGCCACCCACCTAACGCCAACCACCTCAAGCATCCCGAAGCAAATCGTGGGCATCAAGCAACCGAAACGCCACCTGCGGATTACGCTCCAACCCCCGGCGAATCGCCGCCGGGATCGACTGCCGGGTCCTGCGGCACAACCCAGGCTGGGCATCGAGCTCGATCACGATCCCGCGCATGGTACGCACCTCATTGAAGCCGGGCACGATATGCACGCGGATGCCCAGGTTTTCATACAACCGCACCTGCAGGCGTTGCAGGTCTTCAAGGTCCTTGAGGTTTTCCAGGCGCTCAAGCAGGCGCTTTTCCTCCTGGCGCGTGAGCAGGAGGATGCGCTGGGCTGCAGGCGGGTGCTCGGCCAGTTGCTCTCGGCCGCAATCACAGGCGCCAGGGGGGCAGGGTTGGCGAAGCGCAGGGGCGGTGGTCATGGCCCTAAGCATAGCCCCACTCGCCCGGCCGCGGCCAAGCCACCTTCCGCGCGCCGAAAAACTTTCCTGCCAGGATAAAAAATTTCACAAACCGCTGGACCACCACCCCTCAATTCGCCTATAAATCGCCAAAAGGAAATTTATATTCCTACCAAGAAACACTCTTCGCTGCTCGCGAAACCTCTTTTGCCCTTGTGCCGACCTGCCCCACTCCATCACGAGGCCTATCCGACATGCACCCCGCTCCCGATCACTTCATCCTGCGCGTCAGCTGCCCGGCGGTGTCCGGCATCGTCGCCGCGGTGACCACCTACCTGGCCGAGCACGGTTGCTACATCAGCGAGATGGCGCAGTTCGACGACGAGGACAATGGCCGCTTCTTCATGCGTGCCGTATTCCGCTACAACACCGGGGTCAGCGGTGACACCCCACAACTGGAAGCCGGTTTCGCCGATGTGGCCCGGCGCTTCGACATGGACTGGAGCCTGCACAGCAGCGCCCGGCCGCTGCGCGTGCTGCTGATGGTCAGCAAGTTCGACCACTGCCTGGCCGACCTGCTGTACCGCCACGCCAAGGGCGAGCTGGACATGCAGATCACCGCGGTGGTGTCCAACCACCTGGACCTGCGCCCAATGGCCGAGCGCCAGGGCATTCGCTTCGTCTACCTGCCAGTGACCAAGGACACCAAGGCAGACCAGGAAGCGGCGTTGATGCGCATCGTCGAGGACACCGGCACCGAACTGGTGGTGCTGGCGCGCTACATGCAGATTCTGTCCGACGACCTGTGCCGCCAGCTGTCGGGCCGGGCAATCAACATCCACCACTCGTTCCTGCCCGGCTTCAAAGGCGCCAAGCCCTACCACCAGGCCTACCAGCGTGGGGTCAAGTTGATCGGCGCCACCGCCCACTACGTCACCAGCGACCTCGACGAAGGGCCGATCATCGAGCAGGAAGTGCAGCGCGTTGACCACGCCTACGCCCCGGACGACCTCGTGGCGATTGGCCGGGACACCGAAACCATCGCCCTGTCCCGCGCGGTGAAGTACCACCTCGAACACCGGGTGTTCCTCAACCACGACCGCACGGTGATCTTCAAATGAACGCCATTCCCAGCATCAAGCTGATCGACGGCAAGGCCACCGCGGCGCGGGTGCTGGCCGAAGTTCGCGAGCAAGTTCAGGCCCTGCGCCAGGGCGGCTTGCAACCGGGGCTGGCCGTGGTGCTGGTGGGAGCCGACCCCGCCAGCCAAGTGTATGTGCGCAACAAGGTGCTGCGCGCCGAGGAGGTGGGCATTCGCTCGCTGGAGCATCGCCTGCCGGCCGACACCACCCAGGCCCAGTTGCTGGCCCTGATCGACCGCCTCAACCGCGACCCCGAGGTCAACGGCATCCTCGTGCAACTGCCCTTGCCCGCGCAGGTCGATGAACACCGCATTCTCCAGGCGATCAGCCCGTTGAAGGACGTGGACGGCTTCCACAGCCAGAACGTCGGCGGCCTGGCCCAGGGCCGTGACGTGCTCACCCCCTGCACGCCCAGCGGCTGCATGCGCCTGCTGCGCGATGCCTGCGGCGATTTGCGCGGCAAGCACGCGGTGGTGGTCGGCCGTTCGAACATCGTCGGCAAGCCCATGGCCGCCCTGCTGCTGCAGGCCGACTGCACGGTGACCGTGGTGCATTCGCGCAGCCACGACCTGCCGGCGCTGTGCCGCCAGGCCGACATCGTCGTCGCGGCGGTGGGCAAGCCACGGTTGATTGGCGCCAGCTGGCTCAAGCCGGGCGCGGTGGTGATCGATGTGGGCATCAACCGTATCGAGGAAGGCGGCCACAGCCGCCTGGTGGGCGATGTCGACTTCGCCGCCGCCCTGCCCCAGGTCGCCGCCATCACCCCGGTGCCCGGCGGCGTCGGCCCAATGACCATCGCTTACCTGATGAAAAACACCCTGCTCGCCCTCGACCTGCAGCAACAGGCCGCCCACCCGGAGCGCATCCCATGCCTTTCGCCCTGCTGAAATACGGCCTGAGCGCCGACTACCCGGTGGAAGTCGACCTGCCGCCACCCTGTGAATTGAAGCCGCGCTATGACGTGGTGATCATCGGCGGCGGCGGCCACGGCCTGGCCATCGCCTATTACCTGGCCAAGTACCACGGCGTGACCAACGTTGCGGTGCTGGAAAAGGCCTACCTGGGCGGCGGCAACACGGCGCGCAACACGGCGGTGATCCGCTCCAACTACCTCACCTCCGAAGGCGTGCGCTTCTACGCGGAATCGGTGCGGATGTTCCAGAACCTGTCCAACGAGTTCGACTTCAACATCATGTACTCCGAGCGCGGCCAGCTCACCCTGGCGCACACCGACGCCACCGTGCGCGCCTTCCGCCAGCGCGCCGAGGTCAACAAACACTTTGGCGGGCGCACCGAGATGATCGACCGCCAGCAGATCCGCGAGCTGGTGCCCAGCCTGAACCTGGACCCCGGCCACCTGCCGGTGCTCGCTGGCCTGTGGCATATCGACGGCGCCACCGCGCGCCACGACGCGGTCGCCTGGGGTTATGCCAAGCAGGCCGCCAAGCGTGGCGTGGAGATCCATCAACTGACTGAAGTGCAGGACTTGCTGATCCGCAATGGCCGCATCGAAGCGGTGAAAACCAACCGCGGCACCGTGCAGTGCGGGTGCGTGGTGCAGGCGGTGGCCGGGGCCAGCTCGCAGCTGTTGGCCAAGGCCGGCATCCGCGCCCCCATTCACACCTACCCGTTGCAGGCCATGGTCACCCAGCCGTTCAAGCCGTTCCTCGACCCGCTGGTGAGTTCGTCGGCGCTGCATTGCTACGTGCAACAGACCAGCCGCGGCGAGATCGTCTTCGGTGGTGGCTCGGACCCCTACCCGCTGTACAACACCCGCTCCACCCTCGACCTCAAGGAAAGCCTGCTGGCCCACGCCATCGAGATGTTCCCGTTCATGGCCAACGCCAAGCTGATGCGCCAGTGGGCCGGGATCACCGACATGACGCCGGACTACAGCCCGATCATGGGCCTGTCGCCGGTCGAGAACTACTACCTGGACGCCGGCTGGGGCACCTGGGGCTTCAAGGCGACGCCCATCTGCGGCAAGACCATGGCCGAGCTGGTCGCCAGCGGCGGCAAGGTGCCGGGCATGATCGCGCCGTTCGCCCTGGAGCGCTTCAGCCGCTTCCAGCAAGTCAACGAAATGGGCGCCACCGCGGCCAGCCACTAGGAGCACCCTGATGAAAATTCTTACCTGCCCCTTGAACGGCCCGCGCAACATCAGCGAGTTCACCTACGGCGGCGAATTCAAGTACATGCCCGACCCGGCCACCTGCAGCGACGCCGAATGGGCCGACTACGTGTTCAACAGCGACAACCTGGCTGGCGTGGTCATCGAGTGGTGGCTGCACAACGCCTCCAGCTACTGGTTCCTGGCCGAGCGCCACACCGTCAGCGACCAGGTGCTGCGCACCTTCGACCCCAAGGAACTGTTCGACCGCCGCGTCGACTTCGCCCCAACCGCCACACCGGAGATCGCCGGATGAACAGCCACACTCGCCTCCCCGCGCCCATGGGCCTGCTGATCGACCGCGAGCGGCCCGTGCATTTCCAGTTCGACGGCCAGGCCTGCGCAGGCTTTGCCGGTGACAGCATCGCCAGCGCCCTGCTTGGCAACGGCCGCTGGCTGCTGTCGCGCTCATTCAAGTACCACCGCCCACGGGGCCCACTGAGCATGGCCGGGCAAGATGCCAACAGCCTGGTGCAGTTGCCTGACGAGCCCAACGTGCTGGCCGATATGGAAGCTGCCCGCGACGGCCTGGTGGTCGAAGGGCAGAACTTCAACGGCAGCCTGGAGCACGACCGCGACGCCTACCTGGGCAAGTTCTCGCGCTTCATGCCGGTGGGTTTCTACTACCGCTCGTTCTACAAGCCCAAGGGCATGTGGAAAGTGTGGGAGCCGCTGATTCGCAAAAAGGCCGGCCTGGGCGTGCTGAACCTCGATTTCAAGCCGCAGTATTACGACAAGGCCTACCTTTTTGTTGACGTGGCGGTCATTGGTGGCGGCCCGGCCGGCCTGCACGCAGCGCTGGATGCGGCCAACGCCGGGGCCCAGGTGCTGCTGGTCGAGCAGCAGCCGGTGCTCGGCGGCTCGCTGACCTACGCCCGCTTCGACATCGCCGGCACCCGCGCCGCCAGCCTGCGCCAGGAGTTGCTGGCCGCCGTTCAGGGCCACCCGAACATCCAGGTGCTGTGCGAGGCCACCTGCAACGGCTGGTTCACCGACAACTACCTGCCGGTGATCCAGCACAAGCGCCTGTACAAGGTACGCGCCACCCGCTGCCTGGTGGCGGCCGGTTCGTTCGACCAACCGGTGGTATTTCGCAACAACGACCTGCCCGGGGTAATGCTGACCAGCGCCGCGCAACGGCTGATGAAGCTCTATGCGGTGAAGCCTGGGCAGCGGGCGGTTGTCCTCACCGGCCACGATGACGGCTACCTGGCCGCCCTCGACCTGCAGGAGCAAGGCGTGGCCATCGCCGCTGTGGTCGACATGCGCGCCGCGCCCGGCGATGCCGCGCTAGCGGCTGAACTCAAACGCCGCGACATTCCCCTGCACCTGGGCAGCACGGTGTACGAAGCGCTGCACGAGGCGGGCATGCGCCATGTCACCGGCGCCGATATTCGCCCGATCACAGGCCAGGGCAAGGTGGGCGAACAGGGCCTGCGCGTAAGCTGCGACCTGTTGTGCATGTCGGCGGGCTACATGCCGGTGTACCAGCTGCTGTGCCAGGCCGGCGGCAAGCTGGCCTATGACGTGAACCGCGATGAGTTCGCCATCAGCAACCTGCCCGTGGGGCTGGATATCGCAGGCTCGGTGAACGGCCGCCATGCGCTGGCCAACGTCCTGGCCGACGCCACCCGCGCAGCTGCGCAAGCGCTGGCCGCGCTGGGCCTGCAGGCCCAGGCAGCGCCAACCTTCGTAGCCGAGGCCAAGGTGAACTTCCCCTGGCCGATCTTCCCCCACCCCAAGGGCAAGGATTTCGTCGATTTCGACGAGGACCTGCAAGTGCGCGATATCGTCAACGCCACGCGCAGTGGTTACCGCGACGTGCAGTTGGTAAAGCGCTTCTCCACGGTCGGCATGGGCCCGTCCCAGGGCCGCCATTCGGCGCTGCCCACCGCACGCCTGGTAGCCCAGGCCACGGGGCGTAGCATCAGCGAAACCGGGGTGACCACCGCCCGGCCACCGTTCCAGGCAGAGAAACTGGCGCATGTCGCCGGGCGCGCCTTCGACCCGTACCGGCAAACGCCGATGCACCGGCGCCACCTGCAAGCCGGGGCGAAGATGATGCCCGCCGGTATCTGGCAGCGCCCGGCCTACTACGGCCAGCCCGAGGAACGCGAGCGCTGCATGCAGGAAGAAGCCCGGCATGTGCGCGAGAAGGTCGGCCTGATCGACGTCTCCACCCTGGGCGGCCTGGATGTGCGCGGCCCGGACGCGGCCGAGCTGCTGGAGCGCCTGTACACCTTCGGCTTCGCCAAGCTGGCCATCGGCCGCACCCGCTATGCGCTGATGACCAACGAGCACGGCGTGGTGATTGACGATGGCGTGTGCGCCCGCCTGGCCGAGCAGCACTTCTATGTCACCGCCACCACCAGCGGGGTCGACCGCATCTACCAGCAGATGCTCAAGTGGAACGCCCAATGGCGCCTTGACGTGGACATCACCAACGTCACGGCGGCCCTGGCGGCGGTGAACCTGGCCGGGCCGCTGTCTCGCCAGGTGCTGGCCAAGGTGTGTGACGATGTTGACCTTTGCGCCGAGGCCTTTCCCTACCTGGGGGTGCGCCTGGGCAAGGTGGCCGGCATCCCGGCGCGCATCCTGCGGGTGGGTTTCGTCGGTGAGCTGGGCTATGAGGTGCACGTGCCGGCGCGCCACGCCGAACGCCTGTGGGATGCGCTGATGCAGGCCGGCACCGGCCTGGGCATTCGCCCGTTCGGGGTCGAAACCCAGCGCCTGCTGCGCCTGGAAAAAGGCCATGTGATCATCAGCCAGGACACCGATGGCATGACCCATCCCGCAGAAATCGACATGCAGTGGGCCATTGGCCGCAAGAAGCCGTTCTTCGTCGGCAAGCGCTCCATCGAGATCCTCGAAGCGCAGCCGCTCAAGCGCAAGCTGGTAGGTTTCACCTTGGCCAAGGGCAGCCCGCAGCCACTGGAGGGCCACCTGGTGCTGGACGGCGCCGATATCAGCGGCAACGTCACCTCCTGCGAATACTCCCAGACCCTGGGGCAAATCATCGGCCTGGCCTATGCCGGCGCCCACCAGGCGACCCCTGGCATGCACATCCCGATCCGCGTGGAGGGCGGTGTGATGGTCAATGCCAAGGTGGTGCCCTTGCCCTTCCATGATCCCGACAACCTGCGCCAGGAGCTCTGAGCCATGACCAGCCTGAAAGCCGAAGCCTTCATTCCACGCAGCCCCCAGGCCGGGCTGCAACAGGCCTGCGGCCTGACTGACCTGACTGAACTGGCGCGGGTGGGGTTTCGCGGCGCAGACAGCGCAGCGTACCTGCAAGCACGTGGCTATCGCCTGCCAGCGCTACCCAACCAGGCCCAGCGCCAGGACGACGGGAGCTGGGTGGCGCGCCTGTCGGCCAGCGAGTACCTGGTGCTGGGCAGCCTGGCCGACCACGGTGCGCGGGTGGCCGCCGATGAAGGTGAATGGGTGCAGGATGCCCGGCGCAATTACCTGCTACCGCGCCAGGACAGCCATGCCTGGTTGCAGTTGTGCGGCAGCCACTGCAGCGCAGTAATGGCCAAGCTGTGCGGCGTGGACCTGCGCCTGCCGGCGTTCCCGGTTGGCGCCGTGGCGCAGACGTCGGCGGCGCGGATCAATGTGATCGTGGTGAATGTGGGGAACGAGACGCTGCAGTTGCTGTTCGACCGGGCGTCGCTGGCGTATTTTCGTGACGCGGTGCTCGATGCCATGGCCGAGTTTGGCGGGGGGATGTGTTGAGGGGCTGATGGCGCTATCGCGACCTGCGGTCGCTCCTACCCAGGAAATCGCGTCTCCCGGGTAGGCTGCCCCGGCTTTAAAGCTGCACCAACCGCTCGCGCAGGAAACTCACGAACCCCTGCACCGGCCGCGCCACCTGCCGGTGCTGCGGGTACACCGCCGACAACTGCAACGCCGGCGTCACCCACTCATCCAGCACGGTGACCAGGCGCCCATCCGCCAGCGCCTGGCCAACGATGAAGGTGGGCAAGTACGTCACCCCCATCCCGGCAATCGCCGCGTCCCTCAGCATCTCGCCGTTGTTCGCACGCATGCGCCCAGCCACCTGGATCGCCTGGGCCTTGCCGCCCTGGCGGAACTGCCACTGCACCTGCCGCGAGTGCCCGTAGGGCAGGCAATCATGCCCGGCCAACTGCTCGGGCCGGGTGGGCACGCCACGGGCTTGCAGGTACGCGGGGCTTGCGCAATACACCCGCTCGACATCGGCAATACGCCGAGCGATCAGGCTGGAGTCCTCCAGCGCGCCAATGCGCAGCGCCAGGTCATAGCCTTCGCCGATCAAGTCCACGGCGCGGTCGCTAAGGTCCACTTCCACGTCCACCTGCGGGTGCAGTTGCAGGAACTCGGTCAGCAGGCAGCCCAGGTGGGCCATGGCGAACGACAACGGCGCACTCAGGCGCAGGGTGCCGCGCAGGGCCTGGGCCTGGCCGCTGATGTCGTGCTCCACCTGCTGCACCTCACCCAGCAGGCGCAGCGCCGACTGGTAGTAGTGCTGGCCCAGCGGGGTGGCGTCCAGGCGCCGCGTGGAGCGGTTGAGCAGGCGCACGCCAAGGCGCTCTTCGAGCTGCATCAGGCGCCGGCTAACCGATTGCTTGGACATGCCCAGGCGGTCGGCGGCGGCGGTGAAGCTGCCGGCTTCCATGACCTGGGCAAAGATGCGCATGTCTTCGTAGGGGTTCATTGTCTCGCTCTTAGTGACAGTCAAACGCTTTATAGCGGCTTTTTCCCGAAGCTGCATCTGCTTAATCTACACACAGGTTGCAGCGATGGCCCTGAAGGCCAGGCAAGACGCCAACTCCCAACACTTGAACAGAAAAGGATTCGACCATGAGCATTGTCCAAAAAACCCTCACCGCTTCCCTCCTCGCCCTGTCGGTGTCCAGCGCATTCGCCGCTGGCAGCCCAGGCGTCGAACAGCACACCCAGGCGTTCCTGCAAGCGCTGGAGCAAGGTGGCGGCAAGCCGCTTGAACAGCTCAGCCCGAAAGACGCCCGCGCCGTACTGACCGGTGCCCAGGCATCGGTCAAGGTCGACCTGTCCGGTATCGAGGTGAAGCAGCGCAGCATCCAGGCCAACGGCCAGTCGATCACGCTGCAGGTGGTGCGCCCGGCCAATGTCAAAGGTGACCTGCCGGTGTTCATGTTCTTCCACGGCGGTGGCTGGGTGCTGGGCGACTTCCCGACTCACCAGCGGCTGATCCGCGACTTGGTGGTGGGTTCCGGTGCAGTGGCCGTGTACGTGGACTACACCCCATCGCCTGAGTCGCACTACCCAACGGCGATCAACCAGGCCTATGCCGCGACCCAGTGGGTGGCCGAGCATGGCAAGGAAATCGGCGTGGACGGCAAGCGCCTGGCCGTTGCCGGTAACAGTGTCGGCGGCAACATGGCGGCGGTGGTCGCACTCAAGGCCAAGGAGGCCGGCACCCCGGCCCTGCGCTTCCAGCTGCTGCTGTGGCCGGTGACCGATGCCAGCTTCGAAACCGGCTCGTACAAGCAGTTCGCCGAGGGGCACTTCCTGACCACTGGGATGATGAAGTGGTTCTGGGACAACTACACCACCGACGCCAAGGCCCGGGAACAGATCTACGCTTCGCCGCTGCGCGCCACGCCTGAACAACTCAAGGGCCTGCCGCCAGCGCTGGTGCAGACCGCCGAGTTCGATGTGCTGCGCGATGAGGGTGAGGCCTATGCCCGCAAGCTGAATGCCGCCGGCGTGACCGTGACCTCGGTGCGCTACAACGGGATGATCCATGACTACGGGCTGCTGAACCCATTGAGCCAGGTGCCGGCGGTGAAGGCTGCGATGAGGCAGGCGGCTGGGGAATTGAAGGTTCATTTGCAATAAGCAAACCTGGGGCTGCTTCGCAGCCCATCGCAGGCAAGCCAGCTCCTACAGGCCAACGCTACGCCTGTAGGAGCTGGCTTGCCTGCGATGGGCCGCAAAGCGGCCCCAGTTACTTGAGCCAGGTAGGAGCGCAGCTCGCGATGCGCATAACGTGAATTTGCAGTAACTGATTGGCCTGACCGAACGCTACTTCCTCCCCGCACTTACGCTCTACCGACATCTTTTTACATTTCTACGAAGATATAGCTCAGCATTGACCATATCACTGCAAACACCACCAGTAGCATTGCCAACTTCATTCGCTTTCTGAGATAACTAGGAAATTCCCTATTGTCATCAGGATGCAACTGCCCTCGACCAATAAAAATATCTGGCCAGAACAGCGCACTTGTCATACCTGCAACGACCATAAACCTCGACCGAAGACTCGCCCCAGCATAACTAAGCTCCTCGGCAAGCAAGGTGCTCCGCTTGAACGCATTGCACATAACGGTAAAATGCCGCGAGCCTGCAATATGTATGTCGATCAACAGGCCTACTCCCCCCATGACCAAGGGGCAGCACAGATAAATCCACTGAATGTAATTAGGCCAATCACGAATACTGGTTATATAAAACTCCATTTAGTGTTAATCCTACTTAATCAGGAACTTGGCCAGCTTAATCATAAAAAGCCCCGTAGATCTGTTCTCCCAAATACTCCCCCACCGCTTCGACTCCCTTCGAGGTACCGAAAGCGAGTCCACTAACCGTGACGATGCCGCAAGCCGCTTTTCCCCAACCTCCGAACTTGCAAACTGCAACGGCTGCCGTCTTTCCAGCGGCTGCGCCCAATGCGCCGCCTACAAGCCCGCCTGAGAAACTACCAGCCTCTGTAAATCGAATTTTTTTGCATTCTGCAGTTTCCCCTTCCCGGCAAGCTTCGTGGACTTTTAAAGAAGATGACCCTGCGCCAAGCCCAATCCCGACCCCCCCCCCATACTTGAGGTACTTCGACACTTTCGCCACTTCATCCAAGTGCGTTGCATAGCCAGGTATATTTCCAGGCACACCCGCTTTCTTCCAGTGGTGCACCAAACTTTTTGTCGAGATACCAAGATCGCGCCGTAACTT
Organism: Pantoea sp. Ap-967; assembly: GCF_011752565.1. Lineage (GTDB taxonomy): Bacteria > Pseudomonadota > Gammaproteobacteria > Pseudomonadales > Pseudomonadaceae > Aquipseudomonas. The sequence goes on from NZ_VWXK01000028.1 coordinate 25,049, forward strand.
GTCGTAGTTCCCTAACCCCAGTGACTTGTTAAGAAATGCGGTGCGTAGCTGGCTATCCAGTTGCTTATAGAGTTGCTGACGCGAGGCAAAGAACTCCGGGCTTTTAAGGTGGCCGTGCAGGGTGAATTGCTGCTGGTGCAAGGCCTCGATGCCTTTCAGCGTGTCCTTTACCTGCGATACTCCCCGCTCCAGCATATCCTTGCCCACCCCCATCGACTGGCTCGCCCCACTGAGCACCCCGGCAATCTCGCCAATGTGCTGCATCATGAAGTTGGCCTCTTCCTTGGTAAGGATGCCCAGCGACTCCCTCACCTTCTCCGCCACCATCATCAGCTCGGTTTCCCCTGGGCTGCAGGCAAACTCGCTGCCCGCGCTGCCGAGCACGAAAATCTCACCGGCCTTGAACCCTTCGCCATGGCTGGGGTTCAAGCGCTGCAGCAGTGAAATCGGCAAGGGTGTACGGGCCATGTCCAGGCTCGCCAGCACCTGCTCAAACGACATGCTGCGCTGGACGATATGAAAGCCTGGTTCCAACCCGGCAGCTTGGCTGCCTGGAGAAAGCGCCGTCGACGCCGGGTTGCCAGGCGCTAACGTGCTGCCAGAAGGCAAGGCACCCGTCATCGAAGCGATTACCCGATTACGGCCACTGGGGCACCCGCACGCCACCAGCGAACCGTCCACGGCCACCGGTTGGCCGTCTGAAATGAAGCTCGCGCAGCCTTCGACAACGACCCCCTCCTCCCCGCACATTGGGCAGGCTGTGGTTGGGTCGCCGCAGCGCAGTACCCTGCGCCCTTCGCTGAAGTACCCGTTGCCCGTCGCCACGCAGATCGCCCCGGTGGTCGTGCTGTCGCCGTCCACCGCCTGGCCCTTGCCGTCAATCATCACCGTTCGCATGGTTTCCCTTCCTGATGTGGAGAACCGGGAAGCTAGCAGCAGAACGGCCCTTCAAAACCACCCCCGATGAAATCAAGACAGGGCCTACAACCGAAGGAAAAATATCTGTAGGAAGCGTCCTACATGCGTCATCCAAAACGAGACAGTGATACTCGTTTACCCCTATTTTTAACACATCAGGCTGACAGTAAGATTCTCCCATCAACAGCCCGGCGGCCCTCCCGGCCCCGGCTTTTCAAGGAGAATCCCCATGCTCACCATCCGTAACGCCCAAGACCGCGGCCTGGCTTTCCATGGCTGGCTGAAATCCTTCCACACCTTCTCGTTCGGCCATTACCGCAACCCCGACGAGCAGGGTTTCTCCGACCTGCTGGTAATCAATGACGACCGTGTCATTGCCGGCAAGGGCTTTGGCGAGCACCCGCACCGGGACATGGAAATCTTCTCCTACGTGCTCGAAGGCGCGCTGGAGCACAAGGACACCTTGGGCACTGGCTCGGTGATTCGCCCCGGTGACGTGCAACTGATGAGTGCCGGGCACGGCGTGGCGCACAGCGAGTTCAACCACAGCAAGGCGCAGCCGGTGCATTTCCTGCAGATCTGGATCGTGCCCAACGTCCGGGGGGCGACGCCGCGGTATCAGCAACAGCACTTCAGCGCCGAGGAAAAACGCGGCAAGTTGCGCCTGATCATTTCCCCCGATGGCGCCGAGGGGTCGCTGCAGGTGCGGCAGAATGCGCGGGTGTACGCCGGGTTGTTCGACGGTGCGGAACGCGCCACCTTGACCTTGGCGCAGAACCGCCATGCCTATGTGCATGTGGCCCGTGGCAGCATCGAGCTCAATGGGCAAGTGCTGAATGAAGGAGATGGGGTGCGCGTGCGGCAGGAGCACGTGCTGGAACTGGGCAATGGCGTGGATGCCGAGGTGTTGGTGTTCGACCTGCGGCCACATGAGTTGCCGGGTATGCCGTAAGCAGGGCCGGCCTTATCGCGAGCTGCGCGCCTACCGGTGGGGGAGCACAGGGCCCGCAGCTCGCGACAAGGCGCACACGATTAGGGCTCGAACCCTTCGACAATAATCACCTCAGCCTTCGCCACCCCCTGGCGGTGGCTGCATGCCTCCTGGTACAGCGCAGACCGATAACACGCCAGCGCCTGCTCATACGAGTCGAACTCGATCACCACGCTACGCTGTGGGGTGGGCCGCCCTTCCATCGCCTCGCTGCGCCCGCCACGGGCCAGGAAGCGGCCGCCGAATGCCTTGAAGGCAGCGGGGGCACGCTGGGTGTATTGCTGGTACTGCTCAGGGTCGGTCACATCGACATGGGCGATCCAATAGGCCTTCATCCGCTGCTCTCCAGTTACAAAAATATTTGTGTATGATGGTATACCATAAAAATCACCCCACCACAGTGAGCGTGCAGCATGGCTTTCAACAGCATCGAAGAACTCCTCGAGGACTACAGGCAAGGCAAGATGGTCCTGCTGGTGGACGACGAAGACCGGGAAAACGAAGGCGACTTGCTGATCGCCGCCGAGCGCTGTGACGCCCAGGCCATCAACTTCATGGCCCGCCAGGCGCGCGGCCTGATCTGCCTGACCCTGACCGACGAGCACTGCCAGCGCCTGGGCCTGGAACAAATGGTGCCGGCTAACGGCAGCGTGTTCAGCACCGCCTTCACCGTGTCGATCGAAGCCGCCAGCGGCGTCACCACCGGCATCTCCGCCGCCGACCGGGCGCGCACCGTGGCCGCTGCCATGGCGCCCAACGCCCGCCCCGAAGACCTGGTGCAGCCCGGCCACATCTTCCCCCTGCGCGCCCGCGAAGGCGGCGTGCTGACCCGTGCCGGCCACACTGAAGCTGGCTGCGACCTGGCCCGCCTGGCCGGTTTCACCCCGGCCTCGGTGATCGTCGAAGTGCTCAACGACGATGGCACCATGGCCCGGCGCCCCGACCTTGAAGTGTTCGCCGCGCAGCATGGCATCAAGATCGGCACCATCGCCGACCTGATCCACTACCGCCTGAGCACCGAACAGACCATCAAGCGCATCGGCGAGCGCGAGCTGCCGACCGTGCACGGTACGTTCCGCCTGGTGACCTATGAAGACCGCATCGAAGGTGGCGTGCACATGGCCATGGTCATGGGCGATATCCGCCGCGAGCAACCGACCCTGGTGCGCGTGCACGTGATCGACCCGCTGCGCGACCTGGTGGGCGCCGAATATGCCGGCCCGGCCAACTGGACGCTGTGGGCGGCGCTGCAGAAAGTGGCCGACGAAGGCGCCGGGGTGGTGGTGATCCTGGCCAACCACGAGTCGTCCCAGGCGCTGCTTGAGCGCGTACCGCAGCTGACCCAGCCGGTAAGGCCGTACCAACGGGGGCAGTCGAAGGTGTACTCGGAAGTGGGCACCGGCGCGCAGATTCTGCAGGACCTGGGCGTGGGCAAGCTGCGTCACCTGGGGCCACCGCTGAAATATGCAGGTTTGGCCGGCTACGAGCTGGAGGTGGTGCAGAGCATTCCCTTCGAGCCGGGCCTGGTGAGCTGAGCCTACGTAAGCAGCAGGGCTTGCAGGGCCCTGTGGCAGCGGGTTTACCCGCCCCCACAGGGCTTGCACAGGCTCGGCAAGGACGGAGTGATGGCCGGTCGCCTCCTGCCTCTTGCCAAAAGCTTGGAATACCATAATATGATATCCCGTAGACCTTAAAATTTCAGGCCGGCACCTACAATCACAAACGGCCACAAGACACTTTGTTTTAGCTGCTCCCCGAACACTGTTGGCGGGCGCACCAAAAAGCCCCGCCTCGAATAACAAAAGCAACGAGGGCGTAACCATGCTGTTGAGCAAACGTGTAACCGCAGTGCTGTCCGCCAGCCTGCTGACCCTGGCATGTCAGGCCGCCCAGGCCGCCGACAGCCTCAATTTCGTCAGCTGGGGCGGTACCACCCAGGACGCCCAGAAAGAAGCCTGGGCAGTTCCCTTCACCAAGGCCACCGACATCAAGGTCGTGCAAGACGGCCCCACCGACTACGGCAAGCTCAAGGCCATGGTCGAAAGCGGCAATGTGCAGTGGGACGTGGTGGACGTCGAAGCCGACTTTGCCCTGCGCGCCGCCAACGAAGGCCTGCTCGAACCCCTCGATTTCAACCAGATCAAACGCGACAAGATCGACCCCCGTTTCGTCTCCGACCATGGCGTAGGTTCGTTCTTCTTCTCCTTCGTGCTCGGCTACAACGAAGGCAAACTCGGTGCCAACAAGCCCGTCGACTGGACCGCGCTGTTCGACACCAAGACCTACCCCGGCAAGCGCGCCCTGTACAAATGGCCAAGCCCCGGCGTGCTGGAGCTGGCCCTGCTGGCCGACGGCGTCGCCCCCGACAAGCTCTACCCGCTGGACCTGGACCGCGCCTTCAAGAAACTCGACACCATCAAGAAAGACATCGTCTGGTGGGGCGGTGGCGCCCAGTCCCAGCAACTGCTGGCCTCCGGTGAAGCGTCCCTGGGCCAGTTCTGGAACGGCCGCGTCTATGCCCTGCAGCAAGACGGTGCACCGGTGGGCGTGAGCTGGAAGCAGAACCTGGTCATGGCCGACTTCCTGGTCATCCCCAAAGGCTCGAAGAACAAGGACGCGGCCATGAAGTTCCTGGCCAACGCCAGCAGCGCCGAAGGCCAGGCCGAGTTCGCCAACAAGACCGCCTACGCCCCGGTGAACCTCGACAGCGTCGCCAAGCTGGACAAGAACCTCGCGCCGAACCTGCCCACCGCCTACGCCCAGGACCAGGTCACCCTGGACTTCGCCTACTGGGCGAAGAACGGCCAGGCCATCGCCGCGCGCTGGAATGAGTGGCTGGTCAAATGAAAGTCGCCATCAACGCCCTGCACAATGCGCAAGGTGCCCCCACGGGCACCGGCGCCCCGGGAACGGCCCCCCGCCGCGTGAGCCTGAGCCAGCGCTGGAAAGGCAGCCGCAACCTGCTGCCGGCCCTGCTGTTCCTCGGCCTGTTCTTCTTCGCGCCACTGGTCGGCCTGTTGCTGCGCGGGGTGCTGGAACCCACGCCGGGCCTGGGTAACTACGAGCAGCTGTTCGCCAACTCGGCTTACGCACGGGTGTTGTTCAACACCTTCTCGGTGGCCGGCGTGGTCACCCTGATTAGCGTGCTGCTGGGCTTCCCGCTGGCCTGGGCGATCACCCTGGTGCCCAAGGGCTGGGGCCGCTGGCTGCTGAACATCGTGCTGCTGTCGATGTGGACCAGCCTGCTGGCACGCACCTACTCGTGGCTGGTGCTGCTGCAAAGCTCGGGGGTGATCAACAAGGCGTTGATGGCCATGGGCATCATCGATGCCCCGCTGGAAATGGTGCACAACCTCACGGGCGTGGTGATCGGCATGAGCTACATCATGATCCCGTTCATCGTGCTGCCGCTGCAGGCGACCATGCATGCCATCGACCCGATGGTGCTGCAGGCAGGGTCGATCTGCGGCGCCAGCCCCTGGACCAACTTCTGGAAGGTGTTCCTGCCGCTGTGCCGCTCGGGGCTGTTCTCCGGTGCGCTGATGGTGTTCGTGATGTCGCTCGGTTACTACGTCACCCCGGCCCTGCTGGGCGGGGCGCAGAACATGATGCTGCCCGAGTTCATCATCCAGCAGGTGCAGTCGTTCCTCAACTGGGGCCTGGCCAGCGCCGCCGCCGCACTGCTGGTGGTGATCACCCTGGTGCTCTTCTACCTGTACCTGAAGCTGCAGCCGGAATCCCCGGTTGGCAACGCGAGGTAATTCACCATGCTTCTGTCTCCCAATGCCATGGGGCGCCCGCTGCGCACCGGGCTGTACCTGACCACCGGGGTGATCGCCGCCTTCCTGCTGCTGCCGGTGGTGTTCATCGTGCTGCTGTCGTTTGGCTCCTCCCAGTGGCTGGTGTTCCCGCCGCCGGGCTGGACCTTCAAGTGGTACGGCCAGTTCTTCTCCAACCCGGAGTGGATGGACGCCGCCCTGGCCAGCCTGAAGGTCGCCGTGCTGACCACCATCGCCGCCGTGCTGCTGGGCTTGCCCACCGCATTCGCCCTGGTGCGCGGCCGCTTCCCTGGGCGTGAAATGCTCTATGGCCTGTTCACCATGCCGATGATCGTGCCACTGGTGATCATCGCCGTGGCCGTGTACGCACTGTTCCTCAAGCTTGGCTACACCGGCACGCTGTTCGCCTTCGTGGTCAGCCATGTGATCGTCGCCCTGCCGTTCACCATCATCTCGATCATCAACTCGCTGAAGCTGTTCGACCAGTCGATCGAGGATGCCGCGGTGATCTGCGGTGCCTCGCGCCTGCAGGCGATCTTCAAGGTGACCTTCCCGGCCATTCGCCCGGGCATGATCGCCGGCGGCCTGTTCGCCTTCCTGGTGTCGTGGGACGAGGTGGTGCTGAGCGTGATGATGGCCAGCCCCGACCTGCAAACCCTGCCGGTGAAAATGTGGACCACCCTGCGCCAGGACCTGAGCCCGGTCATTGCCGTGGCCTCGACCTTGCTGATCGGCCTGTCGCTTCTCGTCATGTTCATTGCCGCCGCCTTGCGCCGGCGCACCGAAGTCAACGCCTGAGCGCGCGGAGAAAACAACAATGAGTGCAGTGATCAAAGACAACGCGCCCGGCAAGACCCTGGTCAGCCTGCGTGGCCTGAACAAGCACTACGGCGACTTCACCGCCGTGGACAACCTCGACCTGGAAATCCAGGACGGCGAATTCCTGACCTTCCTCGGCTCCAGCGGCTCGGGCAAATCCACCACCCTGTCGATGCTGGCGGGCTTCGAAACCCCCAGCAGCGGCGAGATCCTGGTCGACGGCCAGTCGCTGGTCAACGTGCCGCCGCACAAGCGCGACATCGGCATGGTGTTCCAGCGCTATTCGCTGTTCCCGCACCTGAACGTGCGCGACAACATCGCCTTCCCGCTGGCCATTCGCAAGCTCAGCGCCAGCGAAACCAGCAAGCGCGTGGATGCCATGCTCAAGCTGGTGCAACTGGAGAAATTCGCCCACCGCAAGCCATCGCAGATGTCCGGTGGCCAGCAGCAACGGGTGGCCATTGCCCGGGCGCTGGTGTATGAACCGCGGATCCTGCTGATGGACGAGCCGCTGGGCGCGCTGGACAAGAAACTGCGTGAAGACCTGCAGGACGAACTGCGCCAGCTGCACCGCCGGCTGGGCATCACCATCGTCTACGTCACCCACGACCAGGAAGAAGCCATGCGCCTGTCCCAGCGCATCGCCATCTTCAGCCACGGCAAGATCGTCGGCCTGGGCACCGGTTACGACCTCTACCAGAACCCGCCGAATGCCTTCGTGGCCTCGTTCCTGGGCAACTCCAACTTCCTGCGTATCAAGGCCAACAGCAACGGCGCCGGCAGCTTCGAAGGGCAGCCGGTGGCGATCCGCCTGACCCCAGGCATCAGCGCCGACCAACAGGCGTTGATCATGGTGCGCCCGGAGAAAGCCCTGGCCCTGACCGCCGAGCAGGCCGCGCGCGAGCCGCTGCCGGCGGGCTGGAACGAAGTCAGCGCCAAGGTCGGTGAAGTGCTGTTCCTGGGGGAAAGCCAGACCTGCCACGTGGTGACCGCAGGCGGTACCGAGCTTACCGTGAAGGCGCTGTCTGCCGCGGGTATGCCGATGCAGCCGGGGGACAGTGTGAAGGTACGCTGGGCGGTGGCGGATGCCTGTATCTACACCGAGTGGGCCGAGAGCGACTTGAGCAAGTCGGCTGGGGCGCACTGACCCTACCGGCCCTTTCGCGGGGCAAGCCCGCTCCTATGGAACAAATCGTAACCATCTGATTTAACGGTGAATCCTGTAGGAGCGAGCGCAGCTCGCGATGGGCTGCAAAGCAGCCCCAGCACTATGAGCCGCGAGGCTGAAACCCTGGGGCCGCTGCGCGCCCCATCGCGAGCTACGCTCGCTCCTACCGGGGCGGCGCTGGCCTGGAGATGGGCGCTTGATCGGCAGCCCAGGGTTGTGGTGTAGGTCAAGCGCCGGTGTTCACGTATCGCATTTTTGGGCACCCACGCATTGCGGCGCGACTGCTGGCACGGTTCCCTGCGCAACAGCGCAGCCCGTAGGGCTGGGTAGGCTCTCATGGAGCAAAACATAACTATTTGATTTAACTGACAATCCTGTGGGAGCGGGCTTGTCGAGGCGTCGAACCGCCGCGAACACCGGCGAAGCCGGTGCCATCCATCGCGTCGCTATCTTCGCGGGCAAGCCCGCTCCCACAGGGGAATTGCGGCGCGGCTGCTGGCATTGTTCCCTGCGCGACAGCGCAGCCCCCAGGGCTGGGTTATTTCCTACAACGATTTGTAGGAGCGGGCTTGCCCCGCGAAGAGGCCGCCAAGGTCAATCACAACCCTGAAACCTGTCAGCGAAGTACGCCCGAAAAAACTCAACGGCCACGCGCACCTTGGCCGACCCGGCCAACGGCGCGGTGTAGACAGCCCAGATATCGGCACTTTGCCGATACCCCTGCAACACCTGCACCAGCCGCCCGTCCGCCAGGCTGTCGTGCACATCCCACCACGACCGCAGCACGATACCCCGCCCATCCAGGCACCACTGGTGCACCACTTCGCCATGGTTGCTCGACAGCGCCCCGGTCACCCGCACGCTCTGCTCGCCCTCCGGCCCTTCCAGGTGCCACACGCCGAAGGGGTGGTCACGCTCCTTGATCGCCAGGCAATCATGCCCGGCCAAGTCGGCCAGGTGCTTTGGCGTGCCACGCCGAGCCAGGTAATCCGGCGCGGCACACAGCACCCGCCAGTTGCGGGCAAGGCGCTTGGCGATCAGGTTGGGCGCAATGGTGTTGCCCACGCGGATATCCAGGTCGATGCCCTCCGCCACCAAATCCACCAGGCGGTCATGCACATCCAGGCGGATGTCCAGCCGCGGGTAGCGCGCCGCCAGCGCCGACAGTGCCGGCGCCAGCATGCGCCGGCCCAGCCCCAGGCTGCTGGCAATGCGCAGCTGCCCGGCCGGCTCGCGCTGGCCGGCTTCCAGGTCCTCGCCCATGCGCTGCAGGGCTTCGAACATCTGCTGGGCCCATTGGTAAACCCGCTCGCCCTCCTCGCTCACCGTCACCCGCCGGGTGGTACGGTGCAGCAGGCGCACGCCAAGGTCGGCCTCCAGCAGGCGAATGCGCTTGCTGACAAAGGCCGCCGACATGCCGCGGGCTTCGGCCGCTGCCGCGAAACTGGCGCGGCGGGCCACCTGGAGAAAGATGTCGAGGTCGTCGAGGCTGGGTAGTTTATTCACGTTTCGTACACTAAGAATGCATGGAATGGCAGATTATCTTCAATGAAGCCTCTTATAGCATGGCCCACACCTGTTCCCCCTGCCCCAAGGTGTGCCCATGACCCAGACATTCAGAATTGCCGCCATCCCCGGAGACGGCATCGGCAATGAAGTGCTCCCGCAAGGCATCCGCGTGCTCGAAGCGGCTGCGCGCAAACACGGCCTGGCCCTGGACTTCGAATTTTTCGAATGGGCCAACTGCGACTATTACCTGGCCCACGGCAAAATGATGCCAGACGACTGGTTCGACCGGCTCAAGGGCTTCGATGCCCTGTACTTCGGCGCCGTCGGCTGGCCCGCCAAGGTGCCTGACCATGTCTCGCTGTGGGGCTCGCTACTCAAGTTCCGCCGCGACTTCGACCAGTACGTGAACCTGCGCCCGGTGCGCCTGTTCCCCGGCGTGCCCTGCCCACTGGCCGGCAAGCAGCCTGGCGACATCGACTTCGTGGTGGTGCGGGAAAACACCGAAGGCGAATACTCGTCGCTGGGCGGGCGCATGTTCGAAGGCACGGCCCATGAAATCGTCGTGCAGGAATCGGTGTTCACCCGCCGAGGTGTCGACCGCATCCTCGAATATGCCTTCGAACTGGCGCAAAACCGCCCACGCCGGCACGTCACCTCGGCGACCAAGTCCAACGGCATGGCCGTCAGCATGCCGTACTGGGACGAACGCACCGCCGCCGTGGCCGAGCACTACCCGGAAATCAGCTGGGACAAACAGCACATCGACATCCTGTGTGCGCGTTTCGTCTTGCAACCTGAACGCTTCGACGTGGTGGTGGCGTCCAACCTGTTCGGCGACATCCTGTCCGACCTGGGCCCGGCCTGCACGGGCACCATTGGCATCGCGCCATCGGCCAACCTCAACCCGGAGCGCAAGTTCCCCTCCTTGTTCGAGCCGGTGCACGGTTCGGCACCGGACATCTACGGGCAAAACATCGCCAACCCGATCGGCATGATCTGGTCGGGGGCGATGATGCTGGAGTTCCTTGGCAAGCAGGCGCCGGATGGCCGCTACCAGGCCGCACACGATGACATCCTGCAGGCCATCGAGCAGGTGATCGCCCGTGGCACCACCACGCCGGACATGGGCGGCAAGCATTCGACCGAGGCCGTTGGCCAGGCCATCGTCGAAGCCCTGGGCGGCGCCTGATCGTCACATTTCGGTCACGCAACCGTCGTAATCTGCCGGGCAACTCTATGCCAAAGGTTGCCCGGCATGCTGCGCCCGCTGCTTTCGTTACTCCTGCTGCTGACCCTGAGCGCCCAGGCCGAGCCTGCGCACCTGCGCATCCAGGGCTCCAATACCATCGGTGCTGCCCTGTTGCCGGCACTGGTGCAAGGGCAGTTGTGGGCGCAGCAGGCGACCGACATCCAGCAGGTGCCCGGCGCGGTGGCCAACGAAACCGTCATCACCGCGCGCGATGCCCAGGGCCAGGCGCTGCGCATCGACGTCGCCGCGCACGGCTCCAGCACCGGCTTTACCGCCCTGGGCCGAGGCGAGGCCGACCTGGCAGCGGCCTCCCGGCCCATTACCGAAGCCGAAGCGGTGCGCCTCAAGGCCCTGGGCGACCTGCGCGCAGCCAGTGCCGAACAGGTCATCGGCCTGGATGGGGTGGCGGTGATCGTTCACCCCGACAACCCACTGCCGCAGCTCACCACCACGCAGCTGGCGCAGATTTTCTCGGGCCAGGTACAGCGCTGGGAACAGCTCGGCGTGGCTGCAGGCGCCATCCACCTGTACGCCCGCGATGACCGCTCCGGCACCTTCGAAACCTTCAAGGCGCTGGTGCTCGACCCCCACCAGGCCACGCTGGATGCCCACGCACAGCGCTTCGAGTCCAGCGAGGCGCTGGCCGCGCAGGTCAGCAGCGACCGCCAGGCCATTGGCTTCAGCAGCCTGGCGGCGGTGCACGGGGCCAAGGTATTGGCCGTGGCCGAAGGCGAAGGGCCGGCCATGCTGCCGGACCGCCCGCTGGTGGCCAGCGAGGACTACCCGCTGTCACGGCGCCTGTACTTCTACCTGCCCGCCAACGCCAAGCCCCAGGCCCGCGCCCTGGCCGACTTCGCCCAAAGCCCGGCGGGCCAGGCCATCGTCGCCGCGCAAGGGTTCGTTTCCCAGCAAGTCCAGGCCCAGCCGGTACCGGCCCAGGCCGGCATGCCGCCGCGCTACCGCAGCCTGGCGCAGCAGGCGCAGCGCCTGAGCGTCAACTTCCGCTTCCAGGAAGGCAGCGCCAGCCTCGACAACAAGGCCCTGCGCGATGTGCAGCGGGTGGCCGAATACCTGCGCCAGGCCGGCAAGTTACAGAGCAAGGCGGTGCTGGTGGGCTTTGGCGACCCCAAGGAAACCCCGGGCCGGGCCGCCTTGCTGTCGCGCTTGCGGGCCCAGGCGGTGCGCCGCGAACTGGCCCGCGACGGCGTCGAGGTGCTGGAAGTGACCGGCATGGGCGATGAACTGCCGGTGGCCGGCAATGACCTGGAACAAGGCCGCCTGCGCAACCGCCGGGTCGAAGTGTGGGTGTATTGACCCGCAGCCTGGCACGGCGCCCTGACCTTCATCAACACCCCTTCGCGCCCAACCTGCCACACTGACTGCTACTGTCATCCGTGCCCCTTTGCGTGAAGGAACATACCCGCCCCATGAACCAGGAACTGCTCTGGGTCCTCGGCCTGCTGGCTGTCGTCGTCGTGCTCTTCGTCATCAACCGCCCGCGCATGGATGTGGTCGCCCTGCTGGTGATCCTTGCCCTGCCGCTGCTGGGCATCCTCACCGTGGAGCAGGCCCTGGCCGGCTTCAGCGACCCCAACGTGGTGCTGATTGCCGCCTTGTTCGTGATCGGCGAGGGCCTGGTGCGTACCGGCATCGCCTACCGCATCGGCGAGTGGATGAGCGAAAAGGCTGGCAACAGCGAAGCCCGCCTGCTGGTACTGCTGATGGTGTCGGTGGCCGGGCTGGGTTCGGTGATGAGTTCCACCGGCGTGGTGGCGATCTTCATCCCAGTGGTGCTGAGCATCGCCGCGCGCCTGAAGCTTTCGCCCAGCCGGCTGATGATGCCGCTGAGCTTCGCCGGGCTGATCAGCGGCATGCTCAGCCTGGTGGCCACCCCGCCCAACGTGGTGGTGCACAGCGAACTGGTGCGCCACGGCGAGGCCGGTTTCCAGTTCTTCAGCTTTACCCCGTTCGGCCTGGTGGTGTTGGTGCTGGGCATCGGCTACATGCTGCTGACCCGGCACTGGCTCAATGGCGAGGTGCGCAAGGACGGCCGAATGGAAACCCGCCGCACCCTGCTGGACCTGGTGCTCGACTACAAGCTCAACGGCCGTGAGCGGCGCCTGCGCATTCGCCCACAGTCGCCGCTGATTGGCCATACCCTGGGCGAGCTGGAACTGCGCACCCGGCATGGCGCCAACGTCATCGGCATCGAGCGCCAGCACAAGTTCACCACCCGGGTGATCACCGCCGACTCCAACACCGTGCTGCACGCCGGCGATGTGCTGCTGCTCGACCTGTTCGCCAAGCGCGACGACCTGCGCAGCCTGTGCCAGGCCATGCAGCTGGAGCCCCTGCACTTCAAGGCCGCCTACTTCATCGACCAGTCCCAGGAGCTGGGCATGGCCGAAGTGTCGCTGCCACCGGGCTCGCAACTGATCGGTAAAAGCGTGCTGGAGCTGACCTTTCGCAGCCGCTACGACCTCAACGTGGTCGGCCTGCGCCGCGACCAGGCCGCCATCGAGGAACAGCTGCTGGAAGAAAAGCTGCGCCTGGGCGATACCCTGCTGGTGGTTGGCCCGTGGAAGGCGGTGCGCCAGTTGCAGAGCGAGCCCAGGGACTTCCTGGTGCTGAGCCTGCCCGCCGAAATCGACCAGGTTGCCCCGGCCCGCAACCGTGCGCCCCAGGCCTTGGTGAGCCTGGCGGTCATGGTCGGGCTGATGGTCAGCGGTGCGGTGCCCAATGTGATTGCCGCGCTGATCGGCTGCCTGCTGATGGGCGCCGGGCGCTGCATCGACATGAACAGCGCCTACCGCGCCATCCACTGGCAGAGCCTGGTGCTGATCGTCGGCATGCTGCCGTTCGCCCAGGCCCTGCAGCAAACCGGCGGCATCGACCTGGCAGTGGGCGGGTTGGTCGGCCTGCTGGGCGGCGCCGGGCCGATGGCCATGCTGGCCTGCCTGTTCGCGGTCACCGCAGTGATCGGCCTGTTCATTTCCAACACCGCCACGGCGGTGCTGATGGCACCGGTGGCGATCAGTACCGCCACGCAGCTGGGCTTGTCGCCCTACCCGTTCGCCATGACCGTGGCGTTGGCGGCGTCGGCGGCATTCATGACGCCGGTGTCGTCGCCGGTCAATACCCTGGTGCTGGGCCCTGGCCAGTACCGCTTCGCTGACTTCGTCAAGGTGGGCGTGCCGTTCACGGTGCTGGTGATGCTGGTCACGGTGGTCATGGTGCCGTGGATCTTCGGCCTGTGAGGCGGGCCAACAAGAAGCTGGCCGGCCGCTGGCATTATCCTGGGCGATCGCGGCGAATTGACATCAACTAGCCAGTGGAAACACACTTAAGGGCAATTGCCCCAGGTGCCTATAGCCGTTGTCCTGGATTTCGTTTCCGCTTGTCGGTCGAGCCTATGGTTTTTCCAGCACAGTCGCGCCTGTTGCCCTACCTGCTGTTGTTCATCCTGACGTTCACCTTGACGTTGGGCGGTATTCTGGCCCGGCCGATCGAATCGCTGTCGCTGTTCTGGCCGGTCAATGCGGTGCTGGCCGGGGTCCTGCTGCGCTACCCACGCCAGGCCAGCCTCACCGGTTTCAGCCTGGTGTGGCTGGCGATGGTGGCCGCGGACCTTGCCTGCGGCAGCGCCTGGGCGCCGGCCCTGTGGTTCAACCTGTGCAACCTGGGCGTGGTGGTGACGGTGTGGCTGCTGTTGTCGCGCCTGCCGCGCATCCACCGGCGCATGCGCACCCCGCACGGCGTGCTCAGCGTGTTCGGCGCCTGCGCAGCCGGCGCCATGGTTGCCGCCAGCCTGGCCTGCGTGATGGCCACGCCGTGGTTCCAGCAGTCATTGCAGGCCACCTGGCTGGCCTGGTTCAGCGAACAGTTCTCCACCAGCGTGCTGGTGCTGCCGGTATTGCTCACCGCGCCCTCCACCCGCGCCCTGGTGCGTAGCTCTGCCCAGGCCATTCGCCTGGCGCCGCTGCTGGTGCTGCTGTTGTCGCTGGTGTTCAGCATCGTGTTCGGTGGGCCGGGGGCCATTGCCTTCCCGATCGCCGCGCTGCTGTGGTGCGCCTGGACCTACTCGCCGTTCCTGGTTTCGCTGCTGACCCTCAGCGCCGGCAGCACGCTGATCGTTGCCGTGGCGCAAAACCTGATGCATTTCAGCGTGCCGCAGAGCGAGCCTGGGGTCACCACGTTGATGTCGGCGCGCCTGGGCATCGCCATGCTGGTGCTCGGCCCGCTGGTGGTGGCCTGCGTCAGCCAGGCCAACCGCAGCCTGTTGGCACGCCTGGCGCACCAGGCCACCGTCGACCACCTGACCGGCGTGTTGACCCGCAGCGCCTTCACCCGCCGTGCCAACGCCCTGCTCGACAGCCGCCAGCAACACGCCCAGGCGCTGCCGCTGACACTGATGATGCTGGACATCGACCACTTCAAGTCGATCAACGACCAGCACGGCCATGCCGTGGGCGACCAGGTGCTGCGCCAATTCGCCCGCGCCTTACAAGACCAGCTGCACGACGGCGAACTGCTGGCGCGCCTGGGCGGCGAGGAGTTCGTGGTGATCCTGCCAGGCCTGGCCCCGGAGCGGGCGGCGTTCAATGCCGAACGCCTGCGCCGCGCCGTGCAGGACTTGCAGGTGATGCAGGGCGATACCCGGGTGCAGATCACCGTGAGCATCGGCCTGGATGGCTGCGCGGGCGACGAGCAGGCGCCTGAGCTGGACGAACTGCTGGCCCGCGCCGACCAGGCCCTGTACCGCGCCAAGGCGCGCGGGCGCAACCGGGTGGAGCAGGCCGAGCGGCAGCGCCAAACGGTCTGACTCAGCCGCCCAGCAAGTCCCACGACAGCTTGGCGATCAGCACGCAGAGCAACACCAGGAACAGCCCGCGCACGAAGCCTGCGCCCTTGCGTACCGCCAGCCAGGTGCCGGTCAGTGCGCCGAGGATATTGCACGCGGCCATGGGCAGGGCGATGGCATACAGCACATTGCCCGACGGCACGAAGAACACCAGCGCCGCCAGGTTGGTGGCGATGTTCACCACCTTGGCCGAGGCCGAGGCGTGCAGGAAGTCCAGGGCGAAGAAGCGGATGAACAGGAAGATCAGGAAGCTGCCGGTGCCTGGGCCGAACAGGCCGTCGTAGAAGCCGATGGCGCCGCCGATCAGCACCGCTAGGCATTGCTCCTTGCGGCCGATCTTCGCCGGTTTGTGCAGGGTGCCGAAGTCCTTCTTGCAGAAGGTGTAGATGGCCATCAACACGATCAGTACCAGCACCGCCGGGCGCATCACGCTGGGCGGCACCAGCGACACCGTGGCCGCCCCGGCGAACGACATGACGAAGGCGCTGAGCGCCGCTGGCACGATCAGGCCCCAGTCCAGGGTGACCTTGCGAATGAACGAACGCGCCGCAAACGCCGTGCCACACACCGACGCCAGCTTGTTGCTGCCCAGCAGGGCCGCCGGCTGTGCGCTGGGCAGCACGTTGAACAGCGCCGGGATCTGAATCAGCCCGCCGCCTCCCACGGCGGCATCGATCAGGCCGGCAGCGAAGGCGAACAGGGAAAGTACGGCGATATCCATCATGGGGCAGGTCCTGGCAGTAGAAGCAGACTGCAAGGCTAATCAAAGTGACGCACTTGTGTTGAAATGCCATATTGCGAAAACTGCAATCAGGAGTGTTTCCATGGCATTGGACATGCTGCGTGAAATCCAGGCCTTCGTCAGCGTCGCCCACAAGCGCAGCTTCGTTGCCGCCGCCCGCGCCCTGGGGCGCTCGCCCAGCGCCGTCACCCGTGCGGTGCAAACCCTGGAAGACAACAGCGGGTGCAAGCTGCTGTACCGCAACGCCAATGCGGTGACCCTGACCGAGGCCGGCGAACGCCTGCTGCCCCACGCCGAGCGCTTGCTGGATGTGCAACGTGACGCCGCCGACGAACTGGCAGCGCTCAGTGGCAGCGCACAGGGCTGGGTACGTTTTGCCGTGCCGCAACTGCTGGGCGAGCATGTATTGCCCGGCGTGCTGGCAGCCTTCAGCCAACGCCACCCGCAAGTGACCCTGGATGTGCAGTACAGCGACGAAGCACTGGACCCGTTGCTGGGCAAATTCGATTTTGTGGTGCGCGGCGCCTTCCCCCAGTCCAGCGAGCTGATCGGCTACCCGCTGTGGCGCTACCGCCGTCACCTGTACGCCAGCCCAGCCTACCTGGCCCGGGCCGGCACCCCTGAGCGCCCCGAGCAGTTGCAGCAGCATGCGCTGATCCTGCATACCGCCCCGCGCATCCTCAAGGCCTGGCATTTCTGCCGCGACGGGCAAATCACCAGCCTGCGGCCGCACCCGCGCCTGCGCCTGGGTTCGGGTGATGCGGTGTACCACAGCGCCCTGGCCGGTGCCGGCATCGCCCGCCTGGCCGATTGGGCGGCGCAAGCGCAAGTGAAGGCCGGGCGCCTGGTGCGCGTGTGCGCGGACTACCGCCTGACCTCCAGCACCGGCCACGACCCGCAGATGCACGCGGTGTACCCCACCGGCGAGCTGCCGGCACGGGTACGCGAACTGCTGCTGGCACTGCGCCAGGCCGGCGAAAAGGCCATTCAGGCGCAGCGTTAAATGCTGTTCAATTTCTGCTCAATTTAACAGAGGCCGCCACCCGCTTGGCTTGCAGAATGTTATCCACAGACCTACCCACGATTTTTGTGGACAGATTTCCCCGTACAAAGAAGGACTTATCGCAGGCCTAGCAATGCGGCATTGGCGGCCTTGACCAGCTCGATCCATTCCAATGCACTGATCACCCCCGCTTGCTCCAGCGCTTCTGCGCTGCGCAGCGCCTGGTCATAGTCCTCTTCTTCGAGAATACCCGCGCTGAGAAAACGGCTGCGCCACTCCAGCATGGCTGAAGTGCCCTTCTTGCATTCCATCTGTTCACTGACTCCAAGGCAAAAGACCAGGCCGCGTTTCACGACTCATTATGACGCGGCCGAGACTACACGAGCACTTTGCACTTGAGAATGACTGACAACGACCGCTAGTCCAACGGTACGGGTAGGCAGCGCTGCCGCGAGCGGGCAGGCGGTGGGCCCGTCCGCGAGATAGACGGGCCGCAGGGGGCAGGAGCAGATCAGCCCGGCGGGATGGTGCCGAGCAGGCCTACCAGTAGGGTCAACAGCAGAAAGCCACCCAGAAACAGCGCGAGCTTGCCCATCGGAACCTCTTCACAGTGATATCGGGACACACCCATTGTCGGCGCTCGACTGATACGGATACAGATGCAGGTTGGTGAGAAAAAAGCGGATCAGATGCGTGTGGGGGGCTGGGGAATTGCTACTTAACATTTCGGTTCGTGTAAAAGCCGGCGGTTGGGGGGGATTCGCCGGCTGGTCGAATTTTCCCGGCCAGAAACCCAGCGGATACAGGCCTATGGCGGTTTTTTTCGGTACATGAATGGAAACAACCAGTGCGGTGATTTGTAGGAAGTCTTACCGCTGGTAGTAGGTAGAATCTACAAAGTGCTTTTTTACTGTATAAAATCCCAGTGCTAATTGCGGAATTTGACCTGTTACGGTCATTTTTTCTTACAACAGCACGGATGCTTTAGCGCATGAGGGAGTGATGGACGAGTTCACTAGTT
Source organism: Pantoea sp. Ap-967 (assembly GCF_011752565.1). Classification (GTDB taxonomy): domain Bacteria; phylum Pseudomonadota; class Gammaproteobacteria; order Pseudomonadales; family Pseudomonadaceae; genus Aquipseudomonas. The sequence goes on from NZ_VWXK01000028.1 coordinate 43,109, forward strand.
CGGGCCTGGGGTTGCAGCAGAGCCTGCTGAATTTGCGTCGGGATCGGGACAAGTTGCTGGCTGAGGGGAAGGTGGGGGCGGCGCGGTTGCTGAATCGTGAGATCAAGCGGATCGAGGGGATGCTGGCTCGGTTGCGCCTTAGGGAGTGAAAGGGGTATGGCTTGGGTTGTTTGTCGCCGGTGAGATCGAGCGCCGCCCGCGCGGCGCTTCGCGAGCTGCGCTCGCTCCTACGTTTGTTTCGGGCCAGTTATGCCTGTACCGTCGCGCGCGACCGCCTTGTTGGTTCCCTTCGATGTCGCGTCGTACGCCAGGGCGCGCGCGCAGCTAACATGAACATTGGCCCGAAACAAACGTAGGAGCGAGCGTAGCTCGCGAAGCGCCGCGCGGGCGGCGCTCGATCTCACAGGCGCTACAAGACGCAACCCGCAAGCGCGGCGCGTGATCGCGCCCACAACACACCCTCCCGCCAAACACCTCCCCCCAGCAACTTTTTCACATCCCCTTCACCGCCCCCAAACAACACCCCCCCTACGATTGCCCCCGCTAAACACCCAGACACAAACATTTTGTTACCTGTGCTGGACATTTTTCCCATTCACGCTTGGCTTGCACGCAGAACACCGTGCTGGAAGCACGCCCCCGTTCGTTGTACTCACCCCACCCAACGCCGCGCTCGCACCGGATTGCCCCGGGCGCACCGTTGAAACCGAAAACCGTCTGGCACCAAGGCCTACCCATGACGTCCGACATCCGCCCGCTGCGCCCGTCTGCCCGCTCACTGCCTACCCTAGCCACCCCCTCGCTGGCCCAACGCATGGCCATCCCCGGCCTTGTGCTGGCGTTCATGCTGTTCTACCTGCTTCCGCTGATGAACCACGGCTTGTGGATACCCGATGAAACCCGCTATGCCCAGATCGGCCAGGAGATCCTGCTGAGCGACAACTGGGTTGGCCCGCACTTCATGGGCATCCGCTACTTCGAAAAGCCAATCGGCGGCTACTGGCTGCTCGCCCTGGGCCAGGCGATTTTCGGCGAGAACCTGTTCGGCGTGCGCATCGCCTCGGCCTTGAGCACCGGCATCAGCATCTGCCTGGCCTACCTGATCGCCCGCAGGCTGTGGAACAACCCACGGATCAGCGCCAGCGCCGCCCTGCTGTACATGAGCTTCGGCCTGATCGCAGGCCAAGCCGGCTACGCCAACCTCGACCCGCAGTTCACCCTGTGGGTCAACCTGAGCCTGGTGGCAGTATGGTTCGCCATCGACAGCCACAGCACCCGCGCCCGCCTGCTCAGCTGGGCATTGCTGGGCGTGGCCTGCGCCATGGGCCTGATGACCAAGGGCTTTCTCGCCCTGCTGCTGCCGGTGCTGGTCACCCTGCCATTCATGCTCTGGCAGCGGCGCTTCGGCGAGCTGCTGCGCTACGGCCCGGTCGCCATCCTGGTGGCGGTGGCCGTCAGCCTGCCCTGGGTGCTGGCGGTGCAGGTGCGTGAACCGGACTTCTGGCGGTTCTTCTTCTGGCACGAGCACATCCGCCGCTTTGCCGCCGGTGCCGATGCCCAGCACGCACGGCCATGGTGGTTCTACCTGCCGCTGCTGTTCGCCGCCAGCCTGCCTTGGGCCGTGCTGCTGCCGAGCGCCCTGCTGCGCGCCTGGCGCGAGCGGCGGGTGCCGAAAATGGCCTTCCTGGGGCTGTGGTTCCTGCTGCCCCTGGCCTTCTTCAGCGCCAGCAGCGGCAAGCTGCCAACCTACATCATGCCGTGCCTGCTGCCACTGGCCTTGTTGATGGCCTGCAGTATCAACGGCTGGCTGCACAACCAGGACACGCGCGTGCTGCGCCTGAACGGCGCGGTCAACACCCTGCTGGCAGCGGTCGCCCTGGTGGCACTGGTGTACCTGCAGGCCACTCGCCAGCTTTACCAGCACGTCGAAATGTACAGCCTGCTGCTGGTGTGCGTCGTGCTCACCAGCTGGCTGATCGCCAATGCGCTGCAGGCCATGCGCCCACTGGCCCTATGGGCGATGCCAGCGCTGGGCATCGGCATGCTGGTGGCGCTGCTGCCAGCGGCCATGCCGGCGAGCATCGTCAACAGCAAGATGCCCGACACCTTCATTGCCGAGCACCAGCAGGCCCTGGGCCAGGCCCACACCCTGCTGAGCAACGACCTGGGCACCGCGTCCGCGCTGGCCTGGCGCCTGCGCCGGCCTGAAGTGGTGCTGTTCAACACCGTTGGCGAACTCAAGTACGGCCTCAGCGACCCCGCCATGGCCGCGCGCAAGGTTGGCCTCGACGACCTCGGCCCCTGGATGGCCGAAGCGCGCAGCAAGGGCTCGGTGGGCGTGGTGCTGCGCATCAACAGCCAGGACGAAGTGCAGGAAGCCCAGGCCATGCCCAAGGAGGGCGAGCACTTCCGCCGCGGCAACCTGGAAATCTTCATCATTCCCCAGCGCCAGCCATGAGGCTGCTCCGTAACGACCGGCGCGCCCTGCTGCTGTTGCTGGCCACCACGGCACTGATGCTGCTGGTTGGCCTGGGCAACCGCGAGCTGTGGGGCGCAGAAACCCGCTGGGCCAATATCAGCCTGCAAATGCTGCAGAGCGGCGACTACTTCGACCCCTACCTCAAGGGCGGCGCCTACTATGACAAGCCGCTGCTGTCGTACTGGCTGATCACCGCCAGCGCCTGGCTGACCGGTAGCCTGGGCGCCTGGTCGCTGCGGCTGTCTTCGGTGCTGGCGGCGTGGTTGAGCGTATGGCTGGTGTACCTGTTGGGCGAGCGCCTGCTGCAACGGGGCACTGGCCTGATCGCCGGCTGGATGCTGGCCACCACCTTTTATTTCGTGTTCTGGGCACGGGTGGCCACCGCCGACATTCTCACCGTATGCGGTGTGCTGGCGGCGCTCTGGTGGTACTGGCGCGGGCCGGACGACACAGGGTTCTGGCGCTACAGCGTGTTCGTCGGGCTGCTGGCACTGACATCACTGTGCAAGGGCCTGATCGGCTTCATCCTGCCAGGGTTGCTGCTGTTGCCCCACCTGCTGGGCCAAGGCCGCTGGAAGCGCCACCTGAACCTCAGGCTGGCAGCGGCGCTGCTGCTGGGCGGGGCGCTGTACATCACGCCGTTCCTGCTGTCGCACCTGTATGGCGCGGCGAACTATGCCGAGAGTGGCCTTGGCCTGGTGGTGCGGGAAAACCTGGTGCGGTTCTTCCAGCCCTTCGACAACCTCGGCCCGCTCTACACCTACCTGCTGTACCTGCCGGTATATACCCTGCCTTGGGCCCCTTGCTGGATGATCGCCCTGTGGGTTGCCCTACGCCAATGGCGGCACATCGAGCCGAACACCCGCTGGCTGGTCCAGGGGCTCGCCCTGCTGATGCTGTTCTTCACCGCCAGCGGCAGCCGGCGCAGCTATTACGTATTGCCGCTGGTGCCGTTCGCCCAACTGCTCGGGGCCTGGTGGGTCACCCGCTGGCTGGCCGTACGCAACAGCCAAGGCCGCGGCTTGCACCTGGGCTTTGCGGCAACGGCGGCCCTGCTGGTGGCGGTGCTGGGCATCCTGGTGCCATGGAGCAACGGTGGCGGCGGCGTGATCGGCTTTGGCAAGGCCGTACGCGAGCTGGCCAGCGCACAGGCACCGCTGGCGCAGTGGCACCTGGTGATGGTCGAGGTAGACAACAAAGTGCCGATGTACCTGCAAACCGGTGGCGCCCCCTTCCGCTATGTCGCCGACACCGAGGACTACCCGCGCAGCGGCGACACCGCCACGCTGATGGCCTGGCTGGAGCGCGACAGCGGCCAGCACTGGGACCCGCACCGCACCATCATCGTGGCCCATTACCGGCCCGGCCAACCGCCACCGCTCGACTACCTGAGCCACGATCACCAGGTCATCACCACCCAGCCAAGCCGAGGGGAACGGCTGTTGCACTCCGGCGCTGAGCACAGCGTGGCTTATATACCCAAGGCGTGATGTTTAACGCCCGAGCGTGCAACTTAAGCGCACCGTGCAGCCAACGCCGGACATTAATAAATATTTAATAAAACAATGCATTACGGCGGTTCTAACTATTCGTTATCCATCCATTTGAATGGCAACCTGAACCTGAGCTGTCCAACAGCAAGATGTCACGCTGGCGCGACTGTTTTTTGATGTTTCTTTCACAAATTCAGGCATAACCTTGATTGGATAAGCCCCGGTATTAGCCGCGGCGGCAAACACCGAAAGACTGACTTCGCGCAAACCATTAATCATTTTGCCAGTGCCCTTGATGCAAAAGCATTTATTGCGTCTACGCTGGGAATGGATTCAATGAAATCAATGGGTTCTGTTATTTATTGCATGACCGAGGTGTTCATGAGTGAGGCGTTTCTCCCCTTCTCTCGCCCTAGCATGGGCGAAGAAGAAATTGCAGCTGTCGGCCACGTTCTGCGCTCGGGCTGGATCACCACCGGGCCACAGAACCAGGCATTGGAAGAACAGTTTGCCCAATACGTCGGTTGTCGCCATGCCGTGGCCCTGTCCTCGGCCACCGGCGGCATGCACATCGCCCTGCTGGCCCTGGGCATTGGCCCAGGGGACGAAGTGATCACCCCGTCGCAAACCTGGGTTTCGACCGCCAACATGATTTCGCTGATCGGCGCCACGCCGGTGTTCGTCGACATCGACCGCGACACCCTGATGACCGACGCCGCCCGTATCGAAGCGGCCATCACCCCACGCACCAAGGCCATCATCCCGGTGCACTACGCCGGCGCCGCATTCGACCTCGACCCGCTGTACGCCTTGGCCGACAAGCATGGAATCGCCGTGATCGAAGACGCCGCCCATGCCGCCGGCACCCGCTACAAAGGCCGCCATGTCGGTGCCCGTGGCACGGCGATCTTCTCGTTCCACGCGATCAAGAACATGACCTGCGCCGAAGGCGCGATGTTCGTCAGCGACGACGAAGCCCTGGCCAGCCGCGTGCGCATGCTCAAGTTCCATGGCCTGGGCGTTGATGCCTACGACCGCCTGACCCACGGCCGCAAGCCCCAGGCCCAGGTCATCGAGCCTGGCTTCAAGTACAACCTGGCCGACATCAACGCCGCCATCGCCCTGGTGCAGCTCAAGCGCCTGGATGCGATCAACGCCCGCCGCAGCGAGCTGGCCGCGCGCTACCAGCAGCGCCTTGAAGGCCTGCCGGTGCAACCGCTGGCGCTGCCGGCCTACCCGCAGCAGCACGCCTGGCACCTGTACATCCTGCGCATCGACAGCGAACGCTGTGGCCTGGACCGCGAAGCCTTCATGAAAGGCCTGCAGGAACGTGGCATCGGCAGCGGCATTCATTTCATCGCCACCCACCTGCACACCTGGTACCGCCAGCGCGACCCGCAGCTGTCGCTGCCCAACACCGAATGGAACTCGGCGCGGCTGTGCTCGATTCCATTGTTCCCGGACATGACCGACCACGACCTCGAGCGGGTCGTCACCGCCATTGAACAGCTTGTGGGAAATCGCCCGTGAGACCTTACCCGATCCACCGCGTGTCCATCGTCATCCCGGTGTACAACGAAGAACAGAGCCTGCCGGAGCTGCTGCGCCGCACCGCAGCCGCCTGCCAGCAACTGCATCACCCCTATGAAATCGTGCTGGTCGACGACGGCAGCCGCGACGAATCCGCCAGCATCCTGGAAGACGCCGCCAAGGCCGAGAACAGCCCGTTCGTGGCGGTGATCCTCAACCGCAACTACGGCCAGCACGCAGCGATCATGGCCGGCTTCGAGCAGTGCCAGGGCGATGTGGTGATTACCCTCGACGCCGACCTGCAGAACCCGCCGGAGGAGATCCCGCGGCTGGTCGCCGAGGCCGAGCGCGGTTTCGACGTGGTCGGCACGGTGCGCAGCAACCGCCAGGACTCGGCCCTGCGCCGCTGGCCGTCGAAGGTCATCAACTACGCGGTCAAGCGCTCCACCGGCGTTGCCATGAGCGACTACGGCTGCATGCTGCGCGCCTACCGGCGCACGGTGATCGACGCCATGCTCGCCTGCCGCGAGCGCAGCACGTTCATCCCCATCCTGGCCAACAGTTTCGCCCGCCACACCACCGAAATCACCGTGCACCACGCCGAGCGCGAACACGGCGACTCCAAGTACAGCCCCATGCGCCTGATCAGCCTGATGTTCGACCTGATCACCTGCATGACCACCACGCCCCTGCGCCTGCTGAGCATCGTCGGTTTCAGCATGGCCGCACTCGGCGTGCTGTTCGCCGTGGCGCTGATCGTGCTGCGCCTGGCCTTCGGCCCGGGCTGGGCGGGCAACGGCCTGTTCGTGCTGTTCGCCGTGTTGTTCGTGTTCACCGGTGGCCAGTTCATCGGCATGGGCCTGCTGGGCGAGTACCTGGGCCGCATGTACAGCGATGTGCGCGCCCGCCCACGGTTCTTCATCGAAAAAGTGCTGCGCAGCGGCCCTGCGCCCACCCCTGCAACCCCAGTCACCGTTGACGGTTTCACTTCCTCCACTTCTGGTCAGGTTCATTCATGAGTGCAAAAACAGTTGTCTTCGCCTACCACGATATCGGCTGCGCCGGCATTGAAGCCCTGCTTGCCTGCGGCTATGACATTGCAGCGGTGTTCACTCATGCCGACGACCCCAAGGAAAACACCTTCTACGGCTCGGTAGCCCAGTTGTGCGCCCGCAAGGGCATTGCGGTGCACGCCCCCGAGGACGTCAACCACCCGCTGTGGGTGGAGCGCATCAACACCCTCGCACCGGACTACCTGTTCTCCTTCTACTACCGCAACCTGCTGGGCGAACCCTTGCTGGCCGCCGGGCGCAAGGGCGCATTCAACCTGCATGGCTCACTGCTGCCGCGCTACCGTGGCCGGGCGCCGGCCAACTGGGTGCTGGTCAACGGCGAAAGCGAAACCGGCGTGACCCTGCACCGCATGGTCAAGCGTGCCGATGCCGGCGCCATCGTCGCCCAGCTGCCGGTGGCCATCGAACGCAGCGACACGGCGCTGAGCCTGCACGGCAAGCTGCGCGCCGCCGCCGCCGACCTGCTGCGCGACACCTTGCCGGCGCTGCGCCAGGGCAAGCTCAGCGAAACCCCGCAGGACGAGGCCAAGGCCACCGTGTTCGGCCGCCGTACCGCCGCCGATGGCCGCCTGGACTGGCAGCAACCTGCCGAAACTCTGTTCAACCTGGTGCGCGCCGTCACCCAGCCCTACCCCGGCGCGTTCTGCCCGGTGGGCGAGCACAAACTGATCGTGTGGCAGGCGGATGTCGCCAAGGGCAACGAGGGCCTGGCCCCTGGCCGGGTAATCAGCACCGACCCGCTGCGCGTTGCCTGTGGCGAGGATTCGCTGGTGATCCACGCCGGCCAGCGCAACGACAACGGCCTGTACCTGAGCGGCCCGCAACTGGCCGGTGAATTGGGCCTGGTCGAGGGCTCGCTGCTGCGCGCCGCCGACTCACGCCGCGCCGTTCGCCGCACCCGGGTGCTGATCCTGGGTGTGAACGGCTTTATCGGCAACCACCTGTCCGAACGCCTGCTCAGCGACGAGCGTTATGAGGTGTACGGCCTGGACATCGGCTGCGACGCCATCGAACGCCTGCGCAACCACCCGCGCTTCCACTTCGTCGAAGGCGATATCAGCATCCATTCCGAGTGGATCGAATACCACATCAAGAAGTGCGACGTGGTGCTGCCGCTGGTGGCCATCGCCACGCCCATCGAATACACCCGCAACCCGCTGCGCGTGTTCGAGCTGGACTTCGAGGAAAACCTGCGCCTGGTGCGCTACTGCGTGAAGTACAACAAGCGCGTGATCTTCCCGTCCACCTCGGAAGTCTATGGCATGTGCCAGGACCCGAACTTCGATGAAGACACCTCCAACCTGGTGGTCGGGCCGATCAACAAGCAGCGCTGGATCTACTCGGTGTCCAAGCAGCTGCTCGACCGGGTGATCTGGGCCTATGGCCAGAAGGGCCTGAACTTCACCCTGTTCCGCCCCTTCAACTGGATGGGCCCGCGCCTGGACCGCCTGGACTCGGCGCGCATCGGCAGCTCCCGGGCCATCACCCAGTTGATCCTCAACCTGGTGGAAGGCACGCCGATCCGCCTGTTCGACGGCGGCGCGCAGAAGCGCTGCTTCACCGACATCGCCGATGGCGTCGAGGCCCTGGCACGGATCATCGACAACGACGGCGATGCCTGCAACGGCCAGATCATCAACATCGGCAACCCGGACAACGAAGCCAGCATTCGCCAGCTGGGCGAAGAACTGCTGCGCCAGTTCGAAGCCCACCCGCTGCGCAGCCACTTCCCGCCGTTCGCCGGTTTCCGCGATGTCGAGAGCAAGGCGTTCTACGGCGGCGGCTACCAGGACGTGTCCCACCGCAAGCCAAGCATTGCCAATGCCAAGCGCCTGCTGAACTGGGAACCGACCGTAGAGATGCGCGAAACCATCGGCAACACGCTGGACTTCTTCCTGCGCGAAGCCCTGCGCGAGGTCGAAGCCCGCCCGGCAGAAGATGCACGCTGATGCAGGCCGGGCTACGCATCGATGTCGACACCTACCGCGGCACCCGTGAAGGTGTGCCGCGCTTGCTGGAGCTGCTGGACGAAGCGCAGGTGAAGGCAACGTTCTTCTTCAGTGTCGGCCCGGACAACATGGGCCGCCACCTGTGGCGCCTGGTGCGGCCACAGTTCCTGTGGAAGATGCTGCGCTCCAATGCGGCCGGGCTGTACGGCTGGGACATTCTGCTGGCCGGCACCGCCTGGCCCGGCAAGCCGATTGGCCGCGACCTCGGCCACCTGATGCGCCGCGCCCGCGAGGCCGGCCATGAGGTGGGCCTGCACGCCTGGGACCACCACGGCTGGCAGGCCAATGCCGGGCGCTGGACGGCGGCGCAGCTGGGCGAGCAGATCCGCCGTGGGGTCGACACCCTCAGCGACATCCTGGGGGCCAAGGTGGACTGCTCGGCCGCCGCCGGCTGGCGTGCCGACGAGCGGGTGATCGAGGCCAAGCAGGCGTTCGGCTTTCGCTACAACAGCGACTGCCGCGGCGCCAGCCTGTTCCGCCCGCGCCTGGCCGACGGCTCGCCGGGGGCGCCGCAAATACCGGTGGACTTGCCCACCTTCGACGAGGTGGTGGGCCCGCAGGTGGCCGCCGCCGACTTCAACGCCTTCATCCTGAGGCAGTTCCTGCCCCAGGCACTCAACGTCTACACCATTCACGCAGAGGTAGAAGGGATTCTGATGGCCGAGGATTTTCGCCAGTTGCTGGCCACTGCACGCCAGCAAGGCATCACGTTCAAACCGCTGGGCGAGCTGTTGCCCGCCTCGCTCGACAGCTTGCCCGTTGCCTGCGTGCAACGCGGCACCCTCGGCGGCCGTGAAGGCTGGCTGGGAGTGCAAGGGGCATGAGCAAACGCTGGACGCTACCGTTGCTGCTGGGCCTGTTCGTGCTTGCCTACCTGCTGCCGTTGGGCAGCCATGGCTTGTGGATTCCCGATGAAACCCGCTATGCGCAAATCAGCCAGGAAATGCTGCTGACCGGCGACTGGATCTCGCCGCACTTCATGGGCCTGCGCTACTTCGAAAAACCCATCGCCGGCTACTGGATGATTGCCCTTGGCCAAGGCGTGTTCGGCCAGAACCTGTTCGGTGCGCGCTTCGCCTCGGCGCTGGCCACAGGCTTGAGCGTGCTGCTGTGCTACGTGGTGGCACGGCGGCTGTGGAACGACCCACGCAAGAGCCTGGCCAGCGCCCTGCTGTACATGAGCTTCGTGATGGTTGCAGGCCAAGCCGGCTACGCCAACCTCGACCCGCAGTTCACCTTGTGGGTCAACCTCAGCCTGGTGGCCCTGTGGTTCGCCCTGACCAGCCACGGCGGCGGCCAGCGCCTGGCCGCCTGGGCCGTGCTGGGGCTGGCCTGTGGCATGGGCTTCATGACCAAGGGCTTTCTCGCCTGGGCCTTGCCGGTGCTGATCGCCCTGCCGTGGATGCTGTGGCAGAAACGCTGGCGCGAGCTGCTGGTATACGGCCCGCTGGCCATCGCCGTGGCGGTGCTGGTGAGCCTGCCCTGGGTGCTGGCCGTGCACGCCCAGGAACCGGACTACTGGCGGTTCTTCTTCTGGCATGAGCACATCCGCCGCTTTGCCGGGGAAGATGCCCAGCATGCTGCGCCCTGGTGGTTCTACTTGCCACTGCTGGTGGCATTCAGCCTGCCCTGGGCCGGGCTGCTGCCCACGGCGCTGAAACAGGCCTGGCACAGCCGCGCCCAGGCCAGCATCGGCTTCCTGCTGCTGTGGCTGCTGATGCCGCTGCTGTTCTTCAGCCTGAGCAAAGGCAAGCTGCCGACCTACATCCTGCCCTGCCTGCTGCCCCTGGCCCTGCTGTTGGGCCACGCCCTGGGCGAGCGTTTGCACGCGCAGCAAGGCCGTGCCTTGGGCCTCAACGGTTGGCTCAATGTCGCGCTGGGGGCGGTTGCCCTGGTCGCCCTGGCCTGGCTGCAGCTGAAAAAACCGGTGTACGAGCACGAACTGCCCAGCCTGTTGTGGCTGTGCGTGGGCCTGGCCGGCTGGCTGGTCAGCAGCCTGGCCCAGGCGCTGTCGCCGCTGCGCTGCTGGGCCGCGCCGGCGCTGGGCAGCCTGCTTTTGGTCGGCCTGCTGCCGGCGGCACTGCCCAAGGCGGTGGAGGCCAGCAAAACCCCCGACCAGTTCGTGCTGCAACACCAGGGCGAGCTGGCCGGCGCCACCTACCTGATGAGCAACGACCTGGGCGCGGCGTCGGCACTGGCCTGGCGCCTCAAGCGCAACGACGTGACGCTGATCAACACCATCGGCGAACTGAAATATGGCCTGGCCTATCCTGAGGCAGCCGCACGCCACGTCGCCAGCGAACAGCTGCGGCAATGGGTGGCCGATGCCCGCCGAAACGGTTCGGTCGCAGTGCTCATGCGTGTGAAGGACAAAGATGATCGCCATGATCTCGACTTGCTGCCAGACGATGGCACGCGCTATCAGCAAGGCAACTTGGTGATCGTGATACTTCCAGGAGCTGCGCCATGAGTTGGCTGTTGCTGCTCAGTGCCTGCCTGCTGACCTGCCTGGGCCAGGTGGCGCAGAAATTCGCCGTGGAAAGCTGGCGTGCCCAGCCCAGCGGCTGGGCCGGCAAACTGCGCTCGCCATGGCTGTGGCTGGCCCTCGCCGCACTCGGCAGCGGCCTGCTGGTGTGGCTGCTGGTGCTGCAGCGCATGGAGGTCGGCATCGCCTACCCGATGCTCAGCCTGAATTTCGTGCTGGTCACCCTGATTGCCCGCTTCGCCTTCCATGAGCCGGTGGACCGCCGCCACTGGCTGGGCGTGGCGCTGGTGATTGCCGGCGTGGCCTTGCTGGGGCAACAGGCATGAACCCGCGCCTGGGCATCACCTACGCCCTGGGCAGCGTGCTGCTGGTAAGCAGCGCGCAGCTGGCCATGCGCTGGAGCATGACCCGCTTGCCGCAACCTTGCGCGTGGCTTTCAGCGCTGATGGGCAACGGCGTCGATGCCCTGCCGCTGGCCGTGGTGCTGGCGGCGATCGGCGCCTATGGCCTGTCGATGCTCTGCTGGCTGCTGGCCCTGCGTGACCTGCCGTTGGGCCGGGCCTATTCGCTGCTGAGCCTGAGCTACGCCCTGGTCTACCTGCTGGCGGCCAGCCTGCCGCTGTTCGACGAACATTTCAGCCTTGGCAAAACAGCCGGCGTGGCCTTGGTCATGCTCGGCGTCATCACCATCAATTCCCGTCCGGCCCGTGCGCCCGCGTTCAGGAGTGCTCCATGAAAATCACAGTGTTTGGCAGCGGATATGTCGGCCTGGTGCAAGCTGCGGTATTGGCCGAGGTCGGCCACGATGTCGTCTGCATGGATGTTGACCAGAAGAAGGTCGATTTGCTGCGCGAAGGCCATGTCAGCATCTTCGAACCGGGCCTGTCGAGCCTGGTGCGCGAAGGCCTGGATGGCGGCCGTCTGCACTTCACCACCGATGAACAGCTGGCCGTGGAACACGGCCGGGTGGCCTTCATCGCCGTCGGCACGCCGTCCTGCGAGGATGGCTCGGCCGACCTCAAGTATGTGATGTCGGTGGGCGATGCGGTGGCCCGCCATCGCCAGCAACCGCTGATCCTGGTGGAAAAATCCACCGTGCCAGTGGGCACCGGCGACAAGCTGCGCGCCCATATCGATACGGCCCTGGCAGGCCGCGCGCTGCGCATCGATATCGTGTCCAACCCAGAATTTCTCAAGGAAGGCTCGGCCGTGGCCGACTGCCGCCGCCCCGACCGTATCGTCATCGGCTGCGACGGTGAAGACGTGCGCGACGTGATGCGCGACCTTTACGCGCCGTTCAACCGCAACCACGACCGCATCATGTTCATGGACCTGCGCAGCGCCGAGCTGACCAAGTACGCCGCCAACTGCATGCTTGCCACCAAGATCAGCTTCATCAACCAGATCGCCGAACTTGCCGAACACCTGGGCGCCGATATCGAGTCGGTACGCCAGGGCATCGGGGCCGACACTCGCATCGGCTACCACTTCATCTACCCAGGCTGCGGCTACGGCGGCTCGTGCTTCCCCAAAGACATGCGCGCACTGATCCACAGCGCCGAGCAGGCCCATTGCTCCAGCGACCTGCTGCAGGCGGTCGAGGCCATCAACGAGCGGCAGAAGCACAAGCTGTTCGAACGGATCAAGGCGTTCTACAAAGGCAGCCTGCGCGGCAAGACCTTCGCCGTCTGGGGCCTGGCGTTCAAGCCCAACACCGACGACATGCGCGATGCCCCAAGCCGCGTGCTGCTCGAATCGCTGTGGGCTGCCGGCGCCAGCGTGCGCGCGTTCGACCCGGAGGCCATGCAGGAAACCCAGCACCTGTACCCCAACGAAGAAAAGCTGATGCTGATGGGCACGCCGGAATCGGTGCTGTCCGGTGCCGATGCGCTGATCATCTGCACCGAGTGGCAGCAGTTCAAGGCCCCGGACTTCGAGCTGATCCAGCAGCGCCTGAAGGCCCCGGTGATCTTCGACGGGCGCAACCTGTACGATGCCGAGCGCCTGGCGCGAAAAGGCTTCAAATACTTCCCGATTGGCCGCGGCGACTCTTGCCAGCTGCCAGTGGCACCGCACCTGCCGCGCCGCCGGTCTAAAGCAGCCTGATGCCCTTGCCCCTCACCGTGCGCCGGCAGTCCCTGGTTGCAGGGCTGCTGGCGCTGCTGCTGTTCTGCGCCGGCGCCCAGGGGCTGGCGCCCATCGGCTTCGACTCGCGCTTCGTGCTGTTCGCCCAGGAGATGCTGCGCCATGGGCCAACGGTGTTCCCTACCACCTACGGGCAGCCGTATGCCGACTACACGGCGCTCTCGACCCTGTTCATCTGGCTGCTGTCGCTGCCCATGGGCGCCGTCGACAGCCTTGGCGCCTGGCTGCCCAGCGCCTTCGCTGGCGCAGTGATCGTCACCTTGATGTACCGGCTGCTGGCGCCCTTCTCGCTGCGCTGGGCTTGGGCCAGTATCGTGATGCTGGTGCTGACCGCCACGTTTGTCAGCGAAGTGCGGGCCGTGTCCCAGGACCTGATGCTGGCGGCCGTGGCGTTCGCCGTGTTCTACCTGGGTTATGCCCACGACCACCACGGCGCCGGGCGGCGCTGGCCGTTGCTGTTCGCGTTGTTGCTGCTGGGCTTTGGCATTCGCGGGCCGATCGGGCTGGTGGTGCCGACGGGCATGCTGTGCAGCTACTACCTGCTGGCTGGGCAATGGCGGCGCATGCTGGTGTTCGGGGTGCTGGCCAGCGTGCTGCTGGCGCTGTGTGTAGGGCTGTTGCTGTGGCTGGCCAAGGCCAGTGGTGGGCAAGCGTTTCTGGACGATGTGATTCGCATGCAGTTCATGGGGCGCATGGACGGCAGCGAGGGGGCCAGCAGTGCGCTGTTCTACTTCAGCAGTTCGCTGGGCAACTATGCCCTTGCCTACCCGCTGGCGTTGCTGGTGCTGATCGCCGCCGGGCTTGCCCAGGCAAGGCTGCAGGGGCCGGCATTGCGGCTGGTGGTGTACTGCGCGGCGGCGGGGTTGCTGGTGATGCTCGGGCTGTCGATTCCGTTGGCCAAGAAGGCACGCTATGTACTGCCGATGCTGCCGATGGCGGCAATCATCGCAGCCTACCCGTTCCAGGTGGCCCAGGGGCGGTTGTTCGCCTGGCTGCGCGGGCTGATTCAGGCACTGTGGCTGGTGTTGCCAGGCGTGCTGATGATCGCCCTGCTGGTTGCCCATCGCCGTTACGCCGGGCAACTGGGTTCGATCAGCGTGCCGGTCGCGGTGCTGGCGGCCTTGCAGTTGTTGGCCGTGTCCCGGCTCTGCTGGCCACGCAGGCGGGCCGAGGTGCTGGCCGGCTGCGCGGTGCTGGCGGTGTGGCTGGTGTACGTGGCGGTGTTCGAGCCGGTGCAGCGGCGGCTGTATGATACGCGCGCATTCACCCAGGCGGTGATGGCGCAAGTGGCCCAGCAGCCGGCGCCGCTGGTGCTGCACCGGCTGGGGCAGGACGCCAAGGCCATCAAGTTCATGGTCAATGTCGACCACGACCTGCAACCGCTGTTCACTGAAACGCCCGCGCAGTTGCAGGCCTTGCAGAGGCCGGCCTGGGTCATCATGACGCGGCAGGACTTCCAGGCGTTGCAGGGCTCGGCGCCGGGCGCGCTGGAGCCACGCCTGGGTGGGCGGTTTGACAACGACGACTATGTGCTGCTGCGCCGTGCGCCGTGACGCCTTGCGGGGCTGCGCACGGGGTAGAAGTGAACGTTTCGGGCGCAAGGCACTCCATGTATCGCACCTGTGCCGAGCCAGGCCCCAGGTGAGGGAAATGAATCCCGCGAACCTTCCATGGAGCAGGAAGTGATGAGCGTTACCTTGAGATGCCTGAAATGCGACGGGCAGGACCTGGTCAAGCCCGTGCGGCTGCACCGCAAGTCCATCCTTACCTGCCGGACGTGTAACGCCATCGCCCTGTATGGCGACCTGCTGGAGGCCTCGGGCCGGCGCCTGATGGCCGACCTGCAAGAGCAGTTGGCTTCGATGCGGGCGGGCTAGCCAGCCTGGCCTAGAGCCTGAAGCGCACGTGAATGCAGCTTTTGCCCTCCAGCCGGTCGATGGTCACCGCGGCGCTGCCATAACCTGAATAGCTGTTCACCAGGCGCATGCCCAGGCCGGTGCCAGTGGGCTTGGGGTAGCTGTCGGGAAACCCGTCGCCCTCGTCCTTCACCGTCAGCAGCACATGGTCCTGTGCATGCTTGACCGCCACCTCCACGGTGCCCTTGCCGTACTTCAACGCGTTGGTGATGAGCTCGGAGATCACCAACCCCAAGGGTGCCATGCGCTCGAGCGGCAGCACGAAGTCGTCGGTTTCGAGCAGGATCTTGCGGTCAGCCAGGGCCTTGCCGAGGTCGCCCAGCAAGGCATTCAGATAATCCCCAGCCGACACCGTGTCGTGCTCGGCAATGTGATACAGCCGCTCATGCACGCTGGCGATGGTGACCACGCGCCCTGCGGCCGTTTCCAGTTGCAACTTCACCGCCGCGTCCGGGCTGAGGTTCGCTTGCAGCAACAACAGGGTATTGACCAGGTGCAGGCTGTTCTTGACCCGGTGATGGATCTCTTCCAGGTGCAGGTCGCTGGCACTTTGCCGGGAGTTCTGCGCTTCGATCAGCGACAGCAACTGGGCTTCGTACTGATGGCGCTCGGTGATGTCCCTGGACACCGCGATCACCCGTTCGATCTGGCCGTCGGCGCCCAGAATCGGCGCGACGGTCACATCCCACCACCTGGGCTCATCGGGCGCTGTGGGGAAGTACGCTTCGAACCTGGCGGTTTCACCGCCGGTTACCTTGCCCATGGCCTGGGCCACCAGCGAGCGGGACTCATCCGGCCAGAGTTCGGGCCAGCGTTGGCCCTTGACTTCGGCCAGGGCCGGCAGGTGCATCAGCTCAAGCCCCTTTTCGTTCATGAATTCGATTTCGCCGCTGAGCGCGAGGATTTTCACGCAATCGGGGCTGGCGTTCAGAATGCTTTCGGAATATGGGTCGGGGCGAGGCGTCTCGTTGCCGGCGGCAATGCGTTCCAGTGCCAGGGAGATGACGTTGGCGATGCCCTCCAGGAACACCAGGTCGCTTTCGACGAAATCCTCACCGTCACTGCTGTCGGCCTCTAGTACGCCAAAGGGGCCAAGCGCGCCACGAATAGGCACGTTGATGGCCCGCTCGATACCGTATTTTTTCAGCAAGTCCGGGGTGCGAAAGCGCTCTTCCATCCCCAAATGGTTGGATAACACCGGGCGAAAGGTGGACAGCGCGTACCCCGCCGGGCTGGCAATGTCACCGCCCACGGTGGCATGGCCGATGTCCGAGGCGTCCCAGCCCACACCGTGCGTCAGCACATAGGCTTCGCTGTCTGCCAGTGGCTGCAGCACTTTGGAGAAACGGGTCTGCATGCCCTCGGCCACCACCCTGCATGCCTGCGAAAGCAGTGCATCGAGGTCATCGACCTTGAGCGACATCACGCCAAACTCGACCACCAGCTCATGCTGGCGGTGCAGCCGGGCGTGGGACTTTTTCATCGCAGCCCGGATGGTTTCGTCCGGTGGTAGTTGTTGCATAGGAACTCCATCAGATGGCGACAGGGCAACCAGCAGCCCACACTGCCCCACCAACGTTTCGCCGGTAGCCTTGGAACCTTAGCCGTTATTCGCAACCGGTGCCTGCGCTGGCAGACTGGGGGCGCTACCATTGGGCATAGTTTACGGGCAACCGCAACGACGCGGTGTTTCAAGGATTGGCTATCGCACGTTCACGAGGGGATTTCATGCCGCATCACGCTTTGCGCTCGCTGGCCCGTACCCTGCTTCTGCTGCTCGCCAGCCTGCTGGCCCTGCCGGCCTTGGCCGCGCCGCAAACGCTACGCCTGGGGCAAGCCACGCATTACCACTTCCTGGCCTTCGCCAACCATGACCTGCAGCAGGCCAGCCTGCCCGTACAGCGCGCGGTGGTGCTGTTGCACGGCGTGCAGCGCAACGCTGACGACTACTTCGCCAGCGGCCAGCACCTGCTGCAGAACGCCGGGTTGAGCGCTGACGACACCTTGCTGCTGGCGCCGAACTTTCTCACGCCCCGGGATCGCCGCGCCGGCGACGACATGCCGCTGTGGGCCAAGGACAAGTGGATGCACGGCACCGCCTCGCAGGACGGCCGGGTGGGGATCGCCGGTTTTACCGTGCTCGATGACCTGCTGGCCTACCTTGGCAACCGCGAGCACTTTCCGGCGCTCAAGGAAATCGTGTTGATCGGCCATTCGGCCGGGGGCCAGCTGCTGCAGCGCTACGCCCTGCTGGGCGCGGGCTCGGTTGGGCGTGGTATTGCGCTGCGCTATGTGATTTCCAGCCCGTCGTCCTACCTGTATGTCGACGGCAATCGTTGGCAGAACGGTGCCTTCAAACCGGTGCCTGCGGGCCAGTGCCCAGGCTACAACCAGTACCGCTATGGCCTGGAACAGGCGCCGCCTTACTTCGTTCAGCAGAACCTCGACGCCAGGCAGCTGTTCAAGCGCTATGCGGCGCGTGAGGTCACCTACATGGTCGGCGCCCGCGACAATAATCCCGAAAGCCGGGTAATGGACCGAAGCTGCGGCGCGGCCTTGCAGGGCGCCAACCGGGTGGAGCGACAGCTGGGTTACCTGCGCTATGAAGCCTTTTTGGCAAAGCAGTGGCGCATTGCCGTTCACCATCGGCACTTTCAGGTGAGCCAGGTCGGCCACGATGAGGCCCGCCTGTTTGCCGCCAAAAGCGTGGCCCGGCGGTTGTTCCCTGCACATTGAGTGTGTTCACGGCGCCTTGGCGTTACCATGGTGCAATCGTGATGAATATCGAGCCAAAAGCCCGGGAGTGCTGGATGCAGAAGCTGTTGTTACCTGTCGCCATCTTTGTGAGTGTGATCGTTGTGGGCAAAGTGTGCGAACACTTCGGGCTGAGTACGAACGTGAAGTTCGGCCTGGTTTGCGTGGTTGCGTTCGTTGTTCAGATCGGGGTTAGCCGGTATCAGCGGTCGCGTCAGGCTTAACGTCTAACACACAGGGCGCGCGCACCCTTGGCGCACCGGTTGTAATCTGTGTCGAAAAATCAGAATTTTTCCCTTTGTTGTAGTCCATTTCCCAAAGATACTGTTGCCGCTTGTTTTCCGTTACGGGTGTTCTGCTGAGGCTCTAGTCTCGGCCTGTCGCTGCAAATCAGCGATACGGCTTTGACAGGCCGCGACGGTATTTGGCTTACGGCACGTCTATATGGCGGCTGTACGTGTGGGCACGCTTGCGTGCGCCGGAGCTTGCCAATTCCACCGGTCTGTCAACCCATGTACAGCTGCCACCCCTTCGTTTGACAGCAAAGGGGCGCAGCACAACCGAGGAATTGGATTCGTGATGGACGACAAATCGAACGTAAAAACCACCGTTGGCAAAACCAAGTTCTACCAGGGCGAAAAACAGACTCATCCGCTGTTCTGCATCGAGCCCGGCATTTCCTGCCAGCATGCTCGGGAGCAGGCCTCGGAGCTGATGGGATATGTGCGGGACATGACCATCAGTGGCCTGATGGATGAAAGCCCGAATTGATCTGGGCCTCGCATTACCTCAGCGGTTTGGCCAAGGCGCTGATGGATGATGCTGAGTTGGGCATGATGCGCTGAGGGTGTAGTGCAGGGAACAGTGCCAGCAGGCACGCCGTGATCCCCTGTAGGAGCGGGCTTGCCCCGCGAACACCGGCGAAGCCGGTGCCACGCACCGCGTTGCCTGCTTCGCGGGGCAAGCCCGCTCCTACAGGTTTCCCAGTTAAATCAGATGCTCCGTAGGAGCGAGCAAAGCTCGCGATGCGCCGCGCAGCGGCGCCCTTAACGCCTTACACCCAGGGTGCGCGGCGCCTTGGTGTTCTAGGCGGCTAACCTGTTAACATTTGCGTCGAAAAATCAGAATTCTTCCCTTTGTTGTAGTCCATTTCCCAAAGATACTGTTGCCGCTTGTTTTCCGTTGCGGGTGCTCTGCCAAGGCTCTAGTCTCGGCCTGTCGCTGATTGATCAGTGACACGGCTTTGACGGGCCGCGACGGTTTTGAGTATCGGCATACCTTTATGGTGGCTGTACGTGCGGGCACGCTTGCGTGCGCCGGAGCTTATCAATTCCGCCGGTCCGTCAACCCACGTGCAGCTGCCACCCTCTGCTTGACGGCTTAGGGTCGCGGCACCAACAAGGAATTGAACAATGCTGAAACTTGTCCCCGATCCACCCCATGCTTTCCCAACGCTTGTATTCAAACTCATACAAATGGCAGACGAGGAGTTGCAAGCGTGATGGACGACAAATCGAACGTAAAAACCACCGTTGGCAAAACCAAGTTCTACCAGGGCGAAAAACAGACTCATCCGCTGTTCTGCATCGAGCCCGGCATTTCCTGCCAGCATGCTCGGGAGCAGGCCTCGGAGCTGATGGGGTATGTGCGGGACATGACCATCAGTGGCCTGATGGATGAAAAGCCCGAATTGATCTGGGCCTCGCATTACCTCAGCGGTTTGGCCAAGGCGCTGATGGATGATGCTGAGTTGGGCATGATGCGCTGAGGGTGTACCGCGTCGCTTCACGCGACGCATCGCGAGCTGCGCTCGCTCCTACCAGCCGTACACCGCCCCCGTAGGAGCGAGCAAAGCTCGCGATGCGCCGCGCAGCGGCGCCCTACCCCAAGGCCCCCTTCAGAACACCGACCACCCAATCCGCGAACTCAACATCTCAAGCGCAGCCATCCCCGCATACGAGTTCCCCGCCGCATTCAACTCCGGCGACCACACGCAAACGGTGAACTGCCCCGGCACGATGGCCACGATCCCGCCCCCTACCCCGCTTTTACCAGGCAGCCCCACCCGATAGGCAAAGTTCCCCGCCTCGTCATACAGCCCACTGGTGGCCATGATCGAGTTAACCTGCTGAGTCTGGCGCCGGGTCAGTATCTGCTCGCCACTGTGCTTGCAGAACCCATCGTTGGCCAGAAAACCAAAGGCTCGGGCCAGGTCCAAGCAGTTCATTTGCAACGCGCAATAACTGAAATAACTGCGCAGCACCGTTTCAACCTCGTTATGGAAGTTACCAAACGCCTGCATCAGGTACGCCATGGCAGCATTGCGTGCGCGGAACTGGTATTCCGAGTCAGCGACACGGGCATCCATCGACACGTTGGCATTGCCCGACAAGCGCCGCACGAAATCACGCATCGACAAGGTGGGCGCGGCAAAGCGCGACTGGTTGATATCACAGATCACCAGCGCCCCGGCATTGATAAAGGGGTTACGCGGGCGCCCGCGTTCGAACTCCAACTGCACCAGGGAGTTGAACGGCTGGCCGGAGGGCTCATGGCCAAGCCGCTCCCAGATGGCTTCACCGGAATGGCCGATGGCCTGGACCAGGCTGAACACTTTGGAAATACTCTGCACCGAAAACGGTACCAACGCATCGCCTGCGCAGTAATAGCTGCCGTCGTTGCCATAAACGGCGATGCCCAACTGCTGCGCCGGCACATCGGCCAGCGCAGGGATGTAGTCAGCCACTTTGCCCTTGCCAATCAAGGGCCGCACTTCTTCGAGGATATCGTTCAACAGTGTTTGCATGGGAAGCTCTGTTCATCAGTCCCCAGACGACGGCTCGGGGTCGCTTCCTTGACGAAAGTTCGGCATGAGAAATCACACAATGCATCAAGATGATTACGCCCACGCAGAGCCAGGCGTCAGCTTGGGTCATCCGGCATGACGATCAGGCCAAGCAGCTCGGCAACCAGGCTCAGCGCATCCTGTTGATACTCGTCACACCACGATTGCAGCCCGCCACGGGGAAACCCTTGCTCTTCCCACTGCGCCAATGCAAGGGCATTGATGATTTCCATCTCGAACCAAACCCTCTGCCACTCGGCAGCATCGGCTACCACAGCAGGGTTTTGCCAAGCGAACTCAGCCTGAGCCACGAAGTGCGACCAGGATTGCAGATTCAGGTGCGCACTCTGGGCCAACGACCTCAGCTGAAATGCGGCAAGCATGGGTTTACTCCTTAAACATGAATGGGCTGCTGGGGATACTGCCAGAGCGTGCAGCAATGGGCGGCGAAGCGCAAAAACAAGCCCAGCCGCTGAACCGACACCCTCTCACGAAGTCGAAACGTCACGCTCAACAGGACGGAGCCCCGACATTGTCGATCAGATTGACCACCCTATCACTGGCGGTATTGCTGACCGCCTGCACCCACTACCGCTACGTTGATCCAGACACACCGGAAGGCCTGGAATGCCTGCACAAGCTCCATGAGACAGTGAGTGCGTGCGAAGCCAAGGTCAAGGCGCAGCAGGATAACTTCGACTCGCTGCACGAAACCCAGGCGCGCTCCACGCAGCAATGCGAGCACTTCAATACGCTCAACATGCCCAATGCCTGCCCGCCAGCACCCAGCCCTACTACGGTGCCCAACTACTGCCGGTCGGGGTTTGACGAGAAATACAAGGCGTGTGGGGGACGGGTTGAGCAGGTGGAGAATTAGTGGCTTTGAGATCGAGCGCCGCCCGCGCGGCGCATCGCGAGCTGCGCTCGCTCCTACATCTAGCGGTATGCACCAAGGGGCCGCGCGCGATGACCACATGAACATTGGCCCGAAACAGACGTAGGAGCGAGCGCAGCTCGCGATGCGCCGCGCGGGCGGCGCTCGATCTCATAGGCGCTGATTGACCCAAGGCGAACACATCCAAACTCCACCCACACTAGAACTCAACCTTGCCCCGCCCCGCCTTGACAGTACTGCGCCTGGCCTTGCCTTCCAGACGGCGGGTTTTCGAGCCAAGGGTAGGCTTGGTAGGGTGGCGTTTCTTCTCGGTTTTGCCAGCCGCCAGGATCAACTCGGCAAGCCGCGCCAGCACGTCAGCACGGTTCTGTTCCTGGGTGCGGTACTGCTGGCCCTTGATGATCAGCACGCCATCACCCGTGATGCGGCTGTCACGCAGCGCCAGCAGCCGCTGCTTGTAGAACTCAGGCAACGATGAGCCTGGGATGTCGAAGCGCAGGTGCACGGCGCTGGACACCTTGTTGACATTCTGCCCACCCGCGCCTTGCGCACGGATGTGTGTCAGTTCGATATCGGCATCCGGCAGATGCAGGTTACTGGAGATGGTCAGCATGAGAGGGCCCTGTTCATTGCCCCCATTATCACCGCCTTCGGCGCACATCGCACGCCGGAACCTTCCATTCCCCGTCCCTTCCGTCATAGTCCCCGCGCCACCGCCAATGCCATAGTGGAGAAAACAACACGGATAAAATCCCATGTACAGAAACACCTCTACCCCCGCGGACGACAACGGTTGCGGCTGGTTCCACCTCAGCCCGAAGCGCCAGCCACGCGCCGCGCACCGGGGGCGGAGCGAGGCGCGCTGGGTGGTGCTCGGCGCAGGCTTCACCGGCCTGGCTGCCGCGCGGCAGCTGGCGCTGCACCACCCTGACGACGAAGTGATCCTGGTCGAGGCCCAGGAGGTCGGCTTCGGCGCCTCGGGGCGCAACTCCGGCTTTGCCATCGACCTGCCCCACGACATCGGTGCCGCCGACTACATCGGCGACCTGCCCACCGCACGCATGAACCTCAAGCTCAACCTGCGTGCGCAGTCGATTCTGCGTGGCCTGATCAACCAGCACGGCATCGACTGCCAGATCCGTCCGGACGGCAAGTACCAAGCAGCCGTCGAGGGCAAGGGGCTGGCCGTGCTCGAAGCCTACCGCAGCGGCCTGGAAAAACTCGGCCAACCCTACCAGATGATCGACGCCCGCGACCTGCCCGAGCACGTCGGCACCGCGTTCTACCGCAAGGCGCTGTACACACCAGGCACGCAACTGCTGCAACCGGCCGCCCTGGCCAAGGGCCTCGCTGAAAGCCTGCCGGCCAACGTCACACTGCATGAACGCACCACCATTACCCATATCGAGCAGGGCCGGCGCATCACCCTCAAGCACGCCAACGGCGAGATCATCGGCGACCAGTTGCTGCTGACCAACAACGCCTTCGCCTCGCACTTCGGCTTCCTGCCCGGCCGCCTGCTGCCGATCTTCACCTACGCCAGCATGACCCGCCCGCTGACCGAGGAAGAACAGGCCCGGCTGGGCGGCAAGGCCAGTTGGGGCATCATCCCCGCCGACCCGTTCGGCAGCACCCTGCGCCGTACCCCGGACCAACGCCTGCTGGTGCGCAACAGCTTCAGCTTCAACGCCAACGGCCGCGCCCACCCACGCCACATTGCCCGCGCCGGGCGCCAGCACCGTGACGCCTTCGAGCGGCGCTTTCCAATGCTCTCGGGCCTGCCGTTCGACTACACCTGGGGCGGTTCGATGTGCCTGTCGCGCAACCACCTGTCGCACTTCGGCAGCCTCGCGCCCAACGTGCATGCAGCGCTGTGCTGCAACGGCCTGGGCATTACCCGCGGCACCGCCACCGGCACCTTGCTGGCCGACTGGCTGAGGGGCGAGCGCGACGAGTTGATCGACTTCCTGCTGGGCTCCGCCGGCCCCAACCGCAACCCGCCAGAGCCACTGCTGAGCATCGGCGTCAACCTCAACCTGCACTGGGGCCAGCGCCGCGCCGGCCTGGAAAGCTGACAAGGAGGCATCATGCATAGCCTGGGTATTCTCGGGGTGGGCGAGCTGAGCGAAAAGGTGGTCATCGGCCTGCGCCGCAGCGGTTTCGATGGCCCCATCCTGCTGTCACCGCGCAATGCGCAACGGGCTGCCTTGCTGGCCCATGAGCACGGCTGCCAGGTACTGGGCAGCAACCAAGCGGTGATCGACCGCTCCGAGCTGGTGATCCTCGGCGTACGCCCGCACTCGCTGGGCGAACTGGCCAATGAAGTGCGCCTGCGTCCGGGCCAGCGCCTGGTGTCGCTGGCCGCCGGGGTCAGCCTTGCCCAGCTGGCCGCGGCTTTCCCCGGCGCCCTCTGTATCCGTGCGATGCTGTCGTATGCCGCCCAGTACAACCAGTCCACGGTGGTGGTGTGCCCGCCGGATGCGCTCACCACCCAGAGGCTAGGGCCCTTGGGCAAACTGGTGGTACTGCAAAGCGAGCCCGAGTTCGAACTGGCCACGGTGGCAGCCTGCATGAATGGCTGGTTCTACTTCCTGCTGCACGATCTGCAGCAATGGCTGATGGACAAAGGCCTGCCAGCCGCCGAGGCACGCGCACTGGTGCTGGGCAACCTGCAGGACTGCGTGACCAGTGCCGAACAGCAGCCGGGCTACACGCTCAAGGCCCTGGGGCAGGCTATCGCTACCCCGGGCACCTTTACTGCAGACGGGTTGGCGGTACTGATGCATCAGCCGGTGAGTGCCACGTGGGGGGCTGCGTGCGAAGTGGTGCTGGATGCACTGTTAACACGCGCCGACTTGGCTGACCGATAGGCTGCCCCTGCTGCGGCCACTTCGCAGGTCAACCGCGAAGTGGCCCGCCCCTGCGAGAAATCGCTATAACTGGCGGTAAACCCGCGCTGTATCTTCCTCGAAATGCTTCAGCTCATCCTGCCGCCTTGCTTCCGACCAGCCCAGCACCGCTGCGACTCGATGCGAGCACTGCTCCACCCGCTCACGCCCAAGGTCCGGGTCCAGCCCATAGGAGACGCGCCGGCGCATCAGGTCGACCAGCCTCACCACGTGTTCGCGGGCAACGATGCGGGCGATATCCTGCGGGTCGATCCGCTCACGCTCGATCATGCCCTTGGGCGCCTTTCCTCGCTTGCCTAGCCGCGCCTCCACGCCTCGGGCGATCAGCCGCGCCGCATGGCGATGGAGCATGATGGTCGAGCCGGTCAAGGTCAGCAGGCCCGGCTTGCCGGCCGCCTCGCTCAGGCGCACCGGCAGGTAGGTGCTGCGGCCATCCAAGGTCGAGGTCGGGCGCACGCCACACCAGCAGTGCTTCACATCGGCGCGGGACAGTTGCAGGTCGGGAAACAGGAGGTTGGCCTCGGCGAGGATATAGTCGATCTCGCCATCCTCGACACGTACGGTATCGGGATCATCAGTAAAGTGCGACTCGGTCGGGCCGATGAAGTGAAATTCGCGCCAGGGGAAGACGTAGTACGGCTCGCCCTTGCTGGAGAACGCCTCCAGCCCCTGGCCGCGATAGGCCTCGGGTAAGCGCACCATGACATTGACGCCCTTGATACCCAATACCCGCGGATCGCGGTCAGCGGCACCCGCCACGCGGTCGACCCAGGGGCCGGCGGCATTGATTACCACCTTGGCGGTCACCTGTACCTGGCCCAGCGCTTCCGGCGCCTGCTCGTCCAGGGTTAGCCGCCACTGGCCGTCACTGCGCAGCAGCTGGCTGACGCGGGTATAGGTGCGCACCGTTGCACCCCGCCATTGCGCATCCAGGGCGGTGTCGACGCAAATGCGCTCGGGCCAGGCGTACATGTATTCCTCGAATACACCCACGCCACGCAGGGGCCCACCCAAGCCTGCGGCCATCGCGCTGTCGCTCGCGGCCTGCTTCGCGCTCTGCCGCCGGTAGGCCAGGGGCACCTTCCAGCCACCCAGTGCTTCGACCAGGCGAAAACCCATGTCCACCAGCCATGGCGGGTAACGGTCCCCCTTGCGAAACGGATAGTGGAAGCGGTGCTTGGTCAAGTGGCCGGGCATGTCCTTGACCAGTTCGGCGCGACAGCGCATCACCTGGCGGGTGTAGCGCAGGCGCTGCCACATGTCGAAAGGCCGGAACGGGATTTGCCACAACGGGTAGCGCGCAGCCAAGTAGCCAAGCCCCGAATAGAGCATGCGGCTGGAGCGCGAGGAGGTGCCGGCACCGATGTCGCCACGGTCGACCAGAAGGGTGCGGAAGTTGCGCGCTGCCAGTTGCCGGGCGGCGGCGCAACCGACTGCGCCTGCGCCGATGACCACCACGTCAAAGTGGTCGCCATCGAGGGATTGCAAGGGGGGACGGGTCATAAACGGATTCCGGGTTCTTGTGATTGTTCTGGGAGGTCTTCATGCCAGGCCACAATAGAAAAGCCGCACCCTCCCCTCTAGAACATTGCGGACAACTTGCGTAAGGCCTCGGCACAGCCTGCCAGCTCATCCCATGACTCGTCCCAGCCGTTATATGGAGCCCCACATCCGCGGTGCGATAGTGCCGCGGCGCTGATGCGTCAATAACAACAAGAGGTAACGTGAATGACCACTTCCAAACGCTCTGTCGAAGATGCCCCGCTTAACGCCTTCCACCGTAAGTTGACCGTTTACTCCGCTGGCGGGCCATTCCTCGATGGCTATGTGCTGAGCATCATTGGCGTCGCCATGCTGCAGATCACCAACGCCTTGCAACTGTCCGCGTTCTGGGAAGGGTTGATTGCCGCCTCTGCGTTGATCGGGGTATTCCTCGGTGGTTTTCTCGGTGGCTGGTTCACCGACAAGTACGGGCGCAAGGTTTTATACCTGGTCGACCTGATCGCTATCGTCGGCTTCTCGGTAGCACAGTTCTGGGTCGAGTCGGCCTGGGCACTGTTCGCCTGGCGGTTGCTGATCGGTATCGCGGTCGGTGCCGACTACCCGATTGCCACTTCGCTGCTGGCCGAATTCCTGCCACGCAAGCAACGTGGGCCGTTGTTGGCAGCCATGGTACTGATGTGGTTTGCCGGTGCCGCCGTGGCCTACATGGTTGGCGAACTGCTGCTGCGCGTGGGCGGTGAAGACGGTTGGCGCTATGTATTGGCCAGCGCCCTGATACCGGGTGCGCTGTTCCTGGTCGCCCGCAGTGGCACGCCGGAATCGCCACGCTGGCTGCTGAGCAAAGGCCGCAGCGCCGAGGCCGACGCGGTGATCAAGAAAGTCTATGGCCCTGAATACTCCGTTGCCGACCTGCCAGAGCAAACAGCTGACAAACCGGTATCGGTGTGGTCGCTGTTCCACTCCGGCTATGGCAAGCGCATGGCCTTCGTCACGCTGTTCTGGACCTGCGCCATTTTGCCACTGTTCGCGATCTACTCGTTTGCTCCCAAAGTCTTGCAAGCGCTGCAACTGACCGGGGATTGGGCGGCATACGGCTCGATCGCCATCACCTTGCTGTTCACCCTCGGCTGCCTGCTTGCGACCAAGCTGATCAACCGCCTGGGCCGGCGCAAGATGTTGATCCACAGCTTCCTCTGGTCGGGCCTGTCCCTGGTGATGCTGGGGGTATTCCCAGACGCCTCGCCCACTACCGTACTGGTGCTGTTCGGTGCGTACGCGGTGCTGATTGGGGGTGCCCAGGTTCTGGAATACGTGTACCCCAACGAGCTGTTCCCCACCGAAATTCGTGCGTCCGCCGTTGGCCTGGCCACATCGCTGTCCCGCATCGGCGCGGCCATAGGCACTTACTTGGTACCGATCTCCCTGGCCTCCTACGGTGTCGCCAATACCATGTTCGCCGCCGCACTGGTTTCGCTGTTCGGCGCCCTGATTTCCTGGTGGCTGGCGCCCGAGACCGGCAAGCTCGACCTGCAGCAGGCTGCTGCCCTGGGTAGAGCGGCCGGTGCCAGCGCCGCCACTTCCAACCCTGTCGCTCGCAAAGCCTGAAGGTGCCATTTCATGAGCCAAGTCCTTACCGTTGTCCGCAATGCCCCCGCCGCGCCGCTGGGCACTCCCGTCCCGGCCCGCCTGCCCCTCGGCGAACCCATCGCCCAGGCCGCCACTGCCCAGGACCAGACCGACGAGGCCATCGGCGCCAGCATCGGAGTCTGGGAAAGCAGCCCTGGCGTGTTCCGCCGCCACCTGAAAAACCGTGAGTTCAGCCATATCGTCAGCGGCTGGTGCACCTTCACCCCCGACGGCGGCGAGCCGGTAGAACTGCGCGCCGGCGATGCGGTGCTGTTCCCGGAAAACTGCGAGGGGGTGTGGGATATCCGCGAAACCCTGCGCAAAACCTACGTGCTGTTCTAAGGACCCTGTTGATGATCGAACGTATCAACCCAGGCAAACGGGCCAGCCAGATGGTGCTGGTGGACGGGCGCATCGAAACCTCTGGCATCGTTGCCCTGCAACCGGGCGACATCGCTGCGCAAACCCGCTGCGTATTGGCGCAGTTGGAGCAGTGGCTGGCGCAGGTCGGCGCGGGCAAGGGCAACCTCACCCGCATGCAGATCTGGCTGGCCGACATGGGTGAGTTTGCGCCGATGAACGAGGTGTATGACGCCTGGGTGGGTGATCAGCCGCCGGTGCGAGCCTGCGTCGGGGCTGCGCTGGCAGCCCCTGAATACCGCATCGAGATCCAGGCCTTCGGCCAGCTCTAAGCGCCACACGGTCCCTGTAGGTACGGCCCATCGCGACACAAGGCCGCGCCTACAGGTCCGGGTCCAGCCCCACCTTGTCGCCATGCCAGTCAAACCGCTCCACTTCATGCCGGCGCTTACGGAAGTTGTAAGGCGTCTCGCCATACTGTTTGCGGAACCACAAGATAAAGTGCGAGGCATCGGAAAAACCGCAGGCCAAGGCAATGGTGGTGATGTTCTGGCTGGTATTCACCAGCAATCGTCGGGCATGGTCCAGGCGCAGCTTGCGCCAGTAGTTGGCCGGTGGTTCCTGGGTATTGGCGACGAACTCGCGGTGCAACTGCCGGGGGTGGGTGCCCACCGCTTCAGCCACCGCCTTGAGGGTCATCGATGCGTCGAGGTTGGCGCGCATGAAGCTGATCGCCCGCTGCACGCGGTCGTTCAGGTACACGCTCTGCGTGGCGGCCTTGTCCTGCTGCTCGTCGGTGCGTTCATCCACCAGCAGGTACTCCAGCCCCTTTTGCGCCCGTACCGCGCCGCAATGCTGGCGGATCAGGTTGGCTGCCAGGTCAATGGCCGTACCACCCGGGCAGGTGATGATGCCGCGGTCGTCCACGTAGCTCTTGTCGATCACTGCCGTGGCCAGTGGAAAGCGCGCCTTGAACTCATCACGCAAGGTGAAATGCAGTGCACAGCGCCTGCCATCGAGCAGCCCGGCTTTGCCCAGCACGAATGACCCTGAACACAAGGCGATGATCGGAATACTTGCCGCATGCACCTCACGCAGTGCATCCAGCAGCCAGTCCGGGGGGTGGCGGGTTTCGTCCAGCAGGCCACCGGCCAGCACGATGTAGTCGTACTGGGCGAACAGGTTCAACGGCTTGGTCGGCGAAATCGGCATGCCACAACTGGCTGTAATCGGCTGGTCATCCAGCGTCATCCAGTCCCACTGGCAGAACACCTGCTGGCTGCGAAATGACTTGTCCGCCGCAAAGCGCAACGAGTCCACCAAACCTGCCACTGGCACCAGGGTGAAGTGGTTCATCAGCACGAAACCGACGCGCAACTCAGGCTTGACCTGCGCAGTGATGACGGCGGCTTGTACCGGTTCTTCTTGTTGTTCGGCAAACATGGACGCTGGCCTCGTGACATCCGTAATGGCGCCATTTTAAGCCGCGCCCGGCGTCCGTCATATCATATGCATCCCCACAAATAGTAAGCCCGTGACAAAAGGCGGCGCCGTTCTATCAATTGTCATGGCTGTAATATCGTGCCCCTGGCTGCGCTGAGCATCATGTATGCACAAGATCAACATGCTCAGAGGCACCCCTCATGTACCGTGGATTCTGGTATGCCCAGGCGCTGGACCTGGACAGCGACCTGGCCCCTGCCCTGCAGGACTCGATTCAAGCCGACGTGTGCATCGTCGGCGGTGGCTTCCTTGGCCTGTGGTCGGCCATCCGCCTGAAACAGGCGCACCCGGAAAAAACCATCGTCGTCGTCGAGCGCGACCGCTGCGGCTCGGGGGCCAGCGGCCGTAACGGCGGCGTGGCCACCAACTGGTGGGGCAAGTACCTGTCGGTGCGCACCATCTGTGGTGACGTCGAGGCACGGCGCATCTGCGAGGCGGCCGAGTCGGCCATCGACGAGATCGGCAGTTTCTGCCAGGAACACGGCATCGACGCGCAGTACCGCAAGGACGGCTGGCTGTGGACTGCCACCAACCAGCGGCAGATGAATTCCTGGCGCGTGCTCACCGACGGCCTGCAGAAGCTCGACGTCAACCCGTTCCGGGAACTGGACCGCCAGACCATCCGCGGCCGCGTCGGCTCACCGCTGGTGCTGGGCGGCATCTTCGACCCCAACGCCGCCACCGTGCAGCCTGCCATGCTCGCCCGCGGCCTGCGCCGGGTAGCGCTGAAACTGGGTGTGCAGATCTTCGAGAAGTCGCCGTTCACCCACCTGGAGCGCGGCAAACACCCGGTCGTACACACCGCCAAGGGCCATGTGAAGGCCAACCACGTGGTACTGGCGCTGAACGCCTGGGGCGCGCAGTTTCCCGAGCTGCGCCGGATGATCGCCATCATGTCCAGCGACATGGTCGCCACCGCACCGGCCAAGGCCAAGCTCGACGCCATCGGCTTTAGCGGCGGCGAATGCATGACCGACTCACGCACCGTGCTCAACTACTGGCGCAACACCCCGGACGGGCGCGTGGTATTCGGCAAGCCGCTGGGCCAGTTCGCCTACGCCGGGCGCATCGGCAACCTGTATGAAAAACCCTCGCCAGCTGCCGACAAGGTGGCCGCCGAACTGCGCCGCCTGTACCCGCAACTGCAGGACGTACCGGTGGTCAGCAGCTGGACCGGGCCGATCGACCGGGCCATGAAAGGCCTGCCCAACTTCGGCTACCTCGACCAGCACCAGACGGTCAGCTACGGCATCGGCTTCTCCGGCAATGGTGTGGCCACCACGGTATTCGCCAGCCGCATCATCAAGTCGCTGGCCACCCACGCCAACGACGAATGGGCCAGCTGTGGCCTGGTCAACCAGAAGATGAAGCTGCTGCCGCCAGAGCCTCTGCGCTTCTTTGGCGCGCACCTGGTGCGCGATGCCCTGGTGCGCAAGGAGTCGCTGGAAGACCACGACCAGGATGCAGGCCTCATCACCCGCCAGCTGGTCGGCATGGCCCCGGCCGGTTATGTGCCGGCACAGAAGAAATAAGGATCGAGCATGAGCGAACGTATCGTCTTTCTCGACGACGAGGGCCTGGCGCCCTCGACCCGTCTCAAGCGCCCGGACTGCGCCCACACCTGGCAGCAGTTCGCCTACACCCACCCCGACCAAGTGCTGGAGCACCTGCAGGACGCCACCGTGGCGCTGACCTGCAGCGTGCCACTGCGCGAAGAGCACCTGCGCCAGTTGCCCAAGCTGAAGATGATCTCGCTGGCCCTCACCGGCCGCGACATTGTCGACGTCGACTACTGCCACGCCCACGGCATCGAAGTGGCGAGCGTGCCGGGCTACGCCGCCAATACCGTGGCCGAACACAGCCTGGCGATGATCCTCGAACTGTTCCGCCGCCCGGCCGCGTTCACCCGGCTGATGCGCCAGGTGCATGCCGGCGACAAGCCGCATCAGAACATCTACTTCAATCACCGCATCCGCGATGTGCGCGACAAGCAACTGGCGATCATCGGCGGCGGCCCGATCGCCCTGCGCCTGGCGCACCTGGCGCGGGCCTTTGGCATGCAGGTGCTGTTCGAAGACCGTGGCGGCAAACGCAAAGGCCCTGACTGCCGGCCATTGGCCGAGCTGCTGCAAGGCTGCGACGTGCTGTCGATCAACTGCCCGCTCACGCCCGAAACCCACAACCTGATCGATGCCGAACAACTGGCCCTGATGAAGCCTGATGCCGTGGTGGTCAACACCGGCCGTGGCGGCGTGGTCAACGAGGCAGCGCTGATCGAGGCGCTGCAGGCCGGCCGCCTGGGGGGCGTGGCCCTGGACGTGGTGGAAGTGGAGCCCCTGCACCCGAGCAACCCGCTGTTCCAGCTGATCGAACGCGACGACTTCCTGCTCAACCCGCACATCGCCTGGAGTAGCGAAGACGCCATGCAGCAACTGATGGACAGTGCCGTGGACAACATCAGCGACTTCTTCGCCCGCCAACTTTCTGCAAAAAGGATCCGCAGCGCATGACCCTCGTTACCAAGAGCAGCTACATCGATGGCGCCTTCGTCGCGCTCGGCAGCAGCACCGACATCCTGGAAAACCGCAACCCGTCCAACCCGGGTGAAGTGCTTGAACGCTTCGAGCGCGCCGACCAGCAGTTGACCGAACAGGCCATCGCCGCTGCCCGCCGTGCTCAGCCGGCCTGGGCGCGCAGTAACCCACAACAGCGCGCCGACGCGCTGGACTTCATCGGTACCCAAATTCTCGCCCGCCGTGAGGAACTGGCCACGCTGCTGGCCCGCGAAGAGGGCAAGGTGGTACGCGAAGCGTTGGGCGAAGTGGACCGCGCCGGGCGTTCGTTCAAGTTCTACGCCCAGGAAGCCCTGCGCAGCGAGGGCGAAAAGTACCAGTCGGTGCGCCAGGACGTGGGCATCGATGTGTTCACCCAGCCGCTGGGCGTGGTCGGCATCATCGCGCCGTGGAACTTCCCCATCGCCATCCCGGCGTGGAAGATCGCCCCGGCGCTGTGCTTCGGCAACTGCGTGGTGTTCAAACCGGCCGAACTGGTGCCCTCCTCGGCCTGGGCGCTGGCCGAGATCATCTCCCGCGCCGGCCTGCCAGCCGGCGTATTCAACATGCTCATCGGCCCGGGGCGCAGCGTCGGTGACACGCTGATCCGCTCGCCGCTGGTCGACGGTATCAGCTTCACCGGCTCCGAACACACCGGCCGGCAAATCGCCCGCCTGGCAGCCGAAGGCATGAAGAAAGTGCAGCTGGAAATGGGCGGCAAGAACCCGCTGATCGTGCTGGACGATGCCGACCTGGAACACGCCGTGGAGGTGGCCCTGAACGGCTCGTTCTACAGCACCGGCCAGCGTTGCACGGCCAGTTCGCGGGTGATCGTGACGGCAGGTATTCATGACGCCTTCGTTGCGCGCCTGGCTGAACGCACCCGCGCCCTGAAGGTGGGCGATGCGCTGCAGGCCAGCACCGACATCGGCCCGGTGGTCGACAGCAGGCAATTGGAGCAAAACCTGTCTTACGTTGCCGCGGGCCTGGAACAAGGTGCGAAGCTGGTATGTGGTGGCGAGCGGGTCGACAACCAGGCCGGGGCGTATTGGTTTACCCCGGCGCTGTTCACCGAGGTAACGCCAAACATGCGCATCTACCGCGAAGAAATCTTCGGGCCGGTGTTGAGCGTGCTCAAGGTGAACGACTACGACGAAGCGTTTGCGGCTGCCGAGGATACGGCGTTTGGCCTGTCTGCCGGCATCGTCACCACCTCGCTGCGCCATGCCGAGCATTTCAAGCGCAACAGTTCGGCGGGGATGGTCATGGTCAACTTGCCGACGGCGGGGGTGGACTACCACGTGCCGTTTGGGGGCAATGGTGCGTCGAGCCTGGGCTCGCGTGAGCAAGGCACGCATGCACGGCAGTTCTTTACCCGGGTCAAGACGACCTACCAATTGGCCTGATGGCTGACCCCGCTACGAACATCGTTCATGCGCCTTCGGCAATCACGAGGCGGAAGTTTCGCGCTCGATCAGAGGAGCCAGGGCATCACGCAAGGCCACTTGCTTTTCATCCGAAAGGCGGGCCAATGGACGGCGTGGATTACCTGCGCCGTACCCCATGATTTCTGCACCTGCGTATACAGATTGGACGTAATCGCCCTGCCAGATCAGCGACATGACTGGCGCCAGGGTTTTCCAGATGTGTTGCACGTCGTCCCACTTACGCGCTTGGGCTGCGTTGACCAAGGCCACACAGGTTTTCGGGGCCATGTTGGCACCACCCCAGATCAGACCGGCAGCACCGGCAAACAGGGCAAAAGGTACGAGTGGATCAGCGCCGTTCATGGTCGGGAGGCCAGTGCGAACCAACGAAGCCTGGGCCGCCAGGTCACCACTGCTGTCTTTCACGGATACGAAATTGGGGATTTCGCTGAGCTGTTTGAACAGCGATGGAGTGACTTCCACGCCGACAGCCTGCGGTACGTTGTAGCCAATGATCGGCAGACCGGCTTCGGAGACACTCGTGTAGAAATCAATGATGCCCTGATCGTCAGTCGGGCCCTCGAAGAATGGTGGCAGCACCATCACACCATCGGCACCGCAGTCTTTTGCGTGACGAGTGCGCTCGACCACTTCTTCAACCAACAGAGCGGAAGTCTGTGCAATGACTCGGGCACGGCCATTGATCACCTTGGCGCCGAATGCAACGAGTTCCTTCGACTCGTCTTTGCTGAGATACACATGCATACCGGTGCCAGAGCTGAGTACGAAGCCATGAACGCCAGCCGCAAGGTAGCGTTCGATCAGCGCTTCAAATTGCGCATAATCAATCTTGTCGTTTGCATCGAATGGAGTAGTAATTGCGAGATTGACACCGTTAAACATGAATGCAGACATTAGTCTATTCCTTGTTCTTGTCTTTCAACGAGCAAAAAAGTGGCAGTTGCAGACGTTCATCAAATGAACCTATGCATTCGAGTTGTCACTTGTCTTGTGGGAAAGGGTAGGCGTCATGAAGCCTTAAAAAAAGCGACTTTTAAGAAGCGCATGTGATGAGAAAAAGTTATGGTTCCAGCGAATGCGAGCGTCGCTGATGCAGCGCTGGACTCACTTGGAATGATGCCAAGGCCTGGCGTGGTCGGTACCGTGATGTGCCGGTTCTCAACCTTGCTGCCCATTTCGGAGGCATAATTGCCTTCGATGCAGGGTGGGCAACCCAGACACCCTCCAACAGGCGCCATGATCGCCCCTCCCAAGGTGTCACGTCGCTGAGCACACTCGTATGGGAAATCGAGCACCTGACCTGTAGGGAGTCGTTAGTGGTCAAGCATACCAAGCCGGACTTCGCGTTGTTGAAGCTACCCTCGCTGCATGCAATACGAACCTTTGTTGCTGCTGCCAGGTATCAAAATTTCACCCGTGCTGCAGAGGCGCTCTGTGTCAGCCAAGCCGCTATAAGCCGCCAGATACGTGATCTGGAAGAGGATCTTGGCACGGAGCTTTTCCTGCGCGCAGGCCGGTCAGTGGAGCTCACCAGCGCGGGGTCGCTGCTGTTTGATACTGTGCAACTGTCGCTCGGAAATATATCCCGCACCACGGAGCGGATTCGCGGAAAATCAGGTGCCAAGAAAACCATCACGCTGTGCTGCAGCCCCGCGTTTGCACGGTTTTGGCTGGCCCCGCGCCTCAGGGATTTCATCACGCAGAACACTGATATTGATGTCAACATAATCACCACTCACAGCTTTTTCTCCCTAGACCCCGGCCTAACACCCGACTTCTTCATCACAAAGTGGAAGCGCGTTCATGACGGCTATACCTCTCAACCAATTTTTTCCGATGTCATTTACCCCGTGTGCTCACCCGGCTATTTGGAGAAAAACCCGGACGCCAATAATCTGAACGGCATTTTGAATGGTTCATTACTCAACCTAACGCACCATGGCCGCTCTCAAGTAGACGAACATGTCGACTGGAACCTGTGGTTTGCCTATCAAAATGCGGACATCAAAGAGCGCCCGGCCGATGCGATACAACTGCTGACCAACGACTATGGCACCATCATTGATCTCGCACTGGACCATCAGGGTGTCGCCCTGGGTTGGAACTATTTAGTAGCCCCATTGATTGAAAAAGGGCTGCTGATGCGGCCAGTACGAGAGTCCATGGCACTGTCCGAAACCCTGCATTTCCTCTCGATGCGCGACGATCTGACTGAAGATGAATGCAGCCTGCGCCTGCACGCATGGGTGCTCGAACAGGTTAGGCAGATGGAGGAGTCCGTCCTCAATCGATGAGCTGGAGGGATGAAAAACCCGGTTCCCCTTCTCCTCACATGACAGGTGCACCCGACTGTCCGGCCTGAGCCGTCCTGGATGGCTGTTGCAGCAGCCCTCGCGGCAACCGGAAGCCTTTGAACGGCTCCTGGGTAATCGGGTTGAAGGCCTTTTCCGCACTCAACCGGTAACGCATCACGCCATCCCCGGTCCTGAAGCTCAGGTCCACACTGGTGGCGGTGCGCCCATTGAGCGAGCCGCGGCTGAGCAAGCGGAACATCGACCAGGGGCCGCGGTACTCCAGGCTGCTGCTATTTCCGTTTTGACGGAGCAAGGTCAGGTTGCTGCGCACCTGCTGCCCCAGCGTATTAGGCCAAACAACACCGGTGATCTGGCTCGGGCCATGGGTGTAGGAAATTAATTGACCGTCCAGGTCCAGCAGGCTGGTGCGCTGGTTCGCGCTCAGCCCCAACGGCTCAATGCTGAATTGCACGCTCAGGTTGCCCCGATGATCAAAAAAGGTTTCGCGGATTCGGTCTGCCAGCGCCAATTGGTCGATCACATCGCTGCGAATCAGAGACTGACCTCCCTGCCCCGCCTGCAGCGCCTCAAGGTTGTCCTTGAGAAACACCTTGAGGTATTGATCATTGAATTGTTGTAGCCGGCCCTTCGGCCCGAAGAACGCTTCAAAGTCGTCCAGTGAGGCATCGGGCGCCCGCACCACGAAAGGGTAACGGCCCGCCAAACGCTGCTGGAAGAAGCTATACACTTCGGCGTCCCAGCGCCGCTCCAGTTCTCGGAGCGCTTCAACGTTCAGCACCTGCGCCGTTTGATCGGCTACTTTTCTGACCTGGCGATTGATCGGTTCAGGCAAGCCTGTAGCTACCCGCTGCAAGGTACCGATGGGGTCATGCCCGGTCATTGAGAAACGCTGGTGCACGGCCTGCAGTGCGGCCTTGCCTCGGTCTGGGCTGTCTTGCACCGCCTTGGCATAGTCGTGCACGGCCGTGATCGCAGCCAGCGTTTCATCGTAGTAGCTGGGTTTGTCTGGCGCTGCCTGCAGCATGGCGCTCAGCCCTGCAAAGGCCCGTTGAATCGCCCACGCCTGCTGTTGCTCAGGCTTGCTGCTGGGTGGCAGCGCTGCCTTGGTGTCATCTGCAGGCTCGACAACGCCAGCCGATGAGAGCGACGTGTTATCCCTCACCGTATCGAGTAACCGATGCAGGGGCGCCGCAGGCCCAGTCAACTGCTGCAGGATCGCGATACCGTGGTCCAGATCGCGGAAGTCAGCCACGGTGAAAGCGTTCAGGGCACGCCGCCAGCTGTCGATGTAATCGGCGCTGTACAGGTTACGCAGCCGTTCGCTCAGGGCCGCTCGGTCGGCATCCGAGTAATCGAGCTGGCTCCGCTCGCCCAACGCCCATTGGTCGATCATCGCCATATCCGCGAAGCTCTGGCTGCGTGGCTCGAAGTATTCCTTGAAGCCTTTGGCGGTGAGCATCGGCGCTAAGCGCACATCATCGCCTTTGCTGGCACCCGTGGCAGGCTGATAGACCACATCGAAGGCCGGCCCGACCTGATGACGCAAGTTCAGCCCGGTGTGCAACTGTTCCCCCGCCTGCTGCTTGAGGCCAGCATAAACCCGCTCGGGTAGTGGCACCTTGCGCAAAGCCTCCTGCACCGCGGCGATGCGTTGGCTGTACTGAGGCAGGTCGGTATCGGCATAGGCCAGGGCGTACTTCAGGTGCCGCATGAGGTCGCGTTGCAGTTGGCCCTGGCCGGGAAATTTCTGTTGCCATTGGCGAGCCATCCAGTCTTCAACCCACTCTGGGCGCCGGTTCTGGCGGTCTTCCAGCATGCGGTAGACCCTGAGGGCTGCCATTTGCTGTTCACTGCCTGGCGGCGCGGCATCCATGGCGTCGATCACGCCACTGGCCAAGGCCGGCAAGAATCGCTTGGAGAGCAAGCTGAGATAGGCTTCATCGACACGCGGGCCGATGGCACGCCCCTGATACAGGCCAAAATCGGAAATGCCGGGCCATGCAGCGCGATAGTCGCCAAACACCGATACCGCATCCCACATCCTCAAGGGGGGCAGCTGTGGATCTACATCGACGAGGAAGGCAACCGCTTGGAACTAGGGCGCCTCGGCGCCGGCGATGCGTTCGTGAGTGTCACGGACGGCCTTGCGTTCTTCCAGTT
>NZ_VWXK01000029.1 GCF_011752565.1 Pantoea sp. Ap-967
CGGGGCAAGGATTTACGCTGGCCTGGTAGGAGCGAGCAGAGCTCGCGATGGGCTGCATCGCAGCCCTGCGGGGGTTTGGCACCGGCCTTGCCGGTGTTCGCGAGCTGCGCTCGCTCCTACCGGATCGGGGCAAGGATTTACGCTGGCCTGGTAGGAGCGAGCAGAGCTCGCGATGGGCTGCATCGCAGCCCTGCGGGGGGTTGGCACCGGCCTTGCCGGTGTTCGCGAGCTGTGCTCGCGCCTACCGGATCGGGGCAAGGATTTACGCTGGCCTGGTAGGAGCGAGCAGAGCTCGCGATGGGCTGCATCGCAGCCCTGCGGGGTTTGGCACCGGCCTTGCCGGTGATCGCGAGCTGCGCTCGCTCCTACCGGATCGGGGCAAGGATTTACGCTGGCCTGGTAGGAGCGAGCAGAGCTCGCGATGGGCTGCATCGCAGCCCTGCGGGGGTTTGGCACCGGCCTTGCCGGTGATCGCGAGCTGCGCTCGCTCCTACCAGGTTTGCCGCAGGTCTTCAGGGCGCGACAGGTCCTTTTATGGATCCACTAAAATTAAGTTATACGAAAGCGTTCGATAAACGAACATAATAAAATTATCAAGAATAATCATTATATTACTGATATTTAACACATATTTAGTAATTAATACCGATTAGGCGTTTCCATCTCACTTTTTTGAAAACAACCTCTATTGATTTTTGGATCCCCAAAAGTTTCCATCGCACCTAAGGGCGGCACTCCAGCCGCCCCTTATAAAAACAACAAGGTGCCTCCATGTCCGAACCGCGCTCCGCCGTGTACCTACGGCCGCCTGCCCCTGCCTCCCTCACCCCCCCGTTGCCTGACCTCGTCCGCGAGGTGCACCCATGAACCGAAGCCTGAAACAGGCGATCGATGACCAACCCATGCGTGGGTTTCAGTTCCTGGCTATCGGGGTGTGCATCGTGTTGAACATGATCGACGGCTTCGATGTGCTGGTGATGGCATTCACCGCCTCCTCGGTCGCCAGTGAATGGGGGCTGAACGGCGCCCAGGTCGGCATGCTGCTGAGCGCCGGGCTGTTCGGCATGGCTGCCGGCTCGTTGTTCATCGCGCCCTGGGCGGACCGCTTCGGTCGGCGGCCGTTGATCATGGCCTGCTTGATGGTGTCCGGTGTCGGCATGCTGTTGTCCGCCCACACCCACACGCCCTTGCAACTGGCCCTGCTACGGGCGCTGACCGGCATGGGCATTGGCGGCATCCTGGCCAGCAGCAACGTGATTGCCAGCGAGTACGCCAACGCCCGCTGGCGCGGCCTGGCGGTGAGCCTGCAGTCCACCGGCTACGCCCTGGGCGCTACGTTCGGCGGCTTGCTGTCGGTGTGGCTGCTGACGCACTACGGCTGGCGCTCGGTGTTCAGCGTCGGTGGCTGGATCACCCTGGCAACCCTGCCGGTGGTGGCGCTGTACTTGCCAGAATCGCTGGACTTCCTGCTCGCCAGGCGCCCGGCCAATGGCGTTGCCAAGCTCGACCGCCTGGCCATCCAGCTCGGCCAACCGGCACCCGGTGCCTTCCCGGCCTCGGGCCCGGTCACCGGCGTGGTGCAGCAAAGCGCGCTGGTGCAACTGCTCAGCGGCGCGTCACGGCGCAATACCCTGCTGCTGTGGTCACTGTTCTTCCTGGTGATGTTCGGGTTCTATTTCATCATGAGCTGGACGCCGAAACTGCTGGTATCCGCTGGTCTGTCGGCACAACAGGGAGTCAGCGGCGGCGTGCTGCTGAGCGTGGGCGGCATCGTTGGCGCGGCACTGATCGGCCTGCTGGCTTCGCGCTGGCGCCTGTCCACGGTGCTCGCGCTGTTCATGCTGGTGACCGCAGGCTTGCTGGTGCTGTTCGCCTGCAGCGCCAACTCGGTGGTGCTGGCACTGGCCCTGGGCCTGCTGATCGGCCTGGCTTCCAATGCGTGCGTCGCCGGGCTCTATGCCCTGTCGCCAATGCTGTACGGGCCATCGGTTCGCGCCACGGGGGTAGGTTGGGGCATCGGTATCGGCCGTATCGGCGCCATCTTGTCACCCACGGTGGCGGGGCTGTTGCTCGA
This sequence comes from Pantoea sp. Ap-967, assembly GCF_011752565.1. Taxonomy (GTDB): domain Bacteria; phylum Pseudomonadota; class Gammaproteobacteria; order Pseudomonadales; family Pseudomonadaceae; genus Aquipseudomonas. The sequence continues at coordinate 2,075 of NZ_VWXK01000029.1, forward strand.
TGACGGCTGGCAACCCCTGCACCTGTACGGCGTGTTTGCCATGGTGTTCGTGGTCGCAGCGGCGCTGCTGCTGTTCATCCCGCGCGCCCAGGCGCAGCCAACACCGGCACTGACCCAGGCCTGAGGCCTGTTCGCGGGGCGGGGCCAACCAGGCCTCGCCGCCCTCTTCTTTCCAGGAAAACAACAACAATGAACATCCTGTCTGTTCCCTGCCGGGCACCTGCACTCGGCGGCGCGCTTTCGCTTGGCTTGCTGCTCGCCCCGACCGGCACCCAGGCCGAAGGCTTCAGCGAAGATGCCAAGGCGACGCTGCAGCTGCGCACCTATTACTTCAACCGCGACTTCAAGGACCCCAACGCGGCCATGAACAAGGTCGAAGAGCTGGCCCAGGGGTTTATCCTCAAGGCCGAATCCGGCTATACCCCCGGGGCACTGGGGCTGGGCCTGGACGGCATTGCGATGCTCGGGGTCAAGCTCGACAGCGGCGCCGGCCGCAGTGGCTCGGACCTGCTGCCACGCCATGACGACGGGCACGGTGCTGATGACTATGGCCGCGCCGGGTTGGCGCTCAAGGCACGTTTTTCGGCAACCGAGCTGCGCTATGGCGAGCTGCTGAGTGATGTACCGGTGCTGCGTTATGACGATGGCCGGTTGCTGCCGCAAACCTTTCGCGGTGCAGCTCTGGTGTCGCGGGAAGTTCCCGGCCTGGCCGTACAGGCCGGGCGCATCACGGCGGTGAGCTTGCGCAACTCGTCCGATATGCAATCACTCTCGGCCTGGTCGGCCCCCGGCATCACCGCGGACGGTTTCAACTACCAAGGCCTGGACTACCGTTTCAACGAGCAACGCACCCTGGTCGGCATCTGGCACGCCCAGCTTGAAGACCTCTACCGGCAACAGTATTTCAACGTCCAGCACCGGCAACCGCTCGGCGCCTGGACCCTGAATGCCAACCTCGGTTACTTCATCGACCGGGAAGATGGCAGCGCACGCCTGGGTACACTCGACAGCCGCACCGCCTATGGGCTGTTTTCGGCAAGCGTCAGCGGCCATACCTTCTACCTCGGCCTGCAGAAGGTCAGTGGCGACAATGGCTGGATGTCGGTATACGGCAGCAGCGGCCGCACCCTGGGCAACGACATGTTCAACGGCAACTTCAGCAATGCCCAGGAACGCTCCTGGCAGGTGCGCTACGACTACAACTTCGTCGCCGCCGGCATACCTGGCCTGACCCTGATGACCCGTTATGGCCGCGGCAGCAACGCCACCACCCAGGCCGGGCGTGGCGGCAGCGAATGGGAGCGCGACACCGAGCTTGCCTATACCGTGCAAAGCGGCAGCCTGCGCGACTTGAGCATCCGCCTGAACAACGCCACCAACCGCCGCAGTTTCAACAGCGATTTCGACCAGACCCGCCTGGTGCTCAGTTACCCCCTGGCACTCTGAGCAGACGCTAGGCTTGCTGCACAGCTGGTGCCCAGTGCGTTACCATGGCGACCTCTTTCTTGAGGTCGCCCGCAATGAGCAAACACGGCCAGACCATCCTGGTCGCGCTACGCAAGATGATCGCTTCAGGTGAACTGGCAGGCGGCGAGCGCCTGATGGAAGTGCCCACCGCCGAACGCTTCGGCGTTTCGCGCATGCCGGTGCGCATGGCCTTTCGCACCCTCGAACAGGAAGGCCTGCTGGTGCGCCATGGCGGCAAGGGTTTCCAGGTTCGCACCTTGAGCGTCGAAGACCTCACCGGTGCTGTCGAAGTGCGCGGGGTGCTCGAAGGCCTGGCGGCGCGCCAATGCGCTGAACGCGGCCTGGCGCCCGAAGCCATGGCCACGCTCAAGCGCTGCCTGGATGAAGGCGACGCGCTGTTCGACAAGGGTTATATCACCGAACACGACCTGGCGCTGTTCCACGACCTCAACGTGCGTTTCCACCAGGTGATCGTGGCCGGCAGCGGCAACCCGGCCATTAGCGAAGCACTGGCACGCAACGACCATCGCCCGTTCGCCTCGGTGTCGGCGCTGGCCTTCGACCGCGATGACATGCAACGTGAATACCGGCGCTTCAACTTTGCCCACATGCAACACCATTCGCTGGTCGATGCCCTGCTCAACCGCCAGGGTGCACGCGCCGAAAGCATCATGCGCGAACACGCCAACGCCACGCTGCGCTATGCCGAAGTGTTCGGCACAGCCAGCGCGGCAGCAGGCGTGAAGGTCATTTCCAAGGGCGACTGATCGCCTTAAAGGTCCAGCACCAACATGCCGGTTCTGGCCCGCGAGCAGCACGGCGTGAACTGGTCGTTGGCCGCCTGCTCGTCTTCGGTGAGGTACAGGTCACGGTGCTCGGGCACACCTTCGAGCACACCGGTCAGGCAAGTACCGCACACGCCCTGCTCGCAGGAAACGGCAATGGCCACGCCGTGGCTCTCCAGCACCTGCACCACCGTCTTGTCTGCGGGGACCTCGAACACTTGCCCGGTGCTGCCCAGCTTCACCGAGAACGAACCGTCGTTACGCGTGTCCACAGGCCCCGCCGCGAAGTATTCCCTGTGCAACTGCGCCTCTGGCCAGCCCTGGCTGCGCGCGCTGTCCAGCACGTGTTGCATGAAGCCGCCGGGGCCACACACGTACAGGTGATCCTGCGGCCCTGGCGCAGCCAGCACCCGCTCGGCATCTAGCCGGGTTTCCGGACGTTCATCCAGGTGCAGCTGCACACGGCTGGCGAACGGCGCACTGGCCAGGCGTTCAAGAAAGGCCGCGCGGTCCGCCGAGCGAACGCAGTAATGCAGCTCGAAGTCATCACCCTGCAACCACAGCTGCTCCGCCATGCAAAGGATGGGTGTGATGCCGATGCCTCCGGCAAACAGCACGCTGCGTGCTGCCTTGGGCACCAGCGCAAAGAGGTTGCGCGGCTCACTGATCGACAACCGCTGCCCCGCCTCGACCTGCTCGTGCAGGCAGCGCGAGCCACCGCGTGAGGCCGGGTCGTGGAGCACGCCGATCAGGTAGCGGTGGCGCTCGTGCGGGTGGTTGCACAGGGAATACTGGCGCACCAGCCCACCGGGCAAGTGCACATCGATATGCGCACCGGCAGTGAAGGCAGGCAGGTGATTGCCCAGGGCACAACTCAACTCGTAACTGCAGATGCCTTCGGCTTCGTTCTTGCGGGATGTCACGACAACTTCAATCATGGCGCACCTTCCATTGCCGGCCACCGCAGTGGCCGTGCAGTACATCGACAGGGGAGTTATTGAACGCTGGCGATCAGCCGTGCCGGTTCAGGGGCCTGCTCGGCGGCGACCAGGCGCTCGAGAATGCGCCGCGACTGCACGCCGCCTGCGTCGATGTTGAGCTTGAGCAGGTTGCGCTGGGGGTTGGCCAGCAGGTTCGCCTGCTGCTGTTCCAGCATGTCGAGGTCTTCGCTGAAGATCTTGCCCTGGCCTTCGCGAATGCTGGCGGTCAATGCCTGGTCCTGTGGGTTGAAGTTGCGCGCCATGCCCCAGAAGTACCAGATCGAGGTTTCGGTTTCTGGGGTGATGAAGTCGACCACGATGCTCGACGCCTTGTGCTCCGGCGCTGCGTGGTAACCGCCCTTGCCGGCCAGTGCCACCCCCACCTCGATCAGTACGTGGCTTGGCGGGGTGAAGCGGCAGATTTGCCAGCGGTCCACCGGCACGTCGTCGGGCAGGCCGTTGCCACGCAGGGCCATGCGCCAGAACGGTGGGGCCATGATGTTTTCCATGTGCCGGGCAGTGACCACTTCATCGCCTTGTACGGTGGTGGCCGGCGCTGCTTCGTCGATTTCCTTCTGGCCGATGCTGGAGGCGTGAACGTAGGTTTCGTGGGTGAGGTCCATCAGGTTGTCGATCATCAGCCGGTAATCGCAGTTGATGTGGAACAACCCGCCGCCATAGGCCCACTGGTCACTCTCGGCCCACTCCAGGTGGCAGAGGGCAGCCGGGTCGGCCTTGTCCTGCTCGCCGGGCCATACCCAGATAAAGCCATAGCGTTCGAGGATGGCGTAGGTCTTGTTGCACGGGAAGCCTCGCACCCGTTGCCCGGGCATTTCCACGGTCTTGCCGTCGCAGCCCATGACCAGGCCGTGGTAGCCACACACAAGGTTGCCGTTCTCGACATAACCCAACGACAGCGGCGCGCCTCGATGCGGGCAGAAATCCTCCACGGCGCAGACCTGGTTCTGCTGGCCGCGGTAGAACACCATCTTTTCCCCACAGATCTGCCGGCCCAACGGTTTGGCGGTGATCTCATCAGCGGTGCAGGCGACATACCAGGCATTTTTCGGATACATGAAGCTCTCCTGTTATTTGTTTTTGTGGATCCATTAATGTGCTAAAGACTCATAAATGTCAATAAATGAGCAATCTATGGATCCACAAAATACACTGCCGGGTGAAGTGATACCCTGAGCCGCGCCGGGCGCGCGCCAATGCCGGCGCGTGCCCGGGCCGTTACGCGATAATCGCCACCTACCGCCTTCACCTGATCGTGGATCGCGGCTAACCTTGACGACCGCCTGTTGCCCTGTTCTGGAAACCACTGTGACGAAGGAAATTTCTGCCCCTCAACCCGCAGCCATTGGCAAGGACAATGCCGGCGGCCGCGTTCAGGTCATCGACCGCTCGATCGTCCTGCTGCGCACCCTGGCCAACCTCAAGCACGGCGCCAGTGCCCTGGACCTGGCCCGGCAGACCGGCATCGAGCGCTCCACCATCCACCGCCTGCTCAAGACCCTCACCTACTGGGGGCTGATCGAGTCCCGCGGCGCCACCTACCATATCGGCCCGGAAAGCCTGATCTACTCGGCGGCCTACTTGAACCGCCTGAACCTGCGCCGCCTGGCCCTGCCCTACGCCATCGAGCTGCAGCGGGTGATCGGCGAACGCCCGGCGATCGTCTCGTTGTCGGTGCCACGGTGGAGTACCTGCCGGGAAATTACCGCGCCGGGTACAACGACACGGCACTGGTAGAGCGAATGCTGCCGGTGCTGGAGCAGGTGTCCACGCAACCGGTGAAGGTGGACAGTGGAACCTATGGGGCAGACGACTTCGCCGAGTACGCACGGCAGGTGCCGGGGCTGTTCATGCGCATGGGCGTGACCCCGGCGCAACTGGCGGACAAGCCGGTATGGCCAACCCATTCGCCGGGCTTCCAGGTGGATGACCACGCCTTGTCGGTGGGCATTGCGGCGCTTAGCCGGATGACCCTGAGCTACATGCAGGCGCCGCCCCGGTAGGAGCCCGCGATGGGGCGCGCAGCGGCCCCAGGGTTTCAGCTTCGCAGCTCACAACGCTGGGGCTGCTACGCAGCCCATCGCGAGCTACGCTCGCTCCTACAAAGGATCGCGGCACGTTTACGGGCAACGAGGGCATGCACAGCCCTGGTAGGAGCGAGCGCAGCTCGCGATGCGGTCGCACAGGCAGATGCCGGCCAGGCCCCTAATAATCCACATAACGCATATTTAAACATCAACTAAATGCCAAAAACTAATAATTAGCTTAGAACAAAAAAGCCTTTTACAGCCAAAAAATATAAGATTAGGTTCTTACCCAAGCCACCTCATCACGCTGAGGCGCCCACGCGGTCGCCCGATCGCCCCGCCCTCCAATCCCGTGATGAGCACTTCAAGATGCAGCCTTCCCAACAGCCACGCCCCCCGTTTGCCCTGCGCTCAGGCTTGACCACCCTGCTCGCCTGCCTGGCGCTGCCGCCACTGGCCGCCCAGGCCGCCGAGCCGGAAGAAACGCGCCTGGACACCGTTTCAGTAATTTCCACCGGCCTGCGTGGCCAGCAGCGCACCGTGGCCGACAGCCCCACGCCAATCGACATCATCAACAGCGAACAACTGCTCAAGACCGGCCGTGCGGAACTCTCCGAAGCCATCTCCAAATTGCTGCCCTCGTTCAACTTCGGCACCAACATCGCCGGGGTCAACTCCCAGGTGCGGCCATTGAGCAACCGCGGCCTGGGCCCGGCCTACACGCTGGTGCTGGTCGACGGCAAACGCCGCCATAACGGCGCCGCCCCGGCCAACGGCAACATCGACACCAGTGGCGCCAACGCAGTGGACATCGACATGATCCCGGTCAGCGCCGTCGACCATATCGAGGTGCTGAAGGACAGCGCCGCCGCACAGTACGGCTCGGACGCCGTCGCCGGGGTGATCAACATCATCCTCAAGCGCACGGCCTCCGGCGGCCATGTGGAAACCAGCTACGGCCAGCTGTTCTCAGGCCAAGGGGAAACCATCAAGACCGCTGCCGACCATGGCTTCACCCTGGGCGATGGGGGCTTCCTGCACCTGTCGGCCGATGCCCGCAAGCGCGGCACCGCCACCTGGGTGGGGAAATCGCCAGACAGCGTCCGGGCGTTTTTCGAGAATGACCGCCAGGCTGCCTGGGACCATGTCAGCACCCGCAACGGCGACCCGGACCTCAAGGCGTTCAACCTGGCCTACAACGCCGAGTTACCGCTGGCCGACGATTTCAAGCTGTATTCCTACGCCACCTACGGCGAACGCAAGACCGAGTCGAACAACCAGCTGCGTGCGGCCAATGGCGCGGCGTCGGTTCCCGAGCTGTTTCCAGACGGCTACTACCCGTTGAACAACCTCAAGGACACCGACTACCAATTCCTGTTCGGCGGCAAAGGCACCGTAGCCAACTGGGACTGGGACCTCTCCACCACCTATGGCCGCGACAAGATCGAGCACGCCAGCGACCTGACCGCCAACCCCACCTATGGCCCGGACTCGCCCACCAAATGGGACGACCTGGCCACCCTGCAGTTCGAGCAGTGGGTCAATAACCTGGACATCACCCGCGCCTTCGATGGCCTGTTCGGCGTGGCGGTTCCCACCCAGGTGTCGCTTGGCCTGGAGCACCGCTGGGAACGCTTCAGGACCTTTGCCGGCAACGACCCGCGCGCCTACAGCGTCGGCCCCTACACCTTCCCGGTGGGCAGCGCGCTGTACAACGCCAATGGGGCGCAACCGTCTACCGGCGCCCAGGGCGTGCTGGCCATCCGCCCGGAAGACGAGGCGGACCTCAAGCGCAACAACGTTGCAGCCTACCTGGACCTTGGGTTCGACCTGACGCCCAAGTGGTACGTGGGCCTTGCCGGGCGCGCCGAGCACTACGACGACATCAAGGAAAACACCTACAGCTTCAAGCTCAACTCGCGCTACGCCATCACCGACCAGGTGGCCGTGCGCGGCACACTGGGTTCAGGGTTCCGCGCGCCCTCGCTGACCCAGCTGGGCTACACCGTGTCCGACAACCGCACGGCAGCCGATGCCAACGGCAACGCGGTGCCGGCCCTGCGCTACACCGCAACGCCCGACAGCGCCCTGGCCCAGGCCCTCGGTGCCTCGGACCTGAAGCCTGAGAAAACCCGCAACGCCGGGCTTGGCATCACCTGGCAGCCCGCACCGCGCACCAGCTTTACCGCCGACGCCTACGTGATCGACATCGACGACCGTATTCTGCTCAGCGAAAACCTGTATGACCGCAGCAACGGCAACGGCGCCATCGGCGACATCCTCGAATCGGTGGGGGTGGCGCGCAATACCTGGGTCAGCTACTACACCAACGCCTTCGACACCCGCACCCGCGGCATCGATTTGGTGGCGGACCACCGCAGCCAATACGGCGCCTGGGGCGATGTGCGCTGGAGCGCGGCGTTCAACTACAACAAGACCACGGTCGAGGGCAGCCGCGGCACGCCGGCTGCGCTGCAGAACGCCGGCGTAAGCGTGGTCGGCCATGCCGCCGAGGGCTTGCTGGTGGCCGCAACGCCGCGCAGCAAATGGATACTGGGGGCCAACTGGACGCTGGGCAACTTCGCCGCCAACCTGCAGACCACCCGCTATGGCAAGGTCGAAACCTGGCAGCAGAACGCCGCCAACGACCGCAGCTTCGGCGCCAAGTGGATCACCGACCTGGACCTCTCGTACCTGCTGTTCGACAGCCTGACGCTCAGCGTTGGCGGCACCAACATCTTCAATGTGCGCCCCGACAACAATGGCATCACTCAGGCAGCCTACAAGTACAACTACGGCACCCCGCCGTTCCACCCCGGTGGCGGCTTCTGGTACACCAAGCTGGCCTATGACTTCTAACCTGCTGCCTTGCCGTGGAAGCCTTCCAATGCAACGACCTTCCCCACCTTTCTTCAACCTGCTGGAGCTGGAAGCGCTGGCGGCGAAGGTGATCGCCCAGCCGGCCCTGGACTACATCGCCCGAGGCGCCGGCGATGAGCAAACCTTGCGCGAGAACCGTACCGCCTTCTCCCGGGTCTTCGTCGACCAGCGCATTCTCAGCGGCACGGTGGTGCAAAGCCTGGACACCCAGATCCTCGGCAGCCAGGCCCGGGCGCCGATCATGGTCAGTGCCATGGCCGCCCACGGGCTGGTGCACGCCGACGCGGAATCTGCCACGGCGCGGGGTGCCGAGGCCTTTGGCACGCTGCTGGGCGTGAGTACGGTAGCCACCCAGAGCCTTGAGCAGATTGCCGCGGCCAGCCCAGGTGACAAGTGGTTCCAGTGTTACCTGACCCGCGACAGCGGCTTCAACCGCGAACTGCTGCAACGGGCCAAGGCGGCGGGCTACAAGGCGATTGTGCTGACGGCGGACGTCACCGTGGGGGGCAACCGGGAGCATGATCTGCGCAACAACCTGCGCTTGCCCACACCCGGCAACTTTCTCGACCCCCAGGGCCGCCGCCTGCCGTTGGACCTGAGTTTTGACAGCAGCATCGGCCTTGCCAGCCTGGACTTCGTGCGCGAGCACAGTGGTGGGTTGCCGCTGGTGGTCAAGGGCGTTACCACGGCGGCGGATGCCCGAGCGCTGCTGCAGCATGGCGTGGAGGGCATTCAGGTGTCCAACCACGGTGGTCGCCAACTGGATGGCTCGCCAGCGGCTTTCGACTCACTGCAGCGGGTAGCCGCCGAGGTGCGCGGCCGGGTGCCGCTGATTTTCGACAGTGGCATCCGTCGTGGCCTGGATGTGTTCAAGGCGATTGCCGCCGGCGCCGACCTGGTGGCGGTCGGGCGGCCGATCCTCTATGGCCTGGCGCTCGATGGCTGGCAAGGCGTGCGCGCGGTGCTCGAACAGCTCGAAACGGAACTGCGCGTGGTCATGCAACTGTCAGGTTGCGCCACGCTTGCGAACATCCGCGACACGCCCCTGTTGCACGGCCCACTGGCCGGCAACCGTTAGCGGATCAGCGTGCAGGCTTACTGCGCGGCGGGTTCAGCGGCGGCCTCGGTAGCCTCGGCAACGGGCGCTGCAGCAGGCGCCTTGGCCTTGGCACGGTTGCGGCGGTCCTGGCTGCGCTGGCGGCCGGCCTGTTGTTTGGCATGCAGCGCCTGGGCGGCGGTGACGACGCCTGCTGGCTGGCCGTTGAGGTCCAGGCGCGGGGCGTCCTCGACCATGCTGGCCCAGTAGCGGGCGCCACGGCACCAGGTGGAGATACCCAGCTTGAGCTGTTCGCGGGTGATGCCCAGCAGCTCCAGGTGTTGCTCGGCGTCCTTGAAGATGCCTTCCTTGAGCGGCACTTTCGGGGCCGGGTTGACCGGGAAGGCCAAGGGGAAGTGCTTCTGCAGCGGCCAGATCGCCGCTACTGCCGGATCCTGCTCACGCGGCTTGGCCTGGGGTGCGGCCTTGCGTTTGGGGCGTGGCGCACTTTCCGCCTTTGCCTGCTCTTTTTCAGCCCGCAGGCGGTCACGAAGCCCAGCTAGTTGTTCAAAACCCATTGTTCGATTCACTGCTTTGAAGTTGATTGCGTGGCGCAAGGATAATCCATGTAGCCCTCGGGAGCAGCTGAAAGTGGATAAATCGCCCTTTTTTGGCCCTGCCGAGCCAGCTGGGGAGCCCCATCAGCGCACCTTGAACAGGTGGTCCAGCGACCACGCACCCGCCCCCCTGGCGATCAGCAACAGCAGCAGGCCGGCCCAGGTCAGGTGGGTGGGCCATGCATCGGGGTAGACGAACACTTCGATCACCGTGGTCATGCCCAGCAACGCCAGGGCTGACAACCGGGTCATCAGGCCGAGTACCAACAGCAGCGAAAACAGATGCTCGGAATAGGTGGCCAGGTGCGCCGCCAGCCAGGGCGACAGCAGCGGCAAGGCATACTCGGTGCGAAACAGCTCGTAGGTGGACGGTGTGATCGTCAGCAGGCCCTCGACCTTGGTTCGCCCGGAAAGGAAAAACACCGACGCGATCCCGAACCGGGCAACCAGGCACAGCACGCTGTCACCCACGTGCCGTTGCACGGCATCGGCAAGCCGATTCCAGGTGTGGCGCAGGTTGAACCCCCGGGGGGTGGTGTGGACGCGGTCCATGGTGGTTTCCTCAGTGAACGTTCAGCGAAAGAAAGACCCGGGCGCCGACTAGGCGGGCCAGCAGGTCGGTGAAGTCCAGGTCGGGTTGGGCGTGGTACGCATGCTGTGAGGCTTGTTCCAGGGGCTGCCCGGCGGCGCAGGCCTGCAGGAAGGCGCAACCGCCCTTCTCCAGCGGCTGATGGCCAACACCCTCTGGGCCTGCGACGAACAGCACGCCTTCGCCGCCCCAAGGCTGATCGTGCTGCCAGGCCAGTTGCTCGCGGCCGCAGCGCCAGAGGCTGTAGGCCGGATGTGCCTCGCACCAGTGCCAGCGGGCGTTGCCACGTGGGCAAAGCACGCTGCGGGCAAGGTCACAGGTGGCCATGCCGGCGAGCGCTCGAAGGTCGAGGCACGGCGCATCCAGCGCGCAGAATGCCTCGTTCCACAAGGCATCCAGCCGGGCCACTTCGGCCAGGTACGGCAGGCCATGCTCGCCTTGCAGGCGCGCGAGCAGGTCGGCGAAGGCGCTGCCATACAGCACCAGCCGCGGGTCGTCGGGCAGTGCCTGGCGCACGTAGGCCACTGCGGCAGCCTCCATCCACGGGCGCCCGACCAAGGTCAGGACGCTGGGGAAATTGGCGCACAGGGCGTCCACGCAACCAGCCATGACGGTGTTGCGGTACACCGCGAACGCCGGCTGCTCGGTGAGCGCTGCCAGCTGCGGGGCCGGGCGCCCCTGCAGGGCCAGGGCGAAAGCGTCCTGGAACTGGCTGAGGGTCAGTTTCATCGCAGCACCTCAACGGCATTGAGGGTTGCCTGGGCCCTGTCGCGCTCATTCAGCAATTGCGCCCATGGCGGAACATGGCCATCGCGCTCGACCAGTGTCGGGCGCGGGCCCACCCGCGCGATCAGGCGCCGGTAAAGCGCCCAGACCGGTTCGGCGACGGGCGCATCGTGGGAGTCGATCAGCAGGCACGCCTGGTCGTCGTGGCTGTAACCGGCCAGGTGCACCTCGCTGATAGCCCAGGCTGGAAAGCGCTCCAGGTAGTCGATGGCGTCGAAGCCCAGGTTGTGTGCGCTGACATGGACGTTATTGATGTCCAGCAACAAACCGCACCCGGTGCGCCGGGCCAGCGCTTCGAGGAAGTCGATTTCGTCCCAGTCATGCCCCTGCAGTTGCAGGTAGTGGCTGGGGTTTTCGATGGCGATGGGCCGCCCCAGTGCCTCCTGGCTGATCTGGATATTGCGGCTGATGCGGCGCAAGGCCTCGCCTGTGCGGGGAAACGGCAGCAGGTCGGGGTGATAGGCGCCGCGCCAGGTCGACCAGGCCAGGTGCTCGGACACCAGCACTGGCCCGGCCTGGTCAACCAATGCGCGCAGGCGTTGCAGATGCAGCCGGTCCGGTTCGGCATCGGCCGCCAGCGACAACGCGACACCGTGCAACGACAGCGGATGGTGCTCGGCAATGCGCAACAACCAGGCCAGGCGCGGGCCGCCGACCATGTAGTTCTCCGGGTGCACCTCGAACCAGAGCCCTTCGGCGCCACAGGCCAGCGCCTGGGCGTAGTGCTCGGCCTTGAGCCCGACCCCGGCGCCCAGCGCTGCTTGGCCATTCATGGTCGGCTTCCCCTGTTCAGGACTGGATAGGGGTCAATGAACCCATGCCGGTTGGGGTCTTGATCGAGGTGCAGGTGCCGGCCGGGACGTTTTTCCAGTGCATGCCGTCGTAGTCTTTTTTCGCCGAGCCCGCACAGGTGGTGCCTGCGCCTGCCTTGCAATCGTTCTTGCCGGCCATGGCGACGCCATAGCATTTCTCCATGACGGCACCACTGCCGGCTGGCTGGGAGGGGGTAGCCGCCAGGGCCGCGTTTGCCAGCGAAGCGAGGGCCAGGGCGGCGGTGGCGAGGGCGAGGGTTTTCATGTGGTGGACTCCTGAGGGTAAGGCCGCGGCGTATTTACCGGCGGCTCATGCAGTAGTTCGCGGCAGTTACGGCCCGGGTTACAGGGGCAAGAAAAAAATCTTTGTTCACCCGGCGTTGGCCGCCTAACGTTTCAAGCCAGGGGTGCAGGGTTGATCGGCCTGCGCCGCCGACGGTTGGCTCACAGTAAATGCACCGACGGTGTAACCCAGGCGGCCCATGCAGCGAACTGACTCACAGGCAGCGCTCGATGCGCGCGAATCCCAGCTACAAGCCTTGCTGCTGCGTGGGCTGGCTGGCGACGCCCAGGCCTACCGGGCGTTTCTCGCGGCCCTGGCGCTGCACATCCGCGCGTTTTTGCGGCGGCGCTTGACCCGGCGGCCTGCCGAGGTCGAGGATCTGGTGCAAGAGGTGCTGCTGGCCGTGCACAATGCGCGGCACACCTACCAGGCGCAGCAGCCCCTGACCGCCTGGGTGCAGGCGATTGCCCGCTACAAGCTGGCCGACCACCTGCGCAGTTGGTCGCGGCATGAAGCGCGGCACACCGTGCTGGAAGACGACAGCGAATTGTTCGCCGCCAGCGACGCCGAGCCGGCCGAAGCCAGCCGTGACCTGGCCAGGCTGTTGGGGCAGTTGCCAGCGCGCCAACGGCTGCCGATCGTGCACGTCAAACTGGAGGGCTTGTCGGTGGAAGAAACCGCGCACCTGACGGGGCTTTCCAGTTCGGCGGTGAAAGTGGGTATCCACCGCGGCCTGAAAGCCTTGGCCAAGCTGCTGGGAGGTAGAAGCGACGATGAAGACCGATGAGCTGATCAGCCTGCTGGCCGCCGGCGAAGGCCCGGTGCCGCGCCACCTGCCAGCCCGGCGCCTGGGGTTGGCACTGCTGCTGGCCTTGCTTGCGGCCGTGTTCATGACCCTGGCCCTTTATGGCCTGCGCAGCGACCTGGCCGAGGTGGCACGCACCGGGCTGTTCTGGGCCAAGGTGGCGCTGCCCACCAGCCTGGCTGCGCTGGGGCTGTGGCTGACCCTGCGCCTTGCCAGGCCGGGGGCACGCGCGGGCGTGGCCTGGGGGCTGCTGGGCCTGCCGTTGCTGCTGTTGTGGGTGGGCGCGGCGCTCAGCCTGGCCGCCGCCCCCCTGGATGCACGCGCCGACCTGCTGCTGGGCCGTACCTGGCGCACCTGTGCGCTGAACATCACGTTGCTCTCGCTACCGGGCATGGTCAGCGTGTTCTGGGCCCTGCGCGGCCTGGCACCGACCCGCCTGCGCCAGGCAGGCGCTGCCGGCGGCCTGCTGGCCGGTGCCACGGCGACCGTGGCCTACTGCCTGCACTGCCCGGAAATGGGCGTGCCATTCTGGGGGCTGTGGTATGTGCTGGGCATGTTGCTGCCCACCGCGCTCGGGGCGTGGCTAGGCCCGCGCCTGTTGCGCTGGTGATGCCTTAAATACCGAAATTGAACGCCACCGAGATACGTGGCCGGGTGCCGTTGAAGCGCTGCACCGAATGCATCAGCCATGAGGGAAACATGACAAAGGTGCCCGTGGCCGGGGCCACGCTGGAGCTGTAGCCGGCGGTCAGGCAGCCTTCGATGCGCATTCTCAGGTCCGGGCTGTAGACCGAGGGCATCATGCCGCGTGGGTCTGGGAACTCCAGGTCGCCGCCCACCGCAGGGTCCTCCTGGCGGCCGCCGTCATCCACCCAGTACACCCCGGACCAGTAGGCGCCCGGGTGGCCGTGCAGGTGGTTGGAATCGCCTGGGTGATTGACGTTGGCCCATGCCGAGTGCCGCCAGGTGAAGGTGGGCTCGACCAGGCCATGCTCGGCGCTGTAGACGGCGGTAAGCTGGTTGGCCAGGGCCAGGCCGAAGGCCAGCAACGCCTGGGCGGGCTCGCCGCCCCACTGGCTGAAGTCGGCCGGCGACTGCCAGCCGCCCTGGTTGCTGTGCGAGGTGCCTGGGTCTACGGCCATGCGCTGGGTAATCACCTCGTGCAGCTGACGGTTCAGGGACTGGGCATCGGGGTGGACGACGCTGGCGATGGGGGTGACGAACAGGTGGCGGATCTGGATGGCATCCGGGTCCAGCAGGGTGGGTTGCGGCATGGGTGCGTTCATCAGGTCCCTCCAGTCACTGGGCAGTCGGCGTGTCCTCGCAGGGTGGGAACGTAGCGGCAAAATGTGCAGAAAAGATGGAGGGCGTTAGGTATTTTCGGCACGCGATGCGGGGCATGGCACCGGCTTCGCCGGTGTTCGCGGGGCAAGCCCGCTCCTACAGAGGGTCGTGGCGCGCCTGGGTGCAATGTTCCGCGAAGCCCGCGGGGTTGGGTATGCGCCTATCGGGCCTGCGCCGTGGGGATACTCAGGCCGAGCACGTCTTTGCGTAGCAGCGATGGCGTGACAGACGCGAGATCACCTTTCCACTGCAGGCCCGCCAAGCGCGAAAGTTTGCCTCTCGATGCCTCGGAGATGGCCACGAAAATACTGGTGCCGTCTGAGATACCAATGACATTCACCACCGCATCCTCACCTTGGCTGTGCAGCCAACCGAGTAATGCCGGGCGGTGACAATCAACGAGCTTTCGGGCATCCCAGACCGTCAGCTGGGCGAACACCCTGGGCAGGGCCGCGGTGTCGAACCGCTTCACGTCCCCCTGCAAGGCATCGACCAAGCCAGCCTCGATCGAGTCCTGGCAACCCTGCAGGTACAGCTGCGGCCAGTTATCCGGCAGGCTCGCCTGCTCAGCCAGGGATCGATAGGCGTGACGATCCGCCTCAGTGACGTTCAAACTGGTGAAATTGAGGGTGTTGTCGACGATAGCGGTGGCCAACAGTGAAGCGCTGCCACGGCTCATGCACGGCAGCAGCGACGCCTGCTCCCAGCGCTGAAACACCTGCGTGGCCGCTGCCCCAATCCGCCGGATATCAGCACCGTTACCCAGCCGTTCAGCCCAGTAGCGCTCGAACCCAGGGTGGTGGTCGATCACCTCTGTGACGCGCTCCAGAACGACAACGGAGTCGACATGCCGAGGGTCGGAAACGTCGACAAGAACGAATTCATCACCGCCAGCGGGTACGTAGCCATCAAGGCGACTACCCCACCCCAACACACTGGCGGGGACGCTGAAGTTGGTGGGCGCACTGCTCACCGCCTGCGCCTCGATGCCCTGCCTGTTCAGCAGTTCGGCATAGGCTATGCAGCAGGCATAGGCGTCGATATCCAGGTATGCCGCGCCAGAAGTGACGACTCTCATCAGGCTCTGGACACCTGGGGCATGGGATGCGCGTTGAGCATCGTTTTAATACCGAACTCCTGTAACGCTCGGCTTCGTGCCGTGAGCTGGACCAAGATCGCACGGTGTCATGACGGATTTGTGACGAAAAATGTCCTACAGAATTCACACAACCTGGTAGGAGCGAGCGTAGCTCGCGATGGGGCGCGCAGCGGCCCCAAGGTTTCAGCTTCGCGGCTCATCACGCCGGGGCTGCTTTGCAGCCCATCGCGAGCTGCGCTCGCTCCTACAAGTGCAACGTCCGCGCTTGAAAACGCAATCTGCGAACACCGGCGAAGCCGGTGCCATGCACCACAATGCCTGCTCCGCGGCGATTTGACGCCTCGATAAACCCGCTCCCAAAGGGAATTGCGGCGCACTTGCGGGCATCGCTTCCCGCGCGACGGAGCAGCCAGCGAAGCTGGGGCATTTCCAAGCAAAATGGCATTAGAAAACTAGGATAAGAGTAATTTTATCCTATTGGCAAAAGTTGCCTGATTCCAGGTACGTACTTCCCGGTGCTTATAATTTCAGCGTCGCGCTAAGTTGAGCCCTCTCATTCACGACTATCATCAGAGGGCTGAAACATGATTGAGATTCCTAACGGTAACGATATATGTATTATTGATAACGGCATTTCCGAATCGGAGCACTCCAAAATACTAGAGTTGCTGACCGGATCTGTGTGGCGGTATGGATGGCCTTACCCCTACTCCCCAATCGACCGCCCGTGCTGGCATGCCTTTATCGCCGGCACTCGTCGGGATGAACAACAGGATTGCGAACAAGAGCTACGCGAACGACCTGACTGGGGTTTTTTAGCAGATATTTGGGCAAGAATTAAAGCAGTTCACATGCCGACAGCTACATTACTGGGAGCTTATGCTAATGGCCAAATCAGTAGTCAAGATGGCCCCATACATCGAGACAACACGCCTGATGCACCTGGGCGGACTGTGATGCTGTTTTGCAGTGAGTATTGGGCCACCTGCTGGGGTGGAGAGTTGATGTTTTATGATTCTGGCAAGACAGTCGTGGCCGCCTCAGTTCAGCCAAAACCCAAGAGAGTAGTCATCTTTAATGGTGAAGTACCGCACGCAGCTAGAGCACCTGTAGCAAGCTGTAACCGCTTGCGCATGAGTATCGCGTTTAAAACGCTGATCAAGGAGTAAAGGATATGACGAAATCCGTTGAAATAATCTTGGGGTATGTCGAAGCCCCGGTGGGTACTGTAACAGCGGCCGCGTCGATCCTAGATCAGTTTAATGGCGATCAAGGCGGTTTTTCTTTGGTTAACCAAAGCGCTCAGACAGGTGCAGCAGTTGCAGGCGTCACATCAATTGTAAAGCTGACAGCGGGCTTTACGCCGTTTTTGAATATTAAAACCAACACACTTGCCGCCACCACTGTGATGCTCAAGATCACAGCTCAATACCGCACCGATAGAACATTCGACAAGGGAGATTTGATAAGCCTGGTCGGTAACATTGCAGGCGTCGTCGGAAGTGTCGCATTGCTTGCCGGCTCAGGTCCTGTAGGCGTTTTCTTCACTGCCGTGGGGGTGGGAGCTAATGTTGCGGGAGTCTTAAACTCGGGCGTGGCGGAAAGTTTGTATAATTCATTGATCTCGCCCGTAGTGGACAAACATCTTGGGGCAAACACTAACGCCTCTTACCCGGACTACTGGATAGCACCGGACTTGGGGCTTGCCTCCTTGGCTCAGATCAGTGCAATCTATACAAACAGAATAGCGGTAACTCGATGGAATCCTGATACTCAGGAAATCGTGCTTGGGGATGAAGATGTGCACAGCTATACAGGCGGAGGTTCCGGTGGCGGAGGATATGTGGTAGCCCCTGACTCCGGTCAAGGGCCTCTGATTTTTCCGGTGCCAGAGTCTCCGGGATGGCGTGTTGACATCGGCCCCATCGAGATTGTCCCGCCAGGTGGTGATCGATTCACAATTGATAGATACCACTGAACGTAGCTTTTAGCACTAACACGCATTGAGGATAGGGTGTGAGCTCAATTTCCGGGTTTATTAAGTTACTGAGGTCATCCCCGCCCTTGGTGCGCATTCAGTTATTATCGGCGCTCTGTGTAACCTTGGTCGGCTTCATTGGCCTTAATTTTAGTCAGTGGGAAGAATACACGCCGCCCGATGCGTCGAAGTTCATCGCGGTAGAAGGTCGAGTATCTGGCCAGCCCGCGAGCTGGGAGAACAACCGATCATTGGCTAAGTTCAGTGTCGCGTACAAAATAGATGGAGTTCGACAAGGCAAACCCATCTACACCTATTGGGAGCTTTATCGGCAGTCCGGACTTCGGATTAATTCGAAAGTGCTTCTGACTGTCGAGCGCGTGAAGGAAGGGAGCATCGTGCGAGCGCTGGCGACGTTGGAAGGGCGCGTGCTCTATGACGATAAATTTTCCCGGCAAGTCATTGCCTGGAATAATGAATCGATCAAAAGATTCACCGTCATGGCAGGGGCGATATCAGCTGCGGTCGCTGTGGTCACACTCATTATCGCACTTCGTCATCGGCGAACGCTTTTGTAGGAGCGGGCTTGCCCCGCGAACAACGGCGAAGCCGGTGCCATACAACGCGTCGCCTGCTTCGCGGGGCAAGCCCGCCCCTACAGGGCCATGTACGCCGCTCGGGGTTCAGGGCTGCACAGCCACCTTGGCTGCGCCTGGCACGGTGAAACCGCTGGCGAAGGTGGGGGCCACGTCGAGGCGTTTGTTCATCAGGCCGTGGGCCTGGTAGAAGTCGGCGGTGTCTTGCTGTTCGGCCACGGTCTTGTCGTCGATCACTTGCCAACGCAACTGGCGGCGCTCGAACTGCAGGCGGGCGGCGTCTTCAGGGAAGCCGATGATCGCGGCGAGGGTTTTCGAGTAGCTGTCCAGGTGCTGGTTGGCCCACACCTGCGCCTCGGCCAGGCGGTTCAGGTAGTCCTGCAATGCGGCGCGCCGTGCCGGGTCTTGCAGGGTCTTGTCGGTGGCGGCCAGGAAGCTGTTGCCGCTGGACAGGCCGCGGCCATTGACCAGCACCCGGCCCTGCCCGCTCAGCTCGGCCAGAGCGGTGTAGGGCTCCCAGGTGGACCAGGCATCTACCGCGCCGTTGGCCAAGGCAATCTTGGCGTCCACCGGGCCAAGGAAGCGAAACTCCACGTCCTTTTCACTGAGCCCAACCTGGGCCAATGCCTTCAGCGCCAGGTGATGGCCAATCGAACCACGGCCGGTGGCGATGCGCTTGCCCTTGAGGTCGGCGGCGCTGTGCAAGGGGGCGTCCGGGCGTACCAGCAGCGCGGTGCCATAGGGGTCGGACTTGTCCACCGCGATGGCCTTCACCGGCGCGCCGGAGGCCAGCACGAACAGCAGCGGCGCATCGCCAATGATGCCCGCGTCGATGGCCCCAGCGTTAAGCGCTTCGGCCAGCGGCGCAGCCGCGGGGAACTCGGCCCACTGGATGTCGTAAGGCAGGTCGCGCAGGGCATCGGCCGCCTCCAATTGGGCGCGCATGTTGCCCTTCTGGTCGCCTATGCGCAGGGACAAACGCTCGCTGGCGGTGGCGTTGCTGGCCAGCAACAGCGCGGCGGCAAGGGTCAATAGCTTCGATCGGATGGACATGGCGCTCCTCAGTCACAGGGCGGGCGGCATCGTGCGGCCCAGGTCATGCGACTCTAGCGGGACGCACTAAATAAACTAAATTGATTTTAGGAATATCCTAATATGCAATTTTTCAAAGACAACGGCATTTGGCGAATCTCGCCGCTGGCATTACTATCGTTAACCAATATGCCAATGCCTTATTTTCCGATCGATCCAGTGAGCGCCGACCATGAAAATCGATGATATGGACGCCTTCGTCGCGGTCATTCGTTGCCAGTCCACCAACCTCGCCGCCGAGGCACTGCAACTGACCCAACCGGCCATCACCCGCCGGGTACAGAACTTCGAGGAAGACCTGGGCACCACCCTGCTCGACCGCAACACCAAGCCCCTCAAGCCCACCCCCATGGGCCTGCGGGTGTACGAGCAATGCAAGGCGATCCTGCGTGAGATCGACTCGCTGCGCGAACTGGTGGCCAACGATGGCGCCCCCTCCGGCACCTTGCGCCTGGGCGTGCCGCAAACCCTGGGCGATGTGGTGCTGCTAGACGCCCTGGCGCAAATTCGCGAGGCCTACCCGCCACTGCGCACCCAAGTCAGCAGTGGCTGGGGCAGCAGCTTGATTGCCCGGATGGAGAACGGCGAACTGGACGCTGCCGCTGCACTCTTCCCACCGGGCAAGATCTTTCCCGAGGGCATCGCCAGCCAGTCCATCGCGCGCATGCCGCTGAAGGTGGTGGCGGCCAAGGGCAGTGCCGGCAAGCGCAGTTACAAGCTCAAGGACTGCTACACCCGTGGCTGGGTGCTCAACCCCGACGGCTGTGGTTTTCGTGCCGGGCTGCAACGGGCGTTGAGCGAACAGGGGTTGAGCCTGTCGATCAACCTGGAAACCTTCGGTACCGAGTTGCAACTGGGGTTGGTTGCCAACGGCCAGGGGCTGGGGCTGGTGCCTGAACCGCTGCTGCAGGCGAGCCGCCACCGCGATGCGCTGGAAGTGCTTAACGTCAGTGACTTCAAGCCGCAGGTGGATTTGTGGCTGTTCCATCCGCGTTACCTGGGGAATTTGCAGGGCCCGGTGGAGTTGTTTGGTGAGGTGGCGGGGCACCGGTTGTTGGGGTGAGTGGCCGAGTGTGGGGCGTTGGTTGTTGGTTGGGCGACCGGGTGTAGGGCGTCGTATTTGTGGCGGCATTGAGATCGAGCGCCGCGCGGGCGGCGCTCGATCTCACAGACGCCACAAATACAACGCCCCACCAATAAATGCAAAAATCGCATAACAAGAAAATCATTAAATTCTAAAAACAAATAATTAGCATAGAACCAAAAAGACTTTTACAGGCGCCATCCATAAGAATACGGTCTTAGGCAACCCACCGTCATTCAGGGATGAAAGCCCATGAGTCACCCCTCCGACAGCGCCCTGGCCGAGCTGACGCAAGCCCTTGCGGCCAATGCCGAACGCTACGACCGCAGCGCCCAGTTCCCCCAGGACAACTTCGACCTGCTGCACGGCCATGGCCTGCTTGCCTTCACCGTGCCACGCGCCCTGGGCGGCGGCGGCGCGGACTTGGCCAGCGCGCGCCGGGTGATCGGCGCGGTCGGCAAGGGCGACCCGGCCACCGCGCTGATCCTGGTGATGCAGTACCTGCAGCATTTTCGCCTGCAAGATGAAGCCCGCTGGCCCGAGCACCTGCGCCAGCAAGTCGCCCGCGATGCCGTGCAGCACGGCGCGCTGATCAACGCCTTGCGCGTCGAGCCAGAACTGGGCACCCCCGCCCGCGGCGGCCTCCCGGCCACCGTGGCGCGGCGCAGCGCCGAAGGCTGGCGCCTGAGCGGAAGCAAAATCTACTCCACCGGCAGCCACGGCCTGAGCTGGTACCTGGTGTGGGGCCGCAGCGATGATGCCGACCCACTGGTGGGAGGCTTCCTGGTGCACCGCGACACCCCCGGCATCACCATCGTCGAGGACTGGGACCACCTGGGCATGCGCGCCACCTGCAGCCATGAGGTGCGCTTCGACGACGTGCTGATTCCCCTGGACCACGCGGTCAGCGTCAGCCCCGCCAGCGCACCGAAGGCCGAGCTCGACGGCGAAAGCCTGCTGTGGATGGCAGTGCTGCTGCCCGCGGTGTACGACGGCGTGGCCCGCGCCGCACGCGACTGGCTGGCGAGTTTCCTGCAGCAACGCAAACCGTCCAACCTGGGTGCGCCGCTGGCCAGCCTGCCACGTTTTCAGGACGTGCTGGGGCGCATCGACACGCTACTGTTCGCCAACCAGGCGCTGCTCGATGGCGCCGTCGCCGGGCAGATAAGCGCGGCCCATGCCGGGCAACTCAAGCACCTGGTCAGCGCCAACGCCATCCAGGCCGTGGAGCTGGCCATCGAGGCCGCCGGCAACCCTGGCCTGTCGCGGCGCAACCCGCTGGAGCGCCACTACCGTGACGTGCTCTGCAGCCGTATCCATACCCCGCAGGATGACGTGGTGTTCGGCCAAGTCGGCCGCGCAGCCCTGGCCGAGGTGCAAGCATGAGCCACTCGATCATCGCCAGCCAGCTCGACGCCCAGGCCAACCAGCACCTGCGCGACCACCTGCCGGACCACGAAATCATCGATATCGCCCCGGGCCAACTCAGCCTGCAGGCCCCCGCCGACGTGTTCATCCTGCGCCCGATCAACGTGCGCGGCCAGCGCGTCGACACCGCGC
The DNA here is from genome assembly GCF_011752565.1 of Pantoea sp. Ap-967. Taxonomy (GTDB): domain Bacteria; phylum Pseudomonadota; class Gammaproteobacteria; order Pseudomonadales; family Pseudomonadaceae; genus Aquipseudomonas. The sequence goes on from NZ_VWXK01000029.1 coordinate 23,913, forward strand.
CGCCAGGCTGGCCCTGGGGCCTGAAGTGGGTGCAACTGGTGTCGTCTGGCATCGACTTCTACCCCGACTGGGTGTTCCAAGGCCCACCCGTCACCAGCGGCAAGGGCGCCAATGCCGAGCAGGTGGCCGAATTCGCCCTGGCCCTGGTGTTCGCCGCCGCCAAGCAACTGCCGGGGCTGTGGGTCAAGGATGCCGACTGGCGCCTGACCGCCCTGGCCCCGCTGCGTGGCCGCACCCTGGGTATTCTCGGGTTCGGCAGCATCGGCCAGAGCCTGGCGCGCAAGGCCGTGGCCCTGGGCATGAAGGTGCTGGCCCTGAGCCGCCCCGGCCAGGCCATTGCCGAGGTGCCTGGCGTGGCGCGTGCCGACGATTTGCGCCAGCTGTTCGCTGGCAGCGACCACTTGGTGCTGGCGGCCCCGCTGACCCCCGCCACCCGTGGCCTGGTCGACGGCCCGGTGCTGGCCCACGCCCGCCCCGGCCTGCACCTGATAAACATCGCCCGCGGCGGCCTGCTCGACCAACAGGCCCTGCTCGAAGCCCTGGACAGCGGCCGGATCGGGCGAGCCAGCCTGGATGTCACCGACCCCGAGCCCCTGCCCGTCGGCCACCCCCTGTACCACCACCCACGGGTGTTCCTGTCGCCCCACACCTCGGCCATTTCCGAGGACGGCTACCCGGCCTTCCTCGAAGCCTTCATCGCCAACTTCCACCGCTACCGCGAACAGGCGCCCCTGGCCAACCTGGTCGATAGCGCGCGCGGCTACTGATTACCGGAGAGCACACCATGAGTTCACTGTCTGCCGTCACCCCTCTTTCCAACACTGTGCGCAGCCGGGTCAGCGCCGAAGAATGGGAGGTGCGGGTCAAGCTGGCTGCGGCCTACCGCCTGGCCGCCCTGTTCCGCTGGACCGACCACATCTACACGCACTTCTCGGCCCGCGTACCAGGGCCGCACGAGCACTTCCTGATCAATGCCTTCGGTTTGCTGTTCGACGAAATCACCGCCTCCAACCTGGTCAAGGTGGACGTCGACGGCACGATCATCGATGACCCACTGGGCCTTGGCATCAACCAGGCCGGCTACGTGATCCACAGCGCCATCCACCGCGCCCGCCCAGACCTGCACGCGGTACTGCACACCCACACCCGCGACGGTGCAGCGGTGTCGGCCCAGCGCGACGGCCTGCTGCCGATCTCCCAGCACGCCCTGGCCTACTACAGCCGGGTGGTGTACCACGACTACGAAGGCGTGGCCCTGGACCTGGACGAACAACAGCGGCTGGTGGCCAACCTGGGCGAAAGCAACATCCTCATTCTGCGCAACCATGGGCTGCTCACCGGGGGCATCAGCGTGGAGCATGCGTTCCGTGAACTGCATGGGCTGGAGCGTGCCTGCAATATTCAGGTGGCGGCCCAGGCCGGGGGCAACGACCAATTGCTGCACGCACCGCAGGCGGCGATTGCCAAGGTGCATGAGCAGTCCAAGCGCTTTGCCGATGGCAAGGGGGAAGGCATTCAGCGGCATTGGGATGCGCTGATTCGGCAACTGGACCGAGAGGGGCGTGATTACCAGGACTGACCGGTAGCTGCAGCCTGGGCCGGCCTCTTCACGGGGCAAGCCCGCGCCTACAGGGGTTGCCATTGCGGTCCATGTATAGGCGCGGGCTTGCCCCGCGAAGAGGCCGGCGCAGGAAACTCCACTTCATTGAAGGACCCTCCCATGCCCCCACTGCACCGCCTGTTCGCCATCGGTTCGCTGGCCCTGGCCCTCACCGCCTGCTCGCCCGCCGACAACACCGCCGCCAGCAAAACCCTGCACATCGCCTTCTGGGGCGACAACACCACCCTGGTCAGCGTCGACCCCTTCCAGGTCTACTGGCTGGAGCACCGTGTGCTGCTGCGCAACGTCGCGGAATCGCTCACCGACCAGGACCCTGACAGCGGCCGCATCATTCCCTGGCTGGCGAAAAGCTGGGAGATCGGCGACGACGCCCTGAGCTACACCTTCCACCTGCGCCAGGACGTCACCTTCAGCAACGGCGAGCGCTTCGACGCCCATGCCGTGAAAACCGCCTTCGACAGCAACAAGGCCTTTGCCACCCAACTGCCGGCCACCTTTGGCGCCACCTACCTGGCCGGCTACGACCACGCCGAAGTGCTCGACGATTTCACCGTGCGCCTGGTGCTGGCCAAACCCAATGCCGGCTTCCTGCAGGCCACCTCCACCACCAACCTGGCCATTCTCGCCCCGGCCTCCTACCAGCTCAGCGCCCAGGAACGTTCGCTGGGCAAGATCATCGGCACCGGCCCGTTCGTGCTGGAGCACTACACCCCCGAGGTGGGCGCGCGCCTGGTCAAACGGGCCGATTACGCCTGGCCCTCGGCCAACGTGCGCAACCAGGGCCCGGCGCACCTGGATGCCGTGGAAATCAGCTACATCCCCGAAGAAAGCGTGCGCAATGGCCTGTTCCTGCAGGGCAAGGCCGATATCCTCTGGCCGCGCAACCCGTTCTCGGAAGTCGACCTCAAGCTGTTCGAGTCCAAGGGCGCGAACCTGCAAAGCCGCTCGCTGCCAGGGCCGGCGCTGAACCTCTACCCCAACACCCGCAACGGCCGCCTGCTGGGTGACCGCCAGGTGCGCCTGGCACTGCAGAAGGCCATCGACCGCACCAGCTATGCCCACACCGTGTACAGCGCCCAATTCCCGGTGGTCAGCGGCGTGTACGACGTGACCACGCCGTACTTCAAGCCCCAGGCCAACAAGCTTGCCTACGACCCCCAGGGCGCCGAGCAACTGCTCGATGCCGCCGGCTGGCACAAGGCCGAGGATGGCTACCGGCACAAGAACGGCCAGCGCCTGACCCTGCGCTACAACATCACCCCGGCCGAAACCGCCGGCGACGTGCTGGTGCAGGACCAACTGCGCAAGGTGGGCATCGAGCTCAAGCTGAACGTGCTGACCCGCGCCGAGTGGGTAGCCGGCAACGCGGCGGGTACCTATGACCTGACCTCCACCTACATGACCCGCGCCGACCCGATCATCCTGCAAACCATCCTCGACCCACGCGCGGCCAACAGCGCCACCCTGGCCACCAACACCTACGAGCCACACGCCCTGGCCACCGCCCAGGCGCTGTTCGACCGCGGCATCACCGCCACCGCCGACAACCAGCGCGCCCAAGCCTACGGCCAGTTACAGGACCTGCTGATCGACGAAGCCTCGACCTTCCCACTGTATGAGCGGGTGTGGCAGGCCGCCACCGCGCCGCGGGTCAAGGACTTCCGCTGGACGGCCGAAGGCATCGCCCTGCTCAGCGACATCCAGGTCGAGCAGCCATGAAGCGCTACCTGATCGGCCGCTTCGGCCAGGCGCTGCTGGTACTGTGGGGCGCCTATACCATCACCTACTTCATCCTCTACCTGCTGCCCGGCGATACCCTGGCAATCATGCTCAGCGCCTCGGGCATGGAAGCCGACGGCCTGTCGCCCGAAGACCTGGCCAAGGCCCGCGCCTACTACGGGTTGGACAAGGGCCTGTTCGAGCAATATGCCGACTTGCTGTGGCGCGCCCTGCACGGCGACCTGGGGCAGTCGCTGTCGATGGGCCGGCCGGTTGCCGCGTTGCTGGCCGAGCGCCTGCCGCAAACCCTGGCCTTGGCGGGCACGGCAATCGTACTGTCGTTGCTGGGCGGCGTGGGCCTTGCCTACCTCACCGCCTACCTGCAATGGCGGCCGCTGAAGACCGCGCTGGCGCGGGTGCCCTCGCTGGGGTTTTCAGTGCCGGTGTTCTGGATGGGGTTGCTGCTGATTCAGGTCTTCGCCTTCGCCCTGGGCTGGTTCCCCGCCACCGGCAGCCAAGGCGTGGCCAGCCTGGTGCTGCCGGCGATCACCCTGGCGATCCCCAGCGCTGCGGTGTACGCCCAGGTGCTGCAGCGCGGCTTCCAGGGCGTATGGCAGGAACCTTACATCACCACGGCCTACGGCAAAGGCCTGAGCCGGGCCCAGGTGCAGGCCCGCCATGGCCTGCGCAACGCCGCCCTGCCGCTGCTGACCCTGGTCGGCCTGCAGGTGGGCAACACGGTGTCTGGCGCGGTGCTGGTGGAGACCATCTTCTCGCGCAATGGCGTCGGCCGCCTGGCCCAGGAAGCCGTGCTGCGCCAGGACATCCCGGTGGTGCTGGCAATCGTCGCGGTGTCGGCCGCCGCCTTCGTGGTGGTGAACCTGATCGTCGACCTGCTCTACCCCTACCTCGACCCCCGCATCACCCACACGGCCAAGGTGAGCTGAAATGACCCTCGACATTCCCCTGCCCCAGCTCGACAGCACGCCAGCTGCAAGCCGGCCTGCCGATACCTGGAAACGCCGTACCCGCTGGCAACGCGCCCAGCAGGCGCTGGTTCCGTTGCTGCGCCGCCCCGGTTTCACCCTGGCCCTGCTGGTGGTGCTGTTCGCCCTGCTGTGCGCGCTGGTGCCCCATTGGCTGAGCAGCTTCGACCCCTACGCCACCGCGCCTGCCGCCAAGCTCAGTGGGCCCAGCGCGGTGCACTGGTTCGGCACCGATGAACTGGGCCGCGACCTGTACACCCGGGTGGTGTACGGCGCGCGCCTGTCGGTACTGGCCGCCCTGCTGGCGGTGGCCATCGCCCTGCTCGGCGGGCTGGGCCTGGGCGTGCTGGCCGGGTTTGCCGGTGGCCGGCTGGATGCTGCGCTGATGCGCCTGGTCGACGTGCTGCTGGCGCTGCCCGGGCTGTTGCTGGCCCTGGCGATCGTCACCGCTATCGGCTTTGGCACGGTGCCGGTGGCGGTGGCCGTTGGCGTCGGCATCATCCCCGGGTTCGCCCGCACCACCCGCGCCGAAGTGCTGCGCATCAAGACCCTGCCCTACGTCGAGGCCGCGCGCCTGGGCGGCGCCAGTTGGGCGCGTACCCTGCTGCGCCATGTACTGCCCAATGCCTGGGGCCCGGTGGCGGTGCTCGCCACCCTGGACTTCGGCGCCGCCATCCTGGCCACCGCCGGGCTGAGCTTCCTGGGCTTTGGCGCGGCGCCGCCTGCGGCGGAATGGGGCACGCTGATCGCCAACGGCCGCCACTTCCTGATCACCGCCCCCTGGGTATCGCTGCTGCCGGGGTTGTTCGTGGTCGCCGTGGTGTTCAGCCTCAACCACCTGGCGCGCAGCGCCGAGGAGCATGCCCGATGAGCCAGCCAACCTTGATCGACGTGCGCGACCTGAGTGTCAGCTATGCCTTCGCCGGGCAGCGCACGCAGGCGTTGAAACAGCTGTCGTTCAGCCTGGCCCAGGGCGAAACCCTGGCCATCGTTGGCGAGTCGGGCTCAGGCAAGTCGACCCTGGCCGGCGCCTTGCTCGGCCTGCTGCCGGGCAATGCGCGGATCGACCAGGGCCAGTTGTGGGTCGATGGCATCGACATGGCCAAGGCAAGTGAGCGGGCCAAGCGCCAGGTGCGCGGGCGTACCGTCGGCCTGGTGCCGCAAGACCCGATGGTCAGCCTCAACCCCACCCAACGCATCGGCCGGCAAATCGCCGAAGCCCTGGTGCTGGCCCAGGGCCGGCGCTACCCGGCGCTGGATGCCGATGTCCTGGAGTTGCTGGCCCAGGTTGGCCTGGACGAGCCGGCGCTGCGCGCCCGCCAGTACCCCCATGAGCTCTCGGGCGGCATGCGCCAGCGGGTGCTGATCGCCATTGCCCTGGCCGGCAACCCTCGGCTGATCATTGCCGACGAGCCCACCAGCGCGCTGGATGTGACGGTACAGCGGCGCATTCTCGACCACCTGCAACAGCTGGTGGCCGAACGTGGCATCTCGCTGCTGATCATCACCCACGACCTGGGCATGGCCTGCGACCGTGCCGACCGCCTGCTGGTGATGAAACAGGGCGAGCTGATCGAGCAGGCCTCGCCCCGGCAGGTGCTGTGGGGCACGCCGCAACCCTACACCCATGCCCTGCTCAACGCAGCGCCGGCCTTCGTGCCCCGGCGCAGGCCGAGCGCACCACCGGGGCAGGCGCCGCTGCTGCGCCTGAGCCGCGTTGCCAAGCGCTTTGCGCTGCCCGGCCAGAGCGCCCCGTTCACCGCCCTGCAGGACCTGAGCCTGGACGTGCATGCCGGGCAGACCCTGGCCATCGTCGGCGAGTCGGGCTCGGGCAAGAGCACGGCGCTGCGCATTGCGCTGGGGCTGGAAACGCCCAGCCAGGGGCGCGTGGAAATTGCCGGCGAGGATGTCAGCGCCTACAGCTGGCGCCAGTTCAGGCCACTGCGCCGGCGGATCCAGCTGGTGCAGCAGAACCCATTCGCCGCGCTCGACCCGCGCTTCACGGTGTTCGACAGCATCGTCGAGCCGTTGGTGTCGTTCGGCTTGCTCAAGGGCGAGGCGCTGGAGCGCAAGGCCCGCGAGCTGATTGCGCGGGTGCATTTGCCGGTGCATTTTCTCGACCGCCTGCCCCGGGAGTTGTCGGGCGGCCAACGCCAGCGGGTGGCGATTGCCAGGGCGTTGGCGCTGGAGCCGCAGGTGCTGCTGCTCGATGAACCGGTGAGCGCGCTGGACGTGTCGGTGCAGGCGCAGATATTGGCCTTGCTGGAAACCCTGCAGCAGGAGCTGGGGATGGCCTATGTGCTGGTGTCCCACGACCTGGCCGTGGTGGCCAGCATGGCCGACCAGGTGCTGGTGCTGCGCCGTGGGCAGGTGGTGGAACAGGGGCCGGCGGTGCAGGTGTTCAGCGAGCCGGCCAGTGCCTATACGCGGGAGTTGATTGCAGCGATACCGGGGTATTCGCGCAGCGTGCTACCGGTGGCGGTTTAGCGGTTGGCGTTAGAGGTGCGGCGCCTGGGAGATCGAGCGCCGCCCGCGCGGCGCTTCGCGAGCTGCGCTCGCTCCTACGTTTGTTTCGGGCCAATGTTCATGTTGCCACCGCGCGCGGCCCTTTGTAGGAGCAGGCTTGCCTGCGATGCGCCGCGCGGGCGGCGCTCGATCTCCCTCGCGCCACACATCCATCGCCATAAAATTCATATTACAAAAGAAACATAATCAACATTTTGCATAATTAGCTTAGAACCACAAAGCCTTTCACAACCCCCGCTCCCCCGCGTTAACGTCCCCTCAACAGTCCGACCCCACCTGGCGGAGGCCGTCCACACCGACCAACACCCACAGGTATGCCCAATGAGCAAACGACAAATTCACCTCGGCGCCATGATCCATGGCGTCGGCCACGGCTGGGGCGAGTGGCGTCACCCGCAGGCACTGGCAGACGCCAGCGTCAACTTCGGCTTCTACAAGCAACAGGCGCAGCTGGCCGAAGCCGCCAAGTTCGACTTCGCCTTCATCGCCGACAGCCTGCACATTCACCCGCGCTCCAGCCCCCACTACCTCAACCGCTTCGAACCGCTGACCATTCTTTCGGCGCTGGCCGCGGTCACCCAGCACATCGGCCTGGTGGCCACGGTGACGGTGAGCTACACCGAGCCGTTCCAGGTGGCCCGCCAGTTCGCCTCGCTCGACCTGATCAGCGGCGGGCGCGCTGGCTGGAACGTGGTGACCTCGTGGCTTTCCGGCACCGCCGACAACTTCGGCAAGGCCGAGCATCCACCCCACGCCGTGCGCTACCGCATCGCCCGTGAGCACGTGGAAGTGGTCAAGGGGCTATGGGATTCCTGGGAAGACGACGCCTTCACCCGCGACAAGCAAAGCGGCGAATTCTTCGCCCCGGACAAACTGCACACCCTCGGCCACCAGGGCGAGTTCTTCAAGGTCAAGGGCCCGCTGAACATCCAACGCTCGCCCCAGGGCCAGCCGCTGATCTTCCAGGCTGGCGTGTCCGAGGATGGCCGCAACTTCGCCGCCCAGAATGCCGATGCGATCTTCGTCAGCCCCGAGTCGTTCAGCGATGCCCGCGCCTACTACCAGGACCTCAAGCAGCGCGCTGCCCAGCATGGCCGCAACCCCGAGCAGCTGTTCATCCTGCCGGGCATTCGCCCTATCGTTGGCCGCGATGAAGCGGAGGTCGAGCACCGCTACCAACAGGCGGTGGACCTGGTCAGCATCGAGGACGCCCTGGTCGCCCTGGGCCGCCCGTTCAACGACTACGACTTCAGCCGGCATGACCTCGACGCACCGTTCCCAGACCTGGGCAACCTGGGCGACAACAGCCACAAGGGAACCGCCGACCACCTCAAGCAACTGGCCCGCGAAGAAGGCCTGACCCTGCGCGAGCTGGCGCTGCGCTTCTCGCGCCCACGGCGCGACTTCACCGGCACCCCCGAGCAGGTGGCCAATGCCGTGCAGGACTGGTTCGAGAACGGCGCCGCCGACGGCTTCATCATCAACTCGCTGCTGCCCGACGGCCTGCAGTACTTCACCGAACTGGTGGTGCCCCTGCTGCAGGCCCGCGGCCTTGCACGCAGCGAATACCCCGGCAGCACCCTGCGCGACAGCTTTGGCCTGAACGTACCCACCAACCGCAACACCCTGCGCCGCGCGCAGGGCGAAGTGGCCTGAAACCGCCCCATGGTAAAAGGAGTTTGATTGCATGAGCCTCGAATTCATCGGCCTCATCGGCCCCCAGGAAGGCAGCGAGTCCCAGGCCCCACGTGGCCCGCTGGTTGACCTGGCGTTCATCAAGGCATTTGCCCAGGCCCAGGAATACGGCGGTTTCGACAAAGCCCTGCTGGCGGTCAACACCAGCGCGCCAGACTCAATGATCCTGGCCAGCTACGTCGCCGCGCTGACCGAGCGCATCGGCCTGCTGGTGGCCCACCGCCCAGGCTTCCAGGCCCCGACCTTCGCCGCCCGCCAGTTCGCCACCCTCGACCAGCTCAGCCGCGGCCGCGCCGCGATCAACGTGATCACCGGCGGCGACAGCGGCGACCTGCAGCGCGACGGCGACTTCCTCGACAAGGATGCCCGCTACGCCCGTACCGACGAGTACCTGGATGTGCTGCGCAATACCTGGACCCAGCAGCAGCCGTTCGACCACCACGGCGAGCACTACCGGGTGGAAGATAACCTGACCCTGGTGAAACCCGTGGGCACGCTGCCGGTGTACTTCTCCGGTGCCTCCGACGCTGCCGTGGAAGTCGCCGCCAAGCATGCCGACGTGTACATGATGTGGGGCGAGCCGCTGGAGCAGGTGCGCGCGCGTATCGCCCAGGTGCGCAAGGCCGCTGCCCGCCATGGCCGCGAGCAGCACATTCGGTTCAGCGTGTCGCTGCGGCCGATTCTGGGGGCGACCGAGGAGCAGGCCTGGGACCGCGCCGAGCGCATCCTGGCCGATGCCAAGCAGCGCATTGGCATTCGCCAGGGCAACCGGCGCGAGAAGAACTTCGGCAAGAGCAATGTCGGCTCCGAGCGCCTGGTGGAACTGGCCAGCCAGCGCAAGGTGCACGACACCCGGCTGTGGACCGAGATTGCCGCCCTGGGTGGGGGCGCCGGGAACTCAACGTCGCTGGTGGGCACTGCTGAGCAGGTGGCCGAGGCGGTGCTGGCGTATTACGAACTGGGAGTGAGCACCTTCCTGTTCCGTGGCTTCGACCAGTTGCGCGATGCCGTGGAGTATGGGCAGGAGCTGATTCCGCGGGTCAGGGCCCGGGTTGCGCAGTTGCAGGCGCAGGGAACCGTGCGTAGCGCTTGAGCCAAGCAGGCAGGCCGCGCCCCCTTGTAGGAGCGGGCTTGCCCCGCGAACACCGGCGAAGCCGGTGCCACGCACCGCGCCGCCTGCTTCGCGGGGCAAGCCCGCTCCTACAAGGTCGAGGAGCTGATCTACCGGCTGAAACGCGGAATCGGCAACCCCAGGCTCTCACGCAGGGTATTGCCCTCATACGCCGTGCGATAAACCCCACGTTCCTGCAACAACGGCACCACCTCCTCGGTAAACCGGCGGAACTGCCCAGGGTGGCCAATATAGATGTTGAACCCATCCAGCGCCCTGGCCTCGAACCACTCGGCCATCTTCGCCGCCACCGTCCCGGCCGAGCCGACGAAAGCCCCAGGGCGCAACTGGCGCCCGAACTCGACGGCTTGGCGCAAGCTGAAACCCTTGTACCTGGCCTGGTCGGCGATGCGCTTGGCATTGGTGAAGAAGCTGCTGCGGGCAGACTCCAGGCTTTCTTGCGGGAACGGTGCGTCCAGGTCGTACTGGCTGAAGTCATGCCAGCCGAAATTACGCCCGAACTCCTTCAGCGCCAGTTCGAAACTGTGGTCGGCCTGGTGGTAATGGCGCTCGATTTCGCGGGCGTGCTCATCGGTATCGCCCACATAGATCTCCGCCCCCGGCAGTACCAGCAACTGCTCCGGGTCACGCCCCAGGCGCTCGGCGCGCGCCTTGATATCGCGGTAGAACGCCTGGCCCTGTTCAAGGCTGGCGGCATGGGTAAACACCACGTCGGCGGTGGCAGCGCCAAGCGCGCGGCCCTGTTCGGAATCGCCGGCCTGGAAGATCACCGGCTGGCCCTGGGGCGAGCGCTGGATGTTCAGCGGGCCGACCACTGAAAAGTGCTCGCCCTTGTGCGCCAGCGCATGCAGCTTGGCCGGGTCGAGGAAACGGCCAGTGGCCCGGTCCCGGGGGAAGGCATCGTCTTCATAGGAATGCCACAGGCCCTGCACCACCGCCACGTGCTCCTGGGCACGGCTGTAGCGGGTGTCGTAGTCGTAGTGCTCGTCCAGGCCATAATTGCCCGCGGTGCCGGCATCGCCGCTGGTGACCACGTTCCAGCCGGCCCGGCCCTTGCTGATCAAGTCCAGCGAGGCAAGCCGGCGGGCGACGTTGAACGGTGCGTTGTACGAGGTGGTCAGGGTGCCGACCAGGCCGATATGGCGCGTGCTGACCGCCAAGGCCGACAGCAGGGTCAAGGGCTCCAGGCGGTTCAGGTAATGCGAAGGCGAGCCGGGGGTGATGAACTGGCTGTCGACGATGAACATCAGGTCGAACAGCGCCGCCTCGGCTTGCCGGGCGATGTCGATGTACCAGTCTATGTTGACGCTGGCGTCGGCGGGCAGCTCAGGGTCGAGCCACAGGTTGTGCCGGCCCGGGCCGCCACAGCCCATGGTCAGGGCACCGAGTTTGATCTGTCGTTTGCTCATGGGAAGTCCTTTGAAATGGGTGTGGGCCCCTGCGCGGGGCAAGCCCGTGCCTGCACGCGAAGGGGCCGGTAGGGGTTGGCTCAATGTTCGATGGCGGCGCCGAACGAGGTGTCGAACAGGCTTGCCGCGGGGTAGGCCTTGATCAGCCCGAGCCCGGCGAAGAAGTCCACGGTCTTCTGCGCATCGGCAATCACTTGTGGGTTGAGCGGCGCCAGGTCGGTGCGCGCCCGGGCGAACCAGGCGCGGGCAATGTCACCGTCGGCGCGGGTGCGCTTGGCCCAGGCATCGGCGTAGGCTTGGGTGTGGGCCGGGTCGCTCAGGGTCCAGTCACGGGCCTTTTTCAGGCGCTGCAGGAAGTCGGCAATCTGCGCGCGCTTCTGCTCGGCCGAGGTACTGTTGGCCACCACGAAACTCTGCGCCGGGATCACCCCTTCGGCCGTGGCCAGCACCCGCGCGCCCTGGCGCTCTTGCTGGGTGACGTAGGGCTCCCAGGTGGCGATCACGTCCACCGAGCCGCCGTCGAGGGCGTGGGAGGCGTCCAGTGCACTGAGGTAACGCAGTTCCAGCGCATCACGTGGCACGCCGGCCTTGTCCAGGGCGCTGAACAACAGTTGCTGGCTCCACGAGCCCTTCCAGATCGCCGCACGCTTGCCGCGCAGGTCCTGCAGGCTGTGGATGTTCGAGTCCTTGCGCGCCAGGATGGCCACGCCTTCGAGGTTCTGCCGGCTGACCGCAATCACCTTGATCGGCGCGCCCAGGGCGCCGAGGAACAACGGCGGCGCATCGCCCAGCAGGCCGATGTCGAGGCTGCCGACGTTGAGCGCTTCGGCTACCGGCGAGCCTGCGGTGAACTGCTTCCATTCCAGGGTATAGGGCAGGTCGTCGAGCACCCCGGCCGCTTCCATCACGGCGCGGGCGTTGTAGCTCTGGTCACCGACCACCAGGGTCTGGGCGGCGGCGGCAAGGCTGAAGGTGGTGGCCAGCAGCGTGGCGGCCAATTGTTTGATGTAGCGCACGTTCGTCTCCAGATACCCGCTTGGGGCACATGAGCCGATCCGCGCGTGCGGTCTCGTCTTTGGTTGATTTATAGCCCAAAGGCATTAATTCGATATTTTTTATAATCTATAACGCGATAAGCGACCTGTGAAATGCACATTGGGCATAACCTCATGCCTTCAGGTATGGCAATTTCAAAACAAAACTGCGTGGCTGTAAATGCGTTATTTGCATATTAGCTTATGAGCATTTTGCATTTTGAGAATAGAAAGCAGGTTTGCTAGGGTTAACCGAAACCTGTAAGCCGAGCCTGAACCATGAGCCAGAACCTGCGCCCGGAGCGCTTGCGCCATTTCATCGACCGCCTTGCCGGGTTGCTCGACCAGCACCCCGATGAAGCCGCCCTCCTCGACCATGGCCAGCACTGGCTGGCCGAGCTGGTGGCCCATGACGACTGGTTGCCCGACGAGCTCGCGCAGCCCGACCCGCAGCGCTACCAGCAATTTCTGCTGCACTGCGACTCGCGCCAGCGCTTTTCGGTGGTGAGTTTCGTCTGGGGCCCCGGGCAACAGACGCCGATTCACGACCACCGGGTCTGGGGTCTGATCGGCATGCTGCGCGGCGCCGAACATTCGCAGGGCTTCGTGCGCGACGCCCACGGCGCGCTGCTGCCCCACGGCGCCCCGGTGCGCCTGGCACCCGGCCAAGTGGAAGCGGTATCGCCGCGCATTGGCGATATTCACCAGGTCAGCAATGCCTACGCCGACCAGGTGTCGATCAGCATTCATGTCTACGGCGGCAACATCGGCGCGGTGAAACGCGCGGTGTACGCCGTGGACGGCAGCGAAAAGCCGTTCATCTCAGGCTATTCCAATACCCGCCTGCCCAATATCTGGGACCTGTCCAAAGAGAACCCTGCCCCATGACGACTGTCACCACCCGCCATTACCACTCTATCCGCAGCGCCTTGCTGGCCCACCAGGAACTGGCCCTGATCGACGTGCGCGAAGAAGACCCGTTCGCCCAGGAACACCCGCTGTTCGCTGCCAATATTCCCCTGTCGAAACTGGAGTTGGAGGTCTACGACCGGGTGCCGCGGCGCAGCACCGCGATCACCGTCTACGACAACGGCGAAGGGCTGGCCGCCGTGGCCGCCCAGCGCCTGCTGGCCCTGGGCTACAGCGACGTGGCCGTGCTCGAAGGTGGCCTTGCCGGCTGGCGTGCAGCCGGCGGCGAGCTGTTCCGCGACGTCAACGTGCCGAGCAAGGCCTTTGGCGAGTTGGTGGAAAGCGTGCGCCACACGCCGTCGCTGGCCGCCGAACAGGTGCAGGCGCTGCTCGACGACAACGCCAACGTGGTGGTGCTCGACGCCCGCCGCTTCGACGAATACCAGACCATGAGCATTCCTGGCGGCATCAGCGTGCCCGGTGCCGAGCTGGTGCTGCGCGTGGCTGAACTGGCGCCGGATCCGACCACCCAGGTGATCGTCAACTGCGCCGGGCGCACCCGCAGCATCATTGGCACCCAGTCACTGGTCAACGCTGGTATCCGCAACCCGGTGGCGGCGCTGCGCAATGGCACCATCGGCTGGACCCTGGCCGGCCAGCAACTGGCCCACGGCCAGGAACGCCGCTTCACCGCGGTCAGCGACGCAACCCGCGCCAACGCCGCCCAGCAGGCCCGCGAGGTGGCGGACCGCGCCGGCGTGGTCCGTATAGAGCGTGCGGGCCTGGCCAGCTGGCAGGCCGAGGCCGGGCGCACCACCTACCTGTTCGATGTGCGTACCCCCGAGGAATACAGCGCCGGCCACCTGCCCGGCAGCCGCTCGGTGCCTGGCGGGCAACTGGTGCAGGAAACCGACCACGTCGCCAGCGTGCGCGGGGCGCGCATCGTACTGGTGGACGATGACGGCGTGCGCGCCAACATGAGTGCATCCTGGCTGGCCCAGATGGGCTGGCAGGTGGCGGTGCTCGACGGCCTGGGCGCGGCGGACTTCAGCGCCAGCGGAGACTGGCAGGCGCAGGTGCCCGCCCTGCCGGCGGCCAATGAAGTGGATGTGCAACAGCTGGCCAGCTGGCTGGCCGAGGACGGCACCGTGGTGCTGGACTTCACCGCCAGCGCCAACTACGTCAAGCGCCATATCCCCGGTGCCCACTGGGCGATCCGCGCCCAGCTGGCAGAGGCCCTGGAGCACCTGCCCGAGGCTCGCCGCTATGTACTGACGTGCGGCAGCAGCCTGCTGGCGCGCTTTGCCGCCCGCGACCTGCAAGCCCTGACGCGCACCCCGGTGTACTTGCTGGAGGGCGGCACTGCCCGCTGGATCGCTGCCGGGCAGGCGCTGGAAAGCGGCGAAACCCACCTGGCCGTGCCGCGCAGCGACCGCTACCGGCGCCCCTACGAGGGCACCGACAACCCACGCGAGGCCATGCAGGGCTACCTGGATTGGGAGTTCGGCCTGATTGCGCAGCTGGAGCGCGATGGCACCCATGGCTTCAAGGTGATCTGACGCCTGGCATCCTGTTCGGCCTTCCCTTCCTGACCCGCATGGCTGGCCCGAGGGCGTATACGCTGGCAGCGTACATGGCATATGCTCGGGCTAGTGTTCAAATAAAAAAGGCATGAGGTCGGACATGGATCTGAAGGAAGAACTGGCGCTGTTGGTTCGTCAGGAGCAAGCCCTGCAATTCGAGCACTTCGACGAGCACGTCGCCTGGAAACTGGGTTCGCTGCTGTACAACAAGGCAGTTGCCGAGCAATGGCCGTTGGTGATCGATGTACGGCGCTTCGATCGCCCGCTGTTTCTGGCCTCCACGCCCGGCGTCACCGCCGACAACCATGACTGGGTGCGGCGCAAGACCAACAGTGTGCAGCGCTTTCTGCGCAGTACCTACCGCATTGCCCTGCAGCTGAAACTCGAAGGCAAGGACATCACCCAGCGCTATCACCTGCCTGCTGCGGACTACGCAGGCTTTGGCGGTGGCTTTCCCATCAGCGTGCGCGGTGCGGGGGTGATCGGCTGCGTGACCGTGTCCGGCCTGCCCCACCGGCAGGATCACCAGGTGGTCGTTGAGGCCTTGTGTAGCGTGCTCAACCAGCCGCTGGCCTCCCTGGGCCTGCCACCTGAAGCGCTCTGAGTGCCGGGGCTGCTTTGCAGCCCATCGCGAGCTGCGCTCGCTCCTACGGGAGGGGGCGTGCGCAGGCCCTGGTAGGAGCGAGCGCAGCTCGCGATGGGGCCTCAAGCCGGGGCCAGCGCCTGCCGTAGCCAACCGATGAACTGGGCGAACAACTCCGATTGCGAGTTGATCGCCAGCTTCAGGTACAGGTTCTTGCGGTGCATGCGCACCGTCTCCGGGGAAATGCCCAGCTCATGGGCGGTGGACTTCACCGAATGCCCCTGCAGCACCATCTGCGCGACCTGGCGCTCGCGCTCGGTCAGCACCCCGCAACCGAAACTGTCGAATGCCGCCTGCACGTTGCCATTGGCCTGGGGCGCCTGCGCCAGGCCATGGCGGGCGAAGCGCAGCAGCAACTCGCGCACCATTGGCTCCACCGCCTGCAGCAGGTGCAGTTGCGCCAGCCCCAGGCGCGCGCCGCTGCAGCCTTGGAACAGGCTCAGGGAAAGCTTGCTGCCGTCACCCAGGTCAACGATGAAATAGCTGTCTTCACTGCAGCCGGTGCCCAGGTAATAGGCCTTGTAGTAGTCGCTGTCGAAGAAGTGATCGGGGGCGATGTCTTCAAGGTGGTAGAACCCCTGGGCCAGGCCTTTCTCCACGGCCAGGCAGAACGGGTCGAGCAGGTAGCCCGCCGCGTAATAGCGCTCCAGCACGGCCTCGTGGTAACGCGCTGGAATGCCCTGCTGATACAGCAACTGCGGCGGGTGGCCCTTGCGCTCGTGGCTGATCAGCATCGACTCGACGGCCACCAGCTGGCTGATGGCGGACGCCAGCCAGGCCAGTGCGTCCGGGCCCTCGCTGTGGGCGAAGGCCTGTTGCAGGGCGCTGTGCCATTGCTGCAGGGCATGAAACGGCAGGTTTATTGTGGTGTCTTGGTGTGCTCGGCTCATGCCCCGCAGTCTACCGGCCGGGGCACGCGCGCGCACCTGTGCGTGCAGGTGGGTCATTGGCCGTGGTACAGGCCTTGCTCGGTCAGCTCCTGCGCCGCCTCCAGGATGCAGCTGCGCAGGGTGTCGACGATCTGGTCGACCTGGGCATGGGTGATGATCAACGGCGGCGACATCACGTTCAGGTGCATGATCGGCCGCACCAGCAAGCCCTTGGCCTGGGCCCTGAGGTGAATGCGTTCACCGATGTTCACCGCGTCGGCAAACAGCGCCTTGGTGCGTTTGTTGGCAACGAACTCCACGCAGGCCATCAGCTTCATGCAGCGCACCTGGCCCACCAGCGGCAACTCGGCCAGGGTTTGCAGGCGCTGCTCCAGGTAGGCGCCGACCGTATTGACGTGGGCCAGCAGGTTTTCCCGCTCGATGATCTCGATGTTCTTCAGCGCCGCCACGCAGCACACCGGGTGCCCGCTGTAGGTGAAACCGTGGGTGAAACAGCGGCCCTTGCCTGGCTCGGCAATCACCTTCCACAGGCGCTCGGAGAAAATGCAGGCACCCAGCGGCAGGTAGGCCGACGTCAGGCCCTTGGCGGTGGTGATGATGTCGGGCACCACCCCGAACAGGGCCTCGGAGGCAAAGAAGGTGCCCAACCGGCCAAACGAGGTCACCACTTCGTCGGCGACGAAGAGGATGTCGTAGGTCTGGCATACCTGCCACATGCGCTGGAAGTAGCCCTTGGGTGGAATGATCACGCCGCCTGAACCCATGATCGGCTCGGCGAAGAACGCCGCGACGTTGTCGGCGCCCAGGGAAAGGATCTTGTCCTCGAACTCGGCCACCAGGAAGTCGAGGAATTCGGCCTCGTCCATGTCGTCCGCCGCCCGGTAGAAATTGGGGTTGGAGACGTGGTGGATCAGCTCGTGGGCGTAGTCGAACTCCGGCACCCGGTCGGCAGCCTTGTTGCCGATCGACATGGTCAGGCAGGTGGAGCCGTGGTAGGCATTGTAGCGGGCGATCACGTGCTTCTTGTGCGGTTTGCCACGGCAGTTCTGGTAGTACTGGATCAGCCGGTAGGCGGTGTCCACGGCGGTGGAGCCGCCGGTGGTGAGAAACACATGGTTGAGGTCGCCCGGCGCCAGGCTTGCGAGCTTTTCGCAGAGCTCGATGGCTTTGGGGTTGGCCATGTCGGAGAACGGGTTGGAGTAGGCCAGCTGGCGAACCTGGTCGGCGATTGCCAGGGCCATTTCCTCACGGCCCAGGCCGATGTTGGTGCACCACATGCCGCCAACGGCATCGAGGAAACGGTTGCCTTGGGTATCGGTGATGTAGGCGCCCTCGCCGGCTTCGATGTTCAGCGCGCCTTGCTCGGCGTGCTCGTCGAACATGTGGTAGCCATGCATGTAGTGGGCTTTGTCGGCTTTCACCAGCAGGTCGTTGCGCGGGGTGGCGGCCAATGGGCGAGTCGGGGTAGCCATAAGCGGTTCCTTGTCGGATCGGTACGGTGAAAGGTGTCAGATGCCGGTCTTGACCGTGCTCCAGACCCGGGTGATGGCGCGCATGGCCTGGGGGTCCTGGGATTTTTGCGTGAACAGCCGCTCGCGGGTTTGCGCGTCGGGGTAGATCGCCGGGTCGTTGCGAATATCGGCCTGCACCAGGGGCGTGGCGGCAGCGTTGCTGTTGGCGTAGTGGATGTAGTTGGTAACCTCGGCCATGGTGCTGGGCTGCAGCAGGTACTCGATGAAGCGGTGGGCGTTGGCCACATGGGGCGCGTCGTTGGGCAGGTAGAGGCTGTCGAACCAGATCAGCGAGCCTTCCTTGGGAATGAAGAACGAAAGTTTGATGTCCTTTTTCGCCTCCACCGCACGGGCCTGGGCGGTGGCGTAGTCGCCAGACCAGGTCAGGGCCATGCACACATCGCCGTTGGGCAAGCTGGTGAGGTAGTTCACCGAGTCGAATTTCTTGATGTAGGGGCGAATGCCCATGAGCACGTCCTGGGCCGCCTTGAGGTCGGCGGGCCTTGCGCTTTGCGGGTCTTTGCCCAGGTACTTGAGGGCCAGCGGGATCACTTCGCTGGGCGCGTCCATCACGGTGACCCCGCAGTCGGCGAAGCGCGAGACGATTTTCGGGTCGAACAGCATGGCCAGCGAGCCGATGGGCGCATCAGGCATGCGCTGCCTGATTTTGTCGACGTTGTAGGTGATGCCGGAACTGCCCCAGGTGTAGGGCGCCGAATAGCGCATGCCGGGGTCGAAGGCCTGCAGGCTCTGCACCACCTGCGGGTCGAGGTTGGCCCAGCTGGGCAGCCTGGATTTGTCCAGCGGCTGGAACACTCCGGCCTTTATCAACGGCGGCACCAGCGAGCCATTGAGCATCACCAGGTCGTAGCCGGAGCGCCCGGTCAGGAGTTTGGTCTGAACCGTTTCGTAGCCATCGAAGGTGTCGTAGATCACCTTGATGCCGGTTTGCTTTTCGAAATTGGCGAGGGTGTTTTCGCCGATGTAGTCCGTCCAGTTGTACAACCTGAGCGTGTTGCCGGTGTCTGCTTCACCGGCCAGGGTGGCGCCGGCGGTACAACACAGCAACAGGCTGGAAATCACCTTCAGCGTTTTGCGCATAGCAACTCCATCGTGTGATCAGGATCGGCTCGGCTGAGCGGATGGAGCCACTATCGGTGGGTTGGTGACGCAGGGCCATACCCCGAATGGGGGTGTGCCGGAGGTGGGGCTGCGCGATCGAGTTCGATGTCATCACATCCGAACTGACAGAAGCCAGCAGACAGAGCCTAGGGCCTTGGTATCACCTGCGATGACTCAAACCATCCCCTGCCCGTCTTCTTCATCCCCGTAGTACTTCACGCCGATACGAATGATGTCCCGCCCCTGCGCCTTGCGATGGTGGTTGGAGTCACGCAACGAGTAGATGCAACCGCAATATTCCTGCTGATAAAAGCGTTCACGCTTGCTGATCTCGACCATCCGCGCAGCGCCCCCGGCCTTGCGCCAGTTGTAGTCCCAATACTTGATTCCTGGGTACTTGGCCGCCGAGCGGTGGCCGCAGCCATTGATCTGCTGCATGTCCTTCCAGCGCGAGATGCCCAGCGAGCTGCTGATGACCGAGAAGCCATGCTCGTGGGCATACAGCGCCGTGCGCTCGAAGCGCATGTCGAAGCACATGGTGCAGCGCTCTCCCCGCTCGGGCGCCTGCTCCATGCCTTTGGCCCGGGCAAACCAGTTGTCGGTGTCGTAGTCGGCATCCACGAACGGCACATTGTGCTGTTCGGCAAAGCGAATGTTCTCGTCTTTACGCAGCAAGTACTCGCGCTCGGGGTGGATATTGGGGTTGTAGAAGAAGATCGTGTAGTCGATGCCCGACGCAGTGATGGCCTCCATCACTTCGCCGGAGCACGGCGCGCAGCAGGAATGCAGCAGCAGGCGGTCGGCGCCGTCGGGCAGGGTCAGTTTCGGTCGGTCGATGGGGGTCATGGGTGTTTTCCCTGGAAACGTGAACGCCAGGGAGAGACGTTTGCGCCTGTACCACGGTGCCCTGTTCCCTGACGTAAAAATTCGAGAAGGGGATTGTCAGGCATTCTCCGCTATGAGACAAACTCATTTTTCTCCAGCTGATCTCCAATTCTACTCATGATCGACCTTAGGCACCTGCGCACCATCCATGCCCTGCGCGAAACCGACAGCCTGCTCGAAGCAGCCGAGCGCCTGCACCTGACCCAGTCGGCGTTGTCGCACCAGTTCCGTGAATTGGAAGATCGTATCGGCATGGCGCTGTTCGTGCGCAAGTCCAAGCCGGTGCGCTTCACGAGCGCCGGGCTGAAGCTGCTGCAACTGGCCGAGCAGGTGCTGCCGCTGGTGCGCAGCAGCGAACGGGAATTGAGCAAGCTGGCCAGCGGCACCGCCGGCCGCCTGCACATCGCGATCGAATGCCATAGCTGCTACCAATGGCTGATGCCATCGGTGGATGAATTTCGCGGTGCCTGGCCTGAGGTCGAACTGGACCTGGCCTCAGGCTTCGCCTTCGCGCCGCTGCCAGCCCTGGAGCGCGGCGACCTGGACCTGGTGGTCACTTCCGACCCGGTGTCGCTGCCGGGCATCAGCTACGTGCCGCTGTTTGGCTACGAGGCGATGCTGGCCATCGACAACCACCATGCCCTGCGCGCCAAGCCCTATCTGGCCCCTTCCGACCTTGCCAACCAAACCCTCATCACCTACCCCATCGAGCGCAACCGCCTGGATATCTTCACCCGCTTCCTCGACCCCGCCGACATCGAGCCGGCCCAGGTCCGCACCTCGGAACTCACGGTGATGATGATGCAACTGGTGGCCTCTGGGCGTGGTGTCTGCTGCCTGCCCAACTGGGCCGTGCACGAGTACAGCTCACGCGGCTACGTGACAGCCAAGCGCCTGGGTGAGCAAGGCTTGCAGGCCACGCTGTATGCCGCCATTCGCAGCGACATGCTGGAAGTGCCCTACGTGAGCGATTTCCTGCTCACCGCCAAAGACATCTCGTTTGCCACGCTCGAAGGCGTCAACGTGGTATCGGGCCTGAACGTGGCCAAGCCCTGACCCCCTGCAGGTGCCAGGCAAAACCCTGGCGAAGGTTAATACCTGACAGCGATGTCAGTTATATGTCAACGTAGCGACTTCTTCCTGCACTGTGAACTATTCCACGCCGTTGAGTTAAAAACGGCGCATGGGATGTTCAACTGCGTGTGTATTTCAGGTTTTTACCCCCCTTCTCGCGTGAATCCCCCTCAGCCAACAAACCCAAAATGGCCTTTCGCCACTTAATCAAATTGTAACCAACTGCCCCTAGGGTGTCGTTCCTGACATCGGTGACAGCTTTCGAAGATTCCACGACGGGGCTCTCACTTCAGGTCGAAACAGTCGTGCCGACCGGCTCGACCGACGTAGAAACGGGGAGTGCCAGAGCAATGCGCAGTTGGGAAGAACCGAAGAAAAAACGCCTGCACATCGAGATCATTCCAATGATCGACGTGATGATGTTCCTGCTGGTGTTTTTCGTGCTGATCAGCCTGAACGTGATTCCGGCCCTGGGCATCAAGACCCAGCTGCCCGGCGCCGCGCACGCCCAGCAGCTCAAGCCGCAGAACAAGGCCGTGATTACCCTGGGCCTGGACGCGCGCCTGCAACTCGACGGCCAGGACCTGCCTGAAGATGAACTGGTCAGGCAGCTGAAGTCGCTGGAAACCGGCAGCGAGAAGCTGGTGATCATCCTCAACAGCGACCAGGGCGTGGAAGTGGGCCGGCTTGTGGCAGTGATGGACCTGCTCAAGAGCAATGGCTTCGCCTCCGTTTCCATCGCCACGCGCAAGTTGTAAGCCATGTCGGCCCTGTTCAAATCGCGAAAAGTACTCGCGTGCCTGCCGGCGATCTGCCTGCTGGCGGTGGCTGTTCACAGCGCCATGAAAGCGGACCTGAAAATTACCCCGAAATACGATGACAGCACCGTCGAGGTGGCGTTGATCGACCCGGCCGAGCTGCAACCGGAACCGGAACCGCCGCCACCACCGCCGCCCGAGCCGGTAGCAGAGCCACTGCCCGAACCGGACCCGGAGCCCGTGGTGCAGGTGCCGGAGCCGCCGCCCAAGCCCAAGCCGAAACCGCCTGAGCCCAAGCCGCAGCCACCCAAGCCCAAACCCCAGTTGGCGAAACCTGCGCCAATGCCTGCGCCGCAACCGGTTGCCAGCAACCCGGCGCCGGCCAAACCGGCCCCGGCACCGGCAGTGGCCAAGGCCGCACCGCCCCCGGCGCCACCGGCGGTGAACACCGCGGCACTGGAAAACAGCTACATCGCCGCCCTGCTGGCGGAGCTGGAGAAATACAAGCAGTACCCGCGTGGCCGTGAGGCCTCGCTGCAACGCCCGGTCGGCAACGTGGTGATCTGGTTGCTGGTCGACCGCAGTGGTGCCGTGCTCGATTCGGGCATTGAAAAGAAGGCCGCGAGCATGTTGCTGAATAAAGCAGCGCAAACCAGCCTGCGGCGCATCGAGCAAGTAAGGCCCTTTCCCCAGGCGGTATTCGAGGGCAAGGATAAGTACCGATTTACCGCGACACTTGTTTACAACATCGAAAATTAAAACCTGCCTTCTACGTGGGCGCGTGCGAACCGTGCCGCCTGGACTTTTTACAAAGGGGATGTGTGGTGAAGTTGAATAAGTTGTTTGTTACCTTGCTGGCGGTCGGGTGTGGTGGCTGGACGGCTGCGTCGTTTGCCGAAGACTCGGTGGATATCGGCGACGTCAATGTCACCGGGCAAACCCTGGGCAACGGCATGATGGTTCAGGAAGAAGCGGCCAAGGCACGCTCCACCGTGACCAAGGAAGCGCTGGAGAAGATGTCGCCCACCGGCAACGGTATCGACAAGCTCAAGTACACCCCTGGCGTCAACGTGTCCAGCGACGACAGCACCGGCCTCAGCGGCTTTTCCTTCACCATGCGCGGCATGCAGGCAAGCCAGGTCGGGGTGACCATGGACGGCATTCCGATCAACGACTCCGGCGACTTCTCCATGTACCCCAACCTGCTGGGCGACCCGGAGAACCTGCAGGAAGTCTTCCTCACCCAGGGCTCCTCGGAACTCGACGCGCCGCATATCGGCGCCAGCGGCGGCAACATTGGCCTGGTGTCGATGGCCCCAAGCAAAGACGCCGGCGTGTTCATCAAGCAAACCATCGGCAGCAATAACCTGGACAAGACCTTCGTCCGTTTGAATACCGGTGAATATAACGGCCTGAGCAACTACATTTCCGCGTCCAAGACCAACAGCGACAAATGGAAAGGCAAAGGCGACCTCGACGCCGAAAAGTTCGAACTCAACAGCTTGTACAAGTTTGGTGAAGGCAACAGCATCAATGCCCTGATCAAATACCACAAACAGGAAAACTTCAAATACGTGAAGCCGAGCCTGGCCCAGTACCATTCGGACCACGACTACGATTTCCCCAACGCCCCGACCTACAACCCCACCACCGGCAAGTTGACCACCGCCAGCTACAAGACCAGCGTCAACCCGTTCGAAACCATGAGCGCCACGGTGACCGGGCGCTTCCAGTTGCGCGACGACCTGCAACTGACCGTGCAGCCCTATTACTACTATGCCAACGGCGGTAGCTACAGCGCCTTCGGCTCGCCGGCCACCCTGTTCAGCACCACCAGCTCCAGCGGCAACTACGACCTCAGCAACCTGAAAACCTCGGCCCAGTACAACGCCGATGGCAACCCGGTCAGCGGCCGTTACTACCGCCCGTCCTGGACCGAAACCTGGCGCCCCGGCATCAACACCAAGCTGAGCTGGGCGGTGAACGACGAGCACACCCTGGACGTCGGCTACTGGTACGAGCGCGCCCGCCAGCGCCAGAGCCAGCCCTTCGTACCGCTGAACGCCGATGGCAGCCCAACCGACCTGTGGGCCGAATACAACGACTCCAACCAGGTGCGCGATGCCAATGGCAACGTAGTGCAGGGCCGCAACTACTTCACCATCACCCCATCGCACAAGCTGTTCGTGCAGGACACCTGGAACGTCACCTCCGACCTGACCCTGAGCGGCGGCGTGGCCTACGAGCATTCCGAGCGTGATGGCAACCTGCGTGCCAGCCTCTACGACACGCCGGCCAAACGTGATGCCACGTACCACGAATTCCTGCCGAGCTTCAACGCCAAGTACCAGCTCGATACCGAGAACTCGGTGTTCTACAGCGTCTCGCGCGCCATGCGCACGCCACCGAACTATGTGCTGTACAACGGCGGCGACTCGATGAGCCTGAAGCCTGAGCTGAGCTGGAACAACGAGCTTGGCTGGCGCTATGCCAGCGACGACATGGCGCTGAGCGCCACCCTGTTCTACCTGCAGTTCAAGAACCGGCAGATCTCCAGCCGCAACCAGATCACCGGCGACTACGAGATGCTCAACGTCGGTGAAGTGAAAAACCGTGGCCTGGAGCTGGAGTGGAGCGGGCTGCTGCCACACAACTTCAACTACTACGCCTCGTACACCTACACCGAGGCCGAGCAGCAGGACACCATCAGCTACTACGGCATCGACCTGCCCACCAAGGGCAAGCAGGTGGCCGGCGTGCCGAAGAACATGTTCAACCTGAGCCTGGGCTACGACGACGGGCGCTTCTACGGCAACGTCATCGGCAAGTTCGTCGACAACCAGTACGGCGACATGACCAACGACCAGTCGATTCCGCACTTCACCACCGTGGACCTGAACCTGGGCTACCGCCTGCCGGTGAACAAGCAGTACATGAAGAGCGCCGCCGTGCGCCTGTCGGTCAGCAACCTGTTCAACCGCGAGTACCTGAGTGGCGTTGACAGCGTGGCCTTCACCTCCGCGCAGTACAACCCAGGCTTTGGCACCGGTGGCGCGAACAACCGCAGCACCATCGGCACGCCGTACTACAACATCGGCGAAGAGCAGACTGTCGCGGTGTCGTTCGAAGCTGAATTCTGACCCTGAACCGGGGCCAGCCCTGGGCCGGCCCCGCCCTTTCTGCGCTGAACCGAGGTAACCCGCCATGAACATGGACCTGCTGCACGACATCACCTTCTACATCATGTACGGCGCTGCCGCCCTCGCCGCCTTCGTGGTGGTGGAACGGGGCATCTTCTTCGCCTACAACCTGCGCAAGGCGCGCGCCCTGGAAGCGGCCCTGCACAAGAAAGTGCGCCAGTTCAACGAACTGCCGGCCGAGCTGCGTGAACGCGACAGCCTGCCGCTGGAACTGCTGCGCCAACTGTTCGAAGGCCGTGGCCAGCTGCACTCGCACGCGGAGCTGGAAGACCTTGGCCAGGCCATCTACATCGGCATGCGCGGCAGGCTCTCGCGCAGCCTGTGGATTCTTGAAGCGGTGGTGGCCGGCGCGCCGCTGCTGGGCCTGCTCGGCACCATCCTGGGGATCATCGACACCTTCAAGGCGCTGGCCGAGGCGGGCGTTTCCGACCCTGGCGAAGTGTCGCGCGGTATCGGCACTGCGCTGTACGCCACCGCCCTGGGTATTGCCATTGCCCTGGTGGGCCTGGTGTTCAACAACCACCTGCAAGACCGCCTGGAACTGATCACCGACCACCTGAAGATGCTTCTGCTGCGCGCCGGCATGGGCACCGCGTTCGCCGCCAAGCCGGCCGGCGCCCCTGCCACTGCCCTGCAACCTGCCTGAACCCCCGGGAGCCCCCATGTCGTACGCGCCTTTCGCCAAACGCTCGTTCCCCCTGCTGCTGGCCGCCGTGCTGCTGGCCAGCGGTTGCCAGAAAGCCCCGGCTCCGGTCGATGTTCACATTGCCGCCCTCAACGACTTCCACGGCAACCTGCTGGCCAGCCCGTTCCAGTACCCTGATGCCAACGGCCCGGTGAAACTCAAGGCCGGTGGGCTGGGGCCGCTCAGCGGCGCGCTGGCCGAGTTGCGCCAGCAAGACCCGCAACTGCTGCTGATTGGCGCAGGCGACATGGTCGGCGGCAGCCCGCCGATTTCCTCGATGTGGGCGGACGAGCCGAGCCTGCAAGCGCTGCACTTGCTGGGGCTGAAATTCTCGGTGGTCGGCAACCATGAGCTGGACCACGGCAAGGCCGAGCTGCTGCGCCAGATCGACGGTGGCTGCCAGTCCAGCCGCGAACAGGCCTGCCAGTTCGACAAGGCCTACAAGGGCGCGGGCTTTCCGTACATCTCCGCCAACCTGATCGACAAGCAAAGCGGCAAACCGCTGTTCGCCCCCTACCGCATCGAACAGGCCCACGGTGCCCGCATTGCCTTCGTGGGCGCCACCTTGCGCAATGTCGATGCCTACGTCAGTGCTCGCAGCATGGAAGGCCTGGCCACCCTGGACGAGGCCGAGGCCATCAATGCCCTGCTGCCGGAACTGCGCCAGCAGAAGGTCGACGCCATCGTCGCGGTGATCCACCAGGGCGGCAACACCCCCGAGCGCTTCGACCAACAAGACTGCAGCCAGCTCAAGGGCGACGTGGTGGACGTGGCCAAGCGCCTCGACCCGCAAATCAAGGTGGTGGTCACCGCCCACACCCACGAAGGCTACCTGTGCCGCCTGGGCGACAAGCTGGTGACCCAGGGCGCCTCCTTCGGCCGCCTGCTCACCCAGCTGACCTTGACCGTGGACACCACCCAGCACCGCTTGCTGGCAGTCAAAGCCAACAACCTGGTGGTGGACGCCGCCCGTTACAGCGCCAGCCCCGAGATCGCGCCGCTGCTGGCCGAGGTTGAGGCCCGCAGCCAGGCCCGGCTGGGCAAGCCGGTGGCGCGCCTGGCGGCCCGCGAGGTGCTGCGGGTTACCAACGAGGCCGGCGAGTCGCCCATGGGCGACTTGATCGCCGACTCGCAACTGGCCGCCACCCGTGACCTCGGCGCCCAGGTGGCGCTGATGAACCAGGGCGGCATGCGCATGGACCTGACCCTGGAGCCCGGCCAGGAACAGGTGAACTACGGCCAGGTGGCCACGGTGCAACCGTTCAACAACAGCCTCACCCTGCTCACCCTCACCGGCGCGCAGCTGCGTGAACTGCTGGAGCAGCAATGGCAGGACGGCGGCATGGGCTTCTACCCGTTGCAGCCCTCGGCGTCGCTGAGCTACCAGTGGGATGGCAGCCTGCCCAAGGGCCAGCGCGTGCTTGTCGACAGCCTCAAGGTCGATGGCCAACCGGTGCAGCCCGAGCAACCCTACCGCATCGTCATGAACAGCTTCCTGGCCGAAGGCGGCGACAACTTCACCGTGCTCAAGCAGGCGACCGACCGGCTCGACACCGGCATCAACGACCTGGAGTCGATGATCGCCTACCTGCAGGCCCAGGACCGTGCAGGCCAGCCCGCAGGTTTTGGCCAGGCCCAGCAGCGCATCCGCAACGTTTCCGCACAGGTGCTCAGCCATGCGCCATGAACACGGGCTGGCCCTGCAGGCTCTGCTGCTGCCAGAGGCCATGGCCGCTGCCGACAGTGCCTGGTGCCCGCACTCGGCGTTTCCGGTCGGCGCCGCGCTGCTGACCCACGATGGCCGGGTGATCCGCGGCTGCAACGTGGAGAACGTGTCCTACGGCCTGACCAACTGCGCCGAACGCAGCGCGCTGTTCAGTGCCATCAGCCAGGGCCTGGCCCCCGGCAGCTTCAAGGCCATGCTGGTGTATGCACCCAAGGTGCCGGTGATCTCGCCCTGTGGCGCCTGCCGCCAGGTGATGCTCGAACTGCTGCCCCCCGGCTGCCCGGTGATTTGCGTGGGCCACGATGCCACGGCGACGCGGCACTGGACCGCCGGGCAGTTGCTGCCCGGCGCCTTCCAGGCGTTTTGAAGCCAACCTGCTGACCTTTTTTCAGGAACTGTTCGATGGGCTTGATCGGTATCGTGGTGCTGTTGCTGGTGGCCGTGGCGCTGTCCAGCAACCGCAAGGCCATTCGTTTACGCACCGTTGTCACCGCCTTCGCCGTGCAAGCCGGGCTGGGCGCCTTTGCCCTTTACGTGCCATGGGGCCAAAGCGCCCTGGGCGGCATTTCCGCCTCGGTGGCGTCGTTGCAGGATTATGCCAACCAGGGCATCGACTTCATCTTCGGTGGCCTGAGCAGCACGCGCATGGCGGAGGTGTTCGGCAGCGGTGGTTTCGTGTTCGCCATTCGCGTGTTGCCGGTGATCGTGTTCTTCAGCAGCTTCATCGCCGTGCTCTACTACCTGGGCATCATGCGCGTGGTCATCCAAGTGATCGGCGGCACCTTGCAGCGCCTGCTGGGCACCAGCCGCACCGAAGCGATGGCCGCCACGGCGAACATCTTCGTCGGCCAGACCGAAGCGCCCATGGTGATTCGCCCCTACGTCGCCCGCCTGACCCGCTCGGAATTGTTCGCGGTGATGGTCGGGGGCATGGCCTCAGTGGCCGGCTCCGTGCTGATCGGCTACGCCAGCCTTGGCGTTGAGCTCAAGTACCTGATCGCCGCCAGCTTCATGGCCGCCCCGGGCGGCCTGCTGATGGCCAAGCTGATGGAGCCGGAAACCGAACAGCCCCATGAGCAGGCGCACGAGGCGCCGGGGCATGGGCAAGGCCAGCCGGCCAATGTCATCGATGCCGCCGCCATCGGTGCCTCCGCAGGCTTGCACCTGGCGCTGAATGTCGGCGCCATGCTGCTCACTTTCATTGGCCTGATCGCCCTGCTCAACGGCCTGCTCGGCTGGACCGGCAGCTGGTTCGGCCTGCCGCAACTGAACCTGCAGCTGATTCTCGGCCACGGCCTGGCACCGCTGGCCTTCGTGCTGGGCGTGCCCTGGCACGAGGCGATCACCGCAGGTGGCTTGATCGGCGAAAAGCTGGTGCTCAACGAGTTCGTCGCCTACGCCGACTTCGCCCGCCACCTCGACCCGGCCCAGGCCGCTGCCAAAGGCGTGCCGGTGCTCAGCGCCCAGGCCCAGGCGATCGTCACCTTCGCCCTGTGCGGTTTTGCCAACCTGGCATCGATCGGCATCCAGCTGGGCAGCCTGGGCATCATGGCCCCCGAACGGCGGGCCGACATTGCCCGCCTGGGGCTCAAGGCGGTCGTGGCCGGCACCCTGTCCAACCTGATGAGCGCGGCACTGGCCGGGGTTTTCCTGGCCCTCTGACACTCCTTCCACAGCCTTTGCGTGAACTTGAAATGACTGATATCGACGCTGAACGCGCGCGCACGCTGATTGCGCTGCTGGACCTCACTTCCCTCAATGACGATGACGACGACGCGCAGATCCAGGCGCTGTGCCAGCGCGCCATGACCCCGGCAGGGCCGGTGGCGGCGGTGTGCGTCTACCCACGCTTCGCCGCCCTGGCGCGGCGTACCCTCGATGCGCTTGGCGGGCAGGCCATCGCGGTGGCCTGCGTGGCCAACTTCCCCAGCGGTAACGCCGCGTTGCCCGAGGTGCTGGCACAAACCCGCCAGGCCCTGGCCGATGGCGCCAATGAAATCGACGTGGTCTACCCCTACCGTGCCCTGCTGGCCGGCGATGCCGACAGCGGCGCGGCCCTGGTGCAGGCATGCAAGCAGCTGTGCAGTGGCCGCGCCTTGCTCAAGGTGATTCTGGAAACCGGCGAGCTGGCCGAGCCTGCGCTGATCCGCCAGGCCAGCCTGCAGGCCATTGCCGCAGGCGCTGACTTCATCAAGACCAGCACCGGCAAGGTGACCGTCAACGCCACCGTGGGTGCGGCGCAGATCATGCTCGAATGCATCGCCAGCCTGGATGCCAACGTGGGCTTCAAGCCGGCTGGGGGCATGAAGACCCTGGCCGATGCGCAGGTTTACCTGGACCTCGCCGAGCGCATCAACGGCGCCCAATGGGTATCGCCCCGGCACCTGCGCTTTGGCGCCTCCAGCCTGCTGGGCGACTTGCTCGGGCACCTGCACGGTGCGCCAGGCAACAACGCCGGGGGGGCCTACTGATGGCGTGGCTGGCACAGGAAGTGATCCGCCGCAAACGCGACGGCAAGGTACTCGACGACGCCGACATCCGCCGCTTCGTCAACGGCATCACCGACCTCAGCATCAGCGAAGGCCAGGCTGCTGCCTTCGCCATGGCCGTGCTGCTCAAGGGCCTGAATGTCGAGGAACGGGTCGCCCTGGCCACGGCCATGCGCGACTCCGGCCAGGTGCTGCGCTGGAACCTGCCAGGCCCGGTGGTGGACAAGCACTCCACCGGCGGCATCGGCGACCTGGTCAGCCTGGTGCTGGCCCCACTGCTGGCGGCGTGCGGCTGCTACGTGCCGATGATCTCCGGGCGTGGCCTGGGCCACACCGGTGGCACCCTCGACAAGCTCGACAGTATCCCGGGCTACGACAGCCAGCCCAGCATGGCCCGGCTGCGCGAGGTGGTCGAGCACGTTGGCTGCGCGATCATCGGCCAAACCCATGACCTGGCCCCGGCGGACAAACGGCTGTACGCCATTCGCGATGTCACCGGCACGGTGGAGTCGATCGACCTGATCGTCACCTCGATTCTCAGCAAGAAACTGGCGGCCGGCCTGGATGCCCTGCTGATCGACGTCAAGGTCGGCAACGGCGCGTTCATGGCCGCGCCCGACGACGCCGCTGCCCTGGCCCGCAGCGTGGTGGCCGTGGCCAATGGCAGCGGCGTGCGCACCCGGGCGCTGATCACCGACATGAGCCAGCCACTGGCACGCTCGGCAGGCAATGCCCTGGAGGTGGAGGAAGCCATCGCCCTGCTGCGCGGCGAAGTGCGCAGCCCGCGCCTGTGGCAGGTGACCCTGGCGCTGGCCGAGCAGGCCCTGGTGTGCGCCGGGCTGGCGCGCGACCTTGAGCAAGCCCGCGAGCAACTGCTGGAAGCCTGGCACAGTGGCGCAGCGCTGCAGCGTTTTGCCCACATGGTGCAGGCACTGGGTGGGCCGGGCGACCTGGTGCAGCAACCGCACCGCCACCTGCCCCAGGCCCCGCTGGTGATTCCGGTGCCGGCGCCGCAAGCCGGTATCGTGCAGTGCATCGATACCCGCGCAATCGGCCTGGCGGTGGTTGCCCTCGGCGGCGGCCGGCGCACCCCGCAAGACCGCATCGACCCGGCGGTGGGGCTAAGCCAGCTGTGCTTCCCTGGCGAGGCCGTGGCGGCCAGGCAACCGCTGGCAAGGGTGCATGCCCAGGACCTGGCCCAGGCCGAGCGTGCGGTTGCCGCGGTGCAGGCGGCGTACCGCATCGCCAGCGCGCCGGTCGAGGCGCCCGCGCTGTTCGCTGGCGTGTGCCTGGAGCCTGCATGAAGCGCGCCTTGTTGCTGGTGCTCGACTCCCTGGGCATTGGTGCCAGCGCTGATGCCGGGCGCTTTGGCGACGCCGGGGCCAATACCTTGCTGCATATCGCCCAGGCCTGCGCCCGTGGCGAGGCCGACGGCAATGGCCGCCAGGGGCCGCTGCAGCTGCCCACGCTGGCACGGCTTGGCCTTGGCCATGCTGCGGCGCTCAGCGCCGGAGTGCTGCCGCCAGGGTTCAGCGCCGACACAGTGGCCGAAGGTGCCTGGGGCTATGCCCGGGAGCTGTCCAGCGGCAAGGACACCCCCTCGGGGCATTGGGAAATGGCCGGGGTGCCGGTGCTGTTCGACTGGGGCTACTTCCCGGCACGGCAGAACAGTTTCCCGCCCGCGCTGCTGAACGCCCTGATCGCCCGTGGCCACCTGCCCGGCCTGCTCGGCAACTGCCACGCCAGCGGCACCGAGATCATCAGCCAGCTGGGCGAGGCGCACCTGCAAAGCGGCAAGCCTATCGTCTACACCAGCGCCGACAGCGTGCTGCAGATCGCCGCCCATGAACAGCATTTTGGCCTGCAGCGGCTGTACAGCCTGTGCGCGCTGGCCCGCGAACTGTGCGACGCCTATGGCGTTGGCCGGGTCATCGCCCGCCCCTTCACTGGCGAGCACGCCGGTAACTTCAGCCGCACCGGCAACCGCCGCGACTACACCGTGCCCCCCCCGGCGCCAACCTTGCTCGACCGCCTGTGCGCCGCCAACGGCCAGGTGTTCGCCGTGGGCAAGGTGGGCGACATCTTCGCCCAGCGTGGTATCAGCCGGCAGTTCAAGGCCGAAGGCAACGACGCCTTGTTCGACGCCACCGTCGAGGCCCTTGCCCAGGCGCCGGGCAATACCCTGGTGTTCAGCAACTTCGTCGACTTCGACACGCTGTATGGGCATCGCCGCGATATCGCCGGCTACGCCGCTGCCCTGGAAGCCTTCGACCGGCGCCTGCCGCAACTGCTGGCACGCCTGCAGCCAGGCGATGTGCTGATCATCACCGCCGACCATGGCTGCGACCCCAGTGCGCCGGGCACGGATCACACCCGCGAGCACGTGCCGCTGCTGGTATGGGGCCCAGGCTTGCACAGCACCTGCCTCGGTGCCCGGAGCAGTTTTGCCGACATCGGCCAGACCCTGGCGCAGTTTTTCGCCCTGCCCCCCTGTGACCACGGGCAAGCATTCCTCGATGCCCTATACCCCAACCTGCAATAAGGAGAACTGCACGTGACGTTACGCAAATGCCTGAACAATGGCCTGGTGCTGGCTGCCAGCCTGTGGGCTGGCCAGGTATTGGCCTGGGGCCAGCAAGGCACAGCCCTGGTGGGTGAACTGGCGCAGCGCCAGCTCACCCCCGAGGCCAAGGCAGAAGCCCTGCGCCTGCTCGGCCAGATCAAGCAGAACGACCTGGCCGTGGTCGCCAACTGGGCCGGCAACCTGGAGAAGAACCCACAAAACCGCGTGCTGTGGGAAAACACCCGCAACCAGCGCATGGTGGTCTACAAAAGCGACGACTGCACCTTCCAACTGACCCGCGACTGCCCCGATGGCGCCTGCACCGTGGCCGCCATCGAGCAGAACCGCACGGCGCTGGCCGACCCCAAGGCACCGAACCAAGCCCGGCTGATGGCCATGCTGTTTCTCATCCACCACGTCAGCGATGCCAGCTCGCCGCTGAACAACAGCTTCAAGGATGACCGTGGCGGCTACGACTACCCGGTACAGGCCGCCGGCAAGTCCTACAACCTGCGCCAGGTGTGGGATGACTTCCTGCTGGGCGCGGCCCGCCTCGACGTCAAGGCCTATGCCGACAAGCTGCAGCAAGGCCTGCCCGCCGCCGACTCCAGCAACCCGGCGCAGTGGTCGCAACAAGCCTGCCGCATCGTGCGTGACGACAACATCTACCCGCAGAAGGCCGCCGGCAAGCGCAAGCTGCCGAGCAAGCAGGGCATGGACGACGATGACGGGGGCGACACCGACTACAGCGCCAAGACCCTGGCCTACAACCGCACCGGCAAGGAATACAGCCGTGGCGACAAGCTGATGAATGAAAAAACCACCCGCACCGGCGGCTTCGATGCCAGCTACATGAGCACCTTCGTGCCCGTCGCCGAACAGCAGGTGCAACTGGCCTCGGTGCGCCTGGCGCAGTTGCTCAATGCTGCGCTGGTCGCCGGCCGCCCTGGCTCCTGACACGCGAGAATCGCCATGCACACTCCCCGTTTGCGGCACCTGCCGCTGCTGTTGGCCCTGGGCCTTGCCGGCTGCGCCACCGCGCCGGTTGCCGAGCACGCTGAAACGCGCGTTTCGCTGATGGCCTACAACGTCGAAAACCTGTTCGACACGGCCCATGACCCGGGCAAGGACGACTACGCCTACCTGCCCCTGAGCGTGAAGCAGGCGCACCCCGAGTACCTGGCCACCTGCGCGCGCATCAGCGTGCCGGCCTGGCGCCAGGAATGCGAAAGCAATGACTGGACCGAGGCGCGGCTGGAGCAGAAGCTCACCCGCCTGGCCAGCGTGATCAGCCAAACCGATGGCGGCCGTGGGCCGGATATCCTGTTGCTTGAAGAAGTGGAAAACCGCGCAGTGCTGGAGCGGCTCAATGGCCACCTCGGCGCATCCGCCTACCAAACCCGGGTGCTGCTGGAGGGCTGGGATGAGCGCGGTATCGACACGGCCGTGCTGAGCCGCCTGCCGCAATGGGGCGCGCCGGTTCTGCACCGGGTGCCTTATCACGACGAGCAAGGCGATACCTCGGACAAGACCGGCAAGACCCGCGGCATCCTCGAAGTTCGCCTGCTGCTGCCAGGCGGCCAGAAAGCCTCGGTGTTCGCCGTGCACCTGCCCTCCGGTGGCGGCCCTGGCTACCTGCGCCGCCAGGCCGTGGAATACCTGGCCGAGCTCAAGCGCCAGTTGCCGGCTGATGTGCTGCCGATCGTGGGCGGTGACTTCAACATCAACGCCGGTGAAGAAGCCAAGCACCATTACATCGCCGACACCCTCGCCAGCACCTGGAGCGTGTCGCACCTGATCGGCTGCGACGGCTGCAAGGGCAGCTATTACTATCCGCGAGAGCGGCAGTGGTCGTTTTTCGACATCCTGCTGTTCCCCCAGGCGATGAGCGGCGCAGGCTTCAACGGCTGGAAGGTGGACAGCGCCAGTATCCACATGCCCAAGGCCAGCCCCTACCAGGTGAACAAGTGGGGCACGCCGGCGCGCTTCAACGGCGGCCAGTACCCCGAAGGCGTGTCTGACCATTGGC
The DNA here is from genome assembly GCF_011752565.1 of Pantoea sp. Ap-967. Lineage (GTDB taxonomy): Bacteria > Pseudomonadota > Gammaproteobacteria > Pseudomonadales > Pseudomonadaceae > Aquipseudomonas. The sequence goes on from NZ_VWXK01000029.1 coordinate 58,102, forward strand.
CGATGTACGCACAAATCTACCTCCGCGCGCCATGAGCCTTGGGTGTAGGATCCTGCCAACGGGCGCCACAGGATGTGGCGCCCACCTTTGCAAGGGCGTCAGATGTTTACTGCCAAAAGCACCAGTGTCGGAAATGGAATGAGTAACCACAAGATCAAGATTCGCCGCAAGAACGTCGAGAAGATCCTGCTCGCGGCCGAGCAGGTTTTTGCCGAACAAGGTTACGCTGGCACCTCGATGATCGATATCGCCAAGCGCGCCGACCTGCCGCGCTCCAACCTGCATTACTACTTCACCACCAAGGACGAGTTGTACCGGGAAGTGCTGGTCAACCTGCTGGGCGACTGGGAACGCGAAGGTGCCTGTTTCAGCCATTTCGATGACCCACGGGTGGTGCTGACCAGCTACGTGCGGGAAAAGATGACCCACTCGCGCACCCGCCCCCATGGCTCCAAGCTCTGGGCCAACGAGATCATGCACGGTGCGCCGCTGTTTCGCGACATCATCGAGGAACACCTGTTGGCCGGTGCCAAGCTCAAGGAAGACAAGATCCGCCAGTGGGTGGAGGAAAAGCGCATCAGCCCGATCGCGCCCTTCGCCCTACTGTACATGATCTGGGCATCGACCCAGCACTATGCCGACTTCGATTACCAGGTGCGGGCATTGAACGGGCACGAACCGCTCAGCGACCAGCAGTTCGAGCAGGCGGTGCAGACGATTACCGCAGTGGTGTTACGGGGGATCGGGCTGGAGCCCTGATTTCGATTGCTGGGAAACTGGGGCCGCTACGCGGCCCATCGCGAGCTGTGCTCGCTCCTACCAGGGGGCGGCGCAAGATCCGCCCGGTAGGAGCGAGCAAAGCTCGCGAAGGGCTACTCGCTCAGCAAGCCTGGGCTTCGGCGCGGCGTGGTGCCGGGGCCTCATGGCGCATCGACTGCTGCCAGTTCAACTGGGCCTGCACCTGGGCCGCAGCGTCCATCACCTTCTGCGCCCAGGCCTGGTCCTCAGGGTCTACCACTACCACGCGGAAACCATGGTCGTCGCCCTCGATGCCAACACCTTCGGAATCATCCACGTGCAGGTCGATGTCGAATGCCGGTGGGTACTTCGACGGGGCATTTTCAAGCCCGTGGGCCGACACCACATGGTGGTGACGGTCGCTGTTGACCACGCCATCCACATGAATGCCGTAGAGCATCAGCCAACGCCGAATGTAGGACGGCGTGCGCCCCGACGAGGTGTAGATCCAGATGCTGCAGCCCTGGCGGCGCAGCTCGCGGATCAGCGAGCGAGTACCGATGCGCAGCGGTTCACCCAACCAGCGATGAATGCATTCCGGCAGCTTGCTGTGCTCGGCGGGGCTGTGGTGCGGCAGGCAGGCGAGCGTGTCGTCGACATCGAACGAAATGCGCACTTGCGGGCGCCGGGCCTTGCGCCCAATGCCCTGCCACGTTCTGCGCCCGTGCCCGGGCATCGATGAACCGGCCATCAGTGGCCTCCCCGATGAACAGGCAGCGCCGTGCAACCCAGGAAGAACTGATCGGGCTCAGGCGCCTTCGCTTCGAGAAAGGCCGCGTATTTTTTCTTGATCTTGGGCAATTCGTACAATGCCTTGACACCGTGTTTGGCGGAGTTGCGTATGACCGAGGAGGGGTTGAAATAACCCTCGGCGTTGTCCAGCGTCAGCACGAATGGCGGCAACCCGGCGCGCATCAGCAGGTAGCTGACGATGAGCGAGCCCGTGCGGTTGTTGCCTTCGATGAACAGCTGTGGCTTGCTGAGGATCCGTACATACACACCCGCCGCGCGCTTCCAGATCGAGTCGCTGCGGTACGAGCAGTACCAGTTGTACAGGTCCTTGATGCCACCTTCCACGTTGTTGAAAAAGTGCGCCTCGGTCGCTGCAAGGTGCTGGGCGAATTCGCGCCGGCGGGCCGGGTCGCTGCCGCACAGTACCGTGGCGTTGATCTCCAGCATCAGGTTCAGCTGCTGCAGGTCGAACAAGTCAACGCCCCGTGCGACATAGTCGTCAATCAGCGCGTAGCCTTCAACCACATTGTGCAGCACCTCGTCGGTAAACGGGTCACGCGGTTCGGTGAAATGCCGGCTCAGCTCGGCAAAACGGCCCTGCACCTCGCGCAGTGCGCGTTCTATCGCTGGCAGGTCAAGTCGACGCGTGGCACGCATTGGAAATCCTGAGTAACACTTTCGATGGAAGGTAAAGCAGCCAGGCGCTCGCACCTTTTCGGTGCAAGCGCCCGGCTGCCTCGCGCCTGCCGTGCAATCAGCTGAACTTGCCGCTGATGTAGTCACTGGTCAGTTGTTCGCGCGGGTTCTGGAAAATCTGCGTGGTCGGGCCCATTTCCACCAGGTAGCCGGTACGGGTGCCCTGGGAAATATCGACCGAGAAGAACGCCGTGGTATCGGCCACGCGAATCGCCTGCTGCATGTTGTGGGTCACCAGGGCGATGGTGTAGTCCTTTTTCAGCTCGACCATCAGCTCTTCTACCCGACGGGTGGCGATCGGGTCCAGCGCCGAGCACGGCTCATCGAGCAGCAGCACTTCCGGCTCGGTGGCGATGGCACGGGCAATGCACAGGCGCTGCTGCTGGCCACCGGAGAGGGCCAGGCCGCTGACCTTGAGCTTGTCCTTGACCTCGTCCCACAGGGCGGCGCCCTGCAGCGCGTGCTTCACGCGGTCACCCAGGTCGCCCTTGTAGCGGTTCAGGCGCAGGCCGAAGGCCACGTTGTCGAAGATGCTCATGGAGAACGGGTTGGGCTGCTGGAACACCATGCCGATGTAGCGGCGCACCACGACCGGGTCCACGCCCTTGCCGTAGACATCCTGGCCGAGGAAGTGCACGTGGCCTTCGAAGCGGAAGCCCTTCACCAGGTCGTTCATGCGGTTCAGGCTGCGCAGCACGGTACTCTTGCCACAGCCGGAAGGGCCGATGAAGCCGGTGATCTCGTTCTTGCGGATCGGCACATGGCTGTCACGCACGGCCATGAAGTTGCCATAGAAGATCTTGTCGAGCTTGCAGTCCATGACTACGGGTGTCTGATCGACCATGGGAGCGACTCGCTGCGCAGTGGATACGTTCAAGTTGGATGCTCCCTTTCTCAATACTTGGGTTTGCCGAATACACGGCTAAGAATGTTGACGACCAGCACGATCATGACCAGCACCAGCGAGGCCGCCCAGGCGAGCTCCAGCTGGTTGTCGAACGGCATGCCGGAGAAGTTGTAGATCAGCACCGCCAGCGACGCCGTCGGGTTCATCACCGCCAGGCTACCTTCGTGGTAGATCCAGTAGTTGCTGAACAGCGCGGTGAACAGCAGGGGCGCGGTTTCGCCAGCGGCGCGGGCCACGGCCAGCATGACGCCGGTGAGGATGGCCGGCATGCCGGTTGGCAGCACGATCTTCCAGACCACCTGGGCGCGGGTGCAACCCATGCCGTAGGCCGCGTCCTTCATGATCTTGGGCACCATCTTCATGGCTTCCTCGGCGGTCAGCACGACGATCGGCAGCATCAGCACGGCCAGTGCCACACCGCCTGCCGGGGCCGAGTAGGTGCCGGTGGTCATCACCACCAGGGCGTAGGCGAACACACCGGCCAGGATCGACGGCAGGCCCGTGAGCATCTTGGCAGCGAAGCGCGAGGCATTGGCCAGCTTGCTCTCCGGGCCGAGCTCGGCGAGGAACACGGCGGCCAGGATACCGACCGGCACCGCGATGGCGGCGGCGATGCCCACCATCACGAAGGTACCGGCCATGGCATTGCCGAAGCCGCCGCCCATTTCGAAACCGGTCGGTGGCAGCTCGGTGAACACTTCCAGGCTCAGGCGTGCGCCGCCACGGGTGATCAGCATGTACAGCACGGAAATCAGCGGCACGCTGGCCAGCAAGGCGACGCACCAGACCATGGTGGTCAGCATGACGCTGCGCAGGGCGCGGCCTTCGAAGCGGCGCTGCAGGCTCGGCAGCGGGTTCGCTGGGGCTGTGATGTCAGTCATTATTTGTTACCCCGCTGGGCGTAAAGCATGATCAGCGATCCGAACACGTTCACCAGCAAGGTGATGAACATCAGGACCAGTGCGGCGTACATCAGCACTTCGATCTCGTTCGGGCCGGCTTCCGGGAAGTTCAGCGCCAGCAGCGCTGCCAGGGTGTTGGCCGGGGCGAACAGGGACAGGGAAATGGTGTTGGCGTTACCCACCAGCATGGCCAGGGCCATGGTTTCGCCCAGTGCCCGGCCAAGGCCCAGTACCAGGGAGCCGAAGATACCGGTGGCCGCGGACGGCACCATGACCTTGAGGATGGCTTCCCAGTGGGTGGTGCCCATGCCGTAGGCGGCCTGTTTGGTTTTCATCGGCACGCTGGTCAGGGCGTCCTGGGACACGGCGGCAATGGTCGGCAGGATCATGATCGCCAGTACCAAAGCTGCCGGCAGCAGGCCGGGGCCGCTGAGGGAAGTGCCGAAGAACGGGATCCAGCCCAGTTCGCTGTTCAACCAGGCGGTCAACGGGCGAATGGCCGGGATTACCACATAGATACCCCACAGGCCGTAGACGACGCTGGGGATGGCGGCCAGCAACTCGACGATGGTGCGAAACACCGCGGCAAGCCGGGCCGGCAGGAAATCCTGGGTGAGGAAGATGGCCATGCTGACGCCGAAGAAACCAGCAATCAACAGGGCGATAAGCGCGCTGTACAGGGTGCCCCAGATAGCCGGCAGAATGCCGTATTTGCCCTGGTTGACGTCCCACACGCTGCCGAACAGTACGTCCAGCCCGTGTTTTTCCATACCTGGAAATGCCTTGCGTCCTACTTCATATACCAGCGCGAAGACCAGCGCCAGCACCAGCACCACACCGATTCGGGCAAGCGCACGGAAGGTGCGATCTACCAGAAAATCCTTCGTGGACGGTGGCCTGCACGCGGAATCGGGGTTATCCGGTATGGCAAAAGGTGTGTTCATGGGCTAATTCCGGGACAGAGGACAAACACCCCCGGCATGGCCGTGAATCCATGCCGGGAGCGCCTGGGGTGTTACTTGATGTTTTCCGACGCTTTGCGCACTTGCTCGACAACCGAAGGCGGCAGCGGGATGTAGCCCATCGAGTCGGCGATCTTCTGACCTTTGGTCAGGCCGTACTCGACCATTTCACGCATGGCCTTGGCTTTTTCCGGGTTGCCGTTGTCCTTGCGGAAGATCATCCAGGTGTAGGAAGTGATCGGGTAGGACTTGGCACCTTCCGGGTCCGGCAGGGTGGCGACCAGGTTTTCTGGCATTTTCACCGCAGCCAGGGCTTCAGCACCGCTCTCGGCGTTAGGCACGACGTAGTGGCCAGCCTTGTTTTCCAGCTCGGCGAAGTCGACCTTGGCCAGTTTGGCGAAGCCGTACTCGATGTAGCCGATGGCGCCCGGGGTCTGGCGCACGGTGGCGGTCACGCCATCGTTCTTCGGCGACTTGATGAACTTGTCGGTGGCCGGCCAGTTGACGGTGTTGCCTTCACCCAGCTCTTGCTTGAAGTTGGCGTTGATGGCCGACAGGTGCTTGGTGAACACGGCGTTGGTGCCGCTGGAGTCGGCACGCACGACCACGGTGATCGGCAGCTCAGGCAGCTTCAGGCCTGGGTTGGCCTTGACGATCTGTGGGTCGTTCCACTTGGTGATCTTGCCCAGGAAGATGTTGGAGTAAACATCGCGTGGCAGCTTCAGGCCTTTCGGGTTACCCGGCAGGTTGTAGGCCAGGACAATTTCACCGGCGGTCATTGGCAGCAGCTGGACGCCTTCGGCGACCTTGGCGATGTCTGCTTCGCTCATGGCCGAGTCGCTGGCGGCGAAGTCGACGGTCTTGTTCAGGAAGTCCTGAACACCAGCGCCGCTCCCTTTGGACTGGTAGTCAACGGTGACGCCAGCAGTGTTCTTGCTGAAGTCCTTGAACCAGGTCAGGTAGATCGGGGCTGGGAAGCTTGCGCCGGAACCGGTCAGGCGAACGTTCTCTGCAGCGAAGGAACCCGAGGCACAAAGCGAAACGGCAACGGCGAGTGCAGCAGACTTCATCAGGCGAATCATCGAAAAGCGCTCCTTGTGATGGCCGGCACACTTTGCATCAGCTGTGTTACAGCTTTGTGACTGTTGAGTGGCAAAGCATTCGTTCGTGCCCTCTAGGGCGGGGCGCAGAGGCAGATGGATAGCGTTCTCAGGCACGCACGACGCTGGGGCGGCCATGGCCTGGCCGCCCGAAAAGGTGGGAAATCTTTATAAAGCAGGGGCTTGCCCTGCCGGGCTCAGCCGCTCCCGGTCATCTCCTGCGCGGGCGCGTCGCGGCAGCAGTTGCGGCTCGCACAGTAGAAATCGGCTTCGGCCCGGGTTGGGAAGCTCAGGCTCAGGCGCACCTTGTCCTGCGTGTCGTAGAGGTCGTAGCCCTCCCCCAGTATGGCGGGAAAGCCTGGGCGCCGGGGCAGGATTTCTTTGGTCAGGGGCACAGCGGGAACCACTACAAAGCGAGTCTGCATGATCATCCCTCTTTCAGCAGTGCTTAAGTATTAGTCCCACTATGTGAAAGCATCAAGTTGGCTCATGCAAAACTGCGTTTGCGCCTGCCCCCTGCGCCCAGGCAGGTGACGGCAAAGGCGATCACCAGCGCAGCGCTGCCCAGCAGGAAGATCAACTGCGGGTTGGAGCCCTGCACCAACAGGGCAATCAAGGCCGGCGTCACCGCTGCCGCGCCCATCAGGGTGATGCTGACCAGCGGGGTGAGCTTGCCGGTGGGGTCGTTGGTGGTAATCAGCGCCATGTAGTACGACAGCGACAGCACCCAACCGAAGTTGATCAGCAACAGGGCAACGAACAGTTGCATCGGCGTGCGGGTGTGGCCAGTGAGCATGGCAATGGAGACGAACACTGCCAGCAGCCCCACGGCAATCATCAGCTGGCGGTTGACCCGTGCGCCCAGCAGGCTCGGCAGCCCGGCCCCGGGCAAGCCGCCGATGGCCGACAGGCCGAAGGCCCAGCCGATGTCGACACCGCCAATGCCCTGGTCGCGGGCCAACTGGTCGATGAAGCCCCACACGCAATAGATGGCGATCTGCATGAACAGCATGCCCACCAGCGCACTGCGCCCGGTACGCGCCGAACCGCCCTGGGCTGGCGAGCCCTCGCCCAGGGCAAGCGCGGCTGCCGGGCGGCGCGGCAGTACCAGGCTGGCGGCGCAGATCAGCACGTACCACAAGGCGAATGCACTGAGCGCCGTTACCGTGCCGCTTTGCGCGGCCAGCAGCGGCAGCGCGGCGGAGAACAGCGAATACTCCGGGGTTTGCAGTAACAGCATGAGCCCGAACGAGCGGTCCTGGTTGGGCAGCCGGCCCAGGGTCGACACCGCGTAGGCATACACCAGCCCCGCGCAGGTGCCGGCTGCCAGGCGCACCACCAGCAACAGCGTGCTGGTGCTGGCCAACGCCGTGGCCAGGCTCAGGGCCACGCACAGCAGCCCGACCACCAGGCACAGGCTGCGCCCACCGTGGCGCTTCATCAGCGGTGGGCACAGCAAGGTGCCCAGGGTCATGCCGATCATCTCGACCGACACCACCCAGCCCTGCTGGTCGAGCGACAGGTTCAGCTGTTCGCTGACCAGGCCCATGAAAATCGGTTGTACACCACAGACGATGAAGGCGGTACAGGCGATGAAGATCAGCGCGGCACGCAGCCGCTTGGAATCGTTGAGCATGGGCAGGCCCCCCAAGGTTGTTCTTATTGTTGGTGTGGCCAATCCTGGGGCGTGGGCGCAGGCTTGCACAGTTAAGAATCGAACTCCCTGGCAGTGGGCTTTTTAATGGGTATTGGCGGCCCGGGTAGGAGCGAGCGGAGCTCGCGATGGGGCGCGCAGCGGCCCCAGGGTTTCAGACTCGCAGCTCATCATGCCGGGGCTGCTTTGCAGCCCATCGCGAGCTGCGCTCGCTCCTACACGGCGCCCGTGCTGGAAACACGTAGTGCGCGTGCATCCACAAACGCACTGCCGTCGATCCGGATAATTAATTGGAGGCAGCCCGCGATCCTCCCTACCGTAGCGGCCTAACGACCCTACACAGGCCCTGTCATGAACGACCGTGAGTTCATCAATGCCATCGACGCCGATGGCCTGCCCCTCAACATCGCCGTCAACAGCGGGCGCATCACCCATATCGGCGCCCAGCGCGCCAACCAGCCGGCCCGTGAAACCATCGACCTGGAAGGCCTGCTGGCCCTGCCAGGCTTCGTCGACGGCCACATTCACCTGGACAAGAGCTTCGTCGGCGACCGCTGGCGCCCGCACCAGCCCGTGGCCAGCCTGCGCGAGCGCCTGGCGGTGGAAAAGCGCGAACTGGCCAGTGCCCCGCCCATCGTCGAGCGCGCCGACGCGCTGATCCGCCAGGCTGCATCGTTTGGCACCATGGCCATGCGCTGCCATGTGGACGTGGACGCCACCACCGGCCTGACCCACCTGCAAGCCCTGTTGCAGGTGCGGGAAAAATGGCAAGACCTGATCGACATCGAACTGGTGGCCTTCCCCCAGGCCGGTGTGGTCACCTGCCCCGGCACCGCCCAGGTCATGGAAGCGGCCGTGCGTGAAGGCGTGCAAGTGGTGGGCGGTATCGACCCAACGACCCTGGACGGTGACGCCGAAGCCCAGTTGGACATCGTCTTCGGCATTGCCGAGCGCCATGGCGTGAAGGTCGATATCCACCTGCACGAGCCCGGCGATATCTGCATTGCCCAGCTTCAGCGCATTGCCGCGCGCACCGAGGCGCTGGGCATGCAGGGCCTGGTAGCGGTCAGCCACGCCTATGGCCTGGGCGATGTGGCCGACAGCGTGGTCGACCGCACGGCGCAGGTTCTGGCCAAGGCCGGTGTGTCGATCATGACCAACGCCCCAGGCGAGCACGCCTTCCCACCCGTGCTGCGCCTGCGCGCCGGTGGCGTGCGGGTGTTCACCGGCAACGACAATATCCAGGACGCCTGGTGGCCCTACGGCAACGGCGACATGCTGCAGCGGGCCATGCTGGTCAGCTACCGCTCGGGTTTCAACACTGACGAAGAACTGCGCGTGGCACTGGACATGGCCACGGTGGCCAGCGCTGGCGTGATGGGCAAGCAGGGCTATGGCCTGCAGGTCGGCAACGAGGCGAGCTTCGTGCTGTTCAGGGCAGCGAACGCGGCCGCCGCCGTGGCGGCCGCGCTGCACGAGCGGGTGATCGTGCGCCACGGCGCATTCTGGGGTGGCCCGCCACGGTTGCAGCTGCAGGCTGCACAGTTCAACGAAGCCGCGCCGCGCTGACGAGCTACGCCACCTCGGCCTTGAGAATGCCGATCAGTATCTCGGCCAGTTCCTGGACCAGCGGATCGGCCGTGGGGCGGTGAAAAATCGCCGCCTCGAACACCTTGATGGGCTTGAACCCCTCCTCCACCCCCAGCACCCGATGCCCAGGCGTCACCACCCGCGACGGCAGCAGGCTGACGCCCAGGCCGTTGGCCACGGCTTCCTGAATACCGGCCAGGCTCGAACTGGTAAAGCCGATGCGCCAACTACGCCCCATGGCCTCGACGGCGCTGATCATGTCATCGCGGTACAGGCCCCGGGGCGGAAAGGTCACCAGCGGGATTGGCTCCTGGGCGAAACAGGGGTATTGGGCGCTGTCGATCCACTCGATGCGCTCTGGCTGGCAGGCGTTGGCTTCGCGGCTGTGGCGGCGCTGCTTGACCAGCACCAGGTCCAGCTCGCCACGGTCATAGGCGTTCATCAGGTCACGGCTCAGGCCACCGGTGATTTCCAGCTTGACTGCGGGGTTGCGCCGGTTGAAGGCAGCCAGTGCCTGCATGGTCTTGCCGGCGACGAAATCGTCCGGCAGGCCGATGCGCACGGTGACCGTCACCCCGCCCGACATGGCTTCGCTCAACTGGTTGCTCACCGCCAGCAGGTGCCGGGCAAAGCCCAGCAGGGTTTCGCCGGCGTCGGTTGGGTGCACTTCGCGGTTGCTGCGGTCGAGCAACTGGTGGCCGACCATTTCCTCCAGCCGGCGCACCTTCTGGCTGACCGTGGACTGGGTGGAGTGCAAACGGGCGGCAGCGGTGGTGAAACTGCCGCAGTCGGCCACCATCACCACGGCGCGGAGCATGTCCAGGTCATAGATGGCGCGGTTGGGTTTGGCGTTCTCGGGCATGGCGGGGTTCGGCTTTACGGTCAGGGGCTAGGTGCATGATGCCAGAAGGCGAGCCCGCAGGGGATTTGCACGGGTGCACGCAGGTGCCGCCGCTTCGCACGCGCCGACGGCGTTTGCGCAGGCCCCGGTCGTGGCCAGCATTGCAGGGCAATCCGGTCTACATTTGCACAGCAGCGAAAACTGGCGCACCCCTGCGCCCGGCGCGCACAAGGAAGGTATCAGGATGATCCGTGTCAACAAGGAGGCCCGCCCGGGCCGTATCCGCCTCGCCGGCTTGGTGTCGGCATCATTGACCTTGTCAATGCTCAGCCCCTCGGCAGCACTGGCCCTTGCCCTCAGCGAGGAGCGCATCCCCGAGGTCGGCAACCCGGTCGAACTCACCGGTGAACGCACCCATTACCGCGTCCAGGCAACCCCTGGCCTGGCCCAACCCGGCGTTCAGCAAGAGGCCAAGACAACCCAGCCCTACATCGACGTGGTTGGCAACGAAACCGAAATTGACCTGAAACTCACCTTCTCCGACCCGGACAAAACCCTGGTGCGCAACGCCATGTCGGGCCGCCTGGACCACCTGCAGGTGCGCACCTACAACGGCGAACTGCTGCCCCCAACCTTGCGGGTTCACCCCGGCGACACGGTGCGCATGAACGTGGACAACCAGCTGGACTGCGCCCAGGCCAAATTCCCCAAGCACTGCCAACACGACAACCCGGTGCTGAACGTCACCAACCTGCACAGCCACGGCCTCTGGGTGTCGCCAGCCGGCAACAGCGACAACGTGCTGCTGAGCATCAAGCCCGGGGTCAAGTTCCAGTACGAATACAACCTGCCCCTCGATCACCCCTCCGGCCTTTACTGGTACCACCCGCACACCCACGGTTCCACCGCCATCCAGGTGTCCGGTGGCATGGGCGGTGCGCTGATCATCGAAGGCAACCGTGTGCCGACCCTGGACAAGCCCGGCGACCTCGACACCCTGCTCAAGACCGCAGACGGTGAAAAACTGCCAGAGCGGGTGGTGGTGCTGCAGCAGATCCAGTACGCCTGCCGCGACAAGGCGGGCAAGATCAAGAAAACCACCATCGGCGAGGGCAAGGACCAGCAAGTGATCGGCTGGGCCTGCGACGAAGGGGATATCGGGGTTATCAACGAGCTCGAAGACCTGTCGCCTGGCAGTTGGGACCAGTCCAACCGCTACACCACCCTCAACGGCAAGGTACAACCGCGCTTCGACGATGCCGTGGCCGGGCAGGTGGAGCGCTGGCGCGTGGTGCATGCCGGTATTCGCGACACGGTCGACCTGCAGTTCTACAAGGTCAAGGCAGACGCTGCGCCCTTCCCCGACAAGCCCGGCGCCGAGTCCCTGTGGATTCAGGAAAACTGCGAGGGGCTGAACGATCAGGTCAAGGATGAACCCAGCGCCGCGCAAGTGCAGTGGCAGTACGCCGCTGACGGGCTGACCCAGACGCACCTGACCCCCATTCGCAGCAACGTGCTGCAGCCGGGCTACCGCAGCGAATTCCTCACCGTGTTCCCCACCGCCGGGCAGTACTGCGTGATCGACAAGAAAACCATCTCGGCCGCCTCGATCAACGCTGACAAGCCAAACCTGCAGACGCCCAGCGCGTTGCTGGGCTTCGTCGAGGTCAAGGCAGGCGCCGCCGATGAAGGCCAGGACAGCAAGGCGATCATCCGCCAAACCCTGGTGGCGGCGGCCAAGCGCCTGCCCGAGGACATCGCCGGCGCCGTGGTCAGCGACCTGCAGCAGGACGACATTGCGCTCAGCCATTTCGTCAAGCACAAGCCGGTTGCCGACGATGAACTGCTCCCAGAGCGCCAGCACCTGGCCTTTGCCATCGGCGTCGATGCCAAGAACCCGAAAAAGAACACCTACATGATCGACGGCAAGTCTTTCGGCGACCAGACCATGCCCGCCCGTAACCTCAAACTGGGCACGGCGGAAGAATGGGTGCTGGAGGCGCACAATGAAATCCCAGGCTCGCCGGCCCTGATAAACCACCCGTTCCACATTCACGTCAACCCGTTCATGGTCAGCCGCATCTGCAAAACCGTCAGTGACGCCGACTCCGAGCAGGACAAGGCCCTGGCCGCCTCGAACGACGGCTGCCTGGATGTCACCAACCCCGCCTACCCCCGCGAGCAGCGCCTGAAATGGGAAAAGGGCGACACGCAGTACGTCGACCTCAAGGGGGTGTGGAAAGACACGCTGTTCGTCAAGCAGGGCTACAAGGTGTACACCCGCACGCGCTACGAGCGTTATATCGGCGGCTACGTGCTGCATTGCCACATCCTCGACCACGAGGACAACGGCATGATGCAGCGGGTCAATGTTTACCTTGCAGGGGATTCGGCAGACCCGGCCGTTGCTAAGGAAGGTGGGCACGCGGGCCATTGATGATTTGCGGCCCATCGCAGGCAAGCCTGCTCCTACAGAGGTCTGCGTTGTACCTGTAGGAGCAGGCTTGCCTGCGATGGGCTGCAGAGCAGCCCCACCTCACATCTCGACCTGGGTACCCAGTTCGATCACCCGGTTCAGCGGTAGCTGGAAGTACTTGAGGTTGCTGTTGGCGTTCTTCAGCAGGAAGGCAAACAGGTGCTCGCGCCAGCGGGCCATGCCTTTCTGCTTGCCGGCAATCACCGTTTCGCGGCTGAGGAAGTAGGTGGTGCGCATCGGCCCGAAGGCCAGCTGCGCATGGGTGCAGCGGCTCAATGCCAGGGGCACGTTGGGTTCTTCCATGAAACCGAAGTGCAGGGTCACCCGGTAGAAACCGTCGCCAAAATCCTCGACCTCGAAGCGCTTGCCGGCAGCGACCCGCGGCTCGTCCTCGAACACTACCGTCAGCAACACCACCTGCTCATGCAGCACCTGGTTGTGCAGCAGGTTATGCAGCAGCGCATGGGGCACCGCCTCGGGGCGCGCCGAGAGGAACACCGCCGTGCCGCTCACCCGGTACGGCGGCTGCGCCTGCAGGCTGGCGATGAACAGCTCCAGCGGCAGCGAATGCTCGTCCAGGCGCTCGACGATAATCGTGCGCCCGCGCTTCCAGGTGGTCATCAGCACGAACAGCGCCACCCCGGCGATCACCGGAAAGGCGCCCCCCTGGAGAATCTTCGGCGCGTTGGCAGCAAAGAACAGGCTGTCTACCAGCAGGAACGCCAACAGCATCGGCAGTGCCAGCCAGCGCGGCGCCTTCCACAACAACAGCACCACCGCCGAGGCCAGCAAGGTGGTGATCAGCATGGTGCCGGTAACCGCCACGCCATAGGCCGCCGCCAATGCCCCGGACGACTCGAAGCCGATCACCAGCAGCACCACCCCCACCATCAACGCCCAGTTCACCATGCCAACGTAAATCTGCCCCTGCTCCTCGCTGGAGGTGTGCTGGATGAACATGCGCGGCACATAGCCCAGCTGAATGGCCTGGCGGGTCATGGAGAATGCCCCGGAGATCACTGCCTGGGAGGCGATGATGGTGGCCAGCGTGGCCAGCCCGATCATCGGCAGCAAGGCCCAGTCCGGCGCCAGCAGGTAGAAGGGGTTGCGCACCGCGTCCGGGTTGCCGAGGATCAGCGCGCCCTGGCCAAAGTAATTCAGCACCAGCCCTGGCAGCACCAGCAGGAACCAGGCCCGGGCAATCGGCTTGCGGCCGAAGTGGCCCATGTCGGCGTACAGCGCCTCGGCGCCGGTCAGCGCCAGTACCACCGCCCCCAGGATGGCGACGCCCATGCCCGGGTGCAGCACGAAGAACTTCACCGCCCACGCCGGGTTGAGCGCCTGCAGCACCTCGGGCCGCTGGACGATGCCGTGGATGCCCAGCACGCCGAGCACCACGAACCACAGCACCATGATCGGCCCGAACAAAATGCCGATGCGCGCGGTGCCATGCTTCTGGATCAGGAACAGCGCCACCAGCAACAGCACCGACAACGGCACCACCCAGTGGTCGATGCCGTCGAAGGCCAGTTGCAGCCCCTCCACGGCCGAGAGCACCGACACCGCCGGGGTAATCATGCTGTCACCGTAGAACAGCGCGGCGCCGAACAGGCCAAGCAGCACCAGCACCCGGCCCAGGCGCTTGTACGGCGCGGCGGCCCGGTGTGCCAGTGCCGTCAGGGCCATGATGCCGCCCTCGCCCTGGTTGTCGGCGCGCAGGATGAACAGCACGTACTTGAGCGACACCACCCACAGCAGCGACCAGAACACCAGCGACAGCACCCCGAGCACGCCGGCGCTGTTGGCCTGAACGCCGTAGTGCCCGGCGAACACTTCCTTGAGGGTGTACAACGGGCTGGTGCCGATATCGCCATACACCACGCCAACGGCAGCGACGAGCAGGCCGGCGGCAGAGGATTTATGGGCTTGGGGCGGGTGTGTTGCGGTGACGGACTGGCTCACGCGATGGGTTTCCTGGGTTGTGCGCGGTCAGTATCGCGCCAGGCCTTGGAACCCGTCGTAAAGAGTGCGTAAAAGTTTTCAAGGCCGCGGCGCCCGGTGCCGCTGGGCCCATCAGAACTCCATCACCATTTCATGCCAGGCCATCCCACCATGCTCGGACGGCGACGGCTGCACATACCGGTACCCCATGTTGCGGTACAGCGCCACATGCTGCTCCTTGCACATCAGGTGAATGCTCTGCTTGCCCTGCCCCTTCATGCGCGCCACGAACTCGTCCATCAGCCGTTTGGCATAGCCCTTGCCCTGGTGCGCGGTATCCACCACCACCGACATGATCACCACATTGGGCGCCACCGGGTCGTGGCCGACCAGCTCCTTGAACGCCTCATCCGACATCACCACCTCGTGGGCGCAACCGCTGTTGATGAAACCCACAATGCCGCCGGGCCCTTCAAGCAGCAGGAAACCCTGCGGATACTGGGCGATGCGGGTACGGATCTTTTCCAGCGTGGCGGCCTCATCGCCCTCGTAGGCGCCGATCTCGATCGCATAGCAGCGCTCGGCATCCTGGGCGACGGGCTGGCGAAAATGCAGGTTGCTCATGGGGCAGGCTCCAAAAGGAAAAGAAGGCAAGCGCCATGATAAATGCCCCCGCCACGGCCGACAAACGCCGCAAGCTTGCCGATAGATGGCAAAATCGGCTTCACCTGCCTTTTTCGGAGACCACCATGTTTCGTGCCTTTGAACGCTGGCTCGACCCCTTCCCGCCCGACGAGGCCCCGCCACCGCCCATGGGCCTGCTGCGCTTCCTCTGGGCCTGCACCCGGGGTGCCCGCGGCTACATCCTGGCACTGGCGGTGTTCAGTGCCGGGGTGTCGATCTACGAGGCCTGGCTGTTCGCCTTCCTGGGCCAGGTCGTCGACCTGTTGGGCAGCTGGCAGGCTGGTGCCGGCGTGGGCGAGCAGGAACGCCAGGTGCTTTGGGGCATCGGCCTGGTGCTGGTGGCCAGCGTGGTGCTGGTGGCCCTGCGCACCCTGGTGCAGCACCAGGTGCTGGCAATCAACCTGCCGCTGCGCCTGCGCTGGGACTTCCACCGGCTGATGCTGCGCCAGAGCCTGTCGTTCTTTTCCGACGAGTTCTCTGGCCGGGTCACCACCAAGGTGATGCAGACGGCCCTGGCCGTGCGTGAGGTGCTGTTCACCCTGATCGAAATCGCACCAGGCATCGGCGTGTACTTCGTGGCAATCATCGCCCTGGCCGGGGGCTTCGCGCTGAAGCTGATGCTGCCGTTCCTGGCCTGGATCGTACTGTTCGGGCTGGCCCTGGTGTACTTCGTGCCGCGCCTGGGCAAGGTCGGCCAGGAACAGGCCCATGCGCGCTCGTCGATGACCGGGCGGGTATCGGATGCCTACACCAACATCACCACGGTCAAGCTGTTCTCCCACTCCAGGCGCGAGGCCCAGTTCGCCCGTGCGGCAATGGAGGACTTCAAGCAAACCGGCTTTCGCCAGATGCGCCTGGTGAGCCAGTTCGAGATCGTCAACCAGGCCCTGGTGGCGGCCCTTATCATGGGCGCTGGCGGCTACGCGCTGTGGCTGTGGCACCAGGGTGACGTGGGCACCGGTGCAGTGGCGGCGATCACGGCCATGGCGCTGCGCATCAATGGCATGTCGCACTGGATCATGTGGCAGATGACCTCGCTGTTCGAGAACATCGGCACCGTGCAGGACGGCATGGCCACCCTGACCCAGGGGCCGAAGGTGCAGGATGCCGCCAACGCCGGCGTGCTCAAGACCCACGGCGGCGCGGTGACCTTCGACAACGTGAGCTTCAACTACAACGGTGAACGCCAGGTGCTCGACGGCCTGAGCCTGCACATCCGCGCTGGCGAGAAGGTTGGCCTGGTGGGCCGCTCGGGTGCGGGCAAGTCGACGCTGATCAACCTCCTGCTGCGCTTCTACGACGTTGACCAGGGGGAAATCCGCATCGACGGGCAGAACGTCGCCAAGGTGACCCAGGACAGCCTGCGCAGCGCCATCGGCATGGTGACCCAGGACACCTCGCTGCTGCACCGCTCGATCCGCGACAACATTGCCTATGGCCGCCCGGAGGCGACCGAGGCGCAGATCCAGCGGGCGGCGGCCAATGCCCAGGCCGATGGTTTCATTCGCCAGTTGAGCGACCGCCAGGGCCACAGTGGCTACGACACCCTGGTGGGCGAGCGCGGCATCAAGCTGTCCGGCGGCCAGCGCCAACGCATCGCCATTGCCCGGGTGATGCTCAAGAACGCGCCGATCCTGCTGCTCGACGAAGCCACCAGTGCGCTCGACTCGGAAGTCGAGGTGGCTATCCAGGAAAGCCTCGACAACATGATGCAAGGCAAGACCGTGATCGCCATTGCCCACCGGCTGTCGACCATCGCCGCCATGGACCGGCTGATCGTGATGGACGAGGGGCGCATCATCGAGCAGGGCACCCACAGCGAGCTGCTGGAAAAGAACGGCACCTATGCACGGCTGTGGCAGCACCAGAGCGGTGGTTTCCTCGGCGAAGACCAGGGGCTTGCCCAAGCCCTGGAATGATGCCCCCTTGTAGGAGCGGGCTCGCCCCGCGAAGCAGGCGACGCGGTGCCTGGCACCGGCTTCGCCGGTGTTCGCGGGTCAAGCCCGCTCCTACACAAATAGGATTCAAATCATTAAAGATTCGCCATCAGCCAGCACCTGCGACATCACCTCGGCCAGCGCCTTGACCATCACATCCGCCGTCGGCTTGTGCACGATGACGATCTCGTAGCTATCGACCTCCGGCAGCCCCTGCGCCTGCCCCAACACCCGGTGCTCGCCAGTGGCCGCGCGCGGCGGCAGCAGGCTGATGCCCATGCCGTCGGCCACCGCCGCCTGGATGCCACTGAGGCTGGAACTGGTGAAACTGATGCGCCAGCGCCGGCCCATGCCTTCGATGGCGCTGATCATGTCTTCACGGTACAACCCACGCGGCGGGAAGGTCACCAGGGGAATCGGGTCGAGCTCGAAGGCCGGCAAGCGGGCGCTGTCGATCCACTGCAGGCGCTCGGGCCAGCAGGCCACGCCCTCGCGGCTGTTACGCCGCTGCTTGAGCAGCACCAGGTCCAGCTCGCCATTGTCGTAGCCCTGGCTGAGGTCGCGGCACAGGCCACTGGTGACCTCCAGCTTGACCTGCGGGTGCAGGCGGCTGAACGCCGACAGCGCGTTGGTGGTGCGGCCACCGACGAAATCCTCGGGCACGCCCAGGCGCACGGTAACGCCGACCATGGCCCCGGCCAAGGCTTCGAGCATCTGGTCGTTCAGCGCCAGCATATGGCGGGCATAGCCGAGCAAGGTCTGCCCGGCGTCGGTGGGCAGCACGTCGCGGTTGCCGCGCACCAGCAGGCGGTGGCCAACCATGTCTTCAAGGCGGCGCACTTTCTGGCTGATGGTCGATTGGGTGGAGTGCAGGCGCGCGGCCGCCGTGGTGAAACTGCCGCAATCGGCCACCACGACAATGGCGCGCAGCAGGTCGAGGTCGAACAGGGCCCTATTCGATTTAACGCTGATGGACATCTTGGTATTCAACTGCCAAATGACAAGCCTGAGTTCTACCACGCCCCTGCAGCACGCGCTAGTCGCCCAGCGCCACGCCTTCGCGGCGCGGGTCGGCGCCGCCGGCCCAGCCGTGTGCCGTGCGCTGGATGATCTGCATGCCGCTGGTCATGGTCATCGGCGTAACCTCGTGGCCCCAGGCTGCCAGCTGGCGGATCAGCGCCGGGCTGGCCAGCCCAGCCTCCACTTCGGTGCCGCCGTTACGGCTGCCGAAGTTGGGCAGGTTGCTGGCCTGCTGCGGGTCCAGTTGCCAGTCCAGCAGGCCAACCAGAGCCTTGTTCACGTACTCGATGATTTGCGAGCCACCCGGCGAGCCCAGGCTCGCCAGCAGCTCGCCGGTGCTGCGCGAAAACACCAGGGTCGGTGCCATGGCCGACAGCGGGCGCTTGCCAGGCGCCACCCGGTTGGCCACCGGCTGGCCGTTCTCCGATGGCACGAATGAGAAGTCAGTGAGCTGGTTGTTGAGCATGAAGCCGCCGACCATCACGTGCGAACCGAAGGCCGACTCCACCGAGGTGGTCATGGCCAGGGCCTGTCCGCGCTCGTCCACCGCCGACAGGTGCGAGGTGGAGATGCGCAGCGGCGAGCGGTCAGGTGCCATGGCCAGGTTGGCGCCCTGGGGCGTGCCTGGGCGGGCGTGCTTCATGCTGTGCGCCCCCACCTGCGCGGCACGCTCGGCAAGGTAGCCTGGGGCGATCAATGCCTTGACCGGCACCGGCACGTAGTCGCTGTCGGCCAGGTACTGGGCACGGTCGGCATAGGCCAGCCGCTCGGCCTCGGCCAGCAGGTGCACGGCCAGCGGCGCCGGTTCCAGCCCCGCCACGGTGTTCACCTTGCGCGGCACCAGGCGCGCCAGATCGTACTGCGCCGAGCGGCGTTGCAGGGCATCGAGGATGCCCAGGGTCTGCAGCACGGCCACCCCGCCCGACGAGGGCGGCGGCATGCCGCAAATGGTCCAGGCCTTGTAGGGGCCGCAGACGGGCGAGCGCTCCCGGGCCTGGTAGTGTTGCAGGTCGTGCAGCGACAAATAGCCGGCATTGGCGTGGTTGCGCACTGCGGCCACCATCGCCTCGGCGACCTCGCCGCCATAGAAGGCATCGATGCCCTCTTCTGCAATGCGCTCGAAGGTGCGCGCCAGCGCGGGGTTGCGCAGGCGCGTGCCAACGGCCAGCGGCCTGCCCTGCTCATCCAGGAAGTAGCGCGCCATCGCCGGCGAGCGGGCGATGTCCGCATCGCCTGCCACCAGCGCGTGCAGGCGCTCGGACACCGGAAACCCCTCACGGGCCAGGGCGATGGCCGGGGCGAACAAGTCCCGCCACGCCAGCTTGCCATGCTGGTCATGGGCCAGTTTCAACGCCCGCAACACACCCGGCACGCCCACCGAGCGCCCGCCGATTTGCGCTGCGCGGAACGCCATCGGCGTGCCGTCGGCTTGCAGGAACAGCCGTTCGGTCACCCCAGAGGGCGCGGCTTCACGGCCGTCATAGGCCTGCAGGCGCTGGCCATCCCAGTACAGGATGAAACCGCCACCGCCAATACCGCTGGACTGGGGCTCGACCAGGGTCAGTACCATCTGCATGGCGATGGCGGCATCGATGGCGCTGCCACCTGCGCGCAGCATCGCCCGCCCCGCCTCGCTGGCAAGCGGGTTGGCGGCGGCGACCATGTGCCGGCTGGCGTAGGTGGGTTCAAGGCCGCTGCGGTAGCCGGAGGCAAGCTCCGGTGGCGTGGGCAGCACTGGCTGGTCGGCCCAGGCCAGGTGGGTGGCAGCCAGGCACAGCGCGCCGAGCAGGAGGGAGGGGGACGAGGGCATGGGCTTGCATCCTTTTGGGCCGCAATGGGGTCGAGCGCCTGCGGCACATCGCCCAGGCCCGGCACGCCCCGGTAGGCGCGAGCACAGCTCGCGATGCGCCGCAGGCGCTCGATGTTACAGGCACAGCCCCCCGAGCGCCCGCCTCCTACACCACCTCTTCGTAAGGCAACCCCACATAATTCTCGGCAATGTTCACCAAGCCTGCTGGCGACGACAGGAAATACTCGCGGTCTGCCTCCTGCATCTTCTGGTCCCAGGCATCCTTATGCGCGCCGAAATCATGCAGCAGCTGGGTCATGAACCAACTGAAGCGCTCGCCTTTCCACACCCGGCGCAGGGCCAGGGGTGAGTAGTGCGCCAACAAGTCGGTACGCCCCTCGTGGTACACCTTGAGCAGGATCCGGTACAGGTAGTTGACGTCCGACGCCGCCAGGTTCAGCCCCTTGGCTCCGGTGGGCGGCACGATGTGCGCGGCATCGCCCACCAGGAACAGGTGGCCGTACTGCATCGGTTCCACCACCAGGCTGCGCAGCGGCGCGATGCTCTTTTCCAGCGCAGGGCCAGTCACCAAGCGCTGCGCCACGTCCTCGGGCAGGCGCGCTTTTAGCTCGTTCCAGAAGCGCTCGTCGGGCCAGTCTTCCACCTGCTCACCCAGCGGCACCTGCAGGTAGTAGCGGCTGCGCGTCTGCGAACGCTGGCTGCACAGCGAGAACCCGCGTTCGTGGTGGGCGTAGATCAGCTCATGGTTGACTGGCGGGGTATCGGACAACATGCCCAGCCAGCCGAACGGGTACACCCGCTCGTACTCCTTGAGCACGCCTTCGGGAATGCTCTTGCGCGATACGCCGTGGAAACCATCGCAGCCTGCGATGTAGTCGCAGTCCAGGCGCTGGACCTGGCCGTCCTTCTCGAAGGTCACGTAGGGCCGCTCGCCCTTGAGCTCATGGAGCTGCACGTTGCTGGCGCAATAGATGATCGACGCGCCGCTGGCCTCGCGGGCCTGCATCAGGTCGCGGGTGACTTCGGTCTGGCCGTAGACCATGACCGTCTTGCCGCCGGTCAGGGCTTTGAGGTCCAGGCGCTGGCGGCGCCCGCCTACCAACAGCTCGACGCCTTCATGTACCAGGCCTTCGCGGTCCATGCGCTCGCCCACGCCGGCCTCGCGCAGCAGGTCGACGGTGCCCTGTTCAAGCACCCCGGCGCGGATGCGCCCGAGCACATAATCGGGGGACTGGCGTTCGAGGACGACCGTGTCGATGCCAGCCTTGTGCAGCAGTTGGCCGAGCAGCAGGCCAGACGGACCTGCGCCGATGATTGCAACCTGAGTGTTCATTGTTCTTGTCTCTGTTTTTGGGGTTAGCCCTTGCATTTTTACTGGCAATAACGGCCAATTAACTGTGCTATCCCATACAAAAACTGCACTTTTACAAAAAACGTTCGATTAACGGACAGGTGTTCACGGCATGAAATCCACCCTCCCCGGCATCCCGCTGTTCCAGTTGTACGGCGAAAACCAGCACTGGCCCGGCACCGACTTGCTGCACTGCGAATCGATCCCGGCGCGCAGCCGCCTGCACCACTGGGAGATCAAGCCGCACCAGCATGCCGAGTTGTTCCAGCTGTTGTACGTGCAACGTGGCCAGGCCCAGGTGGAGGTCGAAGGGGTGCGCAGCACCATCACCGAAGCGGCGATTCAGGTAGTGCCGCCCTTGACCGTGCATGGCTTTCGTTTCAGCGCCGACATCCAGGGCCATGTGCTGACCTTTGGCCCGGCCCTGGTGGCAGAGCTGGAGCACCGCCTGGGGGCACCGCTGGGGGTGTTGGCGAAGGCGGCGTGCTACCCGCTGGGCAAGGACCGTTTACACCTGCGGGGCCTGATCGACACCCTGCAGCAGGAATACCAGGGCAGCGCGCCGGGGCGGGCGCCGCTGCTCGAAGCGTTGGTGACGGCGCTGATGGTGTGGATCAACCGCCGGCAACAGCTGGGGCAAACCCCACGCAACCGGGACGAACGCGATCGCCAGCTGCTGGGGCGCTACCTGCGGCTGGTGGAGGCGCACTACCGCGAGCACCTGTCGGTGGAGGATTTTGCCACGCGCCTGAATATTCCCAGCCTGCAGCTCAACCAGCTGTGCCGGGCCCTGAGCGGGCAAAGCGCGCTGCAGGTGATTCACCAGCGCTTGCTGCTGGAGGCGCGGCGCAGCCTGGTGTACACGCGCATGAGCATCGGCCAGTTGTCGGACAGCCTGGGTTTTAGCGACCCGACCTACTTTGCTCGGTTCTTCAAGCGGTTGAGTGGGCAGACGCCCAATGCCTACCGGCGGTCGGTGCAGCCTGAGTGAGGCGTGGAACCGCCGCGAACACCGGCCAGGTCCAATATCCAGGCCGCCGCCTCGGTAGGAGCGAGCGTAGCTCGCGATGGGGCGCGCAGCGGCCCCAGGGTTTCAGCTTCACGGCTCATCGTGCTGGGGCTGCTTTGCAGCCCATCGCGAGCTGCGCTCGCTCCTACAGGGGATTTGCGGTGCGGGTGCCGGCAATGGTCCCTGCGCGGAGGCCTGCTGATCAGGCCCCCATCTCCAGGCCGCCGCCGCCTCGGTAGGAGCGAGCGTAGCTCGCGATGGGGCGCGCAGCGGCCCCAGGGTTTCAGCTTCACGGCTCATCGTGCTGGGGCTGCGTTGCAGCCCATCGCGAGCTGCGCTCGCTCCTACAGGGGATTTGAACTGCGCCCCAGATGTTGGACACCCGTCCATCACCTGGGGTTTTTCATGAGCAAGTATCCAACACCTTTCAAGCGGTCAGCCATCCAAGCCTTCCTCGATCGAGGCTATGGCTTCCGCCATGTT
>NZ_VWXK01000002.1 GCF_011752565.1 Pantoea sp. Ap-967
CAACGTCAACGGCGTGCCACAGCCGAACGACCAGGACCACACCGTCGACATCATGTTCGTGGTCGACCCGGGCAAGCGTGCCTACGTCAACCGCATCAACTACCGCGGCAACACCAAGACCGAAGACCAGGTGCTGCGCCGCGAAATGCGCCAGATGGAAGGTGGCTGGGCTTCGACCTACCTGATCGACCAGTCCAAGACCCGCCTGCAGCGCCTGGGCTTCTTCAAGGACGTGAACGTTGAAACGCCAGCGGTAGCCGGTGTCGATGACCAGGTCGACGTGAACTACAGCGTCGAGGAGCAAGCCTCCGGTTCGATCACCGCCAGTGTCGGCTTCGCCCAGAGCGCCGGCCTGATCCTGGGCGGTTCGATCAGCCAGAACAACTTCCTCGGCACCGGCAACCGGGTGTCGATTGGCCTGACCCGCTCGGAATACCAGACCAAGTACAACTTCGGCTTTACCAACCCCTACTTCACCGAAGATGGCGTGAGCCTGGGCTACAACCTGTTCTACAGCAGCACCGACTACAGCGACTACTATGACGACGGCGTTTCCTACTACGCCATCAACAGCTACGGCGCCGGGGTGAACTTCGGCTACCCGATCAACGAAACGTCGCGCCTGACCTTCGGCCTGACCCTGCAGCACGACGACATCAACCCCGGCACTTACAGCGCCGACGAGATCTACGACTTCATCCAGCGCGAAGGCGAAAGCTTCAACAACCTCAAGGCCTCGATCGGCTGGTCGGCATCGACCCTGAACAAGGGCGTGCTGGCCACCCGCGGCCACTCCCAAAGCCTGACCCTGATGGCGACCACGCCAGGCAGCGACCTGTCGTTCTACAAGCTCGACTACACCGGCCAGACCTTCCTGCCGTTGAGCACCACCACCACCCTGCGCCTGCACACCAGCCTGGGCTACGGCAATGGCTACGGCTCCACCGACGGCCTGCCCTTCTACGAAAGCTACACCGCCGGTGGCCAAGGCTCGGTGCGCGGTTTCAAGGACGGCACCCTCGGCCCACGCAGCACGCCGGCCACCGGCGCCTATGCCAGCGAAGGCCAGGCGTATTACTCCGACCGCGACACTGACGTGCTGGGCGGCAACATCCTGGTGACGGGCGGTGCCGAGTACATTTTCCCCGTGCCCTTCGTCAAGGACCAGAGCCAGCTGCGCAGCTCGGTGTTCGTCGACGCCGGCAACGTGTACGCCGACAAATGCTACCTGTCCACCACCCAAGGCTGTGGCAACGTGGACCTTAACCAGCTGGCCGTGTCGGTGGGCATCGGCGTGACCTGGTACAGCCCAATGGGGCCGTTGAGCTTCAGCCTGGCGGCGCCGTTGAAGAAGCCAGACAACGCCGAGACGCAGATCTTCCAGTTCTCCCTGGGCCAGACGTTCTGATTCACCGTCGCGAGCTCCATTCCCGTACACCTGTAGGAGCGAGCGCAGCTCGCGATGGGCTGCAAGGCAGCCCCGGCGCTCTGTGCTGCGAAGCTGCGAACCTGGGGCCGCTACGCGCCCCATCGCGAGCTGCGCTCGCTCCTACCAGGGCAGGGCGCAGTTTTTTTGATGACACGCGCCACACAAATTACCCGCTTTTACCCTCGCTTAACCCAAGTTGACAGTCAGCTTGCCTAAGCTGAGATCCACATGAACAGGCCTGACAGGTAACCCCATGCCCCCCTTCGCACCCGCCGCGCTGGCCACGGCACTGCACGATGACGTTCCGCCCTCGCTGCTCGCCCTGGTGCAACAGCGCCTGGCCGCCCTGCTCGGCCCGCGCTACACGGTCATCCTCGCCGCCAGCGGCGAACAACCCAGCCACTACCACCTGGCCATCCAGCACAGCCAGAGCGGCGTGTCGATGGAAGACAGCGGCCCCATCGGCCCAGACGTTGCCGAGCACCTGCTGGCCCTTGGCGGCCAGGTCAAGGCCATGCTCGACTCGCCCACCTTCGCCCGCATGGGCAGCGACGACCCCACGCGCCCCCTGGTGTGGCTGCGCGACCAGGCTTTTTGACCGTGCGCTGACCGCCTGTCGCCTGGGCAAAAGTCACTAAACTGCTGACCGGCCAGAACTTTTCCCCATTTACTTGTCTATTGGGACATGCACACGCGTGCACCGAACGCGACCCGAAGGTGCCGCGCCGGTGCATGTCCCTATGTCAACCTGGGGTTGTCCTAGCACATGAACATCAAACTTCCGAGACTGCTGCTCACTGGCCTGTTCGCACTCGCCGCCATCGGTTCGGCCCACGCGAACCCGATGCACACCTCGAACCCTGCCCTGGCCAACCCAACGGCCGTGCAGGCACCGGCAAGGGCTGCCGAAAACCCCTGGCCGAGCCTGGCCAGCGTGGCCGATGCCCAACCCACCACACTGTTGGCCCATGACGACCGCTACTGGCGCGACGGCCGTTGGCACTATCGCAGCGAAGACCGCCGCCGCGAAGAATGGCGCCGCGCCCAATGGCGCCGCGAGCAGGCCCGCCGCGAGGCCGAACGCCGCCGCGACTGGGAGCGCCACCACCGCAATGCCCATTACGATGACCACCGCTACCACCGTTGAGACCATAACGTATCTGACATAGCCAACATGCCTGGCGCGCCATGGGCGCGCCGGCATCGCTTCTCCAGAATGGTGCTTGCCATTCGAAAACAAGGAGAAGCGAAATGTCCAATTCCGCCACCGCCTGCCAGAGCGTCACCTGGAACCCGATCACCCAGGCCAGTTCGTTCCCCCCCCACGACCGTGACATCCTCACCCGCCACTGGCACCCCGTCGCCTTCGGCCACGAAGTAGGCGACAAACCCTATGCCGTCACCCTGCTCGACGAACCCATCGTGCTGTACCGCGCCGGGGGCAAGCTCAATGCCGCCCGCGATATCTGCAGCCACCGTGGCGCGCCGCTGAGCCGTGGCTGGGTGCAGGGCGAAAACATCATTTGCCCCTACCACGGGCTGCACTTCGGCACCGACGGGCGTTGCACCCGCATTCCTTCCGAACCCAACGCCAACCTTACCGAACGCCACCGCATCCAGATGTACACGGCCCGCGAGGCGTTCGGCCTGGTCTGGGTGCTGATTAACGGCCACGACGCACCGTTCCCGGAAATGCCCTCCTGGGACGACGCCAGCTACCAGCGCATCCTGCCCCCTTCAATCGACATCGCCGCCTCGGCCGGGCGCCAGGTAGAGGGATTCATCGATGTTGCCCACTTTGCCTGGATTCACCACGATGCCTTCGCCGACCGCGACAACCCGGTGGTGCCAACCTACAAGGCCGAACTCACCGCCCACGGCCTGCACGCCGAGTACGTCAGCAGCGTGAGCAATTTCCCCAAGCACCTGCAGCACCGTGCACCCAGCGGTTTCCAGTGGGTGCGCACCTTCGATGTATTCGCCCCGTTCACCGCGCGCCTGGCGGTCAACTTCCCCGATCCCCAGCAGCGGTTGGTGATTCTCAACGCCGCCAGCCCGATTTCCGCGCGTAAAACCCGCATGTTCTGCGCCATCACCCGCAACTTCGACCAAGACCTGCCGCTGGACGATGTGTACGCCTTCAACCAGCAGGTTTTCGAGGAGGACCGCGACATCGTCGAGCTGTGCCGCCCCGAAGACCTGCCACTGGACCTGTCGCTGGAAATCCACATTCCCGCCGACCGTTCGTCCACCGCGTACCGCCGCGCCTTGAGCAAGCTGGGCCTGGGCCGCGCCTTTACCAGCTAAGCGCCAACTGCCTTGGGAGTATCGAGCATGTACAAATGGGAATGCCTGGTGTGTGGCTTCATCTATGACGAAGCCCTGGGAATACCGGAAGACGGCATCAAGGCCGGCACCCGCTGGGAGGATGTGCCCCCGGACTGGTTCTGCCCGGAATGCGGCGTGGGCAAGGGCGACTTCGACATGATCCGCCTGCCCCAGGACAGCGCCGCGGCCCAGCCGCCAGCCCCGGCAGTGGCGCAACCGGTGGTGATCCTCGGCAGCGGCCTGGCCGGCTACACCGTGGCCCGTGAACTGCGCAAGCTGGACCCCGACGTCGCCATGGTGATCGTCACCCGCGATGGCGGCGAGTTCTATTCCAAGCCTGCGCTGTCCAATGCCTTGCAAAGTGGCCGGCTGCCCGAGCAGTTGGTCACCCACAGCGCCGCGCAGATGGCCGAGCAGTTGCGTGCCCAGGTCATCACCACCCGCCGCGTGGAGCGGATCGACATCGCCAACCAGTGCGTGCACATCGAAGGCCAGGTGCAAGGCTACAGCGCGCTGGTGCTGGCCTTGGGCGCCGACCCACGGCGCCCAACGCTGGAAGGCGACGCCACGGGCGCGATCATCACCGTCAACGACCTTGACGATTACCGCCACTTTCGCCAGCAAATCGGCCAGGCCAGCCGCATCGCCATCCTCGGTGGCGGGCTGATCGGTTGCGAATTCGCCAACGACCTGCGCCACGCCGGGCATGCGGTGAGCATCGTCGACCGCGCCAATTGGCCCTTGAGCCGCCTGTTGCCGGCACCGGCTGGCGAAGCGATGGCCAAGGCCCTGCAGTCGATCGGGGTGGGGTTGGCCCTGGGGGCGACGCCCGTGGCCGTGCGCCAGCATGGCCAGGCGCTGCAGGTGTGCATGGACGATGGCCAGGTGCTGGAGGTGGACTACGTGCTCAGCGCCATCGGCCTGGCGCCACGGGTGGAGCTGGCCCGTGCCGCGGGCCTTGCGGTGGCCGGCGGCATCGTCACCGATGCCTGGCTGCAAACCAGTGCCAAGGGTGTCTATGCCCTGGGTGACTGCGCCCAGGTGCATGACCGGGTGCTGCCCTATGTGCTGCCGATCATGCACCAGGCCCGCGCCCTGGCCCGGACCCTGGCCGGCCAGCCGACTGCAGTCGCCTACCCGGCCATGCCGGTAACCATCAAGACCAGCGTGTTGCCCACGATTGTCGCCTCACCGGTGGAAGAGCACGGGGCCTGGTCGACCGAGCTGCTGGGCCATTGCGAACAGGGTATCGCCAAGGTTCGCGCCCTCTACCACGGCCCCCGGCAGCAGTTGCAGGGCTTCGTGCTGATGGGCGCTGCCACTGCGGAAAAAGCGGAGCTGGTCAAAGGCCTGGCGAACGGGGGGTAACGGCCCAGCTAATCGGTATATAGTTATCTATATACCGAACCCTTCCTGCCTGGTAGCCAGCCCCATGCCCAACTGCGACACCCAGCTGCTGCGCACGCTGCATATCCTGCTCACCGAATGCAGCGTGTCGCGCAGTGCCGAACGCCTCGGGCAAAGCCAGCCCGCCGTCAGCGTGGCCCTGCGCCGCTTGCGCCAGCTCACCGGCGACCCCCTGCTGGTGCGCAGTGGCAGCCGCATGGTACTGACCAGCCATGGGCAGAGCCTGATCGAGCCCGTCGCCCAGGCCCTGGCCGGGATCGAGCAGGTGCTGCACCCGATCGACCGCTTCGACCCCGCCACCACCCGCCAGCACTTTCGCATCAGCACCCCGGACTACCTCAGCGTGTTCTTCGTGCCCGCCATCATCGAACGCTTCCAGGCCCAGGCGCCGTTCGCCACCCTGGAGCTTACCCACCTGCAGGCCGAAGGCGGCTATGCCCGCGGGCTGGAGGAAGGCGCGCTGGACCTGGTCATCGGCAATTGGCGCAGCCCGGCGCAACACCTGCACCTGCAGGCATTGTGCGATGACGATTTGGTGTGCCTGGTGCGCGACGGCCACCCGGTGCCGCCCGGCGCCCTCGACCGCGAGGCCTACCTGCAGGCAGACCACCTGGACGTGCTGACCCACAATGCCTCCGGCCAGGGCACGATTGGCGCGGAACTGGAGCGCAGCGGCCTGGCCCGGCGGGTGACCACGACCCTGCCGTACTTTTGCCTGGCGCCCTACGCCCTGGTCAAAAGCAACCTGGTGTTCACCACCACGCGGGCATTTGCCAGGCATTACGCCGAACTGCTGCCGGTGCGAATCGAGCCGTTCCCGGTACCGGCCCAGCCCCTGCGCTATTACCAGCTATGGCACGCACGCAAGCACCGGGCCCAGGCCTCGAAGTGGCTGCGCGGCCTGGTGCTGGCGGCAGCCAAGGTCATTGCCTGAGCAACTGGCCGATAATTCTCACGCACATTCGCTGTATATTTTTGTATATTGCGCATTCCCCATCTTCAGCGCGCTGATCGAGGCATCAGGCGCCGCCAGGAATCGTTGCCGTGTACATCATGCCGTTCGAACTGCCGCGAGAAACCCCCAAGGCGCCGGATGATCCCGCGCCCGACCCGGTTCGCAGGGTTATCCTCGATGCCGCCAGCGAAGCGTTCGCCCTGCAGGGGTACGCCGCGACCAAGCTGTCGGTGATTGCCGCACTGGCCAGCCTGCCGCGCTCCAACGTGCTCTACTACTTCAAGACCAAGGCCAACCTCTATATGCAGGTGCTGGCCGACATTGCCCCGCGCTACCTGCAGGCATGCGCGCCGTTTCAACATGGCGATGCACCCCTGGAGGCCTTGAGCCGCACGGTGACCTCGATGCTGCAACTGTTCGAAGGCCAACCGTTTGCCTCGAAGGTGTTCTTGCAGGAACTCAAGGAAGGTGGCCGGCGCATTCCGGGGGATTTCCTGGATTGTTGGGCGAGCCAGGCACGGCAGAACACCGCGCAGATTCGGCAGTGGGTGGACAATGGCAAGCTGGCGGCGGTGAACCCCGAGCATGTGTTGCCGTCGGTGTGGGCCATGGCCCAGTCGTGCCTTGGCAGGGGTTGGGATGCGCCGCGCGGTGGGGCCCAGCCTTTGGACTATCGCGTTGCCAGTGCGTCGGTGCACCGGCTGCTGAGCGGCTTGGCGCCGGGTTAGCGATAGCGCGTGTGAGATCGAGCGCCGCCTACGCGGCGCATCGCGAGCTGCGCTCGCTCCTACCGGTTTAGATAGCCTCCGTAGGAGCGAGCGCAGCTCGCGAAGCGCCGCGCGGGCGTCGCTCGATCTCACAGGCACCTACCCACCCCAGTCAGCCCCGCTCGTCATAGCGCAACAACCGCCCGGCATTGGACAACACCAGCAACGTACTGAAGTTGTGCAGCAACGCCGCGATCATCGCCCCCGCGGCCCCCAGCAAACCAAACGCCGCCGCCAGCATGATCGCCAAGGTCCAGCCCAGGCCGATCAACACATTCACCTGCAAGGTACGCCGGCACAGGCGGCTCAGGCGCACGCAGGTGCCCAGGCGGCGCAGGTCGCCATTGATCAGCACGATGTCAGCCGCCGCCAGCGCGATATCCGCACCGCCCGCCCCCATCGCCACGCCCACCGCGCCGGCCTTCAGTGCCAGCGAGTCGTTGATCCCATCGCCCACCACCAATGGCCGAAAACCGGCCTGCAACTCCTGGTTCACCTGGGCCAGCTTGTCCTGTGGCAAAGCTTCGGCCACCACCCGGCTGACACCAACCTGCGCGGCGATCGCATCGGCGACGCGGCGGCGGTCGCCGGTCAGCAGCAACTGGCGCTGCAAGCCCAACTCGCGCAATTGCTGCAGGGCATCGGCCGCCTCGGCACGTACGTTGTCAGCCAGCAGCAACCAGGCCAGGAAGCGGCCATTCAAGGCCAGGCCGGCAATCGGGCCGTCATGGGCCGGCACCGGCCCGTGTTCGATGCCCAGCCGGCCGAACAGCTCTGGCCGCCCCAGCGCCGCCTCACCCTGCCCCGTCTGGGCAACGATGCCAAAGCCCTGGCGCTCCTGCACATCGAGCAGCGGCAATTGCTCGGCATGCACCACCAACGCAGCCAAGGCGCGGCTGACCGGGTGGCTGCTGGCACTGGCAAGGCTGGCGGCCAGGCGCACGGCGGCGGCCTGGTCGACGCTGGCGTCGGCCAGTTCGACACTGCGCAGGCGCAGGTCGCCGTAGGTCAGGGTGCCGGTCTTGTCGATCACCAGCGACGTCAGGTCGGCCAGTTCCTCCAGGAACGCCGAGCCGCGAATCAGGATGCCATGCCGGGCAGCCACGGCGATGCCGGCCACCGCCGTGGCCGGCGCCGACAGCACCAACGCGCAGGGGCACGCCGCCACCAGCACCGCCAGCATGGCCTGGGCATCGCTGGTGATGAACCAGGTGACAGCGGCAATCAGCAGCACCAGCACCAGGTAGCGCCCGGCATGGCGTTCGAGCAGGCGGGTAATCGGCGGTTTGGCGCGCTCGGCGCGCTGCATCAGGGCGATGACCTTGCCCAGCGTGGAATCGTCACCCACCCGGGTGATTTCCACCCGCAGCAGGCCGTCGAGGTTGATCGAGCCGCCGTGGATGTCCATGCCGGGCGCAACTTCCAGGGGCACCGCCTCGCCCGTGATGGGCGCGCAGTCAAGGCTGGCGTGCCCCTCCACCACCCGGCCATCGGCCGGCACCCGGTCACCGGCGCGCACCTCGACCTGGTCGCCCGGCTGCAGGCTGGCATTGTCGACCTCGCGTACCTCGCCGCTGCTGCCAATCAGCCGCGCCTGGCTGCGGGTCAGGCGCCCCAGCGCGGCAATCGCTTCCTGGGAGCCCAGCACGCTGCGCTCTTCAAGCATGTGGCCGAAGATCATGATGATCGGCAGCAACGCGGCGGTCGCCAAGTCGCCGGTGGCCCAGGCGCCGAGCATGGCCAGGCCGATCAACTGGTCGGTGATGCCGTGCAGGCTGGGCCGCAACAAGCTGTGCCAGGCCGAGCGCAGCACCGGAATGGCCACCAGCAGCGACGCCGCGCCCAGCAGCAACTGGCTGACTTCGTACTGCTGCGGCAACAACCAGCGCCACAGCAGGCCTAGCCCGAGCAGCCCCAGGGCGAGCATGGCCAGGGTCAGCTGGCGCGCGGCGCTGCGCTGCTCGGCAGCGCTCAGCAGGCCTGTACCCAGGTGGAAGTGGGCATGGTGCCCGTCACAGTGATGGCTACTCAAGGCTTGGGCCCCTGCAGGATCATGTGCCCTGCGTCCTGGTTATCGACGGTGGTGACAGCGCCGGCCCGGGCAAGAATCGCCGGGATGCGCTCGCGGTAAAGGCGCTGCAGCAATTGCGGGTCGTGCTCCTGGCTGAGCGCAACGATGGTGGCGGTGTCGGCGTGGGCGCGGGCCAGCCGCTCGCGGGCT
Organism: Pantoea sp. Ap-967; assembly: GCF_011752565.1. Taxonomy (GTDB): domain Bacteria; phylum Pseudomonadota; class Gammaproteobacteria; order Pseudomonadales; family Pseudomonadaceae; genus Aquipseudomonas. Next base: position 9,108 of record NZ_VWXK01000002.1, read on the forward strand.
TCGGCCTGGGCCACCTGCACGGTGCGGTCTGCCGCCTGGGTGGCTTGCTGCAAGCGCTGAGCGGCGTCGTTGCGCGCCCTGGCCACCGCCTGCTCGGCCTGCTGGCTGGCAGTGAGCACGCCATTGAAGGCACTGACGGCCGACCACGGCAGGGAGGACTGGATATCCACCCGGGTCACCTCGATGCCCAGGCCCGCCCCGGCCGCCTGCAGGCGCCCCAGGCTGGTGTTGATGCCCTGCTGCAAATCGCCGCGCAGGCGCTCGCGGCGCTCGGCTGCCTGGGCGTCGGCGCCCACCAGTTCGGGACGCGCAACCAGGATGGCGTCCATGTCGCGGGAGGCGCAAACCTGCACGGCATTGCGTTCTACCAGGCGGTCCAGCGCAGGTTCCACGTGGTTGCCCTGGCGGGCGAATGCGTAGGGGTCGGTCACCTGGTAGAACACCCGCACATCCAGCTGCACGGCCCCGGCATCCCCGGTGAGCAGGTAGCCGGAACCAGCCGTGGCGTCACTGGCCAGGGTGCCGTCCTTGTCGGATTTCTGCGCCAGCGCCGAGCGCAGCAGCAGCTCGACCCGGCGCTCGCTGACGCGCCCGGCCGAAGGCAGCATCACCACCTGTTCGAACGGCTGCGGCCAGGCAAGCAGCAGGCCGGCATTCTGGATACGCTCCTCGGCGCCCAGGCGCAGCACCACGGCCCGGCTTTCCGGGCCGACCTGGCGCACATTGCCGAACAGCCAGCCCAGCGCCGCCAGCAGGGTGGCGGCGTACAAGGCGAGAAAGCCGATGCGCCCGGCCTGCAGCCAAGGCCCTTCGGCGCCTGTTTCACGGTTTGTCATGGGCGCCTCCCGCGGGGGCCATCAGCAGTGGCCCGTCCACCAGCGCCCGGAACGGTGCGGCGTCGGTGCGCAGCACCAGGCGGGTGCCGGGGTTGATGACCGCACCCAGGGTGTCCAGCGAGCGCAGCAAGGTATACAGCTGCGGCGCGCCGGCGTAGGCCTTGCCGTAGACCTGCGCGGCTTCCACTTGTGCCTGGGCCTGGATTTGCGCCGCCTTGGCGTTGGCATCGGCCTCCAGGATGCGTGCATCGCGCTCGGCACCCGACTGTATTTCGGCAGCCTTGCGCTTGCCTTCGGCGGTGCGCTCGGTGGCGATGGTTTCGCGTTCGGCGCGCATGCGGTCGACGGTGGCATCGAGGGTGACCTTGGGCAGGGTCAGGCGCTCGATGCCTACCTGCACCACGCGCACCCCGTAGGTGTCGGCCAGCTGCTGGGCGATCTGCTGGTTCAGGCGTTGCTCGAAGGCGTCGATGCGCACCCGGCTGGCATCGACATTGACCAGGTCGGCCAGCTCGAAGCCGCTGGCCGTGGTTTCCAGCGCCGAGCCCACCAAGGTACGGATTTGCCGGGCCGCTTCGTCGGGCTGGTTCTGTACCGCACGCATGAACAGCTGGATATGCTGCGGGTCAGGGGCAACCTGCCAGGCGATATAGGCCTGGACAATGATGCGCAAGCCATCGCGCGTGCCCACATCCTGCAAGCCGCTGGAGGTGGTGCGCAGGCGTAGGTCGACCGGCACCGCGGTTTCGAACGGCACCGGCCAGCGCCAAGCCAGGCCCGGTTCGGTGAGGATGCGCGCCGGGTTGCCGAAGCGCGTGATGACCGTGGCTTCCCCCACGCGGACCTGGATGAAACAGGCGGTAACGGCCATGACCAGCACCAGCAGCAGTGCCACGCCGAGGCGCAGCCAGGCCGGGCGACCAGTACCCTGTCCATGGTCGTGGTCGTGGTCGTGGTCGTGGTCGTGAGCAGAATGATCATGCCCGTGGGCGTGTGTGCTATGGGGACTCACTGGGTGCGCTCCTGGGAACGGCCGGAAACGGATGGGGACTGTGCAGGGTCGACCGGGGCTGCGTAACTGCGCAGGTCCAGGGTCGGTGCCTGGGTTTGCGCCAGGCGGTGGTCGATGATCAGGCTGTTGGCCCCGGCCATGCCGTGGGCCAGGCGGTCCAGGTACTGCTCCAGCAGAAATGCCTGCCCGGCCTGCTGCCAGGCGCTGCGTTCGGCACTGAAGCGCAAGGCGGCGGTGTCGGCCTCGGCCTGCGTGGCATGGGCGTCGGCAGTGGCCTTGTCGACCAGCGCGGTGGCGGTTTGCCGGGCCTGGTTGGCTTGCTGCGCGGCTTGCCCGCGGTCGCGGGCGATCAGTGCCTGGGCGGTGATCTGCGCAGCCTGCACGGCATGGTAGGCGTTGGCCGCACCAGCCGGCGGGTGAATCGCTTCCACTGCGGTGGCCAGCAGTTCCACGCCGCTGCCCATGCGGTCGAGGTCGGCCTGCACGGCGCGGCCGATGTCACGCCCAAGCGCCTCGCGCTCGGCGCCCAGCAGGCCATCCAGGGAACGGCCGGCAAAGTCGTGCACCAGCACCCGGTTGGCCGTGCTGCGCAACAGCTGGGCGACATCGGCGCTGTGGTAGGTGGCTGCCAGCGCTGCTTCATCGCTCAGGCCGATGCGGTAGATGAAGCGCACGTCCATATTGACCACTTGAAAGCCTTGGCGCCCGCCGTCGGTGCCGGCAATCACCTGGGAGTTCTCGCTCAGGTGGGTGGCATCCCACAGGCGGTTCGCCGCCAGCGGTGCGGGGCCTTCGGCAGCAGCCAGCGGTTCGGCGGCGCGGTCGGCGCCGGAGGTGGCCAGTTCATGGATGACGCTGTTGTCGACCATCAGCACCCGGCCAAACGGCCATGGCAGGCCCAGGTGCAAGCCTGGCGGGTACACCGCCACCGGCTTGCCGAAACGCTCGTAGATGCCACGGTTGCTCATGGGCACCTGAACCAGGCTGGTCAGCAACCAGCCTGCCAGGGCCACGCACAGCAGCACCGGCAGCAAGGCCCGGCGCATGAAGGCAAAGGCCCAGACTTGCCGCAGGTCGATGCCCAGGCGCTGGTGCAGCTCGCCTTGCAACACCGCCAAGGGCCGGGGTGGCCATTGCAGCAGGCTGGCCACCAGGCAGCGGGCCACCAACGGGGGCTCTTCGCGCGGGCGCCGTGGGCGAAACAGCGACACCGCTGCCCGCACCAGCAGCTCCAGCGCCGCCAGCGCCGGCAACACCCCCAGCAGCACCGCCAGCCAGGCTGGCCACAGGCGCTGCCCGTCGACGCCCAACAGGCAGACCACGCTCACTGCCTGCACGGCGATGACCAGGCGCATCAGCCCAGCCAACGGCGCGGCCTCGGGCCAGCTTGAGGGCGATTCGGCGGCCAGGTGGCGCTCGGTCACCACCAGCCCGAAAGCCGCCACTGTGAACAGGCCGATGGCCAGCCAGCTAGCCTGCCCTGCCGGTTGTGGCACCGGCAAGTCGAACCGCCACACGCCGCTGACCAACAGCAGCGCCAGCAAGGCCAGCCCGCCCAGCCAGAATACTTGCGTTCCCATGGCCTCAAGCCTGCGCCGCCAGGCTTGGGCGAGGTTGTGGCTCCACAACGCGAAGCCGGTCAGCACCTCAGGCTCGGCCGCAGCACCCTGGCCGCGCCAGAACAGCAGCGAAGTGGCCGGCGCGCCAATGGCCTGGGCGCGCCAGAAGGCCACCCGCCAGGCAGACTGCGCGCCAGCGGCCAGCAGCAACAGCCCAGCCGCGTTGACCCCTAGCAGCACCACCCAATGGGAGTCGGCGTTGAAGATTTTTATCAGGCCCTGCAGCATCCACAACAGCAAGGCGGCGGCCAGTGCCAGGTACGTCAGCACCACCAGCCGTCGAGCCTGGCCTTGGGCGCGTTGAAAACGGGGAAAGCCATCGAGGTCTTGTGCCTCGCTGTCCAGATCGACTCTCATGAAGACTCCAGGAAATACCAGGCGTCGCCGATGAAGCGCCGAAAAACGGACTGTCAAGGCGACGAGCGCCGAAACGTTATAACAAAATATGTCAAAAATGTGTTGGCGCGCCACTCGGCTCAGGCTATCCGCCCTAGTGCGTCTGCAGCGGGTTTCTTGCGGCCGATCCCGCAGCGCAGCAGCACAGCGCGGCTGAAGGTGTTCCAGCATAGGCCCACCACGATACCCCCCACCAGGGCCAGGGCCACGGCCAGCAGCGGCTGGTCGCTGATGCGCCGGGCCACTGACTGGAACTGGAAGTGGGTAAGGTAAATGTACAGCGTCGAGGAAGCAATCAGCGCGCCACCCTTGACCAGGAGCCCCGGCAGTGGCACCGCGCGCACCCAGATCAACGCCAGCACCGCGGGCAAGGCGATGTCGATGTGCACCGCCAGGGACCATTGGGCCCAGCCGAAGCTGGTGATGGCCATGACCTCTCGCTCGCCAATCATCAGCAGCGCCACTGCGCTGGCCAGCCACTTGCGTCGCGGGCTGTCGGCAAAATGCACGGCCATGCCCAGCACCATGACACCCAGGTAGTGCTGTGGCACCCGGTTGAGCAAGGGGGCTGCGTCGAACACGTACAGGCTCAGCAGTACATCGGCCAGCATCAGTGCACAGGCCGCCAGCAACAGGCAGCGGAATGGGTCGGCCATCAGCCGGCGGCACACCGGTTTGACCGACAGCACCAGGCCGATGATCAGCACCATTTGCACCAGCACCTCGACGTACCAGTAGCTGAAGTAGCCCACTTCCTGCACGGGGAACCAGTTGGACACCAGCAGCAGTGACTGCCAGCGCACCTTGTCGAACAGAAACTGCACCAACGCGGTGTACAGCAGCGTCGGCACGGCGATGCTGGCCATGGACTTGAGCAGCGAGCGGGCGTCGCCACGGGCGTGGATGGCGCCGAGCTGAAAGCGCGCCAGGCCGATGCCCGACACCAGGTACAACGAGGTGGTTTCGCCCACCAGCAGGCCTTTGTCGAACAGGCCAAGGTGCCCGGCAACGATGGTGATGATCGCGACCATGCGCAGGAACACGGTGATTTCCATGTCCCGCCATTGCAACTTCGCCTTTGGCCGCACGCCAAGCTCGGCAAGCTCGCGCACAGGCAGCATCTCCCAGCGGGCCGGCAACTGCCCGGTCAACTCCTCCAGCACCTGCGAGGCTTGCACGAAGGTCAGCGAGTCGCCCCCCAGTTCCACAAAGCTCAGGTTTGCATCGATGGCTGGCACCTGGAGGATCTGCGCCCAGGCCTCTGCCAGTTGCTGGGCAAGGGGCGTCAATGCCTGGTTGGCTGGCACGCCGTCGGCAGCCGGTGCCGGCAACGCGCGCTTGTCGATTTTGCCGTTGGGGGTGAGCGGGATGGTGTCGAGAAACACGAATTGCGCCGGCACCATGTAGTCCGGCAACTGCTGCGCCAAGGCCTCACGCAACTGCGTGCCAGTCACCGGCTGTGCTGCCACGCAGTAGGCCACCAGCCTGGGCGCGGGGTTGGCGTGATCGAGCAGCACCACGCACTGCCTGACTTGCCCGTGGCGGGCCAGGGCGCATTCGATTTCGCCCAGTTCGATACGGTGGCCGCGGATTTTCACCTGGCTGTCACCGCGCCCAAGGAAATCGACGCTGCCGTCCGCCAGGTAGCGGCCCAGGTCGCCAGTGCGGTAGCAGCGGTCATCGGCCCGCCCGGTGAAAGGGTTGGCCACGAACTTTTGCGCGGTCAGGCCCGGGTCCTGCCAATAGCCCAGCGACAGGTAGGGGCTGCGAATCAGGATCTCGCCCTCCTCGCCTGGCGCGGCCAGCTGGTTGCTGGGGGTAACCACCAGCAACTGCGCGCCGTCGATGCCCTTGCCCAGCGGCAGGCGCATGCCCGGCGCCAGGCCTTCGAGTGGCTGAAAGGCCATGGCCTGTGGGGTTTCGGTCGTGCCGTAGAAGTTGACGTTGCGGGCGTTGGGGGCAAGCTTGCGTACCTGTTCATACTGGGCGTGGCCCAGCGCATCGCCCCCCCAGAACAGGTAGCGCAGGCGCGGGAACACGCGCCGTTCAAGGGCCGCACCGGCTTCGATCAGTTTGCCCAGCGGTGGCGTCAGGTGCACGGTGGTGATGCCTTGCTGGTCGAGCCAGGCAGCCAACTGCGCGGGGTTGACCAGGGTCGACTGGGCCGGGCAGCAGACCGTGGCACCGATCGACAGTGGCGTGAACACATCGCGGTATACCGGGTCGTGGCCCAGGCCCGAGAGCATGGAGAAGCGGTCTTGTGCGGTGAAGCCGTGGTGCTGCACATGCCAATCGATGAAGTGCACCAGCGGGGCGTGGTGGGTAAGCACGCCCTTGGGTACGCCGGTGCTGCCGGAGGTAAAGGTGACGTAGGCCGGTTGCTCGGGGTTCACCTGGGGCAAGGGCGCAGCGGTGGCCGGGAAGTGGCTGAGGGCCTGGGCTGGCGCGTCTGGCACCTGCAGCCCGCCGGCCTGCTCGGCGTCGCCGCACAGCAACAGGCACCTGGGCTGCAAGGCTTGGATGATCTGTTCGATGCGCGCGGGCGGGTATGACCTGTCGGCAACGGTGAACGCCAGCCCCGCACGCAAGGCGCCAAGCATGGCGTAGACCAGCCCGGCGCTGCGGCTGGCAACGATCACCACCCGGTCATCGGCTTGCGCGCCGCGGGCCAGCAGGGCCGCGGCAATGCCGTGGCTGATGCGCTCCAGTTGCCCATAACTGCAGCTGACGCCCGGGGCGAGTAAGGCTGGCGTGTCGGGAGATTGCTGGGCGTGGTGCAGGAAGTCGCTGAAAATCGTGCGTCCGGCGTTGTACTCCAGGGCAACCGTGGGGTTCGGGCGCAGGTCCGGCATGATGTCGGTCGACTCGCAGCGTGGAGGTAGGAAATTACCTGAACGCTAGTGCACGGCGGGTGCCTGCGCCAATGCTGCTGGTCGGGGCAATTGGCCAGTACCCCCTTGGATTTTTTAGAGGCCTTTGTAGGCGCGGGCTTGGCCCGCGAAGCGGGCGGCGCGGTGCATGGCACCGGCTGCGCCGGTGTTCGCGGGGCAAGCCCGCTCCTACAAGGGGTTGTGGTACGTGCGTGGGGCTGTGCCTAGGAGCACGCCTTGGGCTTTGAGGTCGTTGAGCAGCGCCAGGCCCTGCAGCTGGAGGCTTTCAGGCTCGGCACCGACGAGCGCGGCCAGTGCTGCCAAGTGCTCACGGCCGGTGAGCGGCTGTTCCTGCAGCGATACCAGCAAGGCATGGGCCAGCGGCGCCAGGCGCGAGAACTGCACCTGGTGATCCCGGCCGCGGCAGGCCAGCAGCAAGGATGGCTCGGCCGGTGGCTGTTGCGGCAGGTGGCCGGGGCCGATCTGGCTCACCGGCCAGGCATAGGCCAGCGGGCAGGCCAGGCGCGATAGCACCGGCACGCCGTCGAGCAAGTCACCGTCCGGGTCATGGGCAGGTTCGGCGTCATCGGCCAGCAGCAATACCGTTTCGATCCACTCGTAATGGGCAAGCTCCGCCACCCAGCCAGGTAGGTCAGCCCGGTGCTGCAAATAGTCGACCAGCTCGCCGGCCATTTCGGTGAACAAAGGCGTCTGGCAGCGGTGATTGGCGTAGAAGTCTGCCGTCAGCGTTTGCCATTGCCCGGGGGCAAGGCTGGCCTGCAGCACCGGAAAACTACCCGCCAGCATCGATTGCACATTGCCCAGGAACAACTGGCGATACACCGCCAGGCGCCGCGCCTCGATACCGGGCGGTGGCGGATTGGCTTGTGGATCACGGATGTGATTGGCCATGCGCAGTTGCTGCGCGCGCAACTGTTCAGCCATAACGCACCTCCAGCGCTTGCGCATCTGCCTGCAGGTTGCGGATACAGGCCACTTCACCGAGCAATTCGGCCATCGGCGGCAGGTTGAAGTCGCGTTCGAGCAAGGTCGGTACGCAGCCCAGATGCTGGTAGGCGCTGGCCAGCAGTTGCCACACATCGGGCCGCACGCTGGCGCCGTGGGTGTCGATCTTCAGGTCTGGCGCTTCGTCGTAATGCCCGGCCACGTGCAGGCACACCACCCGCTCGGCGGGCACCTGGGCGAGAAACTGCGCGGCGTCGTAACGGTGGTTGCAGGCATTGACCACCAGGTTGTTGATGTCCAGCAGCAGGTCGCAGTCGGCCTCGGCGAGCACGGCCTGCAGGAATTGGATTTCGCTCATGGCCTGGTAAGGCGCGGCGTAGTAGGAAATATTCTCCACGGCGATGCGTCGGCCGAGGGCGTCCTGCACCTCGCGGATGCGCGCGGCGGTGTGGCGCACGGCTTCGTCGGTGAACGGCAGGGGAATCAGGTCGTACAGGTGGCCATCGTCGGCGCAGTAGCTCAGGTGCTCGCTAAACAGTGGCACCTGGTATTGGTCAAGAAAGCTGCGAATCTGGCGCAGGAATTGGTGGTCGAGCGGCGCTGGGCCGCCCAGCGACAGCGACAGGCCATGGCAGGCCAGGGGAAAGCGCTCGGCCAACTGCGCAAGGCCCGCGCCGTACTGGCCGCCGACACCGATCCAGTTGTCTGGCGCGCATTCGAGAAAGTCCACGGCACCGGGCTGCAGGGCCAGCAGCTCGGGCATCAGGCCACGCCGCAGGCCAAGGCCGGCGCCGTGCAGGGCAAGGGATGAGGTCATGGGTGGAGTCCTTGGCAAGGCGTGCGGGCAGGCACCCTCCCCGGCCCTGGGCGCGGGGAAGGTGGCAGGGCGGGTCAGTTGCTGGCCTGGCTCAGCTTGCTGTACAGGTCGTTGGGGAACGGCTTGCCATTGGCGTCGAACTGGTGCTTGCGGTACTGGTACACCTCGGCTTCGGAGAGGTAGCCGTCGTGGTTGGCGTCTATCTTGTCGAACTCGGCGTTGGCCCCTGGCGCCACGGCCAGCAGCTCGGCGCGGGACACACGGCCATCGTGGTCGGTGTCGGTACGCGCGAAGGAGGCATCGCCGCACTTGCCTTCACCGCATTTGCCTTCAGCCTGGGTAACCTTGGCGCCCGTGGCACCGCACTTGCCCTCACCGCACTTGCCTTCGGCCTTGGTGGCCTTGGCCTCGGCGGCGCCGCACTTACCTTCGCCACACTTGCCCTCCCCGGCCTTCTGCGCAGCGGCCAGCTGGTAACCCTGCGGCAAGGCTTCGACGGCGAAGGCTGCCGAGGCCATGTTGAGGCCACCGGCCAGGGCGATGCTCAGCAGGCCGAGGCGGGTTTTGTTGGGGAACTGGATACGGGACATGGTGTTTCTCCTGAATGGTCGTAAGGTCATGCCGTCATGGGCGTATGAGCCAGGGAACGCAGGCCGTTGGGCGTGTTCGTTCGGGCTGGGCCATTTGGCCTGAGGCGTGTATCCGGGGCGTATCGACCAGGAGAGGCTTTTGTATGCGAACGCAAGGGAGGGGTAGTTTGATACACAGCGATACAAGGCCGCTGCCAACCATCGTGTGCTAAGGGGTTGCGCCGGCCCTGCTAGGCGCCGGCGCGAGGGTTCAGCGCCGATCCAGCAGCTTGGCCAAGACAAAGGTTGCGACCACGGCCAACACCACCGCCACGGCAATCGACGCCAATGTGCCCCACTGCACGATCAAACCGTTTACCGCCAGGTAGAACCCCAGCACCCCGACGCCACCGATGGCATTGCCGCGCACGATCGCCCCCAGCTCATGGTGCCCGCCCTGCACGTGGGCGAACACCGCCAGTGGCCAGGCGATCACCGGGATCGGCGCCAGCAGCCCGCTGGCCACCGGCCCGAGCCATTGCGCACTGGCGGTGATGGCCAGCAGCAACAGGGTGGCGGTGAGCATGCGCATGGGAATGACCCAGCGCGGCAACTGCACCACCTTGGCATTGGCCGGCACGACCTGGCGGGCGGTCACGACGATAATCAGGCTCAGCATCACCAGCGTCACCACCACCGACAGTGCCACCGCATGCAGGTGGCTCATCAGCGCGGCGCTGGCGGCGTACACCAGCAGCGCGGCGATGCAGCCAGGGAACGCCGATACCCGGCGGGTTGCCAGGAAGTAGAACAGGTAGGTGGCCTGCACCGCCGCCAGGCCCGCCAGCGCACCCGGCACGGCTTGCAGGGCGAAGCCAGGGCCTTGTTCAAGGCTGAGGAACAGCATCACCAGCGCCGAGGTGACGGGCAGGCCGGAGAGCAGCCCACCGATTTTCGTGCCCCAGCGTTTGGACGCCAGGGAAATGGCGAGCATCAGGGTGGGGGTGATGAGGAATTTGAGGTAGAGGGCAGTCATGGCAGGCAAGGCAGTGGAGAGGGAGGGGTCGGGGTTCATGCTAAAGGAAACGGATGGGCCTCTGGGGGGATTTTTCGCCTACCAGATCGCATCGCGAGCTTCGCTCGCTCCTACCAAGGCATGCGCAGATCCGGTAGGAGCGAGCGCAGCTCGCGATGCGGTGCCACAGACGGGTCGAGCGTTCAGGCAGCAAGCGCGGCAAGGATTTCGGCGCGGGTAGTGACGTGGTGGAAGTGGTGCTTCCACAGGTCGATGCCCAATTGCCCAGAGCGGTCGAGCGAAGAGCCCACGGTCAGGTCGGTGACCAGCGTGGGTGTAAGCCCTGCGTCGAACAAGGCAAAACCGGCCGCCAGAACACAGGTTTCAGTCTGCATGCCGCACACCAGCACCCGCTCCACGCCCAGGCGCTTGATGGCCTCCAGGGTTTCAGCGGTTTGCCCGTAACCGTGCTTGATGAACACCTGGTCGACCTCGATCAGGCATTCGTCTTCGGCAGCCGGGTGCCAACCCAATTGGCGCTGGAACGGCGTGACCTGCTCGTCGTGCAGTTCCACCGAGGCGAACGACCGAATGTTGGCCGACAGCAGGCGGATGCCATCGACCAGCCACTCCGGCGGGCTGAAGGTGGACTGCACATCAACGATCAGCAGAACCTGCTGCATGGGCGACTCCTGGGCGCAAATAACGGCCGCGGAGTATATCTGCAAGTGGCCTGACAGTGCGCACTGGTGGAACCGCCCCGGCCCTGTGTATGCTGCCTTCGCCCCGAGCCCACCGTAGCGGACGCCGCCCCATGCCCGTTGACCTGCAAGCGCTCTACCCCAAGCTGATACACCTGATGCTGGACACAGTGTTCGTGGTCGACCGGGACAACACCATCGTTTTCGTCAGCAACGCCTGCGAGGCTTTGCTCGGCTACCGCGCCGATGAACTGATTGGCACACCGATCACCCGCTACATGCACCCCGAAGACCTTGAAGCAACGTATGCCTCGATCAACCGGGTGATGAACGGCCAGTCGCACCAGGATTTTCGCAACCGCTACCTGCGCAAGGACGGCGCGGTCGTACACATTCTGTGGGCCGCTTCCTGGTCCGAGGAAGTGGGCGCACGCATTGGTGTGGCGCGCAACGTCACGGCGCTGACCCGCGCCGAGGAAGAACTGCGCTTTCTCGCCCACCACGACCCCCTGACCCGCCTGTGCAACCGCGCGCTGTTCAACCAGCGCCTGGCCACGGCGCTGCAGCGCAAACAGCCGCTGGCCCTGCTGTTTCTCGACATCAACGACTTCAAGGGCATCAACGACGCCTACGGCCATGCCATGGGCGACCGTGTGCTGTGCGCGGTAGCGCGGCGCCTGGAAAGCTGCGTGGGCGCCCAGGGCACCGTGGCGCGCATGGGCGGTGACGAATTCACCGTGCTGCTGACCGAATTGGCCTCGGCGGGTGACCTGGCGCGGATGATGGCCGAAGTGCTGGCCGCCATGGCGCAGCCCTTGGGCGGCGCGTGCGCCGGGTTACGCATGCCCACCTGCAGCATCGGCGTGGCGTGCTACCCGGAGGATGGCGAGGATATCGATACCCTGCTCAATTGCGCCGATGACGACATGTACCGGCAGAAACGGCGCCGCTCGGTGGTGGGATAAGCCCGCGCTACTGCAACAGGATGGCCTGCTGCGCGGCAATCGTGGGTATCGCCACTACGCTGCGCTGCAGTTGCAGCCAATGGCGCATCTTCTCGGCATCGAAAATCTGCCCTTCGTCCATCATGGTCAGGATCAACGCCTGAGACATTCGGTAACACCCGCACTGGGCGCACCTGCGTTCTTCCCAACCGGCCAGGCAATCGACAGATTCGGCATGACCCGCGCAGATTAGACAACTCATGGAACCTCCCCTCGCATGGCCAACGCGCAAACATGTGTGCCATTCGCTACAAATAACGGCGTTTCCCAGGGAGCATGAGAATTTCATGCCAACTCTTGCCTAGCGGCCCGGTCAGGCCGTGCGCTGCTGGCCGATGAGCAATAGATAATCGGTAACCTGAACGATCCGCACGGGCAGGCTTTGCTGGAGGATTTCCAAGGTCTGGCGGCTGTCGTCCAACGGGAAACGCCCGCTCACCCGCAGCTGCGCCACCGCCGGGTCCAGCCGCACCCAGCCCTTGCGGTAGCTGCGCAAGGCTTCCACCAGGTTGGCCAGCGGTTCGTCGTGCACCACCAGCCAGCCTTGCAGCCAGGCCGTTTCCATGGCGGCCATCGGCGCCTGCTGCAGCACCCCGCGCGGGTCGAACCAGGTCACCTGGCCGGCCCGCAGCAATACCGCCGGTGCAGCGCCTGGCGCCAGGCTGGCGGCCTGCTGCAGGGTCACCACCCGGGCGCGCCCCGGCGCCTCGCGCAGCGCCAGCCGCCCGCCTTCGCTGAACAGCGTGCCGGAGGCCGTCTGGATCGCCAGCGGGCGCTGCCCCAGCGGGGCGACGTCGATGAGCATTTCGCCTTCGTGCAGGCGCAAGCGCCGCTGCTGGCCGTCGAACCAGAGTGAAACGCGGCTGCGCGCATTGAGCTGCAACTGGCTGCCATCGCTCAACCGCCAACTGCCGCGCTCGGCAGTGCGGGTGCTGTATTCAAGGCCATCGCGCCAGCTGTCGCGTGGGCTGCTGGCCAGCCAGCCGACACCGCCCAGCAGCAGGCAGACACCCAGGGCGTTGCGCAGCAAAGCCCGGCGCCCGTCGGGTTGGTCGAGGCTGTTCAACAACGGCTGGCTGGCCCGCCCACGCCAGGGCGACTGCTGGAAGCGGGCCAGGCCCGAGAGCAAGCGCTGGTACACCTGGCGATGGTGGCTGGAGCGGTTGCGCCAGCGTTCCAGTTCGCTTTGCTGTTGCTCATCGAACGCGCCGGACTGCAGGCGTACCATCCACTCGATGGCCTCCTCGGCCACCGGGTCGTCGAGGCGTTGCGGCTTCATGTTTCCAGGCCCTGGTAGCAGCAGCGCAAGGCTTGCGCCATGAGTTGGTGGATGCGCCCCAGCGACAGCCCCAGGCGCTCCTGGATCTGCACGTAGGTCAGGCCTTCGAGCTGGCTCAGCACGAACACCGTGCGCGCCTGGCTGGACAACCCGTCGAGCAGGCGGTCGATGGCCACCAGGCTTTCGACCAGCATCAACTGCTCGTGGGGCGAGGGTTGCAGATCTTCGGGCACAAGGGCCAAGGCCTGTAGGTAGGCTTTTTCAAGGTCGCGCCGGCGCCAGGTTTCGTACATCAAGCGTTGCGCGATGGTGGTCAGCAGTGCCCGGGGTTCGCGGATCGCGGTCGGGTCCGGGAGCATCCACACACGCAGGAAGGTTTCGGCGGCCAAGTCTTCGGCGCTGTGGTTGCAGCCGGTGCGAAACGCCAGGCGTGCACGCAGCCAGGCGTAGTGTTGCTGGAAGATGCGGGTGACGGTCTGCTGCTTGGGCAGGTTCTGTACGTCCATGGTCTGACAATCTTCTGCGGGACTGCACACGCCATCGGACAAGAAGGTGGTGGCCGGTCAGGTGATCGGTTGACTGCTTCCCTGGCAGTTGCGTCGAGTGTGCACCAGGGGGGATTGGCTGAAAAAGAATATAAAAAGTTAAAAATATGCCCATATTGCATAAGCGATGTAGATGTTCACCCGTTGACGGTGGCCCCGGTAGGAGCGAGCGCAGCTCGCGATGGGCTGCAAAGCAGCCCCGGCGTGATGAGAACCTTGGGGCCGCTGCGCGCCCCATCGCGAGCTGCGCTCGCTCCTACAGGTGGTGGTGCGTTATCGCATGGGGGGGCGGTGGGTTATTGCACGGCCAATGCGCCGCGCTCCTGTTCGCGCAATGGGCGAACCAGCCAGCCAATCAGCACGGTGAGCAACACGATCACCGCCGCCAGGAACCACAACACACCGTGGAACGCGCTGTCATACCCTGCGCGCAACACCGCCTGCAGGGCTTCGGCCTGGGCGGCGCCCTGTACCACGCCGTCCAGGTTGCCGGCCGCTACGCTGTCGATCCAGCCACGCACGGTCGCAGGCTCTGCGCTGAACGCGCCCAGCCCTTCACGCAGGCGGCCATCGAGCAGGGTCGCCAGCAGCGAGCCATACACCGCCACGGCAATCGCCTCGCTGCCCAGGCGGAAGGTATTGAGCAGCCCCGCCGCCATGCCGGCCTTCTGCGCAGGCACGGTCTTCAGCGCCAGGCCATCGACCAACCCCGCCGACAGGCCCATGCCGGCGCCCACCAGCAGCAGTGGCACTGCCAGTTGCCACAGGCTCGCCTGCACCTGGGCCACCAGCGCCAGGCTCACCACCCCAGCCAACAGGGCCAGCAGGCTGGCCTTGAGGATGCCCACCGCCGACACGCCCCGGGCGGCCCACTTGCCGGCCAGAATCGGGCAGAACAGCATCGGCACGGTCAGCAGCAGCATGGCCAGCCCGGCCTGGGTCGGGGCCAGGCGCAGCACGCCGAACAAATAGCTGGGCAGGTAGGTGAGCAAGGTGACGAAGCCGAACGAGGCCGCGACCGTCACCAGGGCCAGGCCCACGAATGGCCCGCTACCGAGCAGCGACAGGTCGAGCATCGGTTGCAGGTGGCGCCGCTCTTGCCAGGCGAACAGCGCCAGCAGCAGCCCCGAGAGCACCAGCAAACCGAGCACGCCCGGGCTCTGCCAGCCCCACTGCGAGCCCTGCACGATGGCCACCATCAAGGCCAGCAACGCCAGCACGAACAGCGCCGTGCCGCCAACATCGAAGCCGGCCTTGTGCTCAGCCAGGCGGCCATCGCGGGCAATCAATGGTGTGCCGAGCAGCACCAGGGCCAAGGTCAGGGTGTGCGCCCAGAAAATCGCCCGCCAGCCCACGCCCTCGATCAGCAGCCCCGACAGCGTCGGCCCAAGGCTTACGCCAAGGCCGGCGACGGTGCCGAACAGGGCGAATGCGCGCAGCCGCGCCGGGCCGTCGAAGTGGGTGGAAAGGATGGCGATGCCGCACGAGAAGATCGCCGCTGCCCCTACCCCGGCCAAGGCACGGCCGAGGTCCAGCACCCAGGCGTCACTGGCCAGCGCCGACACCACCGAGGCCAGCACGTACAGCCCGGCACCGGCGACGAAACAGCGTTTGCGACCCAGGCGGTCGGCCAGCGCGCCCCAGGCCAGGGTGAAACAGGCAAACGCCAGGTTGAAGGCATTCACCACCCATTGCAGGTGGGTCAGCGAGGCCTGGATGTCGCTGCCGATGGCCGGCAACGCCAGCGCCGTACCGGAGATGGAACTGGGCACGACGAAGATCGCCAGCAGGATGGTGCCCAGCAGGGCATTGTCGGAAAGTGTGCTTTTCATGGGTCCGTCCATTCGCTCAAGGGGTGTTGAAGCCGCGCACCGGCAGGCGCGTGGGGCGACGCAGGATGATGCCCTCGACCCACGGCACGTCGTGCGCCGGGATGTCCAGGCGCAAATCAGGCAAGCGCTCTACCAGAATCTGCAGCACCGTGGTGATTTCCAGCCGCGCCAGCGCCGCGCCCATGCAGTTGTGCATGCCATAGCCGAACTGCAGGTGGCGCCCGTCCTGGCGGCCCAGGCGAATGGCCAGCGGGTCGGGGAACACCTCGGGGTCACGGTTGGCGGCGAAGGCATCGGCGTAGATCACGCTGCCCGCCGGAATCAGCCCCCACGGCCCATCCAGGTCGCTGCTGGCCAGGCGCGGGAAGGTCGAGATGGTGCCCAGCGGCAGCAGGCGCAGCAGTTCCTCGACGGCCTGCGGGATACGCTGCGGGTCGTCCACCAGGCTGCGGTATAACGCCGGTTGTGCCAGCAGCACGTACACGGCCTTGGTCAGCACGCTGAGGATGTTCTGGTCGCCGCCAATCAGTACACCCAGCAGAATGCCCACCAGTTCCTTGTCTGACAGTGGCGGCTCGCTGTCATCGCGGCTGGCGACGAAGCGCTGGATAAGGCCATCGGCATGGCTGGGCCGGGCGCCGGTCACCAGGTCGGTAAGGTAGCCGTACACGCCCCAGAACTGGCGCAACAGCTCGGGCACGTCGGCGTCGGACGCCACCTGAACGGTATGGCTCAGGGGCCGGTAGTAGTCGCGGTCGGCCAGGGGAATGCCCAGCAACTGGCAGTCGACGGTCGAGGGCACCTGCTCCAGCACCAGGCTGAACAGGTCGGCGCCGCGCGGTTGCTGGCGCAGAAGATCGATGCGGGCGTGGGTCACCTGCTCCACTGTTTCGCGCAGCAGGGCCACGCCACTGGGGCTGAAATCCCGCGCCACGACCTTGCGCAGGCGGCCGTGGTCGGGGATGTCGTTGTTCAGCAGCAGCTCGGGTGGGGTGATGGTCGGCAGGAAACTCGGCCCGCCCTCTTCGTTGCAGGGTGCGCGGATGGCGCGGTTGTCGAGCAGCAGTGCTTGCACCTCGGCATGCCGGGTGAGGTGGATGGCGCTGTGGCCGCTGGGCAGCAAGATGCGTTTGAAGCCAGCTTCGGCGGGCAGTTCGCGGTAGGCAGGTGCGGCATCCAACTGGGGAATGTGCTCGATGGTGATGTCTGCCAACAGCGGTTGGCGCGCCAGTGTGTCCAGGGCAATGTTCATCAGGCAGGTTCTCCTTGGGCCAGCAGCGCGCCAACCCCCGTGGCCCGGGCAATATCGGCCAGGGCCTGGGGGTTGTCGCGAAAGTGCACGGTTTGCCAGCCGCGGGCGGCGGCGGCGGCCACATTGCCGGCCAGGTCGTCGATCAGCAGGTTGGCGTGGGCCGGCAGGCCGGCGCGGGCCAGGGCGATGTCGAAGAACTGGGCGTCGGGTTTGCGGCAACCTTCCTTGCAGGAGTCGACCACCAGGTCGACCACGCCTTCCAGGCCGACGATGGGCCGCCAGTGCGGCTCCCACTCGACCACATTGTTGGTCAGGATGCCGATGGCATAGCCCGCCTGCTTCAGCGTGCGCGCCGCCTCAACCATGTGCACGTTGGCCTGCACCCCGGCGAACCATTGCTCGCCGAAGCGGCGCAGGCGCGCCCGCGACAGGTCGGCCGGCGGCGCCTGGGCCAGCAACGCCAACTCCACGCGCCGGCCCCATTCGTCCTCGCTGAGCAGGGCATTCTCGATGGGCGCCAAGGGTGGCACGCCCAGCTCGGCAGCCACCTCGGCGATGGCCTGCTGCAAGGCCAGCGGGGCGATGCCGGTCTTGACCTGATACTGGTCGAACAGTGCATCGATTGGCGGCGACAGCACGCCGCCGAAATCGAACCAGACTCGCTCGATGGCACTCATCAGGCACCTCCCACGGCGGCCAGCAAGGCCGGTTCCACCAGCCGCTGCAGTTCCACCTCGGCACTGGCCAATTGTGCCCCACCCTGCTCGACCGTCAGGCTCAGCAGCACCCGGCCATCGTCGGCCACGCGCAGGCTGCCCAGGTCCGCACGGACCTCGGTGGCCAGGCCGAACTCGCCGAAGCGGGCGAACACCACCTTGGCCCGCGCCAGCAACAGCTCGTCGGGCGCGAGCCCCGCCTGGCGCTTGGCCGCGAGCAGGGCGATCTGGCGGAAACCTTCGAGCAGCAGCATGCCGGGGATGTGGTCCAGGGGGTGGTCGAAGATCGCCGGGTTGCCTTGGTCGACGATCAGGGTGCCCACCAGTTGGCCGTCATCGACCTGGATGTCGCGCCCCAGTAC
This sequence comes from Pantoea sp. Ap-967, assembly GCF_011752565.1. Taxonomy (GTDB): domain Bacteria; phylum Pseudomonadota; class Gammaproteobacteria; order Pseudomonadales; family Pseudomonadaceae; genus Aquipseudomonas. The sequence continues at coordinate 26,899 of NZ_VWXK01000002.1, forward strand.
CACGTTGTTCAGCCAGTGGCGGCCGACCTGGAACGGCGCCAGCGGCGCGGGCAGCTGGGAGCGCGGGTCGGCATGCGGGGCGGTGGCGGCGATGGCGCGGTTGCGCATCTTGTTCCAGGCCGCGTCAGTCATCCAGCGGATGGCCATGCGCTCGTGGCGGGCGGCCACGCGGCCGTTGAGGGCCAGGGTCATGTCCAGCGTCACGCCGCTGCGCACGCCGTGGCGCACGTATTCGTCCACCACACGCACTTCGATCAGTGCCGAGGCCGGGCGGTCGCCGACCACCAGCGCTGCGCGCTCGACCACCCGGGTGTCGCTGTCGAGGTAGATGAACTTGTCCTTGGCGCTGACATCGAGGAAGGCGTGGGAGATGTAGATGGACGCCTGGCGGAACACTTCGAGCAACAGCAGCATGTCGTAGTGGGCGTCGCGGTGGGTGTGTTCGCTGAAGTAGCTGTGGGTGCGCGGTAATTGCGCCAGGCAGCGGAAGTGGCCTTCGCCGATGCGCTGGGCGCCGGTGAGGAACACTTCGCTGACCGCGGCGCGGTGGACCATGCCACGGGGGACGGTGTTTTCGTCGACACTGGCGGCCAGTAGCACGGCGGGGTCGAAGGTGTTGGGTTCGGGGTGCTGCAAGGTGGTCATGGGGGTGGCCTCGTCAGGTTGTTAATGGGTGATCTGCCCAAGCTGTGCAACTGGACGAGGAAGTTTTCAGTGGGGGTTGAGATTGTTTGGTTACTTGCTTAGATCGAGTTGGGGTGTAGGGGGTGCAGGGGGTGTTGGGCGGTAGGGATGTGTTGCCTGGGAGATCGAGCGCCGCCCGCGCGGCGCTTCGCGAGCTGCGCTCGCTCCTACGTCTGTTTCGGGCCAGTGAGTCCTGGGGGATTTGCGCGCGAACGCCTTGGAGCATGCCTCGATATCGCGTCGTACCCACAAGGCGGTCGCGCGCGATGGCGCAGGCGTAATTGGCCCGAAACAAACGTAGGAGCGAGCGCAGCTCGCGAAGCGCCGCGCGGGCGGCGCTCGATCTCCCAGGCAACACACCCCAAAAACGGTTCACACCCCAACCCCAGTTATAACCCCCCAACCACAAGTTCTAACGCCCCCACTGAAATTCCCGCGCCCTCATCGCTCAAGGTCGGAAACAACAGCCAACACACGACTGCGCTGCACCGACCCGGAGTTCCACCTATGCCCCGACGTTTCGCCCTCGCCCCCCTGGCCTGCGCCCTGGCCATCCATGCCCTGCCCGCCCAGGTGCACGCCGACACCGCCGTACCGCCGGCCAGCACGCTGCAACAGGCCGACTACGACATCCCCGCCGGCAGCCTCGAAGAGGCGCTGCTGGCCATCTCCCAGCGCAGCGGCAAAGCCATCGCCTTCGACCAGGCCCAGGTCGCCGGCCTGAACGCCCCGGCCATCCACGGCAGGCTCACGCCCCAACAAGCCCTGGACACCGCCCTGCACGGCAGCGGCCTTGGCCATAGCAGCACACCCAGCGGGGCCCTGCGTATCCATGCCACCTCCGCCACCGCCCCGGCTGCTGCCCCCGTTACCCCTGCCGCCGCACCGCGCCTGGGCGCCGTGCAGGTGATCGGCACCCGGCGCAGCGATGTCAGCGCCCTGCAAGGCAGCGCCCCGGTCGACATCATCGACGGCGAGGCGCTGCGCCGCACCGGCCACGACAGCCTGGCCCGGGCCTTGGAAACCCTGGTGCCGTCGGTGACCTACCCGCAGATCAACGGCACTGACGGGGTTTCGGCGCAACGCCCAGTGCTGCTGCGCGGGCTTGCCGCCGACCAGGTGCTGGTGCTGGTCAATGGCAAGCGCCGGCATGCCTCGGCCTTCGTCAACACCAAGGCCACCCTTGGCCGTGGCTCGCAGGCCGTGGACCTGGCGACGATCCCGGTGTCGGCCATCGACCATATCGAGCTGCTGCGCGATGGCGCCTCGGCCCAGTACGGCTCGGACGCCATCGCCGGGGTAATCAACATCGTGCTCAAGGACCAGGACCACGGCGGCGAAGCCCAGGCCAGTGTCGGCCAGTACACCAAGGGCGACGGTTTCAGCCGCTCGCTGTCGGGCTGGAAAGGCTTCAGCCTGCCCGGCGACGGCTACCTGACCCTGAGCGCCGAAGGCGTGGAAAGCGAACGCACCTCCACCGCGGGCACCGACCTGCGCCAGTTCTACCCCGCAGGCGACAGCCGCGAAGCCGATGCCGACCGCCACTGGCGCTATGGCTCGCCGGGGCTGGACGACTGGAAGATCGGCGTCAACGCCGGGGCGTTCGTCAACGAGCAAACCGAACTCTACGGCTTTGCCACCTACCAGGACCGCACCGCCGAATCCCAGGCCGTGTTTCGCCGGCCCATCGACGCCAACAACATCACCAGCGTCTACCCCAACGGCTTCCTGCCCCTGCTCGACGTGCGCTCGCGTGACGCCGCCGCCACCACCGGCGTGAAATATGACGACCCGCTGCTTGGCCGCTTCGACCTCAGCGCCACCTATGGCCGCAACCGCATCGACTATCACGTGGGCGACTCGCTCAACGCCAGCCTCGGTGCCGCCAGCCCGCGCAGCTTCGATGCCGGCGCACTGGTGAACGACCAGGCCCAGCTGAGCCTGGACCACGTCAAGGAATTCAGCGTCGGCTACGGCGCCGGCCCGCTGGTGTTTTCCAGCGGCCTGGCCTGGCGCCGGGAAGGCTACGAGGTGATTGCCGGCGACACCGCCTCATGGGCCCAGGGCAGCGTGCTCGCCGGCCGCGCCGGTGGTGCCCAGGGTTTTCCCGGCACCCAACCCAGCGACGAGGGTAGCTATTCGCGCAAGGTGTTCGGCGGCTACCTCGGCCTTGAGCAACAGCTGACCCAGGCCCTGCAACTGGGCCTGGCAGCGCGCAGCGAGCACTACGACGACTTCGGCACCACCACGACCGGCAAATTCTCGCTGCGTTACGACTTCACCGAGCAGTTCGGCCTGCGCTCGACCCTGAGCAGCGGCTACCGCGCCCCAACCCTAGGCCAGATCGGCACCTCGGCGACGCAAACCGAATTTCTTGCCGGCGACCCTACCGCCTACCAGGTGGGCACGGTCAGCGTCGATACCGCCGTGGCCCGTGCGCTGGGCGCCAGTGACCTGAAGCCGGAAAAGTCGACCAACGTTTCGCTGGGCCTGGTATGGCAACCCAGCGAGGCCGCAAGCCTGACCCTGGACGCCTACCAGATTCGCATCAAGGACCGCATTGCGCTTTCCGAAACCCTGCGCGGCACCACCGTTAGCCAGATCCTCGCCAGCCAAGGCTACGGCAACTACTCCGGCGTGAGCTTCTTCACCAACGCCCTGGACACCCGCACCCACGGCCTGGACCTGATCGGCAGCTACCGCCTGAACCTGGCGCAGGTGGGCGAGCTGACCCTGACCGGCGGTTTCAACTGGAGCAAAACCCAGGTCACCGACGTCAAGGACAACCCAGGCCCGCTGGCCGGCACCGGCGTCATCCTGATAAACCGCGAAGCCCTGAGCTATGTGCAGAGCGCCAGCCCGCAAAGCAAGCTGGTACTGGGCGCCGACTGGCGCCGCGGCCCGTGGCAGGCCAACTTCACCACCCTGCGCTATGGCCGCTACACCCTCGACTCCAACGCTGGCACGCAATTCGACCAGACCTTCGCCAGCCAGTGGGTGAGCAACGCCAGCCTGTCCTATGACGTGGACAGCGCCCTCACCCTCACCGTGGGAGCCAACAACCTGTTCGACAGCTACCCCGACAAGATCGACGTGGCCAACCGCTTCGTCGGTGGCCGCGTGCAGTACCAGAGCATCTCGCCGGCCGGTGCCGAGGGTGCCTTCTACTACCTCAAGGCCAACTACCGCTTCTGACCCGCCACCTGCACAGGAACACCCCCATGAGCCAATCTGCCTCCACCGCGGACCTGCTGCTGTTCGCCCAGCAGTTCGAGAAAGACTTCGCCAGCGCCCGCCAATTGCTGCTGCAGCACCAGGCGCTGTCGGCCAACCAGGCCGGAAACATCAGCCTGCGCCTGCCGAGCGAGCAGCGCCTGTTGATCGCCACGCTCAACGGTGCCGACGCAGGGCGCGCCGCGCTGTTCGATTTCGACCTCGACCACAGCCAGGGCCATGCCAGCGACAACCTGCGCGAAGTGGCCGCACTGCACGTGGCCATCTACCGCCAGCGGCCCCAGGTGCGTTCGGTGATCCACACCCACTCGCCCTACCTGAGCGCCTTCGCCATCGCCGGGCGACCGCTGCGCGCCCATGCCAGCCAGTTGCTTGGCGTGCTCGACGAGGACCAGGAAATCCCCCTGACCGCCTGGGGCCCGCGCTACTCGGCGCAGCCGGTGATCGATGCGCTGCAGGCCCACCCCCGGGCACCTGCGGCGCTGCTGGCCAACCACGGCCCGTTCGCCTGGAGCGAGCGCGACCTGCTGGCCACCACGCGCCTGCTGATCAACCTGGAGGAGTCTGCCCACCTGACCTGGCTGGCCGCCCAACTGGGCACACCGCAGCCCTTCCCGGCCGGCGCCGCTGTGCAGTCGCGCCAGGGCTGGGTGGCACCATGAGCAGCGCCCGCTACGCCCTGTGCCTGGGCGCGCTATTGCTCAGCGCAGGTGCCAGTGCCGAGCCGCTGCTGGAGCGGGCGGTGGCGCGCGGGGTGCTTAACGTCTGCAGTGGCGATGAGTTTCCACCGTTCAAGTTCATTGGCGCCGACAACCGCCCGGCCGGGCTGATTCCCGACCTGATCGGCGACCTGCACCAGCAGTTGTCGGCCACCCTTGGCCAGGGCCTGAAGCTGCAACTGGTGCAGGTGAACCCGGTCAATCGCATCCTGTTTCTGCAGCAGGGGCGCTGCGACCTGCTGGTGACCTCGATGCTCGATACCCCGGCGCGGCGCCGCCAGGTGGACTTCGCCAGCCCCGGATTCTACAGCTCGGCAGCCACGGTGTTCGCACCCAAGGCCACGCCGCTGGCCGACTGGCAGGCGCTGCGCGGCAAAACCCTGTGTGCACCGGCCACCAGCGTGTGGGTGCGCCCGCTGGAGGCGCGCTATGGCGTGCACTTCATTGCCTTCAACGGCAGCGCCGAGGTACGCAAGGCGGTGGCCGACCAGCGCTGCCTCGGCGCCCTGGGCGACGATGTGCTGTACCAGGCACTGGCCGCCAGCCCCGGCTGGCAAGACTACGAAGTGAAACTGCCCGGGCAGGACCCGGCGCCCTGGGGCATCGCCGTGCGCCAGGGGCAACCGGCGCTGCTCAAGGCGGTGTCCGCCATCGTCGAGGGTTGGCACGCCGAAGGCCTGATCGTCAGCCTGGAGCAGCGCTACGGCCTGGCCCCCAACCCCTGGGTGGCGGCCCAGCACCAGCGCGCCCGGCAGCAGGTGGCAGCGCATGACTGACAGCAGCCTGCAAACCTGGCTCGACCAGCACGGCCTGGTGCTCAGCGTACTGTGGGACCCACTGGACCGCAGCCGCCTGCTCGAAGGGCTGGGCCTGACGCTGGGCATGGCGCTGACCTGTGGCGTGGCGTCGCTGTTGATCGGCGCCCTTGGCGTGGCCGCCCAGCACTCGCCACGGCCCTGGCTGCGCGGCCTGGTCAACGGCTATGTGGCGCTGTGGCGCAGCACGCCGCTGCTGGTGCAGTTGTTCTTCCTGTATTTCGGTGTCGGCGCCCTGCTGCCGCTGACCGTGGGTGAGGATGGCAGCCCGGTGCGGCTGCTGGGCGGCACCGGCTGGGCAATGATCGCCATCGCCCTGTACAGCGGCGCCTTTCAGGTCGAAGCGCTGCGCGCCGGTATCGACGCCGTGCCCCAGGGCATCCGCGAGGCGGCGGCGGCACTGGGCCTGCAGGGCCCGGCCCTGTGGCGTCACATCCTGCTGCCGCTGGCCCTGCGCAACAGCCTGCCAGCCCTGGGTAACAACCTGGTGCAGACCTTGAAGGCCACCTCGGTGGCGTACGCGGTGGCCGCGCCCGAGCTGCTGTACGCGGCCAACCGTATCTGGGCCGACCGCTTCAACGTCGGCGAAATGATGCAGGTGCTGCTGGTGACCTGGTTGTTGCTGATCGGCACCTGCAGCTGGCTGCTGGGGCGCCTGGAAGCGCGCCTGCAGTTGCCTGGGCGGGAGGCTGCCAATGGCCGCTGAATCGCTGCCCTCACTGTTCTGGCAGTGGCTGCCGGCGCTGGGCCAAGGCTTTGCGCTGAACATCGCCATGGGCCTGTTGGCCATGGCCCTGGCCACCGCTGCCGGCACGCTGTTGGGGCTGGCCCAGGTCATCGCCGCACCGGGCCTGGCACGCCTGGCCGGGCGCGTGGGCCGTGGCCTGCGCAACCTGCCCTGGCTGGTGGTGATGTTCTACGTGGCCTACTTGCTGCCCTACGAGGTCAAGCTGGCCGGGCACTGGCTGCAACTGGCCGACTGGCTGAAGGTTGCCCTGGGCCTGGCATTGCCGGCCAGCGGCTACGTGGCGGAAATGCTGCGCGGCGCCCTGCAGGCGGTGCCGGCCGGCCAGTGGCAGGCCGCCCAGGCCCTGGGCCTGTCGCGCTGGCAGGCGCTGCGCTGGGTGATCGCGCCACAGTCGCTGCGCAGCCTGCTGCCGCCCTGGATGAACCTGTTCTGCACCCTGTGCATGTCCACTTCGCTGGGCAGCCTGCTGGGCGTGGAAGAGCTGATGAGCGTGCTGCAAAGCCACCTGGCCGGTCAGTTGCGCCCCGATGTGCTGCTGCCCGCCTACGCCCTGGCGTTTGCCGCGTTCTTTTTCTTCATCTACCCGCTGGCCCGCTGGGCCCGCCACCTGGAGCTGCGATGGAGCCACTGAAGCCGTGGCGCGATGACACGCGCCTGACCCACAGCGGCCGTGACCCGGCCAACCACGCCGGCACGGTCAATACCCCGGTGTACCGCAGCTCGACGTTCATCTGGCCCAACAGCCAGACCCTGCCCCGCTACCTGGAGCAGGCCGCTGACCCGCAGCTGCGTGAACACATCTACGGGCGCAACGGCAACCCCACCACCGCCGCCTTCGAAGACGCCGTGGCAGCACTGGAGGGCGGCTTTCGCAGCCTGGTGATGCCTTCGGGGCTGGCCGCCATCGCCGGGGCGATCCTGGCCCTGGTGCAACGCGGCGACCATGTGCTGGTCACCGATAACTGCTACGGCCACGCCCGCCAGCTGTTCGACCAGGTGCTGCCGGGCATGGGCGTGCACGTCAGCTACTTCGCCCCGCTGCTGGGCGCCGACCTGGCCGCGCTGATGCGCCCCAACACCCGCCTGGTGTACGCCGAGGCGCCGGGCTCCAATACCTTCGAGGTGCAGGACATTCCGGCCCTGGCGCGGGTCGCCCATGCCCATGGCGCGTTGCTGGTGATGGACAACACCTGGGCCACGCCGCTGTTCTTCAAGCCGTTCGTGCATGGCGTTGATGTGTCGCTGCAGGCTGCCACCAAGTACCTGGTGGGCCACAGCGACGCCATGCTCGGCGTGATCACCACCACCGAAGCGCTGTACAGCCAGGTGCGCGAGCGGGTACGCCTGCTCGGCTACATCGCCGGCGCCGACGATGCCTACCTGGGGCTGCGCGGCCTGCGCACCCTGGGTGTGCGCCTGCGCCAGCACCAGCAATCGGGGCTGGCGGTGGCGCGCTGGCTCAGCGCTCGCCCGCAAGTGCTCAAGGTGCTGCACCCGGCGCTGCCCGGCAGCCCCGGCCATGCCCTGTTCGAACGCGATTTTCTCGGCGCCAGCGGGCTGTTCGGCGTGGTGCTGCAACCGGTGCCGGACGCCGCCTTGCACGCCTTTCTCGACAGCCTGCAGCTGTTTGCCCAGGGCGCCAGCTGGGGCGGCTTCGAGAGCCTGATCCGCATTGCCCATGCACAACGCACCTTCCCGCCCGCGCTGCCGCGTGGGCACCTGCTGCGCCTGCACGTAGGCCTGGAAGCGGTCGACGACCTGATCGCCGACCTCGACCAGGGCTTCACGCACCTGCACTCCCAACCTTGAACGATGGAGCCTGAGATGACTGAACCTGTAAGCGCTTTCTATAGCATCTGCCCACTGCTGGTGGCCTCCAACCTGGCCGTGGAGCTGGGCTGGCTCGACGAGGAATTCGAACGCGCCGGGGCCACGGCCCGCTACCTGCGCTCGCTGCCGGGCAACGGTGGCTGGTTGAGCCACTTCGACCATAGCCAGGCAGGGCTGATTCGCGATGGCGGCGCCACCCCGGCGCTGTGGGCCCGGGCCGAGCACAGCGACACGGTGCTGTTGGCCACCACCGCCACCCAGCGCGCCGGGCAGATCCTGGTGCGCGCCGATGGGCGCATTCGCCAGGTGGCCGACCTGTTCGGCAAGCGCATCGGTGTGCCGGTAAGCCGCAACGCCCAGCGTATCGACGTGCTCAAGGTGGTGGCCGAGCAAGGTATCACCAGCGCCCTGGCCCTGGCCGACCTGCAGCCAGGCCAGGTGCGCCTGGTGCCGATCGAGGACGAAGGCGACCCGCACGACCTGCTGCCGGCGCGCCGCCCGGCGGCGCTGTGGGCGCAGTTGCGCGGCCTGCACAGCGGCCCCGGCGCCGAGCTGCAGGCGCTGGCCGAGGGCCGGGTGGACGCCTTGCACGTGAGCTACGGCCATGTGCCGAAGCTGCTGGCCAGCGGGCAGTTCACCGTGATCGAAGACCTCGAACGCTACCCCGACTGGACCTTGAAGAACCAGAACGGCCCCTATGTCACCACGGTCGACCGGGCCTTTGCCGAGGCTCACCCCGAGGTGGTGGTGGCCTTCCTGCGCGCCGCCATCCGCGCCGGGCGCTGGATCGCCGAGTTCCCCGAGGCCGCCGCGTCACTGTTGACCCGGGTCACCTTCCTGCCCGGCGCTGCGTTCATCGCCGAAAGCCTGCGCGGTCGCGACCTGGTGCCGAACCTGGCGCCGCGCAACCTCGCCGCACTGCAACTGAAACAGGACTTCCTGCTGCGCCACGGTTACCTGCAACAGGCCTTCGATGTCCAGGCCTGGGCCCAGCCCGACTACCTCGCCCAGGCCCACGCCGGGCTTTGACGCCACTTTTGCCAAGGATCGCCCATGACTCACAGTGCTCCCCCGTTTGCCCGTAACCCGCTGCCCGGCCTGCTGCTCGGCGGCCTGCTGGCCAGCCCGGCGTTTGCCGACGACACCCAGTTGGGCCAGGTTCAGGTGGTTGGCGCGCGCGTCACCGAAGCCAGCGCCGCCATCGGTGAAGACCGCATCAGCAACACCTTGTCGATCTCGCACCAGGCCCTGCTGTCGGCCCCCGCCGGCACCTCGGGGCTGAAGATGCTCGAAGCCCTGCCCGGCTTCAACGTGCAGGTCAACGATGCCCTGGGCCTTTACGAATTCGGCAACTCGGTGTTCGTGCGCGCCTTCAACCTGCAGCAGATCGGCTTTTCCATCGACGGCGTGCCGCTGGGGCGCAGCGACCAATTCGGTGGCAGCCCGATCTACCGCTACGTCGACAACGAGAACACCCAGCAGGTCACCGCCTCCACCGGTGCCGGCGACGTGACCCAGGCCGGCTATGCCTCGCTCGGCCCCTACGTTGACTACCAGACCAGCGACCCGGCGCCGGAGCCTGGCGCCAGTGTGTCCTACACCCTGGGCAGCGACAGCCTGCGGCGCAGCTTCGTGCGCCTGCAAAGCGGCGAGCACAATGGCCTGTCGGCCTACGTGAGCCGGTCGAAGATCGACGGCGACCTGTGGCGCGGGCCCGGCACCATCGACCGCGAGCACCTGGAGGCGAAAGTGCGCTACCGCTTTGGCGAGGGCAACAGCCTGTGGCTGCGGGTGGTGCACAATGCGTTCCACGACTATGACTCGCCCTACGTCAGCCTGGCCCAGTACCACGGCACGGCCAACGACCCGTTCGGCCGCTCGGGGCGCGACTTCCCTTACCTGGACTATCTCCCGGACCTGCCCGCAACCACGCCGGGGGTGCAATACAGCAACACTGGCTACAACCAGTACTACAAGCAGGCGGTCAACCAGCGCCGCGACACGCTCTACAGCCTTGGCGGGCAGTTCCGCCTCAACGACGACCTGACCCAGTACGCCACGCTCTACTACGAGGGCAAGCGTGGCTACGGCGTATCGCCCGAGGCCTACGCCACCTCGCTGGCCTTGCACAACGCCGAGGCCAACGTGCCTGGGCTGGTCGCGCCCAAGGGCGTGCAGTACGGCCTTTCGGCCCTTAGCGGCCATCGCTACGGCGCCCGCACGGGCCTGCAATGGGAAGTGGGCAACCACCGCCTGGAGGCCGGTGTCTGGGCCGAGAAGGACGTGTTCAACCGCCTGCAGGCGCGCTACAACCTTACCGACGGCAGCCCCGCTGGCGAGCCGCTGTTCGACGAGCCAGTACACCTGCAGGGTGACTTCAGCTCGACCCGTGATTCGCTGCAACTGCACCTGAAGGACACCTGGGCGCTGCTCGATGACCGCCTGCTGCTGCAGTACGGCTTCAAGCGCCTGAACCTGGACTACCGCATCGAGGGGCCACGCAACGCCGGTGACTACATCAACGGCCGCAGCCCGCGCTTGTCGACCACCTGGCAAGACGGCTTCCTGCCGCAGTTGGGGGCGGTGTACAACCTCACCGACAGTACCCAGCTGTTCGCCTCCTACTCCGAGAACATGGCCCTGCCCCGTGGCGCCGATGACATCTACCGCGCTGCCAGCCCGCAAGCCCCGGCGCCGGAAGCCGAACGGGCGAAGAACTACGAGCTGGGTTGGCGCATCAACCGCCCGACTTTCAATGCCGCCTGGGCGATTTACCGCAGTGACTTCGACAACCGCCTGCAGGCTTTTGCCTCACCGGTTGCCGGCAGCAGCCAGGTGGAAACCTTCTACCAGAACGTGGGCAAGGCCCAGGCCTACGGCAGCGAGCTGAGCGGCCAGTGGAAGCCGCGCCCACTGGGCGGCCAGGTGATTTTCAACGGTGCCCTGACCTACAACCGCGCGCAGTTCAAGAACGATGCCGCAGGCCTGGCCCTGAGCGGTAACGACTTGCCCGACAGCCCGCGCTGGCTGGCCCAGGCCGGCGTCACCTGGGAGATCGCACCCTGGGCGATCTTCAACGTTTCGGCGCGCTACATCGGCGAGCGCTACAGCAACTTCACCAACAGCGAGCAGGTGCCCGGCTACACCCTGTACAACGCCTACCTGGACCTGGGCGGCAAGGCCTGGGCCGGCGCCGGGTTGTCCAGCGTCAAGCTGCGCTTCAACGTCGACAACCTGTTCGACAAGCATTACCTGGGCTACATCCTCACCAGCACCGACGGCCCCGCGGTGTTCCGCCCAGGCTCGCCACGTACCTTCCAGACCACCCTGAGCGTGGACTTCTGACCTCGCCCACCCTTTGGAACCTGCCCCATGAAGCCACTGCTACTGGCCCTCGCCCTGGCCAGCCCGGCCGCGCACGCCGATACTGCGGTCAGCGCGCAAACCCTGGCCCTGCACCAGCGCCTGCTGGTGCTCGACAGCCACCTGGACACCCCCCTGCAATTGACCCGCCCCGGCTGGGACATCAGCCAGCGCCACGACGTCAAGGCCGATGGCAGCCAGGTCGACCTGCCGCGTATGCGCGAGGGCGGGCTGGATGGCGGTTTCTTCGCCATCTACACCCCCCAAGGCCCGCGCGACGCAGCTGGGCTGGCCTATGCCAGTGCCTATGGCCTGGCCACCTTGCAGCGCATCCGCGACATGATCGACCGCCAGCCCGGGCAATTCGCCCTGGCGCGCACAGCCGAGGATGCCCGGCGCATCGCCGCCACCGGCAAGCGCGTGGTGTTCATCAGCATGGAAAACGCAGAACCGCTGGCCGCCGACCTTGGCTTGCTGCGCACCTACCAGCGCCAGGGGCTGAGCATGCTGGGCCTGGTGCACTTCACCAGCAACCACTTCGCCGACTCGGCCACCGCCCTGCCCGAATGGCACGGTTTGAGCGACCAGGGCCGGGCGTTGGTGCACGAGGCCAATCGGCTGGGCATTTTGCTGGACGTGTCGCACGCCTCTGATGCGGTGTTCGACCAGGTGCTGGCGCTGTCGCGTGCGCCGATCATCGCCTCCCATTCCAGCAGCCGCGCGGTCAATGCCCACCCGCGCAACCTCGACGACCAGCGCCTGCGCCAGTTGGCCGCCAAGGGCGGCGTGGTGCAGGTGACGGCCTACAGTGACTACCTGATACCGCTCAAGGCCAACCCTGAGCGGAACAAGGCCATGGCGGCGCTGGGCGCACGGTTTCGCCAAATCGCTGCACTGAGCCCTGAACAGGCCCGCGCGCTGTTTGCCGAGCGGGCCGAGATCGACCGCCGCTACCCGCAGCCACGGGCCGACCTGGAGGTGTTCATGCGCCACCTGTTGCATGTGCTGGAGGTGGTCGGCCCCAGGCATGTGGGTATCGGCGCTGACTGGGATGGGGGTGGCGGTGTCGAGGGCCTGGAGGACGTCAGCCAGCTGCCACGGATCAGCCAGCGCTTGCTGGATGCAGGGTATGGCGAGCAGGACCTGGCGGATATCTGGGGAGGCAACCTGTTGCGGGTGTTGCAGCAAGCGCAGCGTAGTGGGGGGTGAGGTGCCTGCCTTGGTGCTTTCTGCGCCTGGGAGACCGAGCGCCGCCCGCGCGGCGCATCGCAGGCAAGCCTGCTCCTACATCTGTTTCGGGCCAATGTTCATGTGGCCTACGCGCGCGGCCCCTTGGCGTACGACGCGACATCGAAGGGGACTAACAAGGCGGTCGCGCGCGATGGCACAGGCTTAACTGGCCCGAAACAGATGTAGGAGCAGGCTTGCCTGCGATGCGCCGCGCGGGCGGCGCTCGGTCTCGCGAACGCTACCACCCTATCGCCGTACACCCACCGCCCCCTCAGAAAACCCCCAGCAACAACCTGGAAAAATCACACGTCTGCCCGGCCAATTCAGCCACCGCCGGGTTGATTCCCTGGCTGCGGTCGGTACGGTACAGCGCCCCATAGCGTACCTGGGGCAGCCGTGGCCGGGTGCGGATCACCTGCAGCGCCCCGCGCTCCACCAACTGCGACAGGCACTGGCGCGGCAGGTAGCTGATGCCAATTCCGGAAATGGTCAGGCCCACCTGCACCAGCAAGTTCTGGCTGGTGATCATGCGCGGCAGGTGCACGCCCTGCTCCGCCAGCCAGCGCTCGTACACCAGCCCCGTGCCAGAGCTCGAACCCTGGGTCATGACCGTGTATTGCGCCAGGTCCGCCAAGGCCACCTCCCCGTCGAAGTGCGAAAGCTCCGGCCCGCACATCCAGGCATTCTCCACGCTTTGCAGCGGCGTGCAGACGAAGCGCGCATCCTGGAACACATCGGGCACCACGATCAGGTCCAGCTCATCGCCTTCGAGCTTGCGGTACAACTCGCTGGACAACTCCACCGACGGCTCGATCTGCAACCGCGGGTAGGCCTGGCGAATGGCCTCGACGAACGCCGGTAACCAGGTCAGCGCGGTCAGCTCGGTCACCCCCAGGCGCAGCCTGCGCAGTTGCACATCCCGTGCGCCCACCCGCTCAAGCAACTGGTCGCGCCGGGCCAGCAGCTCGCGCACATGCTCCAGCAGTTCCACGCCCTTTTCGGTGAGCCGGGCGCTGCGGCGGCTGCGGTCGAACAGTGGCGTCTCGAAGGTGTCCTCCAGCTCCTGGATACGCTTGGAGATCGCCGACTGGGACATGTTCAGGCGCAGCGCAGCGGCTTCGAAACTGCCACATTCGGCAATCCAGTACAGCGCTTCCATTTGCTTGAAGGTGATCATCGCGGCGGCCTTTCATGAGTTTTAGCGATCTATTTCCAGCGAAAAATATCGCTAAAAGTATTTTTGCGCCACTCTTACCATCCACTCCAGCCCCACCGAACTGGAGAACAACAATGTCCCTGCCCGGCTCTCGCATCCTCCCCACCCCGGCGCCTGCGCCCGAACACCTGGTCGCTGCACTGCGCGAGGTGGTTACCCCGCACATCAGCGACAACCTTGGCCGCCACATCGGTGCCCGCGGCCTGACCCGCTACAACCGCAGCGGCAAGCTGGTGGGCACCGCCCTCACCGTCAAGAGCCGCCCCGGCGACAACCTTTACATCTACAAGGCCCTGACCCTGCTGCAGCCGGGCCATGTGCTGGTGGTGGACGCCCAGGGCGACACCAGCAACGCCGCCATTGGCGAACTGATCAAGCTGTACGCGCAGCAGCGCGGCTGCACAGGCTTCGTGATCGATGGCGCGATCCGTGATGTTGCCGCCTTCGCCGACACCCCCTGCTATGCCAGTGGCGTGGTGCACCGCGGGCCGTACAAGACCGGCCCCGGTGAGATCAATGTGCCGGTGTCGATCGGCGGCATGATCGTCAACCCCGGTGACCTGCTGGTGGGTGACGAAGACGGGCTGGTCGCCTTTGCCCAGGAAGATGCCCAGGCGGTGATCGCGGCAGCGGCGCGGCATGCCGAATTCGAAGCGGCGGTGATGGCCGAAATTGCCACGGGCAACCCGCGCCAGTCGTGGATCGATGCCCCGTTGAAGAAGTTCGGCCTGCTGGAGGACTGCCTGTGAGCGACGCCTTCCTGTCTGACCGGGTGCTGGGCATCCAGCCGTCTCCCAGCATCGCGGCCAACGCCCTGGTGGCCAGGCTGCGCGCCGAGGGGCGCGACATCGTCAACTTCACCGTGGGCGAGCCTGACCTGGACACCCCTGCCCACATCAACCAGGCCGCCATCGCCGCGCTGCAGGCTGGCGACACCCACTACACCGGCACCAGCGGCACACCGGCCCTGCGCCAGGCGATCGTCGACAAACTGGCCCGCGACAACGGCCTGCAGTACGGCCTGGATGAAGTGATCGCCGGCAGCGGCGGCAAGCACATCATCTACCACGCCCTGGCCGCGACGCTCAATGCCGGTGACGAAGTGGTGGTGCACACGCCCTATTGGGTGTCGTACCCGGACATCGCCCTGCTTAACCAGGCAACCCCGGTGATCATTCCCGGGGACGAAAGCCTGGGTTTCAAACTGACGCCCGAGGCGCTGGAGCAGGCCATCACGGCGCGCACCAAGTGGGTGATTCTCAACAGCCCGAACAACCCCAGCGGTGCGGTATACAGCGAGGCGCAACTGCTGGCCCTGGCCCAGGTGCTGCGCCGCCACCCACAGGTGCTGGTGATGTCGGACGAAATCTACGAGCACTTCGTGTTCGACGGCGCCCGCCACCTGTCGCTGATCAATGTCGCGCCCGACCTGAAAGCACGTACGCTGATCGTCAATGGCGCCTCGAAGGGTTATGCCATGACCGGCTGGCGCCTGGGTTTCGGCGCGGGGCCAGCGTTTCTGATCAACGCCATTGCCAAGCTGATTTCGCAAACCACCACCTGCCCCACCTCGATCAGCCAGGCGGCTGCGGTGGCAGCGTTCAGTGGCGACCAGGCGCCCATCGCCGCCATGCGCGCGCTGTACAGCGAGCGCCGGGGGCGGATGCTGGCGCACCTGGGGGGCATCGAGGGCATTCGCTGCACGCCGCCCGAGGGTGCGTTCTATGTGTTCGCCAATGTCGCCGGCCTGCTGGGCAAGCGCACGCCGGCCGGGGCGACGCTTGGCAGTGACAGCGACGTGGTCGCCTACCTGCTCAATGAAACCGGGGTGGCGGTGGTTGCAGGCGCGGCCTATGGCATGTCGCCGTATATCCGCCTGTCGTTCGCCAGCGGCCTGGAGGTGATCGACGAGGGCTGCCAGCGCCTGAAAAGAGCGGTCGACCGCCTGCGCTGACACGCTTTGAAAGGGCAACGGATGGCCCTGCACTGAACTGCCTACAACAATAATCCCGACACCGAGGCAACCATGCATACCCCCCGTATCCCACTGGTCTGGCAGATCCTTATCGGCCTGCTGCTGGGCATCGCCCTGGGCGCGCTGCTCAACCACTTCCCCACCCTGCGGCCGTGGATGGTCGACAACCTGCTGCAACCGGCCGGCGATATCTTCATCAAACTGATGAAAATGATCGTCGTGCCCATCGTCTTCGCCTGCATGGTGGTGGGCATTGCCGGGCATGGCGACGGCAAGGCGCTGGGCCGCATCGGCGTGCGCAGCCTGCTGTACTTCTTCGCCGTCACCACCACCGCGATCATCGTGGGCCTGGTGATCGGCAACCTGCTGCAGCCCGGCGCAGGCACCGACCTTGCCAGCCTCAAGGCCGGCAATGTCACCCTGCCCGGCAGCGGCGCCGGCAGCCACACGCTGGGGCAGATCATCGTTGGCATCATTCCCGACAACATCATCGCCGCCATGGCCCAGGGCAGCTTGTTGTCGGTGCTGTTCTTCGCAGTGATGTTCGGCCTGGGCGTGGGGCAGTTGCCCGAGGCACGCAAGGCGCCGCTGCTGGCGGTGCTGCGGGCAGTGTCGGAGGCGATGTTCCGGGTGACGTCGATGATTATGGCGTACTCGCCGATCGGCGTGTTCGGCATGATCGCGGTGACGGTGGCCAACTTCGGTTTCAGCTCGCTGCTGCCGCTGGGCAAGCTGATTCTGGTGAGCTACGTGGCGATCGCCCTGTTTACCCTGTTCGTGCTGGGCAGCATTGCCCGCCTGGCCGGTATCAGCCTGTTCGGCCTGATGCGGCACATTCGTGACGAGTTGCTGCTGGCGTTTTCCAGCGCAAGCTCGGCTGCGGTAATGCCGCAGTTGATGAAGAAGCTGGAAAGCTATGGCGCACCGCCGTCGCTGGTGAGTTTCGTGGTGCCGGTGGGCTATTCGTTCAACCTCGACGGTGCGTCACTGTTCCTGGGCATTGGCACGCTGTTCGTGGCGCAGTTGTATGGCATCGACTTGTCGCTGGCCGACCAGGCGCTGCTGGTGGTGACCATGGTGTTGACCTCCAAGGGGGCGGCGGGTGTACCGGGCTTCATGTTCGTGATTCTTTCCGCAACCCTGGCCAGCGCCGGTTTGCCGCTGGAGGGGATTGCCTTCATCGCCGGGGTGTACCGCTTGATGGAGATGCCGACCACGGCGCTGAACGTGCTGGGCAACGCGCTGGCACCGCTGGTGATTGCGCGCTGGGAGGCCCGGCGGGATGAGCGGCTGGGCCAGGTGGTGAACTGATCGCGGTGGCGCAGCATGGGGTAGAATGGCCACCCCATGCTGCGCACCGAGACGCCCGATGAACCGCCAGAAGAAGATCAAGCAACTGCTCAAGGCCCACCAGAAAAAGGCCAATGCCAAGTTGGCGCCCAAGAGCAACAAGCCCAAGTACATCAGCAAGGCTGACCGGTTGAAGCTTGAGGCTGAGGCCAGCCCTGAAACGTGATTTACCTATGCGGGCGCATCGCGAGCTGCGCTCGCTCCTACCCCGGCTAACCCAAATCCCTTCGTAGGAGCGAGCGCAGCTCGCGATGCGCCGCGCAAGCGGCGCCTGCTTTCCCCTCCCTGAATCCCCTTCAAAAATCTGAACATTGCGCCCCGCTATCACACGCACAGGGGTGGCGTATTGACGCACCTCAATGGTAATTATACTATCTGTATACACATTGTATTTCACCGGTCAGGCTGATGTACGTAGGTTGGCCCGGCGCATTTCCAGCGGCTTGGCCGACCCCGCAAACGCACGTAGTCACCCCTGACCATTTCGCCTCACACCTTTGAATGGGATAAATGGAAGTGGCTGTTACTCGAAGAAATGTGCTTATTGGTGCCGGTGTGGGCGCAGGTGTCATCGCCGCTGGCGCCTCGGCGTCGCTGCTCAGCGACGGTCTGCCGAAAGACCCGGACTCGCTGGTGCGCGTCGATGCGTTGCCACGTGACGACTCCTCCCCGGGCTGGTTCCACACCAGCCGCGTGCGCCAGCCCAAAGCGCCGCTGATCGGCGATGACCAGGCACCCTGGGTCGTCATCGGTGGTGGCTTCACCGGCCTTGCCGCTGCACGCCAGCTGGCCCTGAACTTCCCCCAGGACCGCGTGATCCTGGTTGAAGCCCAGCAGGTCGGCTTCGGCACCTCCGGCCGCAACGCCGGCTTCCTGATCGACGTGCCCCACGACATCGGCGCACCGGACTACATCGGCGACAAGACCAACGCCAAGAACATCCTGCACCTGAACCAGCGTGGCCAGGGCATCCTTCGCGACCTGGTGGCCGAGCACAAGATCGAAGACGCTCACCTGCGCCACTCCGGCAAATACCAGGCAGCCATCGAGGACAAGGGCATTGCCGTGCTCAACGCCTACCGTGGCGGCCTGGAAGCCCTGGGCGAGAAAGTCGAGCTGATCGAAGGCAACGAGCTGAAGGACCACATCGGCACCTCGTTCTACCGCAAGGCGCTGTACACCCCAGGCACCATGCTGGTTCAGCCTTCGGCGCTGGTCAAAGGCCTGGCCGACAGCCTGCCGGAGAACGTCACCCTGTACGAAGACACCGTGATCACCGCGGTCGACTACGGCCAGAAGATCGTGCTGCAGCACCCAACCGGCCGCATCACCGCGGGCAAGCTGATCCTGGGCAACAACCACTTCGGCCAACACTTCGGCTTCCTGGAAAACCGCATGCTGCCGATCTTCACCTACGGCAGCCTGACCCGTCCGCTGACCCCGGCCGAGCAAGCCAGCATCGGTGGCCAGGAGTTCTGGGGCGTGATCCCGGCCGACCCGTTCG
The DNA here is from genome assembly GCF_011752565.1 of Pantoea sp. Ap-967. Taxonomy (GTDB): domain Bacteria; phylum Pseudomonadota; class Gammaproteobacteria; order Pseudomonadales; family Pseudomonadaceae; genus Aquipseudomonas. The sequence goes on from NZ_VWXK01000002.1 coordinate 45,567, forward strand.
GCTCGACCCTGCGTCGTACCCACGACAACCGCATCCTGGTGCGCAACAGCTTCAGCTTCAACCCTGATGGCCGCTCCAAGGATGGCTACACCGACAAGGTTCGTGCATCCCACCGCCTGTCGTTCGAACGTCGCTTCCCCACCCTCACCGACGTGCCGTTCGAGCACACCTGGGGCGGTGGCCTGGGCATGACCCGCAACGGCGCCGGCTTCTTCGGCGAGCTGCGCGAGAACGTGTACGGCGCACTGGCCTGTAACGGCCTGGGCACCGTGCGCGGCACCGCCACCGGCACCCTGCTGGCCAACATGCTGGCCGGCAAGATGGAGCCGCTGACCGAGTTCCTGCTGTCGGCACCGAAGCCAAACTGGAACCCACCACAACCGGTGCTGTCGATGGGCGTGAACTTCACCCTGCGCACTGGCCAGGCCAAAGCTGGCCTGGAAGCCTGACCCGGCAGGCTGGCGCCGCGTGCGCCAGCCTTTCCCCCCCTGCCTGAACGGCAAAAGCAAAGAGAGCACCATGGGCATTTTTGACTGGAAACACTGGCTCGTCCTGCTGGGCGTGGTGGTACTGGTATTCGGCACCAAGAAGCTGAAGAACCTGGGCGGCGACCTGGGCGAATCGATCAAGGGCTTTCGCAAGGCCATGAGCGATGACGACAGCACACCGGCCCCGGTGACGGCCCAACCTGCACCCGCCGCGCAGGCGCCCCAGGCGCAGGCCAGTGCGCAAGCACAGCAGCACGGCTGAAGCATGTTCGGTATCAATTTCAGTGAGCTGCTGCTGGTGGCCCTGGTGGCCCTGCTGGTGCTCGGCCCCGAGCGCCTGCCCGGCGCCGCGCGTACCGCCGGCTTGTGGATCGGCCGGATCAAGCGCAGTTTCAACGCGATCAAGGCCGAGGTGGAGCGCGAGGTGGGCGCCGACGACATCCGCCGCACCCTGCACGACACGCCCCAGCTGCAACCACCCGTTACGCCAACGCCGGCCACTGCGGCTGAAACAACCGCACAGCCTCAACCGCCGCGAGCCCCATGAGCGAACATCCGCAACCCGACCAGCCGATGCCGCTGGTTTCACACCTGACCGAACTGCGTACCCGCCTGCTGCGCTGCGTGGCCGTCATTTTCCTGATCTTCGCCGGGCTGTTCTCCTTCGCCCAGCAGATCTACACCCTGGTTTCGGCGCCCCTGCGCGACCACCTGCCAGCCAACGCGACAATGATCGCCACCGACGTGGCCTCACCGTTTCTTACGCCGTTCAAGCTGACGATGATCGTCTCGCTGTTCCTGGCCATCCCGTTCATCCTGCAACAGGCCTGGGGCTTCATCGCACCGGGGCTGTACCGCCACGAAAAGCGCATCGCCCTGGCCTTGCTGGTGTCGAGCATCCTGCTGTTCTACGCCGGCATGGCCTTCGCCTATTGCCTGGTGTTCCCACTGATGTTCAAGTTCTTCGCTGCTGCCACCCCGGCAGGCGTGGCGATGATGACCGACATCAGCAACTACCTCGACTTCGTGATGACCCTGTTCTTCGCCTTCGGCGTGGCCTTCGAGATCCCGGTGGCGGTGGTGCTGCTGGTGTGGATCGGCGTGGTCGACGTGAAGTACCTGAAGAAGGTGCGCCCCTACGTGATCATCGGCTGCTTCGTGGTGGGCATGGTGCTGACGCCGCCGGACATCTTCTCGCAAACCCTGCTGGCGGTGCCCATGTGGCTGCTGTTCGAGATCGGCGTACTGTGCGGTGGGTTGATTCGCACCCGCAACCGAGTTGAAGACCCAGCCCAAGTGGCCGTGCCTGCGGTTCGCAGCGCAGACTAGCAACGCGCCCCGGCCTCCAGTGCCGTCACCCGACGGCCCTGGCTCGCCTGCCCAGCACCAGGTTTTGCGCTAGAGCGAAGCATCGCGCAACAGCGGCCCTTGCGCTTCGATGGCCTGGCGAATGGAAGCCGCCGCGTCTTCGATATCGGCGCGGATCGCATCGGCCGCCTTCTGCGGGTCGTTTTCGCGAATGCCACTGATAACCGCCGCATGCAAGCTGTGCCCGGTGCTGGACAACACCTGGCTGCGGACGATGTTCATGAGCGGCCCATAACGCATCCACAGCAGTTCAATCATGTCGATCAACTCGTGGTTGCCACAGCGCCGATACACGCTGAAGTGGAACTGCTGGTTCAGCCGCAGGTAACCCTTGCGGTCTTCCGAGGCCACCTTGGCATCCATCTCCAGGTTGATCGCCTCCAGGTCTTGCGCCAGCGAGCCGCAATCGCCGGCAACCGCCTGCCGGGTAGCCTCGCCCTCAAGCAACAAGCGCAGCGGCAACAGCGCATCGAGTTTAGCCGTGGTGGCCTCTGGCACGCGCATCGACCGACGCGGCAGCGCTTCCAGTGCCCTGGCGACGACCAAGCGGTTCATCGCCTCGCGAATCGGCATCTGGCTGGTGCCGAACGCCTCGGCCAGCAGCGGCAGGGTCAAGCGCTGGCCCGGCTCGAACTCGCCAATCATGAACGACTGCTTGAGTGCGCTGTACACGTACTCAAGATCGGAAACCGGCCGCCGCGCCTCGAAGGCCGGCAGCTCGACTGTGCGCTGCGTCATGTGTTGCATCCCCCATCGAAATGCGCCCCGCGTCACGAGGCAATGCCTGAAGCATAACAGGTGATCGTTGATCAAAAAAATTCTTGATCAGATATCACCTCGGGTGTACGTTGAAAACACGATATCTGATCAGATATCTGAAAAGGAGCGTACTACATGCCTGACCACGTTCAAGCTTTTCAAGACACCACCCAGACCGTCGCCGTCATCGGCGCCGGCTTGATCGGCCTTAGCTGGGCCGCCCTGTTCACCGCGGCGGGCAAGCAGGTGAACCTGTACGACAGCCGCCCCGAGGCGGGCCAGCACATGGCCGATTTCTGGGTTTCGGTAAAACCCACGCTGATTCGCCTGGGCCTGGCCAGCGCGGCCACCGAACCGAAGGTCGAGGTATTCGCCGCATTGGCCGATGCCGTGGGCGATGCGGACTTTATCCAGGAATGCATCCCCGAGCGACTGGAAGCCAAACAAACCCTGTACGCCGAGATGGAACCGCACCTGAAGGCCCACGCCATCGTTGCCACCAGCTCATCCGGCCTGAAGCTGTCCGACCTGCAGGCAGGCTGGCAGGTGCCGGGGCGGGTGATCATCGCCCACCCGTTCAACCCACCGCACCTGATCCCCCTGGTCGAGCTGTATGGCAACGAACGTACCGACGCCGACGTGCTGCCCCGTGCCAGCGCCTTCTACGAGCGCTGCGGCAAGGTAGTGGTCACCCTGCAGCGCGAAGTGCTCGCGCATGTGGCCAACCGCCTGCAGGCCGCCCTGTGGCGCGAGGCAATCCACCTGGTGCTCGAAGGGGTGGCCAGCCTCAAGGACATCGACACCGCCGTGCATGCAGGCCCGGGGTTGCGCTGGGCGGTGATGGGGCCACACCTGCTGCTCAACCTCGGCGGTGGCGAAGGTGGCCTGCGCGCCTACTGCGAACAGTTCAGGGACAGCTACCACCAGTGGTGGGACGACCTGGGCACCCCTCAGCTGACCGATGCCAACATCGACACCCTGGTCAATGCCCTGCAAGCCGAGATCGACGGGCGCGAATACACCGAGCTGCGCGCCGAACGCGACGAGAAACTGGTGGCGATCCTCGGCGCCATGAAGGAAGTGGACGCCCGCCAGCGCCAAGCCCGCCGCCCTGCCTGAAGCACACCCACAATCAGAACAACACGTGAACACAGTGAGGAAGCCCATGAAACGTAAAGTCGTACTGACCTGCGCCGTGACCGGTGATGGCCCGCTGAACCCCAAGTACCCCGACTACCCCGTCAGCCCCGAGCAGATCGCCCGCGCCTGCCTGGAGGCCGCCAAGGCCGGTGCAGCGGTGGTGCACATCCATGGCCGCAACCCCGAAACCGGTGAAGGCGACCGCTCACCGGCGGTGTTCAAGGAAATCGTCGAGCGGGTGCGTGCCGAAAACAACGACGTGGTGATCAACCTCACCACCGGCATGGGCGGCACCTTCGTGCCAGACCCGCGCAACGAGGCGCTGGCCCACCCCACCACCGACGTTGGCAATGCCCAGGAGCGCGTGCAGCACGTATTCGACAACCGCCCGGAGATCTGCACGCTCGACGCCACCACCATGAACCTTGAAGGCGGTATCGCTGGAGCCCCGGACTGCGTGTTCATGAACACCCCCGGCAAGCTGCGCGACATGGCGCACCTGATTCGCGAGGCGGGCACACGCATCGAGATCGAAGCCTTCAACCCTGGCGATATCCTGTTGGCGCGCAAGATGATCGAAGACGGCCATATCGATGCCCCGCCCCTGTTCCAACTGTGCCTGGGCGTGAAGTGGTCGGCACCGGCCGATGTGAAGTCGCTGGTGTACATGCGTGACCTGCTCCCCGAAGACGCCACCTGGAGCGCCTTCGGCGTGTCGCGCTTCCAGATGCAGATGGTTGCGCTGTCGACGATCATGGGCGGCCATTGCCGGGTGGGCCTGGAAGACAACATCTACCTGGAGCGCGGCGTGTTCGCCACCAATGCCCAGCTGGTCGAGCGCGCCAGCCGCATCATCCGTGACCTGGGCTGCGAGGTGGCCACGCCAGACGAAGCGCGGGACATCTTCCGCCTGCGCGGGAGGGGCTGAGCATGGCCTCGCTTGCCTTGCCGGTCAGCGCGGCGGTGGTGCACCCGTGGCACTGCGACCACTTCGGGCACATGAACACGCGGCATTACGCTGCCCTGTTCGACGACGCCATTTTCCTGTTCTGGAACCAGATGGGCGCCGATGCCCCGGCCCAGGTAGTGCCGGTCACGGCGCAAATGACCACCGCCTTTCTGCTCGAAGCCATTGCCGGCACCTGCGTGGCAATCGAGGCCCAGGTCAGCCGCATCGGCTCCAAGTCGGCGGGCCTGCGCTTTGCACTGAAAGCCTCGCGTACCGATACCGTGCTGGCGACCTGTGACGTGGTGGAAGTGTTCTTCGACACCGCCACACGCAGCAGCCAGCCGATCCCGGCCAACATCCGTCACACACTGGAGGCACTTAGCACCGAAGCCGCCGTCTAGAGCGCGCGATTGCCTGAAACATTCCATTTGTCCGCTGGACCACTGCTCCCCGAATACTGGGCACCTGCCCATCAACAAGACATAACGAGGGCGTAATCATGGTTTTCAAGCAACACACCCTGGCGGCCCTGGCCGTCGGCATCCTGGCCCTGGGCAGCGCCAGCGCCACCTTGGCGCAAACCGTCAGCTTCGTCGGCTGGGGCGGTGGCACCCAGGACGCGCAGAACGACACCTGGGCCAAGCCGTTCAGTGACCAGACTGGCGTCAAGGCCGTGATGGACGGCCCCACCGACTACGGCAAGCTCAAGGCCATGGTCGACAGCGGCAACGTCGCCTGGGACGTGGTTGATGTGGAAGGCGACTTTGCCCTGCGCGCTGCCGCCGAAGGGCTGCTCGAACCCATCGACTATGCGGTGGTCAACCGCGACAAGATCGCCCCGCACTTCATCGCCGAGCATGGCGTGGGCGCGTTCTATTATTCCTTCGTGCTCGGCTACAACCAAAGCCGCCTGCCGGCCAGCAAGGCGCCACAGGACTGGGCCGCGTTGTTCGACACCGCCCAGTACCCCGGCAAGCGCGCCTTCTATCGCTGGCCAAGCCCCGGCGCCCTGGAACTGGCGCTGCTGGCCGACGGCGTAACGCCCGACAAACTCTACCCGCTGGACCTGGACCGCGCCTTCAAGAAGCTCGACACCATCAAGAGCAGCATCGTCTGGTGGAGTGGTGGCGCCCAGTCGCAGCAACTGCTGGCCTCCGGCGAAGCCAGCCTGGGCATGTTCTGGAACGGCCGGGTCAGTGCCCTGCAAAAAGACGGTGCACCGGTGGCCGCAAGCTGGAAGCAAAACCTGGTGATGTACGACATGCTGGTGATCCCCCGCGGGGCCAAGAACAAGGATGCGGCCATGAAGTTCCTGGCCAACGCCACCAGCGCCAAGCCCCAGGCCGACTTCGCCGGGCGCACCGACTATGGCCCGGTCAACCTCGACAGCCCCGCCCTGCTGGACAAGGAGCAGGCCGCCAACAGCCCAAGTTCCCACACCGCCGAGCAGGTCAAGCTCGACATGGCCTACTGGGCCAAGAACGGCCCGGCAATTGCGACACGGTGGAACGAATGGCTAGTCAAATGAAACTGAGCATGCCGGCACAAGCCGGCACCTCCCCGGCCGGTTCCAGCGCCGCCGGGGGGCCGCGCAACGTTCGCTGGGCAGGCTTTGGCAACCTTGGCCCGGCGGCGCTGTTCCTTGGCGTGTTCTTCTTCGCCCCCCTGATCGGCCTGCTGCTGCGCGGCGTGCTGGAGCCGGTGCCGGGGCTTGGCAACTACAGCCAGCTGTTCGACAACGCGGCCTATACCCGGGTGCTGTTCAACACCTTCTCGGTGGCCGGGCTGGTCACCCTGTTCGCGGTGCTGCTGGGTTTCCCGCTGGCCTGGGTGATCACCCTGGTGCCGCGAGGCTGGGGGCGTTGGTTGATGAACATCGTGCTGCTGTCGATGTGGACCAGCCTGCTGGCACGCACCTACGCATGGCTGGTGCTGCTGCAAAGCGCCGGGGTGGTGAACAAGGTGCTGATGGCCTTGGGCGTGATCGATCAGCCGCTGGAGATGGTGCACAACCTGACCGGGGTGGTGATCGGCATGACCTACATCATGATCCCGTTCATCGTGCTGCCGCTGCAGGCCACCCTGCAGGCCATCGACCCGATGGTGCTGCAGGCAGGCTCCATCTGCGGTGCCAGCCCCTGGAGCAACTTCTGCCGGGTGCTGCTGCCCTTGTGCAGGCCAGGGCTGTGTTCCGGTGCGCTGATGGTGTTCGTCATGTCGCTGGGCTACTACGTCACCCCGGCACTGCTGGGCGGGGCGCAGAACATGATGTTGCCCGAGTTCATCGTCCAGCAGGTGCAAACCTTCCTCAACTGGGGCCTGGCCAGCGCCGCCGCCGCGCTGCTGATCCTGATCACCCTGGTGCTGTTCTACTGCTACCTGAAGCTGCAACCGGAATCTCCGGTCGGCTCGACCAACGAGAGGTGAGCCATGCTCCTGACCCCCAATGCCATGAGCCTGCGGCTGCGTGGCGGCCTGTACCTGGGCACGGGGCTGATCGCCGCCGTGCTGCTGGTGCCGATCGTGTTCATCGTGTTGCTGTCGTTCGGTTCGTCCCAGTGGCTGGTGTTCCCGCCGCCTGGCTGGAGCACCAAGTGGTACGTGCAGTTCTTCTCCAACGCGCAATGGATGGAAGCGGCCTGGTCGAGCCTCAAGGTGGCCCTGTTGACCACCGCCTGCGCGGTGGCACTGGGGCTGCCCACGGCGTTCGCCCTGGTACGTGGCCGGTTTCCCGGGCGTGAGCTGCTGTACGGTTTGTTCACCCTGCCGATGATCGTACCGCTGGTGATCATTGCCGTGGCGGTGTACGCACTGTTCCTGCTGGGCATGACCGGCACGCTGTTCTCGTTCGTGGTCAGCCACGTGATCGTCGCCCTGCCCTTCACCATCATCTCGATCATCAACTCGCTGAAGCTGTTCGACCGCTCCATCGAGGATGCTGCTGTCATTTGCGGCGCCTCACGCTGGCAGGCGATCGGCAAGGTCACGTTCCCGGCCATCCGCCCCGGCCTGGTGGCCGGCGCCCTGTTCGCCTTTCTGGTGTCGTGGGACGAGGTGGTGATGAGCGTGATGATGGCCAGCCCTACCCTGCAAACCCTGCCAGTGAAGATGTGGACCACCCTGCGGCAAGACCTGACACCGGTCATCGCCGTGGCCTCCACCCTGCTGATCGGCCTGTCGCTGGTGGTCATGCTGATCGCCAACCGCTTGCGCCAACGCACCTAATTAGATTTCAGGAGTCGAGCATGAGTGCAGTCCTGCAAGAGCCGAACCAGGCGCCGCTGGTGTGCCTGCGTCAGCTGAACAAACACTACGGCGACTTCACCGCCGTGGACAACCTGTCCCTGGACATTCCCCGCGGGGAGTTCCTGACTTTCCTAGGCTCCAGTGGCTCGGGCAAGAGCACCACGTTGTCCATGCTGGCCGGCTTCGAGGCGCCCAGCGCCGGCGAAATCCTGCTGTCTGGCCGTTCGCTGGTCAATGTGCCGCCGCACCAGCGCGACATTGGCATGGTGTTCCAGCGCTATTCGCTGTTCCCGCACCTGTCGGTGCGCGACAACATCGGGTTTCCCCTGGCCATCCGCAAGGTGGCCGACGCTGAGCGCAAGCGGCGGGTCGACGCCATGCTCAAGCTGGTGCAACTGGAGCCCTTCGCCGACCGCCGCCCCGCGCAACTGTCCGGCGGCCAGCAGCAGCGCGTGGCGATTGCCCGGGCGCTGGTCTATGAGCCGAGCATGCTGCTGATGGACGAGCCACTGGGGGCGCTGGACAAGAAGCTGCGTGAAGAACTGCAGGACGAACTGCGCCACCTGCACCGCCGGCTGGGCCTGAACATCATCTATGTCACCCACGACCAGGAAGAAGCCATGCGCCTGTCGCAGCGCATCGCGATCTTCAGCCATGGCCGCATCGTTGGCCTGGGCAGTGGTTATGAGCTGTACCAGAACCCGCCCAATGCCTTCGTCGCCTCGTTCCTCGGCAACTCCAATTTCCTCCCCGCCACGGCGTTGAGCGATGTCAGCGTGCGGTTCGACGGCCAGGTACTGGGCATTCGCCCCGGCAAAAGCCTTGGCGCAGGGCAGGCGCTGATGCTGATGGTCCGGCCAGAGAAGGCCCTGGCGCTGAGCGCGCAACAGGCGGCCGATACGCCTTTGCCAGCGGGCTGGAACGAAGCGCCTGCCAAGGTCACCGAACTGCTGTTCCTGGGTGAAAGCCAAACCTGCAGCGTGATGACCGCCAGCGGCACCGCGATGACCGTGAAGGCCCTGTCGGTGAACGGGCTGGACGTGGCACCTGGCGCCGACGTTCGCGTGCGCTGGGCGATTGCCGATGCCTGCGTGTTTACCGAATGGCAGGAGGAAGATTTGAAGAAAGCTTGAGCAATGGGGCTGCTTTGCAGCCGATCGCGAGCTGCGCTCGCTCCTACCACAAGCAACGCAATCCTCCCGTAGGAGCGAGCAAAGCTCGCGATGGGCCGCAAAGCGGCCCCGTTCAGTGTCACAACCCCAGGTAAGCCCGGCGTACCCCCTCATCCGCCTTCACCCGCTGCGCCGGCCCCGCCAACAGCGTGCGCCCCAACTCCAGCACATAGGCATCCTCGGCAATGTCCAGCGCCAGGTTGGCATTCTGCTCAACCAACAGCACCCCGCGCTTGTCTTCCCGGGCCAGGGTGGCAATGGTGTTCAGTACCTCCCGGGTGATCAACGGCGCCAGGCCGATCGAAGGCTCATCGAACAGATAGAACCGCGGCCGCGACATGATCCCCCTGCCAATCGCGATCATCTGCTGCTGGCCGCCACTGAAGTTGCGCGCCAGGCGCTGACGCTGGTCCTTGAGCAACGGGAAATAGTGAAACACCTTGTCCAGGTCATCGCGAATCGCCGCCGAGTCCTTGCGCAGGTGGGCACCCACCAGCAGGTTGTCGAGCACCGACATGAACGGGAACAGCCCACGCCCCTCCGGGACATGGCAGATACCACGCTGCACCACCGCCTGCGCCGGCAGGCCCAGCAGCGATTGGCCCTCGAAGCGAATACCTCCGCCCCGAGGCACCAGCAGCCCGGACACCGCCTTGAGCAAGGTCGACTTGCCGGCGCCGTTGGCCCCCACCAGCGCAGTCACCACCCCATCGCGCGCCGTCAGGCTGACCCTGTCAAGGGCCGTTACCCCAGCATGGTCGACGCTCAGATCCGTAATTTCCAGCATCAGGCTGCCTCCTCTCCCAGGTATGCCCGAATGGTTTCGGGGTGCTGGCTGACATGGGCCGGGTCGCCCTCGGTCAGCAGATGGCCGTAGCACAGCACCGTGATGCGGTCGCAGGCCTGCATGATCGCTTTCATGTCGTGCTCGATCAGCAACAGGGTGAAGCCATCGTCGCGCAGGCTGCGCAAAGTCAGCATCAGCTGCGCTTTCTCGCCGGGGTTAAGCCCGGCCAGCGGCTCGTCGAGCAGCAACAGGCGCGGCGCAGTACACATCGCCAGCGCCACCCCCAGTACCTTTTGGGTACCGCCTGGCAGTTCGCAGGCGGGCACATCGGCCACCTCGGCCAGGCCGAAGCGTTCGAGCAGCCCGCCCACCAGAATCAACTGTTCGCGCTCCTCGCGCACGGCTGAAGCCAGGTGCAGCAGGCGCGCCACAGCGCTGCTGCGCACCTGGTTGCGACAGGCGATAAGCAAGTTGTCGCGGGCGCTGAGGCTGGCGAAATTGCTGGTGTTCTGGAAGGTTCGCGCCATGCCCAGGCGGCTGATGCGGTGGGGCTTGCAGGCGCTGATGTCCTGGCCCTGCCAGATCACCCGACCACTGCTTGGGCGCAAGAACCCGGTTACCAGGTTGAAGAATGTGGTCTTGCCCGAGCCGTTGGGGCCGATCAGCCCGTGCAGGCTGCCTTGGGCGACCTCGAAGCTGACGCGGTCCAGCGCCGTGAGCTGGCCGAAGCGGCGGGTAAGTTCATGGACGCGAAGCATTCAAACCTCCTTTGCCCGGCGCAGCCACCACGCAGGAAGTGGCGGTTGCCTGGAGCAGTCGCTGCAGCAGGCCTTCAAGCCCACGGGGGATGAACAGCACCGTCAGGATCAGCAACAGGCCCCAGACCATCGGCACCCACTGCGCCATATCGCGCAGCAGTTCCTCCAGCAGCGTCAGCACCAGCAGGCCAAGCACCGGCCCCCAGAACGTGCGATGCCCGCCAATGATGACCGCAGCGATGATCTTGAACATGTACTGGCTGGTGAAATCGGTGGGTGCGACGATGCCGTTGTAACCGGCGTACAACGTGCCGGCGATGCCGGCGAAGCACGAGCCGATGCAGAACGCCAAGGTTTTCAAGGCCCAGGCATGGGCTCCAATGGCGCTGGCCAGGTTCTCGTTCTCGGCCATGGCGGCGATGGTGCGCCCGGTACGGCCAAGGTTGAAGCGATAGAGCACGGCGCCGCAGCCCAGCACCAGGGCCAGTACCAGCAGGTAGTAGTTCACCGTATTGAAAAAATCGATACCGAACAGCTCGCCCGGGGGCGACAGGAAGGCAATGCCCGAGATCCCGCCAAAGGGCTGCTCGAACTGGATGAAACACTGGCGAATGGCCTCGCCCGCTGCGAAGGTGCTGAGGAAGAAATAGAACTGCCGCGTGCGCATCACCGGGTAGGCGATCAGCAGCGCCACCAGCGCAGCGCCAAGCCCCGACAGCGGCAGCGCCACCCAGAACGACAGGCCCCAGTAGCTCTGCGCCAGCGCCGTGATGTAGGCGCCGACCGCCAGCATCGTGATGTGCGCGAACGACCAGCCGCCCATGGTGGTGACGGTGCGGTAGCTGATCACCAGCAGCACATTGATCAGAAACAGCACGCCGATGCCCACGTAATAGGCGCTGCTGAGAAACGGATAAACCACCGCCGCCGCGACGCCCAGTGCCCCCAGCCACTGGCCGCTGTTACCTGGCAAGCGGATGGCGCCAGCACCGCCCTGGCGCCCCGCGCCCGGCTCCAGTGCCGGCGCTTCGCGGCCCAGCAGCCCGCGAGGGAAGAACGACAGCACCAGCAGCATGATCAGGGTGTCGACGATGATCAGGTACTGCCCAAGCCCCAGGGTGTTGACCACGCTGTCGATCAGCCCGAACAGCAGCGCCGCGACGATGGCCCCCGGCACGCTGCCCAGGCCACCGACGATCACCACGATGAAGGCTTTCCAGATCGCCTCAAGCCCCATGTAGGGCCCGACGTTGATCACGCTGGCCATCAGCACGCCGGCCACCGCAGCCAGGCCCGCCCCCATGGCCATGGTCAGCAGCCGTACACGGCGCAGGTCGATGCCCTGCAGCTGCGCGGCGGTGCGGTCCTGGGACGCCGCACGCAACGAACGCCCGGCTGCGGTACGGTTGAGGAAGTACCACAGGCCGGCCAGCAGCAGCACTGCGCTGGCAATGATCAACAGGCGTTGGTAGGTCAGTACCCCGCCGCCAAGGTGAACCGCGCCCGGCAACAGGGTGGGCAGGCTCTTGGCGACCACGCCGAAGGTCAGCGCAGCCGCGGCCTGAAGCACATAGGACAAGCCCAGCGAGGCGATGAAACCGGCAAAGGCGTCATGCGCGGTAGGGCCGAATATCATCCGTTCCAGCAGGCTGCCCAACAGGCCCACCACTAACGGGCCGACCACCAGCGCCAGTAACAGCACCGCCCAGGCCGGTAGCCCGGCGAACAACGTCAGCGCCAGCCACAGCGTATAGCCACCGAGCATGAAAAATTCGCCGTGGGCGAAGTTCACCGTCTTCATCACCCCGAACACCAGGGCCAAGCCGACGGCGAACACCCCGTAGAACGCGCTGAGGGAGAGGAAGTTGAGCAGCAGTTGAGACAGGTCGATGTCGAACATGAGCACCTCGAAGATCGAGCCATGGAACAGACCCGCGCCAGGCCAGGGCGGCCTGGCGCGAAGTGCTGCGCGGGGTTAGTGGCTGCCAACCGCCTCCCGGTTACGGCTGCGCGGCTTGCTCTGCTTGCCGCTGGTGTCGACGTTCATCACGAAGTAGCCGCTCTGGCGGGTTTCCAGCGAGGCGAACGGCGGCACCAGGATGGTGGTGTCGGGCAGCATCACCAATGCCGGGCCCGGCACGGTCATGCCGTACTCCAGGCGGTCACCGGCGTACACCGGGGTATCGACCGTGCCGTATTCACCGAAATAGGCCTTGCCGGTGCTCAGCAGCACGCGGTCCAACGAAGTGTCGGCCGTGCGCGGCATGACCCCCAGCTGGATCTCCGGCCGGTTGAACGTGGCCATGTTGCGCCACATCACGAACTCGATGGCCGAGGCCCGGTCGCAGGTTTTGTAGCGGGCGAAGTAGGCGTCGTGGAACTGCAGGCTGATGCGCTCGATCACCGCCGGGGTAATACGCCCGCCTTCCAGCACGATCGGAATTTCCAGCTCGGTGGTTTGCAGCGGGTAGCGCGCCGACACGAACAACTCGAAGCGTTGGTCCTGCTTGGCCACGCCCATGCGGGTCAGGAAGGCCTCGCCTTTGTTGGCGATGCTGGCAATCGCCTGGTTCACGCCGTCATAGTCGAAATGCGCGGTATCGCTGTACTTGGTGACGACATCGCTCATGGCGATGGGCGCGTTGTTGGCACCGAATGCACACAGCACCGAGGTTTCACGGGGAATGACGATCTTCTTGATGTCCATTTCCCGGGCCAGGAACGACACTGGAATGGAGGTGGCGCCGCCACCGGTGACCATGGCGAACTCGCGCGGGTCCACGCCACGGCGAATGGTCATGTCGAGGATGCCGCCGATCATGTTTTCGTTCACCACCTGGGTGATGCCGTAGGCGGCCTCTTCCACGCTGATGCCCAATGGGTCGGCGATATAGTCCTTGACCGCCTTGTAGGCCAGGTCGCGGTCGATTTCCATGCGGCCATTGAGGAAGTATTTCGGGCTGATGTAACCCAGCACCACATAGGCATCGGTGACCGTCGGTTCGACGCCGCCACGCATGTAGCAGGCCGGCCCTGGAATGGCCTCGGCGCTGCGCGGGCCGACGGTGATCAGGCCACTGGCAATCGAGGCAATCGAGCCACCACCGGCGCCCAGGGTGGCAATTTCGATGGACGCGACACCGGTGGGGTAATTGAGGATGCGGCCATCCTTGGTGGTGGTGATCTGCCCTTCGAGCACGGTCGACACGTCGAAACTGGTGCCGCCCATGTCCACCGTGATGCAGTTGTCGACTCCTTCGATGCGGCTGAAATAATAGCCCGCCGCCGGGGCCATGGAAGGGCCGGAGAACAACATGAACACCGGTTTCTTGGCCACTTCCGAAATGGGCACCACGCCGCCGTTGGACACCACGATCAGCGTCTCGCCGGTAAACCCGCGTGCTTCCAGTTCACCTTGCAGGTTGCGCAGGTAGCGGCTGACCTTGGGCTGCAGCATGGCGTTGAGCACCACGCAGCTGGTGCGGTGGTATTCCCGGATGATCGGCTGGATATCGCAGCTCAAGCAGTAATCGACGCCAGGCCATTCCTCCTCGATGAGCTCGCCGATGCGCTTCTCATGGGCATCGTTGACGATCGACCACAGGGTGCACACGGCAATGGCCTCGACGCCCCAGGCCTTGAGCTGGCGGATTTCCTCGCGCACCTGCTGTTCGTCCAGCGGCACCAGGACCTGCCCTTCGGCGTTGATCCGTTCACTCACCTCCCTGCACAGATAGGGCCGCAGCAGCGGGGTGTTCGGCGCCATCTTGTAGTCGAACATGGTCTGGCGGCGGCCCTCACCGCGCCACAGGGTGTACTTCGTGCCCCGGGTGCAGATCAGGCCGGTCTTGGCCCCGCTCATTTCCAGGATGGTATTGGTCGCGGTGGTCGAGCCATGGCAGAACACCGAGGTTTGCGCCAGCAGTTGCTCAAGGCTCAGGCCCAGCTCGTCGGCGGCCAGGGTCATGGCGTTGAGAATGCCGATGGAGCGGTCCTGCGGAGTGGTCGGTGACTTGTGCCGGCCAAGCTGGGTGAAGGTTTCGGATTCGGCAATGGTCAGGTCGGTGAAAGTGCCACCTACGTCAACGCTGATACGGAAAGTCATGTTCGCTAACCTCGTGATCTCAGGATGGGCGGGTCATCTGGGCGCGCAGGGCGGCGGTTGCCTGGGTGTCGACGGCGAACAGCTCGGGGCCGGTGTCCAGTACCACGCCATACAGGTCGCGTGCGGCGTCCAGGGTGATGAAACCGTCGCGGGCGTCGTCGCGTACTTTTTCCGGGTCGCGCTCAAGCGCCTCACCAAAGCCGCCGCCGCCACCGGTCTTGGCGTACCAGTGCTGGTCATGCCGGCAGGTGGCCTCGCCCATGTTCTCCAGGTGGGCCTCGATGGCCTGGCTGTCGGCGTTGAGCAGCCAGTGGTCGGCAACGCTGCCGCCCTGCCCGCCGAACAGGCCGAACGCCGGGTGGGTATGCCCGGTGCCGCAGTAGATCAGTTGCATGTCGTGGCCAACCGGTTGCTGGCGGTGCGACATCGACACCCCGCCGCGCCACTTGCCCGCGCCGCCGGAGTTGGGTTCGGCCTTGACCTCCCAGACGATGTGCGGCAGCGACTGCTCATGGATCTCGATCGACTCGTAACCCATGTTGCCCATGATGCAGTGGCCGAACATGTGCGGCAGGCCATCGAAGCCTTCGGTGGCGCCAGCGGCGCTGGCGGCCAGGTAATGCAGGTGGCCATAGGGTTCGTTGTTCTTGCGCGGGTCCACGCCAGTGCCGGTGTGGTTGGCCGCTGGGTGCTCGCCCATGCCCGCCAGGGCGCGGTGCGGCAGCACCTTGGCCCAGGTCTTGAACACCAGGTTGGTGACTTCATCGCTCAGGCCCACGGTGGCCACCTCGGTGCCGACCGGCCACTGGGGAATACCGGCGATGGAGCCAACCCGCTGCTTCACGCGGATGCGCTCAAGTGCCCCGCTGTTGTACGGCAGGTCGGGCGACAGTACCGGCAAGGTGCCCTGGATGGCCGTGCACAGGCAGGTGGCGTAGCTGAGGTTGTAGCTGAAGTCGATCTGGTCCGGCATGCCGGTGTAGTCGAATTCGATGATGCCCTCCTCTGGGTCGATGCTCAGGCTCATCTTCAACTCCAGCGGCTCCTCGATGTAGCCCTTGAAGCATTCAGACAGCAGCGTCTCGGTGACGGTGACCTTCGGCAACCTGGCAATTTCCTCGCGCATGGCCCGCTCGCCGTGGCGCAGGCATTCGCTGAGGCAGCCCTTGAAGGTGTCGTAGCCAAAGCGTTTGCACAGCTCGATCATCCGCGCTTCTGCCACCCACAACGAACTGAGCTGGGCGAGGAAGTCGCCGTGCCATTGTTGGGAATAGCGGAAGTTGTAGGCGATGAAGCGCACCAGGTCGTCGATGGGTTTGTGGTCACGGCACAGGCGTACACCCGGGAAATGGAAGCCTTCTTCGTAGATGTCCTTGGCAAACGGGTCCATGCTGGTGGGTATGTGTGCACCGATGTCGAGCAGGTGGCACTTGGAGCAGGCCCAGGCAACCAGTTTGCCCTCGTAGAAGATGGGCGCGAACATAGTGAAGTCGCCCACATGCGAGTTACCGGCATAGGGGGCGTTGTTGACGAATACGTCGCCTTCCTTGATGTCGTCACCAAAGGCGCGAATCACGAAACGCAGCGGCGGGCTCATGGTGCCGACGTGCACCGGGATGCAGTCGACCATCGACAGGATCGACGCGCCGTGGGTGTCCAGCAGGCAGCAGGTAAAATCCTTGGCCCCGTGCAGGATCGGGTTGCGCGCGGTGGCCAGGATGGTTTCGGTCATTTCGGTCATGATGCCCTCGACACGGGCATGCACCACCGAAAAGGTAACCGGGTCGACCTGCTCTGCGCCCCGGTCCAGAGCACCTGGCAGGCCGGCGATCTCCTCATCGCGAATGGGCGAGGCGTACAGCTCGGGCTTGAACGGCGGAATGAGAATGTCGTCTCTTGTCATCGTCTTTCTCCACGTTTTCCATAAAGTGGCCAGGCGCACGCGCTGCACGTGCGCTGGCGTTCCACGGGCATGCAATCGGTCGGTTCGGTAAAGCGCGCGCCTTCAGGCGTATGTCATGGCGTACTTGTTCAACACCGCCAGGGCTTGCGTGCCATGCCTGGCCCACCAGTCGTGGTCGTCGACCACGCCGGAGAGCGCAAAGCGACGTTGGCGCAGCACGTACTTGGGTGTTGGCGTCAACAGATGGTGATCGGCGCCGTAGATGGCCTTGCCAGACCAGGCCGAGCGCCCATATACCGGGTGGTTCATGCCCTGGATGCCATACAGGGCGTTCATGACGGCCTGCGGCTCGATCGAAGGGCTGTGCAGGAAGGCCTGGTCAAGGCTGGCCATGGCCGAATAGGTGAGCCCGGCAAAGCCGATCCACTCGTCCTGGCCATGGCGCTGTACATAGGTTTGGTACATGGCATGGGCCTTGGCCGAGAACGTCGGCTCTGACGCGTCCACGCCAAAGCCGCAGTACAGGCGCCCTTCCAGCGCGTTCAGGTCCAGGCGCTGGGCGATTTGCGGCAGGTCCCAGGAGTGCGACATCCACACGCCGTCGAACTTCAGCGCCTGGGCCGTTTCCAGCAGGATCGCCTGTTTGCCGGGCGGCAGGTCGGAGAAGAAGATGGCGTCGGGGCGGTGCTTGAGCACCGAGCCCAGCAGCGGAAAGTAATCGGTGGTGTTAGGGTCGAACACTTCGTTGTACACCACCTGCAGGCCACCCCCGCTGACGAAGGGCGCACAACCGGCCTCGGTATAGGCGCGCCCGGAATGGCCGAAGGCGTTATCGGTGAACAGCAACGCGACACGTTTGATCGTAGGGTGGCGCTGCAGCACATGCTCGACCAGCCCGAGGAACGCCGTGGGTGACCCAGTGATACCACCGACCAGGTAGGGGAACCGGGGGCTGATGAAGCCGCCGCCGTAGGAGTTGGTCAGTACCTGATGTTCAGTGGCGAGCCGCGCGATGGCCTTGCGCGATGCTGGCGTGTAAGTTTGGAACATGAACTTGCAGCCATCCTGCAGCACCGCACTGCGAAAGGCCCGAAGCTCTTCGGTGGGGTAGAAACAGACGTTGGTGTAGCCCTTGTAGTGGATGGGGTGGCGCAGGCCGTCGCCACACAGGATACCGCCCTGGCGATTGTGCTCGTCGGCCCAGATCTGCCCCGCCCGCACGATGGGAACCCCCCATTGGGCGCATTCCCCTTCCAGCGGCGTGACCATGCCCATGGTGATTGGCGCCACGTCATCCGCCCGGCTGCGCGCCGGGATGAACGCCGGTGCCAGCGCCCCTATTGCCGCTGCGGCGCCTGCCTTGAGTAGTTTTCGCCTGCTCAGTGCTGCCTGAAACTCTTCGCTCATCCTGGCGCTCCCGGTTCGCTGCACCCTGCTGCCATCGGCCTCGGGGTGAGGTGCGGTTGGCAGATGTTGAAAAGGGGTACAGACCGTTTTTATTGTTTTGGCGTGAGAAGCATCTGACATCTGATCAAAGATCTGTGATCAATCTAGATCACACTTGATATCTGATCAAGAAAAAACATCAGCGGGGGGGATGAGAGAGGTGGGGCTGGTTGGGCTACGAGGGAACAATGCCAGCAGGCGCGCCGCATTACCTGTAGGAGCGAGCACAGCTCGCGATGGGCTGCAAAGCAGCCCCGGCGTTATCAGCCGCGAAGCTGAAACCCTGGGGCCGCTGCGCGCCCCATCGCGAGCTGCGCTCGCTCCTACCGGGGGCGCGCCGCGCGGGCTGTCAGCGCTCCAGCGAAGCGGCCATTTCCAGGCTCATGCCACGGGTTTCCGGCGCCAGCCACACCGACACGACCAGGCCGGCCAGGGACACCAGGGCAGCCACCAGCATGGTGTTGCCAATGCCGATGCTGTGCAGCGAAATGGGCACCAGCCAGGTGCCAGCGGCGGAGCCGATACGCGACATGGACGAGCCCAGGCCCACCGCGAAGGCGCGCACCTCGGTTGGGAACAGTTCGTTGGGGTACACCAGCTCAAGAATCTGCGCACCGCCGATGAACAGCGCGTAGGCACCGAACAGCGTCAGCACCAGCATCTCGGAGCCATCGGAGAACACCCCCAGGCCCAACAGCGCCAGGGTCGACCACAGGAAGCTGTGGATGATCAGCGGGCGCCGGCCGAGCGTGTCGATCAACCGAGTGGCAATGATGCAGCCCACCACGAACAGCAGGGTGATCATCACCGAGCCGTAGGCGGCCCAGTCACCCTTGAGGTTCAAGGCCTGCAACACCACCGGAGCAAAGGAGTACACCGCGAACATCGGCACCACTGCCGAGCTCCAGAACACCGCCACGAACAACATGCGCTTGCCGTAGCCAGAGCGCATCAGGTCGCCCAGCGTGACCTTCTTCTCCACCGCCTGCTCCGGCATGTTGGCCAGGGAGAACGACGGCCCGTACACCCGCTTGATGACGCGCTCGGCCTCGTTGCTGCGGCCCTTGCTCATCAGCCAGCGCGGCGACTCGGGGGTGCCCAGGCGCACCAGGAACAACAGGCCGCCCAGCACCGCGGAGCTGGCCAGTACCATGCGCCAGGCATCGTCGCCGCCCCGCGCCAGGATGAAGTTGCCCACCATGTACGACAGCGCCGCACCGGCAAACCACAGGATCGTCAGCGCCGCTAGGCGCCGCCCGCGGTGCTTTTGCGGCAGGAATTCAGTGAGCAGCGAGCCTGCCACGGGGTATTCGAGCCCAACGCCAATGCCCACCAGGAATCGCAGGACGAACAGTGCCAGGCCCGATTCGACCCAGAAGGAACCCACCGAGCCCACGATGAACAGGATCGGCCCCACGAAGAACAGCTTGCGCCGGCCGATCTTGTCGGTCAGCCAGCCGCCGACGAAGGCGCTGAAGAACGTGCCCAACATGGCCGAAGCGGCGACCATGCCCTGCCAGAACGAGTCCAGCTTCAGGTAATCGGAAAACTGCACGATCACCACGCCGATGATGCTGAGGATATAGCCGTCGAGCAACCAGCCGCCCCCGGCGCGAACGCTCATCAACTGGTGGAAGTTATTGAGCGGTACATCTTCGATAGAAACAGTGTGAGTACTCACTGCCTTATGCCCTCTTTGCCATTAATTATTCTTGTAACCAAAGACGCTGAAACACGGCGGCCCGAACCTGCAACTAACAGGCACGGCATCGCGGCCTGCAAACGTGGCGTTGGCAGCGGTGGGTGGCGTGCGCGTGTTTCAATTCATCGCTATGTGCGCCATGCCGGGATCGGCTCTGGCATGCCCTGCAGACAAATAGCAGACCTATTGTCTACCTTTTGTATACCGGCGTAATGCGCAGAATAGACGATGCGTCGAAGAGGGGTCAACGCCGTCGGAACGGGGCCGAAAGCGAAAGCTGGGGCTCCGCTTGGCCCCGTTCCGATTGCCCCATTGCTGTCAAGTACCACCGACCTGCAGGGCGCATCAAATAGTCAGGTTCGACGGCGCAAACAGGCATCTACATGTCGCGCCGGGTTGACTTGAAGTTTGCCGCCGGGGCGGCGGCAAGTTAATAAAAACAGCAAATAAATAGTATAAAAACGCGCAATGCCCACGTTATTGACTGGTTAGCCAGGTTTCCGTCAGGCGTACCCAGAAAGTGGCACCCAGTGTGAGAATATCGTCATTGAAGTCATACGCTGGGTTATGCACCATGCACCCTCCCCGGCTGCCGAGGCCATTGCCGATATAGGCGTAGCAACCGGGCACCTGTTCCAGCATGTAGGCAAAGTCTTCACTGCCCATCACTGGCCGTGACTGGGGGTCCACACGCGCCTCGCCCAGCAAGCCGTGGGCGACGCGGGTGGCGAATGCGGTCACCTGGGGGTCGTTGACCAGTACCGGGTAACCGCACGCGTAGTCAATATCGGCCTGCAAGCCGAAGCTTTGCGCCTGCCCGGCCACCAGCGCCCGGATGCGTTGCTCCACACGTTGGCGCACGTTGGCATCCAGGGTGCGCACGGAAAGGCGCATTTCCACCTGCTCGGGAATGATGTTGAAGGCCTCGCCGGCGTGCACACTGCCCACCGAAATCACGGCGGCGTCGAGCGGGTCGACATCGCGCCCGACGATCGTCTGCAACGCCAGCATGATGGCCCCGGCCGCAGGCATTGGGTCGCAGGCCCGGTGCGGGAAGGCGCCATGCCCGCCCTCGCCGCGCAGGCGGATGGTCACACTGTCCGACGAGGCCGTCATCGGCCCCACGCAAAAGGCCATGTCCCCGGCGGCGATGCCCGGCATGTTGTGCAAGGCGAACACAGCGTCGCAGGGAAACCGCTCGAACAGGCCGTCGTCGATCATCGCCTTGGCGCCGCCGAAGCCTTCCTCGGCCGGCTGGAAAATCAGGTTCACGGTGCCGTCGAAGGCGCGGGTGCTGGCCAGGTGGCGGGCCGCGCACAGCAACATCGCGGTATGCCCATCGTGCCCGCAGGCATGCATTTTCCCGGGGTTAACGCTGGCGTAGGGCAAGCCGGTGTTCTCGGCCAGCGGCAGCGCGTCCATGTCGGCACGCAGGCCAATGCTGCGCCCGGCGCTGCCCGCTCGCAGCACGCCGACCACGCCGGTGCCGCCCAGGCCCCGGTGAACCTGGTAACCCCAGGCCGTCAGGCACTCGGCCACCAGGTCACTGGTGACGGTTTCTTCGAAGGCAAGCTCGGGGTGTGCGTGGATGCGCTGGCGCAGTGCGATCAGCTCCGGCGCGATGGCGGCAATTTCCGGCAGAACGGGGTCCATGGTGTTTCCTCTTGGGCGGGTACTTGTGCCGCAAAAGCCTATCGCCTAGGGCCACGGCCCATAAGCCAATCAATGGTGTGGGTGTTCACTGCCGATTGCCGCTGGGCAGCCACCTGCGCAGCGCCGATAATCGCGCCCCCCGGCCAAGGCAACGGATCGTCCATGAAATACCACCAGCTCAAAGCGTTCGTCACCATCGTCGAGGAAGGCAGCATCCGCGCGGCGGCGCGACACCTGCACCTGTCGCCGGCCGCGCTGACCAAGGCCATCAAGGAGCTTGAGCACGTACTGGGGGTGTCGCTGATCGTGCGCACCACCCGGGGCGTGCAACTGACCGCCATCGGCCAACAGCTGAACGTGCGCGCCCGGCTGATCGTTGCCGAGATGCAGCGCGCCCGTGAGGATGTCGAGCAGGCGCGCGACGGCGCGGTGGGCTCGTTGGCCGCCGCCATTACCCCAGCCACCGCCCTGACCATCCTGCCGGAAGCCTTCGCCGCCTTTCGCCGGCGCTTCCCCAAGGCGCGGGTGAACATCAGCGAAGGCTTTCCGGGTACGGCGTTACGGCAACTGCACGACGGCACGCTGGATTTCGCCGTGCTGGCGATGGGCAGCGATGCCATTGCCGATGCGTTCGAACACACGCCGTTGTACCAGAGCGAACTGGTGGTGGTTGCCAGGCATGGCCACCCCTTGGCCCAGGCCACCCGGCTGGCCGAGCTGGTAGATGCCGACTGGCTACTGAACCTGGCGCCAGACAGCTCGGCGCAGGTGCTGTTCGACGTATTCCACGCGCAGGGCCTGCCCATTCCTACACGTGTCGTGGAATGCCTGAGCTATGGCGTTTCCCATGGCCTGGTGCAGGGGTCGGACCTGCTCACGGCCATGCCGCGCCAGTTGCTCGACTTCAAATGGCAAAGCTCGGTGTCGGTGCTGGCGCTTGAAGAAACCATCCCGCCCATTTCGATGCAGGTCATCACCCGGCGCAACAGCCCACCGACCCCTGCCGCCAGCATGCTGATCGACTGCCTGCGCGACGCCGCAAGAAGGCGAAAGCTCAGCTGAGCGCCGCGCCGGGTGACGTGTATGGGGGTGGCAAACCAAGGTGAACACCGTGGCTTTTTGTTGGCTCGTTAAGCGGCCACAGGAACCGTAGCCTTGGCCCCAAGCGCCCGAGCGCTCGAACAACAATAATCGGAGAGCCACCCGTATGCGCCCAACATCGAAACACCGCGCCTTCACCACCGTCTTTCTGGTCGAGCTGTGGGAACGCTTCGGCTTCTAC
This sequence comes from Pantoea sp. Ap-967, assembly GCF_011752565.1. Lineage (GTDB taxonomy): Bacteria > Pseudomonadota > Gammaproteobacteria > Pseudomonadales > Pseudomonadaceae > Aquipseudomonas. The sequence continues at coordinate 68,325 of NZ_VWXK01000002.1, forward strand.
GGCATGGCCGCGCTGCTGGTGCTGTTCATGATCGATAAGCTCGGCTTCGACGACAGCCGCGCCAACCTGACCTGGGGCGCCTTCAGTGCCCTGGCGTTTTCCGCGCCGGCCATCGGTGGCTGGATTGGCGACCGGGTACTCGGCGCACGCCGCACCATGGTCGCCGGCGCCGTGGTGCTGTGCTGCGGCTACCTGATGCTGGCACTGGCCAGGCAGGAGCTGCCTTACCTGTTCGCCGCCTTGAGCGTGATCGTGGTGGGCAATGGCCTGTTCAAGGCCAACGCGGCGAGCCTGATACGGCGTATCTATGCAGGCGACGAGGCGCGGATCGACAGCGCCTTCACCACTTATTACCTGGCCATCAACCTCGGCGCGGCCGCCTCGATGCTGGTCACACCCTGGATCAAGGACCAGTGGGGCTGGAACGCGGCATTCGCCGTGTGCTGCGCGGGCATGGCAATGGGCATCCTGAATTTCCTGCTGATGCACCGCACGCTGGCGCATATCGGCACACCGGCCGACCAGGAACCGGTGCACTGGCGGCGTGTCGCCGGTATCGCGGCGGGTGCGGTGGTGCTGAGCCTGTTCACCGCGCTGGTGCTGGAACATACGCTGCTGGCAACCTTCACCATCTGGGCCGCCGGGGCCAGCATCCTGTCGATCTTCGTCTACATGACCCTGACGGCAGCGCCCGCCGAACGTGCTGGGCTGCTTGCGGCGCTGCTACTGACCGTGCAGGTGTTTCTGTTCTTCATTTTCTACCAGCAGCAGTACACCTCGATCACCCTGTTCGCCCTGCGCAATGTCGACCCGCGTTTCAGCGTGTTCGGGTACACGTTGTTCACCTGGAGCGCCGCCCAGTTCCAGGCGCTTAGCGGTATCTGGATCATCGTGCTGGGGCCGTTCCTGGTTCTGTTCTACAACGGCCTGGCCGGCCGTGGCCACGATGCCCCGGTGGCGGTGAAGTTCACCCTGGGGTTTGCCGCGGTGGCGGCCAGCTTCTTCTTGCTGGCGGTCAGTGGCCAGTTCGCGGTGGACGGGCGCGTATCGTCGTGGTTCGTGGTGTGGAGCTATGCGCTGTATGCGCTCGGCGACCTGTTGATCAGCGGCCTGGGCCTGGCGATGATTTCGCGCTATGTGCCGGTGCGCATGAGCGGGTTCATGATGGGTGCCTACTTCGTGGCGGCGGGTGTGGCGCAGTACCTGGGCAGTGCGGTAGCCAACCTTGCGCAGATGCCCCCGGCGGGGATGCAAGCGCCCCTGTCGCTGCCGTTGTACATGCGCCTGTTTAGCGGCTTGGGCTGGGCAGTCGTGGGGGCGATGGCGCTGGCGGTGCTGTTGTTACCGTTGCTGAAAAGGCTGTCGCTGGCGCACGAACATGGCGTGGCCAGCGGTGAAGCAGCCACAGCGGCAGGGCAATCGACCTAATCCTGTGCCCACCCCCCAACCCCCGGTAGGAGCGAGCAAAGCTCGCGATGCGCTGCGCAAGCAGCGCCCTCTGACACACTTAGTAACACGACCTGTGCACAATATTCCCAACTAGCCCCCCCTAAACGCGCCCAGTCCGGGCCAACGCCCCCCAAACCACGGCCTCCCCACGTTGGTACGTTTCTTGTTTGTATACAAATTCAAACAATAAAAGTACACAACCATCAGGAGTTCCGATGGCGTCGATTTCTCGTTCCGGTGTCAGCCCAGTCGATGTTCCTCGCGCAGAAACAGCCAGGCCCGGTGAGCTGCCATTGAGCCCGCGCCTGTACAGTGCCGACCTGGCACCCACACGCGCGGCCAATCGCACCTGGGGGCGCTACAGCCTCTTTGCCCTGTGGACCAACGATGTGCACAACATCGCCAACTACGCCTTCGCCATCGGCCTGTTCGCCTTGGGCCTGAGCGGCGCGCAGATCCTTGCCGCCTTCGCCCTCGGCGCCCTGGTGATCTACGGCCTGATGAACCTTTCTGGCTACATGGGCCAGAAAACCGGCCTGCCCTACCCTGTGTTGTGCCGGATCAGCTTCGGCATCCACGGCGCCCAGGTTCCGGCGCTGGTTCGCGCGGTGATCGCCATTGCCTGGTTCGGCATCCAGACCTACCTCGCCTCGGTGGTACTGCGCGTGCTGCTGACCGCCATCGCCCCCGCGCTACAGGCCTACGACCAGAACGCGATTCTTGGCTTGTCGACCCTGGGCTGGGTCACCTTCCTCGGTATCTGGTGCGTGCAAGTGGCGATTTTTGCCTATGGCATGGAGATGGTGCGCCGCTACGAGTCGCTAGCCGGGCCCGTGATCCTGGTTGCCTTCACCGCCCTGGCAGGCTGGATGTACTGGCGCTGCGGCCTGTCGATTGCCTGGTCCAGCGGCAACCCGCCCACTGGCTCGACAATGTGCCTGAAAGTGCTCGGGGCCGCGGCGCTGTGGGTGTCGCTGTACGGCTCGATGATCCTCAACTTCTGCGACTTCACGCGCAACTGCCCCGACAAGCGCACCATCAACATGGGCAACTTCTGGGGCCTGCCGGTGAACATGCTGGGCTTTGCGCTGATCGCGGTAGTGCTTGCCGGGGCGCAGTTCAGCATCGATGGCAAGCTGGTGCAGAGCCCGACCGAGATCGTCGCGGCCATCCCGAACACGGCAGGCCTGGTACTGGCGTGCCTGGCGTTCCTGATCGTGACCGTGGCGGTGAACATCATGGCCAACTTCGTCGCCCCGGCCTTCGTGCTCACCAACCTGGCGCCGAAGCTGCTGAACTTCCGCCGCGCAGGCTTGCTCAGCGCGGCCATTGCGGTGCTGATCCTGCCTTGGCACCTGTACAACAGCCCGTCGGTGATCGTGTACTTCCTCGGCGGCCTCGGGGCGTTACTCGGGCCGCTGTACGGCATCATCGTCACCGACTACTACCTGGTACGCCGCAGCCGGGTGAACCTGCCGCAGTTGTACAGCGAAAGCCCGGAAGCGGCCTACCACTACCGTGGCGGGGTCAACCTGCGCGCCGTGGCGGCGTTCATTCCGGCGTCGCTGATCGCCATTGTGCTGGCGCTGGTGCCGGCGTTCGACACGCTGTCGCAGTTTTCCTGGTTCTTCGGTGCGGGGCTGGGCGGGTTGATCCACTATGCCCTTGCCGACCGCCGTGCCAGGTATCTTGATGTGTCGGGCGAGGCCATCGCCGTGGACAGTGCGCAGCACTGACACGGTGCGCGGGTGCAGGCCGGCGGCGCGCCGGTGCATGTCTTGAGGTTTGCGGGGGTGCGCAAATCGAGCGCCGCCCGCGCGGCGCTTCGCGAGCTGCGCTCGCTCCTACGTTTGTTTCGGGCCAGTGTTCATGTGGCCACCGCGGGCGGCGCTCGATCTCATTCGAACTCCAGGCTGTACCCGACGCCGTACACCGAACGCAACGGGTCGTGGCCCGGGCTGATGGCCGTGAGCTTGCGCCGCAGGTTCTTCACATGGCTGTCGACCGTGCGGTCGGCGACCACCCGGTGGTCCTGGTAGATGTGGTTCATCAACTGGTCCCGCGACAGCACTTGGCCGGGCCGGGCCGCGAGGGCGGCAAGCATGCGAAACTCGACCGGGGTCAGCTCCATCGCCACCCCCTTGTAGCGCGCCTGAAAGGCCCGGGCATCGAGTTCCAGGCCCAGGCTCGGGGCCTGGGCGCCGCCACGGCGCAGCACGGCCTTGACCCGGGCGACCAGCTCGCGGGGCGAAAACGGCTTGCAGATATAGTCGTCGGCGCCCAGCTCCAGGCCCAGCAAGCGGTCGATCTCGTCAACCCGGGCCGTCATCATGATCAACGGCATATGGCTGAAGCCGCGCAGCTCGCGGCAGATATCCAGGCCATCGCGGCCGGGCAGCATCAGGTCGAGCAGTACCAGGTCGTAATGGTTCTGGCGAATGGCCGGAATCACCGCCAGGCCATCGGCCAGGTGCTCGACCGTGTAACCGCCCGCGCGCAGGTAGTCGCCCACCAGGGCGGCGAGTTTGGGTTCATCTTCCACCAACAAAATCTGGCTCATGCATCCTCCCCAGCGGCCGGCAAGGCCAGTTCCAGCAGCAACCCGCCCAGCGCCGATGCCTTGGCCGTGAGCTTGCCGCCGTGCACCTCGGCAATGCCCCGGCAGATCGCCAGGCCCAGGCCGGTGCCGCCGCTGGCGCGGTTGCGCGAGCGCTCGGCGCGGTAGAAACGCTCGAACAGGCGGGCCAGCGACGCGCTGTCGACGCCGGGCGCGGTGTCCTCGCACTGCACCCGCACCTGGTCGCCTTCCTGGAAGGCGCGCAACACAGTATGGCCACCCGCATCGGTGTAACGGCGGCTGTTTTCCAACAGATTGTGCAGCAACTGGCCGAGGCGCGATTCATCGCCCATCACCCACAGCGGTTGCCCCGGCAATTCCAGGCGCAGCGCCAGGCCAAGCTCGGCGAAGCTGGCGGCGAACGCATCGGCGACCACCGGCAACAGCACCTGCAGGTCGATGCGCTCGCGCCGGTACGTCGGGCCACCCACCTCGGCCAGGGACAGGTCGAACAGGTCGTCCACCAGCTTGCTCAGGGCGCCCACTTCGCCCTGCAGCGAACGCAGGGTATTGCCGTCCAAGGGGCGAATGCCGTCTTCCATCGCTTCCAGTTCAGCGCGCATCACCGCCAGTGGCGTGCGCAGCTCGTGGGAGATATCGGCCATGAAGTCGCGGCGCATGCGTTCGTTGCTGGCCAGGGTGGCGGCCATGCGATTGAAGTCGCCAGCCAACTGCCCGGCCTCATCGGCCGAGCGCACGGGCAGCTGGATGGCGTAGTCACCCGCCGCCAGGCGGTGGGTGGCGCTGGCCACCTCGCGAATCGGCCGCAACAGCGCCCGGCTTAGCCACCAGGCGATTACCGCCGTGGCCAGCAGGCAGGCCAGGCCGATCAGCAGGCTGGAACGCAGCTGGTTGAGCTGGAAGCGCCGGTCGCCCACGCTGGTCACCGATTGCAGGGGCGCCAGGGCCATCCAGCCGACCACCTGGCCCTGGTGGTGAATCGGGCGCAGCAACATGTCGCTGCTCGCCGCCTGGTAGCCAATGATCGGCCGGTGGTCGGCATCGAGCAGGGCAAAACGGACGAAGGCACCGGTGAGGTCGGACACCGTCAGCAGGCTGGGGTCGAAAGTTTTGTCGGGCTGGGCATCGTCCGGGCGCAGCAACTCGAACCATTGGTCCTTGTCCTGGCGAATGAACTCCCAGCTGCCATGGCGGGCATAGGCCTGCTCGACCCGCGGCACGATGCGCTCCATGCGCTCCTCGCCTTGCTGGTTGAGGTAGCCCAGAAAGCCGTATTTCAGGCTCACATAGGCGGCGAACACCATGCCCAGCACGGCGAACGCGCACACCGCGAGCATGGCGAGGAAAAACTTGCGGGAAAGGCTGACTCTCATGGCACCGCCGGCACGCTGAACAGGCCGCCATTGAAACCCGCAGGCCCCCTGCCTGCAAGGTAGGCCGGGCAAACTCCATGCTTTCTGCACAATGGCTGCACAATTGCCAAGCAGGCTTGGGCCATCGAAATCCATCGGCTCGGAGCCTGCGATGCCTACTTTATTCCACTCGTTGATGTTTGCCCGTTCGCCCCTGGCCCGCGCCCTGCTGCTTGGCGCCGGCCTGCTGGTGATCGGCGGTTGCCGCGAGGCCGAAACCGCCGACGCAGCGCCGCCGCTCCAGGAAGTGGCGGTGTACGAGGTGACCACCGCCGCCCAGGCGCTGACCACCACCCTGCCCGGCCGCGCCACGGCGCACCTGGTGGCCGAGATTCGCCCGCAGGTGGGCGGCATCATCCAGAAACGCCTGTTCAACGAGGGCGACACGGTCAAGGCCGGCCAGGCCCTGTACCAGATCGACCCGCAGCCCTACCAGGCGGCGCTGGCCCAGGCCCAGGCCACGGTCAGCTCGGCCCGCGCCACGCTCAAGGCTGCCGAGCTCAAGGCCAAGCGCGATGCACAGCTGGTGAAGATCGACGCCATCAGCGCCGAAAGCAATGAAAGCGCCCAGGCCTCGCTGCTCGAAGCCCAGGCCAGCCTGCAATCGGCGCTGGCCGCGCAGCACACCGCACAGATCAACCTCGACTACACCCGCATCACCGCGCCGATCGATGGCCGCAGTGCCACCTCCTCGGTCACCCCGGGCGCGCTGGTAACCGCCGAGCAGACCACGGCGCTGACCACCGTGCAGCAACTGGACCCGATCTACGTCGACTTCACCCAGCCCAGCAGCACGCTGCTGCGCTTCAAGCGCGAACTGGCCGAAGGCAAGCTGGCCAGGAGCGGGCAGCAAGACGCTGCGCGCATCAGCCTGGAGCTGGAGGACGGCAGCACCTATGCCCACGCCGGCACCCTGACCTTCAACGGCGTAAGCGTTGACGAAAGCACCGGCAGCGTCACCTTCCGCGCCGTGGTGCCCAACCCCGACGGCCTGCTGATGCCGGGCATGTACCTCAAGGCCACCGTGCAGGAAGGCGTGCAGAACGACGCCATCCTGGTGCCGCAGCAGGCCGTGAGCCGCGACGAGCGCGGCGACGCCACCGCCCTGGTGGTGGTTGACGGCAAGGTGCAGCAGCGCGAACTGACCCTGGCCCGTGCGCTGGGCAACCGCTGGTGGGTCAGCCAGGGCCTGGCCGCCGGTGACCAGGTGATCGTCCAGGGCCTGCAGAAGGTGCGCGTCGGTCAGCAGGTGCAGATTCAGGCACAGGCTCAGGGCAGCGCCCTCACCGCCATCAACGACAGTCACTGAGGCGTATTACATGGCACGTTTCTTCATCGACCGGCCGATTTTCGCCTGGGTCATCGCCATTCTGGTGATGCTTGGTGGCGGCCTGGCCATCTTCCAGCTGCCGCTGGCCCAGTACCCCAACATCGCGCCGCCGCAGATCAGCCTCAGCGCCACCTACACCGGCGCCTCGGCCAAAACCATGGAAGACTCGGTAACCCAGGTGATCGAGCAGCAGATGACCGGCCTCGACGGCCTGACCTACATGTCGTCGAGCAGCAGTTCGTCGGGCAGTGCCAAGGTCACCCTGACCTTCGCCGCCGGCACCGACATCAACACCGCGCAGATGCTGGTGCAAACCAAACTGGAGCAGGCCAAGGCGCGCCTGCCCGACAGCGTGCAGCAGCAAGGCATCGAGATTCACAACTCGGCCAGCGACTTCCTGATCATCGTTTCCCTGGTGTCGGACAACCCCGATGTCAGCGCCACCGATATCAGCGACTTCATTTCCAGCACCCTGTATGACCAGATCAGCCGGGTCAGTGGCGTGGGCCAGGTCACCACCCTGGGTTCGAGCTATGCCATGCGGATCTGGCTCGACCCAGACAAACTCAAGCAGTACGCACTGATGCCCTCGGACGTGAGCAGCGCGCTCGAAGCGCAGAACGTCGACACCTCGGCCGGCCAGTTGGGCGCCCTGCCCGCCCGCGCCGGGCAGCAGCTCAACGCCACCATCAACGCCCGCAGCAAGCTGCAGACCGCCGCGCAGTTCCGCGACCTGGTGCTCAAGCACAACAGCGCCGGCGCCGTGGTGACCTTGGCCGATGTGGCCCGGGTGGAGCTGGGCAGCGAAAGCTACGACGTGGTCGCCGAGCACAATGGCCGGCCCTCGGGCGGGCTGGCGGTGAGCCTGGCCACCGGCGCCAACGCCCTGGACGTGTCCGAGGCGGTGCAGGCCAAGCTGGCCAAGCTTGAGCAGTTCTTCCCCAGCAAGCTGCAGTTGCGCAGCGAAGTGGCCTACAACACCGCGCCGTTCGTGAAGATCTCCATTGAGGAAGTGGTCAAGACCCTGTTCGAGGCCATCGTCCTGGTGGTGCTGATCATGTACCTGTTCATGCAGAACCTGCGCGCCACGCTGATTCCGGCGATTGCCGTACCGGTCGTACTGCTTGGTACGTTTGGTGTACTGGCCATGCTCGGTTACTCGATCAACACCTTGACCATGTTCGGCATGGTGCTGGCCATCGGCTTGCTGGTGGACGACGCCATCGTGGTGGTGGAGAACGTGGAACGGATCATGGCCGAAAAAGGCCTGGCGCCCCGGGAAGCCACACGCCAGTCGATGGGTGAAATCAGCGGCGCGCTGATCGGCATTGCCGTGGTGCTCTCGGCGGTGTTCGTGCCCATGGCCTTCTTCGGCGGCTCCACCGGGGTGATCTACCGGCAGTTTTCGGTCACCCTGGTGGCGGCCATGGCCTTGTCGGTACTGGTGGCCATGACCCTGACCCCGGCCCTGTGCGCCACCCTGCTCAAGCCGGTGGCCCAGCATGGTACGCCGCGCAAAGGCTTCTTCGGTTGGTTCAACCGCCACTTCGAGCGCACCGCCGAGCGCTACCAGGGCGCCGTCGGCCAGGTGCTGGCGCGCCCCCTGCGTGCGCTGCTGGTGTACGCCTTGGTACTCGGTGGCGTGGCGTTGATGTTCCACAAGCTGCCCAGCGCATTCTTGCCCGAAGAAGACCAGGGCATGCTGATGATGCAGATGACCCTGCCGGTCGGCGGCACCGACGAGCGCCTGCAGGCGGTCAGCCGCCAGGTGCAGGACTACATGCTGCAGCAGCCGGAAGTGGACTCGATCCTGACCGTGCGCGGCCTGGGCAACGGTGGCAACGCGCAGAACTCCGGGCGCGGCTTCATCAAGCTCAAGGACTGGAGCGCGCGCCAGGGCGAGGCGCACAGTGCGGCCGCCGTGGCGCAACGCGCCAACCGGGCACTGTCGAGCATCCTCGACGCCAATGTGTTCGTCATCGCCCCGCCGGCGATCCAGGGCCTGGGCCAGAGCTCCGGCTTCGATGTGCAACTGCAGGACCTGGCAGGCCTGGGCCATGCCGAACTGCTGAAGGCACGCGATCAGTTCATCGCCCTGGCCGCCAAGGACCCGCGCCTGGCCAACGTGCGCGCCCAGGGCCTGGAGGACACCCCGCAGCTGGACGTTGCCATCGACGACCGCAAGGCCGGGGCCATGGGTGTTTCGGCCAGCGACATCAACAGCACCCTGAGCACGGTGATGGGCGGCAGCTACGTCAACGACTTCATCGATGCCGGGCGGGTAAAGAAGGTTTACCTGCAGGGCGAAGCCGACAAACGCATGCAAGCCGAGGACATCGGTGCCTGGTACGTACGCAACGACAGCGACGCCATGGTGCCGCTGTCGGCCTTCACCAGCACCTCGTGGAGCACCGCCTCGCCGCTGCTGGAACGCTATAACGGCTTCGGCGCCTATGAACTGGTCGGCGAGCCTGCCGCCGGGGTGAGCTCCGGCGATGCCATGGCCGCGGTGGAGCAGATCATGGGCCAGTTGCCCGAGGGCGTCGGCTATGCCTGGACCGGGCAGTCGTACCAGGAGCGCCTGGCCGGTAACCAGGCCCCCCTGTTGTACGCCATTTCGATTCTGTTCGTGTTCCTGTGCCTGGCGGCCTTGTACGAAAGCTGGTCAGTGCCGTTCGCGGTGATGCTGGTGGTGCCGGTGGGCATCCTCGGCGCGCTGCTGCTGACCGGGCTGCGCGGGCTGGCCAACGACGTGTACTTCCAGGTCGGCCTGCTGACCACGGTGGGCCTGGCGGCGAAGAACGCGATCCTGATCGTCGAGTTCGCCAAGGAAGGCTACGAGCGCGGCCAGGACCTGCTTAGCGCCACCCTCGAAGCCGTGCGCATCCGCCTGCGCCCGGTGCTGATGACGTCGCTGGCGTTCATTCTCGGGGTGCTGCCGCTGGCCCTGAGCAGCGGCGCCGGTGCCGGCGGGCGCCAGGCCATCGGCACCGGCGTGCTGGGCGGCATGCTGGCTGCCACGCTGCTGGGCCTGTTCTTCATTCCCTTGTTCTACGTGCTGGTGCAGCGCCTGGCCGGCCGCCGTGCTACCCGCGCCGATACCGTTGCAGGAGAAGCCTGATGCGCTTGACCCCACTTATTCTGGCGCTGGCCCTGGGCGGCTGCGTCAACCTTGCCCCCGACTACCAGCGCCCGGCGGCGCCGGTGGCCGAGCAGTGGCCTGGCAGCAACGCCAGTGCCGCCAGCAGCACCACCCAGGTCGACATCGCCTGGCAAACCCTGTTCGTCGACAGCCGCCTGCGCGACACCGTCGCCCAGGCCCTGGCCAACAACCGCGACCTGCGGGTGGCCGCGCTGAATGTCGAATACCAGCGTGCCCAGTACCGCATCCAGCGCGCCGCGCTGTTCCCGGCGCTGTCGGCCAGCGCCGACGGCACCCGCCAGCGGGCGCTGTCCAACGGCAGCACCACGGTCAGCAGCCAGTACAGCGTGGGCCTGGGCATCAGCAGCTATGAAGTGGACCTGTTCGGGCGCCTGGGCAACCTCAAGGATGCGGCGCTGGAGCAGTACCTGTCGCTGGAGCAAACCCGCCGCAGCACGCAGTTGAGCCTGGTGGCCGAAGTGGCCAGTGCGTGGATGACCTTGGCCGCCGACCAGCAACTGCTCAAGCTGGCCAACGACACCTATGCCAGCCAGCAGAAAACCTATGCCCTGGTGCAGCAGAGCCATGGCCTTGGCGGCGAGTCCGGGGTCAGCCTGGCCCAGGCGCGCAGCACGGTCGAGTCGGCCCGGGCCGATGCGGCCAACTACCAGGGCCAAGTGGAGCAAGACCGCAATGCCCTGGAGCTGTTGGTTGGCCAGCGCCTGGACGACAGCCTGCTGCCGGGCCAGAACCCGCTCGACAGCACCCTGCTGGTCAGCGTGCCGGCCGGCTTGCCCTCGACCTTGCTACAACGCCGCCCCGACGTGCTGGCGGCCGAGCACACGCTGAAGGCGGCCAATGCCGATATTGGCGCTGCGCGCGCGGCGTTCTTCCCAAGCGTCACCCTTACCGCCAGTGGCGGCAGCGCCAGCAGCGCGCTGTCGGGGTTGTTCAAGGGCGGCAGCGGTGCCTGGAGCTTCGCCCCATCGGTCAACCTGCCGATCTTCAACGCCGGCAGCAACCGCGCAAGCCTGGATGCCGCCAAGGTCACCCGCGACATCGACGTGGCCAGCTACGAAAAAGCCCTGCAGACCGCCTTCAGCGAAGTGGCCGATGCCCTGTCGGTGCGCGCCCACATCAACGAACGGCTCGATGCCCAGCGCAACCTGACCGAGGCCACCCGCACCAGCTACACCCTGTCGCTGGCGTTGTACAAGCAGGGCTCGGACAGCTTCCTCGACGTGCTTGATGCACAGCGCTCGCTGTATTCGGCCCAGCAGTCGCTGATCAGCCTGCAACTGGCCGAGCAGGTCAACCGGGTGACCCTGTACAAGGCCCTGGGGGGTGGCTGGCAGGGATAACCGTTTTTTCACATCCGCTTCACCGGTGCACCACAACCGCGCAGTTAAGGTGCTGGCCATTCTCGGGTGGCCCGCCGTTGCGGCCCGCCCGCTGTCTTTGGACTTCGGAGTGGCTGCATGCTGGAACACACGATCACGATTCCCCAGCGCGCACCGCGCGCCAAACGCCGCTCGCGCGCATGGCTGGCAGCGGCGGCGCTGCTGGCCTTGGCCGGCGTTGGCCTGTGGCAAGCCTGCGCCACCCAGGTGGCAGACCTGGGCAGTGTGCAGCAGATGCATGTCCACGGCGTCTACAGCGCCCTGGACAACGACGAGGTGATCGTCCTGGTGCGCCATGCCGAGCGCTGCGACCGCTCCAACCATGCCTGCCTCAACGACCCCGCCGGTATCACCCGCGAAGGCAGCCAGGCTGCCGCCGCCGTGGGCGATGGCCTGCGCCGCCTGGGCCTGGCCGGCGCCGACACCCTGGCCAGCCCGGAGGTGCGCACCCAGCAGACCGCCGCGTTCGTCTTCGGCAAGCCCATCGAAACCCAGGACTGGCTGGCCCGTTGCGACGACACCTTTGCCCGTGCCGCCTTGGCGCACAAGCGCGAGGGCCACAACCTGGTGCTGGTCACCCACAGCGGCTGTATCGACTACCTGGAACGCCGGCTCGGCGTTGCCGGGGGCGACCGCTCGCCGGGCTACGCCAGCGCGCTGTTCATCCGCAAAGGCAGCAACGGCAAGGCCGAACTGCTGGGGCAACTCAATCCCAACCAGTGGCAAGCACTGCTCAGCCAGACAGGGAAGTAAACATGCCTGCGCCATCACGCTCCGCGTTCTACCTCACCAACCTGGGGCTACCGCTGTTACTGGCGGTGGTCACCTTCCTGGCCTTCGACCTCACCGAGCTGGACCGCTGGCTCAGCAACCTGCTGCTCGACCCGGTCAGCGGGCAATTCCCGCTGCTGCACGATGCCTGGTTCGAAAAGGTCACCCACAAGTGGCCGCGCATCCTGCCGAACTGGACGGGCGAAGCGGCGCTGATCGGTTCACTGCTATCGTTGATCTGGCCGTTGCTGGTCAAGTACCCCAATGCCTCGATCACCCGTGGGCTGAACAAGGCGCGCATCAGCCCGTTGCTGCAGTTCACCACCCGCTACCGGCGCGACCTGTTCTACGTGGTGGTGGCGTTCGCCCTGTGCACCACGGTGATTCACTACCTGAAAAGCCACACCAGCGTGTATTGCCCGGTGGAAACCACACTGTATGGCGGTAGCCAGGCGCGGGTGGAGTGGTACCAGAACTTCCGCTGGTTCAGCGAGGCCGGCGAAGGCCGCTGCTGGCCGGGCGGCCATGCGTCCAGTGGTTTCACCTTGATGGCCTTGTATTTCGTAGCCCTGCGCCACCGCTGGCAGCATGCGCGCACTTTACTGGTGGCGGTGTTGTTGATCGGTTTCGTCTACGGCACCACCCGTGTGCTGCAGGGTTGGCACTTCATGTCGCACACCTTCTGGGCCGGGATATTCGTGTGGTTCACCAGTTTCGCCAGCGCCTTGTGCTTCTATGGCCGCCCGGCCTTGCAGGCGCGACCGCACGCGGTTGCAGACAACCTGCGCGCAGGTGCCTATGCTTGAGCAGCCCCCTTGCCCAGGAGCCTGCACATGCCCAACCCGGAAACCGCCCTGCTGAACAGCTGGCAACACAACGCCCAGGCCTGGATCGCAGCGGTACGCGGCGGCGCCATCGAAAGCCGCCAGCAAGTCACCGACCGGGCGATGCTGCTGGCGATTCTCGGCCGCCAGCCCGAACGGGTACTGGACCTGGGGTGTGGCGAGGGGTGGTTGCTGCGCGCACTGGCCGACCGCGGCATCGAGGCGGTGGGGGTGGATGGCGATGCCACGCTGGTGCAGGCAGCGCGCCAGGCGGGCTCGGCGCAGGTGTACCAGGCCAGCTATGAACAGCTGGCGGCGAGTGAGGTGAACATAGGCAGTGGCTATGACCTGATCTGCGCCAACTTCGCCCTTCTGCAGCAGGACATCATTCCCTTGCTGGCGGCCATGAAAGGGCTGTTGGTGGCTGATGGCGCCTTGGTGATCCAGACCTTGCACCCGTGGGGGGTGGCCGGTGGCGAGTACCAGGACGGGTGGCGTGAGGAGTCGTTTGCTGGGTTCAGTGGAAACTGGCGGCCCATGCCGTGGTATTTCCGCACCTTGGCCAGCTGGATGAATGCGCTGGACATGGCGGGGTTTCGTTTGTTGAGCCTGCAAGAGCCACAGCACCCGCAGAGCCCGGTGCCGCAGTCGTTGCTGTTGGTTGCTCAGTAGCCTGTGCGGGCCTCATCGCGAGCTTTGCTCGCTCCTACGGGATGACCGCAGCCTGGTAGGAGCGAGCAAAGCTCGCGATACGCTGGCATGGGCGACAAGCCCCTTGAACTTCCCCGCTGCAACCCGCTAGCCTGCGCTCCCCCCTTCCCGGATGGACCCCGCACCATGCAACCGCGTGACCTCGCCGCCTACCTGTTCCTGGCAATCGCCTGGGGCTTTTCCTTTCTGGTGGTGCTCAAGGTGGTGCACGCCTTTGGCTGGGTTGGCGCGGTGAGTTTTCGCGCATTGATTGCCGGGGGCACTCTGGCGGTGCTTGCCGCCCTGCTCGGCCGCGCCCTGCGCCTGCGCCCGTTGCTCAAACCGCTGACCGTGGTGGGCGCCACCACCGTGGCCGGGCAATTGATCGGCCTGTCCTACGCCACCCCGCGCATCGGCACGGCCATGGCGGCGATCTTCGTCGCCAGCATCCCGCTGTTCTCGATGATGATCGGCCGGGTGTGGGGGCTGGAGAAAATTTCCCGCCAGGGCCTGGCCGGGCTGTTACTGGGCCTGCTGGGCATCGTCATGCTGGTGGGGTTCCCGGCGCAACCGGTGACCGAGGCCTTCATCCAGGGCTGCCTGGCCTCGCTGTTTGGCTGCGTGTGCGCAGCCTTTGGCAGCAATTACGCCAGCCTGCACCTGCGCGGGCAAGACCCCTGGACGGTGACCGGCGGTGCATTCCTGGCCGGAGGCTTGCTGACCTTGCCCTTGCTGCTGGTGGTGCCGGTGCCGACCGTGCCAGGGGCCGGCGACTGGCTCTACCTGCTGCTCAGTGGCGGCGTGATGAGCGCCACCACCTATGTGCTGTACTTCGGCCTGGTGGCACGCATCGGCGCCACCCGCACCATCAGCGTCGAGTTCGTGGTGACGTTGGTGGCCGTGGTGGTCGGCGCGCTGTTCCTCGGCGAAGCCTTGAGCGCGCTGCAGGCCGCAGGCGGCCTGGTGATCCTGCTGGGTTGCATGCTGGTGCTGGGCCTGCTGCCCAAGCGCGGCAAGCGCCTGCCCAGTTAACGCTGGGCAGTGGCGTCGTCGGCCGGTGGGGTCAGGCGCAGCACCCGGTTGCGACCGCCTTCGGCGAGCAGGTAGCCGCCCTTGCCATCGGCCACGATCGACTGCGGCGCCTTGAGGAAGGTCAGCTCCACGTGCTGGGTGCCCTCGGCATCGATGCGCAGCAGGCGCGCGCGGTGGGTGTTGTCTTCGCTGATCCACAGGCCGCGCTGGTCGCACATCAGGAAAGTGGGGTGACGCAGGCCCTGGACCACGACCGGGTCGTTGCCGTCGTCGGCCAAGGCGCGCACGATACCAGTGCCCTTTTCGGTATACAGCAGGCGACCGTCATGGCAGCGGGTCAGGCCTTCGGTTTCGCTGAGGCCCGAGCGCAGCACATCCAACTGGCCGGTCTGCCAGTCGTAGCGCATGAGCCGGCCATCGCCCTTGCGGTCTTCGATGGCAAAGAGGTGATCGCCGTCATTCCACAGGCCCTGCACGCTGAAGCCTTCGAACAAAGGTACGAACTGGCCGTCGCGGTACAAGGTGACAGGCGCCTGGCCGCCTTCCTGGCTGAACACCCAGCCGCCCTGGGCGGCAACCATGCCATCGGGTTTGGACAGGTTGTTCAGCAACACCACGCGGTCACCATGGGCGGTGATCTTGAGGATGCTGCCATGGCCATCGTCCAGCTCACGGCTGACCAGCAAGCTGCCATCGGCCTGCGGGAGCAGCGAGGCGGCCTTGTCCACGTCGCGGTGCAGCACCTCGACCTCCCAACCCTTGGCGGCCTGCACCGGATAGAAGGATTGCCAGGCGAAAAAGCCCAGGGTGGCGGCCACCAGGCCGGCGGCGGCGGTCAAGGCGATGCGGGTGCTGCGCTGACGCAGGATGGGCATGGATTCTGGGCTCCTTTAGGTTGGGCAGGATCCTAGCAAGAGGATGTGAAAATTTTGTCATGGCCTGACATTGGCATTCAGTTACTGAATGTTGAGTATTTCAACATTTAATTTGTGGATGGAACGGCCGTCGCCCTATGCTGTTCGGGCATCCCCTGCACGCACCGGCCGGTGTGGTTCAAGGCATGGGGAGAGAACAACAAGTCGAGACCGTTCATGTCGAATCACTCCTACTTCGCCCCCCACGGTGGGCACCCAGCTCAAACCGAGCTGCTGACTGACCGTGCCATGTTCACCGAAGCCTATGCCGTGATCCCCAAAGGCGTGATGCGTGACATCGTCACCAGCCACCTGCCGTTCTGGGACAAGATGCGCATGTGGGTCATCGCCCGCCCGCTGACCGGCTTTGCCGAAACCTTCTCCCAGTACATCGTCGAAGTGGCCCCGGAAGGCGGCAGCGAGCGCCCTGAGCTGGACCCGAACGCCGAAGCCGTGGTGTTCATCGTCGAAGGCGAGCTGGACATCACCGTCGAAGGCAAGCACCACACCCTGACCCCAGGCGGCTACGCCTTCCTGGCTCCGGGCGCCGAGTGGAGCCTGCGCAACAACAGCAAGGCCAACGTCACCTTCCACTGGCTGCGCAAGCACTACCAGAAAGTCGAAGGCCTGGCCGTGCCTGAGTCGTTCGTCACCCACCGCGACAACGCCACCGTCATCGAGATGCCGGGCACCGAAGGCCGCTGGGTCACCACCCGCTTCGTCGACATGGCCGACATGCGCCACGACATGCACGTCAACATCGTCACCTTCCAGCCAGGCGGCGTGATTCCATTCGCCGAAACCCACGTGATGGAGCACGGCCTGTACGTGCTCGAAGGCAAGGCTGTGTACCGCCTGAACCAGGACTGGGTGGAAGTGGAAGCCGGCGACTTCATGTGGCTGCGCGCCTTCTGCCCGCAAGCGTGCTACGCCGGCGGCCCAGGCAAGTTCAGCTACCTGCTGTACAAGGACGTGAACCGCCACGTGCACCTGACCCTCAACCCGCAGCGTTGAGCCATTGGGGCCGCGCTGCGGCCCATCGCGAGCTATGCTCGCTCCTACCAGGGGCGTAGCTCGCATTGCGTTTCTGCCCCGCCTGGCAACTTCTCTGTTTGCCGCTCATACTTCAATAACCTACCTCCACACATGGTGCACAGCATGAACCGCTGCTTGCTGCTGGCCATCGTGCTGTTTTCAACCTGTGCCCTTGCCAGCGACGACTGGAAACTGGCCTACGACCGCGAAGGCATACGTGTCTACCTGGCGTCCGCCAGCGACTCGCCCTACCAGCAATTTCGGGGTGTCAGCACCATGAAAGCCAGCGTGCGCACGCTCACCGACCTGCAGGAAAACCTGCGGGTGGCGTGCAAGTGGCTGTATGCCTGTGAACAGATGCGTTTGCTGGAAGTCGACGGCGACACCACCTGGGTGTACCTGACCACCAACCTGCCTTGGCCGACATTGCCGCGCGACATCGTGCTGAAGGTCACCAGCGAGCGGCTCGATGACGGCACGCTGGTACGGCACCTGAGTGCCGACCCGCGCAAGGTGCCGGAGGAAAACGGGCTGATCCGCGTGCAGCGGCTCAGTGGCGAGTGGGTGATGAAACCCCTGGGCGAACGGCAAACCGAGGTGACCTACCAGTTGCAGGCCGACCCGGCCGGGGATGTGCCGGGGTGGTTGGCCAACCGGTTCGTGGTGGATGCACCGGTGGTGACCTTGAGAACGTTGAGGGCCGTGGCTGAGCGCCAGCCTTGACGGCCCTTTCGCCGTAGCCTCAAAGCAACAGGTTACCCCGCTCCTCCTCGGTCAACTCCCCCCGCGCCCGCTCATCCAACTGCCCGGCCCCCAGCACCTGCACCGGGCTCTGGCGGTTGTACTGCGGGTTCAGGCTCGCGCCATCCTGCCCCGGCACCAGCCGCTCGCCACCAAAGCCCAGCACCCGCACAGTAATCACCGACGGCTGGCGCTGGCGTGCCGCTGCCTGCTGCTGGCGCCCCACCTCCTCTGCCGCCTGGGTTGCCGACGATGCCGCCGCACTGGCCGAGGCGATCGCCCCGGTGTTCACCGACGCCACCACCGGCATGCCCTTGGCATCGCCCTGCACCTGGATGTTGGCAGCGTTCACCACCTGCAGCGCGGCGATGTTGACGTTGCCCGACACGCGGATGCCCGCTTCGCCGGCATCGATGGTGCCCAGCGGCGCGATCAGGTCGATGTCCCCGGGCGCCACTTCGGCGATGGGGTTGAGCGTGGCGATACCGGCGCCGGTACTCGGCACCGACGGCGCCAGGGCAACGTTGCCCCACAGGTCGTAGGTGCGCTTGGGCGGTGTATACACCACGGTGGTTTTCGAGCCACGGCCGGCGTTGATGTCGCCTTCGGCCGACCAACCGAGGATCGAGCCGCCGAAGGTGGTCATGATGCGGCTCTGGCCCAGCAGGATGCTGCCTTGGGCATACAGCTGGATATCGCCACTGCCCTGGGTGATTACCCCCGCCGTGGACGGCGGCGCCTCGCCCTCGATGCCGAACACCTGCTGGCCACCTGGGGTGAGCACCTGGATATCGCCACCGAAATCGGTGTGGATACCCGCGCCGCCGTAGAAGGTGGCGTTGCCGCTGTAGCTGATCGGGTTGCCGGCCACGTCCTTTTCCGGGAACAGCGCGGCAATCGCCTGGCGGCCACGCAGGTAGCTGCCAGTGCGCGGGCCGTCGACGTCGGTGTACTCGCGGCCACCTTCACGCAGCTCGGCGAAGTACATCTGGCGGGCGAAGATGCGCTGCTGCTCGGCTGGCAGCGTGGCGAAGTAGGCCCGGGCCGCTTCGCTGTCGCCCTGGAAGGCGAAGCGCTCGCCCAGCCAGGTGACCAGCTCCTGGTCGTAGACCTTGGCGACCTTGTCGGGCTGGCTGGCCAGCGAGGCGCCAGTATCGAGCAGGTTGCTCGGGTTCAGGTAGCGCTCTAGCAGATTGCGGTAATCGGCCCCCTGCGCACCGGCACCGACCAGAACAGCGATGGAAGCCCCGTCATTGCCCGAACCACTGCCGTCGATGCGGCCAATGCTGTTGATCGACGCCTCTTGATAAGCAGAGCCGATGCCCTGCCCGGACTGGTACAGATCACGCCCGGCCACCACTTCCAGTTGCCCAGGGCCGGCGACGTTGAACGTACTGAGGCGGATATCGCGCCCTGCACTGACCAATGAGACATCATTGCCATCACCGTGAATGATCAAGTTACCGGTGCTGGTAACCGGTCCCCAACTGGTGCTCAACACGCTATTGGTGGTGCGCGACGTTTGCAGCGGAACGCCTGCGTTGACGATGTCGCGCCCGGCCATGATGCGCACCGGGCCACTGCCTTGGTACAACGTGCGGCCGCTTAGTTCGTAGGTCAGGATCTCGCCTGTAGCCAGGCCGACGATATCGCCGTCCAACGCATAGAAACGCACCGGCGCCAGGGGGGCCACACCTTGGCTATAGGTATTGACGTCGTAGGTGTAAAGCGGGAAGTCGTTCGGCTCGCCTTGTAGATCGGCATGCAGGTTGCCCGAAAGAATCGCGCCTCTTTCGCCAATGCCG
Source organism: Pantoea sp. Ap-967 (assembly GCF_011752565.1). Classification (GTDB taxonomy): domain Bacteria; phylum Pseudomonadota; class Gammaproteobacteria; order Pseudomonadales; family Pseudomonadaceae; genus Aquipseudomonas. The sequence continues at coordinate 87,448 of NZ_VWXK01000002.1, forward strand.
GCAAACGCGGGGCGTTGCGGGGTGGCGATGGCCGAACTGTCGGTACCTGCCTGGCTGACCACGTAGCCACTGGCGTAAATGGAGTCACCGGCGAGCAGCTCAAGCGCGGTATTGAACGAAGGCGCAACCATCAGCGAATTGGGCGACGACGCCCCAATCCGCGTGCCTACTGCCGAGCTGCCGTAGTACAGGCTTCCATTGGCAGCCACTGCACTCAGCGCGGTCGGGTAGAAGATACGGCCATCATACACAGGCAAGTTGGTACTCGGGCTCGCGCCGTCTACAGTGACCACAGGCACCAGGTTGCCGCCTGAGCTCATCAAGCTTACCGACGTAGTCGGACGCCAGAGCGAGAACCAGCTGTAACCCTCGCTCGGATAGGTGATACCGTCATCACCCAGGTACGGCGAGGTATTGAAGGTAGACACACGGCCAGGGTCGCCGACGCCTTGCACCACCATGTCGCCACGCGCCTGCAAGCGAACACCGCTATCGCCCACCATCAATGCCAACCCGCCCATGGCATTGGCGCGGCTTGAGGTATACGGGTCGTACGCCCGCGACTCGTTGTTGTCATGGGCGACCGAGTAGCTGCCATAGAGCTGTTCCAGCACGCCGACACTTTGCGCGTCCACCTGCAACGCCCCGCGCACGTTGACCAGCGTGCCTTGCAAGTCGATATCGGCCCGCGCTGAGCCGGCCGCCGCGTAACCGGGGTTGATGCCACCACCGACACGCAGGTTCAAGTCACCGCCGCCGGTTTGCACCAGACGCCCGTCAGCGTCGATCCGGCCGGAGCTGGCCACCACCAAGTCCAGGCCCTGGCTGCGCTCTACGTCGCTGTTCAGGGCATTGCTGGCTTGCTGCAAGCCAGCAGCGCCGGTCACCCGGACGTCCAGATTGCCCCCGCCCAGCGTGCCGATACCGGTGAAACCCACCAGCCAGGGGTCTGTCGCGCTGGTGCTAGGTTGCTGTGCGTAGGTGCCGAAATTGATCCACCAGGCTGCCGGCGTATCGGCATCGCTTTGGCCTTGCCGCCACAGCCAGTTACCCACCGAGGCCGTGGCTTGCTGCGGCCGCACACCGGAAGCACTGAGCTTGCTCGCCATCAGGTTGCCGAGCAGATCGCTGCCGGCCTCGACATACAGGTTGCCGCCTTGCTCGGGGTACCAGGCTTGATAGGCTTGCGCCGTCGCCGCTTCATAGGCTGCCCCGGCCTGCCCCAGCAACGTACCGTCGGCTTGCACACCGCGAAGGCCTTGATGAGGGTCAGCCCCGTCGACCAACAGTGCCGCAGAAGGCGTACCTGCCGTGTACACACCGAACAACGAGTCCATGCGCCAGTCACCGGCGCTGATCAGGTCCAGGTCGCCAGTGCCGGTACGCAAGACACTGAACAGCTGGGTTTTCGGCGTGACGATGAGCCGGTCGCGGGTGGGCTCACCGCCTTGGCCTGGGTCGTCAATTTCCGAGCACCATTCAGGAATGATCTCACAAAAGAAAATCTGCTCGTCAGGAACACGATCACCCGGCGGATTACCTACTCCATTGATATCGGACCAAACCAGCACTTTCTTCGGTTCGATAAAGGTGCACCAATCAGGGATGATCTCGCAGAAGAAGATCTGATCTTCAGGCACGGGATCACCCGGCGGATTGCCTGCCCCATTGATATCGGACCAGACCCAGCCACTGGCAGGGGCGGTTCCGCCGCTCCCGGGCTCCAGCAAAAGGTCAGCAATGTAGTGTTGGTCGGCAAGACGCAGTAGGCCGGCATCCGGCTCGGGGCGTGTCAGGCGGCTATCCGCCGCCTCCAGGTCGGCACCGGCAACCAGGCGCATCGACCAGGATTGCGACCCTTGCGGCAGCATCTGCGCCAGCGCCCAGTTGCGCCCCTGCTGGCCATCGACCGATGGCCGCAGTTCGATCACATCGAGGTCTTCGGCAAGCTTGACATCGACACCCGCCGGCAAGCGCGCGCCCACGGCCAGTTCCAGCGGGCCGCGCTGGCTCAGCCCGCCTGCCGGCAGCGTTACACCTTTGCTCCAGACGCCGCCCAGCACGGCCATGGCCACCGGTAAACGTGAACCCGCGTCGAAGTAGGTGCCGCCCGGTAAGGTGACCGATTCGGCCAGCAGCGTACCGGCGGCGTACAGCAGGTTGCCCTGGGTGTCGCGCACGGCCGCGTCCAGCACCGTGCCCGCCGGCAAGGTGAGGCTAGCAGACAGCTGCAAGTCGGTTGGCAGGCGGGTGTTCGCCGGCAAGGTAGTATCGGCGAATGGCAGGTCGAAGTTGAGCTGGCTGCCCTCGGGATACAGGGTTCCCTCGGCCAGTTCCACGCCACTGCGCGGGATCACCAGGTCGCTGTCGAACGGTTGCTTGCCGGGTAACAGCAGCCAGCCGCGCCCATCGGTACGCGCCTCGTCGCTGGCAGAGTCCGGCGGCGCGAAACCGTCGTTGATACTGCCATAGATTTCCAGGTTGCCGCCTGCACGCAACACCAGGTTGCCCACCTCGCCCGAGCCATAGACCGAGGTTTTCTGGGTGAGCAGGTTGATGCTGTCGTAGCGATGAGCCGACAGATCAAGGTCACCCTGCACGATCAGGTCGGTCTGAGTGTCGCGGGTGGCGATTTCCAGACCAGGGCGCAGATGCAACGCCTGGGCATAGGCCGCCGTGGTCAGCCCGGCCAGGCGGGTGTCACGAAGATCACGGTTTTTCAGCAGGTTCTCGATGAAGGTGGCATTGAGCGCATCTTTGCCGTCCAGATAAGCCTGGTCGATGTACTGGAACGGTCGGCCGCTGGCCGACAGCCCGCCATCGGGGGCATCGGTGTAACGCTGGTTACCCACCACGGCGATGGTGCGTGCACCGGTAATGTCCAGCGCGCCACGTGCTTCGATGGCGATGTCACCCACGGTGTCGCCACCCACCCGCGGGGCGATCAACTGCAGGGTACCGAGGCTGCGCCCGTCATGCAGGTTGGGGCCACTGCCGGCAGCGGCCGAGGTGCCATGGCGCAGGTCGAACGCAGCACCACTGGCGAGGGTCAGCAGGCCCTCTCCGCTGTTAAGCTCGATCACCGCACGGTTCGGTGCATCGATGATCGCGCCGTAGCTATCGACCCGCAGCACGCTGCCATGGGCGTCCAGCCGCGCACCACCGTTGACGGTCAGGCCTTGTTTGGCCGCCAGGCGGATGCTGCCTACGCGCTCGCCGCTGGCATCGACCAGGCCGTTGACGGTGAGGTGGCCATTGTCGAGCGACAGGCTGATCTGGCTGGCCTTGAGCTCATCGCCCAACACCAGGTCACCCTGCTTGATCTGGAAGCTGCGTGCACCGAACACCTGGTCGCGGTTCAGGCGCTGGTTCAACCCCGTGAAGTCGTCCAGCCACTGGCCGCGAAAGTTCACCTCGGCAGCGGCGTAGGGCACCTGGGTGCCGCCTGCGTCGTAGTAACCGCTGGCAGCGCCGAGTATCTGCCCAAGCAGCTCGATGTGCCCCGCCTCACCCAGTGCGGTGGCAGTCAGGCGCCCGGCGCGGTTGTTGCTGGCGCTCAGGTCGATCTGTGAGGCCGCTGCCTGGCGAATGCTGCCGGCCTGGCTGGCCAGCACCAGATCGCCGCCCCAGCTGTAGCGGGTGACATCGTTGAAGGCCAGCGCGCGGCCGGCCAGGTCGATACGTGCGGTGTCGCCGAGCAGCACATCGTCGATGGCATCGAGGGTCAGCTTGCCGCTGGGCAGGCTGAACGTACCGTCGACCACCACACGCTGGCCGCTCAGCGCCAGTTCGGCACCCAGGCTGTCCCGTCCGGAGGCCAAGGCGCCCTCACCTGCCGCGACACGCACCTCGCCACCGGCCTGGATGCGGTTGACCGAACCGGCAGCACCGGTCCAGAGCGGCGTGCTGACCTGCAGGTCGCCGCCGCTGTACTGGAAGGTGCCATCGGCCTGATAGGTGCCGCGCTGGTGATACACCTGCAGGCTACCAGTGTGGTTGGCAGTGACCTGGTGGCTGGCGCTGATGTTGACCAGGCCGAAGCCCAGCGTCTGCCGCGCCATGTCGGCGCTACCATTGGGCTGGCTGTTAGGGCCATAGCCAAAGGTCATGTCCTGCACCTGGATATCCAGCACACCGTCGCCGCTACCGGCCCCTCCGGTGATCGGGGTGCCTGCAAGGGTTTGCGCGCCCTTCCAGACCAGGCTGCCGGTGCGAATGCTGGCGCGGTCATCGACGCCACCGGCGCCATAGATGGCTGGCGTACCGAGCACCAGGTCCTGCAGGCGGTTTTGCCCCGTCAACGGGTCGAAGGTATCGAGCACGGTGGTCCCGAAGAAACTCATCGAGTCGCTGGCCGATAAGGTCAAGGATTCGAGCGCCGGTACCTGCTCGTCGGCATTGCCCTGGAACAGGCGGTCCAGTACCTGTTGGTTCAGGGTCAGGCCGGCACCGAGCACACCGGCCTGCGCTGCGCTGTTCAACGCCTGAAGTGAGCCGACGTTGATCCGGCCAACGGCCAGGCCCAGGTGTCGGCTGCCGAAGCGGACCTGGTCGCCGAGGCTGAAGGTATTGTTGGTGACGGCGAACAGCGAGCCTTCGGAATACAGGCGCGTCTGGCCCTGGCAATCACCTGTCGGGCAATCGCCGATGATGATCGAGCCTGCGCCATCAAAGCTGGTACCAGTAGTGGGTGGCTGGATATCCATACGCCCGTTGGACACAGCCAGCATGGCCCGCAGGCCTGGCGACAACAGGTAGCCGTTCGACGCATCGAACGGCACCGCGCCCTGGCCCAAGGTGCTGACTGTCGCGCCCTGTTCGATGAAGATGCCACCGCTGACGGTACTGTTGAACATCCACACTTCGCCGGCGCTTAGCTGCGCGCCGGAGCGCAACCACAGGTTGCGGTTGTAGCCTTCAAACTCCACCACATTGCCGCCCTGGCCATAATTCACGATCGGTCGGGCACCGATACTCAGCCGTGGCGCATGCAAGGCTGACAGCTGGCTGGCATACAGCGACGCGGTATCCTCGCCAGGCAATGTACTCTGCGTGCCATCGGCCAGCAGTTCGATGCCTTCGTTAGGGCCAAGCACGGTGGCATAACCAGCTGCACCGTCCTTGGCTGCACTGAATTCAACCGTCCCGGCAAAACGAAGTTTGTCCTCGGCATTCACCCCAGCGGTGAAGGTGAAGGTCAGGCCCTTGCCATCGGCCTCGATGGCCGCACGGGGCACCCCCTTGGTGGCAGCATCGGCCGCGACGAAGGCCGCGTAACTCATTTCGTTGTATTGGGAATATTTGCGCAACGTGTCGGCGGCGGTGACGATCACCTGGCTGGAAACCGGCTGGGCGATGCCCGTGTTGACCACCGACACGCGGCCCGAGGTCGCCCAGGAGCCGTTACGCAACGCCAGGCTGGCGCTCTGCTTGCCAGTGCCCGCCAGGCCATTGAGTTCCACCCGATACGCACCCGGCAACAGCGCGTAGCTGGCAGGCAACAAGGTGTAGGTACCGGCGACCAGGCCCGGTATGCCGTGGTCCAGGGTGATCTGCTGGCCAATGCCGGGGTCGCTGACGCCGGCTTCAGCGGCCAGCGGTGCATAGTCCACTGCAAGGCCCGGGACGATGGCATACACCGGGTTGCTCGACAGCGATGGCAACACCAGCTGGCCGTCGCTGTCGAGCTGCACCAAGGGGTTGTAACGCGCATCGGTGGAGCCGCCACGCCCAGAGATGAAGCCTGCACCGGTGAGTTCGCCCCCACCGGACAGGTCGATCAGCGCGCCTGCTTGTACATCGACCTGCGCTGCGGTCAAGCTCACACCACGGCTCGCATCGCCTGCGGCGCCCAGCAAGCTGACGCTTTTGCCGTCGTACAGGTAATTCAGGCCGTCGACGGTACCGCCATACGGCATCTGCACGCCCGCTGCGCTCACCGAGGTGATGCTGCCTGGCAGCAGGCGCAGTTCCTGCACCGGGCTGCTGGCGTTGCCGATGGCGATCTGGCCAAGCGGCGCACGCAGCACGCCGCCCTGTTCCACCGTTCCGGCAAGCAGTTCCAGGCGCCCGAACACCGACAGCGGCGCTGCCGGCGTGGCGCCGTTGCTGGCGATACGCAAGGTGGCATCCTGGGTGGTTTCGACCGAGGCGAAGGCGCCGGTCACCGGGTAAATCTGCGCGGCTTGCAAGGTGAGGTCGGCATTGCTGATCAGGCGAGTGCGGTCACCGCTGCCCACCAGCCCGAGCAAGCGGATATCACCTGCACTGACCAGGCTGGCCAAGCCAAAACCTCGACGGTCAAAGGTCAGGCTTTGCCCGTCGCTGTGGGCCAGGGTGCCGTGCGCCCCCAAGGTCAACACGTCGCGCACTTCCAGCAGGTTTGCCTCGACAAGCAATGTGCCCTCGCTGGCTTGCTGCGACAGCCCGCCTTTCACTGTCGGGCGCTTGGCCACATCGGACCCCAGGTGGTTGCTCCCGGCCAGGCGTACGAATGGCGCCTGCAGGTGTACGTGGGCCTCGTCGCCCGCGCCCTCGCTCAACACCAGCGAGCCAGCATACAAGCGCATCTGCTGGGCCATGCCCAGTTCGATGTCGCCGTCGAAGGCCAGCACGCCGTCGCTGAGCAGGTCGAGGCTGGTGAAGCCCGCTGCCTGGATCTGGTCCACGCTCAGGCGGCCCTGACCGTAGGCTGGCATACCCTGGTTTTGCGCCTCGCTGTGTTGCGTCAACAGGAGCTCGCGGGGCACGTTGAATGCGTCGGCCACATAAGCGTTCAAGTACAGGCCGGTATCCAGGGCAACGGCAAGGGTCCCGCCCGCCGCGCCGGCCCCACCGGAAACCGCGCTGAACCCGCCGTCGAGCTGCAGCCCGTTGTTCGACGCCAGGCTGATGCTGCCACCGGCACTGGCGACCGCGACCTCGCCCTGGCCAGGTACGTAGAGAGCCGCCTGGGCACCGTTGGCGCGCAGTTGTGAGCCCTGCTCCAGTATCAGGAACAGGTCCATGGCTTCGCTGGTGCCCTTGGCATGGTCGATCTCGCCACCGATGACGATGCTGCCGCCTGCGTCCACCCGCCCGTAACGGCGTCCAAGGCTGTCGAGGGCCACGTAGGCCTGGCCGGACACATCGATCGATGCATCGCTGCCCAGGCGAATCGAGCGTTCATGGGGCAACTCGGCAATGCCGGTGGCCGCCAGCGAAGGTTTTTCCTGCAACAAGCTGACCGTGCCACCCAACGCTTGCAGGCTGCCCTCCAAGGTGATTTGCGCCGTGCTGCGCAAGGCGATGTTTTGCAAGGGGTCGACAGTGATAGCAGCGCCCTTGCCAATTGCCAGTACGGCAGCCTCACGCTCGGCCTGGCCTTGCAGAATATCCCCTGCGGCCAGGGTCAAACTGGCGCCCTCGCGTTGGCCAAGTTCACCGGCCGGTGCGTTTTCGAGCAACAACGGCGGCAGCCAGGGCGCTGCCTGGTCGCTGACCGCCCGGCCAGCATTGAGCGCTTGCACGGGCCGGGTTACCTGCACCTGGCTGCCTTCGGCAACCGTCAGGCCGCTGCCACCGCGCACGGTGTACTGGGCGAAGCCAAGGTTGAAGAAGTCGGCTGCCAGATAAACGCCGGCGTCAGCCTGGGGCTCGCCGCCGATCTGCACCTGGCCACCGCGGATATCGAGCGTGCCGGCCCCCGTGCTGCCGTAGCCACGCACCTGACCGTCTAGTTGCAGCTGGCTTGTGGCGTCCGCGCCACCTTCACGGGCGTTGGCCGCCACCTGCAAGGTCAGGTTGCCACCATTGCCACCCAGCAGGCGGTTGTTCTCACCGCGCACGATACCGCCGGACACATCGAGCAAACTACTCTGGCCCAGCACCACATCGCCGGAACTACGCAGCGACAGGTCGCCGCCATTGCGCATGGCGCTGGCCGTGGCGGTGTTGAGCTCACTGCGCACCCCGCTGGCGTCCAGTAGCACGCCGTCGGCAACGCTTACGTGCGCACGGGTGCCTTGCGGGGTGGCCAGGGCGCGCTCGACAAGCGCCCCGCCATTCATGTCAGCAACCACGTCACCCAGGCTGATACTGCCTGCCTTGGCCACCAGGTCGGCGTTAACCTCCACCTGCGGGCCATGCAACGCCAGCTGACCGCCATCGGCCAGGGCCACGGCACCGTCAACCTGCACAAGCTCGCTGGCAACCACGGTCAGCCCGCCGAGGCCGAAGGCGCTGAGCTGCTCGCTGTCCAGCACCAGGCGCCCTCGGCGCGTTTCATCCAGTGCGCTGTCCAGGTCGACCGAGGCGCTGGCCCCGGCTGCGCCGCTTTGCAGCCGTACCTGTTGCATGACCGGGGCCAGGCCATAGGCGAGCTCTTTGCTGGCCACGATGTAACTCGGCGTTTGCTGGCCGATCACCAATTGTGCGCCTCGCGCCTGGGCCGAGTGCGTCTGCTGGTAGCCGTCCAGTCCCTGTACCGGCGCCTGCACCTGGCGTTCGTCCTGCCAGGTTTCCCCGATCAGTTGCCCGTCGAGCACCGCGCTCTGGGTTGTCACCACAAGGCTGCCGGCATCGCGGCCTACGGTGTAGCCCTGCTCGAAGCGCTGCTGCGGGGCGATCAGCGGGTTGTAATACACGGATGTCTGGCCCCAGCGTTCGCTGATGTCCTCGTAACCTCGATAAACGCCGGTGTACAGCAGGTCGCCGGGCGCCTTGGACACCTCGTACAGGCGCCCGTCGACGCCACGCAGCCAGCTTTGCTGAATCACCCCGTCCTGCACGGCCAGGGTGCCCCCGGACAGGTTGATTTCGGCGCCGGCACGGGTTACCAGGTCCTGGCCGGTGAAGGTCAGCGTGCCGCCCTGGGCCATCCACTCGCCCACACTGTGGTTCTGCGTACCCAGGTAGCCTGCCACTTCCAGCAAGCCGCCGGCGGTGTACCAGCGCTCGTTGGCATAACCATTGACCCCAGCCGCGACATGCACCAGCTCGCGCACATCGACCCACACGTCGCTGTTGATCAACCCGCCTGCGTCGCGGTTGCCCGCCGCATCGCGCTGCTCGTTGCCTTGCACGTTGATCTTGATGTTGTTGCTTTCCATCGCCACCTTCACGCCCAACGCACCGGCGACGTCGATGTGCGCGCCATCGTCCACCAGGCTGCGCTGGCCGGCACTGACGGCGACCTGGCCACCAGTGGCCAGGGTCAGCGAACCGCTCTGGAAATGCACGGTACCGCCGCTGACCACCTCGACACGGGACTGGTCGGTGCGGTCAGCCACGGTGCTGAGGTTGTCGAAGTGGCCCGTGGCGAGGTTGCCCTGGCCCTGTTTGACCGCTTCAAGGGAGGCTTGGCGCTGGCTGTCCAGGGCCTGGCTTTCGTCCAGCATGATCGCGGTCACGCTGCCCTGGCCGAAGCTCACGCTACCGGTGCTGTCGCTGGCGGCGTTGAGCAGGTGGATGCTGCCCCGGCGGTCCACCGAAGTGCTGGCCAGGGCTACACCGTTCTGTTGAACCTGGTGCCCGGTCAGAGTGATGTCGCCGCCTGCGGCCTGGATCAGGCCTGCGTTGCGCACAGTGCCTGCCTGGCTGTTGCTGGCTCGGCCAGTGGCAACCTCGTTGCCGCGGGTAGTGGAATACTGGTTGGCAGTGGTGCCTTGGCCACGGCGGATATAGAACTCATCGCCTGCCGCCAGGGTGGCCTGGCCCTTGGGGCTGATGATCTGGCCTTCGTTGCTCACCTCGCTACCCAGCAGCAGCACGTAGCCGCCCCCGGTGGTGGAACTGGCCGGCTCCTGGGTCTGGATTTGCGCGCCACGCTCTACCAACACGCTGCCTGCAGCCTGGCTGAAGGTGGCCTGGCTGCCGGTGGTGTCCACGTACAGGCCGCGCTGGGTGAATTGCTCGTCGCTGATCTGCGCTGCCGCTGCCACCAGGTTGCGCACGTTGACCTGGCTGGTGCCGCTGAACACCACACCGTTGCGGTTGGCCAACATGACCGTGCCGGGGGCCTCGATCTGGCCGTGAATCTGGCTGGGGCGTGCGTTGGGGTCGTTGACCCGATTGAGCACTGCCCATTCGGCCTGCTGGGCGAACTTCACCGTGGTGTCGCGCCCTACGTTGAAGGTCTCCCAATTGAGGATCGCTTTGTCGGCAGTCTGTTCGATGGTGACCTGGGTTTTGCCGTTGGCTTCGGCCTGTTGCGGCGCCTTGGCGTTCAGCCAGCCCTGGGTCAACGGATTCTCGTCGACCTTCAACCCGCCTTGGCCCAGGCCGTTGGGCACCACTTGCGGCTGTACCTGGGCCAAGGTACGCCCGGCAGCCTGCGCGGCCTGCTGGGCGGCGATCGCCGACACTGTGTTGTTGAGGTTGTTCAAGGAACGCTGGAACTGCTGGTTCAGGCGTTGCTGCTGGGCCAGTGGCGGTGGCGTGCCCGGCACTTGCGCGGCGGCCCCGGCACTGCCCGATGCTGGCGCGGTCGATGCCCCCTTGGCCGCGAACCAGGCCGAACTGAAAGGCTGCGCAGCCTGGGCCGTGCCCGCCAGCATCAACAGCGCGATGGCCTGGGCCAGCGGCTTAAGCAGCAAAGGCTCGGCAGCGGCAGGCTTGCTGCGACGTTGAACGGCTGGAGCTGGGAGGTCTGGCTGGGTCATGCCGCGCGACATCGCTTCGGTTCCTTGTGCGGAGTCTTGGAATTCAACTGGATCGCGGCGTTGATGCCGCTTTGCCATAAGGCGGTTGCCACCGACACCGACCGAACCTTTGTCATGCAAAGTTCATCTCGGTGGGCTATGGCGCACAAACGAAAAAACCGGCGGCGTCACGAAGACGCCACCGGTTCTATGCCCATTGCGGGCAGCGCGTGGTCGGTAACTTACGAACGGCCGATGCCGTTGCAGACCGAGGCGTTGTTGATGTCCAGGCCGTCGCCGTAGGTGTTGTTCAGGAACACGTTCTTGATTTCGTCAGCATAAGCGGTCGGCAGGCTGACGAAGGCGTGCAGCGAGATAGTGCTGGATTTGGTGCCGCTGTACAGGTCGTTGAGGAAGCTGCGGATCGCGGTGGCGTCAGCTGCGGTCTGGTAGCACTGACCGACGATCAGGTTGGTGTAGCCAACGATTGGATAGCCGGCGGTTGGAACAGGGTTATCAGTAGTGCCCGAACCGAAGGTTGGTACCCATTTGGATGGGTTGGCGCGATCGGTTGCGTTGCTTGGCGCAACAGCGGTGCCCAGAGCGGTCTGAGCGTTGGCGGAGGTTGGCAGCGGAGCGGTGCCAGCGGCCATTGCAGTCTTGCTCACACGGGCAACCACAGCGTTGTTGCCTGGGTTGACGTAGTCAGGGCTGACGTAGCCGATGGTGCCATCGGTGGCGTTGACAGCGGTGATGACATCGCCGCTACCGGCAACAGCTTGCCAGGTCGAAGGCACGGCGGTCTGCTTGGCACTGGTGAAGGTGCTGTTGACTTTGATGCTGGTCGGGCAGGTGTCGTTCAGGAAGCGAGTCAAAAGCTCAGTGGTGCCGCTGCTGCCGTCACGGTAGATGATCTTGATGGGTGTGTTATCGCTAGTGCCGAGCATGGCGCCCCAAGTCGTTGCGCTACCCGAGAAGGCGGCACACAGTTGGGCTGCGGTCAGCTGCAGGGTGGTGTTACCCGACTTCTTGTAAGGGATAGTCACCGAAGTACCTACCGAAGGAATCTGGATCAGACGGCCTTTGGTGGCGAGTTTGTTGGTGTTGTAGGTGGAAAGTTCGGTGGCGCTCAGAACCGAATCGCTACCAGCGAAGTCGACTGGAGTGCCGGCAGCCTGGTTGATCGACGCCGGGGCATCGGTCAGGAAGGCGGTTTTGCCGCCGCCGCTGCCTACGCCGGTGTAGCTGAAGTCGGTCGGCAGCAGACGTGGCAGCGGCGAGGCACCGTTGTAGAGTTTTTCCGGCAGGGTAGCACCGCCACCGACAACAGCAGCCATCGATTGAGCCGAAGCCAGGGTAGCAGCCACCAGGGAGGCGGCGATCACAGTACGTTTAAACATGAAGCAATCTCCTATCGTCGTGTTTGTACGTTGAGTGGGTCGCGCATTGCTATGCCGACAGGCTGCGGGCCTTGATCCAGAGGGGTTGCTGGCCTGTCCACGGAGCCAACAATCGCAGTTTGTGGTGACAGGGAAAGGAAAAAATCTCGGGAGTTTCAAGGAGAATTTCTCGGGATTTCAGGGGGTGGGAACGGTGGCGGTACGGGGGTAAAACGGGCCATGTCCAGGCGTGGCAGGCGCGGGCGCTCGGGAGGTTGGGTGGGCCGCCACTCGGGAGGATGAATCACAGGTTTCAGCCGCTTCGCAATCTTCTGTTTGGAGCGGCTAAGCCTGCCTCTTCGCGTGCATCTGCCTCTTTCATGCACCTCGATATCGAGACAGGCACCAAGGGGCCGCGCGCGGTGGACACATGAATATTGGCCCGAAACAAATGTAGGAGCGGGCTTGCCCCGCGAAGCGCCGCGCGGGCGGCGCTCGATTTCGTAGGCGCAACACCTCTTAAGGCAGGCGCATGGCAGCCCTGACCCGCTGACGGGGCAATTATGGTGATGGACCAAGGGTATTACAGGCGATTTCTTGCGTACCTCTGAGTGCTCGCCACCACATTTTCTGCGCCTATGAAATCGAGCGCCGCCCGCGCGGCGCTTCGCGGGGCAAGCCCGCTCCATTTATTTCGGGCCAGTTTTTTCCGGGCTTTATTGCACCAGCTGGTTGATCTCGATGATCGGCATCAGCACGGCCATCACGATCAGCAGCACCACGGCGCCCATGACCACGATCATCAACGGTTCGAGCAGCGCGGTCATGCCCATGGCGCGGCGTTCGATGTCCTTGGCCAGGCTGTCGGCGGCGCGGTCGAGCATCGGCGGCAGGTTGCCGGTTTTCTCGCCGCTGGCGATCAGGTGAATGAGCAACGGCGGGAAGACCTTTTCCACCGCCAGCGCCGATGCCAGGCCCACACCTTCGCGCACGCGGGCGGTGGCTTCGTTCACGCATTGGTCGAGGCGGTCGTTGCCCAGGGTTTGCCGGGCGGCTTCCAGGGCCCGTAGCAGCGGCACGCCGGCGCTGCCGAGAATCGCCAGGGTGGAGGCGAAACGGGCGGTGTTCAGGCCCAGCACGAAGCGCCCGAACAGCGGCAGGCGCAACACCCGTGAATGCCACGCCAAGCGTGCGGCCGGTGCCCGTAGCCACACCCGCCACCCCCACAGGGCTGCGGCCATGAGCGCGAAGCACACTACCCCCCATTCGCGCACGAAGTCGCTGGCCGAGAGCATCGCCAGGGTCAGCCCGGGCAGGTCCTGGCGGGCCTGGGTGAAGGCGCTGACCACCTGCGGCACTACGTAGCTGAGCAGGAAGATGACGATGCCGATCGACACCAGGCCGACCACGCCGGGGTAGATGAACGCCGTGAGGATCTTGCCGCGCAGGGTGTTGCGGTCTTCGATGTAATCCGCCAGGCGCTCCATCACCTGGGCCAGGTCGCCGGACTCCTCCCCCGCCGCCACCAGCGCCCGGTAGATGTCGGGGAAGTCGCGCGGGCGCTCGGCCAGGGCATCGGCCAGGCGCATGCCGCTGCGCACATCGCCGCGCACGGCGCCCAGCACCTGGGCAATGTGCTTGCGCTCGGCCTGTTCCAGGGTGGCGCCGAGTGCCGCTTCCAGGGGCAGGCCGGCTGCGAGCAGGCTGGCCAGTTGGCGGGTGGCCCAGGCCAGGTCGCCGTCGGAGAGTTTTGGGCTGAACAGCCCGGCGCCCTGCCCGGCGGCGGCTTGGGCTTCGACCGCCAGCGCGGTGAGGCCCAGGCTGCGCAGTTGGCCCATGGCCGCCGCGCTGCTGTCGGCTTCGAGCAGGCCATTGACGATGCGCCCTTGGGCGTCGGCGGCTTCATAGCGGTAGCGGTTCATCAGGCGTCCCGTGTTACGCGCAGGATTTCTTCCAGGCAGGTGCTGCCGCTGTCGACCCAACGCTGGCCATCCTCGCGCATGCTGAGCATGCCGGCCTGGCGGGCGGCGGCGCGCAGGGCCTGCTCGTCCGCGCCCTGGTGCACCAGGCTGCGCACCTGGTCATCGACGCAGAACAGTTCGTGAATGCCGGTACGGCCACTGTAGCCGCACTGGTTGCAGTGCTCGCAGCCCACTGCCCGGTACTGGCCCGGGGCGGCCGGGTCGGGTTCGCGGCAATGGGTGCACAGGCGCCGCACCAGCCGCTGGGCCAGCACGCCGAGCAGCGCCGAGGCCAGCAGGAACGGTTCCACGCCCATGTCGACCAGGCGGTTGACCGCCGACACCGCGTCGTTGGTGTGCAACGTGGCCAGCACCAAGTGGCCGGTGAGCGACGCTTGAACGGCGATCTGGGCGGTTTCCAGGTCGCGGATTTCACCAATCATGATCACGTCCGGGTCCTGGCGCAGGATCGCCCGCAGGGCCACGGCGAAACTCATGTCGATGCGTGAGTTGACCTGGATCTGGCTGATGCCCGGCAGGTCGTACTCGACCGGGTCCTCGACGGTGAGGATGTTGCTGACGCTGGCGTCCAAGCGCGCCAGGGCGGCGTACAGGCTGGTGGTTTTGCCCGAGCCGGTGGGGCCGGTGACCAGCACGATGCCATGGGGCTGGTGGATCAGGCCGTCGAGCCGCGCCAGCAAGGTGGCGTCCATGCCCAGGGCTTCCAGGCGCAGGCGCCCGGCCTGCTTGTCGAGCAGGCGCATCACCACCCGCTCGCCGTGCCCGGTGGGCACGGTGGAGACGCGAATGTCGATTGGCCGCCCGGCCACGCGCAGGGCAATGCGGCCGTCCTGGGGCAGGCGCTTTTCGGCGATATCGAGCTGGGCCATGATCTTGATCCGCGACACCAGCGCGCCATGCAGCGCCTTGCGCGGTGAAACCACGTCGCGCAGAGTGCCGTCGACCCGGTAGCGCACCAGGCAGTGGCTTTCGAACGGTTCGATATGGATATCGCTGGCCTGGTCGCGCGCGGCCTGGGTGAGCAAGGCGTTGATCATGCGGATCACCGGCGCGTCGTCCTGGGCTTCGAGCAGGTCGGTGACCTCGGGGATGTCCTGCAACAGGCGGTCGAGGTCGACCTCGCTCTCGGCAGCGCCGACCACGGCGGCGGCACTGCCGGTGTCGGCGTAGGCGCTGACCAGCAACTGGTCCATCTGCGCATCGCTCAGCGGCTGGCAGGTGACCGTGCCGAACTGCCGGCGCACTTCGGCCAGGGCCCAGGCCGGGCTCGACGGGCAGTGGGCGAGCACGGCCTGCTCGGCTTCGCTGCGCAGCACCAGGCGCTGGGCCTTGGCCCAGGCGTAAGGCAGGCGGCTCACCGGTTGACCTCGCTGACCGGCACGGCGCGAATCGCCGCGCGCGGTGCGCCGGTGTCAGCGCGGCCCTGGGGCGGCACGCCCTGCTCCACCGGCGGCAACAACGGCATGTCCATGTCCGGTAGGGCCCAGTTGTGGTCGGGCTTGAGGTTGCCCTGGACGCGGCGGATGAAGTCGTAGCGGTTGCGGGTGATGGTGCGACCGACGCTGGCGTCGCGAATGATGTACGGGCGCAGGAACACCATCAGGTTGGTCTTGTTGATGGCACGGCGCTCACTGCGAAACAGCGCGCCCACACCCGGCAGGCTGGAAAGCCATGGGATGCCTTCGTTGGTCTGGCTGTAGCCGTCCTGCAGCAGCCCGCCAAGCACCATGATCTGGCCGTCGTCGAGCAGGATGCTGGTGTCGATGGCGCGCTTGTTGGTGACCGTGCCGGCGGTGCTGGAGGCGCGCTCGTCGACACTGCTGACTTCCTGGTAGACATCGAGCTTGACCGTGCCGCCCTCGGAAATCTGCGGGCGCACGTTCAGGCGCAGGCCCACTTCCTCGCGCTGGATGGTCTGGAACGGGTTGTTGCTGTTGCCACCGCCATCGGTGACGTACTGGCCGCTGACGAAGGGGATGGTCTGGCCGACGAAGATGCTGGCCATCTCGTTGTCCAGGGTCAGCAGGTTGGGCGTCGACAGCACGTTGCTGCCGCCTTTGCTCTTGAGGGCGTGGGCGAGCACTTTCAGGTCGAGCACTTCGCCGATGCCGGGAATGTTCACCGTGCCATCGACCACCCCCACCGACAGCCCCTTGGGCAGCACGTCGATGCTGCTGGCACCGCTGGTCAACCCGCTGCCGCCGAGGTTGGCACCGCCGAACGCACCGTTGCCACCGAGGTTGCCGGCCTGCCACTGGATGCCGAATTCGTTGGCCTGGTCCTCGCCGACTTCGACGATCAAGCTTTCCACCACCACCTGGGCGCGGCGCTGGTCGAGCTGGTCGATCACCTCGCGCAGGCTGCGGTACAGCGGCTCGGGGGCGGAAATCAGCAGGGTGTTGGTGGTTTTGTCGGCCTGGATGGTGGCGCCACCGGCGGAGAAGGCACTGCCCTGTTCGCCCTGGGCCAGGTTGTTGCCATAGCCATTGGGGGTGGCGCCAGCGCCCAGGTTGTTGCTGGCGCGGGTGATACCGCCGCTGGAGTTGCTGGTGCTGCTGCTCTGGCTGCTGCTGGTACTGCTACCGGTGTTGGCATTGTTGCCCGAGAGCATGCCGCCACCGCTGAGCATCGCCCGTGCCTGGTCGTTCTGGCCGCTGTCGCTTTCGCCGGTCAGCAGCCCGCGCAGGCTCTGGGCAAGCTTGTCGGCCTGGGCGTTGCGCAGGTACACCACGTGCAGGTTGCCGGGGTTGCTCTGGGCGTTGTCGAGCTTGAAGATCAGGTCACGGGCCAGCTGGGTGCGCTCGGGGCTGGAGGCGCGAATCACCACGCTGTTGGAACGCGGGTCGCCGAGCACGCTGATCTTCTGGGTAGGGTCGGCGCCCTGGCTGTCGAGCAGTTCGCTGACCATGCTGGCCACGTCGCTGGCGATGCCGTTCTGGATCGGCACCACATCGGTGTCAATGGCGCTGGGGGTGTCGACGCGGTCGAGGATCTGCGCCACCCGCTCGAGGTTTTCGGCGTAGTCGGTGACCACGATAGTGTTGTTGCCGGGGTAGGCGTTGATCGGGTTGTCGGGGGAGACGATCGGGCGCAGCACCGGAATCAGGTTGACCGCGTTCTCATACTGCAGGCGGAAGGTACGGGTGACCATGCCGTTGCCTGCATCGCGGTCGCTCGTCACCAGCGCGCCGCCAAGCAACTTGGCGTCGGCCTGGGGCACCACTTGGCTGACACCGCCGACATCGACCACGCTGAAGCCTTGCATCCGCAAGGCACCGAGCAGCATGGCGTAGGCCTGGCGGGCCGGCACCTGGCCTTCGGACACCAGGGTCAGCTGGCCCTTGACCCGTGGGTCGACCAGGAACTGCCGGCCGGTGGCGCGGGACAGGCCGCGCACCACGGCCTGGATATCGGCATCGACGAAATTCAGTTGTACCGGCTGGTCGCCCAGCGGGTTGGCCGCGGCCGGCGCAGCACTGCCCTGGCTATGGCGCTGGCCAACTCGCGGCGGTGTGCTGCGGGTGGCGGGGCGGGCGCTGGCCGAGGCCTGGGCCTGGCGGTCCAGCGCGGTGGGCGACGGGCTGGTGTAGGCCAGCGGTTTGCCCAGCTCGCTGCTGGCCATCGGCGTGCTGGCCGGTGGCGGTGTGGCGCACGCGCTCAAGGCCAGTGCCAGCGCCAAGGGCGCAAAGGGCAGCAGGCGGGCGTTCGGGCGTGGCGATCCGGTGTACATCATGAAGGGTCCTTAGCGGCGGGCGCCTGTTCCATGCGAAGCGTTCCTGAAAAAGTGGCGGCGCTGCGGCTGGCTGCAGGGTCGCGGCGCACATGCAGCTGGCTGATGGTGACGCCGAGGCTGGCCGGTGCCTGCTGCAGCCAGGCCATGGCGGCCTCGGCCGGGGCCTGTTGCCAGGCGAGGGTCCATTGGCCGGGGGCCTCCTCGTGCAGCGTCGATGGCAGGCCGGCCTGGTCGAGGCTTTGCTGTAGCACCTGAAGGTCCAACTGCGCCGGGCGCTGGCCAAGCAGCGCATCGAGCGCCTGGGCCTGGCCGCGCAGCTTGGGGGTTTCGACGGCCCAATGGTCGAGCCGGGCCATGGCCGGGGCGATCAACACCTGCCAGCAGAACAGCAGGCTCAACAGGCCAGCGGCGAGCAGCAAGGCCCGCCGTTCGCGGGGGGCCAGGGCTTGCCAGCGTTGCTGCAACTGGGCCAGGCGCGCTTTAGTCGACATGGGCCAACTCCTGTTGTGCGGTGGCCTCGGGTGCCGGCCCCGAACGCAGGGTCCAGCCGTTTTCTGCGATGTCGGCGTGAATGCCCTGTTCGGCCAACTGCGCCTGCCAGCCTTCGGCGGCCTTGACCGGCGAGGCGGTGGTGATGCGCAGGGCACCGTCCTGATAGTCCAGGGCCGCCACGTTGCCGGCCAGGAACGGCATGCTCTGCACGGCGGCGCCCAGCAGGCGGGCATAGCCCTCCCCGCCCTGCCCGGCCTGCACTTGCTGGCGCGCCTGCTGCAGCGGGTTGAGCACCACCGGCAACTGCGGGAACGCCTGCTGCACCCGGGTGACCATGGCCTGGCGCAACTGTTCACCTTCGCTGGCGACACGGGCTGCGTACACATTCAGCCCCAGGCACCAGACCAGCAGCGCGCCGGCCCAGACTGCCGCCACCGGCGCCCAAGCCAAGCGCTGGGATGGCCCGCGCAAGCCAGCGCTGAGGTCGACGCTGGGCAAGCCATCGGCGGGTTGTGGGAACAGCCCGCCGAGCTTGACCCGCTCGCCCTGCAACCAGCCCTGCAGGCCCTCCAGTTCGCGCCGCCCCAGCCACGCCACCGCCACCCGGCCATCGGCCTGGCGCGCCCCGTGGGCCACGTGCAGTTTGCTGGCATCGCCCAGCACCAGGCCCTGCACCGCGCACTGCACGGCCGCGTCCAGGCGCTTGCCCGTTAACGGCGGCAGCGCGATGGCCAGCGCCAGGCTGTCATCGCCATGCAGGTGCAGGCGCCACGCGGCGCCCTTGCAGGCTGCAGGGAGCTGGGCGCGGCTGGCGCTGCCCTCGGCCAACGGCTTGCCCTGGCGGTCGGCCAGGCGGTAACTCAGCGCTGACTGTGGCGTGAGCGCAGCCAGTGGCGGCAGTTGGATGTCCAGTACGTTGCTCATGCGCCCACCCTCGTCCAGATCACGTCTGGCAACTGGCCCTCGTGCTGGCGCAACAGCGCCTCCATGCGCAGCACCCGGCTGCCCTGGCGCGCCTGGCCATGCCAGCGGAACCAGTCGCTGTCGATGCCGACTTGCACAGTGCTGTCGACCAGCTGCGGCATGCGCAGGCGGTTGACGAAATCGCCGCGGTTGATGAACCAGTGGCCGCTGTCGCGCTCGGCCACCAGTGTGGCGGCCTGCTGCAGCGACAGGCCCGGCACCTGGGCGGCGAGCACTTCGGCGCTGGCGGTATTGCCGTTGACCCAGGTCAGCGCCGGCAGCACGGTGACGACGCGGCGCAGGCGCTGGAAATCGTCGTTGCGCATGCCCTTGAGCGAAGCCAGCGGGGAAAGGTCGCGCAGCATCGGGTACTTGGCCGGGCGCGGTGCGGCGGCGCTGGCCGGGCTGGTCAGGCGGCCGCTTTCAAGGCCCTGCGCGGCGGCGTTTTCGGGCTGCGCTGGGCGCTGCGGATAACTGCCGACCACCCGTTCGATGATGGCGCTGGCCAGGCGTTCTTCGAGGCCAATCAAGCCGCACAGGCGGCGCAAGGTGGCGACGGCGGGCTCATTGACCTGCCCCTCGATCACCAGGTTGCGTAGGTTGAACTTGCCCTGCTCGTCTTCAAGGCGCCCTTCAAGGCCGGCCGCCAGTGGCTGCGGCTGGCTCCAGGGCTGGCCGTTGCGCACCAGCCGGTCGCGCTGGCGTTGCTCGCGCAACAGCGCTCGCCCACCCTGCAGGCCGCCTTCCAGGGCCCACTGGCCCTGCAACGCCAACTGGCGGTTTTCCACCTGCTGGGTGAACAGGCCCTGGCGCTCGATCATGCCGCCGGCGATCACCGCCACCACGGCGGCGATCAGCAAGGCGCTGATGACGGCCATGCCGCCTTGCCGTGCCTTGGCCATGGCCGATCAAAGCTGCCAGGAACCGATGTCACTGTTCACCCCTTCGCCGCCAGCCTGGCCGTCGGCGCCGAGGGAGAACACGTCGATCTCGCCGTTCGCACCGGGGTTCAGGTACTGGTAAGGGCGGCCCCAGGGGTCGTTGGGCAGGCGGTCGAGGTAGGAACGCCATTGGCCGTCCTTGGCCTGCGCGGGTTTCTCGGCCAGCACCTTTAGGCCCTGGTTCTGGTTCGGGTAGCTGCCGTTGTCCAGGCGGTAGAGCTTGAGCGCCTGCATCAGCCCGGCGATGTCCTGGCGGGCGGCGGTGGCGCGGGCCTGGTCGGGGCGATCGAGCACTTTGGGCACGACCATGGCCGCGAGGATGCCGAGGATGACCACCACCACCATGATCTCGATCAGGGTGAAGCCTTGCTCGCGCAAGCGGCGGGCTGTGGGGCGGCGGCGGGCGATCTGCATCTCGGCATTCCTTGCGTGAGTTCGAGTCGGGGGCCGATTGTGGCAAGGCGGTATGTCACCGATATTGAAAAAGCTCGGGTGTTCTCGTCGCAAAAGGGTCAACCCAGCGCTCTAGACTGCGGATTTTTCCGTGCCGAGCGAACACCGTGCGCAACCTGCCTGGCCGCCAGGGTGGCTTTACCCTGATCGAAGTGCTGGTGGCCCTGACCATCATTGCCGTGGCCATGGCCGCCGCGGTTCGCGCCACCGGGTTGATGACCCAGGGCAATGGCCTGCTGCGCGACAAGTCGCTGGCCCTGCTGGCGGCGCAAAGCCGCCTGGCCGAGCTGCGCCTGGAAGGCACCGCGCGCCCGGGCGTGCGCCTGTACCCATGCGACCAGGGGCGCTTGCAGCTGCGTTGTGAGCAGCGCATCGTGGCTGGACCGGGTGGGTTGGCCCAGGTGACAGTGCAGGTGTTCGAGGCTGGCCGCGAAGGCTCGGCGCTGGCACGCTTGCAATCGGTGTTGCCAAGCCCCGGCTGAGCGCGACCTGGCCCTATCGCCCTGGCCGTTTTTCTGCCACTGTGCCCGCGCGATGCGGACCAGCGCGTCGCGCCTTGCCAGGACGTCGCATGAAAACACAAGAACATGGCAATACGCACAAGGGCTACCGGCGCATCATCCCCTCGATGACCGCACTGCTCGAATTCGAAGCGGTGGCGCGCCACGCCAGCTTCACCCTGGCCGCCCGTGAGCTGGGGGTTACCCAGGCGGCGGTCAGCAAACAGATCAGGCAACTTGAGGAAAACCTGAACGTGCAGCTGTTCCAGCGGCTGCACCGTGGCATCCGCCTGACCAGCGAGGGCCAGGCGCTGTTCACGGTATTGTCCGAATCGCTGCAGAAGGTGGCCACGGTGTTCGACCGGCTCAGCGAAGGCAACAACGAGCAGGAACTGGTGCTGAGCACTACCGCCACCTTCAGCCATCTGCGGGTGATGCCGCGCCTGAGCGGGCTGCGCGAGGCCATGCCCCAGGTGCACCTGCGCCTGGCCACGCAGATGTTTACCGGCGACTTGCGCAACCCGGACATCGACCTGCTGGTGCGTTATGGCGATGGGCGCTGGAAGGATGGCCAGGCCTTGCACTTGTTCGAGGAGGAGATCTTCCCGGTGTGCTCGCCCGCCTGGCTGGCACGCCATGGCGAACCCGACTCGCTGCAAGCGCTGTACGGCACCGACCTGCTCGACGCCGACGCCACCACAGAAGGCTGGATGACCTGGCCCACCTGGTTCCGCGAGCTGGGCGAACACCCGCCCAAGCTCAATTACCGGCTGCGCTGCCACCTGTACACCGATACCATCCAGGCCGCATTGCACGGGCACGGGGTGGCGCTGGGCTGGGGGCGGATGATCGATCACCTGCTGGCGTCGGGGGAACTGGTGAAGTTGACCGACCTGGTGGTGAGGCCGCGGGAGGCCTATTACTTGGTGGTGCCCCATGGGCGCGAAACTACGAGCACGGTGCTGGGCCTGGTGGATTGGTTGCGCAGTTGAACCCGAGCAGCCGCACCGCAAGCCCCTGTAGGAGCGAGCAAAGCTCGCGATGCGATCGGCCAGGTGCAACAGGCCTCAAGGTATCAACTTGCCTGTGGAACCGCATCGCGAGCTGCGCTCGCTCCTACCGGATTTTTGCAAGGCTCAGGGGTTAATCGACCACCCCGCAGGCCACGCGGGCCCCGCCGCCGCCGAGCTTTTCGGGGTGGTCGCTGTGGTTGTCGCCGCCGGCATGCACCATCAGGGCGTGGCCCTTGAAGTCGGTGGCTTTCAAGCGCGGCGCCAGCACCGGATAGGTGGCCCTGCCATCGGCTGCGACATAGAGCGCGGGCAAGTCCCCACGGTGGCCGCTGTCGTCATAAGGGCCTTTGTGGGCGTTGCTGCCAGCCGGGTCCCAGTGGCCACCCGCTGCCCCGGCGGGCACCGCCTTGCCATTGTCCTGGGCTGGCGCGCAGGAGGGGTTCTGGTGCAGGTGGAAACCGTGAATGCCAGGCGGCAGGTCCTTGAGGTTGGGGGTAAGCAATGTGCCGTATTTATTCTGCTCGATGCTGACGGTGCCGATCGACTTGCCTGGGCCATCGGCGCCGGCCAGCTTCAGCTCCACAGTCTGCGCGGCCTGGGCAAGGCCGGCGGTGGCCAGAAGCGTGGTAAAAATGATTGCTTTCATCGGGTGTCTCCATGGCATTGGCTTAACGGGTGTCGTCCCCACGTAACAGGTGGGACTGCGCAGCTTGCCAGCCATTCCATCCGGCCACAGACTGAAACACTTCCCTCTGCCCGGAGCCGCCCTGCGTGTCCCTCAAAGCCCTGCGCACCCTGGTGACCATCGCCCGCCACGGCACTTTCGCCCGTGCTGCCGACTTGCTCAGCCTCACCCCCTCGGCAGTGAGCCTGCACATCAAGACCCTGGAGGATGAACTGCAGGTCAGCCTGTTCGACCGCAGCCGCCGCCAAGTGGTGCTGACCGAGGCGGGGCAACTGGCCGTGGCCCGGGCCGAAAGCCTGCTGGCCGCCTACGAGGAACTGGCCGACGCCCTGGCCAGTGGCCCAAGCCTGCGTGGCCGGCTGCGCCTGGGGGCGATTCACACGGTGCTGGCGCGGCGCCTGCCCAAGGCGCTGGTGTGGATCAAGGCGCACCACCCGGACCTGCACATCAGCGTGGCCTCGGGCATGTCGGCGGAGCTGGCGCGGCGGGTCGAGGACGGTGAGCTGGACGCTGCAATCACCACCGAGCCGGTCAGCCCCTACCCGCAGAGCCTGGGCTACATCCCACTGTTCGAAGACCGCTTCTGGGCCATCGCCAGCCCTGAACTGAGCGGCCAGAGCGTGCCGCAGTTACTGGCCAGCCAGCCGTTCCTGCGCTTCGACAAACGCGCCTGGGCCGGGCGGCAGATCGAACAGGAACTGCGCCGCCAGCACCTGCAGGTCAGCGAGCAGATGGAGCTGGACAGCCAGGAAGCGCTGGCGCGCATGGCGGTGATGGGCCTGGGGGTGGCGATCATTCCCATGTCCGACGAAGACCTGCAGCGCCTGCCCCCGGCCACCTGCCTGCCCTTTGGCCAGCCGCAACTCAGGCGCCGGGTGGTGCTGTTGGAGCATGAAAAAAGCCAGCGGCGACACCTGACGGCAGTGCTCAAGACGGCACTGGACGCCTGAAACCCTGCAGTTTTTCTCAATGGTCAGTGCAGAAATCAGCGTTTTTACCAACCGGTCGTTCACGTTAACCTCAGCCGTACCCGACCTCGGAACGCACCTTCATGCTCCCTCTGCTAGTGACCACGCTGCTTCCCATCATCCTGCTGATCGCCCTGGGCACGTTCCTGCGCGTGCGCGGCTTTCTCGCCGAGAGTTTCTGGCCGGGCGCCGAGCGCCTGAGCTACTACGTGCTGCTGCCCTGCCTGTTCCTGCACGGCCTGGCCACCGCCAACCTGGAAGGCGTGCCGGTGCTGGGCATGGTTGGTGTGCTGATGCTCTCGACCGTGCTCGGCGCCTTGTTGCTGGTGCTGTACCAAGGCGCTGCCAGCCATGATGGCGCCGACTTCACGTCGGTGTTCCAGGGCGGTGTGCGCTTCAACAACTATATCGGCGCCACCCTCGCTGCCGGGCTGTATGGCAGCGCGGGGATTGCCCTGGCGGCAGTGGCCAACGCCTCCATCGTGCCGCTGGTGAACCTGCTTTGCGTACTGGTGTTCGCCCGCTTCAGTGCCCGCCACAGCTCGCCGGCCACGGTGCTGCGAGCGATCTTCGCCAACCCGCTGATCGTTGGCTGCGCCGGCGGCCTGCTGCTGCGGGTGACGGGGCTGGGCCTGCCTGCTGGGCTTGAACCGACGGTAAAAGCGCTGGGCCAGGCCGCCCTGCCCCTGGGCCTGCTGTGCGTGGGCGCCGCCCTGGGTGGCGCCAGCCTGGGCCAGCAGGTAAAGCCGCTGGTGGCCGCGTCGGCGTTCAAGTTCCTGGTGATGCCGCTGACCACCTGGGGCCTGTGCCGCCTGCTCGGGCTGGGCGGCCAGGCGGCGGTGGTGGCGGTGTTGTTCCAGGCGTTGCCGACGGCCTCTTCGTCCTACGTGATGGCGCGGCAGATGGGCGGCAATGCGCCGCTGATGGCGACCATCATCGCCCTGCAAACCGTGGCTGCAGCCTTGACATTACCTTTGGTGTTAATGCTTTCGCTTGGCTAGACTGAGCAGCAGCCCACCCTTGGAAGCTCGACCATGCGCCCGTGCCTGATGCTGATTGCTGTTTTCGCGGCCCTCGTCATTGGGCCTGTTCATGCGGCGGACACAGCCAAGGCTGCAGTAGCCGAAGACAAGGCACACGAACTTGAGAAAAAGGTGGTGGAAGACGCCCCTCCACCGAAAAAGGCCGAAACCATCACACCCAGCGAAGTACAGGCGGTGGACCCGGCAGGCCAGGCGCCGCTGGACGACAGCATCACCTGCCTTGCGCGCACCATCTATTGGGAAGCCAAGGGCGCCGACTCCGAGGACATGAGCGCAGTGGCCAGCGTGGTGATCAACCGCCTGGGCCATGACGGCTTCCCCGACACCATCTGCGGTGTGGTCAAGCAGGGCGTGGAGCACAAGGCCTGCCAGTTTTCCTGGTGGTGCGATGGGCGCTCCGACCAGGTCGAGGAGCCACAGCGCTATGACGTGGCCAAGGAAATCGCCCGCAAGGCCCTGAACCAGCAACTGAAGGACACCACCGGCGGTGCGCTGTACTTCCACGACCGCAATGTGCACCCCGACTGGGCCAAGGCCTACCGCAAGACGGCCCAGACCCAGCATTTCCTGTTCTACAAACCGAACCAGTCACTGGCCCGCTGAGGCGCCATCGCACTTTTCCGACGTTCGCCGGTCTACTCCCTCTTTTACCGCCCGCAGGCTTTTTGCGGGCGTTTTCATTGCTTTGCACAAGACCGGGCCAAACGCCTCTGGCTTGTGTAGGATGAGCAGCGCATACCAAGACGCTGCCAGTCACAGGGAGATCCACATGCGCGTCCTGTCATCCGTTGCCGCCTTGTCGCTGGGCCTGGTGTTGTCGACCGGAGCCTTGGCCGTCACCGGCGAAGAGGCGCAGCTGATCGATACGATCAACGTCTACCGTAGCCAGGCCCAGCGCTGTGGCGGCGAGGCTTCGCTGGAGCTGCCGCCGTTGAACAGCGACACGCGCCTTGCGCTGTCGCCGGAAGGCACCCGTGACCTGCAGCAGGCCATGAGCCGTGCGGCCTACCCGATGGTCAACGTTCAGGCCATCAGCTTGTCAGGCCCGCGTGATGCGCGTGCGGCCATGCACGCCATCGAGGAAAGCTTCTGCCAGGTGGTGCTCGACCCGCAGTTCGTCGATATCGGTGTCAGCCAGGAGGGCCGCGACTGGCGCATCGTGCTCGCCCGGCCACTGCTCAGCGGGCGCCTGGGCGACTGGCAGGCCGAAGGGCAGAAGCTGCTGCAGGCGATCAACGTCGCGCGCAGGGCGCCGCGCCAATGCGGCGGCCAGCCGTTCGCCGCGGCCGCGCCGCTGGCCTGGAACGCGGTGCTGGCGGGGGTGGCGGCTAACCACACGCGGGCCATGGCCAACCAGAATTTCTTCGACCATATCGACAAGGACGGGCGCACGCCGGGCGACCGCGCCGAACTTGCCGGCTACTTGTATCAGCAGATTGGCGAGAACATTGCCGCCGGGCGTGACTCGGCGCAGAAGGTGGTCGACGGCTGGCTGGCCAGCCCCGGGCACTGCGCGACGCTGATGAACCCAGACTACCGCGAAATGGGCGCCGCCTACGCCGTAGACCCTAAAAGCGACGCGGGCATCTACTGGACCGGGTTGTTCGGCACGCCGCAATAAGCGCCCTGGCTGCGCAGCGCCAACGCGGTGCAGCCAAAGCGCTGGCGCACGCACTTGCCCAGGTAGCTGGCATCCCCCAGGCCCACTTCATCGGCGATCTGCGCAAGGCTATGGCTTGAGTTGACCAGCCGCCAACGGGCCTGCTGCAGGCGCATCTCCTGCCACCAGGCCTTGGCGGTCATGCCGTGGCTGGCCTGGAACTGGCGGTCGAGCTGGCGGCGGCTGATGCCCAGTTCGGCCGCCAGCTGTTCAATGGACGCGCGCGCCCCCAGGTGATGGCGCATCAGCGCCAGCGCCCGCTGCACCTGGCGCCCATGCCCGGCGTCAGCGTCCAGCGAGCGCAAGGCATGGCGGCTGTCACGCGACTCGTCCACCAGCATATCGGCCAGGCCCTTGAGCGCCCGGGCGCGGCCGCAGGCTTGCGCCAAAAGGGCCACGGCGAGGTCGATGGCGGCCGTGCCACCGGCGCAGGTGATGCGCCCCGCGTCGATGCAATACAACTGCTCGCGCAGCACCTGCAGCTGGGGAAAGGCGGCGCGAAACTCTGCTTCATGGCGCCAATGCACCACCACCTTGCGCCCGTCGAGCAAACCGCAGGCAGCCAACAGAAAGGCCGCATTGTCGATGGCGACCAACTGCAGGCCGGCCTTGGCTGCGCGCTTGAGCAGGCGCTGGCAAACGGGTGCCAGGGCGGCAGTGGCGCTGGCATTGCGGCTGCCGAACAGCACCAGGTAGTCGTACTCGGCCAGGTTGAGTTCATGTGCATTGGCCTCGACTTGCAGCACCGCACCGCTGCTGGAGGGCACCGCTTCCCCGGTCAGCCCGGCGAGGGTCCAGCTGCAGTAGCGCTGCTGGCTGTAGTCTTCGTCATCGGCGCTAAAACGCAGCTTGTCGAGAAACGCACCGAAGGGGAGCAAGGCGAAGTCGGGCAACGGCAGAATCAGCAGGCGGATGTCGGCGGGCATGGCGATGTCCAGAAAGCACCATTGAACGTCCAGATCATACCCTGCACTTTTGCCACTGTCCCTTAGACTGAGCCCCTGAACGTTCGCGAGGTACTTTTCATGGCACTCAATACCTGGCTCATCTACCTGTTGGCGAGCATCGGCCTGTCGCTGACTCCTGGGCCCAACAGCCTGTTGGCGCTGACCCACGGCGCGCTGTATGGCGCACGCCGCACGCTGTTCACCATTGTTGGCGGGGTGTTTGGCTTCAGTGCACTCATTGCCCTGGCGATGTTTGGCCTGACCGCCTTGCTGCAGGCGTCTGCTTCGGTGCTGACGGTGCTCAAATGGGTGGGCGGCGCCTACCTGGTGTGGCTGGGTATTCAGCTGTGGCGCAGCCCTGCCCTGCACCTGGAAGTCAGCGAGCGGACGGCGCGCCTGGGCAACGCGGGCCTGTTCCGTCAGGGGCTGCTGTCGGCCCTGGCCAACCCCAAGGTGCTGCTGTTCTATGGGGCGTTCCTGCCACAGTTCATCGACCCGCAGCGGGGGCTGTTGCTGCAGTTCGCAATCATGGCCGCGACCTTTGCCAGCGTAGAGTGCATGGTGGAGTACCTGCTGGCGCGCCTGGCGTTTCGCATCCGGCCATGGCTGGCAAAGGGCGGCAAGGGTTTCAATCGCTGCTGCGGCGGCCTGTTCGCCGTGATTGGCGTGGCCCTGCCGCTGGGCCGCTGAACCTGCCGCCGACGGGGGCCTTGTCAGGCCCGCCGGGAAACCGCCAGGAAGATCACCAGCGCCAGGCCCGGCAAGGCGGCGCCGACCAACGCCACACCTTGCCAGCCATACTGGGCAAACACCACGCTGGCCACTGCCGAGCCTAGCGCGCCGCCCAGGAAGATGCTGGTCATGTACAGCGCGTTCAGCCGCCCGCGGCCGGCTGGGTCCAGCGCGTACACCTCGCGTTGGCCAATCACCATGTTCATCTGCACCGCGAAGTCCAGCAGCACACCGGTCAGGCCCAGGCCGACCACGCTGTAGCCCGGCGTGGTGAGGCCGATCAGCAGCGCTGCGGGGGCTAGCACCAGGGCCAGCAGCGAGCCGGCGCGGGCATGGCCGGCATCGGCCAGGCGCCCGGCCATGGGCGCGGCGATGGCGCCCACCGCGCCCACCAGGGCGAACAGGGCGATCTGGCTTTGCGACAGGCCATGTTCAGCGGCCAGGGCCAGCGGCACGGCCGTCCAGTACAGGCTGAAGGCAGCGAACATCAACGCCTGGTACAGCGAGCGCTGGCGCAGCACCGGGTAGCGACGCAACAGGGCAACCATCGACGCCATCAGGCCGGCATAGCTGGCCTTGTGCTCTGGCACCCGGCGCGGCAAGGTCTGCGCCAGCAGCAGGATGATCGCCAGCATCAGCACGGCTGCGCCGATGAACACCGTGCGCCAGCCGAAGTGATCGGCCACCAGGCTGGACAGTGGCCGCGCCAGCAGGATGCCGAGCAGCAGGCCACCCATGATGTTGCCGACCACGCGGCCACGCTGTTGCTCCGGCGCCAGGTGCGCCGCCAGCGGAATCAGCATTTGCACCGCCACCGAACTGAAGCCGATCAGCAAGGCATAGGCCAGGAACAATGGGCCCTGGCCGCTGCGGCTGGTGCCTGCCAGCAGCAACGCGGCACAGGCCAGCATCGCCGTGACGATCATCAGGCGGCGGTTTTCCACAAGGTCGGCCAGCGGCACCAGCAACAGCAGGCCCAGGGCGTAGCCCAGCTGGGTCAACGACACGATCAGGCTGGCGTGCTCATGGGACAAGCCCAGGTCCGGGGCGATCAGGCCGACGATGGGTTGGGCGTAGTAGATGTTGGCGACGATCGCGCCGCAGCAGAATGCCAGCAGCGTGACCAGGGTGCGGCTCAGCCCGCCATGGGCAGGCTGGGCGGCGGCAAGGGAGGGATTCATGCGAGGGTCCTCGGCATTGGGTGGAATATGCCGGGCACCTTACCGGGCGGCGCCTGGCGAGTGAATCCGGCCCTGCTGCAACGGGGCTTTGCGCCAGGCGCAACGGCCGCGCTCAGGGTGCCAGCAAGCCTTCGCAAAAGGCGATGAAGGCGCTGACCCGGCGCGAGCCGCGATGGTTGGGCAAATACAGGGCGTTGATGCTGTCATTGGCCGCCCCGGGGCTGGCCTGCCAGTCGGGCAGCAGCCGCTGCAGGCGCCCGGCAGCCACATCCTCGCGCACCAGCCAGTCGGCCAGCAGGGCGATGCCGCTACCGGCGAGGGTGGCCTCGCGCAGCAGGTCGGCGTTGGCGCTGCGCAGGGGGCCCGTCACCTCCAGTTCCAACTGGGTTTCGCCGCGGCGCAAGCGCCAGGCCTTGGCTTTTTGCCCGTAACGAAAGCGCAGGCAGGCGTGGTCGCTCAGTTGCTCGGGGTGCTGCACGCTTTCGCGCCCGGCCAGGTAGGCCGGGCTTGCCACCAGCCAACGCTGGAAACGCCCCAGTGGCCGGCACACCAGTTCCTCGTTTGGCGAGGGGTCGCCAAGGCGAATCGACAGGTCGTAACGGCCGTCGAGCAGGTCGTCGAGGCGGTCGCTCATGTCGATGTCCAACTCCAAGGCCGGGTGGCGCGCCAGGAAGGCCCCCAGGTGCGGCGCGATGACCCGCCGGCCGAATTCCACCGGCATGCACAGGCGCAGCACGCCAACCGGCTCCTCGCCACGGTCGGCCACGCTGGCATCGGCCTCGTCGAGCGCTTCGAAGATTTCCCGCGTGCGGTCATAGTAGCGCGCCCCCGCTTCGGTCAGGCTGACCTGGCGCGTGGAGCGGTTGAGCAAGGTGGTACCCAACTCGGCCTCCAGCGCGTCGACCAGGCGGGTGACCGAAGACGTGGCGACCCCCAGCTTGCGCGCAGCGGCGGAAAAGCCCCGGGCATCGACGGTGGTGCTGAACATCTTCATCGCCAGGAACTTGTCCATGGGAACCCCGATCCGCAAAATCGGAACAGTCCTACAATCCACGGAGCCGGTCAAGAAGCGCGCCTTAGAGCGATCCGGGCCATAGTGGAAAGACCTCTCCTACAGCGAGCCCTGCAATGACTGCCACCAACCTGCTCACCGCCCTGCCCCCCTGCGACCCCAACACCGGCGAATGGGTCGATGACCTGCTGCAACGGCCTGGCCTGCGCATCGAGCGCATCGTTTCCAGCGGCCAGGCCAGCCCGCCGGGCTTCTGGTACGACCAGGCCGAAAGTGAATGGATCACCTTGCTTAGCGGCAGCGCGGCATTGCGCCTGGAGCATGAGGACTTCACCCGCCTGCTGGCTCCGGGAGACTGCCTGGACATCCCGGCACACTGTCGGCATCGCGTGGAATGGACCGCGCCCGGCACCGCCACCATCTGGCTGGCCGTGTTCTACGGCGGTAGCACGCCCTGGCCCGCGCTCTAAGCCGGGGCCTTGCGCCACTGCGCGTTGGCCCACCTGATATTTCTGCCAGTTGTGGGCGATCGCCCGGCCTCACGATACTGGGCCTGCGCGTCACCAGGCCTGCGGTTCGACTGCATGACGTTGCCAATCAATCCATACCACGGATCGACCGAGGCCCTGATCATGCGCTACACAGCCCTGCTCACACTGGTTCTTGCACTGGCGGGCTGCGATGCCCGCTTCCCTGAAACGGCCGGCATGGGCAGTGCCACGCCGGCACAGCCCGCGCAGCTGCTCATCAAACCGGTGCCAGGTGCCTCTCCCACACTGCCAGGCCAATTAGCAATCAAAGGGCCCGCGGCGGCCCGGGAACTGAAGGAATGGTACGACGCCACGCCTGCGCAATGTGGTGGCCCCGACAAGCCGGCGCACCTGTGCAGCGGCATCCTGCTGCGGGCCACCGACACCAACCCGGCCTTCCAACCCTGGGACCCCAGCCCAGGGGCCATCAAACTGGGCGGCGTGTCTTTTTCCTGGTTGCGGCGTGACCAGACCTTCAGCTCGACCTGGGAAGACTGGAATGGCTTCATCCTGTACCCGGGCCAAGCCATCCCAGAAGGCAAGATCAAAGACATCGCCGTGCTGTGCAGCTTTCCAACCAACGCGCTGACGTGGAATCGACCAACCCTGCAAGGCTGCGGGCCAATGGAAAATGTCGCGAACACCGACACCTGCCAGAACCTCGGTATCTTCGATGCCGCCACCTGGCTGGAAAAATACCGGCAAGGGCCCATCGAAAACATCTGCGGCTGGGACATTCGCCAAGGCGCGGGGCCTACGGCAAGCTGGTTCGATGCGTCACTGAAGGCGCATCAGGGCCGTAGTGCCTCTGCACGCATGGTCTTCAACGAGTTGATGTTGTCTACCTGGGAAACGGGCAAGGGCGCCACCTTGCCCCTGCATTCGTTCTTCTACCCTAGCCGCAGCGTCGAATCCCGGGCCAAGGCCAGAATCGACCAGGCGCGCTACTACCAGGCGTTCGGCCAGGTGCTGCCAATCATCCGCCTGGCACTGCCACGCACGCCGGACGCCACCACGGTAATCAGCTTCCTGGAAGGTGACCAGGCGCTTGGCGCTGGCGTGGTGCGCTACAGAGCAAACTTCGAGGACATGCCCAAAGGGCCTGCAGCGGACGTGGTTTCCGGCGGGCTCGGGTTCAGCACCGCGCTGTCTACACAGGTAGAGATCAGCGACGCCAAGCAGGACACCCCGTACCTGTCTGGCAATTATTTGCAGGTGAACCTTGCCGTCGACTTCCCCGTGGATGCAATCGAAGGCGCCGGGGGCAAACGCAAGGTGGCATTTTCCTGGGGGTGCGATGCCTCCTGCTCGGTAACTGAATTGCACAGCGGCCGCACGACCCAACTGCTGGAAGACGAAGACACCGGGCCGCTGCGCTTCGGGCGGGTCGAACTGCAAATCCAACCACCTGAGGTCATCAGGCTTCAAGGGGGCTGGGGTGACCGCATCATCCTGGACAACCTCACCATAGAGTGAACCCACCTGCGAGGTGGTCGCAAAACGTCCGCCTCGCCACTTGCGGCTACGACCAAGGTCTAGCACCGCAAGAAAATCTCAAAGAAAGTTAAACACACCGTTTACTGCAATTTTCCCCGCGTGATCTAGACTTTTAGCCACTCCCTGGCAAGTTCAGCCCTGCGACAATCAGCCCCATAAATTTTTGTACTAACTTGTTAATTAGCTTGCTAAGGGCTTAAACTGCGCCCATTCCACCTGCTGAGATCCCTGGCATGAACGAAACACCGCGCACCTCGGGTGCCACAAAATTCATTCTGGTCGGCTTGGGCGTGATCATCGCCCTGCTTGGCCTCCTCCTGGCTGCTGGCGGCGTCAAGCTGGCCGGCCTGGGCGGTTCCTGGTACTTCCTGATCGGCGGCCTGGCCATGGCCATCGCCGGTATCCTCATTGCCCGGCGCAAGACCGTGGGCGCGTGGGTGTATGCCGCGTTCCTGATCGGCACCGTGATCTGGGCACTGGTTGACGCTGGCCTGGTGTTCTGGCCGCTGTTCTCGCGCCTGTTCATGTTCGGCGCGATCGGCATGGTCGTGGCGCTGGTCTACCCGATGCTGGCCCGCGCCAACGGCGCCAGCGCCGGCCGTGGCGCCTACGGGCTGGCGGCAGTGATGGCCGTGGTGCTGGCGATTGCCGCCGGCAACATGTTCGTCGCCCACCCAAGCGTTGCCCCCACTGGCAAGGGCCCGGGCATGACCCCGGTCGAAGCCGGCAAGGAGCAAAAAGACTGGGCCCACTACGGCAACACCGAAGGTGGCAGCCGCTTCGCGGCGCTGGACCAGATCAACCGCGACAACGTCAACAAGCTCAAGGTGGCCTGGACCTACCACACCGGTGACGTCGCCATCAGCGACGGCAACGGTGCCGAAGACCAGATGACCCCGCTGCAGATCGGCAACAAGGTGTTCATCTGCACCCCGCACAACAACATCATCGCGCTGGACGCCGACACCGGCAAAGAGCTGTGGAAGAACGCGATCAACGCCCAGTCCAAGGTCTGGCAGCGTTGCCGTGGCCTGGCCTATTTCGACGCCACCGCCGCCATCGCCCAGCCAACCCAGCCCAACAGCTCGCCGATCACCGGCGGTAGCGTGGCGGCTGGCGCCAACTGCCAGCGTCGCCTGCTGACCAACACCATCGATGGCCGCCTGATTGCCGTCGACGCCGACAACGGCGAGTTCTGCCAGGGCTTTGGCAACAACGGCCAGGTCAACCTGATGGCCGGCCTGGGTGACGTGCCAGACTCCTACTACCAGCTGTCCTCGGCCCCGCTGATGGCCGGCACCACCGTGGTAGTTGGCGGCCGTGTCGCCGACAACGTCCAAACCGACATGCCTGGCGGCGTAATCCGTGGCTTCGACGTGATCACCGGTGAAATGCGCTGGGCCTTCGACCCGGGCAACCCAGAAGACCGCAAGGCGCCAGCCGACGGCAGCACCTACGTGCGCAGCACCCCGAACAGCTGGGCGCCGATGTCCTACGACCCAGCGATGAACACCGTGTTCCTGCCAATGGGCTCGTCCTCCACCGACATCTATGGTGTTGAACGCAACAAGCTGGACCACACCTACGGCGCGTCGGTACTGGCCCTGGACGCCAGCACCGGTAACGAGAAGTGGGTCTACCAGACCGTGCACAACGACCTGTGGGACTTCGACCTGCCCATGCAGCCGAGCCTGATCGACTTCACCAAGGACGACGGCAAGACCGTGCCTGCAGTCGTGATCGGCACCAAGGCCGGGCAGATCTATGTGCTCGACCGCGCCACCGGCAAGCCGCTGACCAAAGTTGAAGAAGTACCGGTCAAGCCAAGCAACATCCCGAACGAGCCGTACTCCCCAACCCAGCCGAAATCGGTGGGCATGCCGCAGATCGGCGCGCAAACCCTGACCGAGTCGGACATGTGGGGCGCTACCCCGTATGACCAGCTCCTGTGCCGCATCGACTTCAAGAAAATGCGCTACGACGGCCTGTACACCGCACCGGGCACCGACCTGTCGCTGAGCTTCCCAGGCTCGCTGGGCGGCATGAACTGGGGCAGCCTGTCCACCGACCCAGTACACGGTTTCATCTTCGCCAACGACATGCGCCTGGGCCTGTGGATCCAGATGATCCCGTCGCAGAACAAGGGTGACGCCGCCTCCGGTGGCGAAGCGCTGAACACTGGCATGGGCGCCGTACCGCTCAAGGGCACCCCTTATGCCGTGAACAAGAACCGCTTCCTGTCGGTGGCCGGCATTCCGTGCCAGGCTCCGCCATTCGGCACCCTGACCGCCATCGACATGAAAACCCGCCAGATCGCCTGGCAGGTGCCAGTCGGCACCGTGGAAGACACCGGCCCCCTGGGTATCCGCATGCACCTGCCGATCAAGATTGGCCTGCCAACCCTCGGCGGCACCCTGTCGACCCAGGGCGGCCTGATCTTCATCGCCGGCACCCAGGACTTCTACCTGCGCGCCTACGACAGCAGCAACGGTAGCGAAATCTGGAAAGCCCGCCTGCCCGTGGGCAGCCAGGGTGGCCCGATGACCTACGTATCGCCGAAAACCGGCAAGCAATACGTGGTCGTTACCGCTGGCGGTGCGCGCCAGTCGACTGACCGTGGCGACTATGTGATTTCTTACGCGCTGCCGTAAGACCGCGTCGCTTGTTTCGCGGGCAAGCCCGCTCCCACAGGATCAACAATGGCCCTTGTGGGAGCGGGCTTTCCCGCGAGTGGCCCACCCAAAAAACAATTCGAGACACAGCAATGCCAACTGCTATCCGCATCACTCCAACCCTGCTGCTGGCCCTGGCCAGCACGTCTGCCCTGGCCGAAGGCGACCTGCTCAACCGCAGCACCATGACCGGTGACTGGGGCGGCCTGCGCAGCCAGCTCGAAGCCGACGGTGTCAAGTTCACCGGCGACTACAGCGGCGAAACCGCCTACAACGCCCACGGCGGCCTGCACCGCTCGGCGCGCTATTCGCAAAACGTGAAACTGGGCGTGCAGTTCGACCTGTCGAAACTGTACGGCCTGGACAACGGCGGCAAGGTTCAGCTCACCATCAATGACCGCCGCGGCAACAGCGCCTCGGCAGACCTGGTGGGCAACCGCCTGCCGATCCAGGAAAACTACGGTGGCCTGTACACCCGCCTCACCGAGCTGAGCTACGAGCGCACCCTGTTCACCCCCGCACTCAACGTCAAGCTCGGCTACATGGCCATGGGCAACGACCTCGGCGGCCTGGACAGCGGCATCCTGTGCAACTTCATGAACGCCGGTTTCTGCGGCCACCCGCTGAACATGTCCGGCGGCAGCGGCTGGACCAACTACCCCAACGCCCACCTGGGCATGCGCGTGAAGTACGACCTGTCGCCGTCCTGGCAACTGCGCGTGGCAGCGTTCAACGTCGACCCGGAAAGCAACGGCAACTCCAGCCGCGCCTGGCACCTGGGGCCCAAGCACACCACCGGCACCGTGGTGCCGGTCGAGCTGGTCTACAAGCTGCAGGGCGAGCTGCCGGGTGAATACAAGCTCGGCTACTACTACGACAGCTCCGACGTGAAGCGCATCGGTAGCGACAAGGAAGTGTCCGGCCGTGGCGGCCACTACCTGCTGGTCGACCAGGCCGTGTGGAATGACGCAGGTTCCCCAGGCCGTAGCCTGCACGCCTTCGGCCAATACTCGGCGTCGAGCGAGGCCGCCTCGCCGTTCACCAAGTGGTATGGCGCAGGCGTGGTGCTGTACAAGCCGTTCGAAGGCCGCCCACGCGACACCCTGGCGCTGGGCTATGGCCGCGCCGTGCCGAACCCGCGCAGCCGCGATGTGCTTGAAGATGCCGCGTTCAATGCCGGGCAGCAGTTCCCCAACATCGACAACGCCGAGCAGTTGATCGAACTGAGCTATGGCTACCAGGCCACGCCGTGGCTGAACCTGCGCCCGGATGTGCAATACATCATCGAGCCAGGGGCGTTCTCCGGGAAGGATATCGACAACGCGCTGGTGGTGGGCCTGCAGGTCAAGGCGACCTTCTAAGCGGTTGGGGCCGCTTTGCGGCCCATTCGCGGGGCAAGCCCGCTCCTGTAGGAGCGGGCTTGCCCCGCGAAGCAGCCAACACGGTCACCCCCGCCTGAGGTACTCCACCAACCTCAGCAACATCGCATCACATCCCTGCAGCTGTTCGACGCTGACGAATTCATCGGGCTTGTGCCCCTGGTCCATACTCCCCGGCCCGCACACCACGGTTGGAATCCCTGCCTGGTCGAACAACCCGCCTTCGGTGCCGAATGCCACCGTACCGAACGCATCCGAGCCACTGAGCAACGCCACCAGCCGCGCCGCCTCACTGTCAGCCGGCGTCGCCAACCCCGGGTATGCACTCAACGGTTTCAAGTGAATCGCACTACCGGTATTGACCTTGCGCATGCGCGGCAGCAGTTCGGCCTCGGCATAGGTTTGCAACTGGTCCGCCACCGCCTGCGCCTCGAACCCAGGCAGCGCCCGCACTTCGAAATCGAACACGCACTCCTCGGGCACGATGTTCAGCGCCCTGCCCCCGTTGATCACGCCGGTCTGCACGGTGGAGAACGGCGGGTCGAAGCGTGCATCGTGGTGTTCAGGCTGCGCCAGTGCCTCACCGATGTCACCCAGTTTGCCAATCAGCTTGGCGGCATACTCGATGGCATTGACCCCATACGGCGCATACGCCGAGTGGCACGCCGCGCCGTGCACTTCGCAGCGCATCGCCAGCTTGCCCTTGTGGCCGAGCACCGGCTTGAGTTCAGTGGGCTCGCCGATCAGGCACAGGCGCGGTTTGTGCGGGCGCTGCGCCAGCGCGGCCAGCATCGAACGCACGCCCAGGCAGCCGACTTCCTCATCAAAGGAAAACGCCAGGTGCACCGGCAAGCGCAAAGGCTGCGCGAGAAACGCCGGCACCGCCGCCAGCACCGAAGCGATGAAACCCTTCATGTCCGCCGTGCCGCGTCCATACAGGCGCCCGTCACGCTCGGTGAGGGCGAACGGTGGCAGCGTCCAGGCCTGGCCGTCCACCGGCACCACGTCGGTGTGCCCAGACAGCACCACCCCACCCACATCCTGCGGGCCGATGGTGGCGAACAGGTTGGCCTTGGTGCCCTCCGGGTTGTGGAACAGCTCGCAAGGCACGCCCAGGCCGGCCAGGTAATCGCGAATGAAGCCGATCAGTTCCAGGTTGGAGTCGCGGCTTGCCGTGGCAAAACCGATCAGCCGCTCCAGCAGCGCGCGGCTGCTGAACTCACTCATCGCCCGGCACCCCGTAGCTGGGTGCGGTGGTTGGGTCCAGGGCGCGGGTCACGTAATCCTGCATCTGCGGGCGATAGGCCTGCCATAGGCCATCGAGTACGCCGATCGGGTCTTCATCGGCCCAGTCCACCCGCAAGTCCACCAGCGGCCAGGTCAATTCGCCGGCGATCTTCAGCGCTGCCGAATGCACCGGCCCCGCTTCACCACCAGCCGCCATCGCCGCGTGCATCGCCGCCAACAGCCGATCCGCCAGGTGGCCACCGGCCTGTTCGAACGCCTGCACCATCGCCTCGATCACTGCCTGCGACGACAGCAGGTTACCGGCCGCCGCGCATTGCTCGCCCGCCACCGCGTTGTGCACGCCCAAGGCTTCCTTACCGGTGAACAGGGCCACCTGGCCCTGGCTGTCGATCACCGTCACCTGGCGGTATTCGCTCCAACCATTGGCGCTGAGCACGCGGTCCAGCGCCGCAGCAGGCGGCAACTGCCCCTGCTCCAGGGCATCGAGAATCTGTGGGCCAAGCGCCGGCAGGGTGATGTTCTGGGTGGCCACCGCGCCAACACCCGCCCGCACCCACGGGCAGCGGGCGCCCACGGCAATGCTCGACGAGCTGATGGCGATGCCAACCTGGCCGGTTTCCTGGCAGCGCCCGATGATGGAGAAGGTCATGGTGAAGCTCCTGTCGTTCTGTGCGATACAGCGCATTCTGGGCAGAACCTCCAAAGCCACGAAACCAACATTTTCCTGTGCCTTGGGCAGGAAAAAACTAAGGCCCCGAAAAGCCGTCGAATACGCCCCGAAACAGCCGCGCACCCCAGGTGAAGTGGGGCCTTCGCCGTTTTATCGGCAAGCCCCAGCTAAATACTATTTTCGCGAATTTCCGTGCATCCCTAGTCTGGCTCCAGGCAACGGCGGTCCTCCAAACCGACCTGACAAAAACCGCCTGAACAAGGGCTCGGACATGACACTGAACAACATCGAAATCGACACCCTCGTGGTCGGCGCCGGCCAGGCCGGCGTGGCCATGAGTGAACACCTGAGCAAGCTCGGCGTGCCGCACCTGGTGCTGGAGCGCAAGCGCATCGCCGAGGCCTGGCGCAGTGGCCGCTGGGATTCGCTGGTGGCCAACGGCCCGGTCTGGCACGACCGCTTCCCAGGGTTGGAATTCAACCTCGACGCCGACGCCTTCGCCGGCAAGGACCAGGTGGCCGACTACTTCGAGCAGTATGTGCGCAAGTACAACCTGCCGGTGCGCACCGGCATCGAGGTGAAGAAGGTGGTGCGCAACGCCGACCGCCCAGGCTTCACCATCGAAACCAACGAAGGCGTGATCCGCGCCAACCGCGTGGTAGCGGCCACCGGCCCGTTCCAGAAGCCGGTGATCCCGGCCATCGCGCCAAAAGACCCAGGCCTGCACCAGATCCACTCCGCCGCCTACTTCAACCCGCAGCAGTTGCCCGAAGGCGCGGTGCTGGTGGTGGGTGCCGGTTCCTCCGGCGTACAGATCGCCGAAGAACTGATGCGTGCCGGGCGCCAGGTGTACCTGTCGGTCGGCGCCCACGACCGCCCGCCACGGGCCTACCGCAACCGCGACTTCTGCTGGTGGCTGGGCGTGCTCGGCGAGTGGGACGCGGAAATCGCCAAGCCCGGCCGTGAACACGTGACCATCGCCGTCAGCGGTGCCCGTGGCGGCCACACCGTGGACTTCCGCGCCCTCGCCCACCAAGGCATGACCCTGGTTGGCCTGACCCAGTCGTTCGAAAACGGCGTGGCCCGCTTCCAGGACAACCTGGTGGACAACATCAACCGCGGCGACGAGAACTACCTGGCCCTGCTGGACGCTGCCGACGCCTACATCGAACGCAACGGCCTGGACCTGCCGCCAGAGCC
Organism: Pantoea sp. Ap-967; assembly: GCF_011752565.1. Lineage (GTDB taxonomy): Bacteria > Pseudomonadota > Gammaproteobacteria > Pseudomonadales > Pseudomonadaceae > Aquipseudomonas. The sequence continues at coordinate 126,947 of NZ_VWXK01000002.1, forward strand.
CGAAGCACGCAAGCGCCTGGCTGACCCCGAGTGCATGGTCAACCCGCTGCAGCAACTGGACCTGGCCAAGGCCGGCGTCACCAGCATCATCTGGGCCACCGGCTACGGCGTGGACTTCAGCTGGCTGCAGGTCGACACCTTCGACGCCAACGGCAAGCCCCAGCACCAGCGCGGCGTCGCCCGGGAACCTGGCGTGTACTTCCTCGGCCTGCCGTGGCTGTCGCGCCGCGGCTCGTCGTTCATCTGGGGCGTATGGCACGACGCCAAGCATGTCGCCGGCCACATCGCCACCCAGCGCACCTACCTGGCCTACCGTGATCGCGAGCAGCGCAGCGCGGATGAGCAAGACCAACCGATCAGCAACGTCAGCACCTTTGGAGCCCACTGATGCCTACCCATACCCGCATCCGCATGTTCAACACCAAGGAAACCTACCCCAACCAGACCCTGGACAACGACCTGTGCCAGGCCGTGCGGGCCGGTAACACCATCTACGTTCGCGGCCAGGTCGGCACCGACTTCGAAGGCAAGCTGGTGGGGCTGGGCGACCCGCGCGCTCAGGCCGAGCAGGCGATGAAGAACGTCAAGCAGCTGCTTGAAGAAGCCGGCTCCGACCTGTCGCACATCGTCAAGACCACCACCTACATCACCGACCCACGCTTCCGCGAGCCGGTGTACAAAGAAGTGGGCAAGTGGCTCAAGGGCGTGTTCCCGATTTCCACCGGGCTGGTGGTGGCCGGCTTGGCCCAGGCCGAGTGGCTGATGGAGATCGATGTGATTGCGGTGGTGCCGGATCAGCAGTGATTTCTGGGCCCGGGGCTGCTTTGCAGCCCATTCGCGGGGCAAGCCCGCTCCTACACCCTCCCGTGTAGGAGCGGGCTTGCCCCGCGAAGCTTTTCAGAACTTGGCCAATTCCTCACGGCAAAACTCAACGAACAATTGCGCAGGTTTGGTCAGCTGCACCCGCTTCAAATGCGCCGCCGCCAGCCCCGACAACGCCACCGGCTCGGCAATGTCCAGCGTCACCAGCTTCTGCCCGTCGTAGGTGCATTCCGAATGCGGCTTGGTCACCAGCAGTGAAAACCCGAACCCCTGACCCACCATCCCACGCACCATCTCGATCGACGGCGAACTGAAAACGATGTTCGGCGTCAGGCCCATTTCGTTGAACAGGCTGACGAAATACGTGCGGCTCGGCGCCACGTCCAGCAGAATCATCGGCTCCGGGCACAGGTCGCGCAGCGACACCTGGGCCTGGCCGGCAAAGCGATGCTTCTCGGGCAGCAGCACATAAGGCTTTTGCGGCGGCATCAAGGGCTCGGCCTCGATGGTGCCGTCCAGGTCGTGATCGTACAGGAAGGCCAAGTCAAAGGTACCCGCCGTCAGGCCCTGGATCAGGTCTTGCTGTTCGCCGTCGCGCAGGCGAATGTCCACACCGGGGTAGCGCTCGCGAAAACCCGCGATCAGCCGCGGCAGGTACAGCGGCGCGACGGTTTCGAAACAGCCAATGTCGATTTGCCCGGCGACGGTGTCGTTGTCGGCCAGGGCGTTCTGCTCGAACTCGTGGGCCATCTGCAGCAGCGACTTGGTCTTGGCGTAGAAACGCTTGCCACTGGGGGTCAGCGACACGCCCTGGGCATGGTGGCGGATGAACAGCTGCACACCGAAACTTTCTTCCAAGCTCTTGATCGCCGTGGAAATCGAAGGTTGGGCGATGTACAGCTGGCGCGACGCCTCGGCAACGCTGCCGGCCTCGACGGTGGTGACGAAGTATTTGAGTTGTCGCAGGGTGTAGGAAGCCACGGGCACCTCGTGGGCGCCGTTCGCGGGCGCCTTGGAATTTTCCTGCCACTTTACCTTGCTGGCCGGTTGGGCGATGAAGGATTTGCCTATGGCTTGAGCATAGTTTTCTGTTGCCTGTTCCGGCCCTTTCGCTGTAGGAGCGGGCTTGCCCCGCGAAAGGGCCGGCACAGACACCCCCACACTCAATAACTGAAATCATGCCCCAACTGCCCCTGCATCCACTCCAAGAACCGCCTTACCCGGGGCAACTCTGCATGCCCCCGCGGAAACACCATGTGGTGGGCGCTGACCGGGCTCATCTGCTCGGCCCCGAACACCGGCACCAGGCGCCCCTGCGCCACATAGTCCTGGGACAGCAACGAGCTTTCCAAGGTAAACCCATAGCCATGGCTGGCGGCTTCAAGGCTCATGTACGACCGGTCGAAACTCAGCGCGAACGGCGCCTGGGGCAGCGACACCCCCTGCTGGGCAAACCACTGCGGCCACTGCACCAACGCTGACTCGGACAGAATCAGGTTCTGCCCCAGCAGGTCGGCAGGCTGCACGATCGGCTCACGCGCAAGCAAGGCTGGCGAAGCCAGTACCGTGGCGCGCTCATGGCGAATGGTGCGCACCTCAAGGCTTGGCCAGTTGGGGTAACCGTGGCGGATGTCCACGTCGATCTGGTGGCGGCCGAAGTGCAATGCCTCGTAGGAACACGACAGGTTGATCTGGATATCCGGGTGGCTGGTGCGAAACCGCTCCAGCCGCGGCAACAACCACAGCAGGCCAAAGCTTGGAGAAGAATGCAGGCGCAAGCAGTCGAAACCAACCGCACTGCCGGCCCGCTCGGTGGCCGTGGCCAGGCTCTGCAAAATGCCAGACACCTCGCGCAGGTACTGCTCCCCCGCCGCCGTCAAGGTCACCCCCTTGGCCGTGCGCAGGAACAGCGGCCGCCCAATCAACGCCTCCAGGTTGGCAATCTGATGGCTGACCGCCGAGGGCGTGAGGTTCAACTGTTCGGCGGCGCGGGCGACGTTGCCGAAGCGCGCCGCCTGCTCGAAGGCCTGAATCGCTTTCAGCGGCGGCAATTGCAAAGGCTTCTTGCCCAGGTCGAGATTCATCGCATTCCCTTGATGTTGCGGGCCTCGAACAGGGGTACACCCGGCCCGGTACTGAATTTTTTTCAGCATAGGCTGAAGCGCACTGCGTTGCCCAGCCCTCGCCCGGATACCAAGCTGTGCCCACAACAACAAGCAACCGGAGTACACCCATGCTACTCGAAGGTAAATTCGCAATCGTCACCGGCGCCGCCTCTGCCCGCGGCATCGGCCGCGCCACCGCCCAGGCCTTTGCCGCCCACGGCGCCAAGGTGGCCATCCTCGACCTCGACCTGCAGGCCGCCCGCGACGCCGCCGCGCAACTGGGCAGCGGCCACCTGGGCCTGGCTGCCAACGTCGCCGACGAAGCCCAGGTGCGCGACGCCGTGGCCCAGGTGCTGGCCCAGTTCGGCCGCATCGACGTGCTGGTCAACAACGCCGGCATCACCCAACCGGTAAAAACCCTGGACATCACCGGCAAGGACTACGACCGGATCCTCGACGTCAACCTGCGCGGCACCTTGTTGATGTCCCAAGCGGTGATCCCGAGCATGCGCGCCCAGCGCTCGGGCAGCATCATCTGCATGTCGTCGGTGTCGGCGCAGCGCGGCGGCGGCATCTTTGGGGGCCCGCACTACAGCGCCGCCAAGGCCGGCGTGCTTGGCCTGGGCAAGGCCATGGCACGTGAACTGGGCCCGGACAACGTGCGGGTCAATGCCATCACCCCCGGCCTGATCCACACCGACATCACCGGCGGCCTGATGCAGGACGAACGCCGCCACGCCATCATCGAAGGCATCCCCCTGGGCCGCCTGGGCGAGGCGCACGATGTGGCCAATGCCGCACTGTTCCTGGCCAGCGAGCTGTCCAGCTACCTCACCGGCATCACCCTGGACGTCAACGGGGGCATGCTGATTCACTGACACCGCTGCACCCCAAGGTTTCGCATCTGAGCCCCGCCACGGCGGGGCAATCGATAACAACAAGAGATCAGATCGACATGACCACCCTAGCCCTCGACGCGGCCACCGCCGCGCGCAGCAATGCCTATCGCAAGACGGCCTGGCGGCTGATGCCCTTTCTCATGCTCTGCTACCTGTGCGCCTACCTCGACCGGGTCAACGTCGGCTTCGCCAAGCTGCAGATGATGGACGACCTGGCCCTGTCCGAAGCGGTTTACGGCCTGGGCGCCGGGATGTTCTTCATCGGCTACTTCCTGTGCGAGGTGCCCAGCAACATCATCCTGCACAAGGTGGGCGCGCGGCGCTGGATCGCCCGCATCATGATCACCTGGGGGCTGATCTCGGCGCTGTTCGCCTTCGTCGAGACGGCCTGGCAATTCTACGTGCTGCGCTTTTTCCTGGGGGTTGCCGAGGCCGGCCTGGCGCCGGGCCTGCTGCTGTACCTGACCTACTGGTTCCCCTCGTACCGGCGGGCGAAGATGACCGCCTTGTGGTTCATCGCCATCCCACTCTCGGGCATGGTCGGCGGGCCGCTGTCGGGCTGGATCATGGAGCGCTTCGCCGGGGTGCATGGCTGGGCGGGCTGGCAGTGGATGTTCCTGCTCGAAGCCGTGCCCACGGTGCTGGTGGGCTGCCTGGTGCTGAGCTACCTGAAGGACGGCGTGAACCAGGCGCATTGGCTCAATGACGAAGAAAAGGCCCTGGTGCGCAAGGAACTGGCCGAGGACGAACAGCACAAGGTGCAGCACGGTTCGGTGGCCGATTTCATCCGCGACCGGCGCCTGTGGCTGCTGGCTGGCATCTACTTCTGCGTGGTCATGGGCCAATACGCGATCACCTTCTGGCTGCCCACCCTGGTGCGCAACGCCGGGGTCGCCGACCCGCTGCACATCGGCCTGCTCACCAGCCTGCCCTACCTTTGCGCAATCGCCGCCATGCTGCTGGCCGGGCGCAGCGGCGACCGCCACCGCGAACGGCGCTGGCACCTGGCAGTGCCGATGCTGGCCGGCGCCCTGGGCCTGACCCTGGCCGCGCTGTTCGCCAGCCACCTGAGCCTGTCGATTCTCAGCCTGTGCCTGGCAGCCTCCGGCATTCTTGCCGCCTCCTCGTTGTTCTGGATGCTGCCAACCACCCTGCTCGGCGGCGTCTCGGCCGCTGCCGGCATCGCCGCGGTCAACAGCTTTGCCAACCTGGCCGGGTTCTGCTCGCCGTTTCTGATCGGCTGGGTCACCAGCACCCTGGGCAACAACGCCATCGGCATGTACCTGATTACCGCCGTGCTGGTATTCGGCGCGGGGCTGGTGTTCCGCGTACCGGCCAGCCTGGTCAACCGCTAATTCCCCAAGGAGTCACACGATGAACACCGTACCCGCTACAACGGGTGCGCGGCCCCTGGCTGCGCGCGCCCACAACATCCGCCGCAATGCCCTGCGCATGGGCCAGGTCCAGGGCCAGGGTTACATCGGCCAGGCCCTGGGCGCCGCCGACCTGCTGGCCGTGGCCTACTTCCACGCCCTGCGGCTGGACCCAGCCAACCCCGAGTGGGAGCAGCGCGACCGCTTCTACCTGTCCATCGGCCACTACGCCATCGCCCTGTACGCGGCGCTGATCGAGGCCGGCGTCATTGCCGAGGAAGAACTGGAAAGCTATGGCTGCGACGACAGCCGCCTGCCGATGTCCGGCATGGCCGCCTACACCCCCGGCATGGAAATCACCGGCGGCTCGCTCGGCCACGGCCTGGGCATCGCCGTGGGCGCCTGCCTTGGGCTCAAGCGCAAGGGCTCGGCCAGCTGGGTGTACAACCTGCTGTCCGATGGCGAGCTGAACGAAGGCTCGACCTGGGAGGCGGCGATGTCGGCCAGCCACTGGCAACTGGACAACCTGATCGCGATCATCGACGTCAACAACCAGCAGGCCGACGGCCATTCCAGCGAAATCCTGGCCTTCGAGCCCATCGTCGAGCGCTGGCAGGCATTTGGCTGGTTCGTACAGCGGGTCGACGGCAACGACCTCGATGCGCTGGTCCAGGCCTTCGACCAGGCCCGCGCCCACCGCGCTGCACAACCCCGGGTCATCATTTGCGACACCCGCATGGGCAAGGGCGTGCCCTTCCTGGAAAACCGCGACAAAACCCACTTCATCCGTGTCGACGAACACGAATGGGACCTCGCCCTGCAAGCACTGGACGCCGGGAGCCACGTATGAACAGCCAAACCGCCACGCCAAAACGCCTGACCACCTCGGCAATGATCGCCTCCATCGCCGCCGAAGGCCAAGCCACCCGCCCGGCACCGTTCGGCCATGCGCTGAGCGCGCTGGCCGAGCAGCGCCAGGACATCGTTGGCCTGAGCGCCGACCTGTCCAAGTACACCGACCTGCACATCTTCGCCAAAGCGCACCCCAAGCGGTTCTACCAGATGGGCATGGCCGAGCAGTTGCTGATGAGCGCTGCGGCCGGCATGGCCCGCGAAGGCTTCACCCCGTTCGCCACCACCTACGCGGTGTTCGCCTCGCGGCGCGCCTATGACTTCATCTGCATGGCGATTGCCGAGGAAAACCTCAACGTCAAGATCGTCTGCGCCCTGCCCGGCCTCACCACCGGCTACGGCCCCAGCCACCAGGCCACCGACGACCTGGCGATCATGCGGGCCATGCCCAACCTGATGGTGGTCGACCCTTGCGATGCGCTGGAAATCGAACAGGCGGTGCCCGCCATCGCCGCCCACCAGGGCCCGGTGTACATGCGCCTGCTGCGCGGCAACGTGCCGCTGGTGCTGGACCGCTACGACTACCGCTTCCAGCTGGGCAAGGCGCAGGTGGTGCGCCCGGGGCGCGACGTACTGGTGATCGCCAGCGGGCTGATGACCATGCGCGCGCTGGAGGCGGCCGAGCAGTTGCACAAGGACGGGGTGGATGTGTCGGTGTTGCACGTGCCGACCATCAAGCCACTGGACGAAGCCACGCTGCTGGCCGAGGCACGCAAGCCCGGCCGGCTGGTGGTGACAGCGGAAAACCATTCCATCGTCGGCGGGCTGGGGGAAGCGGTGGCCGGTGTGCTGCTGCGCAATGGCGTGACGCCGACCTTCCGCCAAATCGCCCTGCCGGATGCCTTCCTCGATGCCGGCGCGCTGCCGACCCTGCATGACCGCTATGGCATTTCCACCGAGGCCGTGGCGCGGCAGATCAAGGGCTGGTTGTAACCCCCTCACTCGAAGGTTAGGTCATCCCTTGTAGGGCCGGGCTCGCCCCGCGAACGCCGGCAACGCCGGTGCCAGGCACCGCCCCGTATCTTCACGGGCGGTGCCACGGCCCGCCACTGGTGAAATAGGCCAGAACGTCTTTACTGCAAGGTAACGACCCGCAGGAACGGTGTGCGCCTATGAAGATCGTTGTCACCAGCATCCTCGTCGACGACCAGGCCAAGGCCCTGGCCTTCTACCACTATGTGCTGGGGTTCATGCCCAAGCACGACATCCCCATGGGCCAGCACCGCTGGCTGACGCTGACCTCGCCCAGCGACCCCAACGGCGTGGAGCTGCTGCTCGAACCCGATGCGCACCCGGCCGCCAAGGTCTACAAGGCCGCCCTCAAGCAGGACGGCATTCCCGCCACCTCCTTTGGCGTGCGTGACATCCAGGCCGAGTTCACGCGCCTGTGCAAGGCCGGCGTGGTCTTTACCCAGGAACCCACCCTGCTTGGCCCGGTCACCGTCGCGGTGTTCGACGACACCTGCGGCAACTTGATCCAGATCGCCCAGAAGCACTGAACCGGCCTGTGGCAGCCAAGGCTGCCATTCGCTACATTGCAGCTGTACCCGTGCGCCACAACAAGGAAAACAGATGCGCCACGAATTCAGCGAAGTGCTCAACGACCTGGTCGACTATTTCCTGCTGGGCGATATCCAGCTGCTGGACCGTTTCAAGCACGAAAACCACCTCTGCGATGACCTGGCCCATGAGTTCACCCACAACGACAGCGGCGACAAGGCCGTGGCCGAAGGCGTGGTGGTGCCGCTGGCCGGGGTCGACAACCTGCCCTACCACATCCTGTTCACCCTCGACGGCCTGACGCCGGCACTGCTCGAACCTGGCAGCCGGCTCAAGCACCGGCGCAATGGTTATGTGCTGCGGGTCGAACACCGCGCGGTGATGCTGTACACCTGGCGTATTCTGCAGCACTTCACCAACAAGACCCTGGGCGACCTGCTGGCCCGCTACCAGGTGCCAGGGCGGCCGATCATCGAGCTGGACAACGGTTGGTATGACGTCGAGGTGCTGGCCGGTGCGCTGATCCGCGACGGGCTGTATGAGCCAGCGTTCGAATTCGTGATGAAAAAGCGCTGGAGCCGGGGCGAAGCCAAAGGGGTGGATACCGGCTACGCCTTCAGCCTGCGCGGGTATTTCGATTGACACATGGGCCTGGCAACCTGCATATCCACCCCCGTAGGAGCGACCGCAGGTCGCGATAGGCCCACCCTGCCTACCTCGACTCAGGCATGGTTGATATCCCGGTCCTTGGTTTCAGGCATGAAGAATATCCCCAACACTGCCGTCATCACCGCAATCACGATCGGGTACCACAACCCGTAATAGATGTCCCCGGTCGCCGCCACCATGGCAAACGCCACCGTCGGCAGGAAGCCGCCAAACCAGCCATTGCCAATGTGGTACGGCAGCGACATCGAGGTATAGCGGATGCGCGCCGGGAACAGCTCCACCAGCCAGGCGGCGATCGGCCCATACACCATGGTCACGTAGATCACCAACAGGGTCAGCAGCAACAGCACCATCGGGTAGTGGATCTTCGCAGGGTCGGCTTTTTCCGGGTAGCCGGCCTCCTTCAGCGCGGTGCCCATGGTCGCGGTAAAGGCATCACCCTGGGTTTTCAGGTCGGCGGCAGCCAGGCTGCTGCCCTCGAAGCTTGGGATCACCCGCTCACCGATGCGCACCTGCGCCACACTGCCAGGCTCGGCAGCCTGGTTGGTGTAGGGAATCGCGCGCTTGGCCAGCAGGCTCTTGGCGATGTCGCAAGAGCTGGTGAATTTGGCCTTGCCCACCGGGTCGAACTGGAACGCGCATTGGCCGGGGTCAGCCACCACAACCACCGGGTTCTGCTCCTGGGCGACGAACACATCGGGGTTACCGTACTCGGTCAGGGCCTTGAAGATCGGGAAGTACGTCAGCGCGGCGATGATGCAACCTGCCATGATGATTTTCTTGCGGCCAATGCGGTCCGACAGGCTGCCGAAGAAGATGAAGAACGGTGTACCGATCAGCAGCGAACCTGCAATCAGCAGGTTGGCGGTCTGCGGGTCGATCTTGAGCATCTGCAACAGGAAGAACAGCGCATAGAACTGCCCGGTGTACCACACCACCGCCTGCCCGGCCGTGCCGCCAAGCAACGACATGATCACCACCTTGAGGTTGTCCCAGCGGGCGAACGACTCGGTCAGCGGCGCCTTGGACGCCTTGCCTTCGGCCTTCATCTTCATGAACACCGGCGACTCGTTGAGCTGCATGCGGATATACACCGAAACCGCCAGCAGCAGAATCGACAGCAGGAACGGCACACGCCAGCCCCAGTCTTCGAATACCTCGGTGCCCATGGCGGTGCGGCAGGCCAGGATCACCAGCAGCGACAGGAACAGGCCAAGGGTGGCCGTGGTCTGGATCCATGCAGTGAAGAAGCCGCGCCGCCCCTTGGGTGCATGCTCGGCCACATACGTGGCCGCGCCGCCATATTCACCGCCCAGGGCCAGGCCCTGGAGCAGGCGCAGGGTGATGAGAATGACCGGCGCCGCCACCCCTATCGTTGCGTAGCTGGGCAGCAAGCCCACCACCGCGGTGGACACGCCCATGATGACGATGGTGATGAGGAAGGTGTACTTGCGCCCGATCATATCGCCCAGGCGGCCAAACACGATGGCGCCGAACGGCCGCACTGCAAAGCCTGCGGCAAAGGCCAGCAAGGCGAAGATGAACGAGGTGGTTTCATTGACGCCGGCAAAGAAATGCTTGGCAATGATCGCCGCCAGCGAGCCGTAGAGGTAGAAGTCGTACCATTCGAACACGGTGCCCAGCGAAGAGGCGAAGATGACCTTGCGCTCCTCCTTGGTGATGCCGCGTTGGGGCGCGCTACTGCCCGTTGATGCGCTGTCGAGAACCGCCATGGGTTGCCTCCGTCTTGTTGTTATCGCAGGCCGGAGTACCTCACACCCATTTCACCGTCGCACCCAGGCCCGAGGGCTAGCATTGGTTGCGCGAAGCACGACGAAGCGCACCACTTCGAATCGCAGCAAGGTAACCTGAAGCATAATCGGCTTTGCCGGGATATCCACTGGCCAGCACGCCGGCAGTCCGGCCCCGGCACGCGAGGGATACATGAACGCAGCGGCAAACGGCTGGCAGGGTGAACTGTGGTTGGGCATCGATCACGCGCTGCTGCTCGGCACCCCCGGCAGCACGCACCCGCACGCCCACTACGCCCATCAGGTCATGGTCGGCCTTGGCGGCGACCTGCAGGCCTGCATCGGCGGGCAGTATCAGTGTGGGCCGGTGTTGCAGGTGGCCTCGCAGCAGGCCCATGCACTGCTGGGCCAACAGTCGCCTTGCCTGACTCTGTTCGCCGAGCCGCTGGCCTTCACCCTGGACGACCTTGCCAAGGTAGGCCCAGCCCCTGGGGAGGCGCCCGAGCGCGTCATGCAGCGCCTGCAGCAATGGCCCAGGCGCGCACTGGACCCGCGCCTGAACGAGGCGTTGTCGCGCATCCGCGCCCTCGACGAGCAACGCTTGCCCGCCCGGCGACTGGCAGACGCCGCCGCCCTATCACTCAGCCAGCTCGAACGGCTGTTCAGCGCCGAACTGCACACCTCGGTGCGCCGGCTGGTGCTGTGGCAACGCCTGCGCCTGGCGCTGCACGCGGCGCTGGATGGCGCCAGCCTCACCGTTGCCGCCCATGCAGCCGGCTTTGCCGATTCCGCACACCTGTCGCGCAGCGTGCGCAAGCAATTCGGCCTGCGCGCCAGCGACCTGCTGGGCCGCTTACGGCTCCATCCGTTCGGCTAACGCCTGGCGCAGCGGCGCCGGCAGCGGCGCTGGCGGCGTCGGCTGGCCTGGGCGCCAGGGCTCGCGCAACTGGGCCAGGTAAGCCACGGGATAGTCCGGGCGGTCACCGATGCCCACGTCATCGTCTGCCAGCGCATAGCCAGGCAAATACAGGGCCGTGCCCAACAGGCGGTCCCACAGCGGCAGGAACAAGGCGAAATTCACATCCCCGGTGCGCCCGTACTTGAAGTGGTGCAAGCGATGCACCGGCGCCCAGGCGAAGACATGGCGCAGCCAGCCGATGCGCATGTCGACATTGCTGTGCTGCAACAGCAACTGGATTGACACGCTGAAGGCCAGCAACATCGCCACGTCCTGGGGCAGGCCAAGCAATAGCAGCGCAAAGGTGCCGCCGAGGGTTTCCAGCACCTGGTGCAGGGGGTGCTTCATCAACCCGTTGAAACCATAAAGCCGGGTGACACTATGGTGCACCGCATGCAAGCGCCATAGGGCTGCGCTGCGATGGCTGGCGTAATGCACCAGGGTGATCCCGAGGTCGGCGAGGACGATGGCCAGCAGCAGTTGCAGCGCCAACGGCCAATGCCCAGGCCACAGCCCGGTCGCTGGCAGCCAACTGGCCAGCAGCGGGATGCAGGCGATGCTGGCCATGTTCAGGCTTTCGTTGACCAGGGCATGGCAAAGGTCGCGCGGACCCTGCTTGCGGTGCTGGTTCCAGGCGGGTTTGTAGGGCATCAGGGCTTCACCCAGGCGGGACGACAATATGGCGGCGAGCAACAGCGCCAGCAACCACAATGGGCGGTGCTGGTGGCCGACCAGCCACAGGGCCAGGGCGATGTAGCCGAAAAAGAACAGGGGGGCATAAATCAGGCGCATGGGGTGGCTCCTAGAGAACGAGAGCCGCCAGTGTTGGATCATCCGCTGCGCCTGCGCTTGAACGAACGGCGCAGATACCGGGTACGCCTACCAGACCGCATCGCGAGCTGCGCTCGCTCCTACGGGTTTGTGCGGGCATGGTAGGAGCGAGCGCAGCTCGCGATGCGATCTCAAATCAAACCGGCCCCTTCAGCTCCACCTGGTTACCATCCGGGTCATAACAATACAGCGACAACCCTTCCCCCTCAGCGCCATAGCGCGTTTCAGCCGGCTCCACCACCACCCCAGCCGCCCGCAAATAAGCCGCCAACGCCTGTTCATCAAAAGGCTCGATGCGCAGGCAAAAGTGATGCAGGTTGCGCCCTTGCACCCCCGGCCCCGCACCACCCGGCCGCCCCAACGGCCCGTCGAGGGTCACCAGGTCGATCATCGCCGTGCCGGTCGCCAGGTGCACCATGCCCAAGTCAGGCCGTTCACGGCTGACCGTGCAGCCCAGTAGGTCGCGGTAGAAGGCGATGCTGCGTTGCACGTCGCTGACGCGCAACACCAGGTGGTCGATGTGCTGGATGGCGAACGGTCGCATGCCAAGTCTCCTGTGGCCAAGGCGTGGAGGTGACTGTCACCATAGCCCAGCACCCGCCACCCCGGCCATCATCCGCTACTCGTTCACCGCGCGCTGCAGCAGCCCACCCTCATGGCGGGCCAGAATCCGCAGAATCTGGTCGACCAGCGCCCGGTCCGGCGCCTCCAGGTGAAAATGGTGCCCGCCCGGGTGCCAAGACACCTTGGCCTGGGCCGGCAACGCCTCCTGGCGCGAGACGAAACCGTCGCCGGCAAATGCCCCCTGCCGGCCAAACATCAGGTACAGCGGGCAGCGGATTTCCCGCAGCAGGTCACAGGCCTCGCGTTCGGTCAGCGGCATGGGTTCGGGCAGCACCAGGCGCGGGTCGTGGCGCCAGCAGTAGCCGTCGGCCAGTTGCAGCAGGTCGCGCAAGGCCAGCACCCGGGCCGCGTCTTCGCTCAATTCACCGTCCAGGCGTTTGCGCCGCTGCTCCAGGGCCGTTTCAAGGCTGTCGAAGCGCCCGCCGCCTGGCTCGGCGAAGCCATGCAACTGGCTGCGCTGGACCATGCGCTTGAGCCGATAAGCACGCGCCAGGTGCTGCACGCGATCATCCTCGGCCACGGTGAACGGCGCGCCCATGCCGTCGAGGAAGGTCATGCTGGCGATGCCGCTGGTCATCGCCGCCAGCAGCGATGCCACGCCGCTGCCCATGCCATGGGCCAGCACGTGAAACTGCGCAAGGCCCAGGCTGTCGGCCACCGCGAGCATGTCTTCGGCATGCTCCCACAGGTAGTAACCGCTGTCGTGGCGGCGGTGGTCGGAACGGCCGTGGCCGACCAGGTCCGGGGCAACCACGAAACAGCCATCGAGCATGGGTGCCAGGCGCTCGAAGCTGGCGGCGTTGTCCAGCCAACCATGCAGCGCCAATACCGGTATGCCACCTTCGTCGCCCCAGCAGCGCACGGCAATCTCGATGCCATTGAGGTCGAGCAGATGGTCCTTGGGTGTGGATGATGAACGCATGGATACCTTCCTGATTGGTGGCCAGAGGGGTGTGCCGTTATGCCCCCGGCCGGGCCCGCAAGAAATTCCGACGCCCTACCTTCGCGCGATGGGCAGTGTCACGATGCTCCGTGACCGACACAGGCGTAGGCGACACCGACGCGCCAGTGCTACCTATCTACCCCGGGGCCCGGGGTTGGCGCGTGTCCAATGGGCGCTTTGCCCTGACGGAGCCCTGCCATGCACCCACCCCTGCCTTTTCACACCCAGCAACTGGCCCGCACACTACCGCCATGGTCCCGGCACCTGGCCCGCCCCTCGGTCGAACAGATCATGGCCACCCAGCGCCCCGAGCATGTGCAGGCCGACGGGCAACCCTGCCCCTGGTACCGCGACGCCAGCGACGCCCAGCGCCAGGCACTGCACGCCGCCATCGGCCAACGCGACAGCAGCCACCTGGCGCTGCAACGCGCCCTGAAACCGCTCAAGGGCATTACCGAGTTCTGCCAGCCACTGCTGTCGCAACGGCTTGCAATAACAGCCGCAGTCGATGAGGCGGTGTATTTTTTCCAGCCGTTCAAGCAGCGCCCCGGGGTGGATGTGGGCATTGAAAGTGGCATCGGTGCGCTCCCCGGCCCCGACCGCTTCGAGTACGACCCCAGCGGTACACCGCGCAAGGTCACTCTGCTGGAGGCGGCCCTGCACAACTTCACCCACACGGCGGAGGCCGGCCCCTACAGCCAACTGCACCAGGGCAAGACTGACGGCACCCCAATGGTGGGGCTCAGCGTGCCGGAATTCATCGACACCTGCCGCGAACTGGACCTGGGCCAGCAGTACCAGGGCCACCTCGCCGCGTGCTACGACGGTGCGGACAAGCACCGGCTGGAAACCCTCTGGTGCCAGGCATCGAAGGATGCGTTACAGGTACAGGCCCATATCGCCGCCCTGCGCGGCAGGCTTGGCGCGCCTGGCCTGGCCGCCATCGGGCAGCTCTGCACGCAACAGCAGGCCCCCCAGTACGACGGTGCACCGCTTGGCTGCTGGCGCCTGGACCTGTTCGGCACACCGCTGCACGAAGTGCTGGTGATCGGCCCAAACCACGGCAGCCAAACGAACCCCTGCATCCTGTACATTCCTGGCGCACCCGATGCTCCACTGCAGGAGTATGCCTCGGCCAGCGCCGCCGCCGCGGCCCTGGCACTGCGCATGCAGCACGAGCCCCTGCTGCAGTGCATGCTGCGCTTCGCCCCCCAGGCCTTGCAGGCTGGCCTGGCCAAGCGTGTGCGCGAGCACCTGTTCGACCGCCCGCAACCGCCCAGCGTGCCACCCGAACTGCCCAAGCCCAACCCTCGCCTGTTGTTCAAGGCCACGCCGCTGCCAGTTCTGCCATGGCCCAGGCTGTACGCCGCCCATGTGGCCAGGCTCAAGGCCGATGCCGCCACCCTGGCAGTGCCAACCGCTGACGTCGACGCCAAGGCACGGGTCGAGCTGTTCGAACACATCGCCTCGCTGGGCCTGGACCTGGCCAACGTCGCCGCGCTGTTCATTCCGGGGCTGAACACCGTGATGCTGGCCGTGGGCGCGGCGCAGATCATGGAAAGCGTGTTCCACGGTATCGAGGCCTGGGAACAGGAGGACAAGGCCCAGGCGGCAGCCCAGCTGGAATCGGTGTTGCTCAACATTGCCTTGATGGGCGCGGTGGCCGGCGGTGCGGCGCTGCTCAAGCAATCGCGCTTCGTCGATTCGCTGCTACGCATCGAACACGCAGGCGGCGAACGCTTGTGGCACCCCGATGTGCACGGTTACGCCTCGCCTTTAACACTACCTGAAACACTGCAAGCCAACCCAAGCGGCCAACTGCTGCACGAAGGCCGCCACTACGTTCGGCTGGGCGGCCAACTGTACGAGCAAACCCAAGGCGCCGACGGCCAATGGCGGCTCGAACACCCGCGCGACCCCGAGGCCTACCGCCCGGTGATGCGCCCCATCGCCGGGGGCGCCTGGCGCATCGAGGGCGAACAACCGCTGGACTGGCCGCGCGAGCAACTGCTCAAACGCCTGGGCGCCGACGCCGAAGCCCTTGAGCAGGCCGACCTGGACGCCGCGCTGCGCTGCACCGGCCTGGACGAAGATGCCTTGCGCCACGCCCATGTCAGCGAAACCGGTACCCCGCCGCTGCTGGCCGATGCCCTGAAGCGTCTGCGTATCGACCAGGAAACCAGCGAGCTGATCAACAACGTGCGCCACGGCCGGTCGGTGGCCGCGCACAAGCACTATGCCCTGCCCGCCCTGGTGGAACTGCCCGGCTGGCCCCAGGACCACGTGATCGAGCTGTTCCAAGGCCCTGAGCCGTGGGGAGCATCGACGCTCTACGGGCAACACCAGCAACCGGACGCGGTGGTGATCGCCCTCACCCGCACCGAACTGGAGCAAGGCAAGCTGAGCCAGGCCGTCTTGCAACAGCTCGATGATGCATACGCCAGTGCCTTGCTACCCGAAGGGGTGGCGTCAGCAGCCCGCGCCAGCGCGCTGGACGCCAAGCTCGCCAATACCCTCAGCGATCGCCGCGCCGCCCTGTTCGACAGCTTGATGAGCAGCAGCCAGCCGCCCCTGGGCGATGCGGCGCGGGTCATCAAGCGCCAATTCACCAGCCTGCCCACCCCCGCGTTGGACGCCCTGCTCGCCCACGCCAGCCCCGCCGAACACCTGCGCCTGGCCGCCGGGCGCGTGCCGCTGCGCCTCGCCGAAGAAGCGCGCAGGCTGCAGGCCCAGGTACGCCTGGACCGCGCGCTGCTGGGCCTGTATCGGCCGAGCTTGGCCAACGCCGACAGCCATGTGCTGAGCACCGCCCTGCAGGCCAGGCATCCCAACGCCAGCGCCGCACAACGGTTGCAAACGGCGCTGACAGACCGCACCCAAAGCGCGAGCTTGCTCGGCCAGCAACCCATCCGCCCAGGGT
This sequence comes from Pantoea sp. Ap-967, assembly GCF_011752565.1. Lineage (GTDB taxonomy): Bacteria > Pseudomonadota > Gammaproteobacteria > Pseudomonadales > Pseudomonadaceae > Aquipseudomonas. The sequence continues at coordinate 143,254 of NZ_VWXK01000002.1, forward strand.
ACCGCTCGCCCCTGCGCCTGGCCGATGGTCGCCATGGCTACCCCCTCAGCGGCCGCGGCAGGTGGCGGGAGTGGGTAAGGCTTGGCACCACCCGCCACGAAGAACGCAGGCTGCAGGAACTCTACCCGTCGCTGGACGCCCCGCAACGCCGCGCGCTGCTTGATGCCCTGCGTCAGCGCGGCGACATTGGCGAGCAAATTCGCCACCTGCAACGCGAACGTGCCGAGTTGCAGGGCCATCTGCAAGCCTGGGCCGACGAGGCTCAGGGCGACGCCCGGGAACATCGCCTGCGTTTCCAGCAAGCGGTCAACCGCGCAGCGCGGCGCGACGAAGGCGCTGTGCTGACGCTCCAGCACATGACACTGGAGCACCTACCGGCGCTACCGGCACGCCTGGACCACATCACCTCGCTGAACGTGCAAGGGCTGAACCTGCAAACCCTGTCGCCTGTGTTTCTACAGAGCTTCCCGCACCTGGAGCGCCTGCGCCTGTCGCGCAACCCGGCCCTGCAACCCGGCTCGCTGTTCCAGGCGTTACGCCATGCGCCGCAGTTGCGCGCGCTGGAAGTGGCGGGTAGCTCACTGGGGGCCCTGGACGACGCCGGGCGTGAAGCGCTGGCCAGCCTGCGCAGGCTGCGTGAACTGCGCTTGAGCGATGCCGAACTGACGCTGGCCACCCCCGACCTGCAGGCGATCGCGGCCCTGCCGCTGGAGCACCTGCACCTGAGCAACAACGCCATCACCCTGACCGCGGACAGCGCTGCGCAGTTTGGCCAGATGACCCGCCTGGTGGCATTGAACCTGTCGCACAACCCGCTGGGCATCCCGCCCACCCTCGCCCGCCTGCACCACCTGCAAACCCTGGAACTCGACACCTGCGCGCTGCAAGCCTGGCCAGAGGGCTTGACCGAGCTGATGAATCGGCCCGATTACGCCCTGCGCAACATCCAGCTCAGCGAAAACGCCATTCACCGCCTGCCAACGCTCGAAGACATCCTCGCCAGCGCCTATGCGCAAAACCTGCTGAGCGCCCATGGGCAGAACTGGGAGTTTCACTTCAACCGACTGGAGCCAGAGCAAACCCGCCAGCTCCGCGCCATTGGCGTAGGCGTAGTCGAACATGCCGATTTCCTGCCCGAGGCCACTGCCGTCGACTGGCGTGCCGCCGCCAGCACCGAGCGCCAACAGGTGTGGGATGAGCTGTTCGACGCAGGCAACAACCGCGAGCTGCGCGAAGTGGTGGAGCGCGTCGGCCGCTCGGCGCAGGCCCTGCACAACCAGCCATCGCTGGGCACCCAGGTGTGGCGGCTGCTGGAAGCGGCCAGCGAAGACCAGCGCCTGCGCGAACGCCTGAACGAAGTGGCCAGTGAGTTCCCGCCGTCGTGCGGCGATGCCGGCGCCGATGGCTTCAGCACCCTGGAAATCGAACTGTTGGCCTTCCGTGAAAGCCGCCAGGCCAATATCCCGGGCCCCTACCTGTTCCAGTTCTACCAGCGCCTGTTCCGCCGCGAGCAGGTCAACCTGCTGGCAGCCCGTATCCATGCCGCGCGCCTGGCTCGGCAACGCGCCTTGCTCGACTGGCTGGAGCAAACCCCGGAAAGCCGGCCACAGTTCCCGGAGTTGCCGGCACTGGACGAACTGGATGACATCAGCCTCATGGACCTTGAGCAAGGTGGCGTGGATGACATCGAAATCCGCCTGGCCCTGCGCCAATCCCTGGCCGAGCCGCTGGCGTTTCCGGAGCCAAGCCAGGACATGCTCTACCGCGATGCCGCCCGCATCAGCAGCCTGACCATCGACAACGTGGAGGATACGGTACGGGCGCGCGATGAAGCCCCACGCCTACGGCGGGCATGGATTGCCGGGCAGCCGAGCTGGCGGCGCTTTCTGCGGGTACGCTTCGCCACGCGCTTCGCCGAGCTGGATGCGCGCTGGTACCAAGGCATGACCTACCTGGACTTCTGCCTCGACCCACAAGGTGAAGCGGTCAGCAGCCTCGACAGCCGGGTACGCGAGGCCCTGGCCGAGGTGCTGCCGGCGCCGCTACTGGACGACAGCGGTAACCTGCAGCGGATGCCCCTCAACAGCCAGCAGTACGAACAGGCGCTCAAGCGCCTGATGAGCGAGCGTCAGGCCGAGCTGGAAGCGCTGTACGCCCGCCTCACCCGGCAACAGGACCCCAACGACTGAGCCGTCACTGGCCGCGCAAGTCTTCGAAGAAGGCTTGCCGGCCATCCACCTGGCTGGAAGCGCGCGGGGCTGCCGCCGCCTCGCCGCTGGCCGCCTCCACATGCCAGTAGCAGTGCCTGACCGCACGGGTCACAGCCACATAGGCCAGGCGCTGCACCTCCTCTTTCTGGGCCGTGTCGAAGGGCTGGGCATCCCCTGCACGGCCCAGGCCCGCCAGGCGGTACACCTGGTTCTTGTAGGGCGAGCTGGTCAGGTATTGGCAGTCGCCGAGCATGAACACCGCATCAGCCTGCAGGCCCTTGGCACTGTGGTAGGTCAGCTGGCGCAGCCGGCGCTGCTCGGCCGGCAGCATGGCCTCGGCCTGCAGCACCCCCTGCAGGTGGTCGTTCATCAAGGCTTTGTCGCTGCCCTTGCGGTACAGCATCATCACCGACTCGCCACGCTGGTAGTGCTCGATCAGGGTTTCGCCCAACGCCGCCTCATCACGGTCGAACACCCGCACCGGCGCCCCCGGCAGCTCGGCGGCCGGCCCGCTTGCCCTGGCCTTCTTGCCCGCGATGGCCGGGGTGCCCTTGACCAGGTGCTCGGCCGCGTCGATCACCTGCTGCTGGCAGCGGTAGTTGTCGACCAACATCACCCGGGTATTGGCCGGCGACGGGAAAGCCTTGGTGAACTCCATGAAATACTTCGGTGAACTGCCGCGCCAGCCGTAGATCGATTGCCAGTCATCGCCCACGCACATCAGTGAACTGTGCTGGGCATGGCGCCCGGTATGCATGGACGGGCCACGGCGGCGGATTTCCGCAAGGCTGGCGCGTAGCCAGCTGACGATCTGCGGCGAAACGTCCTGGAACTCATCGATCATCAGGTGCGCCAATGGCCGCAGCAGCGGGTCGGGCAGCAACTGCAGGTTTTCCGGGTTGTTCTCGCCAAACAGGGCAAACATGCGGTTGTAGCTCATGACCGGCGGGGTCTGGTTCAGCAGGTGTGACTCCAGTGCCTTCCAGTACAGCGCCAAAGCCTCGAAGAACAGCGCATCCGGGTCGCCGGACGGAAAACTCATGGCCGCGACGGCGCTGTGCACTTCCACGCCCAGGTTTTCAATGAAGCTGGCAGCGCCGACAAAGGCATCGAGCAGCGGCGACGCTGCCAGCTCACCCTTGACCTTGTATTCGAAGCCTGGCCCTGCCACCGCGTCACCGGCCAGGGAGGCGGCCAGGCGCCGGGCCATGCTGTAGTTGTCGAGCCAGATCAGCGGCTTGTCACAGAACGCCTGCAGCAACGTGCGCTTGACCGCCCACTCGGCGCGCACCGCAAGCTTTGCCCCCGGGCGCTGGTACTGGGCGCTCTCCGAAGGGTCGAAACCCAGCACCACCCAAGCATCCAGGCCGGCCAGGCGACCATGCACGTGGAAGCGGCTGCCGCGAATCTCCACGGTTTCACGGCATGGCTCTATGCCCTTGATCGGCCAGGCACCGGCGGCGAACCACAGGTCCTCGATCATGTCGCACAGCTCTTCGTCGCGCTGGGCGGCCAGTTGCGTCACCTGTACGCGCTTCTGCACATCCGGGTGGTCCGGGTCCAGCGGCTTGAGCTGCAGCGCCTCGCGGCGCAGGGTGGCGATGATCTGGGCAAAACGCGGGCTCTCGGCCAGCAGGTCGCTGTAGCACTGGTTGAGCTGCTGGCGCTGGGCGTCGTTCAGGCGCAGGTCGAACGGGTTGCTGTCCGCCTCCGCTTCACGGCCCGCAGGCATCTCGTTGCCCAGGGTTTCGAATGCCCGCACCTGGGCAAAGCCCGGCAAGCTGCGCACCAACGGCAGAATGCGCGAGTGAAAGGTGCGCACCAGTTCACGCGCCTTGGCAGGCTGCAGGTCCAGCTGCCAGAGGGCGAATACTTGAACCAGGCGCTTGATGAAGTCCTTGCGCGACTCGCGGGTGAAGGTCACCACGGTCATTGCATCCAGCTCGTAGCCCAGGTAGTGGCGCAGCAGCAGGATGCGCAACACCAGCGACGTCGATTTGCCCGCACCTGCGCCCGCCACCACGCAGGTGGAAGGCGTATCGCTGAAAATCAACTTCCATTGCGCCGCGCTGGGTTGCGCCTGGGCCGGCAGGCGCTGGGCGACATCGGCCTTGAAGCGCTTTTTCAGCTCAGCGGTCAATGGCAGGCGCCAGTCGTCGAACAGGTTGTCGTCCTGCCCCGGCACGGCGGCGGTGTCTGGGCGCGAATCGCGGATCACCAACACCTGGCGCCCGGCCTCAAAGCCTTCCACCCGGCCGCGCTCGAAGCCCTCGCGCACGCCGTCGGCATGGCCGCTGCGCAGACCCATGGCGTGGCCAAGGAACCAGGAGTCACGGTGCTGCGCCTGCAAGCGGCTCAAGCCACGCCCCAGCAAGCGGGCGGCCAGGCGCCGGAACCAGGGCAGCTGGGCGGGCGGGGTCAGTTCGGCAGGGGCCTGGGGTTGCTCGTGGGCCACGGTCACTCCGTTGAAAATCAAATCAGCGGGCATGTTCGCCGCATCCGCCAAAAATCGCCAGCGAATGCTTGAAGATCAGTGGATTAGGCGATGAATCGCATAATTCACAGCGAGTTAAAATATCTACATATACGATCATATCAAGCCGATATTTACGCTTATTTTCGATCTATTAATGCCGCATCATGGTTCCATTCCCCCGATTCAAGGAGCACGATCATGCTGCAACTGCGACCCTTCGAAAGCCTTGGCCATGCTAACCACGGCTGGCTCGATGCCCACCACCACTTCTCGTTCGCCGAGTACTACGACCCGGCGCGCATGCACTGGGGCAACCTGCGGGTGTGGAACGATGACTTGATCGCCGCTGGCAGTGGCTTCCCGCCGCACCCGCACCGCGACATGGAAATCATCACCTATGTGCGTGAAGGCGCCATTACCCACCAGGACAGCCTGGGCAACAAAGGCCGCACCGAAGCCGGTGACGTGCAGGTGATGAGTGCCGGGACCGGCATCGTGCACAGCGAGTACAACCTGGAAGAAATCGACACGCGCATTTTCCAGATCTGGATCGTGCCGGAGAAAGTCGGTGACGCGCCTTCCTGGGGTGTGCGCCCGTTCCCCAAAGGCGAACGTGGCGAAGGCTTCGTGACCTTGGCCAGTGGCCGCGCCGGTGATGAAGACAGCTTGCAGATCCGCGCCGATGCACGGCTGCTGGCCGCCACCTTGCGTGCAGGAGAAACCGCCGAATACCGCTTCGACGCCGGGCGCCGGGGTTACCTGGTGCCGGCCAAGGGGCTGGTGGAGGTCAATGGCCTGCGGGCCAAGGGCCGCGATGGCGTGGCGATCGAGCAGGAAGACGTGCTGCGGGTGACCGCGGTCGAAGATAGCGAAATCGTTCTGGTCGATGTGGCGTAAGCCAAGGAGAAAGCCCGCCCCTACACACCCGATGTAGGAGCGGGCTTGCCCCGCGAATGGGCTGCCCAGCAGCCCCCGCTCACCTCACTCAGGCAATCGCCGCATCCACCAGCACCTGAGCCTCTTGCACCAAGCGCTTGAGGTGCGCCTCGTCGACAAAGCTTTCGGCGTAGATCTTGTAGATGTCCTCGGTGCCCGACGGCCGCGCCGCAAACCAGCCATTGGCTGTCATCACCTTCAACCCGCCAATGGCCTGGCCGTTGCCTGGCGCGTGGCTCAAGATCTGCACGATTGGCTCACCGGCCAGTTCGGTCGACTTCACCTGCTCTGGCGCCAACTTGCCCAGGGCCGCCTTTTGCCGTGCATCGGCCTTGGCCTCGACACGGGTGGCAAACGGCTTGCCCAACGCCGCCGTCAGGTCGTCGTAGGCCTGGCTTGGGTTACGCCCGGTGCGCGCGGTCATCTCGGCCGCCAGCAATGCCGGAATCAGCCCGTCCTTGTCGGTGGCCCACACCGAGCCGTCCTTGCGCAGGAACGAAGCACCGGCACTCTCCTCGCCACCAAAGCCCAATGAACCCTCGAACAACCCCTGGGCAAAGAACTTGAAGCCCACTGGCACTTCGTACAGCTCACGGCCCAGGCGCTCGGTAACGCGGTCGATCAGGCCGCTGGACACCACCGTCTTGCCGACGGCAGCGTCGCTGCGCCATTGCGGGCGGTGGCGGTACAGGTAGTCGATGGCCACGGCCAGGTAGTTGTTTGGCTGCAGCAGGCCATCGGCGGTAACGATGCCATGGCGGTCGTGGTCCGGGTCACAGGCAAAGGCCACGTCGAAGCGCTCGCGCAGGCCGATCAGGCCCTGCATGGCGTAGGGCGAAGATGGGTCCATGCGGATCTGCCCGTCCCAGTCCACACACATGAAGCGGAAGGTTGGGTCGACTTCGGTGTTCACCACTTCCAGGTTCAGCTGGTAGCGCTCGGCAATTGCCGACCAGTAGCGCACACCTGCCCCACCCAGCGGGTCGACGCCAAGGCGCAGGTTGGCACCGCGAATCACGTCGAAATCAATGACGTTTTCCAGGTCTGCCACATAGTGGCTCACATAGTCATGGCGCTGGGTCGTGGCCGCCTGCAGCGCCTGGGCGTGGCCGATGCGCTTGACCCCGGCCAGGTTCGCGGCCAGCAGTTCGTTGGCCTTGGCCTCGACCCACTTGGTCACGTCACTGTCGGCCGGGCCGCCATTGGGCGGGTTGTACTTGAAGCCGCCACTTTGCGGCGGGTTGTGCGACGGGGTGATGACGATGCCATCGGCCAGGCCCTGGCTGCGCCCACGGTTGTAGCAAAGGATGGCATGGGACACGGCCGGGGTCGGGGTGTACTCGTCATCCTTGGAGAGCATCACCTGCACGCCGTTGGCAGCCAGCACTTCCAGCGCGCTGGCAGCGGCCGGGGCAGACAGCGCGTGGGTGTCGGCGCCAATGAACAGCGGGCCATCGATGCCCTTTTCCTGGCGATACAGGCAGATGGCCTGGGTAATGGCCAGCACGTGGTACTCGTTGAAGCTCAGGTCGAACGAACTGCCGCGGTGGCCCGAGGTGCCGAAAGCCACACGCTGGGCCGCTACGGCGGCGTCGGGGCGGCCGGTGTAGTAAGCGGTGAGCAGGCGGGGAATATCGACGAGCACGCTGGCTGGAGCCGGCTTGCCTGCCAAAGGACTGAGCGTCATGCAAAAACCTCAAGTTCAACGGAAGTGGAAGTTGGAACACGCAGTGTACTGGGAGTTGCAGGCGCGCGCGACGGGCCGTCGGATTATTCCCCGCCCGCCTGCCACCAGGCCGGAAACATCTGTTGCACCCGGGGCTCGGCGAAACGCTCATCGATCAGCACCAGCACACCGCGGTCCTGGTCGCCGCGAATTACCCGGCCAGCGGCCTGGATCACCTTGCGCACCCCTGGGTACAGGTAGGCATAGTCGAAGCCGGCGCCGAACTGCCGGCCCAGGCGCTGCTTGAACTGCTCGTTGACCGGGTTGACCTGGGGCAGGCCCAGGGTGGCGACGAAGGCGCCGATCAGGCGCGTCCCCGGCAGGTCGACGCCCTCACCGAACGCGCCGCCGAGCACGGCAAACCCTACCCCCTGCCCGCCTGCCACGAAGCGGTCGAGAAACCCCTGGCGCGCCGCCTCATCCATGCCCGGCGCCTGGGCCCAGGCGGGAATGCCTGGGTGGCGCTCGGCCAGCAGCGCCGCCACCTGCTGCAGGTACTCGAAACTGCTGAAGAACGCCAGGTAATTGCCCGGCTGCTCGCCATACTGCCTGGCGATCAGTTCAACGATGGGGGCCAGCGAGGCCTGGCGCTGATGAAAACGGGTGGAGATCTGGCTGGCGATATGCACCTTCAACTGTTCGGCGCGAAACGGTGCTGCCACCTCCAGCCATGCCGTGTCCGCCGGCATGCCCAACAGGTCGGTATAAAAATGCCGCGGGCTCAAGGTGGCGGAGAACAAGGTCACGCTGCGCGCCGCCTGCATGCGCGGGCCCAGCAGCCGTGCCGGCGAGACATTGCGCAGGCACAGGCTGGCCAGGCGCTTGCTGCGTGGGCCTGCACGCACGCTGATATCGAACAGGAAGTCGGCGCCAAATACCTCGGCCACCCGGCTGAATTGCAGTGCCTGGTAGAAAAACTGCAGCACCTGGGCATCGACTTCGGCAGGCGCTTGGTTCATGCGTTCCTGGATCAGCCCGATGCAGTGCTGCAAGGCGCGCAAAAAGGTATCGGGCAACTGTTCGCTGGCCTGGTAGGGGGCAACTTGCGCCTTGTACAAGGCATTCCACTGGCGGTTCAGGCGGTCCAGGGCGCTGACCAGCCCAGCAGGCTTGCTTTGGCGCAACGCCAGCAACTGGCCCTGGTCGAGGGTGGCGCTGTACATTGCCCGGCCACGCTCGACCAGGTTATGCGCCTCGTCCACCAACACCGCAACCCGCCACTGGTTGACCTGGGCGAGGCTGTACAGCAAGGCGTGGGCATCGAAATAGTAGTTATAGTCGGCCACCAGCACATCCACCCAACGCGCCATTTCCTGGCCCAGGTAATACGGGCACACCTGGTGCGCCAGCGCCACCTCGCGCAGCGTGGCCCGGTCCAGCAATGGCATGGTGGCGGCGGCCTCGCGCGCGCCCGGCAGGCGGTCGTAGAAGCCTTGGGCCAGAGGGCAGGATTCACCGTGGCAGGCCAGGCCCGGGTGTTCGCAGGCCTTGTCCCGGGCCACCAGCTCCAAGGCGCGCAAGGCCGGTTGTGGCGACGCCCCGGTGACCTGGCGCAGGGCATCCAGCGCCAGGGCGCGGCCCGGCGTTTTCGCAGTGAGAAAGAACACCTTGTCCAGTTGCTGCGGCACCACGGCCTTGAGCAGCGGAAACAAGGTGCCCAGGGTTTTGCCGATGCCCGTGCTGGCCTGAGCCATCAGGCAGCGGCCAGTGCTCACTGCCTTGTACAGGGTTTCGGCCAATTGCCGCTGGCCCTGGCGAAACTGCGGGTAGGGAAACGCCAGCGCTTGCAGGCCATGGTCGCGCGCGGCCAAACGCTGCTGCTGAGCCTGGGCCCAGCCGAGAAAACGCTGGCACTGGGCGATGAAGAACGCCTGCAGCGCCGCCGCGCTGTAGTGTTCGCTGAACAGGGTCTGGGCATCGCTGTCGACGTTCAGGTACACCAGGGTCACTTCGACCTCGGCCAACTGCCGCGCCTGGCACAACAACCAGCCATAGACCTTGGCCTGGGCCCAGTGCAACTGGCGATGGTTGGCGGGCTGGCGCGCCAGGTCGCCGCGGTAGGTCTTGATTTCCTCCAGGCGGTTGGCCGCCGGGTCGAAGCCATCGGCGCGCCCGCGCACCTGCAGGCCCTGATACTCCCCCTCCAGGGCAACTTCCGCCTGGTAGCCGGGGCCACGCCGGGCCACCACCCGGCGATGCCCCTCGATACCCTCCAGCGCCGTGGGCGATGGGGTGAAGCGCAGGTCCAGGTCCCCAGCCTTGGCGCTGAACTCGCACAGGGCCCGCACGGCCACGCGGTAACTCACGCCGCCTCGCTCCAACGCACGTGGCACACCGCGACCGGCAAGCCCTGCTCGGCGCAGAATTCCAGCCAGCGCAGCTGGTTGTCCTGCAGGCGGTCACCCGGCCCCTTGACCTCGACCATGCGGTAGCGGCCCTGCTCCGGCCAGAACTGAATCAGGTCGGGCATGCCGGCGCGGTTGTTGCGAATGTCCTGCAACAGGCGCAGGAAGCACTGTTTCAGGTGGGCGGCCGGCAGGCACGCCAGGGCCTGTTCCAGCAGCGTTTGGCTGAGCATTGGCCAGAACACGAAGGGCGACTGCAAGCCCTGCTTGGCGGCGTAGCAGGCCAGGATCGCCTCGCGGTGGCTGCCATCATCGAGGCGCCCCAGGCAGGCGGCAAAGTGGTCGCTGCGCCGGTGCTGGAAGTCCGCGTCGTGCAGGTCTTGCGGCGCAGCCTGGAAGGGGTTGAAGAAGGCCCCCGGCACCGGTGCGAACACGGCGTCCCAGCACAATAGGCCAAACAGGCTGTTGAACAGGGTGTTTTCCACGTAATGCGCCTGCCCGCCCGCTTGCGCCAGGTGCTGGCGCACCGCCTCCTCGACCCCCAGCGCTGCCTGCTCGCGCGGCAGGTTCAGTTCGATCAGCTCCAGGGGCGCAGGGCGGCGCCGGGGCTGTGGCGGCCCACCCAGCTTTCGCGCGATACGTGGCAACATGCGCTGCAGCGCCTGGGTTTCCAGCGGGTTGAGCGGCGCTGCCGCCAGGGCCAAGGCCAGTTCGTGCGCCTGTTGCCACTGTTCGCTGCGTTCCAATACCCGCACCTGGCGAATGCGCGCCTGGGCGTGGCTGCTGCGTGCATACACCGCCAGGGCCAGCGCCCAGTCGCCCAGCCGTTCGCACTGCTGGCCCAAGGCAAACAGCAAGCGCCCCAGGCGCCGGGCCAACCAGGGGTTGTCGACCTGCAGGTCATCCAGCGCCGGCAAGATCAGCGCAGGGGCCTCGCCCAACTCCAGGCGCTGGCCGCAGTGGTGCAGGGCCATGGCCACGTCGACATCGCCACGCCGCTGCAGTGCACGCGAATCCACGCTGAACGCCACTTGCTCGAAGCGCAGCAGCCCCAGGTCGGCCAGCACGAACTCCGACCAGTCCTGGTACAGGTTGCCAAAGAACAGCAGGCGCATGCGGTCGCACAGCGGCTGCAGGCGCCATTGCAGGATGCCCACTGGCGGCAGCTCGAACCACTGTGAAAGCGGCCGGGGCGACAGTTCCAGGGGCTGCAGTTGCAGCAAAAGATCACCCTTGGCCGCACGTGGGCGAGCCAGTTGCCCGGCGAAACCACTGGCCAGTTCATCCTTGCGCAACAGGCTGAACAACTGCTCCAGGCTCAGCTGTTCCGGCTCACCAACCCAGCCCAGTGCCAACAAGGGCTGCAGCGCAGCCTGCGGGTCGCCGATCTCGGCGTAGTCAAGGCGGTCACTGCGAAACAGTTCACCCTTGCGCATGACCATGCGCACCAACAACGCCTGGGCAGGGGCGCCGAGGGCGAGGAAGTCGCGAATGAACGCTTGCTCCTGGGCATCGAGCAAATCGGCGTAGCGCTGCTCTACCCACAGCAATACCTGGCGGAAGTTGTGCAGGTAGTACAGCGGGTCGTCGACGGAATGGGCAATCACGGGGCGGGTTCGGCAGTGGAAGCGGGTACTGTTTATACATACAGACCGAAGGTGCTGGCAAGCACCCAGGTGCCCGTCGGCGGCCAGCAGAAAACAAACAATCTTCAGCAGAAATTGAAATGCAGTCAGTGACCAATGGAGTTCCAGCATCTGCACAGAGACGTGCGGCGGGTTACGGTAAAAATTTTCCGATCAACGGTGCATAAAACTCAAAGGACTGCGCCGAACGCATACACGCATCGACGGCGGCCGGATGAATACTGGCAATTTGCAATTGCCAAGGAGTTTGACTAGCTTCTCTCAACCCCAAACGAGCACAGCTCGAAACCCGACAAGGAGGTTGAAGTGGATATCGTCATCCTGATTCCTGGCATCATGGGTACTACTCTCCTGGCAACCGGTGCAGATGGCAAGCCAGAAGAGGTTTGGCCGCCGACGCCCTATGAAGCCGTGATGGGCTACAAGCGCCTGGAGCTGCTGACTCGCCCCGACCTTAAAGTCGGCGAGCCGATCAACAAAGTGGCCTGCTACAACTTCTACAGCCTGCTGCGCGAACACCTTGACGACTTGGGGTTCAAGAACACCGACAAAGGCAAACGCCGGATCGAGTTCGGCTACGACTGGCGGCAGGACAACTTCGATAGCGCACAAAAGCTGGCTGAACTCCTTCAAAAGCTGCACATCCAGGAGCCCACTGCGCGCGTTACCCTGGTCGGCCACTCCATGGGCGGCCTGGTCTCGCGTTTGCTGCTCGAACAAGCGCACAACCAAAAACAACCTTGGTTCGCCAACATCACCCAGTTGATTACCCTGGGCACACCTCACCTGGGCGCACCGCTGGCATTGGCGCGTATCTTTGGCCTGGACAGCACCGCTGGGGTCAGTGCAAAAGACGTCAAGCGCCTGGCTAACGACCCACGCTATCCGTCGGCCTACCAACTTCTTCCCGCCCCGGGCGAAGCGGCGGTATGGGCGCTGAACAGCCCTGACCTGAGGGCCGTCGACATTTATGAACAACAGTCGGCCAAGGACTTGGGGCTGGACTATGGCTTGGTGAACAAAGCTCAGCGGATGCACCAGGTGCTCGCTGCGGGCGCACGGCCTGAAGGGGTGCGTTACTTCTACTTTGCCGGCAGCGGCCATCAAACCGTCACCCGGATCAATGTCAACCACACCGCCGGCCAGGCGGTTGAACATGCCGCGTCGGTCATTACCAAAACCAATGATGCCGGCGATGGCACAGTGCCGCTGTATAGCTCGTTGCCTACCACAGGCCAGCGCCAGATCGTAATCAACGAGCACGCCACTGTATTCAAAGGCGAAACGTTCCGCCGTGCGTTCTTCCGCTTGCTGGGCGGGAACGTTGGAACTGTCATCGACGCAGGAGTCAACGAAGCCATATTGGAGGGCTCTCTTGATCGTCCGGTCTACGAGCAGGGCGAGCCCATCGAAGTGACCTTGGAGGTACTCAACCTCAGGGCACTCGATGGCAAAGGGCGCACCGATAGTATCGAAGGGGAATTGGTAATCACCGACGCTCGCGCAGACGCAAAATCGCCAGCAAAGACCTATCGAGTGAACTATTCAGGCCCGCTTCTCGACCGCCTCAGCCTGGTCATCGAGTCGGATGAGCTCGCGCCGGGCCTATATGAACTGCGCTTCCAGGGCCAACCCACACTCAGTGAACCGTTGCACTTCGCAATCACCAAAGGGTGAACATGAACGTCGCACAGCAACTGCGCAGTCGCCTGCGCAGCCAGGTAAACCTGCATGGCCGCGAAAGCCTTGGGGCGGACCCGCTGACCGAGCAGGCACGTGAGCATTCGCTCGCGCGCCTGGCAGCGCAGGTCGATGAAGACGACCCTGCGTCCAGGCACCTGCTGGCCAGTGCTCGTGCAGGCCTGGATTACCTGCGCAGCGAAAGCGGTATCCTCACGCCGGCCATGCGTGTCGGCATCGAGGCGATCATCCTTACCGACGGCTCGCGGCCTGCGCTGTTGGTCAGCAACGACAGCATCGACTACCAGGACCCACAGATCGGTGGCTGGCTCAGCCGCCTGACCAAGAGCAAGCCTCTGCTCAGGGAAACGTTGGGCAAAATTGCCCGTATTGCCCAGCAGCAACCCGACGGGACCAGCAAAACCTTGGGCACGGGCTTCTTGGTCGACACCGGCCTGCTCGCGACCAATCGCCATGTACTGCAAGAAATGGCCGCACTGGACGGCACCGGCACCTGGCGTTTCAAGGACGACCTGGTCATCGACTTTGGCGGTGAGCATGAGCGCAGCAACCCGCCGGCTGCACTCGCTCGGCCCGTCGTCGTTGAGCGCTTCGGGCCTGAGCCGATCTTGCAATTGGGCGAACCACGGCGCTTGGACTTCGCCTTGATCCAGATCCAGGCGCTGCCCAACAATCGCCTGCCCACGCCACTGCAAGTGTGCGATGCCGACGATGCCCAAGCCTTGCAGCCAGGCATGCCGCTCGTCACGATCGGCTTTCCGGCCAAGCCTTCGTTCGGCATGGAGAATGCCAAGGTCCTCTTCAACTTGTTCAAGGGCGTTTTCGACGTCAAACGCCTCTCGCCGGGGCTGTTGGGCGATACGCTGGGCCAGGTGCCCGGTGACAGCCAGCCACCACGCTGCTTCAGCCACGACGCCTCGACCCTGGGCGGTAACTCGGGCGGTTGCGTGATCGGCCTGGACGATACCTGGCAAGTCATCGGCTTGCATTTTGGCGGGCGATCCGGGGAATACAACCTCGCCCATGACATACGTGCAGTGATGGAGAGCGTTTCATGACGGCGGCGGATCTACGCCTGGCCCAGTGGGTGGTCGATGGTGAGTTGGCCTTTGCCGAACTGTTTCTCGCCCTGCAGCAAGGCGATGACACCAAGGTTCAGTACGATACCCTGAGCCAACCCGGCGATACGCTCGAACAGCGCCTGGCCAGAGCCTTCGGCCATGCGCGCGCGGGGGGGTGGTTGAGCGCATTCTGCACCAACTGCGTGACCGCTCGGTTAGTGACTCGCGGTTTCATCGAGGAAGCGATCAAACAGACGGCATCGCCCTGGATGGTCAAAGCGCAGGCCTTGATCGATGCCGATTCACCGTTCTTGAACAGTGCCCTGCATGCCAAGGGGCTACTTCATGTTGCCGACTATGTGTGCCGCATCGAGATCGATGGCCGGCATGCCGGTACGGGGTGGCTTGTACCGCCCGACATGGTGGTCACTGCCGGCCACGTGCTGACTTCAAGCGCAACGAATGACCCGTTGGTCGACATAGCACAGCCCGAGGAAGCAGACCCTTTCCGGGTCATTGTTTACTTCGACGACAAAGTCGACATGTTCGGGGGCCGCCGCATACGCCGCAAACCCCGTGAATTCCTGCTCGCCGAACAGTGGCTGGTAGCACTCAATTCACCGGCAATACAGCCTGGTGGTATCGTCCAGCATGGTTTGGCCGGCCAGGACTACGCCATCATACGCCTGGCCGAAGCGCCGCTGCCTATGGCCAGGCGCATGGAAATGAACGCTACCCTGCCTTATCCTCAGGATTACCTGCTGGTAATGCAGCATCCCGTCGGCCAAGCGATGTGCCACCAGCAAGGCAACATCACCGGGCTGCACGTGACACCGGGGCTATTCCAGCATTCCGTCAATTCCGAACCCGGCAGCTCCGGGGCACCCTGCTTCGACGTCAACTTCAGGGTGGTCGGGGTGCACACCGGAGAAATGCTGGGGGTGACACCCGCCAGCAACCTGGCAACGGCCATCGATCAAGTGGCTGAGGCCATTGCACAACAACCTATGACGTTGTCATCAAACTGGCCCTACAGTTTCGATGATGCGGACGGTTTCTCGCGCCCCATCGTTGATCGCGAGCAGACCCTGGCATGGCTGCGTGAGGCCTGCACCAACGACAACCAGCGCGGGCTGATGATTCGCCCGAGCCTGCGCATGCCGGCTGGGATGACGTTTACCGCTGACTTGTTCAAGGCCCTGCTTCCACCTGAGCAGCACCGTGTGGTGCGAATGTCGGCGCTGGATATCCACGCCCTTGGCGCAGAAGAATTCGCACTGCGACTGCTGACGGCCGCAGGCAAGAGCAACCCCACGCCGTTCACCCCGCCGCAAGGTGAAACCACGTCCGTAGCCTACCTGCGCAACACCCTGGTACCCGAGTTGCTGGCCAGGCTCGACCAAGCACGCATGGAACGTCATGTCTGGTTGCTGCTCGACGACCTGAAACGCCCGGACGCCTCCCATGTGCCGCTGGGCGAGGGCAATAACCTTCGCGAATTACTGGAATTGCTCTACGAGGCACTGGCGGGTTACCGCTGGCTGCGCATCGTGTTGCTGGGCTATGAGGGCACGCCTCCCAGAGTCGCAGCCGCCTACTGGAGCGAGCAGATACTGCCCGACCTCACGCCTGCAAGGTTCTCGCAGTACATGGATAAAGCCTTCTCTGGCGTGCCCGACGTCAAGTACCGCACGGCATTGAGCAAGCGCTATAAAACAATGACTGCCGGCCAGCCCACAACGGCCAATCTGCACTGCATGGCCACGACGTGCGGGCTGTTCCTCGACAACATGAGATCCCTATGACGGCCTCTGACGACGAAGCACTCAACAAGCGCCTCGCCGCGCTGGATGAACGCCTGGCGGCCCAGCCAGTGACGGCCATCGACGGCCTCACCGACAAGGCGCGCGAACTGATTGCCAGAGTCGCCTTGGCAGGAGCGTTCGACCTCAGCCAACTGGCACGCAAAGCATCCCCCGACGAGCGCGAGGCACTGGTTGCGTACCTCAGCGACATCTCCGAACTGGTGATCGATGCCGGCGACCTATACCGGCGCCTGTCCATCGGGCCTCGGCGCCAGGCGCTGGCCGAATTGCTGGCCGATCCTGGGTTCAAGCGCAACGTACTCGACCATTTCGAGCCCACCCCTCAAGACCTCGAAGGCAAGTACACCGCGCAACTACTGCGTGGCTGGCAGCCGCAACTGCAACGGCTTAGCACGCCGCAGTTGCAATCCTTGGCGGTGGCCAGCGGTTGGTTGCAAGGCCTGTCCGACACCCGTAAAACCCTGAGCCTGCCAGATGCGCGGCAGGTGCAAAGCGAAATTGCCAACCGCACCCGTGACCAGGAGCTACAGGCACTCGTGGGTGAAGGATTGATCGGCCGCGAAAATGAACTGAGCGAGCTCCAGGACTTCGCCACCGATGGGCAAAATAAAGGGCAAATCCGGGTCATCGACGGCGAGGGCGGGATCGGCAAGTCGAGCCTGCTCGCGTCACTGACCCAATCATTGAATGCCCTCGCGCCTCCCCTGCCCATCGTGCATTTCGATTTTGACCGGCCCTCGCTAGACCCTGAAGGGCCTGGCCTGACCTTGGAGCTCACCCGCCAGTTGGCCCGCTACTACCCCAAGGCCAAAGACGATTTCAACGAGATCAGACAGAACTTCAAGCGCTCGTTCACCGATCGTTCGGCTAGCCGCTACGACATGAGCTCTAGCCGCGAACAGACGTTGTCGTCCAGCATGGAAGGCAGCGCGTTCACCCGCGCCGTCATTCATCGGCTCGGGCTGCACCAACAACCTGTCTTGCTGGTGTTGGATACGTTCGAAATGCTCGCTGGCCGTGGCGATAGCGCCGTTGGCGCGTTGGCCGAGTGGCTGGAAGTAGTCTGGCAGGACTTCGACATGCACGGCATGCGCGTGCTGGTGGCAGGGCGTGCGGCGGCAAACATGGCGCGTCCGCTGGGCTACAGGATCGGTAAACCGTTCAACCTGGCGCCACTGTCTCAACGCCATGCCCGTGCACTACTGAGCCGCGAAGGCCTCTGCAGCGGCGATGCAAAAAAAGTGGCCGCCGCGCTGGACGGCAACCCACTGGTACTGAGGCTCGTGGGCCGTTACCTGGCAAACCATCCCGACGATGCAGAAGCATTCCTGAAAGATGCTGCCGGGCTGGACAAGGCGCTCGGCCAGGGCGTGCTCTACACCCGCATTCTCAATCGCATTGGCATTGGCGAAAGCGACCCGCTGCGCAAGCTGGCGTATCCGGGGTTGGTACTGCGTGTGGTCACGCCAACACTGGTGCATGACGTATTGGCCCCCCTGGTGCTGGGCGACGAGCTATCGCAGGACCAATCGCAGGTGCTGTTCGACCGCCTCAGGCAGCACGCCTGGTTAGTCGATGAGTACGCGCCGAATCAGGTACGCCACCGCAAGGACCTGCGTATCGTGACCTTGGGCCTGCTGCGCAAGGACCCGGTGGCCGGGCCGCTTGCGCAGCAGTTGCACCGCGAAGCCATTGAGTATCATCGAGAGGAATGCGACCCGGACCTGTCGAGCGAGCAGCACCTGGTGGAAGTCGTCTATCACCGCCTGATGACGCTGCAAAGCCCGCTGCAGTTGGACCAGCAAGAGCAGACGCTGGTCAGGCAAGCCATGGCCGGCGACCTCAGTGAGCTCACGCCCTACGCGGCAGCGCTGGCACGCGTCTACTGCCAAATGCCACCGTTGCGCGAAGACCTTGCATTGCTGCCGGGTGAGTTGCAGCGTGAGGCGACCGCTGAATACGCCTGGGCACTGATCGATGCCGACCGGGCCGAAGAAGCCTTGGCACTGCCGACGCCAGGCGTTCTGCCCGTGTGGTGGCTGACCGCGCAGCATGACTTGGCCAGGTGGAATACCCCTGCCGTTGGTAATGCGCTTGGCATGGGCCATGAGGCCTTTCGCGGTATCGCCTCCAGTAGCCGCGAGCATCAACAGAACGCCCTTGCGGTCAGCGCCTTCCTCGACCTCTGGCGGCGCCGAACCCAGAATATCCCCAAGCCGTTAGAGTTGCTGCGTTTGGTCGAATCACGAGGCACAAAACGCATGACCGGCAGGCTCAAGGCCATGGTCGCCTGGGGCATTGGCGCGCTGCAGGAGCGTGCCAACGTCGATCAGGAATGGGAGGTGATGTACGCGTTCCTGACACAGGCCATAGATGATTCACCGCTCGCCAGTTACGAGAAAGCACGACTCTGGCTACTGTTGTGGGCGGCGGGCCACGTCAGTGAGGACGACGTCTTCGAGGTTCACGGTGATGCCTTGTCACTAGACGACCGTTGCCTGGCGAAACTCGATAGGTTATGCGATGTCGTACCGGGCAGTTACCCGCTTCGTGCTTGCCTGGCCAAGGTCAGAGCTCAACCTGTCGAACTGGAGCAGGTCGGGCTCTATACCCGCCAGCTTGCCGAGGCCATCACCCAGTGCCAGGCCAATCGGATTGGCTTTTTTACGATCGCTGGGTTCACGCCCTACGAAATGCTGCCTGGGATGATCGTCGAGTTACGTGCACCCACCCGGCAACTGATCCGCTCTGCCCTCTCCGATGCCACTCAGCGCAAAGCCGCCAATCGGTACTTCCTCGACCTGATTGCCACTACACAAGGCACCCCGGCCGCGCTCAAACGGGATGTTTGGCTGAGCAAATTATGGAAAAGCAGTGGCAATAGGGTGTTGATACCCTTCGTCGAATGGCTTGCGCGCATGGGTTTGGCTAGTGAGGTGTGCCGCGAGTTCGAGCGGATCTGTACAGGCGACGCTTCGCGACAGTTCCACCAACTGACGCAGGCCTGGCGCTTGATCGAGGCGCTCGAACCATCCCCACCAGCGCCAACGCCCCGGAGAACCAACGGCCCCGGCCTCTGACAGCCGGCAGCAGATCCTCGCTATTGGGGTCGCATTCGCACGAAGAGACAGTGGCATTGCCAGCGCGGGCACAAGCCTTATGCGTAGAGAAAAGATGATTACACCGTACGATGAAACCCCTTGGCGCTTAAGGCTGGAGATAACATGCTCGCTGCAATATTGAACGGCAAGCGCCGAGGTAGCGGCGTTGAAGGTAAGCACTCAAGCCTGGGAGATGCCACCGGGGCGGAAGACATCCTGACCGCCACCATCGTCGAGCGCCTGATTTACTTACCCGAATCTGTGCGTGACCGCTTCTTCTCTCAACTGTTGGGACCAGACAGATCGATCGGCACCTTGGAGGATTTCGAGTTCTGGCCATCATGGTGGCTTGACGGACGACGTGTCGAACCCGATGTGGTGCTGTATGGGTCGGAGCGTACGCTGCTGATCGAAGCCAAGCGCCACGACGATCTCCAACAGCAATATGCTGTACAGCTGGCAAATGAGTTGCGGGCTGGTTGGGCAGGCAAGCAGCTGGGTGAAGGCGCGATACTCCTCACCCTGGGTGGCCTTCAAGATTACACACAGAAAAGCATTGCTGAGCTCGAATCCCAAATCGAGAGAGAACTGTCCGGGGTAGGCTCAGATTACGAGTTGGCGTGCTGCAGCTGGTATCAGCTGTTCCAGGCTTTGGAGGCCGCGATTTCCAACGCATCTTCGGACTCATCGCCAGGCCTTCAGCGCCTGCTGGATGATGTTGCCGCCGCATACGAATGGCATGGACTGCGTATTACTCCCCGGCGCTGGTTAGGTCAATTGGCCCCAGTATCGATCGACGCTACGCGTTCTCCTGTCTTTGCGCCTGGAATCGTTAGCGACAAGCGAATCCCAAGCTGCGTAGCGACATACCGCTTCCTATCAGATCTTTCTGAGCCTTCTATTCAATTTACCCAGTTTCCCATTGCAAGGTGGAGTTAACTAACTTGAACACTGCGACTTCAATCGACAGCGCTTTGCTCGATGTGCGCAAGGCCTATCGCCTGCTGGCGGATTATCAACAGCGGATTCTTGAGCTACTGGGCTTTATACGAGAGGAGTTCGGCGCCGATTACTACTCTCAGATATCGCGAAATCGTGTGCCCCGCAGCCTCGATGGGCTAGAGGTCAGCAACGGCGCAGGGCAACGTTTTCTGCCGTTCAACGACATTTCCGTGCTCTGGCTTCGTAACGGCGGGCAAGAAGACCCCGTGCATTGCCATGAGAAAGGTGATCTGTTGTTCGACGTTTGGGTCAGGAACGACACGGGCAATGGTGAAGACGCCGAAGAAGCATCAATCGTCGAGAACAGCCGAAGCGAGTTGCGCATCTATATCTTCCAATGCCTGGAACCCCACAAAGGGCCATACAACTGGCGCACCCAGGTCTGGGACCTGACGTACTATCCAGCAATGGGAGAGGTACACGAATGTGATGGCAATCCTGGCTATCGCGCCTACGCGGAGGCTTTGGACTTGTCTGTATGCACCGATGAGAACGCCGTCCGCACCGCCTTGAACGCGCTGAGAAAGCGCGCGTCGGAGAAGCTTGATCAGCACATTTGATGCCTGAACGTGGGCTACTTTAACCCATCCTTCCCGATTTTTTCTGAAGACGGACGACGGTGCCTGCGGTCGGCGCACCGACGAATGGCATCAGCGCCCTCCCCCTTTGAGCAGCACTGCCAACTCCTGCAACGCCGCGACCAGCAGCTGCAGCTGACCGCCCTGCCAGCTCAGTGCCAGGTATTGCCGATAGTGCCCCTGGACACTGAACCGCTCGCCAGGCAGGGCCTGCAGCGTGGGGCCGAGCGCTTCGGCCAGGTGCAGGTTGCAAGGTACAGGCTGGGCCAGCTTGAGCCATAGCACCTGCCCACCCTCAGGCCTGCTGAATGCTGCCTGCGTGCCCAGGCAGGCGGCCACCTGCTGGCACAACAATGCCATGCGCCCGCGTAATTCTTCGCGCACGTGGGTCAGGGCCTCGTCGATCTCGCCTTTGCCAAGCATCTGCGCCAGGGCCTGCTGGCGTAGCGGCGCCAGCTGGAACGCGCGCCGGTCGAATGCCTGGGCCACCGCCAACTGGCGGCTGAGCACATAGCCATAGGGCGCTTCGGCGCCCACCGCAGCCTCCAGCGAACCCAGCACCAGCAGCCAGCGCGGGTCAACCCAGTCACGCAGGCGTGAACAACGCGGGGTCGTGAAGCAGTGTTCGCTGTCCAGGTCGTTCTCCAGCAACCACACCGGCTGTTGGGCCAGCAGCCTGGCGAGCCGCTGCTGCTCCTGCCGGGCCATAAGGCGGCCCGTGGGCATGCCCAGGCACGAAGGCATCACCAGCATGCTGACCTGTTCCTGGCCCAACACCCTGGCGATGGTTTCGACATCAACGCCGCCGCGGGCATCCTCAGGCACTTCGAGTACGCGCAGGCCCGCCTGCTGCAGCCAGCGCAACAGGCGCCAGCAACAGGGCGAGCCGACCAGCACGGTACAGCCCTGCAGCGCCAATGCGGCCAACAACGTTTCCAGCACGGCTTGAACATCCGGGCCCACCTGCACCTCTTCGGGCTGCCAGCATTGGCGGGAGGAACGGGTGTAACGCTCGGCCAAGGCCTGGCGCAGGCGCATAAGGCCATGGCTTGCAGGCAATCGCGAGCGGGCCAGCCGCCGCTCCTGGGCGAACAGTGCGCGCTCCAGCAACGGCACCGGCACACGCCCGGCCAGCCCCGGCGCTGCGCGCCTGGTAGCGGTCTGGGCGAAATAACCGGACTTGGGCACCGACAACACCCGCCCTTCATGTTCAAGCAAGCTGTAGGCTGCCTGCACGGTGGCCAGCGAAACCCGCAAGCGCCGCGCCAGCACGCGCAGCGAGGGCAAGCGCGGCGGCCCGCCCTGCCCGACGTCTTCGATCAAGCCTTCCAGGTAGCGGTATACCACCTGGTAGGCGAATTCTCGCTGCATCAGCCCAAGGCCTCGTCCGGTGGCGGCAGCAGGCGCAGTTCCACGTCACGCCGCGCCAGGCTCGCCAGCAGCCGCCGTGGGCCTTCATCCAGCCGCCCCGCGTACAGGGTGCGCAGCTGCGCCAGGGCCAGGCCACTGGTGTTCACCAACCAGTCCTTGACCGCGTCGGGGCAAGGCTCGCCCTGCAAGGCGCGATGAAGGTACGGCAATGCAACCAGCATGTCGGCATGCCGGCTGCGCAGGAAACGCTCAAGGCCCTGACCGCGATCGACGAAGGGGCGGTACAGCAGGCATTCAAGCTGCACCGGGCCAATGCCGTAGGCCTTGCCCAAGCGCACCTGCTGCGCGGCCTGGGCCCTGTCCTCACCCTGATAACTGACCAAGCGCAGTGGCGCCCGCGGCAACAAGGGCGCCTGGCAGCGGGCTTGCAGTTCATGCAACTGCGCCAGGGCCAACGGGTCGAGAAACGCCGCCAGCGCGCTGCAGTCCTGCCCCGGTTCGAAGCGCCAACCCATCACCAGGTCCAGCTCGCCTTCGCTGAGCAGTTGCGGCAGCAGGTCGTCCAATGCCAGGACCCGCATCAAGGCCTGCGCCTCCGGCTCGATGGCCGAATGCGCCAACAAACCCGCCACGCCATGCAACTGGCCAAGGCCGGCGAGCAGGCTGCCCATGCCAGCGTGCGAAGGGCCCGGGCCCGTTTCAACGCCCAGGCGCAACAACTTGCGTGCCCAGGCCAGAAAGCGCCGCCGCTGGCACCACGGCATGGCGGTTACCAGGGCATCAATGCAGGGTTGCCCGGCGAGCGCCAGGCGAATGGCATCGGCCAACTCCAGGTGCATACGGCAGCCCAGCAACACTTCGGGGCGTGCGTCCACCAGATGGCCGAACTGCAGCAAGGCGTCGCGCGCCTGCGGCCACGGCTCAAGCGCAAGCACCGGGCGGCGATGGAAAGGCACCAGGGTTCCAGCGCTGATCACCTCCAGCTGCACCCGCGGATCATCTTGCATGAACAAGGCACTGAAACTGCGCTCATGCTGCTCCAACAGCGCACTGCTGGTGGCTGGCAGGCAGGCCACCAGCACACGCAGCTTGAAGGTGACCGGTGCGCGCAAGGCGATACTCAACTGCGCCGCACGCAATACCGCCAGCAGGCGGGCACTGCGCCGGTCACTGCCCTGCACCACCAGCAACCTGAAGTTGCCGATGTAATCTGGCCCGCCTGCGGCCACCAGCAGGCGCTGAATCAACAATTGCAAGGACGCGCGCTGCGCTTGGGACATGTGCCGCAACAGGCGCTCCAGTACCTGTTGGTAGATGTAGTGCATGGCCTGATCGTGAATAATGCTCACACCACCCCCTCACATGGCCAGGAGGGGTAAGGGCTGCCGCCAGCCCATTGAAAGACGCGCTCCCGTCTGCATCGCACGCTCCTTGCGTTGTCGTTCTCCGCGCTATTATCGAATGTTGCAAGGCGATTAATAGATACAGATTCCGGCAAAAAAACCATTCAGCAAGGGTGCAGCAGCGTCTTCACTCGCGCAAAGCCCAAGTGGTTTCAGAACGTGTTCCCATCGCGAGCCACAGCTTTCCCTGCCTCTTGTAGGAGCGGGCTTGCCCCGCGAAGCAAGCGACGCGGTGAATGGCACCGGCTGCGCCGGTGTTCGCGGGTCAAGCCCGCTCCTACAGGGTTACAAGCACCCGCAAAAAACCCGGGACAATGCCCGGGTTCTTGTACAACACGAAAGCAGGCTGTCAGGCCGAGGCCATGTCCAGCACCACCCGCCCCCCGCAAGGGCATTCATCCATGTACCGATGCGCCTCGACCACCTGGCCAAACGGGTACACCTTGATGATCTGCGGTGTCAGCAACTGATCGGCCGTGAACTGGTTGATATCGCGCAAGGCGCGGTGCAGGGCCACCTGGTCCTGGCTGATGCCCAGTTCCGGCTTGCCGGTGAAGTTGCCGATGCAGTGCACGTAGAACTGAATGTTCTTCTGGAACGCCGCGCACGCCGGGAACGGCGTCTGGTTGCCACCCTGCAGGCCGTACAGCACCAGGCTGCCACGTGGCGCCAACACGTCGCCAAGCAGCGACATCTGCGGCCCGCCCATGCCGTCGAGCACCATGTCCACGCCCCGCCCGTCGGTGTACTTGCCCACCTGCATCAGCAGGTCCTGCTCTTCGGTCACGATCACCTTGTCCGCGCCCAGCCCCAGCAGGTATTCACGCTGCTCAGGCTCCTTGGTCACCGCGAACACCTGCAGCCCCAGCGCCTTGCCCAGCTGCACGAAGGCTGGCCCGGCACAGTGGCTGGCATCGGTAACCAGCGCCGTTTGCCCGGCCTTGGCGCGAGCCAGGTCGATATAGGCGAAGTAGGCGATCAGCAGCGGCGTGTAGTGCACGCTGGCCTCGATCGGGGTAAGCACATCCGGGTAACGGGTAATGGCGGTGCGCGGCAAGACGATGACGTCGCCATACACCGGATGCTCGTTGGCGCTGGTGGCCGGGAAGCTGGCCACCCGGTCGCCCACCGCAATGTCGTCTACGCCAGCGCCAACGGCCGTGACCACCCCGGCCATCTCGTGGCCGATCCCGGCGGGCAGACGTGCCTGGGACGGCGCCAGGTTCTGCCGCCAGAGCACGTCATACCAGCTCACGCCGATCGCCTCGACGCGGATCTGCACCTCGCCGACGGCAGGTGACGGTTCGGCCTGCTCTTCGCAACGGAGCACGTCGGCAGCACCGAACTTGTGGAAACGGATGATGCGGGACATCGCATACCTCGCCTGTGTGAATCTCGTATTACCACGGACTTTATCCGGGCTTTTACCGTTAGACCATCAGTGGCTATTAATAGTCGACATGCCTGTCATCGATTGGGCACCTGACTTTCCTGTGCATTGGCCCCCGGAAATCGGTGCAGGGTAGCAGCCTTTGGCCTTAAGATTCACCCCTGCCCCACTTTAGGCGAAGCGCACCGATGAATCGAAACGACCTGCGTCGCGTAGACCTCAACCTGCTGATCGTGTTCGAAACCCTCATGCATGAGCGTAGCGTGACCCGTGCCGCGGAGAAACTGTTCCTCGGCCAGCCGGCCATCAGCGCGGCCCTGTCGCGCCTGCGCAACCTGTTCGACGACCCGCTGTTCGTGCGCACCGGCCGCAGCATGGAGCCGTCGGCCCGGGCCCACGAAATCTTCGCCTTGCTGTCACCGGCACTCGACTCGATCTCCACTGCCGTGAGCCGTGCCGCTGAATTCGACCCGGCCACCAGCAATGCGGTGTTTCGCATTGGCCTGTCGGACGACGCCGAATTCGCCCTGCTGCCACAACTGCTCAAGCGCATCCGCGCCGAAGCGCCGGGCATCGTTCTGGTGGTGCGCCGGGTCAACTACCTGCTGATGCCGACCCTGCTGGCCTCCGGCGAGATTTCCGTCGGCGTCAGCTACACCAGCGAGCTGCCGGCCAACGCCAAGCGCAAGATACTGCGGCGCAGCAAGCCCAAGCTGCTGCGCGCCGACAGCGTGCCGGGCAGCATCACCCTCGACGACTTCTGCGCCCGGCCCCATGCCCTGGTGTCCTTTGCCGGCGACTTGTCCGGGTTCATCGACGAAGCACTCGACGAGATTGGCCGCAAGCGCCACGTAGTGCTGGCGGTGCCGCAGTTCAACGGCCTGGGGAGCTTGCTGGCGGGAACCGACATCCTCGCCACGGTGCCGGACTACACCGCCGATGCACTGACCGCAGCGGGCGGGTTGAGGGCCGAGGATCTGCCGCTGCCGGTGCGCACCTTCGAACTGCACATGGCCTGGCGCGGGGCGCAGGACAACGACCCGGCAGAGCGGTGGTTGCGGTCGCGGATACAGATGTTTTTTGGCGACCCCGATAGCCTGTGACAAAGCTCCATCGAGTTCTATAAATATCAATAAAATCAGTACTTTAATAAGACTTAAAATTCACAACCGTCCGTCGATCCCCACTGATATTTCGTTAAGGATCTACGATGGACTAAGGGTCAAAGCTATTCAGGACGAAGACAGCGGAGTGACGGAAGATAACTGCTGAGCAAAAAGCAGTTTTCGGCCTCCTCGCTGGGTTCGTACATCTCGTTTTTTCTGATCAATGCCAGAGTCTCATCAAGACACCGTGAGCTCCGCTTACCGGGTCCTGCTCGGGGTGCGGCACTCGGGCGATACGTGCCAGCGCCTGCTGGTGACCGGCAACTTCTGGTCGCTGGATGTCGTAATCTTCCTGACCTTGGGGATAGGCGCCCACGACCAGAAAGTCGTCGCTGGACGCCATGCAACGATGCCCCGTCCCTGCTGGCAAAACCAGAACATCACCCGCCTTGACCGTCAGCGCCTGACCCGCTGCACCGCCCAACATTATCCGAGCATGGCCGCGAGCAATACCAAGCACCTCGTGCGCATTGGGGTGAAAATGGTGGTAATCGAAAATCCCGGCACGCCACAGCGGGGTCCATTGATGAGCGGCGAACAAGGTCTCGAACGCGCCGGCATTGTCATGCGCAGGAGCAAGTTGCAGTCGGTACAGCAACACGGGGAAACGACTATTGGGCGTCGCGCCGTCATCCTCGAACCGCAAGGCCTGCAGGGGCTGGGTGCTGCTGTCGATGGCAAACATGGGGGCATCCTGATCAGATGGGCAATGTCCTTGAGAAGCCATACCTGTCCCGAGGTTCCTGCGGGCTGACCACGTACAACCTGTTGAAACTTTCCTCTTCGCGGCCCAGTCCAGACCCTATCGATCACAGACAGGGAAAAGACGATGACAACGACAGTAGGCGACTTCCTGATCGAGCGTTTGTACCAGTGGGGCGTGCGACGCATCTTCGGCTACCCGGGCGATGGTATCAATGGCGTATTTGGCGCATTGAGCCGAGCCAACGGCAAGATTGAATTCATCCAGGCTCGCCATGAAGAAATGGCCGCGTTCATGGCCAGCGCTCACGCCAAGTTCACCGGCGAGCTTGGCGTGTGCATCGCCACTTCCGGCCCCGGCGCCTCGCACCTGCTGACCGGCCTCTACGATGCACGCATGGATCACCAGCCGGTGCTGGCCATCGTCGGCCAGCAGGCGCGCGCGGCGCTGGGCGGGCATTACCAGCAAGAACTGGATCTGTTGTCGATGTTCAAGGATGTGGCCGGTGCCTTCGTGCAGCAGGCGTCGACCCCGGAGCAGGTGCGGCACCTGCTCGACCGCGCAGTGCGTACTGCCGTCGGTGAACGCCGGGTCACCACCATCATCCTGCCCAATGACTTACAGGATCTGCCCTACCAGGAGCCAGCACGGGCACATGGCACAGTGCATTCGGGCATCGGCTTCAGCAAGCCCAAGGTCGTGCCGTTCGACGCTGACCTACAACGGGCGGCCGAGGTGCTCAATGCCGGGAAAAAAGTGGCGATTCTGGTCGGTGCCGGCGCCTTGCAGGCGACCGAGCAGGTCATCGCCGTGGCCGAAAAGCTCGGTGCCGGCGTGGCCAAGGCGCTGCTGGGCAAGGCCGTGCTGCCTGACGATTTGCCCTGGGTCACCGGCGCCATTGGCCTGCTTGGTACTGAACCGAGCTACCAGCTAATGAACGAGTGCGACACTTTGCTGATGATCGGCTCCGGCTTCCCCTACGCCGAGTTCCTGCCCAAGGAAGGCCAGGCCCGTGGGGTGCAGATCGACCTGCAACCGGACATGCTCAGCCTGCGCTATCCAATGGAAGTCAACCTGGTCGGCGATGCCAGCGAAACCCTGCGCGCCCTGCTGCCGCTGCTTGAGCACAAAAGCGAGCGCCGCTGGCGCGACAAGGTCGAAAGCTGGCGTGCGCACTGGGACAAGACCCTGGAGAAACGCGCGCTGGTCAAAGCCGACCCGATCAACCCGCAGCGCGTGGTGCATGAGCTCTCCCCTCGCCTGCCCGACCGGGCCATTGTCACCAGCGACTCGGGCTCGTGCGCCAACTGGTTTGCCCGCGACTTACAGATCCGCCAGGGCATGCAGTGCTCGCTGTCCGGCGGCCTGGCCAGCATGGGCGCGGCGGTGCCCTATGCCATCGCCGCCAAGTTCGCCCACCCGCAGCGCAGCGTAGTGGCACTGGTGGGCGACGGCGCGATGCAGATGAACAACCTGGCCGAGCTGATCACTGTGGCCAAGTACTGGCGACAGTGGGAGAACCCGCAGTGGATCTGCGCGGTCTTCAACAACGAAGACCTCAACCAAGTAACCTGGGAACAACGCGTGATGGAAGGCGACCCAAAGTTCGAGGTTTCACAGTCGATCCCCGACGTGCCCTACCACCTGTTCGCCATCTCTATTGGCCTGCATGGCATTTTCGTCGACCATGAAGAGCAAATCGCCAGCGCCTGGGAGCAGGCCTTGGCCGCCGATCGGCCGGTGCTGATCGAGTTCAAGACCGATCCCGATGTGCCGCCGCTACCGCCGCATATCAAGCTGGAACAGGCGAAAAAGTTCGCCAGCACCTTGCTTAAAGGTGACCCCGACCAGGCTGGGATGATCGTGCAGACGGCCAAGCAGGTACTCAGTGCAGTATTGCCTGGCAAGAAGTGATACGCCATGTAGATGAGCCAGGCCTATGTGAGAGTTGCACACACCGCTGGTCCGGGTCATCGCGTAATGATTGATCGCGCATGAGACTCGGCGTGTCCAATCATAAGAGACACGTTGAGGTGGCTATGCGTATTCGAGGCAAGAAATATCGTGAATGGGCGGGCGTCCCGATCAGCAGCAATACCCATGAAGAAGTGTTTTCAGATGGGATCTTGCTGGAGGTGCAAGCTCGATTGTCAAGAACCGGCGCAACGCAGTTGTTCATCGGGATCTATGCGTCTTCCGGTAAAGCGATTCGCGAAGAAACCTATGGGAGTCGTCCGGGCGAAACCATCATGCGCGCCTTAGCCTGGGGCGTGGAGCGCGCACGGCGAATTGCATCTGATCGATCCAAATACCCCACGCCGGGGGCCAACTCATCGACGCAAAGCGTGCCTGAAATGAAGACCGCGGATCCGCCCTCCTTGCCTGACACAGCCTGACTAAATCTTGCCATTGGTCCTGGACGTTGAGTAGCCCCTGGAACTGTCGGAATAGAGCCGCAGAATCATTGTGGGTATGAACGAGGACCGGTGTTACTGCATTTGGTCGTCCATTCCGTGCTTCACAACGGTGCGAAGGGCCTCGCGGTCATTCAAGCCTTGTTCGCGAGCCAATGCATAGGCCGCGCGCTGGCGATCGGCACTGGTGCCCTCGCACAGAATACGCCGGGCCTGAGCGAAGGAGCGCTCGGCATCGACAGTCTCGGCGGGGCATTTCGTCTCCAACTGCGCCAGCCAGCCCTCAGCGCTTACTGGCTGTTGTCCCTCAACGCCGATGAAGGTGGCCAGGCGGCCCTGGCGCAGGGCGCGCCAATAGTTCTCCTGAGTCACCCAGCGCATTTCGCGGCATGCGGGGCAAGCATAGCCTCCCAGCGCGCGCTCGACGAGATGGCGAAACAGACCCGCGATAGCCAAGGCATCCTCGAGTCGAGGACAGCCATCGCAGATGCGCAATTCGATCGTTGGAAACCGTCGTGATGGCCTGATGGCCCACCAAAAGTCACCGTCTTCAGCCAGACTTTCGGTGCGCTGCAGCAGCGCCCGATAACGCTCGTAGGCGCTCCAGTCCGGCAACGGTTCAGGCAGCCCCATGTGCGGCCACTCACCGCAGAGCGCCCGCCGATAACTCATGTAGCCCGTGTCCTGACCACCCCAGTAGGGAGACGAGGTGCTGAGCGACAACAGCAAGGGCAGCCAATACAGCACACGGTTGATCAACTGCATGCGGTCCAAGCCGGCAGGTATACCGACATGCACGTGCAGGCCATTGACCAGGCTGCGCCGGGCCACAAGCTGATAGTCGTCGAACAACTGCCGATAGTGCGGGGCACTGCGCGGACGCTGACGCAGCCATTGAGCGCTGGGGTGGCTCGCCGCGCCATACAACCCGACGCCCTCGCCGGCCAGCGCCTGGCTCAAACGCTGCCGCTGCTGGGTGAAGAACGCGCGAGCCTGATGCAAGGTCTCGAATACCGGCGAGGCGACCTCGACTTGGCTGCAAAACATCTCCTCGCTGAACCAAGAACCCAACGCAGTGCGGCAACAGCGGTCTACCGCCCGTGACGGCGCGGCCAACACGCGGCCCGTGGCCAGGTCGACCAGAAGGTATTCTTCTTCGATCCCGAACGTGCAAGGGCTCATAATGCAGGCATCAGCTACAGCGGGTGACGGTAAGCGCCACCGCGGCGATGCGCTCGACCTGCTCATAGCCCGGTTCGAGCAACTGCTCGCCAAAAACGTCCGGGTCCAGCTCCCGGTAGAACCAACTGAACGAAGGCCCGGCCAGACGCTGGCGAGCGGCCTCGAGCAGCGCATCCCGTCCATCGACTATCGCCACGCCGGTATACAACAGCAACGTACCTCCCTGCGTCAGGCGCTCACAGGCCTGCTCGACAATGCGCAGCGACAGTTCACCACCCAGCGATCCCCCGCCGTGGCGGTAGGTGCGCTGGCCAGCGTCGAGCATATAGGGAGGGTTGGCGACGATCAGGTCGAATGTTCCGGTGACGCCATCGAGCAGATCGCTGGGCTCAACCGTGACGTTGGCCACACCAGCCAGGGCGGCGTTGACAGCGGTATGGCGCAGCGCCATGGGGTTGATGTCCACCGCGCTGACCTGCGCGTGCTGGACGGCGCAGGCAATCAAAAGCGCACCGACGCCGCTGCCGCAGCCAATATCGATGGCATGCTGCACCGTTTGCGGATTGTGCTGCAGGTGGTCCTGGATCACCTGGGCAAAACGGTAGCTATCCGGGCCGAAAAACACCGCGTCGCGGCTATCGGTGGGCCAGGCAGAATGCACTAGCAACAGATCGTCCAAGCTGGACCAACGTACGTTACTGCGCCACAGCGCGCCCTGCGCCTCCAGCACGCCGGCACTGCGCAGTTGTTCCAGTTCGTCGGCGCTGAGCAGCGACGCGGCGAACGGCCGGTTCCAGCCGAACACATCGCGCAGCGTGTGTGCCTGCCGCGGTTCAGCGCGGGCAGTGACTCGAGCGTGCGTTGCCGGGGTCACGCAGGTGAACCGGTAGCCGTCGGCACGCAGGCGCCGGCCCAGCTGCAGCAAGGCCTCGTCGGCACGAACCTGGTCTTGATCGAGCAGCATCAGTGAAGCCCTCCCTGCAGCAACCCGGTAGCCTGAATGTAGGCGCGCGTGGCGCGCAGGCCCTGAGGCGTCGCGTGCCGATTGCCGGCCATCGCCCCGATCAGCGCGGAAATGTCCGGGGTTTGCGGCGCCACCAATGACTCATCTTGCAGGTGCACGGCGTTTTCCCACTACCCAGGTACCAGTCGGCGCGGGGCCAAGCCTTGCCAGGTTCCGGCGATCCAGTCATGCCAGAGCTGCTTTTCATAGGCATCGAATACGCCGAACATCTCCGCTACCGGGCCATCGATCAGCGACCAGAAACGGCTTCGTCGGGGGTCGGTGTCACGCTTGACCCAACCCTGGGCCTGTAGCGCGTCCAGGAAACCAGGCATCGCACCGGGTTTGGCGAGCCACTGGTTGATGGTGCGTCCCTGCAGCCGACAGCGATCGGCGTGCATGTACTGCCCGTAGACGCGCTTGCGCTCCAACGCGGCAACCAATTCGGCCTGCACATCGAACGAGGCAATCAATGAGGGCGTGTCGATGCCCAGGTCATTGAGCCGGTAGCCTTGCCTTACCCGTTCGTAGAACTCCGGCCCTTGATCCCGGGCTAGACCGGTAAAGCTTTCCAGAGAGCGACGTGCATGGCCGCTGGCGGCATTGTCGATGGTCACATGCAGCTGGAAGTAATGTGCGTCGATGCCGAGTTCGGCCAGCTCTTGCGTTGTGATCAGCAGGTGCAGCGGTGGTTGCTCGTAACCCAGGTTGTAACCGATCACCTCAGGCAGGAAGCGCTCGCAGTGTTGTCCCAGGGCCAGTTGCAGTGCGCCTTGTAAATAACGCGCGGGCGCCAGTGGCGCCAATTGCAGGCAGCCCAGGTGACTCAGCAGGCGCTGGTAGATCAACACATGATTGCAGCGCGGATCGCCGTCACCCAGTTCTTCGAGGAAAGTGCGGATCAGACCATGAAAACGCGGGTCGCGCCAATGCCACAGCGTGCCGTGCAACCACGCGCCGTCGACCGCCTTGGTCGGTGCCACCTGCTGCAGAAACCACAAGGCATGGGCACGGTTGCAAAAGTAGCGACGTGGCGCACCCAGGCTCCGCTGCTGGAGATAAGCCGCATACTCGTTGGCGACCCGATGTGCGTGGGCAGCCATCCAGTGCGGCAACCCGCCAGGGTCGTCCGGCAGACCATCCGCGAGGCTCCGGGCTCGAAGCAGTTGGCCTTCCAGCCAAGCCTCGGCCGTTGGGTCATGGCCTTCGAGCAGCCTCTGATACCGAAGTTTGGGGCCTTCAACTTCATTACCGATCACCGTACTGCTGCCTGTCCTGATCACCATGCCCGATACCTCGCTCATGGATTCTGCGGTCTGGTTTCAGGCGCAGGGCGAATGGCAGGTGGATCAGGTTGCTGCATCTGCAACGAAGGTTTGCTTGGGTCGGCATCCTTCGCCGGATGACCGTTATCTCGATCGAAACAGCCACCGAGCAGCGTCAGGCTTGCCGCCAGCAGCGATATGGCGAACAGATTGTTTTTCATGCGCGGCTCCCATCGATTGCATACGGTCCTGTAGCAAGCGAGTCCCAGAACGCCCCGAGGATTCGTTTTGATTAGCGCCCAGCAGATGAGCGGCGCCTTCGAGCACCGCGCTCCAACCTTGCTCGAAGAAAAACTAAACCTTCTCCTGCTCCTGCGGCTCAACCGACTGCGACATTGAGGTCGCGCCCACTGAAGGAAGGAGTCAGACATGCACCAGCCATTCTTGAAACTCGCAGGCATCACACTATTGATGAGCCTGGCTTCGCTACAGGTACAGGCCGCCTCTTCGGATGACTTTGTCGATGCAGCCACCGAGGCCGGCATCGCCGAGGTGGTCGCAGGCAATCTGGCACAGGAAAAGAGCCAGAGTGCCGACATCAAGAAATTCGCCCAGCAAATGGTGACCGACCATACCAAAGCCAATCAGGAGCTAGGCGACATCGCCCGCAAACTGGACATCAGCGTGCCAGACGAGGCGACACTCACGGACAAGATCAAGAAAATGATCCTCGAATGGCGGGAAGAGTCGTTCGACAAGTCATATGTGAACAACCAGGTGGATGCTCACGAAAAAGCAGTGGAACTGTTCAAGAAGGAAGCAGCGTCATCCGACAAACCTGAATTGAAGGCGTTCGCCAGCGATAAATTGCCGACCCTCGAGCACCATCTGGAGCAGGCCAAAGCGCTGCAGACTAGCCACGGTAAATAACCTGCAGCCGAGTGAGGTGAACGATGAGCAATGACGAATTACGTACTGAAGTCCTGACGCGGTTGCTCCACGCCCATCCCAACGGGCTGGGCAAGGAAGTGCTGGACAATTACCGGGGCGAGAAAGCCGTGGCCGGCATGCTCAAGACACTTCAGGAGCACGGCCTGATTCAAGATGGCAGCGTAGCGGTCGGCTCTGATCATCAGGTGACCATGAGTTACCCGATCAAGCTTTCAGCAGCAGGGGTCGAAGCGGCTCGCCAATTGGAGAGCTGACGCCAGCGGGACCGCATCGCGGTCCCTTTTTCTGCTGCCTGCTGTTGATCATCACGTCTGCCGGGGTTTCAAGCAATTGACTCAGGAGTGAATACCATGCCACGCGGTGACAAAGACAAATATACCGACAAGCAGAAGCGCAAGGCCCTGCACATCGAGCAATCTTACGAGGACAGGGGCGTCGGCAAGGAGGAAGCCGAAGCACGCGCCTGGGCCACCGTTAACAAACAATCCGGAGGCGGTGAAAAGCCGGGAGGTGCAGGCAGCAAGACCGCACCGCAGGCGAAAGAGTCTGCACGTTCGGATTCCGCCAAACGTGCTGCAAAATCTCGCCAGGGGCATTCGCGCACTTCACAGCTGTCGCTGGAATCGCAAACCAAGCAAAGCCTTGTGAAGGAGGCGCGCAGCCAAGGCATCAAGGGGCGTTCAACCATGAACAAAGCCCAATTGGTGGAAGCCCTGCGCAAACAGGATTGACCGAGGCAAAGCTGAGCAGTGCATGCCCCAACCCTGAGCCACTCGTCAATCATGCTGAACCCCTCTTTACAGCTGCCGGTCGCTACTGATGAGTGCATGAACGCAGGGGACAACGGTGAGCGAGATCCGCATTGGAATTTCCGGTTGGCGCTATGGCCCATGGCGCAAGGACTTCTACCCCGAAGGTCTGCGCCAGGACGACGAGCTGGCGTTCGCCTCGCGGGCAGTCAACAGCATCGAAATCAACGGCTCCTTCTACGCGCTGCAAACCCCGGAGCGCTATGGCAAGTGGCGTGATCAGACACCGCGAGGCTTCGTGTTCGCGGTCAAGGCGCCGCGCTATATCACCCATGTGCGCAGGCTCCGCGACGTCGACGAGGCGCTTGCCAACTTCTTCGCATCGGGCCCGTTGCTGCTGGGTGACAAACTGGGCCCCTTCCTGTGGCAGTTCCCTCCAAACCTGAAATTCGACGCGCCGCGCTTCAGCGACTTTCTGGCCAAGCTACCGCGCGACCGCAAAGCCGCCCGCTGCCTTGCGCGCCAAGCCGCCGAACGCCCGCAAGGCAACGGTGGCACTGCCGTGCCGGGTAATGCGCGCCTGCGCCACGCCGTGGAGATCCGCCACCCCAGCTTCCTCTGCGACACCTTCATCAACCTGTTGCGCAAGCACAAGGTTGCCCTGGTGGTCGCCGACAGCGCCGGCAAATGGCCCTGTGTTGAAGAGGTCACGGCCGATTTCGTGTACCTGCGCCTGCATGGCGATGTCGAGCTGTACAGCAGCGGCTACACGGCCAGCGCGCTGCGCCGCTGGCGCTTGCGCATCCAGGCCTGGGCTGCGGGCGGCCAGCCTGAAGATGCTCAACGTGTGGGACACCGCACCCCGGTAAGACGCGCCTCCCGTGACGTGTACTGTTACTTCGACAACGACCAGAAAGTCCATGCCCCTTACGATGCCCGCCGCCTGCTGGACAAGCTAGGTCTTGGCGGCGAGCTGGCTACCGAACCAGGCGTAGAACCGCAGGAGCCGCTATGAACCGGACACTGCCCGCCCCCCACTGCATCATCGACAAGGTCACCGCCGTACATCGCCTGACGGTACTGACCCTGAATGTGCACAAAGGCTTCACCCTGTTCAACCGCCGCTTCATTTTGCCCGAACTGCGCGAGGCGGTACGCTCGACGGGGGCCGACCTGGTATTTCTCCAGGAGGTACACGGCAGTCATCGGCAACATGCCGAGCGCCATCCGACGTGGCCACAGACACCCCAGTACGAGTTTCTCGCCGACAGCATGTGGCCACAGTTCGCCTATGGACGCAATGCAGTCTACCCCCATGGCGACCATGGCAACGCGCTGCTGTCAAAATTCCCCATCCGTGCCCATGACAACCTGGACGTTTCGGTCCATGGCAACGAAGAGCGGGGCCTGCTGCATTGCCAGCTGGAAGTACCTGGCCATGAACAGGTGCACACAGTCTGCGTACACCTGGGCCTGCGCGAAGTGCATCGTCAGCGTCAGGTTGGCCTGCTGCTCGCATTGCTTGACAGCCTGCCGCCGGATGAGCCGGTCATCGTCGCCGGCGACTTCAACGACTGGCGTCTGAAAGCGGATGCGCGGCTGTCGGGCCACTTGGTGGAAGCCTTCGGCAAGCCGTCACGCAGCTTTCCCGCACGCCTGCCGATGCTGCGCCTGGACCGCATCTACCTGCGCAATGCCCATGCTGCCCAGGCACGGGTGTTATCCAGATACCCATGGTCACATCTCTCCGACCATGCCCCGCTGGTGGCGCAGGTGACGCTATGAAGCAGCCTTGGTGCAACGGCAACCGCGTCCAGTTGCTGATAAACGGCGAGCAGTACTATCCCCGCGTCTT
The DNA here is from genome assembly GCF_011752565.1 of Pantoea sp. Ap-967. Taxonomy (GTDB): domain Bacteria; phylum Pseudomonadota; class Gammaproteobacteria; order Pseudomonadales; family Pseudomonadaceae; genus Aquipseudomonas. Next base: position 179,314 of record NZ_VWXK01000002.1, read on the forward strand.
CGAGGCCATGGCCCAGGCACGCGAAGAGATCCTTCTGGAAACCTTCATCATCTACGACGACAAGGTCGGCCACTCCTTGCGCCACGCCCTGATCGATGCCGCGCGGCGCGGTGTACGGGTCGAGGTGGCGGTGGACGGCTACGGTACCGCCGACCTGCCTGACGAATTCATCACCTCGATGACCGAGGCTGGCGTACGTTTCCATGCGTTCGATCCGCAACCACGGCTGGTGGGCATGCGCACCAACCTGTTTCGCCGCCTGCACCGCAAGATCGTGGTAATCGACGGGCAACGCGCCTTCATTGGCGGCATCAATTACAGTGCCGACCACCTGGGTGATTTCGGCCCGCAGGCCAAACAAGACTACGCCGTGGAGGTTGTCGGCCCGGTGGTGGCCCAGGTGCATGCTTCTTCGTGCCGCATGCTCGCACCGGTGCTGGGTGCTGCCAGCAACGTCAAGCCGGGCGGCATCGCTTCGGGCCCGGCCAGCGCCGTGCTGGTGGAACGCGACAACCAGCGCCATCGCAACGATATAGAAGCCTGCTACCTGCAGGTTTTTCGCGAAGCAAGGCAACGTATCGTGGTGGCCAACGCCTACTTCTTCCCCGGCTACCGCTTGCTGCGCGAGCTGCGCAACGCCGCCCGGCGCGGGGTCGAGGTGACGCTGGTCCTACAGGGGCAACCGGACATGCGCTGGGTCCGCGCGCTCTCGCGGCTGCTCTACAACTACCTGTTGCGCGACGACGTGCGCATCCATGAGTACTGCCAGCGGCCGCTTCACGGCAAGGTTGCGTTGGTGGATAAAGACTGGTCCACCGTAGGCTCAAGCAACCTCGACCCGCTGAGCCTGTCGTTCAACCTTGAGGCCAACCTGCTGATCCGCGACCCTGCGTTCAACGAACACCTGTACCAGCACTTGAGCGAGCTGAGCCGCGACCACTGCAAGACCGTGACGCTGGAGCGCATGGTGCGTGGTTACTGGTGGCGTGCCCCGCTGATCTTCCTGGGTTTCCACATCACGCGCTATTTCCCGGGGATCGCCGGCTGGTTTCCGGCGCACCGGCAGCGCCTGCAGTCGCTGCAAGCCGACGGCGAGGCTCCGGCCGACTACCACGAGGGCAAGACCTGATGGCCACCTCACACTGGATGACCTGGGGCAAGCCCTTGCTGACCGTGCTGTTCCTGGTGTTGATACCGGTACTGCTGGTCACCCTGGCGCGTAACCTGGACTGGAATGAAGTGCGCCAGTCACTGCTGGCCTACCGGCCCTCAACCCTGGCCTTGGGGCTGCTGCTGGCCCTGTGCAGCTATCTGGTATTCGCCAGTTACGACCTGCTCGCCCGCGCCTATACCGGTCACCGCTTGCCGGCCCGCCAGGTACTGCCGGTAGCGTTCGTCTGCTATGCGTTCAACCTCAACTTCACCACCTGGGTCGGCGGTGTGGCCCTGCGTTATCGCCTGTACAGCCGGCTGGGCCTGGATACCCCGACCATCACCCGCATCCTCACCTTGGGGCTGTTGACCAACTGGATGGGCTACCTGCTGCTGGCCGGCACGGTATTCGCCCTGGGCCTGGTCAAGCTGCCGCAAAGCTGGGCGGTGGGTGCCAGCGGCCTGCGCCTGATCGGCGTATTGATGGTGGCAGTGGCATTGGCTTACCTGTGCGCGTGTGCCTTCGCCAAGCGGCGCACGTGGGTGCTGCGCGGCCACGAAGTCACCCTGCCGAGCCTGCGTATGGCGCTGTGCCAAGTGGCCTTGGGCGCAAGCAACTGGGCGCTGATGGCAGCGCTGATCCACTTGTTGCTTCCGCTCGAGCTGTTCTATCCCTCGGTGCTAGGTGTGTTGCTGATAAGTTGCGTCGCCGGGGTGGTCGCCCACATTCCCGCCGGGCTCGGCGTGCTGGAAGCCGTATTCCTGGCGCTGCTCCACGGCCAGCTCGGCCAAGGCACCCTGATCGCCGCGCTGCTGGGCTATCGAACGTTGTACTACCTGATCCCGCTGCTGTTGGCGGTGGTTACCTACCTGATCCTCGAGAAGCGCGCCAAGGCCTTGCGCCAATAGGCCGGGCCAGCCCTCGACAAGCGCTGACGGGCCTGCGTGCCCGGGAGGTACAGTGTTGGCAGCTGCATCGCGCTATTGACCCGGAAACCAAACCCATTGAGTACGTAAATCAAACCACAGGCGTGCCGGGTGGGTTTCCATATAATTCAACGGCCTCCTGCCTCTCCCGTCGCATGTATACAACTATCTGGCCTTATGGCGAAATCGGATCACTCGCCGGGTACGTTTCGTCCAGCGCATTAGCGCTGCTCGTTCATCTCGTCTTCCTCAGTTCGTCATTGTGGCCGCAAAATAGGTATCAACTGAAATTCTACGTTTCGTCACTTCACGTCGTTCCGCTGCGCTTATCTCGTTCGCCGGTCACACTGACGAAATGTAAAAAAAGATTTCAGCGCTTCGCTGTGGTCAGAGTTTCTAGACAGCGGTGGAGATGCAAAAAATGAAATTCGCACAATTTTGCCAATGGCTATCCAATCACGCGGGCAAGCCAAGTACTTTCGTGATCGCCATGGTGTTGATCGCCATGTGGGCAGCCTCCGGGCCCTGGTTCCACTACAACGATACCTGGCAGCTCATCGTCAACACATCCACCACCATCATCACGTTCCTCATGGTGTTCCTCATCCAGAACACCCAAAATCGTGATAACGACATCATCCATGTGAAGCTGGACGAGCTGATCAGGGCAACCAAATCGGCACACCAGTCGGTGCTCGATCTCGAAGTGCTCGACAGTCAGCAAATTCATAAGCTACGCAAGCACTACCAAACCATGGGCAGCCAGTGCGAAACCCATACTGAAACGCCCGCCGAGCAGCTGGCGGAGGATGCGGCCCGTTTCAATCAGCAGCGGTAAATCAGTCACGTGCACCAAGCTGACTCAACCCTTTGCACGGCGCGGATCCGCAGGGCATGGATAGATACGCTCGTCCTCAAGGGTACTGTCGGCCTTGTAAATCATTACCGAAGCGGTTTTGCCGTCAACCATCACATGCTCCTTCTACTCAGAGAGATTGGCCATCGTCGTCGATGTCTTCCTCAACGTCTGCGGCATCCGTGGCATCAGCGTCATTCAAAGGCGGTGAGGTAGGTTTTTCCGGATCGTTGATGAAAGGCACATCACTCGGCCCGTGCTCCTCGTGACCTTCAGTCTTTGGTTGCATAGCGAAGCCTCCAGTGAACTGGGTCAGCTGTAGGCCGCTAACCGCCCACACCCTTCCCCGAAAATTGTTCAACAGCAATAGGCGGTGCAATGAACTCCGGGCCATCGCCTGCCAATCGCCACTTCACATTCGCGATCCCGTAGCGCTCGGCCACGGGCCGGCTGACCATCTTGATGTTCTGCTGACAGAATCTTGGAATGATGCCAACCCCTGCGTCGCAGCTTGCCCAATGCCAGGCAACGGCGTTGTCCATTTTTTCCAAACGGATGATGAACGATCGGCTTTCGCCATGGAGCGTGTAGTCGATTACGTAGAGTTGCTGTCCAGCCACGTGAGTCTCTCCCTTTTACTCATGCGTCTGTGAGAAGAGCTGGACGAGAAAATTCAATTGAAAAGCCAGGCGGCAAAATACGACGTGAAAAAAGCAAGCGCGCCTGCGAGTGAGATATTGCTACCCATTGGTCAGTCTTTCGGAACAGGCCTGTTCTATTCAACCTCCATCGCTACACCAGCAGATGGAGGTCGTGCTCATGATTGATCCCAAAACAGGTATGGAAGCCGGTGAGCGTTACGCGGTAGAGAACGTCGAACGCGCTCACCAGTTTCCAGGTTTCTTCCTTGATGGAAAATACTTTCTCGGTCCCGAGCGACTCACTGCCGTTGGCTGGCTGGAGGGCAAGCGTTTCATATACGACAACCTTGATGCTACAGGCGAACCGATTTTCCCGGGTCGCGCGGCAGGAAACATCGAAGACCTGACGCTGACCTTGGTGGATGGCACGGCATTGAAGCTGTCCAGACTGGAAGTGAGTGCCATAGCCGAGGACATCAATGCAGAGGATCAACCGGCTACGGGATTCAACCGTAATCCCGAGACGGTGGGCGGCCTCGCGCTAACCCGTAAAGACAGGATACCGCTTTTGCTGAGCGCGGCTGTGATCGGTTTCCTCGCCGGGTTTGTAATCACCCATGCATAACACAGGCGCCACTGAAGCGTCGTCTTTTGAACTTTGCGCCTGCCACTGGCCTCCCCTTTCATGTCTATCGAAAACGGAGATTCAACGATGAGTGCACAATTGAGCGGCAAACGTGTGGCCTTCCTGGTCACCGATGGTTTTGAACAGATCGAACTGACCGGCCCGCGTGAAGCCTTGGAAAAAAATGGCGCCGTGGTCGACATCTTGAGTGATAAGGAAGGGACTGTACGCGGCTGGAACCATGACAAGCCCGCCGACGAATTTGCCGTGGATGCGACATTCGACAGTGCCCACCTGGATCTCTATGACGCCATTGTGCTGCCGGGCGGTGTGCAGAATTCCGACACCATTCGGCTGATACCCGGCGCTCAGAAGCTGGTGAAAAGCCACAACTCGGCAAGCAAGCCATTGGCGGTCATCTGCCACGGTGGCTGGCTGCTGGTGTCCACCGGCCTGGCCCAGGGCAAGCGGATGACCAGCTACAAGACGCTGCAGGACGATATTCGCAATGCAGGCGGTAACTGGGTTGATGAAGAAGTCGTGGTGGATGGCAACCTGATCACCAGCCGCAAACCTGACGATATCCCCGCCTTCAACGAACAGTTGATCAAAGCGCTGGCTGGCTGACCCTTTTCTCTGCACATCGGCCCCCTTTCGTGGGGGCCGTACTTTCGCCGGGTGAGGCGTTATCACGCCAATTGGATGTACACCGAGTAGCTCCCCAACAGCAACCAGAACACCAGGAAGATCCACGGTGTCCGTAGCGAAAACAGCAGCGACTTTCGATGCCCTGCCCGGGAAGTCTCAGCTTCGCAGAAAAGAGGCGACTCGTCGTAAGCCAGTCCCATCATGGGCTCACTCTGTAGCAAGTGACTTTGCTTCAGTTGCCAGTGATCGATGATGTTGTAGGCAGCTCGGATGCCAGGCCATGCGTTGAGCGAGCTCAGCACACCCAGCAGGGCGAGGAACGCTGGCACGATCAGCGTGAACATTTCTCCCCATCCTTGGTTGAGGTTGCCCATGGAGGACACGAAGGCGATGACCAGAAAGGACTGGGCAGCCAGGTAGGCGTCGGTACGGTTGGCCAGAATGCTGGTTTCGTACTGGATCTCACGCCGGTAGAAGTCCAGACGTTCTTTGGGAGAGCCGAACATCCTGGCGTTGTGTTCGCTGATTTCATGCTCCGGGGTCGCGGGGGTAATGATTCGAGGCACCTGTTCCTCCTGTAATACGGCTCCCGGCGAGAAGAGCGCGAGGAGGTCAGTTCGGTAGAACAAACGATGCCACCTGAAATTCAATTCGCATTCGAGTAGAGCACCGCTCGTCGTGCCGGGTGCACATTCAATCCAACGCACAGGCATCCGATGCTTCGAAACGGTAAGAGCGTTCTCAACTGCAGGAGCTTCTACCATGCGCGATTTCCCTACTCCGCCCTTTCCGTCCCAGTCACAAAGCGTCCCCGGTTCACAACGCAAGATGGAGCCTTACCCAGACTGTGGTGAGCAGTCGTATACCGGCCACAATCGCCTTGAGGGCAAGATTGCGCTGATCACCGGTGCTGACAGTGGCATCGGGCGAGCCGTCGCCATCGTCTATGCCCGCGAGGGTGCTGACGTTGCCATCGCCTATCTCAATGAGCATGAAGACGCGCAGGAAACTGCACGCTGGGTAGAAGCAGCGGGCCGACAATGTCTACTGCTGCCCGGCGACCTGGCGCAGAAACAACACTGCCACGACATCGTCGAAGAGACCGTAAAACAGTTCGGGCGCATCGACATCCTGGTCAACAACGCAGCCTTCCAGATGGCGCATGAGACCTTGGAAGAAATTGACGATGATGAATGGGTAAAAACCTTCGACACCAACATCACGGCTATCTTCAGGATCTGCAAGGCAGCCCTGCCTTCCATGCCAAAGGGCAGCTCAATCATCAACACGAGCTCGGTCAACTCCGATGATCCATCGCCAAGCTTGCTGGCCTATGCCGCGACCAAGGGTGCAATCGCCAACTTCACGGCGGGCCTGGCTCAGTTGCTAGGGAAGAAGGGAATCAGGGTCAACAGCGTTGCGCCTGGCCCCATCTGGACGCCTTTGATCCCGGCTACCATGCCCGATGAGGCCGTCAAGAACTTTGGCTCCAGCTACCCCATGGGACGTCCAGGACAGCCAGTGGAGGTCGCCCCGATCTATGTGCTGCTTGGCTCTGATGAGGCCAGTTACATCAGTGGTTCACGCTACGCTGTCACCGGTGGAAAACCGATCCTTTGACGAAAAAGAGGTTCGCCCAAAAGGCGAGCCTCAGTCCAGATCCTAGAAACGGAAATCAGGTTTTTTTTCGTTGCCCGTGCTCACGTGCTGTTTTCTGCGCCGTAGAGTCATGAGATGTACCGGTCGAACCATCCGGACGATGAGCATCGTTATCTCGCTCCTCTTCGCCATCAGACTTCGATTGTGAACCTGGCTTCTTCTGTTGGACTTCTTTCGTCATGCTGCTCTCCTACCCTTTACTGTGTTCCGGTGAGGTCGGCCCGGTGCGGCGCTTGATGCCACGAGGCCCGGCCACGCGCCTGAGGGCCAGTGATACCGCCGATTAGAGCATCAATATCCCCTGACCTCGAACATGATGGTAGTCCGCGCCGGCTATGGCCTTGAGAAAGCCGCAGTCGGCGAGCCGTCGCAGGTCTCGCCATTCGCGCCAGTCAATGAGCCCCAAGCGGTCCATCTCGTCGACCTGGCGAAGCAACTCTTCGTGGTGGCTACTTGGGCAATCACGCCTGCGCTCGACATCGTCATACAGCGCAAACCAACGGTTCACAGCAGTCAGACGACGCTGCTCCTGGGTGATCTGCTGAGTAATCGCATTCATGTCGCCAGCCCTCTCACGCTTTGACTGTCGAGCCCGCAGGCGTGGCTAGGTTCACTTGCAAGAGATTAGTGGTAGGACGTCTTCGCAGCCTAAGTGCCAATCTCATCTTCAGAGCATCCACCTTGTCGCGGCAGAACACACATCAGCGGCATTGAACCCTTGCGCTTGTAGCCGACTCCACCCAGAGCAACCGTGATTTTTCCCAGCCCCTGAAGAGGTGTCACATGAACGCAATCGAACTGCTGATCCAGGACCACCAACTGGTGAAGAAACTGCTCGAGGAACTGTCTTCTACCACCGAGCGCGCGGTGAAGAAACGCGCCGAACTGCTCGAACGTATCAAGCAGGAGGTGAGCATCCATACGGCTCTGGAGGAAGAGATCCTGTACCCCGCGATCAAGCAGGCCGGCGGCAAGGAAGAAGCGAAAATGTATTACGAGGCCAAGGAGGAACATCGCACGGTTGACTCGTTGGTTATTCCCGACCTGCTACACACCGAGACCGGTACCGTGGAGTTCGCCGGTAGAGTCAAAGTGATGAAAGAGTTGCTGGAGCATCATATCGAGGAAGAAGAAAGCGAGCTGTTCCCTACCGCGCGCAAGCTGCTGGGCAAGCAGGAACTTGAAGACATGGGCAAGGCCATGGAAGCTCAGAAGAAACTGCTCAAGGGCGAACAGCGCGCCGCCTGAAGAGCGCCAGCGCGCCCACCCGGGCGCGCTGGACCAGGCGTTACTGGGTGGGCGACTCTGTGTTGATCATCGGTGGCACCGGCGCAAGCGGGAACGCCCGCAGCTGTTCGCGGCGCCGCGCGAAAGGCCTTGCGGCCAGCGGCTCCAGGCGCTGCGGTTGGCCGGTTTCCAACGCGCGCTCTATCGCCACTATCACCCTCACATCGCGCCAACCCTCCTCGCCATCAGGCTCTGGCACCTCGTTGCGAAGTATGCAATCGGAAAAGTAAGCCGTTTCTCCGGCGAACTGATCGACGACAGGGTTCACGTGCACGCGGGTTTCGCCGTCAATGGTCGCCCGGTAACTGATCGCTACCCCTTCCCCGTAGCCAAAGCATGGCGAGGCTTCGATCTCGCCCTTGCTCCCCAGCATCTGGAAGCGTTCGGTATCAGGCATGGTGTAGCTGACAGTGAACTGTGCCAGGCGCTCATCGGGGAAGCGTAGGCTGACGGTGACCGTGTCCCAAGTGTCGATGCTGCTGCCCGGCGAGTGCACACCCACTGCCGCCACCTCGATGGGCTCGGCATTGAACAGTTGGCGAACCAAGTTCAGTGGGTACGGCCCCATGTCTGCCACAGGGCCAGCGCCGAAGCCATTCTGCGCCCGGTGGTTGCCGGGCTTGACCCGCTGGGTGAAGGTCGAGGTGAACAGCCGCGGCTCACCGAAATTGCCGGCATGCACCCGCCCGATCATGTCCAAGGTGCCGGGTTCGGAGTGCAGGCGGTAGGCGATCATCAGCCTGGCGCCTGTGCGCCGGGAAGCCTCGATCATGGCAAGGCAGTCGGTTTCGTTGGTGGCCATGGGTTTTTCCAACAGCACATGAATGCCCGCCTCCAGCGCCGGGATCACGAACTCGCGGTGGCGAAAATTCGGCGTGGCAACGTACACCGCATCCACCTCGCCCGAGCCGAGCAGCGCCGCGTAATCTTCGTAAGCGTAGGTCTTGAGCCCGTACCGGTCGGCCAGTGCCATTGCCTTCTGCGGGTCGCCCGTGACCAGCGCGGTCATCACCGAATTGTCGGTCTGGCCGATACCGGGCATGAACGCGCCCTGGGAAATCGACCCGCCAGCCACTACGCCATAGCGGATCTTGCCTGCTGCATTGGGCATGAAACCCCTCCTTGAGGTGACGATGATTGATCATGTCAGTTACCAGAGTGGGCTGGTCGTACGGCCATGAGGTTCCATAAATCTGGCACCGTGAGTGTTGGCAAAGCGTTGTGAACCCGTGTGGGCGCTCGCCAGTCCCACATCGAAACGCAATCAGTTTGGGTATCGCTGGATGAATGACTGGATCGACTTTCTCGAATGGCCCGCCATGGTTCTGACCGTATTGGCCGCCTGGTGCATCGGTTCAAGGCGCCCGGGCAGACGCAAGCTGGGCTTCTGCTGCTTCATCGCCAGCAATGTGCTGTGGGGGGTGTGGGGATGGCAGGCACAGGCCTGGGCGCTGATCATCCTGCAGGTCTGCCTGTGCGTCATGAACCTGCGAGGCTGGAAAAAAACACTGCGATGGAACTGGGCTGAAGGGGTCGTGCTTATGTGCGCCGCAATATGTGGCGCCGAGGCCGTTCGTTCCGCCCGTCAGCGCCATCGCACAGGTCGCCGCGCGGGCAGGACAAAGAAAGGGTGAACATCCCAAAGGACCTGCTCCATGAAGATCATCAAACCCCACTCGTTGTTGTTGGCACTGTGTCTTGGGGCTAGTGCGCCGCTTGTGCTGGCGGCCACCGACATGAACGACCAACGCGCTCCAGGCACGCAAACGCAAGACAACGGCCACATGAACGGCAATGGCGGACCCACAGGCTCAGGCACGCCTGGAGATGGCATGGGGACCGGCTCTGGCGGTACCGGGGGCAATGGCACTGACAATACCGGCGGTGATGGCACCACCAACGGCTCAGGGACCGGAAGCGGCAACGGAACCGGGACGAACTCTGGGGGTGGCACCGGCGGTTCGAGCGGATCCGGCGCGGGTGGCTCCGGTGGAGGCGGTTCCGGTGGTTGAAGGCTGAGCGCTTCATCCATCAGGAGGGAGTGCCATGGGCGCCGCACGGCCATGGCGCTACACTGAAGTCCAGGATGCACCACCTCGTCAGCAGTCAGAAATCGCCATTCTAGATCGCGCATCCTGCTGGGGGTATCGCGGGTACTTTTGGGGGTACATTTATTATTTTTAGAACCTTGAATGCCGCCCTAGAGGCCTGTCCAAATGTTCTTCGGCAGCGATGAAAACATGTGAGCCAAAAGCTTGGGAGTGCTTGAGTGTAGCCCCGTGCTTTGGGTTACCAAATTCCTAACCACTGTACGAGAGGATTTGGGGATCCTGATAGCCTTTAAGCTGCGCACGGCACATTGATGCCGCAGCAAAGCTGCTCGGAACCAGCGCCCCACTCGGTCGTCACAGTCGGGTCCATAAACCCGCCTCGCTATGGCTACCAAACAGTTGCCGAGGATGACTTGATCAGTGATTCACCGCCAATTCCTTGAATAGGCCGACGATAGAGTCCACCATGGACAACAATAGCACGCACCCGTGGTTGTAGAGCCCTATGTCCCAGGGAGCGATCACGCCCCCAATTCCAACTTTTGGCGGAAGATGAATATCGAGAATTACAAGGCAATCGCTGACAGCATTGCGCTGCTGCTTTTCCCACACGCGGAAGTCATCGTGCACGAGGTGAAAAGCCAAACAGTCGTTCACATAGCCAACAATTTTTCGAAGCGCAAGCTGGGCGACGACTCAGCGCTGGACCAGGAGCTCGGGGAGTTTCGTAGCTCCGCAAGCATTGGCCCGTACGAGAAGATCAACTGGAATGGGCAGAAAATCCGCTCAATCACCAGCGTCCTGTACGATCAGGACGGACAGGCCGAGTACTTGCTCTGCATCAATTTGAATTTTTCGGTGTTGGAGCAAGCGCGAGAAGCGCTGGACGCTTTCTTCCAGGTCAGCCGCTTGATCCCTCAGCCAGACGCGCTGTTCAAGGATGACTGGCAAGAGCGGATCAACACCTTCCTGCACACTTGGCTCAAGGAACGCAATCTCTCACTGCGCACGTTGAAGATGAAAGACAAGCGCACCCTCGTTGAGGCGCTCCACGCAGAAGGCGCATTCGAGGGTAGAAGTGGCGCGGATTATGTGGCCAATGTTCTCAGCATGGGCAGGGCGACTGTCTACAAGTACCTCAAGGAGCTGAGAGCCTAGCGCCCTCAAATACGAAGGGACCACCAGTCGTTGGCCGGTCCCTCGCCATCACTGCTCGAAAGCGTAAGACGCTTCAGTCTGCTGCAACCACTCCCACCTTGCGCCTCAGGCCAGGCAAGCGCAGCTCGCTCACGATCATGCCCAATACAATCAGACATGCCCCCAGGATGTTCATCGAGGTGAAGCGGTCACCGGCGAGCAGATAGCCAAAATAGCCACTAAAGATCGGCTCGCATACAAGCAGCAACGCTACCTTCTGTGCCGGCAGCACCATCTGAGCCCGGGTCTGCACCAGGTAAGCAACAGCGGTTCCTACCACAGCGATAATCAGGACTGTCAGAAGTGACGAACGGTCCTGCGGCAGCGAAAACTCCCCTGCAGCCAGGCTCCAACCCAGTGACAGCACACCCACGGTGAGCAGTTGGATGAATGCCAGAACCAGAGAAGTCGAGCCAAACTTGATCTTGGATAGCACGATGATGTGGATTGCGAAAAACACAGCACATCCGAGGATTAGCAGGTCACCGTAATGGATCGCGTAGTCCTGGAGGCTGAGAAAGCCCAATCCACACAATGCAGTACTAGCCCCCACCACCTGCTTGGCTTTAGGCCGCTCAGCACCGATCAAAAATAGGAAGCAGGGAGTCAAAACCACCGAAAGTCCAGCAATGAATCCCGCGTTGGAGGGTGTCGTGTGGGCCAAGCCCGACGTTTGGAACGCAAAAGCGATAAACAGCATAAGACCTGCGAACACCCCTGCACGCCAGTCCCGTCTACTAAGCGATTTGAGATGCTTGATCGCCCATGGGAGTAGCGCAACTGCGGCGATGATAAAGATGAACGCATTGAGCGCCGAAGCACTATTCGAGTGCAAGCTCTGTTGTTTGGCGACAAAGCTCCATCCCCATACCGCGGTAATGGCTATCAGGGCAAAGGTCCAAACCTGGTTGGGCTTCACGGCAGCATCCTCCACTGTGCTGTTTACGGGAGGCGGATGCTACTGGGCTAGACATTAAAATATCCACTAGAGATTTTTCGTCCACACAGAGTTTTTGTTGCCTGAAGTCGCTGAAAGCCTTGATTTAGAGGGTTCTATCTACCCAACGACTGTGTCGAGGCGCGCCTAAATTTCGACATCCGGACGTCTGAAGGCTCTTGTTTTACAGAGAAAATGGGTCTACTGTAGACATATATTCCACGACAGAGGCATGCATGATGTCGATTCAGACTCGCTTCACGGACCTGCCTCCCCTCGGCCCCGGTAATACGGTCCGCCTGCTTACCCATGAATTCACCGGACATGAATCTGCCCGTAGCGCCTATATCCAAGCCGGCCTTCATGCGGATGAGCATCCAGGGCTGCTGACTTTGTGGCACCTGCAGGAAATGCTGGTTGACCTGCACCAGGAAGGTCGAGTCTTGGGCAAGATCGTCATCTGTCCATTCGCGAATCCAGTGGGAATGACGCAGAACGTGCTCGGGTTCTGGACCGGCCGTTTCAACCTGGCTAACGGTGAAAACTTCAACCGCAATTTTCCAGACCTCATCCCGATGCTGGAGGCTCAGCATATCGACAACAGTGCGGTGCTGTCGGAGCAGAAACTGCAGGCCGCGATTAACGCCCTGCCGACCACGGATACCGTCAGCGCGCTGCGCAAAGCGCTCCTAAGCGAAGCGCTTCAACATGACGTCGTGCTGGATCTGCATTGCGATACTGCAGGTGTGCTCCACCTGTACGCAAATCAGGCCCAGCGTGACCGGGCAACCAGACTCGCTGCCTGCATGAACATCGATGTTGTCTTTCTTGAGCACTCCGCAGGAGGCCAACCTTTCGATGAGTCGTGTAACCGTCCATGGAACTGGCTCATCGACCAAGGTTTGAGTTCTCAAACAGAGCGTCCTTTCGCTGCGAGTATCGAGCTGCGTGGACAAGCAGATGTGAATGACGAACTGGCAAAACAGGACGCGAAAGGGATCCTCAACTTCTTGGCAAGCGAGGGACTGTTGCGTCTTGACGATCAGCCTCCAGCGAAAGGCTCGCCTCAAGTCTACCCACTTGAGGGCGCGAGCCACTTGCCCTCTCCAGGACATGGTCTGCTGGCCTGGAAAAAACGACCTGGGGACCGCGTATCAAAAGGCGAATTGATCGCCGAGCTCGTGCCGATCGACGCCTCGATCGGCACCCCAAGAATTCCCATTCACAGCGATGTTGATGGCGTCCTCGTGGTTCAACCGCTCTTCAAGCTGGTGCGAGCCGGCCAACGCGTAGCACTGCTTGCCGGTATCGAACCCTTTTCCAATCGACGAGCCGGCCAATTGCTCAATCACTTCTGAATTTACGAAGGGTTAAAAAATGACTGTCGACGCTAAATACCTCTTTTCGCTATACGAGGCGATTGCCGAAGCGCACCAAGCACTGCGCCCAGAAGTGAGTGTTACACCGCTCACCCATAGCGCTCGTCTGTCCGCAATGACGGGTTGCCATGTGTACCTTAAATGTGAGCACCTCCAGCACACGGGCTCGTTCAAGTTCCGCGGAGCCAGCAACAAAGTCCGTCTGTTGCCCGAAGCGCAGCGCAAGCTGGGAGTAATCACTGCTTCATCGGGTAACCACAGACAGGGCCTGGCGCTTGCAGGCAAAGTCCTGGGGGTACCGGTCACGGTCTACACCACCACATCTGCATCCGCTTACAAGCTGGATGCCATCCGGGCCCTCGGCGCAGAAGTCGTGAGCCTCGACATGGATCCGCTGAGCGTGGAGCTTGAGGCTGCTCGCCAGGCTGAGCTCCAAGGTAAGCCATTTGTTTCGCCTTACAACGACCCAGAAATCATCGCGGGCCAGGGCACGATCGGCATTGAGCTCTTCGAACAGGCTCCGGATCTGGATGCTGTATTCGTCGCCGTTGGCGGTGGGGGCATGATTTCCGGAATCGGCGCTGCCTTGCGCGCGCTAAACCCGAAGATCGACATCATTGGTTGCTGGCCAGCTAACGCCCCAACCATGCAGAAATCGCTCGAAGCTGGCGAGATCATCGAAATGGAAGAAGACGACACCATTTCCGATGGCACCGCGGGCGGCATCGAACCGGGCAGCATCACCTTCCCGCTCTGCCAGAGCCTGCTAACGAGGACGGTGCTGGTCAGTGAGGCAGAAATCAAAGCGGCGATGCGCGATATCGCTAGCTGCGAACGCTGGATCATCGAAGGCGCTGCCGGCGTCGCGGTGGCCAGCATGCAAAAACTGGCAAGGGAATACCGGGGCAAGCGCGTCGCGGTGGTCATTTGCGGCCGCAACATCCTTCTCGAGAAATTCCTTGGGGCAGTTCAATGAAAGTCTTTAGCAAAGAGCAAATCATCTCTCAACTCAATCTGGAACTGGCAGTACAGCGCCTGGAAGAGGGCTTCATTGCCTTCTCTGCAGGTAAGGCCCAGGTTCCACCAGTTCAGGCGTTTGCATTCACTGCCGCGAATGGTGACTGCTGCGTGAAGTCGGCATATGTGGAAGGAAGCGACACCTTCACCGTGAAAATCTCGACCGGCTTCTACGACAACCCGTCCAAAGGCCTGGAAAGCAACGACGGTCTGATGATGGTGTTGTCTGCCACGACTGGGCAGCCACTCGCGCTGATGCAGGATGAAGGCTGGCTGACATGCATCCGCACTGCTTTGGCTGGCCGTATCGCAGCCCGCCTGCTGGCTCCTAAAAACGTCAAAGCAATCGGCATCCTCGGTGCCGGCATGCAGGCGCGGATGCAGCTGGAGCAACTGGCTGCTGTTACTACGTGCCGCAAGGTCATCGTGTGGGGCCGCAGTGACGCTGAGCTCGAAGCTTACAAGGCCTTCGCCACCGGGCTGGGGTATCAGGTGCAGACCACCAAGAATGCCGCCGATGTTGCCCACGGCGCAAACCTGATCGTTAGCGCAACCCCCTCCCGCGAACCTCTGTTGAAGAGCGAGTGGGTACAGCCTGGCACGCACATCACTGCTGTCGGTGCCGACGCTGCAGGTAAACAGGAGCTCGACGCTGCGCTTGTCGCTCGGGCAGACCGCATCATCGTCGACTCGATTTATCAGTGCAGCCAGTACGGCGAGATCTCCCACGCACTCAAGGCCGGCTTGATCGATGAAAGCCAACTGGCTGAATTGGGCGCACTGCTTGCAGGCAATGTGCGTGGCCGTGAAAACGACAATCAGATCACCCTGGTTGACCTGACCGGTGTGGCCGTCCAGGACGCTCAGATTTCGAGCTGTGCATTGGCCTCCATGCAAGGCTGATCATCCCGCCCCTTCGCATTCTCGCGCCCTGCTTCCAAGGCGCGGGGTGCATTACTGCTGGAGTGACATCATGAAAATAAAAAAACTCTCCACCCTCTTCTCAAGCTCAGTACTTGCACTTCTCTTGGCATCCCAAGCTCGCGCGGCCGATAGTTTGCGCATTGGCATCGAGGCCGCCTATCCACCCTTCGCATCCAAAACCGGTAACGGCGAAATCGTTGGCTTCGACTACGACATCGGCAATGCTTTGTGTGCGCAAATGCAGGTCAAGTGTCAGTGGGTCGAACAAGAGTTTGATGGCCTGATCCCCTCGCTGAAGGTAAGGAAGATTGATGCCATCATTTCGTCGATGACAATCAGCGAGGAACGAAAAAAGTCTGTTGACTTTACTAATCGCTATTACCTCTCTAATGGACGAATCGTAATGAAGGAAGGGACAGACCTGGGCACCGCTTTCTCAGGGCTGGCCGGTAAGCGAGTAGGCGTGCAACGAGCAGGGATTCACGACCGATTCGCAACAGAAATACTGGCTCCGATCGGGGCGCAAATTATTCGCTACGCCTCTCTGAATGAAGCGTATCTGGACCTGATTGCCGGGCGACTGGATGCGGTCCAAGGTGACGATGTGGCAGTTCGGATAGGTTTTCTTGATACTCCAAATGGAAAAGGCTACGCCTTCGCTGGTAAACCGTTGCAAGAACCAAAGTACTTTGGCGACGGTGTAGGTATCGCAGTGCGCAAGGGAGACAAAGTACTAGCGGAGCGCTTTAACCAAGCGCTGACGGCTATTCGCGCTAACGGCGAGTACAAAGCCATTCAAGATCATTATTTCAAATTCGATATTTACGGAGAGTAAGAGCCCAGTCTCTCAGCTCGAATAAATTAAGGCGCTAATAACGATAAATAGGCGACCCTGATGAATTTTGACTTCCTGGAAACAACCGCTCTCAACGGGATGCTTGACGCCTTTGAGCAATGTACGAGCCAAGTGGTAGAGCGGCAGGCAACTTCTGCAGGCTTCTTTACAGTCATAAAATGTGAAAAATCCATATTACCTTTTTCTCAGGAAAGCGAAAGGACATGGCAGTTCTCACATCCCGACTTGATTGATGGTGGATTCTTTGTATGCTGGCCACTCAGCGAGGTAGAGATTTGCCTTGAAGCTGTTTCTAATTCTGGGCATTGGCCTTTAGAGGTCAAGGTGATCCCACCACCAGAATCCCGTTTACGATAACTCGCGAAGCCACTTGACAACGACGCAGCCGTCCGCCCCTCTGCTCCTTCAGTTAACCGAACCCTAAAGCTGGCTTAACCAAATAAGCCTATACCTCTGCCTTTTACGAGGATAGTCTTGACTGGTAGCAACACAAAATAAGTACAACGTCCACCTCGCTGAATTCGCTACTGCCCATCTCTTACGCCAACAAAAATTACGAGGACAAAACAATGTCCCGTGGAGATAGCAAATGCCCACCTCTTCGGTTGAACCGCGTCAACCCGCTTTACTCGAAAAACGCTCTATTGACCACATTCCAGAATCTGAACGACATGGCAGTCTCTATAGCCAATTCACGCTATGGCTCGGCAGCAACCTGCAAATTACCGCGCTGTTGACTGGCTCTCTTGCAGTCGTTCTGGGCGGGGACGTGTTCTGGTCGCTGATTGGTTTGTTGATTGGACAGATTTTTGGGGGCGCCGTCATGGCCCTTCATGCCGCACAAGGACCAAAGCTTGGTCTCCCCCAGATGATCTCAAGCCGAGTCCAGTTTGGCGTGTACGGGGCAACGATCCCTATTGTGCTGGTTGCCCTAATGTATCTGGGGTTCAACGCAACGGGTGCCATTCTCTCTGGCCAAGCCGTGGCGCAACTGGTCGGGGTGAGCAACAGCGGCGGTATTCTTATCTTTGCCAGCTTGACCATGCTCATGACGATCATGGGCTACCGCTTCATTCACATCGCAGGTCGCGCAGCGAGCGTGGTGGGTATCATCGCGTTCTGCTATCTGTTTGTCCGCCTCATGATGACCAATGATGTTGGCCAACTCATGGCGATCCGTCACTTCGCCTGGGGTAGCTTCCTCTTGGCCGTGTCGCTTTCGGCCTCATGGCAAATCGCATTTGGCCCATACGTTGCGGACTATTCCCGATACCTTCCTAGCAAAACTTCTCCCTTTAAAACCATTTTGGCTGTCGGACTTGGCTCTGCCATCGGCGCGCAAATTTCAATGGTTCTTGGAGTGTTCGCAGCCGCCCTGGCCGGGGCTAGTTTCGCCGGCCATGAGGTGTCCGTAATCGTAGGCCTCGGCAGCAAGGGGCTGGCAGCTGCGCTGATCTACTTCAGCATTGCTTTTGGCAAGCTCACGATCTCGACACTCAACGCATACGGCAGCTTCATGTGCGCCGCCACGGTCATCAGTGGTTTCCGCGGGGATGTGGCAATCAGCGCTGCGAAAAAGGTGTGTTTCGTGCTCTGTATTGTCGGCGCATCCACCACCGTTGCATTGCTCGGTGAGGATTCGTTTATCGGAACCTTCAAATCGTTCATATTGTTCTTGCTGGCATTCTTCACGCCGTGGAGCGCGATTAACCTTGTTGACTTCTACTTCATCAACAAGGAGCAATATAACCTCGATGCCTTGTTCGACCCCAACGGGCAATATGGCCGCTGGAACATGGTGGGGATTGGCACTTACATTTTCGGCATTTTCATCCAGATGCCCTTTATTTCTACCAGTCTGTACACCGGCCCCTGGGTCGAGAAAATGGGTGGAGTAGATATTTCCTGGATTATCGGGCTCATCATACCTGGGGCTATCTACTACATACTTGCGAAGCGAAACATGTCGAGCGCACCTGCCCATGCACACCCTAATACTTAAAAGCATGTGCATAAGCAAGCCGCTCGCTCATGCGTTGGCACCACCCCCATCTTCAATGAAATGGACACCCACAAGTTACTTTCATTTTTTGACAACCTAGCTTTCGCAACTGGCGATTTATTTGAGCGCAGGCTGTTCATACCCTGATCTTGGCAATGAGGCATAACAGAAGCAGAGCCAACATCATTGCCCTTTCCGCTCGGGCTACTGCCTCGTAAGTTGGTAATTCTCAAATATTTTCACCTGCAATACGCTCCTTAATGACAAACATAAAAAGTCGGCCAATAAAGGTCGACGTGGAGACCTTCATGACTAACAAAAATCCACAGCCTATTGATGCGGCCCTGGTGCCACGCTTTGCAGGCATCCCCACATTCATGCGGCTACCTGCTTTCGAAGACCCATATCAGGTTCGCATCGGTTTGGTAGGCGTTCCTTGGGATGGCGGTACAACTAACCGCGCTGGCGCACGTCACGGACCACGTGAGGTACGGAACATGTCCAGCCTCATGCGCAAGGTTCATCACGTGAGCCGTATCGCGCCCTATGACTTAGTCCGCGTCGGAGACCTCGGCGATGCTCCCGTCAACCCGATCGACCTTCTCGATTCGCTGAAGCAGATCGAAGGGTTCTTCAGCAAACTGCACCAGGCTGGCGTCATCCCCTTGTCCGTAGGCGGTGATCACCTGGTCACCCTGCCGATCTTCCGCGCTCTCGCCCGTCATCGCCCAATCGGTATGGTGCATTTCGATGCTCACTCCGACACTAATGATCGCTACTTCGGCAACAACCCCTACACCCATGGAACGCCCTTCCGCCGTGCGATTGAAGAAGGTCTGCTGGACCCGCGGCGCACCGTGCAGATCGGCATTCGCGGCTCGATCTACTCGGCCGAAGATGAAGCGTTTGCTGAGGAATGTGGGATCCGGGTGATCCACATGGAGGAGTTCTGCGATCTCGGCGTAGAAGGCACCCTGGCAGAGGCCCGCCGTGTCGTTGGCGACGACCCTACCTACATCAGCTTCGACGTTGACGTCTTGGATCCGGCATTTGCTCCAGGAACCGGCACACCAGAAATCGGCGGGATGACAACGCTGCAAGCCCAACAAATAATCCGCGGTCTGCGCGGTTTGAACCTGGTAGGTGCTGACGTCGTAGAGGTTTCGCCACCGTTCGACATGGGAGGCGCCACAGCACTCGTCGGCGCAACGATGATGTTCGAACTGCTCTGCATCCTCGCGGATGCTCTGGCTGACCACGCCTAAGTCGAGGAGAAGCCATCATGAGCTTCAGCGACTTCATAGGTTACGACCGAAAGGGTGAAGTTCGAGAGATCGACACCACCCTCTCCAAGGGACGGCTGAGCACGCTCAACGTCTGTGCCAATACACTGGCCTTCAATGGCCCAGCGTGGGTCGGGGTATCGTCGATGCCCCTGCTCTACACGCTGTCTGGAGAACTCGCACCGCTATCGATTCTCGCTGCGTACTTCTTCCCCATGATGGTGATTGCCTTCAGCCTTGTGTACCTGGTCCGCCGGGCACCTGCGGCCGGAGGCGTCTTTGTGTTCAGCAAGCGCTATCTGACACCAGGAGCGGCCACCATTCTTGGCTGGGCGTACGTGATCATGTGCTTCAGCGTGACCGCGATGTGCGCACTGGTCGGGGCGCAATATGCACAAAGCCTGCTTGGCCTTGATGGTTCAGTTCATACCGGGCAGGTCGTGGCCAGCACGATGCTCATCGTATTCATGATGCTGAACTTGAGGGGTGTCGAGGCTACTGCCAAAGTCGCCATCTGCCTGCTGGCCCTCGAACTCGCAGTGCTCCTGGGCCTGGGCTTGGCAGGCATCATCCATCCACAAGTACCCAGCGCAGGTGTCCTGAGCTCCTACCTGCCCTCGTCACTGGACAGCTTCTGGACGGCCATTGGACCAGGCATGTTGTTTGGGATGTGGATGCTCGCGCAGTTCGACTCTTCGATCAATTTCATTGAAGAGGCCAAAACCCCCGTAAGAACCATACAGCGGTCATTCCTGCTGACCTTGACTGCAATGTTGGTGATCTACTCGATCGCGGCGATCGGCTGGAAAATGGCAGTCCCTGCCAGCACGCTCGCCGGCATGTTCGCAGACAGCGCGCAAGCAATCGGCAGCATTGCAAAGCTGTACCTTCCCTCCTGGCTTCTCTGGTTGCCGACCCTGGTCATCATCACGTCAGCATGCAACTGCTTGAACATCTCGCTGAATGCCGGGGTTCGCGCAGGCTATCGCATGAGTCGCGATGGCGAGTTGCCGGCGGCGCTGGAAAAACTGAACACGAGGCGCGTTCCCGTTCGCCTGACCGTGATTGGAACTGTTTGTGGGTTGGCAATGATCTGGGCAAAGCCAGTGAGCGACTTGCAGTGGTACTACGATGTGGTGTCGATCACGATGATGATCTCCTACGGCACGATGATCCTCTGCTTCATTTTCGCGGTCTTCCGCGAACAGCCACTTCATAAAGCCTTCGCAATGTCCGGCTTGCCAGCCTTGGCACTACTGACCCTCGCCTACATCACCTACACCGCAGGTGCCCAACCTGCGGACCCTGCCTATCTCTATCACGTCTGGTACTGCGGCATCGTCATCATCGCCAGCGGTGCGGTGGTACTCACTTACAACCGGCTGCGCCGTAAGGCGCCATCGCAAAGGACTGTTCCCCATGACCATGTGGCCTGATCGAAAACGTTACGCAGTAACTCTGAGCTTTGATCTAGATGGTGAAACCGCCTGGGAATCGTCCAGCCTGGACGGGCGCCGACTGACTTTACTCTCAATGGGCGCCTACGGCCGTAGAGTGGGTGTGCCCCGCATTCTCGAACTGCTTGCAAAGTACGACGTCCGTGCCCAGTTCTACATCCCGGCCTTGATCGCCGAGATGGACCCAAACATCGTCCGCGGAATCGCAGAAGCTGGTCATGGCATTGGCTGTCATGGCTATTTCCACGAACGCGTCGACGAACAAACACCTGAACAGAACCTGCGCATCCTCCGCGACAGTAAAGCAGTGCTAGAGCGGACCATTGGGCGCGAGGTTAACCACTATCGTGCTCCGGTTTGGGAAATCACGCCGGATGTCATCAGCTCACTGGTCGAGCTCGGGTTCAAAACCGACAGCAGCCTGATGGGGGACGACCGCCCCTACCTGGTAGGGGGCGAGCCTGGGCAGCTTCTAGAGTTGCCGGTCAGTTGGGCGCTGGATGACTGGGAGCAGTTCGCTTACTCCGCCGAACCCGCCGTAGGAGGTGTGATCGAGGCACCTGACAAGGTCCTGAGCCTGTGGACCTCCGAGTTGGACGGCATGCGCGCGTATGGTGGCCACTTCATTCTCACCATGCATCCGCAACTGATTGGCAGGCCCTCACGACTCCTGATGTTGGAGCGTTTGATTCAACGCATTCAACAGAACGACGACGCCTGGTGGTGCACGCCTGACGACGTGTACGAACAGGTGCGCAAGGGCGCGCTGGATCTGCCCGTTCATCCCTACTGAGAGGTTTCACCATGAATGTTCTCGTGACAGGGTCCAATGGCTTCCTTGGACAAGAAGTCGTGTGTCAGCTTCTAAAGCAAGGTCACCGCGTGACTGGCTATGATCGCAGTCTGACTTGTGCAATCGAAGCTGCTGACTACCAATATCGCCAAGGCGATCTGATCGATCTGGCCAGCCTGCTGGAAACCTTTCAGTCCCAGAAGTTTGATGCTGTCATCCATACGGCAGCAATCTCCCACCCTGTTGATTCGCGGCGCATCCCACTGCAGACCGTGTTGACCAACGCGGTGGGCACTACTCACGTGCTGGAAGCGGCACGCCTGAGCGGAACACCTCGAGTGGTGAACCTCAGCTCCGAGTGTGCCTACGGCAATAACCAAGCACTCGGCGTGATCGACGAGTCGGTGCCGCTGCAACCGACCACCCCCTACGGCTGCACCAAGGTGTTCACCGAAAAGCTTGGCCAGGTCTACACCGACCTCTACCAGGTCAGCGTTGTTTCACTGCGCCCGGGTTGGATTTACGGGCCTGGCCAATTCATGCAGTGCTATCTCAAGGACTTGCTGCGAGCAGCCATCGACGGAAAGCCACTCTATGAAGCCGCTGGTGGCGATTACCACCTGCAATACGTGCACGTTTCGGACGTCGCAGCGGCCTGCCTACTGGCAGCAACCGTCGAGGATGGGCAATTAACTCAGCGAGTGTTCAACGTCACCGCCGGCGAACAAGAGAGCTACTCCTCGGTTGCCGAGCGGGTTCGCTCTCTGTATCCGGCCGCAGACATTGCCATCGGCCCAGGCTCGATTGACGTCCTCGATGAAAACGCACGGTTCGACATCACCGCAGCACGTGAGCAGCTCGGTTACCACCCTGAGTATCTGTTAAGCGACGGCTTGGTGACCTACGCACGCTGGCTCGAAAACCATCCCTACTGATCTGGACCCGCCCCATGAAAACTTATCTTGTGACAGGCGCCGCCAATGGCATCGGCCGCGCTATCGCCCTCGCCTTGGCTGAAACTGGCGACACGGCAGTGTTAAATGACATGAGCTTCAGCCACGAGCTTGAATCGTTGGTCCAGGAACTGGAATCTAAAGGCGTCATAGTTCGTATTGCGCTGGGTGACGTTTCATCGCCGGAGACGGTGAAGCATGCTTTCAGCGGTTTGGAGCGGCTGGACGTGCTGGTAAACAATGCCGGCATCCTCAACGAAGCGCCAATCACCCGGATGGCGTTCGAGCAATGGGATCTGATGATACGCGTGCACCTTTACGGCACCTTCTTTTTCGCGCAGGAAGCAGCTCGGCTCATGACCCGACAAGGCAGTGGCTCCATCATCAACATTGCCTCTGACCTCGGTCAGCTGGGTTGCGCCAATCTGTGTCACTACTCCGCAGCAAAAGGTGGGATTATCGCATTCACCAAATCGCTAGCCAGAGAACTCGCGTCTCATGCCGTGAGGGTAAATGCGGTGGCACCTGGTGGCACACTTACGCCAATGGTCGAGCGACTTGGGCCGGCTTACGTGAAAGAAGAAGCTGCACGGTATCCACTCCAGCGCCTCGGGACTGCAGACGAGATCGCTCATACTGTGGTGTTCCTTTCCTCCGAGAAAGCCAGTTTCACGACAGGTCAGGTACTGGGCGTGAACGGTGGCGGAGTGATGAACGGGTAAAGTCAGCCCTTCAGCCCTGCTATTTCGGTAGCAGGGTGTCAGAAAGCCCACACGACTAGAGGTGGTCATGCTTGGAAACTTAAATGACGTGGATCTGCGGATGCTCCGCACGTTCTGCACGATTGTTGAGGCTGGGGGGTTCACCGCAGCCCAGACGCGTTTGAACATGAGTCTACCGCGGCTGAGTGTCGTGATCCGCGACCTAGAAATTCGTGTGGGCTATTCGTTGTGCAAGCGAGGCAAGTCCGGCTTTCAGCTCACAGAAGAAGGTTTGGCCACCTACAGCGCTGCCCAGGAACTCTTTGCCGACATCGAACGCTTTCGACAAAGAACAGTGGAAGTGAACGGCCGAAGCCAGGAACACCTTCAGCTGGGTACTGTAGACAGCTTGGCTACGATGCCGGAGAGCCCCCTGCCGAATGCAATTGCTCGCTTTCGCAAAAACCTTCCAAGGATTCGACTGCAGCTGCATGTGATGCGTCCCGATGAACTGGAGCAAGCAGTCCTGGAAGAACGCCTGCATCTGGCGATCGGAGCCTTTCACCATCGGCTCTCGGGCCTGGATTACAGACCACTGTTCAACGAGGAGCAGAACCTCTACTGCAGCAGTGATCATCCGTTCTTTGATCGAGCAGATGAAACACTAACCATCGAAGAAATCAGTGCTTCCGACTACGTGGATCGCGGCTACGTTGCAGAAAATCGCCGGCCTTACGAACTGCGCTTCAACAACATGATCAGCGCCTTCTCGATGGAGGCCATCGCCCTGCTGGTTTTCTCGGGGACTTACATCGGCTACCTCCCCTCCCACTATGCGAAAACCTGGGTAGAACAAGGACGACTGCGAGCCATTCTTCCAGATCGACTTGCCTACACATCAGCTTTTCACTGCATTACTCGGCAAGGAATGGAATTGCAGGCAGGCTTGGCCAGCTTCATCAGTATACTCACCAGCGGCAATCAGCCGCCTGCAGGTGAACATCAGATGCTGTTGAGCACCTGACTGATCATTGGAGGGTGCGATAAGCGCTGCCCCCCGATGAACCTGCGAAGTGCTCTCAGATCAGTAGCGGTAATCGGACGCTACTCGGTCCAGCATGCGCAGCAACGCCTTCCAGGCCAGGGTAGCCGCATCAGGATCTGACAACTCCCCCTCTTTCAGTTCGCGCTGCGGCTCATTGAACTGTCGCTCTGTATGAGCACAAATTTCATGGCTCGGCAGCAGCAACTGACCGGCCTGCTGGGCCGTGAGCTGTATCTCACAGGCTTTTTCCAGGTAGTACATCCTGATGAACGCTTCACCCACTGTGCGTCCTCCCGTCAGCAGCCCGTGGTTGCGCAAGATCATCACGTTCTTGTCTTCCAAATCCGCAACCAGGCGTTGTTGTTCATCGAGATCCAGGGCAACCCCTTCATAGTGGTGGTAGGCAATCTTGCCGTAGAACTCCATGGAGATCTGATTCACGGGCAGTAAACCGCACTCCAATGCTGCAACTGCACAGCCGGCGCGCGTATGGGTATGCAGTACGCATTGAAGATCGTCACGCGCACGGTGAATAGCACTGTGGATCACAAAACCGGCCGGGTTGACGGCGTAAGGCGTATCGCCAACGGGCGCCCCATCCAGGTCGATTTTGACCAAATTGGAGGCGGTGATTTCATCGAACATCAGCCCGTATGGATTGATCAGGAAATGATGCTCCGGCCCCGGGATACGTACCGAAATATGGGTGAAGATCAAATCGGTCATGCGGAAATGCGCGATTAGCCGGTAGCAGGCAGCTAGTTCCTCGCGCAGCACTTGTTCGGTTGAGGTCATGCATTTCACTCCAATACTGATGTGAGGCTCTGGCTTAGTAGCTCAGCACCTTCTCCAGCCATCAGCGACGCTGGTGAATTACGCCGTCTGAAAGCAAGTCCACCTCTTCTTGAAGTGGCCGAGCAGGCACTGATCGTTAGGTTCAGTATGGGTGAATGAAAACTAGCAACAATCGAATTATTTTCGCCGGTGATGTAGTGTTAGTTTCACCAATTGACCATTTGCATCAGGTGCGGAGCTTTATGCTATTCCCATCAATGACGGCGCTTCGTGCACTG
The DNA here is from genome assembly GCF_011752565.1 of Pantoea sp. Ap-967. Classification (GTDB taxonomy): domain Bacteria; phylum Pseudomonadota; class Gammaproteobacteria; order Pseudomonadales; family Pseudomonadaceae; genus Aquipseudomonas. Next base: position 204,777 of record NZ_VWXK01000002.1, read on the forward strand.
GATGCGGTGGCACGTCTCGGAAGCATCTCAGGTGCAGCTGACGAGCTCAGCCTCACGCGAAGTGCGGTCAGCCACCGCATCAGCACGCTTGAGGAACAGCTGGGGTTCGCGCTGACTGAACGAATTGGCCGAGGCATCCGGCTTACGTTTCGAGGGGAGCAGTTTGCCCGGGAAGTGCAACACATCCTTGAGCGCGTTCAGCTGGCTGCAGCTGGTCAGCATGAACAACAGATCGCGGGGCGCCTGTGCGTCAGCTGTAATACAGGTTTTGCCAGCGCCTGGTTGTGCCAGCACATCAATGAATTCATGACGCTATACCCCCAGGTTAAATTCCATCTGATATCCCCACGAACCCCGGCCGATACCACCTCGAACGAAGCGGATGTCTTCATTTCCTATGGCACGGGTGATTGGCCGAATCTGCAGGTGATGCCCTTGGTGGACCTGCACTATTTTCCGGTGTTGAGCCCCCAACTGCTCTACGCCAATGGCGGTCTCCGGCACACCGATGACCTACTGAAGTACACGCTGCTGCACATGAACGACTACACGGATTGGCGGGTATGGCTAGGGGCAGCAGGCCGTAACCAAGTTGATTTCTCCTCGGGTATTTTGTTCTCTGACGCCCCATGTGCTCTGGCCGCCTGCTTAGCAGGACAAGGCGTCGCGATGGGCGATAACCTGCTCAGCAGCGACGCACTGAGGCGTGGGCTCTTGGTGAGCCCGTTCGAAATCAGTACGCGCTCAAACCGGGCGTACTTTTTGGTCTGCCATCCAGCTAAGGCGGAGCGCCCTATCGTCAAGGCGTTCAGCGACTGGCTCATTGAAACACTCGCTCACACGACCTAGATTCGCGCAGGTCACATAAATCCGAGATAGTCGCTCGCGCTGATCACTCAAACCGATACTCGGCCGCCCCATCTTCAGACCATCTCGCCATGGAGGTACACTGAAGTCCGGTGTGCTCCATCCCGATAGCTCTCAGAAATCGCCATTCTCGATTGCGTATCCTACTGAGGGTATCAGAGGGCATTTTTAGGGGTACATTTTTGCTTCAGAAAACCAGAAATACCGCCCTAGAGCCATGTCCAAATGTTTTTTGGCAGCGATGAAAACATGTGAGTCAATGGCGCGCTTCTAGGTCCACGTGCCACTGGATGCGACTTACGTTCGGTTTCGGTGCGATGCGTCCAACACCAGTGGTGCTGGCTCGCGGACCTTGTCAGCATCGACTCAGGAAGCACGTAATTAAATCGAGGGCCCGCGTTACACCGGCAGTTCGGTAGTGAGCTTGATCTTTTCCATTGGAACCTCAGTCTTGACATTCTGAACCACGTCCAGGCTCGTCAAATGAGCAATCTGGAAGCGTCGATAAGCGTCCAGGTCCGCTGCCACTACTCTAAGCATGAGATCGCAATCGCCTGCCATCACGTGACACTCCACCACTTGCGGTAACTGGCGCACGGCGTTGACGAACTCATCGGTGGTAGCCTGGTCCTGGCGCTTGAGCCAAACCCTGACGAACAACGTCAGCCCCAGCGCCACTTTCGCCGGGTCCACCAGCGCCACGTAGCGCTCAATCACGCCAGATTCCTCCAGCAAACGGACCCTACGCAGGCATGGCGATGGGGAAAGCCCGACCTGCTTGGCAAGCTCCTGATTTTGTAGGCGACCATCTCTCTGCAGGGCGCTCAAGATGCGGCGATCGATAGCATCTAGCTTGATTGGCATTGGATTCTCGCTACAGGAAAATTATGAAACTGGATGCTAAATGCTCATGCCGATCATGCAATTACGCAAGCAAATTTCAGCGACAAATTGAAATAATTTGCCTCCAACCGAGGTGCGTATGAATGCCATTGAACCTGCTCTGAGTGATCCCCCAGCCACAACACCCAACGACGATTTGCGCCGCGGAGCAATAGCAGCCGTACCCGTTCTGCTGGGCTTCATTCCCTTTGCCTTGGTGCTCGGCGCCCAGGCATCGCAACGCAGTCTTGCTACAGGCGAGGTCGCGCTGATGACCGGTTTGAACTTTGGCGGCGGCTCGGAATTCGCCGCGATCGAGCTCTGGACATCACCTCCGGCAATCCTGGTGATCGTGGCCATGACCTTGCTGGTCAACAGCCGACACCTGCTGATGGGCGCGACTTTGGCCCCCTATCTACGCGACTTGCCGCTGAGGCAGGCGCTCGGTGCCTTGTTCTTCATGTGCGACGAGAGCTGGGCCATGGGCCTGGCCGATGCGCGCCGGCGCGCAGGTTTCAGCTTGCGCTATTACATGGGCGTTTCGTTGTGTCTATGGGGCACCTGGGTCTGCTTCACTACCCTGGGCGCATTGGTAGGGCCGCTGTTGGGTGACCTGCATACCTACGGCTTCGACATGGCCTTCGCGGCGGTCTTCCTGGTACTGCTCAAGGGTATGTGGAAAGGGGTGCAAGCCGCCCTGCCCTGGCTCTTCAGCCTGATTACTGCGGCGCTCTTCTATCTGTTGATCCCTGGTGGCTGGTACGTGTTGGCTGGCACTGTTGCAGGCCTGGTCAGCGCCTACCTGTGGGCCAAACCATGATGGATATCACCCCCCTGGTCACCATCCTCGGGATGGCCGTCGTCACCTACCTGACTCGCATCCTGGGTTTCCTGCTGTTGCGTAAACGGGCCATGGGCCCACAGCTCACCCAAGTGCTCGAGGCCGCGCCCGGCTGCGTGCTGATTGCAGTGATCGCACCAAAATTTGTAAGTGGGCATCCGGCTGACTTGATTGCCTTGGGCCTGACCGTATTTGCGGCCACCCGTTATTCCTTCTTTCCGGTGGTGGTATTCGCCATCGTTGTCACTGCAGCTCTGCGAGCGGCCTTGCCGAGCTGAACGTTCACCTTTCTGAAGAAAATCCCAATGGTTAATCTTTCCAAGCGAGAGATGAAGTCAGCAAAATCCCATGCGCGCGATACGTGGCCACATATGCTGCCAGCGGAATTGTTCGCCAGGTAATCCATGACCTCGACCACATCCTGTGCGAAATCGCGTTCCGGTGCCCCGCGGCGCAGTGCCTGCACTGTAGGCCCACTGCTACCCGGTGCACGGCCAAGCCCCAGGTCGATGCGACTCCCTATTGAGGTGATCGTAAATCCCGATATCTACTTAGAAGCAGTTACCATGGTCCTTATCCGCAAATTGGATGGGATGTATACAAGCCAGCCAAGCCCAGTGATCGTTACGCCCGCAAGGACACCGAACATTCATCGGCCTCCTCGACCTCCACTCGTACGCTTGTTCTCGAATGAATGGCCCTGGCCCTAGAAAAAGTACCTGACCGATGCACCCAGCGTGGTCGACGGCTGCGGAACGATCACCAAGCCACTGTTTGTGCCATAGGCCACCTCAGTGCCATAGCGGTGTGGCTGGAAGGTGCCAAACACGCTGAACTGGTAGTCCTGATAGTCGTAGCTGGCCCGCAGGTCATAGCGGGTGTACGGAGGCATCTCGTGTTTCTGGGTGCCGATGTAGTAAGGAATGCCATCCAAGTGGTAGACATCGGCGTTAAGCGTCAACTGGCCGCCCATAAACCCATCTCGATATTGCACACCCGCTTTGTAGGTATGTTCGGGTACCACCAGCAGCGCCCCGGTACCAGGCGGCGGGTTGTTGATGACTGCGTCGATGATGCGACCGTAGCTGATGTACGTGCTAATGGTAGAGGTGGCTTGGTAGTTGAAACTGGTTTCCGCCCCCCTGCGCGTAGTGTCGCCTACTTGCTCGTAAATACCCGGCGAGGTCTGCACGGTCTCGCTGTCGTTCTCGATGTAATAGAACTCGGTAGTGTTCGACAGCCGTTCGGTAGGGCGCACGGTGAAGCCGATATCGTAGGATTTGACCTTGCTAGGCCGAACGCTGCTGTTGATCTGGCCACCGGTGTCGCTGAGCGGTAACGCGCTGCCGCTGCCGGAACTGATGTACTCGGCCGCAGGCGAACGGAACCCTTCGGCGAAGTTGGTGAACAGCTCAAGTTGGTCGATAGGGGTCCAGACGAGCCCAAGCTTGGGCGTGGTCACCGAGCGGTGGTAGCCAGTGTCGGCATTGCGGAACTTGAGGTTGTCGATGTCATAATCGAATCGATCGTAACGGATACCCGCCAACAGTTTGAGCGAGTCGACCGGCTTGTACTGGCCCTGAGCGAACACCCCATAGGTGATCAGGTCCATGTCGAAATCGTAGTAGAAATTCTGCGTCGGTTCGAAGTTGCGGTACTGCTGGCGGTAAGCATCGCCGATGTCGCGGCGCACATCGGCGCCCACCATCAGTGCGGCTTTGTCTTCGTAGACGAAGTTGTAGGCCATGCGCCCACCGTAGATGTCACGGTCGTCCTTGCCATAGTTGTGGGTATTGCTGCCATTGGCGATCGCCCTGGTGCGCTTGAAGTTCTCGTAGTAAGCGGTGTAGTACAACCCGGCTTCTTCATAGGCGGGGGCGCGATTGAAGACATAAGTATTGCGGTTGGCGTCGCCATAGCCGTACAGGTTGTCCGTGTCGCGGCGGCTGATGGTGCCAGCACGCAATGCTGGGAGGTTCAGGTAGCCGTCGTTCTTGAAGTCCGATTGATAATGACTGAAGCGTGCCGAATACTTGGCATCGTCGATGACCTTGGACAGTTTCCAGAAGTAATTGTCACGGTTGGTTTCTGCAGCCTTGCGATAACCATTGGTCCGGTACAAGTCCGCAACGAACAGTGACTCGAAGCCCTCATGTTCGCCACCCAGCACTAGGTTGGCCCGGCGGCCATCGTAGCTTGCGACGTCCAGGCCAATGCTGGAGGCCACGTCCCCACCATCGAGCGTCTCGATGTTCACGGCACCAGCGCGGTTCTGATCACCATAGAGCGCAGAAACAGGCCCCTTGATCACATCGACCCGCTTGATCATCTGTGGCGTCAGCCACTCGAGAAATACCGGCCCGTGCCCTGCCCCACCCTGGCTTGACGGAATGTTCTGGGGAACGCCATCGACGTACACCGCGACGTCGGCGCCATGGGTACCGTTGGTAGCGAAGCCGCGCATGCGGAACCCGTTACCGGTGTCGCCTTGGTCAATGTTGTTGGCCACGACCCCCGGTACACGGCGGTAGATATTGGAGATGTCGCGATCGACATTGAGGGTTTTGATGTCCTCACTGGTGATCGTTGAAACGGCAGCCGGCAAGCTCTCGGAATCGTTACTCACTTTGCTTCGAGACAAGGTTGGTACATCACCTGCGTTGTGGCCCTCCCCCACAACCTGGATAGCACTCAACTCAGTAACGCTGTTTTCCTTCGTTTCTGCCGCCAGGGCCGCGTCCAGAGGGCCAAGGCTCATCGCCAACGCCGCCCCGGTAAACATCCAAGACCTACTGCCTTCCAAAGATCCACACATTTGTCAGCCTTAAATTTGATGTTATAACCTAACAGAAGCGAAACCTTACAGGATGATCAAGCTGTGTGCCATCACTCATGGTACGAGCGTTCTGGGCGATGGCCTATTCGATGAGCATGGCGCTAGCGCGCCGACCACAGTGAAGCGGCTGGCTGACCACTCACGCATCGAGCCACTCTCAGCACCGGCGATCGTGGCGTTCGACAATTAGGAGTAGGCAATTTGTTGTCGGTAGAGGTGCAGATAGACGGCAAACCTGCCGCCGGCATCGCACTTTTCGACGACTACCGAGGCATGCCGGATGTCAGCAGCATCAAGACAGAGGCCAATGGGCGCGCCGAGATCAAAATCCGCAACGCGGGCATGAACGTCATCGCGGCGCAGGCAAAAGTACCTGCGAGGAACTCGGACAGTTCAGAACGTAGTCCCTTCACGTCCCTGGGCTTTGTCGGCCAGGCTCATCAACACTAACGCGCTCGGCATTGGGCTTGACCGCGCCCAACACTCGTAAGTTGTGCCGCTGGCAGCCTTTGACGAACCGCGCTCGTTGAATATCCACCGAGCGCAGTTTGGTGTGCGATGGCGAAAATCCACTATTTCTTCTTCACCCCACCCTGCCGGGCTTTGAATCGAGGGTTCGATTTGCAAATGACATACAGCCTGCCGCGGCGTTTCACCACCTGACAGTCACGATGGCGATGTTTGGCTTGCTTGAGCGATGAAAGGACCTGCATAGCACTTCTCCTGTTATGTAATAACATTATCGTAATGAAAATCATTCTCGACCACAAGTCTTCATTGCCATGCCCTGCCGTCCACCTCCACAGCCAGTGCCACAGCGCCGGCCCTCAGCTTTCTCGCATATGCCGCTCTTTACGCTCCTGCCGCTCCTTCGCCTCAATGCTCAGCGTGGCCGTAGGCCGCAACAGCAGCCGCCTCAGGCCGATGGGCTCGCCGGTTTCCCTGCACCACCCATACTCCCCCCGGGAAATGCGCTCCAGGGCCTCATCGATTTTGTCGAGCAACTTCTTCTCCCGCTCCAGCAGCCGCAACTGCCACTGGCGCTGTTCCTCGACGGTGCCGAGATCAGAAGGGTCGCTGCTGGGTTCAAATTCACGCATCACTGCGAATTCACCAGCAATGCGGTCTTGAAGCTCGTTGCGCTGCGCGAGCAGCAACTCGCGAAAGAATGCCTGCTGGGCCGCATTCATGTATGCGTCATCAGGCTGAGAAAGCAGCTCTTGTTCTGTCATGGTCAAGGCTCTCCATCCATTGTCGAGGACATCATGTTCGTTGGGCGGCAAACGCCAGCGGCAACCCTTGGCAATTTTCATTGACCTGGTTTTCATGCCACGCAAGCTGACCGGACACGATCGTGGTGGTTACACGATGACGCAAGCGATGATGCTGGAACGGCGTCCATTGGCAATGCGCAAGAATCGGGTCGAGGCTCACGGGCCGCGGCTCGTCGAGGCGCTCTATCAAAGCAAGGTCTGCCCAATACCCTTCACGCAAGTAGCCGCGCTCGGGGATGGCGAACAGATCGGCAACGGCATGGCTTGATTTGCGCACCAGTTGGGTAATGGGCAACACACCTTGTTCGACGAGCTCGAACAGGGCCGGCAGCGCATGCTGCACCAATGGCAGGCCAGAAGGCGCCGACGCATAGGGGCGCTGCTTGTCCTGAAGCGTGTGCGGCGCATGGTCCGTGCCGATCACATCGATACGGTCACATAACAGCGCTTGCCTCAATGCATCGCGATCCTCGCGCGTTTTGATCGCGGGGTTGCATTTGATGAGGTTGCCAAGGCTTGCATAATCGCTGTCGTCGAAGAGCAGGTGATGGGCACAGACTTCGGCGGTGATCCGCTTCCCTGCCAATGGCCCAGGCTCGAACAGCGCCAGCTCTTTTGCCGTGGTCAGATGTAGCACGTGCAAGCGTGTACCAAACTGCTTGGCCAGCGCCACGGCCAAGCTGGAGGAACGCCAGCAAGCTTGCGCATCCCTTATCAAGGGATGCATGGCCGGCGGGATGAAGTCGCCGAAGCGCTCACGATAAAGGGCTTCGTTCGCCAGGATCGAGGGTGTGTGCTCGCAGTGGGCGAGCAGGATGGTCGGCACGCAATCGAAGAGACGCTCGAGCACCCTGGGGTCGTCGACCAGCATGTCGCCGGTGGACGCCCCCATGAATACCTTGACGCCAGCCACCTGCCGAGGGTCGAGGGCCGCAACGACATCCAGGTTGTCCTTGCTGACCCCGAAATGGAACCCATAGTTAGCGACGGAGGACGCTGCTGCGCGCGCCTTCTTGTCGTCGAGGGCTGCCACTGACAACGTTGCCGGGTTGGTGTTTGGCATGTCCATGAAACTGGTGATGCCCCCTGCCACGGCGGCTCGGGACTCACTTGCGATGGTGCCTTTGTGCGGGGCGCCGGGCTCGCGAAAATGTACTTGGTCGTCGATCATGCCAGGCACCAGCCAGCGTCCTTGCGCATCGATTTCTACTGATGCGTTCACACCCTCAATGCTTCTTGCGATCTTCTCGATGCGACCATAGGCAACGAGCACATCGGCATCGAATACCCTGCCCTCGTTGACCAGGCGCGCGTTTCTGATGAGGATTCGGCTCATGCGCTCACCTTCCGCGGATCGCCATCGACCACCACTTCATCGCCGTCAATGACGTTGTAGAAGCAGCTGCGCCGGCCCGTGTGGCACGCACTGCCGACCTGGTCGACGAGCAACAGCAATGCATCGCCATCGCAGTCCAGTCGTACTTCCTTGACGTGTTGTACATTCCCGGAAGTCTCACCTTTACGCCACAGGCCATTACGCGAGCGGGACCAGTAACACGCACGCTGCGTCTGCAGTGTCTCGATGAGTGCCGCCTCATTCATCCACGCCAGCATCAGCACTTCGCCACTGTCATGCTGCAGGGCAATCGCAGCCACCAACCCCTGGGGGCTCCAGGGGATCTGGCTGAGCACATCGCTTAGGGCGAAGCGCGAGCCCGCGCTTGCCTTCTCTAATTTGAGGAACATCGTCTGGGCCTTGAATCACTTGATGTGTTATAACATAACATAAATCACGCTCAACTGGTCCTTTCCATGAACGAAACCCCTACCCTCCCAACCGGGGACAACTCCTATGCCGATACCGAGCTGGCCTGCCTGGCCGGGGCCAAAGCTGCCCTTTACCGGTGGGCTGAAACCATCGCCACCCGGGACACCGACAAGGTTCTGGCGCTTTATGCTCCCGACGCCATATTGGTACCTACCCTGTCCAACGAGGTGCGCGACTGCCACGACAGCCGGCGCAATTACTTCGAGAATTTCCTGGCCAATGACGGCTTGGTATGTGACGTTCAGGTGTTCAAGAAACGCGTAAGCCGCAAGCTCGGCACCGTCGTCGTCGGTGGGTTGTATACATTCGCTTACCGCGACAACGGCGAGCTGCGCATCGTCCCGGCACGCTTTCTGTTCACCTTCGAACGCATTGATGAGCAGTGGCTGATCACCGGTCATCACTCATCCATGGAGGCTTGAACGCGAGAACGCCATGACTCAATTTGCAAACCTGGGAACATACCCAGCGGTTCGGCTTCGCCGTAACCGCGCAGACGACTGGACCCGCCGCTTGGTAGCAGAGAACACGCTGACTACCGATGACCTGATCTGGCCGGTGTTTATCAAGGAAGGTTTTGGCACGCGCGAACCTGTGGATGCCATGCCAGGCCAGTGCCGGGTGAGCCTCGCTGAACTGGTCGACCATGTCGGCCGGGCCGTGGACGCAGGCATACCGGCCATTGCACTGTTCCCCGTTACCGCCGCAGAGCGAAAAGATCGCGAAGGCAGTGAGGCGACCAATCCGCACAACTTGGTTTGCCAAGCCGCGAGAATACTTAAGGCAAGCTTTCCGGCACTTGGCCTGATCGGTGATGTGGCCCTGGACCCTTACACTGACCACGGCCACGATGGCGTTCTGCGCAACGGCCTCGTGGCTAACGACGAGAGCCTGGAAATCCTGGCGCGGCAGGCCGTCATCCAGGCCCAGGCCGGGATCGACACACTTGCACCATCGGACATGATGGATGGACGTATCGGCGCGTTGAGGTCTGCCCTCGATGCAGCGGGCCTGACAAACGTGAGGCTCATGTCCTACGCCGCCAAGTATGCGTCCGGCTTCTACGGGCCGTTTCGCGATGCGCTGGGCTCTTCGGGGACCCTGAAAGGGGACAAGCGCACCTATCAAATGGACCCCGCTAACAGCGATGAGGCACTGCGCGAGGTCGCACTGGATCTTCAGGAAGGAGCCGACATGGTGATGGTCAAGCCCGGCATGCCGTACTTGGACATCATCCAGCGCGTTAAAGCGACGTTTGCCGTACCTACGTTCGCCTATCAGGTCAGCGGCGAATATTCGATGATCAGGGCCGCGATCGACAACGGCTGGCTGGACCCGGATAAAGTCATCCTGGAGTCACTGATGGCATTCAAACGCGCGGGTTGCAGTGGCATTTTCAGCTACTTCGCGATCGAAGCCGCTGAGCGACTCAAGCGCGGATGAGACCCGTTTGAGTCGCAGCGCAATTGAACACCGGGAAGTCAGCCTACTCGACCCGCGACGGGTGCGCCCCGACACCTGCTCCGGCAGGCTTCCCCCCTGATACCCCAAGTAAGACGAGTAAAAAACGGCTGTGCTGCTGGCGCATCCGTTAGTGTTACATTATAACGTATACATCACTAAGCACATGACTCTACCTTCACATTCCGACCATGGGGCCTGCATGCAACTGACCGCTAATCAGAAACGCGTACTGGCTACTCTCCAGCAGTCTGGCAAGCCATTGAGTGCCTACAAGATTCTGGAGTCCCTCAAAGGCGACGGCTTCACGGCGCCCATACAGATCTACCGCGCGCTTGGGCGCCTGACCAAAGAGGGCATGGTTCATCGCCTGGAGTCACTCAATGCCTATGTCAAATGTGATCCTCCCCTCGCCTGCGAAGGCGTGCGGGCCTTCGCAATCTGCGATAGGTGCGGTCACGTCGACGAATTCCACATCCCCTCTTTCAACCACTGTTTGGACACGTGGTTAAAGCAGAGCTTGTTCGCCCTCGACAACTCGATCGTTGAACTTCATGGCACATGCACCACCTGCTGCGACCGCGCGCTCAAGAAAAAAGCTACGCCATCTCGTTACCCACACCGTGAGCCTTGCAAATGAAAGCACCCATCGCCAATCAGAGCGAAGCGCGAAAGCTGCCCGTGACTGTTCTTTCCGGTTTTCTCGGCGCCGGCAAAACCACGCTCCTCAACCATATTCTGAACAACCGCGAAGGGCGACGTATCGCCGTCATCGTCAATGACATGAGTGAGGTGAACATCGACGCGGCGCTGGTCCGCGAAGGAGGCGCAGAACTATCACGCACAGACGAGAAGCTGGTTGAGATGAGCAATGGCTGCATTTGCTGCACGTTGCGCGAAGACCTTTTGCTCGAGGTAGACCGGCTTGCCAAAGAGGGCCGATTCGACCAACTGGTGATTGAATCCACCGGCATTTCCGAGCCGCTTCCTGTCGCCGAAACCTTCACCTTCGAAGGCGAGGACGGCAGAAGCTTGGGTGAAGTGGCCAAACTCGACACGATGGTCACCGTGGTCGACGCCTTCAACTTCCTTCGTGACTACAGCTCGCGTGACAGCCTGCACTCCCGTGGTGAATCGCTTGGCGAAGAGGATGCCCGCACGGTTGTAGACCTTCTGATCGAGCAGATCGAGTTCTGCGATGTCATCGTGCTCAACAAGACTGACTTGATCGACAACGATGAACGCCAGCAGCTAACAGCCATTCTCAACTCATTGAATCCTCGCGCAAAAATCGAATTCTCCGAGTTCGGTAAAGTCTCGCTTGATCGGGTGCTGAACACAGGTCTGTTCGATTTCGACGAAGCGTCCAAAGCACCGGGATGGCTGCAGGAAATGCGCGGTACACATACGCCTGAGACCGAAGAATACGGTATCCGCAGCTTCGTCTACCGTGCCCGTCGTCCCTTCCATCCCCAGCGTTTCCATGCACTGGTGGAGCGGGAATGGCCGGGCGTGGTCCGCTCCAAAGGCTATTTCTGGCTCGCCAGCGAGCCCGCTATGGCTGGCAATTGGTCCCAAGCCGGCGCCGTGGCACGCCATGGCCCTGCAGGTTACTGGTGGGCGGCGATTCCAGAAGATCGTTGGCCAACCGACACCGAGTCGATCGAGAACATCCGCGCCAAGTGGGACAAGGATGTTGGCGATGCGCGCCAAGAGCTTGTGCTCATCGGCATGGACATGGACGAGCCTTCTCTGCGCGCCAGCTTCGACGCCTGCTTGCTTACGGATGAAGAAATGGCACTTGGCCCCAAAGGCTGGATGAAGCTGCCCAATCCACTCCCAGGCTGGAACTGAACTATAAGCGCCCTTCCCTTACCGGGAAGGCTAGATCACCGCGGACAAACCCCATGAATGCAGCACTACCCGACGTTTCCGTTACCGACTTGGCGCCGACTCTACGCCTGCTTAAGCGGCAGGCGGCCATCAACCCCGCAGCACAGCGCTGGGAGAGCCAGCACGGACAGCTGGATGCCAGCAAGATCGTCGACCTGGGCCTGTTCACCCATCAGGGCAAAGCACCCGATCGCACAGGACGTGACCCGCGAAATGATTGAAATGACCTTCAGGGCTTTCAAGGGCAACGCAGGACACTTCGAAGGTAACAGCTTATGACCTCACCCCTTCATCTGCACAACACCCTGACGCGCCAGAAAGAGCCACTGCGTACCGAACAGCCTGATCGCGTGACCCTGTATGTCTGCGGGCCGACCGTCTACAACTTTGCGCACATCGGTAATGCCCGGCCAGCGGTGGTGTTCGACCTTCTGGCCAGGGTGCTTCGTCATGAATACCAAAATGTGGTCTACGCCCGTAACTTCACCGACGTCGACGACAAGATCAATGCCGCTGCAGTGGCTGCGGGCGTGCCCATTGTGGCGATTACCGAGCGCTTCATAGATGCCTACCATGCCGACATGTCAGCCCTCGGCGTCGCTTCTCCCGACCTTGAACCACGCGTGACCGATCACATCCCCGACATCATCGAACTCATCGAGCAGTTGATCGCTCGCGGTCACGCCTACACAGTGCAAGGCCATGTGCTGTTCCACGTCCCCTCTTACCCGGCATATGGCCAACTATCTGGTCGCCAGCCCAACGACATGATGGCCGGCGCCCGGGTGGAAGTCGCACCCTACAAACGCAGCCCGCTGGACTTCGTGCTGTGGAAGCCCTCGACAGCCGACTTGCCAGGCTGGGCTAGCCCTTGGGGACGTGGCCGGCCAGGCTGGCACGTCGAATGCTCGGCCATGATCGGACGGCACCTTGGGCACACCATCGACATTCACGGCGGCGGCCAAGACCTGATCTTCCCTCACCATGAGAACGAGATTGCACAAGGCACTTGCGCACATGGGGCGCCGTACTGCCACACCTGGGTCCACAACAGTTTCATCACCGTCGACGGGCAGAAGATGTCCAAATCCCTGGGTAACGTACTGCTTGTTCGCGACCTGCTGACCCAAGCACCGGGGGAAGCCATTCGGTTCGCCCTGCTGTCGACGCACTATCGTCGCCCGATGGACTGGAACGCCAAGCGCATGCACGATGCCGTTCAGACGCTGACGCGGTTTTACACCTCGCTGTCGAACGTCAGCTCGATCACACCCGCTGCCGATGTCGCCGTTGATCACCAAGTGCTCGAATCCTTGAAGAACGACCTGGGCGTGACCGAAGCGCTTGCCCGCCTGCACGTGCTTCGAGCCGACCTCGACCGTGCGCAGACCCAAGACGAGCGGGCACTCTGCAAAGCCAGGTTGATCAATTCCGCAGGCCTGCTCGGCCTGCTGCAGCAAGCCCCGGCGGCTGCCCTTGAGGCATTGGCACCGCCCGCGCGCGCTGAGCAATCGCCGGCCCACCGACAGCACCTCCACGCCCTGCTGCAAGCCCGCGACCAGGCACGTGCCGCGCGTGACTTCAACAAAGCCGACACCTTGCGTGATGAGTTGCTGGCGGCAGGCTACAGCATCGAAGACACCCGCGAGGGTTCCCGGTTGCGCCCCGGCGGCTTCGATCCCGTGCCGCCAAAATGCAATAACGACAAAGGTCACTCATGCTGATCCGCAAGCTGTTCAAATTCGAGAACGCCCATATCGTGCGGGGCTGCAGTACGCGCCGTTGTTCACATTCGATCCACGGACACTCCTACAAAGTCGAGCTGATCCTGCACGCCGACGCCCTGGATCATGGCCAGATGGTCTACGACTTCGGACTACTCAAGGGCGATATTCGCGAATTGATCGACGCGTTCGATCACTCCGTCGCCTTGTGGGCAGAGGATGATGCCGATTATCTCGCCTCGGTACGGCGGCACTCGGAGCGATGGGTCTCGATTCCCGTATCGCCTAGCGCAGAGCAGTTCTCTCGGCTGATCTTCGCGTTGGTGGACGCAGCGTTGGCGCGCACGGAAATGAACAATGGAGAGGTGGGCGTGGGCTTGCACTCGGTGATCGTGCACGAAACCGAGACGGGCTATGCCCAGTGCTTCCGGGAGGATGTCAACAACCCACGCATGGGGCTGATAGACCTGGAACACATCGAATTCTCCCCCGCGATCGTTGCGCAGTGGCCCACCCCCGACTTGTTCGAGCGGCTAAAAAACACCCAGACCATGCTGCAACCCCAGTTGCCTGGCTTCGCCTGACCACGCGCTGGTATCCCCCAGTTTCCCGGCCCACCCCAGCAGGATGGGCCTACGCATACCTAGATCAAGAGCCTGACACAATGCCTGATAACACGCCCAACCCAGCCTTCACGGTGACGCTGCCCGACGGTTCGCAGCGCGCCTTCGATCGCCCCGTCACCGTTCAGGAGATAGCCGCCTCCATCGGCGCCGGGCTGGCACGCAGTACCCTCGCCGGCAAGGTCGATGGCCGCCTGGTAGACGCATGCGAAATCATTGACCATGACGCCCACGTGCAAGTAATCACGCCGAGGGACGAAGAAGGCCTGGAGATCATCCGCCACTCCTGTGCACACCTGGTAGGCCATGCACTCAAGCAGCTCTACCCCAACGCCAAGATGGTCATCGGCCCCGTCATCAACGAAGGCTTTTATTACGATGTTGCCTACGAACGGCCGTTCACGCCGGCAGACCTGAATGCGATCGAAGCCCGCATGCGCGAGCTGATCGCCAAGGAATACGACGTAATCAAGCGCATGACGCCCCGGGCTGAAGCCATCGGCATCTTCGCGCAGCGCAGCGAAGACTACAAACTGCGTCTGATCGATGATCTCCCGGACGCACAGTACCTGGGCCTGTACTTCCATGAAGAATACGTCGACATGTGCCGCGGCCCCCATGTCCCTAACACCCGCTTCCTCAAAGCTTTCAAGCTGACCAAGCTGGCAGGCGCGTACTGGCGCGGCGACGCAAGCAACGAGCAACTGCAGCGCATCTACGGCACGGCATGGGCCGATGCCAAGCAACTCGCACAGTATCTGCTGCGCATCGACGAGGCCGAGAAGCGCGACCATCGCAAACTCGGGCGCGAGCTCGACTTGTTCCACTTCGAGGAGGATGCGCCAGGTTCGGTATTCTGGCACCCTCGGGGCTGGGCCGTGTTCCAGTCGTTGATCAGCTACATGCGCCGCCGGCAGAACAACGCCGGCTACGTCGAGGTCAACACCCCCGATGTCATGGATCGCAGCCTGTGGGAGATTTCCGGGCACTGGCACAATTACCGTGACCACATGTTCACCAGCGAAACCGAGGATGGCCGCGCCCTGGCCCTCAAGCCCATGAACTGCCCTGGCGGCACCTTGCTGTACCGGCATGGCCTCAAGAGCTACCGCGAACTGCCAATCCGCATGGGCGAATTCGGCAAGGTGCACCGTTACGAGCCATCCGGCTCGCTGCACGGGCTACTGCGAGTACGCCACTTCACCCAGGACGATGCCCACATCTTCTGCACCCCTGAGCAAATGAACGACGAGTGCCGAGCCGTCGTGGACCTGGTGCTGGATATCTACCGCCAGTTCGGCTTCGAAGATGTCCGCATCAAGCTCTCCACCCGCCCAGCTAATCGGATGGGCAGCGACACAACCTGGGACCTGCTCGAAGGCGCCCTGGTTCATGCCTTGGAAGCGATGAGCCTGGATTATCAGGTAAACCCCGGTGAAGGTGCATTCTACGGACCGAAGCTTGAGTTCGTGCTCAGGGACGCCATTGGCCGGGACTGGCAGTGCGGCACGCTGCAGGTCGACATGAACCTGCCAGAACGCTTCGGGCTGGACTATGTCGATGAAGAAGGGCTGCGCAAACGCCCCGTGATGTTGCACCGGGCGCTGTTTGGATCGCTCGAACGCTTCACCGGTATTTTACTGGAGCACCACGCGGGTAAATTGCCTGCCTGGCTGTCGCCCGTCCAAGCAGTGGTATGTTCGATTTCGCAGCAACACGCCGCGTATGCCGATGACATCACCACGGTGCTACGAGGCCACGGACTGCGCGTCGAAGTAGATACCCGAAGCGAGAAGATCGGCTACAAGATTCGCGCCCAGACGCTACAGCGTATTCCCTTCATACTCGTGGTGGGTGCCCAAGAGCAAGCCGAGGGCAGTGTCGCAGTCCGTGACCGAGACGGTAACAATCTAGGCGTGATGGATTTGAAGCAGGCCATTAATTGGATACGGCAGTCCACCGAATCGCCAGACATCAGCCAAAGCCGCCAAGCACTAAAAGCGGTTCTGGAGCGTATGGCGACTCCATGGGGGCTGGAGTATCTGGAAGCCAGCGCCCAACGTATGGGCTACGGTATGGGCTGAAACCATCAGATACAAAAAAGCCCTGAAATATCAGGGCTTTAATGAAAACTAGTGGCGAAAGCGTAGGGATTCGAACCCGGAAAATCATCACGCAGCCGTTGGAAGCTTCCGACCCGCCCGCGAAAATTGCTGGGCGCAGATACGACCACAGCGAAGCGCGAACTGGCTTACTGCCATCTGATAGCCAATCGCTAGCCTTGGTATTCCAAAATAAACATAACCTCGCGCTAAAACGCTCCTAATCTGTCCGTCGATGGATCAACTCTCCCTTGGAGCACATCATGGACAGATTAGCTTCGTCGCCCACCCTCGCCCGTAAATCCGTCACCATCGTCCCTGAATCGCGTTTTATGCAGAACTACCGGGTTGCCAGCGCCGTACATGGCGGCAGTTCGGCCTCTGCCATCAGCAACGGACGTGGCGATGTGGAATTGTTCACCAGCGGTAGCGATACCCAGGTATGGAACATTTACCCCGACTCACAGAGTGCCACGGCCAACAGCGCGACGCTCACAGGGCTCACCGGTGAAGTGATCGCCAGCGGCTTGACGCCCAGTGGCGATATTGCGTTGTTCGCAGCCCAAGGAACCAACCTGTTGTACTGCGTGGAGCAGCCAGCCTCGGCCAGCCGTTGGTCGGCGGTGAAGATGATCGATGTGCCTCTGCCATCCAATGCCATACGCATTGCTCGCATCACCACGGCACGTATCGCCGGCAAGCTGTACATCGGCGTGTTGGTCGAGGCCAAGGGCATGGTCGGCACGCTCTACAACTTCAGCTGGGGAGTGTGGGACAGCAGGCCGCCGACCTCGCTCAACGGCACGACCCTCCAATTGCAGACGTTGAATGCGGTGTGGACCGGCAACAGTGACAGCAACGTGGCGTTTTCAGTGTTCGATACTGTGATTCTCGAGTACACCCTCAGCACCCATGAGCTCAACCGCCCAGCCATCGCCGCCAACTTCCGCAGCCTCGATGTAGCGGCAGCCAGCGATCAGCTCGGCAACACCCAGGTGGTGGCCATTCTGGCCGATGGCAACGCCTATTGCCTGGTCGGGGGTGGCAACAAGCCGTACAGCTGGGCACAACTGACCACTGCGTCCTCTTTCAAGCAAGTTGCCATTCTGCCATCACGGCCGGCATTGGACATGCTCTTGCTGGGGGTCGACAACACCTTGTACCACGCCAGCCAGAATGCTCCGTCAGCCACCGGCTGGGGAGAACCGACGCCAGTCTATCGAGGCGTGCAGGCGTTCCAGGCGGCGGTGCAGGATGGTGGCCTGGCGGTGTTCGCCATCCAGGCGCAGCAGAACACGGTCACCCAGCTCAGCCGCGAAAGCCTCAGTGGCAACTGGACGATCGCCGCGTTGCAAGTGCAAGCGGCGGGCAGTATCGAAGACTTTGCTTCATACAGCACCGACGTCACACTGTACAGCGAGGCGGGCACTCCACTGGCTGCAACCCCAGTGGAGGTCTGGACCGAGGAACCGTCGCGGTTGGCCATCAACGGTGGCGTCTACTACGTCACACCGCGTCGTCCGGTGCGTCTGTTGACCAACAGTGCCGGGGTGCTGTCGATTGCGCAGCAGATCAATGCACTAGGAGCCCCAGCCATCCTGTTGGCGGTGCCCTCGCTGATGTCGCCCGGCGAGCGTATCGAGTTGCGCCAGGACGCCGAGGTGCAGGACCGGCTCAGCGTCACCAACGGTAATGAACTGTTGGGGGCCAAGCTGGCCAGCGGTGCGCCCTTGCTGCGCGATCAGTACCACACACAGGCGACCGCCGATGCAGTGGCAGAAGCAGTCAGCCGCAGCATGAGCCTGGCCAGCCCGGCCTACTTCAAAGGGACTACGACGACGCCCTATACCGACCCGCGCCGCCCTCGCGCCGGTGTTTCACTGCGCCGCAGCGCCGACGTCGGCGTACGCTCGCTCGAACTCGCGCAAGTGCCCGAACAGCACTGGCATCTGAGTGTGCGCAATGGCCAGGTGCAGTTCAACGACCTGTCCGCCGATGCAGCTTCCGGGCTGTTGATGGCCTTGAGCAGCAGTGCATTGTCGGCCGGTTGGTTCAGCTGGCTGACCGACATCGGCGACTTCATCTCTGGGGTCGCGCAAGGTCTCATCGAAGTCGTCGATTATGTGGTGACCACCGTCAGCGCGGGCATCCGGGCGGCATTTCATTTCATCGTGGATGGCGTCACTTATCTGTTTGAAACCCTGGTGGACACCGTGGAAAAGGCATTCGACCTGGTCGAGGCCGTGTTCTCGGCGGTGAAGGTGTTCTTCCAAGAGCTCTATGAGTGGCTGGCATTTCTCTTCAACTGGGGCGATATGCTGCGAACCCATGAGGCCATAGCGCATATCGTCAACAGCGGTTTCGACTTTCTGGTCGGCGCCACCGGCGGCATCCAGCGCATTATCGATGGAGGTATCGACACCTTGCAGCGCCAGTTGCAGCAATGGTTCGCCGAGGCGCGCACGACCATCGCCGGTGACTACAGCCTGGGCGGCTACGAGCGGGCCAACACCCCTGATGATCCGGAAACCTCCAGAGCGGTGGCCAACAACATCGTCTACAACGGGCTGCTCAACAATGCCTCGGCGGCGCATTCGAGCATGGCTGCCACTGCGTTGCTGAGCGTTGCTGACGGGCCGTTCAGCCAGTTCATGGACGAGCTGACGCGGCTGGCCGACTTCACCGAGTCGTCCCAGGCGTTCGCCCAGGCTCTGGCCTACCTGCAAGACCTGGGCTCAGCGCCGGACGAGATTTTCCGAAAGCTGCTGGCGGCCTTGATGAGCGTGGTCGAAGGGGTGCTACAGGCGGTGCTGTCCGGTGTGCAGGCGGTGATCGATGCGCTGCTGAAAACCGTCGCGACGCTGATCGCCGGCCTAAAGCAGCTGATGAATGCGAAGTGGAACATTCCCTTTGTCAGTGACTTATACCGCTTTATCACCAACGGCTCGGACCTGACCACGCTGGACTTGATGGCGCTGGTACTGGCGGTACCCGGCACAATCCTGTTCAAGGTGATGCAGAAAACCGCGCCATTCCCGGATCAGGCCAGCGTGTCGCGCTTCAAGGAGGCCTTCACTGCCGATGTACTGCTCACCGCAAGCGGGCTCAAGCCGGCTGGCCGGCAACAAGCGAAGCAAACCGTTCAGGCCGAGCAGGCATGGAGCGGTTGCCTGCCGCGAGACCTGGCACTGGTGACCGGAACCTTGGGTTCGGTTGCCTACTTCTTCTACGGCGGCCTCACGGCCCTGGGTGACGCGTTGCCGCCGGAATCCGGGCCGCCTGAGATCGTCGCCTATGCCGCGTTGGGCCTGGAGACGGCGGCGCAGTTGTGCAGTTGCCCCTGGATCTTCTCCAGCGGCGCACCTGGATGTGCCACCGCCGATGGTGCCGGCCGGATTCTGTGGCTCTACACCTGCCTGGGCGTACTGCTCGATGGAGTGTTCGTGTTCCAGGCCCACAAGATGCCGGAAAACCGCGAAGATATTGGCGTGATGACCACCTTCGTTTATGGCCTGGGCCACCTGGCCTTGGCTATTCGGCCTTCAGTTGGGCAAAGCGGCGAGACGGTGGCGTTGAACATCGTGCCGTGCCTGCCGGAAGTGTGTAAACCACTGCGTCTGAAACGCGTGGTGCTCAGTACCAAAGGGTTCTCGTTGCTGGGCCAAGCGGCCCTGGATGCAATCTGTTACACCTCGGCCACGGTCCTCAACATGGTCTCGGTGTCTGCTGCAACTCGACCTGCGCTCGCCGACGCCAGTGCCCTGGGCACCGGCACCCGTTCGTTGTAGTCAAAAAGGAGTTTGGCAATGTTGACAGTCACCAAGAATCCCCCCGTGGTCGGCCATGGCCAGGTACTGCGCGGTCCCGTCGCACAGGCGTCGAGCCGGGAGGCCCTGCTGGCCGGTACCTACGACAAGGGCATCTATCTGCGCCCCAACTTAAGCAACGGCGGCAAGATACCAGCCACTTCGCCGCTGTCGGCCTCGCCCGACATCTGGATCGCTGGTACCCAGCCGGTGAAGGACTTCCGCAATGCGTTGGCCACTAGCGGCAGCTACGCCTCCCAGTCCCCGGGCACCATCACCCAGGGCACGCCCAACTACATTTACGTGCGTGGGTGCAATGGCGCGGCGGTCAGCAGCACCACCAAGGTGCAGTTGTACGGTGTGCCGTGCGCGTCCATCCAGTGGCCCAGCGAGTGGGCCAAGTACGGTATTCCCACCGACCGCGACCATCCGGATGGCACGCAGCCTTACTACGACTCATCCATCGTCAACCTGGCGTCGTCAGGCATCGGTGTGGCGGCCGATACCTTTGTCTGGAGCAACCCGCAGCCGCCAACTGGAGGGAGTGACCACTACTGCTTCATTACCTGGATGAACAACGCAGGTAACCCGTTCCCGGATGTATTCTCGCAGTTGGATATGTCGGCACTGGTGACCAACAACCTGCAGTTCGGCTGGCGCAACGTGTCGATGCAGTCCGGCCGCTCGCCTACCCGCCAGATGAGTTCGCAGTTGATCATCCCCAGCGACGTGACAGCAGGCAGCCGTGAGTACTCGCTGCAAATCACCAACATGGGCTTCCCGGAAAGCGGCTGGACCCTGTCACTCAGTTGCAGCCAGTTGGATTCCAAGGGCAACCCGATCACCATCAACAACGTCGCCATGCCGGCCGTAGGTCACTTCGTGGGTGTGCGTTGCACCTTGTCGCCAGGATACAGCGCGCTGCTCACCCTCAACTTGTACCAGAACAACGGACCCGCTTCGCAGCCGGGTGCGGCGATCGACATCACTCCGTCCTACTTCTCCGACGGCACGGCGCTGGAGTTGCAGGAGGCACTGGACCGCGGGTTGGTGGACTTTGCCTTGTCCCATGCCCTGCACCGGGCATTTGCCGCCACCGAGGTCGCCGACATTCGCCCGCGCCCCGTGGTATCGCTGGGCGCCGACGGGCTGCAGATCATTTGATGCTCACAGGGAGTGAAAGGTCATGAGTCAAACAGTCGTCAACTTGTTCAGTAGCAGCCAGGCTGCCACTGAAACACTGTACCTTCGTAACAACCTGGCCTCCACCGGCAGTGTACCGTTCAAGGGAACGCTGGGGCTGTGCCCCGATATCATTCAAAGCCCGCAACCGGTGCCCGATGCGCAGAATGCGTTGAGCACGGTTAGCAGCTGGGAACAGGCCTATAACGTTCAACCGCAGGCCGCCGTGCCTAATTACTACTACCTGCGCGGCATGAACGGAGGCAGCGAAGCTGACAGCAACGGGTTTTCCTTGTATTACGCGCCCGCACAGGTGCTGCTGCTGCCCGCGACCTTCCGCGGCCATGCGCTGAGCACCGCCGCGGGCCTGGAAGTCACACCGGTCAACGCACCTGCCGGGCATATCGGGGTAGGCCAGGCCCCCTTCGTCTGGACACCGTCACCTCCGCCGGCCGACAGCTATTTCAACCTGATCGCCCAGGTCAACGCCGCTGCCCAGCCCGACCCGCTGCCGGTGGTGCGAGACTGGCTCGACCTGGCCAAGCTGATCGGTCAGACCCCGACCCTGGGCATCCGTACCCAGGCGCTGGTACGTGGCAACCAGTGGGTGCGCCGTCAGCAACTGACGGTACCGGCAAGCTTCACCAGTTCGCCGATCACTATCACCCTGGCGGCCCAGGGCCTGGCCGGCACCCGCGTGTGCCTACTATGCGATACGGTCACACCGTTGCAAGTACCGGTGATGCTGGGGCCGCTAACCCTGGGCGCCGATGGCAGCCAGACCGGGGCCACGTTCGTGTTGCCTGCGGGGTACTCGGCCAACCTCGCCGTGCAGTTCTGGAATCCGGACAACCAGCCGGTCGCGGCCGGTTCGAGCCTATCGGTGACCTTTGGCTATTCGATCAACCCAGGGGCCGAACTAGACCGTGCCATCGCCGAGAACCTGGTCAACCATCACTATCAGGAAATCGTGGGTGAAAGCGCCACGGCCGCCATCAAACCCAAGGCGATGGCTATCGTCAGCCAGATGACATTTACCTTCGACGCCTGATCCGGGCTGCCGCGCTCTGTGTTCAGGAGGACACAGAGCGCCTTCGGTTGGTTCAGTTACACCGTTTTCCGGGTTCTGCTCAGGATGGCGATCAGAATGTCGCCTGTACCTTCAACCCGCCGACCCAGGCATCGTCCACCTGCCTCACCCCACCTGGGTGTCGGACGAATTGCAGGTTCGGCCTCACCATCAGCCAGTCGGCCAGGTGAATACCGTAGTTGAGCTCGGCGTTGTACTCGGTTTGCTGCACCGGCAGGTAGCCCGGGTCATCGTAATCCTCGACACCATTGGTCAAATTGGTCAGCGCCGCATTCTTGCGGTATGCCGGATTCACATGCACCTCGGAAACCGCCAGGCCGATGTCATCCTGCGGGCGTGCAGCGAACAACCCCTTGTACACCGCGCCGACCGACACATAGTGGTCGACCTTGCTGGTCTTCTTGTCATGCACCGTGGCCATGGCGAACAGGCTCAATCCGCGTGACGCATCGCTTGCCTGGCGAGTGACCTGCTGCATCGCCCCCAGCCACACGCCGTGCTTGCTCGAGGCACTGCGATAAGCCGCGCCACTGATCACGGCCGGCTGACCGTTGCTGTCCTTGAGCACATCCTTGGCATCGGAGGTGCTGTAGTAATAGCCGGCGCGGTACTCACCCGGCAGGCCGCCGATACGCGGCTGCCATACCAGTTCGACCGGCAGGACCGCGCCTTCGGTGCCGCTGCCACTGAGCTTGAAGCCGTTGTCGTTCTGGGTGTTGGACGGGTTCTGTTCGTATGCACCGATTTGCGCGAACAGCTCGGGGGTGAGCGGGTACTTGACCCGCAGCGCCCATTGGGTGATCGGCCAGTTGTACCAGATGCCACCCCAGTTGCCGACCTGCGAGCCGCAGAAGGTCAGGTTCTGGAAGTTGCAATCAAAACTGTTGAAATCCTCGCCTTCGCCAAAGCGACCAGCCTTGATGTCCAGCCGTCGGTCGAAGAACGCCTGCTGGTAGTACAGCTGGGTCATGCGCCAGTGCGAGCCGCGCCCCCAAACTTCCTGGGACGAGCTAAGGGTGCCGACACGCGGATCACCGACGCGATCGTTGGAGATGTTGTCGCCGTTGCGATCAGCCACGGTCAGCTGAAAGCGAGCGTCGTGCCAGCCGAGCAGCTTCTGCAGGTCGACGCGGGCGCCGAGCGAGTACTGGTCGCTGTAGCTGGCGCTGCGGTCGTTGTTGTAGCCGCCGCTGAGGTTGGCGCCGATTTCGCCGACGTAGGCGAATTCGAAGTCGATACCTTGTTGGGCCAGGGTGCTGCGGGCGCCGTTCCAGTCGCCGAGAGCCCAGGGGGAATTGCTGGCGAACGGTTCAGCGGCGTGGGCCGATTGAGCACAGGCCATGGCGACCAATAGAGCGCTGTATGGGAAGGTATGCATGGTGTTCTCTTTGTTATTTGATAATGGCCTGTGCCGGCCCTTTCGCGGGGCAAGCCCGCTCCTACAGGTTGCAGGATTCCCTGTAGGAGCGGGCTTGCCCCGCGAAGAGGCCGGCACAGGTCGATTACTGAACGCTGGCGCGCATCTGTGCCGGCAAATCGAGCTGCTTGCGCATCTTCGCCACCTCCTCTGCCGTAACAGCCGGCGCACTGTTGCCCCAGCTGTTGCGCGCAAAGGTCAGAATGTCGGCAATCTCGGCATCGCTGAGCTTCCAGTCGAACGCCGGCATCCCCGCCCCGGTGACGTAGGTATGGGTATGCACCGCCCGCGCCCCACCCAGCACCACACTGGTCAGGGTGTCGGTGTTCGCCGCAAGGATCGCCTTGTTCCCGGCAAAGCCGGTGATCATATGGCTTACACCCTCGCCCGCCGTGCCGTGACAGGCCGAACAATGCACCTCGTAACCCTGGCCGCCACGCTGCATACCGGCATCGTTACCGGCCAGCGCGGCCGGTGCTGGCTGCGGGTTGCCGGGCAACGACTTGAGGTATACCGCAATGGCACGCAGGTCCTGGTCGGTCAGGTGCTGAGTGGAGTTCTCGATCGCCTCGGCCATCGGCCCGCTGGCCACGGCAATGCCATCGCTACCGGTCTTCAGGTAGTCGACGATCTGCTCGACACTGCTGTCGCCCAGGCCCTGGTGCGGGTCGTTGGTGATGTTCGGCACGAACCAGGTGCCGACGAGGCCACCTTGCAGTGCCTGGGCAGCGATGGGTCCACCCAGGGCATTGCGTGGGCTGTGGCAGGCGGCGCAGTGGCCGGCGCCATCGACCAGGTAACGGCCACGGTTCCACTCAGGGCTTTGCGCCGGGTCAGGGGCATACGACGTGTTGTCGAAGAACATCCAGTTCCAACCCGCCATCAGCAGGCGCTGGTTGAACGGAAAGTTCATGCCGGCCAGTTCGTCGACCTTGTGCGCCTTCGGCTCGAGCGTACTGAAGAACGCCCACAGCGCGCGCAGGTCGTCATCGCTCATGCGCGTGTAGTCGGTGTACGGCATGGCCGGGAACAACAGGCCATGGCGCCCCTGGCCCTGGCGCACGGCGTTGAAGAAGTCGCGCTGGGTGTAGTTGCCGATGCCAGTTTCACGGTCGGGGGTGATGTTCGACGACTGAATGTCACCAAACGGCGTGCCAATCACGTAACCACCGGCAAAGTCACCGCTTTTGGCCGTGTGACAGGCCGCGCAGTCGGCGCCGCGCATCACGTACTCGCCCTGCTTGATCAGTACCGCGTCGGTAGACTTGAAGTCGCTCAAGCGCACGCTGTCATCGGCCACCTGCGAGCGCGCGGTGGAGTTGGCCTGGATCACCAGGCCGAGCATCACAGCGCCGGCCAGGGCCACCACGCCACCGCCGATCAGGGCGGTTTTCTTGCTTATCATGGCAGGCCTCACACCAGGGAACCGGGGTTGTGCTGGTACTTCTCATGGATCGCCCGGGCCGTGCGGATGGCCAGGGCGCCCACGGTGCTGGTGGGGTTGTAGCCGGCGTTGGTAGGAAACGCCGAGGCGCCGACCACGAACACGTTGTGTGCATCCCAGCTCTGCAGGTAGGTGTTGACCGCGCTGGTGCGCGGGTCATCGCCCATGACCATGCCGCCCTGGGTGTGGTTGGAGTTCTCGTCGTACGGGCTCCACGCCTTGGCGGCCGAGTTGAAGGTGTGCACGTGCTTGGCACCCATTTTCTTGCCGATGTCAACGGCGCGCTGCTCGATGAAACGGGCCATGTTGCGGTCGTTCTGGTTCCAGTCGAAGGTCATGCGCAGCAGCGGCGTGCCCCAGCGGTCCTTATAGTTCGGGTCCAGCGACAGGTAGGCATCGCGGGCTGGCATCGAAGTGCCCTGGCCGAAGATGATCCCGTAGTTCTGGTAGTTGTCCTTGTAGGTCTGCTTGAAACCCTTGCCCCAACGCGGGCTGCCCGGCGGCAGCAGCCCTGCCCGGCCGATCGGCATGCCCTCGCGAGACACGGTGAGCAAGCCGGCGCCGCCGATGAAGTCGAGCTGGCTGTGGTCGAAGTTGTCGCCGTTGTAGTCGTCCACCTGGATGCCCAGGCCGCCGGCACCGATGAACGGGTTGAGGGTTTCGTCCTCGAACCACACGTGGGCGCCTGCGCAAGTCTGGTAGTTGTAGGCGCGGCCGATGGTGCCGGTCTGGCTGACCGGGTCGTACTGCTGGCCGATGCCGCTGAGCAGCATCAGGCGGGCGTTGTCGTAGGTGAACGAGCACAGCGCGACGATATCGGCCGGCTGGATCACCTCGCGGCCTTGCTCGTCGAAGTAGCTGACGCCGGTGGCGGTCTTGCCGTCTTCAGCCTTGTGAATCCTGGTCACGTAGCCCTGGGTGATCAGGGTGAAATTCTTGCGCCGCATCAGCGCCGGGATCACGCAGGCCTGGGGCGAGGACTTGGAGTAGTTGCCGCAGCCATGGAACATGCAGTAGCCGCAGTAGGTGCACGGCGCCATGCTCACGCCCAACGGGTTGACGTAGGCCGCGCCAACGTGGGCCACCGGGATGTAGAACGGGTGCAGGCCCATCTGCGCGGTGCTGTCACGGTAAATCTGCATCAGCCGCGAATCCTTCAACGCAGGCGTCGGGAACTCGCGGCTGCGCGGGCCTTCGAACGGGTTGCCGCCGGGGCGGATCTCACCATTGAGGTTGCCGGCAATGCCGGAGATGCCGGCGATGCGCTCGAAGCGGTCGTAGAACGGCTCCAGATCGGCATAGGTGATGCCCCAGTCCTGCACCTGCTCCAGGCCCTTGAGCTTGCTCGCGCCGTAGCGCTCCAGGGTGGCCGAACGCACGCGGAAGTCCCATTCGGAGAAACGCCAGGCCATGCCGGCCCAGTGGAAGCCCGCGCCGCCCACCGACTTGCCCATCTGGAAGGCTTTCAGCTCGCGGGTTGGCACCGCGATCTGGCCGGAGTGGTTGCGGAACGTCAGGGTGTAGTCGCCTGGCTGCAGCAGCAGCTCGCGGCGGATGGTCCAGCGCAGCTCGTCGGGGTCGACGGCCGGTGGCGTATCGGTGGAAGTGTCGAGCCACGGACCGCGGTCGATGGCGACCACTTCCAGCCCGGCGCGGGTCAGTTCTTCGGCCATCAGCGAGCCGGCCCAGCCCAGGCCGACGATGACCACGTCAGCTTTTTTACGTGTAATTGCCATGTTGGTTTCCTCTGGCCTCAGCTCACCGGGATCAGGCTGATGGGCGCCAGGCCCAGGTCCTGCCCGCGACGGTCGATGTATTGGCGGTAGTCGTAGCGAGCGCCGGGGAAGCCCACCAGCTTCCAGCCGACCATGCCGCGGTTGCCGCCATAGAGCGGGTCGGCGAAGTAGCCTTCGCGCACGCTGAGCAGCAGGAATTCGAACAGGCGGCTGCCGCTGCCGGCGCCTTCCCAGTCCAGGCGGCCTTCGTCCAGCTGGCGCAGGATCGCGTCCATCTGCTCGCCATCGAGTTCGGCGAAGGCACGGCCGTGCAGCTGGCGGGCGTGCTGATCGATGAACGCAAGGCCGGCCAGGGTGTAGTCGCGTCGGGTGCGCAGGCTGATGGTCAAGCCCATCAGCGCGGACTCGTCGGCCTGAAGCGGTCGCTCCAGGTACAGGTCCTTGGACTCGCCGTAGGGGCCGTTCATCTGCGCGTCGAGGTAGTCGACGCAGCCGGCCTCGCTGGCCGAGGCACCCAGCTCGTCACGGGGAATCAGGCGGTCGAACACGGCAGTCAGGGTGGCGCGGGCCTGGCCCTTGAACACATTGCCCTGGCCGCCACTCATCACCGGCGATGGCAGCATTTCACGGTTCAGGCCGGTTTCCGGCGGCACCGACTTGAGTTCCACTGCGCCGACCTTGGCCAGGCCAGCGGCGGCGAACAACGCACCCATTGAACGCAAGGCGTCCCTACGCTTCATGGAGTTCTCCTTATCGACAATCACGGGGGAGCCGTGCGGCAGGTCGCGGAATTTCGGGCACGCAAAGGCACACGGCGAGCACGGACGGGCTCGTCGGGGGCGATGGGGATCTGGGCGGATGAACGAAAAACGCGGTGTACTGGGGAGTGAACCTGGCAACCTGCCGATCACGGCGGGTGCCAGTCTATGGCGCGGCATAACGCCGCGCCATCAAGGCGTTGACGTGTTTACGTCAAAATCGCTTCAACACGAGGCAGGCGGGAGGGTTTCGTCGATCACCATACGCAGCTGCGGCCACACCTGTGGCGGTGCGTCCAGGTCACCGTTGGCGTACAGCAGTTGCTGGATGGCAGCTTCGGCCTGCCCTTCAGGGTCCTGGTCGAGCACCAAGGAAAGCAGCCCTTCGCGGAGCATGTCGGCATGCTGCGCTGTAGCCTCATGGCTGATCCAGACCAAACGCCTGGCATGCCTGGACAGCGCCTGGTGCACGCCCGTAGAGCCACTGCCGGTGGTGTACAGCCCGACCACCCCAGCGTCCTGAGCCAGGTACTCGCTGATCTTCGACGCATTGAGCTGGTTGTCGTCGAAGCACTCCACCGGGCCAAGTACCTCGACCTGCGGCGCCCGCTCGGCCATGACCTCGAGAAAGCCCTGCACACGCTGCTGATGGGCGCGATAGAGCAATGAGTTGGTTACCAGCAGCACACGGCCCTGGGCCGGCGCAACCCATTGGCTCATCAGTCGCCCGGCGGCGCGGCCGGCGACATGGTTGTCGATCCCGGCGTAGATCGCCCCTTCCAGCCCAGGCAGGCTGCTGGTCACCAGTATCACCGGCACACCAGCAGCGACCTGCGCACTGAGGGCTTCACGCACCTGCGGGGTGTCCTGGGCAACCACGATCAACCCCTGGCGCGGCACCCTGGGCTTATTGATGAGATCCAGCAGTTGCTGCGGATCGCGCTCCTGCCAGACATGGCGCTGCAGCACCAGCCGCGAGCGGTGCATCTGCGCTTGTTTGACGAAGGCTGCAGCCAGACGCCGGTAATGGTCGGTGGCGCTGTCTACCAGCAATAAATCGAAGCGCAGCAAGCCATGCAGCGCAGACGGGAGCAAGCGTTTGAGCCCCAGCGCCTGGGCTGCCTGCAGCACCTTGCGACGCTTGCTGTCGGAAACGCTGCCGCGCTCGTTCAACACTCGGTCGACGGTGCTCAGGCTGACGCCGGCCAATTGGGCGACATCAGCCATGCCTTGGCGACGGTCAGTCTTGTCCACCTAGAAACATCCAGTAACCAAAGACGCGGAGTCTGCCATGCCTGCGCCGCTTTCGCCTACTCCGCGTCATTCTCCTGCCCCGTGTGGCGAGCACCCTTTTCATTGAACGCCAACCACCTCAATCGGCGCGGCATCCAGCCCCGACGCAGCAGCCAGCCATCGAGCGAGAACTTGCCGGCCCCGGTCACCATCACCCCGGCAAACACCACCATCAACAGCATCACGTACTCCCAGCCACCCCCGCCCGCCGAGGCCCAGGCATACCCTCGGCTCCACTCCCCGCCGAAACCGACCGTGGCCACCAGGAAGTACACCAGGCTCACAAATGCCCCCAGCCTTGCGAACAACCCCAACCCGACGCTGACGGCACTGGCAAACTCGATCAGCCCACCGAGCACGACGAAGTACGCCGCGACCTCGCCGAGGCCAAAGCCCTGGAAGCCCGTCTCCAAGCGGTGAAACCAACCCAGCCCGGCGAAGATCTTCTCGGAACTGTGGCACAGCTCGTTCAGGCCGAAGTACATGCGCACGATCGTCGCCTGCCACAACAGCAATCCCAGCCAAGCCCCTGGCTTGTTGCGATCACGGCGCAGGTCGCTGAGCACGCAGTCGGCGAACTGCAACAGCAACGGCACGGCGGCAATGCTCGCGACCCAGACCATGACCAATGCATCGTTCATCGCCGCCACGCGCCAGGCGATCAGGAACGGTAGCAACGACAGCAGAAAGCCCGGGGCGAACGCCTTGGGGGTGATCAGCGCCGCGCTGAACAAGGCAACGCACATCCACAGCGTGCTCGACCAGGCGGCGAAGTCAGGCAGCGAGTGATTGCCCCAACCACAGTAAAGGGCGGCCACCAGAGTCGCCGCCAGCCCGGCCACGCTGAGCGTGTTGGGCATGCGCGACGGCGTGAGCAGGCCGTAGTCGTTGGCATAGGCGCCCTCGACCATATCAAGGGAACGTACTGGACTGTTCATCACGAACCTCGCTCAAGGGTGGCTGACAGGCAGGGTTTTCTCGAAGGCACGCGCAAGCTCCGTGGCCATGCGCTGCTCCTGGTCATCGCTGGCACCGCCGGCCACGCCCAAGGCGCCGACAGCCTGGCCCTGCTGACGGATCACCACCCCGGCGACGGCGGGCAGGATGCCAGGGATGCTGCCCAGTTGCAGGTTCTTCTGCCGCGCCAGGTCGTAGAACACCACGGTGTCGACGTCGTTGATCGCCGCCGAGTTGGCCTTCTTGATCGCCGCCTCGATGCAACCCGGGGCGGCGCCGTCCATGCGTTTGAAGGCCAGCAGGTAACCATTGGCGTCGGTTACCGCGATGCATGGGTGGGTGCCTTCGGCGCGGGCCTTGGCCACGGCGGTATCGAGCAGCGCTGCCGCGCCGCCCAGGGAGAGCTGGGTGGTGCCACGCAAGGCAGTGCCTTCACTGGCCTGGGCCCATGGCGCGGCGAGCAGGGTGAGGCCTGTCAGGAGCAGGCGCCGGAAATGAACGTTCATCTGCAATTCCTTTTCAATCGATCCAGGTTGGCCCTCCGCGCATTCGCGCAGAGGGCCACGGCCATCAGCGGAAGGTCGCTGCCACGTCTTCGGCGAGTTTCTGCTCGGTCAGGTCGGTGGCACCGCTGACGCCAACACTGCCGACCACATTGCCACCGTGCTTGACCACTACCCCGCCCACTGCCGGCAGGATGCCGGGGATGGTGCCGATGGCCAGGTTCTCCTTGCGCGCCAGGTCGTAGAAGGTGATGGTGTTGATGGCAAACCGCGCTGCCGAGGTGGCCTTGGCAATCGACGCCTCGACGCAACCGGCATAGGCACCCTGCATGCGGGTAAAGGCCAGCAGGTGGCCGTCGGCATCGGTGACCGCGATGCAGATCTTCATGGCGCGGCTGGCGGCCAGTTCGGTGGCTTGCTGCGCCAACTGCTGGGCAGCGGCGGTGGACAGGTTTTCCTGGGCCACCACCGTGGCTGCCGGGCTGGCCGCCTGGGCGGAGGTCGCCATGGCGAAGGCAAGGGACAAGGCGGCGATGGTCATTGTTGTTTTCATCGGTACATCTCCTGGGTAGGTGCCCTGTGCGTGCTTGCGCAGGGCTGACTGAATGCGGGCGCAGGGGCGCCCTGCTCGCGAGCCGCTGGGGCTCGCAAGTGCATCAAGTGGGTTACTGGGGTAAGTGGATCAGCGGGCAACGCTGGCCAGCGGCTTGCCGACCATGGCCGGGACTTTCTCGCGCCCGCCCAGGGCTGCCGGCAACTGCACCTTGTAGATCATGAACGGCCGCACGATCGCGTCCTGGCCGCCAGGGCCTCGGTTGGAGGCCATGCGCGCACTCTGCGGCACCGGGATGTAAAGCTCGCGTTGATCGGAAATGATCATTGCATCCGGGTTCCACAGCCGCGGGTCCTCGGCGACCACGCGCAGCGTGCCGTCCGGGGCGTACACCGAGACGCGCGGCCGGTCATACTCGCCCAGGTAGACATTGCCGGCGCTGTCCATCGCGGTGCCGGTCAGCGGGCTGGTGTCATGCACGAACTCGACCTGCTTGCCTAGCTCCGCCTCGCTGATCCGCGTGTCGCGCAACGCTGCGGTCGGCACCCGCCACAATGGCCCGCTCAGCGGCTGGTAGTACAGCCATTGGCCGTCGGGGCTGATCTCGATAGGGTCGGAATGCACTTGGTGATCGCTGCCGTCAGCCAGCAGTAGCGGCTGGCCGTTTTCTCCGATCGGCCGGCGTTCGGGCGCCATCTGCGTCGACGGATGCCCAGCCAGGCGGCGCACGGCTTCACCGGTTTTCAGGTTGACGACGATGATCGCGCCCAGGCCCGAGTCGGTCACATAGGCATGCTCGCTGTCCAGGCGCAGGTCGTTGAGGTTGGCGCCGGCCGGCAACACGCTGGCGGGCAGGCTGATGCTGCGCAGCAACTTGCCGTCGCGGGTGTCGAACTGCAGGATCTTCTGCCCGGGGTTGATGCCTTTGGGCCCGGCATCTTCGCCCTGGTCGATGGCCCACAGGGTGTCGTCGTCAAAGATATGGATGGTGTTGATCTTTACCAGCGCCTCAGCGCTCGGCTTGCCCGGTGCCCAGGCATTCCACTGCCCGCCCGGGAACGGCTTGAGGCTGCCGTCGGGCAGCACCTCGGCGATCGACGGGGTTTTCTCGAAGCCCGGCCAGCGCGGCAGGCCGACGAACAGGCGGCCACCGGAAGTCAGCGCCACGGCGTTGCACAGCCAGTCCAGGCGGGCGACCTCAGTCAGCGGCTGACCGCTGGGCGGCAGATCCTGCGCCTGTATCAGCGGCGTGCAGGCAAGGCCGAAGGCAAAACCGGCAATGCGCAAAGCGCGGGAAGTACGTCCTGATGCGTTCATTATTGTTGTCCTTGTCAGTAATGGAATCAGCGCGCAGTAGCGGGCTTGAGCGATGGCGCGGGCCGGTCGCGGTCTTGCGGGTTCGCGCTGTCGTCAGGGCGTTGCAGCGGGCCGACGATGAGCAGGTAGCTGACGAACGCACCGACGGCATTCAGCGCGACATACACCAGGGCACCGTTGAACGAGTGCATCGACTGCACCATGTAGCCGATCACCACCGGGGTGACGATGCCGGCCAGGCTGCCAAAGGTGTTGAAGATCGCGCCATTCATGCCGATGCTGTCCTTGGGCGAGACGTCGGCGATGATTGCCCAGCCCAGCGCGCCCACGCCCTTGCCAAAAAAAGCCAGGGCCATGAACAGCACGATCAGCAGGTTGGTTTCCACGTAGTTGCACAGGATCATGCTCATCGACAGCGCCATGCCGATGAAGATCGGTAGCTTGCGCGCCAACGTCAGCGACATCCCCTTGCGCAACATCCAGTCTGAAGCCATGCCCCCGGTGATCCCGCCCACAAACCCGCAAATCGCTGGCACCGCCGCCAACAGCCCGGCATCCAGCAACGACAGCCCGCGCTGCTGCACCAGGTACACCGGGAACCAGGTGAGGAAGAAGAACGTCAACGTGCTGATGCAGAACTGCGCCAGGTAGATGCCGAGGAACATGCGCTGACGCAGCAAGCCACGGGCGCGCGTCCAGGTGCCGCGCCAGCCCTGCCCTGGCGGCCGGCTGGCTGCGTGCTCGCGCAGGCTGGCCCCGCCTAGACACATGGCTTCGCGCTCCACCGCCGTCAGCGTCGGGTGCTCGACTGGCGCCTTGATGCGGCGGATGAACAGCACACCCATGGCGACGCCCGCCGCGCCCATCACATAGAACACCCACGGCCAGCCCCAGCGGGTCGAAATCCACGCCAGCAAAGGTGTGAACACCACCGCCGCGAAGTACTGGGACGAATTGAAGATCGCCGTCGCGGTGCCACGTTCAGCCGTGGGGAACCACATCGAGACGATCTTGCTGTTGGCCGGAAAGCACGGTGCCTCGGCAGCGCCGACCAGAAAACGCAAGGCGAATACGGCGACGAAGGCCAAGCCCACCGGCATCATCGCGACGGTGCCGATCAACCCGGTGAACAGCGACCAGGCGACGATCGCCAAGCCCAGCACACGGATGCTGCCGAAGCGGTCGATGGCAAGGCCTCCCGGCAGTTGCAGGAGCATGTAGGCCCAGGCGAAGGCCGAGAACAACCAGCCCATCTGGGCATGCCCCAGGCCCATTTCATCGGCCAGGCTGGCGCCGGCGATGGACAGCGTGGCGCGGTCGCCCTGGTTGATGATCATCATCACGAACAGCAGGGCAATGACTTCATGGCGCCGGTGTTCGGCGATGAAGCGGCGCAGAGAATGTATTTTTTTCATTGTATTCTCGATACCGGTTTGCAAGCGCGTGCAACCTGTGAGGCTGCCGCGCAGCAATCAGTCAGCAGTGGGTTTCACGCACGATGGCATCGGCACGTTGCCGAACCTCAGGCCGCAGCGCCGTGCCCAGGCCCGGCCCCTGCGGCGCCAAGGCGAAGCCTGAGTCGATCTGCGGCAGTGCAGTGACCAGTTCGCCGTACCAGGTCGACAGCGACGCCCTGACGACCTCCTGCAACACTGCAGTCGGTGCATGCAGGCCCAGGTGCAGCCCGGCGAACAACGCCACCGGGCCGGTGCAGTCGTGGGGCGCCAGTGGCTTGTTGTAGGCTTGGGCCAGCGCAGCAATCTTGCGCGCTTCGCTGAAGCCGCCGCACCACACCAGGTCCAGCATCAGGTAATCGAGGCTGTCGGCCTTGAGCAGGTCGCGGTAGGCCGTGCTGCCACCCAGGGTCTCGCTGGCGCAGATAGGCACCCGTGTGCGCCTGCGCAGGTCGGCCAGGGCCTGGGCGTCGTCCATCTTGCATAGCGGGTCTTCCACCCAGTACACGTCAAAGGCTTCAAGTGCCTGGCAGATGCGCAGGGCTGCCGTGGTGTCCCACAGGCTGTGCAGCTCGCACATGATCTCGATGCGGTTGCCCACCGCCGCGCGAATCTGACGGAACGCTTCGCAGCCCTTCTGCACCTCGTCCAGGCTGATGGTGTTGGCCCCGGGCTGGCGGGCGAACTGGTCGAACGGCCAGATCTTCATGGCCGTGTAGCCTTCCTCCACCAGGCTGATGGCCAGGGCGCCGGCGTCGCGGCTGAAGGCCAGCTGATCGTCATAAGGGCCTTGGGCGCGGTCGCTTGCGCTGATCTCGCGGCGGGCGCCCTGCTGGGTGTTGAATTCGTAACCGGCGCAGGTGTTGTACACCCGGATGCGCTCCCGGCAGGCACCGCCGAGCGCTTCATGGATGGGGATACCGTGGCGCTGGCCTTTGAGGTCCCAGAGGGCGATGTCCACAGCACTGGCGGCGCGGATTTCGGCGCTGGCGCTGTGGTAACCCACGTAGGGGGTGGTGAGTTCCAGGGAAATGGCTTCAATCTGCCGCGAGTCGCGGCCAATCAATCCTGGGGCGATGAGTTCGTGGATGGCCGCCTCGACGGTGGCAGCACCGCGAAAGGTTTCGCCCAGGCCAATCAGGCCTTCATCGGTTTCGATCTCCAGCCAGAGCAGCTTGGGGCGTTCGGGCAGGCGCAGGGTTCTAACACAAGTGATCTTCGACATTGTTCTTGTCCTGAGTCCATTCCAGCAAATGGTATCGTTACCATTTCTGCTAAAAAACCTAGCGCATCCAAAATCTCAGGACAAGAGGGATTAGAAAAAAGTTTGCCGGAGCGTGAAAATGTTAACGCTAACTTTCCAGCGTCTGGGTGCTTTCACGCAGCACCAGGCTGAAGCCGATATCAACCGTCGCGGGCGACTGCGCATCGCCGCCCAGGCGCTCCAGCAACAGCCTGGCGGCGGTGTCGCCCATCAGGGTGCCGTCGATTCGCACCGTCGACAAGGCCGGAAAAGTGTGCGCGGCGAAGGCCATGTCACCAAAGCCCATCACCGCCAGTTGCCCGGGCACCGCGATGCCGCGGGCGGCCGCTTCGGTCAGCACGCCCTGGGCAATGGTGTCGGAGGTGCACACCACGGCGCAAGGGCCTTCACTCTCGTGGGCGGACTGCTCCAGCAGCACGCTCAGGCCTTCACGGCCCTGGGCCAGGGACGGCAGCCCCTGCCAGGTCTGGCGCTGCACGTCGGTGATGCCCTGCTCGGCCAGGGCCTGGGTGAAGCTGTCGGCACGGCGCAGGCCACGCGGGTCGTCAACGGCCAGCAGGGCGAAGCGCCGATAGCCTTGGCCCAGCAGCTGCCGCGCCACCTCGCGCCCGGCCTGTTCGTGGGAAAACCCGACCAGCATGTCGATCGGCTCGGCAGACAGGTCCCAGGTTTCCACCACCGGCACACCGGCCGCACGCAGGCGGTTGCGGCTGAGGTTGGTGTGCAGGGTGCCGGTGAGGATGATGCCGTCGGGGCGGCGGCTGAGGATCACCTCCAGCAGTTCCTGCTCCTGCTCGGTCTGGTAGCCCGAGACGCCCAGCAGCACCTGGTAACCGGCCTTGATCAGGCGTTCGTTGATGGCCTGGAAGGTGTCGGAGAAGATCGGGTTGGTGACCATCGGCACCACCACCGCCACCAGCCGGGTGCGGCTGGACTTCAGCGCGCCGGCCAGGCGGTTGTGCACGTAGCCGGTCTGCTCGATGGCCCGGCGCACCTTGAGCCGGGTGGGTTCGCGCACGGTGTCCGGCTGGTTCAAGTAGCGCGACACCGTCATCGGTGCGACGCCAGCCAAGCGCGCCACATCGCTCAAGGTGACTGTCGCGCGCACCTGCCCTTTGCCGTCTGAAGCCATACCCGCCTTACCCCGTGGATGCACCGTTGCTGAAGTCGAGCAAGAGTAGCCTGCGACAATCTTGAAGGAAACCCGTCAAAACAGTCATGGCGCGGGCCGCCGCTGCGCCCATAGACTCGCCCCGCCTGCCACAAGGCCGGCCCCATAACAATAACGCACGCGTCGCCAGTGCCTCTTGGCCGACGCACGTCCTGAGGATGATGGACATGAATCGACGTGAAGCCCTGATCTCACTCGTTCAACTCAGCGCCCTAGGCGCCATCGGCAGCGCCAGTGCCGGCGTGCTCGCCAACGACCGCACGCTGGCCATCGGCACCCGCGCCGATGCCCTGCCCCAACCACCGCAACCCGGCGCCCTTGCCTACCTCAGCGCAGACGAAGCCCGGGAAGTGACGGCCATCTTCGACCGCCTGATCCCCGAGGACGAGCTGGGCATGAGCGCCAGCCAGGCCGGCTGCGTGGTGTTTCTCGACCGGCAACTGGCCGGCCCCTATGGCCAGGCCGCCAGCACCTATCGCCTCGGCCCCTACCTGCAGGGCACGCCCGAGCAAGGGCCACAGTTCAGGCTGACGCCCGCGCAGCGTTACCGCGAAGGCCTGGCACGGCTCGCTCAGTACTGCCAGCAGCAGCACGGCCGGCCGTTCAGCGGCCTGACCGGTGAACAGCAGGATGCCCTGCTGCGCGCGATGGAGGCCGGTGCTGCGCCGCTGGACGCCGACTTCTTCGCCCTGCTGCTGCAGAACGTGCGCGAAGGCTACCTGGCCGACCCCATGTATGGCGGCAACCGCGACATGGTTGGCTGGCGGCTGATCGGTTTCCCCGGCGCCCGCTACGACTACCGCCCATACCTGCACAGGAAAGGCCTGCCGCTCGACCTGGAGCCGGTGAGCCTGCTTGAGCGGGCGAGCTAAGCCCACCCGCCTCCTTCCCCCAGTTTTGCGCAAGGCAGCCCCGTGGCCCTGCCGACCCCCGCCTGCGCACGCCCCAAGG
This sequence comes from Pantoea sp. Ap-967, assembly GCF_011752565.1. Lineage (GTDB taxonomy): Bacteria > Pseudomonadota > Gammaproteobacteria > Pseudomonadales > Pseudomonadaceae > Aquipseudomonas. The sequence continues at coordinate 242,004 of NZ_VWXK01000002.1, forward strand.
AATACAGATGAAAACGACAAGAGCCAAAGCGGACGTGGTGGTGATCGGCCTGGGCTGGTCCGGCTCGGTCATCGCCGAGGAGCTGGCCAGGGCCGGGCTCAAGGTGGTGGCCATCGAGCGTGGCGCCTGGCGCGACACCGCCAGTGACTTCCCGCCCTCGGTGGACACCGACGAATTGCGCTGGGCGACCCGCAAGGAAATCCTCCAGCCACCGCGCCTGGAAACCTACACCGTGCGCAACCACGCCGGCCAGCAGGCCCTGCCGGTGCGCGAGTGGAGCAACCTGACCCTCGGCAACAACGTCGGCGGCGCCGGTACCCACTGGGCCGCCGCGTCCTGGCGTTTCAACCCGTTCGACTTCGAGCCTTACAGCAGGACCGTGGAACGCTATGGCAAGCAGCAACTGGTGCCAGGCCTGCAGGTGCAGGACTGGGGCGTGACCTACGCCGAACTCGAACCCTTCTACGACCGCTTCGAGCGCATCGCCGGCACCAGCGGTAAAGCGGGCGTGATCGAAGGCCAGGTAGTACCCGGCGGCAACCCCTTCGAAGGTTCGCGCAGCCGTGAATTTCCGACCCCGCCGCTGGTGCCCAGCCACTGGAACGACATCTTCACCCGCAAGACCTCCGAGCTGGGCTACCACCCCTTCCCGGTCCCCGCCGGCACGATTTCCCAGGCCTACGTCAACCCACTGGGCGTGCGCATGGGCCCTTGCACCTATTGCGGCTACTGCCAGCTGTTCGGCTGCGGCAACTGGTCCAAGAGCAGCCCCAACGCCTGCGTGGTGCCGGCGCTGATGCGCCACCCGAGCTTCGAACTGCTGACCGAAACCGAAGTGCTGCACATCAACAAGTCCGCCGATGGCAAGACCGCCACCGGGGTCAGCTACATCGACAAACACGGCATACAGGGTGAACAGCCCGCCGACATCGTCATCGTCGCCGCCTACCAGCTCGACAACGTGCGCCTGATGCTGCTTTCGGGCATCGGCGAGCCCTATGACCCGCGCACCCGCCGTGGCGTGATCGGGCGCAACTACAGCTTCCAGACGCTCTCCTACGCCTACCTGTGGTTCGAGCAGGAACACCTTAATCCGTTCATCAACACCGGATGCCTGGCCATCCAGATCGACGACTTCAACGCCGATAACTTCGACCACAGCGGCCTGGGCTTCATCGGCGGCGCGGGCATCCAGTCGCTGTCCAACAGCGGCCTGCCGATCGGCATGGCTGGCGTGCTGCCCAAAGGCGCACCGACCTGGGGCAAAGGCTGGAAGCAGGCATTCCGGCACAGCTACCAGAACTGGGCGATGATCCAGGGCCAGGGCACCAGCTATGCCCACGAGGACATGTACTTCGACCTCGACCCGACCTACAAGGACAACTACGGTCGACCACTGATGCGCATGACCTTCGACTACAACCTCAACGACAAGCGCTCGGGCGAATTCATCCGCAAGCAATGCGAACAGATCGCCCAGGCCGTCGGCGGCCAGCATATCGAGTCGTACAACTTCGCTGCCGACCATTACACGCCGTTTCGCGCCAACGACTCCTCGCACACCAATGGCGGCGTGGTGATGGGCACCGACCCGCGCACCAGCGCCCTGAACCGCTACCAGCAGTGCTGGGCGGCGCACAACGTGTTCGTCCTCGGCGCCTCGTCATTCCCCAACAACGCCGGCTACAACCCCACCGTGACCATCGGCGCCCTGGCCTTGTGGACGGCCAAGGCGATCATCGAACAGTACATGAAGAACCCCGGCCCGCTGGTGCAGGCGTGAAAGGAGCTGCCATGAAGACCAAGACCTTGCTGGCCAGCTGCATCGCACTGGCGCTGGCCGGCCTCACCGCTGCCGTGCTGCACAACAGCGACAGTGCCGCTGACAACGTCGCCGATGACCAACTGACAGCCGCCGGCGCCCTTGCTGTCGACCCTGCTGCCGCCGCCCGCGGCGCATACGTCTCGGCCCAGGCCGACTGTGCGGCTTGCCATACCAAGCCAGGCGGCCCGGCGTTCGCGGGCGGTTACGGGTTGCAGACGCCCTTTGGCGTGATCTACTCGACCAACATCACCCCCGACCCGCAGACCGGCATCGGCCACTGGACCGAGCGCGACTTCTTCCGTGCGGTACGCCACGGCCAGCGCAAGGACGGGCAACGGCTGTACCCGGCCATGCCCTACAACGCCTACGTCAAGGTCAGCGACGCCGACCTGCATGACTTGTGGGCGTACCTGCGCACAGTGCAACCGGTGCAGCAGGCGCCCACGCCCAACACCCTGGGGTTCCCGTTCAACATTCGCCAGACCTTGCTGGGTTGGAATCTGCTGTTCTTCGACAATAGCCCGTTCGTGCAGCAACCCGAACAGTCCGCGCAATGGAACCGCGGGCGCTACCTGGTGGACGGCGCCGGCCATTGCGCAGCCTGCCACACGCCGAAGAACCTGCTCGGTGGCGACACCGGCCGCTACCTGCAGGGCGCCGAGCTGCTCGGCAGCTACGCGCCGGAAATCACCGGCGACCGTTATCGCGGGCTGGGCAGCTGGAGCGCAGAGCAGATAGCGGTCTACCTCAAGACCGGCGCCAACCATCAGGCAATTGCTTCGGGGCCAATGGGCGAGGCGATCGAGTTTTCCACTCAGCACCTGAGCGACCAGGATCTGACCGCGATCGCCGAATACCTCAAATCAGTCGAAGGATCGAAGACCACCCCGCCGCCCGCCATTGCCGCCAGCGAACCGGTCATGCAGCGCGGTGCGCAGGTGTATGAGCTCAACTGCATGGCCTGTCACAGCGTTAGGGGCGAAGGCCTGCCCGGCATGGTCACCGGCTTTGCCGACAACCCCGGAATTCGCACGCCAAGTGCTGCGAACCTGGTGGACACGGTGCTCAAGGGCGGCCAGGCGGTGATCACCGAGGGCAATGTAACCGGGGCCGGCATGCCTTCATTTGATTGGAAACTCAGCGACAGCGACATCGCCGCCGTGCTGACCTATGTGCGCAATAGCTGGGGCAACGCCGCACCTGAGGTCGAGGCTCAGGCGGTTACTCGCACACGGGAGCACCTTGGTCTGCAGCCAGCGATGAAGAACCATTTCTGAGCGGATCGAAAAAAAGCCGGTAAAAATCTTTACCGGCTATACCGCCAAGGCACGGCGGTCACTCCTCGTACATGACCTGATAAATCAGAACAGCGGCAGTGTGTAGCTCACGATCAGCCGGTTCTCATCAATATCGCGCTGGTAATTGGAGCGCAGCGCCGCGTTGCGCCACAGCACGTTGACGTTCTTCAGCGGCCCGGACTGGATGGTGTAACCCAGGTCGGTGTCGCGCTCCCACTCGCGCCCTTCCCCGGCGAAGGTGGCCGGGTTGGCATGATCGGCATGGTTGTAGCGGGTCGAGAACGTCAGCCCCGGAATGCCCAGGGCGACGAAGTCGTAGGCGTAGCGCAGCTGCCAGGTGCGCTCGCCGGTTTCCATGAAGTCGGCGGCCATCATGTAGTTGGTCAGGTAGGCATCAGTGCCGATCAGGTAAGGCATGGCCGTGGAGCCAGACAGCCCTTGATAGGCGACGCCGAGCGTATGCCCGGCCTGACTGTAACTGAGCAGCACGTTGAGCGTACGGTTGTCGACCGGGCCGGCCAGCGCCTCGCCCTTGTCGTCGCTGATGAAGTAGCGCGCATCCAGGGCCAGCTTGCCGGGGCCCAGCGCGGTGCTGCCGAGCAGGCCGAAATAGTGCTGGCCGTAGACCTCGTCGAGTTCGCCGTACTGGTAGCTGAGGCTCAGGTTGGGGTTGACCACGTAGTCCACCCCGCCCATGCGAAAGTCGTCAGCCTTGGGCGTGCCGCTGAAACGCCGGTTCTTGTTGACCAGGCTCATGGCCTCTGTATGGGAATAATCACGCTTGGTGGTCCGGTCGATCTGCGCGTAGGTGAAGGTCAGGCTATCCAGTTCTTTGGAGGTGAGCACACCACCCTGGAAGGTCTGCGGCAGGATGCGCCCGGTGCTGGAGGCGATGGTCGGGTACTTGAGCAACTGGGTGCCGATCTTCAGCTCGGTCTTCGACAGGCGTGCCTTGGCGGTCACGCCGAACTTGCTGTACTGGTCCGGGGCGCGACCGTCGTCGCCCACCGGCAGCAACCCGGTACCACTGCGGCCTGGGCCTGAGTCGAGCTTTAGGCCGAGCATGCCGAGGGCGTCGACGCCAAAGCCGAGGGTGCCAGGGGTGTAGCCGGAGCGGAAATCGAGGATGAAGCCCTGGGCCCATTCTTCGCGCTTGGAGATGCCGGCGTCTTCGCGGAAATCGCGGTTGAGGTAGAAGTTCTGGGCTTTCAGCGAGGCCTGGCTATCTTCAAGGAAACCTTCGGCGTGGGCCGGAAGGGTGAAGCACAGCAGTGAGGCAGCAGGCAGGATCTTGTTGTTTTTGTGCATGGCTGGTCCATTCGGCCAGGCTGGGGCGCTGGCCGTTATCGTTGTTGTTTGTGAGGGCCTCTTCGCAGGCAAGCCCGATCCCACAGGGAGCCTGAGCTCAAGGTGAACCTTGTAGGAGCGGCTTTAGCCGCGAAGAGGCCGGGTCAGGCGAGCACGCCTATCTGCCATGGGCAGAATTCATCCTCGCCCAGGCCGTTGAGCTCGCTCTTGGTCGCCTCCCCCGAAGCATGGGCGAGCAACCGCTCGAAGATTTCCTGGCCCATCTGGCCAATGGTCTTGTCGCCGTCGATGATCTGCCCGCAGTTGATGTCCATGTCGTCGCTCATGCGCTGGTACATGGGCGAGTTGCTGGCCAGTTTGAAGGTCGGCGCCGGCACCGAGCCGAAGCATGAACCTCGACCGGTGGTGAAGGCGATCAGGTTGGCGCCGCCGGCGATCTGGCCGGTGGCCGAAACCGGGTCGTAGCCGGGGGTGTCCATGAACACCAGCCCGTGGGTCTTTACCGGGTGGGCATATTCGTACACATCCATCAGCGGCGCATTGCCGCCCTTCTTCGCGCCGCCCAAGGACTTTTCCAATACGTTGGCCAAACCACCAGCGTTGTTGCCAGGGCTGACCCGGCCGTTGATCTGGGTGTCGCGCCCGCGGTTGTATTCCAGCCACCACTCGATGCGCTCGATCAGCTTTCGACCCACCGCCGCAGTGGCCGCACGGGCGGTCAGGGTGTGCTCGACGCCGAAAATTTCCGACGTTTCAGAAAGAATCGCAGTGCCGCCATGGCGCACCAGGATATCCACCGCCGCGCCCAGCGCCGGGTTCGCCGAGAGGCCGGAGAAACCATCAGAACCGCCGCACTGCATGCCGACCATCAAGTGCTCGGCGGACACCGGCTGGCGCCGCGCCTGATCGGCCTTGGGCAGCATGCCTTCGATCAGCGCGATGCCCTGGTCGGTGGCGCTTTTCACCCCGCCCACGTCCTGGATCACCAGTTTCTTCAGCATGTCGCTTTCCACCAGCCCTTCCTGCTCGAAGAAGCCATGGATGTTGTTGCGCTCGCAGCCCAGGGCGATGACCACCGCACCCACGGTGTTGGGGTGCTTGATGTAGCCACCGATGGTGCGACGCAGCAGGTCCATCGGTTCGCCAGTCATTTCCATGCCGCAGCCGATTTCATGTACGTAGGGCACCACGCCGTCGATATTGGGGAAGCCGGCCAGGCGGCGTTCGTCGAAGTGATTGGCGACCTTGCGCGCCACGGTGGCGCCGCAGTTGCCGACCACGAACACCCCCAGGTAGTTACGGGTGGCTACACGACCGTCTTCCCGGACGATGCCCTGGAAGGTCGCACGCTGCTCTGGCGGCAGCATGTCGGTGGGTACATAGTCCAGGCCGTAGCGGTAGTCGCGGTCAGTTTCACCAAAGGCAATGTTGTGGCTGTGCATCCAGGTACCCGGCAGCAGGTCTTCGGCGGCATAGCCGATCACCGTGTTGTACTTGAGTACCGGCTCGCCCTTGGCGATCAGCCGGGCAGCAACTTTGTGCCCCAGCGGTACGGGTTGCCGAGTGGTCACGCCTTCACCGGGAATGGCGGTGCCGGCGGGGATTTCGACGCGCGCGACAACGACATTGTCAGCGGCATCGAGGCGAATGACGGGGCTCACTTCACGGTGACTCATGGTGTTTTCCTATGGGTATGTCATACACGGCGATGGCGACAGAAGCGCCACCGCCGTGGCGTGCTCAGGGGCGTTTGCCGAATTCGGCGCTGTGCTGGGTCCAGGCCAGGGCTTGTTCACTGAGGGAGAAACCCAGCCCCGGACGGTTGGGCACCCACATGCGCCCGTCACGCAGCGCCAAGCGCTCGTTGAACATCGGTTCGAGCCATTCGAAGTGCTCCAGCCAGGGCTCTTCCGGATAGGCCGCCGCCAGGTGCAGGTGAATCTCCATGGCGAAGTGCGGCGCCAGCTTCAGGCCCTTGAAGCTGGCCAGGTTCATGATCTGCAGAAATGGCGTAATGCCACCGACTCGCGGCGCATCGGGTTGCACGAAGTCACAGGCGTTGGCGGTGATCAACTGCGCGTGCTCGTTGAAGCTGGTAAGCATCTCGCCGGTGGCGATGGCGGTGTCCAGCGACGCGGCCAAGGCAGCGTGGCCTTCGACGTCGGCGCTGTCCAAAGGCTCTTCGATCCAGGTCAGGTCGAATTGCTCGAGCTTGCGGCAGAAGCGCTGGGCGGTGACTCGATCCCATTGCTGGTTGGCGTCGACCATCAGCGGGAAGCCTTCACCCAATTGCTCGCGTACGGCCTGCACGCGCTTGAAATCGATGCCGGTGTCCGGCTGGCCCACCTTGATCTTGATGCCGCCGATGCCGTTGTCCCGGGAGGTCTGCACGTTCTCCAGGACCTTTTCCAGCGGTGTCGACAGGTAGCCGCCCGAGGTGTTGTAGCACTGCACAGAATCGCGGTGGGCACCGAGCAACTTGGCCAGCGGCAGGCCGGCGCGCTTGGCTTTCAAGTCCCACAAGGCGATGTCGAACGGCGCGATGGCCTGGGTGGTCAGGCCGCTGCGGCCCATCGAGGCGCCGGCCCAGAGCAGCTTGTTGTAGAGCTTGGCGATGTCGTTGGGATCTTCCCCCAGCAGGGTCGGGGCGATTTCCTGGGCGTGGGCATACATGCCCGGACCGCCAGCGCGCTTGGAGTAACCGAAGCCGATGCCTTCGTGGCCTTCGCGGGTACGGATTTCAGCGAAGATGAACGCGATTTCGGTCAGCGGCTTCTGCCGCCCGGTCAGCACCTTGGCATCGCTGATCGGCGCACCCAGTGGCAGCACGGTGTAGGACAGCTTGATCCAGGCAATGCTGTCGGTGGTGGCTGGCCCGGGTTGCAGGGCGGCGATTTTCGGGTCGATGTAGACGTTGCTTTCGATCATGGAGTCGTCCTCTGGATCACTGAGCGTTAAGGTTTGCCGGTCAAGTCGGACAGTTGCAGGCGCTGGATGCGGCCAACGATCACCAGGTAGGAGAACGCCGCCAGCAGGCCATGGGCGCCGACATAGATGAGTGCGCTGTTGAACGAGCCGCTGGAATGCAGCAGGTAGCCGATGACCACCGGTGTGACGATGCCGGCGGTATTGCCCAGTGCGTTGAACACGCCGCCGGTCATGCCGATCATTTCCCGTGGGGCGGTGTCGGCCACCACGCTGAAGCCGAGGTTGCCAAAGCCTTTGCCAAAGAACGCCAGGCTCATCACCGCGATCACCAGCCACTGGGCGTCGACGTAGTTGCACAGCATCATGGTCGAGCTCAACAGCACGCCGGTGATGATTGGCGTCTTGCGGGCAATGCTCAGGGACTTCGTGCGGCGCAACAGGTAATCGGAGAAGAAGCCCGACGACACTGCACCGATCAGCCCGCACAGGGCCGGGATGGAGGCCACCAGGCCCGCCTGGAGGATGTCGAAGCCGCGTTCCTTGACCAGGTAGATCGGGAACCAGGTCACGTAGAACCAGGTAACCGCACTGACGCAGTACTGGCTGATGAACATGCCCAGCAGCATGCGGCTCTTGAACAGCAGGCCCACTTCAGCCAATGAGCTACGGCGTTTTTCCTTGGGCAGCGAGGCCTGGGCTTCGAGATCGACCAGCGCTTCGCCCTTGCGCAGGTAGTCGAGTTCCTCGCCATTCATCTTCGGATGGCTGACCGGCAAGTAGTAGTTTTTCCACCAGATCGCGGCGATAGCAAACCCGACGATCCCCATGACGATGAACACGTACTGCCAACCGAAGGCGTAGCAAAGCCAGCCCATGAATGGCGTGAAGAACGCCAGCGAGATGTATTGGGCGCTGTTGAAAATGGCCCCGGCCATGCCCCGCTCCGCCGACGGGAACCAGGAGGCGATCACCCGGGTCGACGCCGGCCCCACCGGCGCTTCCGCCACGCCCAGCAGAAAGCGCAGGGCCAGCAGCAGCGGCACGATCATGCCGAGGTAATGCACCAGGCCCATGCACACCGTGAATGCCGACCAGATGCAGATGGCAAGGGCCATGGTCTTTTTCGAACCGAAGCGATCGGCCAGCCAGCCGGAGGGAATCAGGAAGATCACATAGGCCCAGCTGAAAATGGAGAACAGATAGCCCATTTCCACCGAGCTGATGCCGAGTTCCTTGCTCATGTCGGAACCGGCCACCGACAGGGCGGCGCGGTCACCGCTGCTCAGGGCCAGGACCATGGTGATCAAAGCCAGGATCAGGTACCGATAGCGGGTAGCCGTGGTGGACGCGGCCACGGCGCCGGGGGCAGGCCCGGCGGCGTAGGTGTCGTGGTTGTGCATCGCGGTTGCCTCATTGTTTTTATTGGCGTGTTGCAGGGCCTTGCACCGGCGCCTGCTTTGGATTCTGGCAGCTTGCAGCCCTGCTGGAGAGCTGTTTCCGACCAATGACAGCGTTATCAAATGACAGCGCTGTCATTTATCCTAGGCCTTATTCTGCGCGGGTTGCAAATTGGCATTCCGGTGAAATTCCCATGTACTGGGAATGCTTCAAAAGGGGCAGGAAAGCGTGCGCCGTTCCGGTAGAATCGACCCACCCGCCACCCCGCCTGCCTTGAGGCTTCGCATGCTGGAAACGTCCGTAATCACCGCCAGCCCGAAACCGGGCCCCGCCACCCTCGATGACGTGGCGAAGATGGCCAAGGTTTCGCCCATCACCGTTTCCCGGGTGATCAACCGGCCGGAACTGGTGTCGGAAAAAACCCAGAAAAAGGTACGCAATGCCATCCGCAAGACCGGCTATGTGCCGAATATGCTGGCGGGCGCATTGGTTTCACAGCGCAGCCGGCTGGTCATCGTGGTGGTGCCGAACATTGCCAACCGGGCCTTTGTCGACACCATCACCCAGCTCGGCCAGCGCCTGGCCAAGGCGCGCTACCAGCTGTTGCTCAGCCAGTCGGACCTGGTGCACAGCAGTGAAGCGGAATTGATCGACGCGATCCTCGCCCGCCGCCCCGACGGCATCGTACTGACCCGCCAACTGCAAAGCCCTGAAGCACGGGAAAAGCTGATCGCCCGTGGCATTCCGGTAGTGGAGACCTGGGAGCTGGCGGTGAACCCGATCGACACTGTGGTCGGCTTTTCCCACGAAGCCGTCGGCCAGGCAATGGCCGAGCACATCATCGAACGTGGCAACCGCCGCGTCGGCCTGATCTGGAGCGACGACGCCCGTGCCACCCGCCGGCGCCAGGCGTGTGTCGCCACTCTGCACGCAGCCGGCGCCGAAGTGGTCGCCTGCGAGCTTGAAGCCGTGCCGGTGAACATGGGCCATGGCCGTGAGGCCATGGCCCGGCTGCTGGCGGCGAAGGTGCCGATGGATGCGGTGATCTGCAGCATCGACCTGCTTGCCCAAGGGGTCATGGCCGAAGCGCAGGCCAACGGCCTGCGGGTGCCTCAAGACTTGGCGGTGATGGGCTTCGGCAACCTGGAATTCGCCGCGCATACCCACCCACGCCTGAGCACGGTGAATGTCGACGGCGGGCGCATTGGCCTGCGTACGGCGGAACTGCTGCTGCAACGGATCGAAGGCAGCCTGGGACGGGGGGAACAGGTGGAGGATGTGGGCTTCAACCTGGTGGTTCGCGAAAGCACCTGAGGGCTGCAAGCGTCAATTGTCCGCCCAACGCCGCAACTGCGCCGCCATGTGATCCCAAGCCTGCTCGACTTCGGCCACGCCGAACGCGCGTAGGCTCGAATGCACCCTGCCCTCGCCCACCCAGGCCCGGGCCACCAGCACCAAGGCCGGCGCCAGCCCGGCAAACGGCCGCGGTGCCGTGCGGGCACGGCAGGTGGCGAGAAAGGCTTCGCGCCGGCTGTTGTCGATGTAGGCCTGCATGGCAGGGTCGAGCGGACGGGATAACAAGGGCAATCCTCCAGGTCAGCGCAAGGGCAAGGTATAGGCGATGATTACCCGGTTTTCATCACGCCTGCCGGTCGCATCGCCCCGCAGCTCGACGTTGCGCCAGCGCAGCGCGAGGTTCTTCAGGGGCCCGCTCTGGATCACGTAGGTAATGTCCAGGTTGCGCTCCCATTCGCTGCCGTCCTCACCGGCCACCTTGAAATTGTCGCCCTTCACGTAGCGGGCGAACGCGGTCAGCCCTGGTACGCCAAGGGCAGCGAAGTCGAGGTCGTAGCGGGCCTGCCAGGAGCGCTCCTGGGCACGGTCGAAGCGCAGCACCTGTACCGCGTTGGGCACCCCGGGCAGGTCGGTGTCGTGGATGAACGGCAAGGCGCTGTCACCGGCGTTGTACTGGTAGCCGAGGCGAAACGTTTGCGCGCGCAGGTTGGCGCTGAGCATCGCCGAGGTCATGCGGCTGTCGAGCTGGCCGGCCTTTTCGCTGCCGGATTCGCCGGTGTCGAGGTAGTTGAGCGTGCCGGAAAGGTTCCAGTCGCCGGCCTTGAGGGTGTGGGTGCCGGTGTACAGGGTTTGCTGGTAGACATCCGCCAGGCGACCGGTCCACACCCCCAGCGAGGTCTGCGGCGTGGCGCGCCAGCTGCCACCGAGGTAATCGAAGCGGTCGCTGAACACGCTGTAGTAATTGCCCACCTGGATATCCCGGGCGCCGGCAAATTCGCGCTGGTTGACCTTGCGCATCTGGCCCAGGCCGATGTCGAGGTTGTCCAGTTCGCGGATATCCAGCATCGCACCCTCGAAGAACTGCGGCAGCAGGCGTGCGTCGCCGGAACTGACCAGCGGGATCTTCGGGAACAGCCCGCCCACCTTGAGTTCACTCTTCGAGTACTTGAACTTGACCGCTGCCGTGGCCTCGGAGAAGTCGTCCACCGAGCGCGGATCAGCATTGCGTGGCCCGCCGGCACGGTCATAGGCCCCCGGCAGCAGGCCGGTGCCGCTGCGCGAGGGCGACGAATCGAGCTTCACGCCAAGGCCTGCGTACACGTCCAGGCCCACGCCGATGGTCGTGTCGGTGTAACCCGACTCGCCCTTGAGGATGAAGCCCTGGGCCCACTCCTCCAGCTTCGACTGGGCAGGCTTGGTCGAGTCGCGCAGGTCGTGGTTGTAGTAGAAGTTGCGAAAGGTCAGGTTGGCCTTGCTGTCGTCCAGAAACGCACCCTGAGCATACAGCGGGCCGAGGCCGAGCAGCAGGGACAGGGGTTTTGCAGCGCGAGCGAAGCCCGCTCCAGTCGAGGAGTGTTTCATTGTTGTTGTGCTCTTCTTATAGGTATGTGGGGTGTTGCGTCAGCGGTGTTGCCAGGTGAATTCGAGGGTGGCCTCCAGGTGCTGGCCAGCAGCGAGCTCATGGGTGCCGGTTTCGGCCCAGCTATCGCGTGGCTGGTTGAAGGCATCGGCCAGGTGCGACACCGGCTCCAGGCACAGGTAGGGGCTGCCGGCCGGGGCGAATGCGACGAAGTGGTTCAGCACTTGGGAAGCCTGAAGGCGCAGGTGGCCATTGGGGTAGTCGACACGCAGCCGGCCGTCCCAACGTGACTGGTAATGGGCCAGCGCTTCGCCGCCATCCGCTTCGATCGACCAGTCCCTGGTACCCTCTTGGTACGCGCCGGTAGCCAGGTACTGCGCGTCGATCTGCCAGTCGCGCCCGGTGCGGTAATGCACGCGCATGCCAGGGTGGCGCTGGAAATAAGGGTGCAACCCGAGGCCGCCTGGCATGGGTGATTGCCCCAGGTTGATGAGTACCAAGGTGATGTGCAGGCGTGCGCCATCCAGCGCGAAGTGCTGTTCGGCGCGAAACGCCCAGGGCCAGTGCTCGCCTTGATAATCACAGGCAATGCTCAAGTGATCGCTACGGGTGCCCACCACCTGCCAAGGCTGGGTGTGGGTGACCCCATGCAAGGTATGGGGCAGTGCTGCCGGATGTGCGGGCAGCACATGCTCGGTGTCGGCGAACTTCAACCGCGCGTTGCGAATGCGGTTGGAGTACGGCATCAGCGGGTAGGCGCCGGCCCGTGGCCAGTCCAGCGGGTCGAACTGACTAGCGTTGATCGGCAGCAACACATCCAGCCCATCGGCATTGAGCTGGGCGATGCGCCCGCCCCAGGCCGGCAGCACGCCCAGCGCCCAGGTGGCATTGCTCAGAACCACGGTATGCATAGAACCTCCAATGCCCTTTTCAGGCATGCGCAGCCCCTGCCGCCGTGCCGAGGCACGGCGGTGAGGCATGAAAGGGTCGGACTAGCGGCGCAAGCGCTCGGCCACTTGCAGGTCGATGTCCAGGCCCAGGCCAGGGCCCTGAGGAATCTGCAGTTGATTGCCCTGGCGCAATTGCTCCACCGGGTACAACCAGCCAGCCGGCTCGACGAACAGGTACTCCACCTGCGGCACCCGCCGCTGTACGGCGGCCAGGTGCAGGGTGGCGATCAGGCCAGGGCCGAAGTAGGGGCAGTGCGGCAGAATAACTGCCTCATGCTGCTCGGCCAGGCGGTCGATGCGCAGGCATTCGGAAATGCCGCCGACCTTGGTCACACTGGGCTGAATGGAATCCACCGCTGCGGTCACCAGGGCCTGCTCGAACTGCACGGCAGTGCACCAGTTTTCCCCGGCAGAAATGTCCACACCCTGCCCGCGCAGGCTGCCCAGGGCAGCGAAGTCCTCGGGCGGGAAGATCGGCTCTTCCAGCCAGGCCAGCTTCAGCTCCGCCAGCGCCGGCAGCCAATCACGAGTCCCCTGAACGGTCCAGGAACAATTGACGTCGGTGGACAGCGGTACGGCATCGCCAACAGCTCGCCGGCAAGCGCCGATGTCATGCAGGGTGGCCTCGTGCAGCTTGATGTCGCTGAAGCCCTGCTCCAGTGCCTTTTCGCAAATGGCTGGGGCCACTTGGTCATCGCCGTAGCGCACCAGGCTGGCGTAGGCCGGCACCTGTTCGCGGTAGGCCTGGCCCAGCAGGCGGTGCAACGGCAGGCGCTGCCGGCGGGCGGCCAAGTCCCACAGGGCGATATCGAGACCGGAAATGGCGAACATCGTCACGCCGTAGCGGCCGAACAGGTGCAGGCGTTGCTGCAGTTCCAGGTTCAGCGCAGGAATGTCGGTGACCTCGCGGCCCAGCACCTGGGGCGCCACCAGCCGGTCGATCAGGGCCTTGGTGGCATCGGCGACGAAGTAGCCAAAGGCCTCGCCCCAGCCAACGTTGCCCAGCTCGTCCTCGACTCGCACCAGCACGTTCTCCAGCGTGCGCCAGGCCGAAGGTGTCCCCCCTACCCCACGACCGCCGTCGTGGAAGGGGATTTCGACGATCTGGGTATCGATGCGGACGATCTTCATGCTTGCTCCAGAACGCTGGCCAGGGCCACACCGGCATAGGCGCCGCCAACATGGTCACGACCGGAACCGACCGGGGCCATGGCGTCATAGGCGAGGAAGTTGTCGGCCAGGTGCTCGGCCGCATTGTCCTGCGGCCGGTAACCCAGGGCGCGGGCACGGTTGTTGTGGAACAGCGCCTGAGGACATTCCGACACGCCGTAGACGATCTCGTGGCGCACCTCGGGATGCTCCAGGCCGATCAGTACCAGTTGGGCCAGGTCGCGGGCGCTGGTCCACAAGCGCAAGCGACGGGCATCGGCAACCTTGGCGTCGGCGTTGCCGATACGCACGATGAACGTGGCCAGCTCGCTGCGCTGGGAGAAGGTCGCGCAGGCTGCTTCGCCGAACACCTTGCTCAGCGCATAGTAGCTGTCTGGCGCCACCGGGTGGTCGTCGAACTGCTCGGCTGCCTGCGTGGGATACTGGCCAAGCACATGGTGGCTGCTGGCGAACACGAAGCGCCGCGCCCCGGCGCGCTGGGCGGCTTCGAGCAAGTACAGGGTGGCGTGGTAGTTGGGCTCGACCGTGGCCTGGAACTGGATGTCGGTGCCGTGGGCACAGGCCAGGTGCAGCACCGCGTCGACACCCTCGCAGGCCTGGCGGACGAAGGCCGGGTCGGTCAGGTCGCCGACCAGGGCGGTTTCATTGGCGGCCAGCTCGCTGGCCGGCCGGCGGTCCAGCAGGCGCAGATTGAAGCGCTCGCGCAAGTATGGGCGCAGGGCGGTTCCGACGATACCGGCGGCGCCGGTGACTAGAAGCGTAGGCATGGTGTATTCCCGTCAAACGTGGGTAGCAGTCAGTTCAGGCGGTGGCAATGACGTTGGCTTGCCGGGCCGGTTTCTGGCCGACGAACAAGGCCACGATCAGCGCGCCGACGATGCCGAGCCCGGCGGCCAGGCCGAAGCCGCTGCCGTAGGTGCCGGTGGACTGGATGATGAAGCCGGTCACAGTCGGCGCAACGATGCCAGACAGGTTGGCCAGGCCATGCATGAAGCCGCCGGCAGTGCCGACCTGATGGTCCGGCACGGCGTCCTGGATCAATGACCAGTAGGCGGGCGCGGTCAGCATCAGGAAGCCGATGGCCACGGTCATCACCACCACGGTGCTGGTTACGCTGTCCACCTGGCCGGTCAGGCCGATGCACACCGCAGCCACCAGCAGGCAGCTGACCAGCACCACCTTGCGCGAGAACAGTTGCTTGCCGGTGCGCTTGTACACCCAGTCGATCAGCAGCCCGCCACAGATGAAGCCGACAGTACCCACCAGCCACGGCAGTGCGGTGACGATGCTCATGGCCTTGAGGTCGATACCCTTGGCCTCGATCAGGTAGCTGGGGAACCAGGTCATGAAGAAGTACAGAATGTAGTTGTAGCAGAACAGCGATACGCCAGTGACCAGTACCGAACGCTGCAGGATGATCTCCAGCACTGGCGTGCGCGGAGCGTCTGCGACGGCAGTGACCGGGGCCTCACGCCCCTCGTTGATCAGCGCCAGCTCTTCGGCCGACACCTGCGGGTGCTCCTTGGGCGTAGAGGCCGCCAGGCGGTACCAGGCAATGGCCCACAGCACGCCGATCACCGCGATCACCACGAAGGCCACGCGCCAGCCCAGCCACAGGGCGAGAAAACCCACGATTGGCCCGGCCAAGGCGCCACCCAGCGGGCCGCCAGCCTGGTTGATGCCGATGGCACGGGCGCGTTCCTTGATCGGGAACCAACTGTTTACAGTCTTGTTGGCAGTGGTCGACACCGGGCCTTCGCCGACGCCGAACAGTGCGCGCACGATCAGCAATGACCAGAAATTGAAGGCCAGTGCGGTGGAGCCGCACAGCAGCGACCAGAAGCTCATCGACCAGGTCAGCACACGCTTGGGCCCGAAACGGTCGGCCAGGTAGCCACCGACGAAGCAGAACAGCGCATAACCGAAGAAGAAGCTGCTGAAGATCATGCCCTTCTCGGCGGGCGTGAGGTGGTATTCCTGGGTAATGAACGGCATGGCGATCGACAGGGCAGCGCGATCGACATAGTTGATGATCATGGCCAGGAACAGCATGGTCAGGATCGTCTAGCGGTAGTTGTTTTTCTTGTTCATGTACGACTCCGCCCGGCACCTGTGATGCCGGATCTTTTTTGTTATAACGCCTGGCCCCACAAAGGGCCAGGTGCCTCTGGGGTCAATCAGACGCTGTAATCCACCGCCACCCACTCGAAGTACTGCTTGAGTTCGGCGACCAGGGCCTGGTGCGCCGGGTGTGGCAGGTAACGCTGTACCGCGTCGGCGTCGTCGAAGCTGGACTCGAGGATGTAATCCCAGCAGATCGGTCGATCCAGTTCATTGGCCGCGACCCTCCAGTCGCGGATGAAGTCGATTTCTTCGGTGAGGTCGCGCATCCGCGCCACCAGCACCGATTCCAGTTCAGGCTGCGCCTCGACGCCCGGCAGGCGGCGGAACAGCACGATATGTCGCATCATCGCCCTGCCCTCCTCAGCCCAGTGCCCAGGCGGGTGCGTCCTGCAACGCAACCGGGCGCAGGAAGCGCTCGATGGCGGCAAAGCCGACCGAAGTGGACTGTGGCGCGGTGGACGACGGCCATGGCCCGCCGTGCTGCTGGGCGTGGCACACGGCAACACCGGTCGGCACACCGCTGAACAACACGCGCCCGGATACTCGCTGGGCCGCGCGCAGCAACTGGCGGTTTTCGGCGTTGTCGGCGTCCAGGCCCCAGAGGGTAGTGGTCAGGGTACCGCCGATGGCTTCGAGCACTTCAGCCGCCTGAGCAACGGAATTGGCGGTGACGATCAACGCCGCCGGGCCGAACATTTCCTCACGCAGGTGAGCGTTGGCAATGAACGATGCGGCATCGGTGGCGAACAACCGTGGCGCCGGGCCAGCGCCATCGGCTTGCGGAGTGAACACCACGGTGGCATTGGCCGCTACCGTGGCAGCTGCCGCCTCGAAGCCTTGCTGCATGCCCGGGGTGAGCATACGGTGCGTGGCAATCGGTGCAATGGCCGCGGCCAGCTGGGCGACGAAACGCTGACTATGGGGTGAGTCGAGCAGCACGATCACGCCGGGGCTGGTGCAGAACTGACCGCAACCGAGGGTGATCGAAGCGGCCAAGGTCTTGGCCAAGGCTTCGCTGTCCTTTTCCAGCACGTGCGGCAGTGCTATCAGCGGGTTGATCGAACCCAGCTCGCCAAAGAATGGCACCGGCCGCTCACGCTCGTTGGCCGCCTGCCACAGGGCTTTGCCACCCTGGTAGGAGCCGGTAAAGGCCACGGCGGCGATCGATGGGTGCTGGACCAGGTAGGTGCCAGCGACACGATTGGGCGCTTCGGCCAGGGTCAGCAGGCCTGCCGGCAGACCCTGGGCACGGAGCACGCCAGCGGCCAGGGCGAACACCGCACGGGACAATTCCGGGTGGCCGGAGTGCGGCTTGATCACCACGGGGCAACCGGCGGCCAAGGCCGAGGCGGTATCGCCGCCCAGCACCGAGAAGGCGAACGGGAAGTTGCTGGCCGAAAACATCGCCACCGGGCCCAGCGGGCGTTGCACGCGCGTCAGGCGTGGGCGGCCGGCAGGTGGCGCACCGGCAATTGCCTGGTCATCGACCTGACGGTATGGCACACCAGCTTCAACTTCGTTGGCGAAGCCACGCAGCTGGAAGGCGGTGCGGGCCACTTCACCGTTCAGGCGGGCTTCACCGAGGCCGCTTTCGCGGTCGGCGATGGCGACCAGTTCAGCCTGCTGCTGTTCCAGGGCATCGGCCAGGCCGCGCAGCAGGGTGGCACGCTGGGTGGCACTGCAATCGGCCCAGAAGTCGGCAGCCGCCGCCGCTTGGGCGACGACTGCATCGATAGCGGCGAAATTCGGGTTTTGCGGGGTGGTCATGGGAACTCCTTCAACAATTGCGGTGCGGCCATTCGCGGGACAAGCCCGCGCCTACAGGTACAGCGCGGGCCTTGTAGGAGCGGGCTTGCCCCACGAAGAGGCCATTGGCGTTAACGCGCCTTCGGCTCCAGGTGATACCCACGGCCGACATAGTCGAAATCGACCAACTCGTTGATCACCACGTCCTTGTCGGCCGGCGAGGCGTAATAGGCGCGGATCTCTTTGATCAAACCGCTCTGCTCGTCGAACACGTACCACTCGTCACCACGCAGGGCCGTACCCAGCTTGCTTTTCCAGTGAGTCCACTCGATCACCGCTTCGTTGCTGTCGTGGCTGACCAGGATCTTCTCGATGGTCCACTGCGAGCCCAGGTTCTCCACACACCACACCCATTTGCGGGCGATGGTGTCGGCAGTGCGCCACGGGATTTCCGGCAACCCCGAGGGGAAGTAGTGCACCGCGTCCGGGGTGAAGCAGGACACCAGCTTGTCGTAGTCGCCTTCGTTGCAAGCGTCGAAGTAGCGACGAATCAGTTGCGCATGCTTGTGCTCAGCCATGGCTCAACCCTCTTCACGGTCGATGATCGACGGGATGGCCGGGCGGCCGGCGGCGACCCAGGCGTGGTAGTCGGACACCGACGCCGGGCTCGGCGGGTACACGCCCCACAGCGGCTCACCCGCCGCGATGCGCATGGCCAGGTAGCCCTCGATGTCGTCCTGCACGCTGCACACTTCGGCCAGTTCTTCGGCCAAGTGTGCTGGCACCACGGTCAGGCCATCGGCGTCGCCGACGATGATGTCGCCTGGGTAAACGGCTACACCGGCGCAACCAATCGGCACCTGCAGATCGGCCACATGGTGGTAGGAAATACGCGTGGTGGCGGTGATCTCACGGGCATAGGCCGGCAAGCGCATGGCGGCGATCTCGCTGCCGTCGCGCAGGGCGCCGTCGGTAACGATGGCCTTGGCGCCACGGGCCAGCAAGCGGGTCACCAAGATGTTGCCGGCCGACGCGGCCGCGGGGTCGTTGCGACTGTCGATTACCAGTACGTCGCCCGGCTGGATCTGCTCCACGCCCACCCATTGCAGGTTGTCGTCGTTGGGCTTGGTGGTCATGGTCGAATAGGTATCGATGTCTTCACGAGCGGGAATGAAGCGCATGGTGAAGGCACGCCCGGCGAACGGCTTGGCGTCGCGGCACATGGCGCGCAGGCCGACCAGCGCCGGCTGGCGGAAGCCACGCTTGAACAGCTGGGTGGTCAGCGAGCCGCTGCTGCAGGTAGCCAGCTTGGCCAGCACTTCGTCGCTGACAACGACCTGTTTGCCGGAAACGCTTTCATGGGCATCGGCATAGTTGTGGATGACGGACATTGTTGTAGGTTCTCCTCGCGGGTTCATCCGATGGGCGGCCAGGGCTAATTCCCAACATATGGAACAGACAATGGTTTGAAGCCCTGCTGAGGCCGATTCTATGGCGGAAAACCGGATGAAAAAGAGGCAGACTGAGCACTCAAGCCACCGCGTTCCAACAGATGGGAATCTTCGATGAAAACAGGTGAAGGCACCGCCGCACTGGAAAAAGCCCTGGATGTGCTCCAGGCCATTGGCGCAAGCGCGTCCGGCATCAGCCAGGCCGAGCTGGCCGAGCAGGTGCCACTGCCGCGCACCACGTTGTACCGAATCATCGCCACCTTGGTGGAGCGTGGCATGATCCGCCGCGATCCCACGCGGAAGGTCTACCGCTTGGGCTTCAATTACCTGGAGATGGTTCGCAACGCCTACCTGGAGCCGGACCTGGTGGCCGCCGCCAGTGCCGAGCTGCGCGCCCTGCGCGACCTCACCGGAGAAACCTCCTACCTGGCGGTACTCGACGGCAACCAGGTGCTGTCGCTGGAACGCTGCGAGGGCGCCCACACCCAGCGCTCAGCCGCCAGCCTTGGCCAGGGCAAGCCGGTGTACTGCACGGGTCAGGGCAAGGCGATCCTCTCTGCCCTCTCCCCTTCGGCTCGCGACGAAATCCTGAAGGGCCTGGTGCTGGCACCGCTGACGCCGCTTACCATCACCGACCGCCGCCGCCTGCTGGCCGAACTGCAGATCACTCAAGTGCGTGGCTACGCCCTGGACGACGAGGAAATCCGTCTGGGCATCCGCTGTGTCGCGGCGCCAATCATCGATAAGCAGGGGCAGGTTCGCGGCGCCCTCAGCGTGGCCGGGCCAGCCTACCGCCTGACCCTGGAGCGCTTGACGCTGCTGGGCCCAGAGCTGGCAGAAGCTGCACGCCGGGTGGGGGAACAACTGCGCCCGGACAGCACGCCGCGCACCGCCGCCGAGCTCAGCGTAGTGCCCGGCCCCTGGGCATTTCATGGCGCGTTCCCGCGCTGGCACGCGGAGCAGCGCGTGTTGTACTGGGCCGACACCTTGGCACCGGCAATCCATTGCTGGGACGGCCATTCCAGTCGCCTGTTGACCCGTCTCGACCTGCCGGTACGCGGGATGGAGTTGCACCCCGACGGCCTGCTGGTGGCCCAAGCCGGAGGCTGGTCACTGATCGACTGGCAGGGCAATGAACACCCGCGCCAGGATCTGCTCGGCAGCCGTCTGCTGGCATTGGCCACACACCCCTCCGGCGCCTTGTGGGCGTGCGCCAAAAGCACCAGTGGTTGCTTGATCGGCGAACTCAGCGCCGAGGGCGAACTGCGTCATGGCTGGTCGTTGCCGGAGCCGGTCAGCGCATTTCGCTGGGATGCCAAGGGCAGCGCGGTGTATGCCCTGGCGCCGGAAGCGGGAGATATCCTGCTGCTGCTGCCGGGCAGCAACAGCGTACGCCGTCTGGCCTCACTGCCACGGGGCGGCGGCAGCCTAGGCGGGTTGGCGCTGGATAGTGCAGGTGGCGTGTGGACCACGCAACTGGACGGCTGGAGCTTGGCGCGCTTCGATGCCGAAGGCAATCTGGACCGGATGATCGGGTTGCCGGTGCCGAGCCCGACCGACCTGTGCTTTGGTGGGGAGGATGGCACGACCCTGTTCATCACCAGCGCCCGCCATGCACTGCAGTTGGAAACGTTGGCCAGCGCGCCGGATTCAGGGTGCCTGATGCAAATGCAGACTTGAGATTCAAAGTTCAGCGAATGATGCAGCGAGAGGGCGTTCGGCGGCATCACTGGGAACTTCGTGCTGCCTGGGTGGTTCGCCACTAGATGCATCAACTTTCTCGACGAGCCGAAAGCTCCACGCTACGACCTGAATGCCGTGCCGCCCTGCTGTTGCATGCACCAGCAAGGCCGTATGCGCCTCATTAGCGTGCTATCAAGCCTTCTCGGGCAATTGCGAGCCATCAGCAGCCTTGCATCCGAGACTACGCATCAGGTCACGAGCAGCGGCGTGGAAGATATCATTGATGGCCTCCGCAGATTCCGGCGTGAGCCGGCTGGAAGGGCCGGAAAGCACCAATGCACCGACTATCTCGTCACCTGCACCGTATACGGGGAATGCTACCGATGCGGCGTGCGGGTCTGTGGCGCCCATGGAGAAAAACGGTCGTTGCATTGCGATCCCGCTCGCGAACGGTGTACGCAAAGCCTGAGCGCCCGCGGCGTCGTCCATAGGCCGCATGTCGCCGGGCTGAACGTGCATACGGAGTCGATGGGGCGAGTTCACCCGATACTGGCACATCCGGTAAGCACCGTGGCGCACATAAAACGAAGCAGTTTCACCCGTTCGCTCTGCCAACAGATGCAACCTGGGCATCACATGGCGCTCCAGATCGATACCTTCCTCGTAAACCGCGTTGAGCCGCATGACCTCGCTGGCCAGCTGATAACGCCCATCGGCCATGCGATTGACGAAGCCATGGTTTTCCAAGGAAACCATCAAGCGCATGATGGTACTTTTGATCAGCCCGGTACGGTCGACGAGTTCTACGAGGGTCAAAGACGTGTCACCCACTTTGAACGCAGAGAGCACTGTCAGCACGCGGTCAGCCGAAGCCACTCCATTCACCGCAGGTCGCGGCCGAACATTTACCATCAGTAGATCCTCACCTTTGAATTGCCCAAGTCTTTGTCAGGGCGTGAAAAACGCATTATCTGCCAATGCCCGGACAACCGCCATCATGCCAGCAAGACCCAGTGGTGCAACACCTTGGGCATAGATATAGAGACTGTTTGGGGGGATCGCCAGCAATCACTGGCAACAGGCATGAGCTTAAGGTGGAAAGCTTGAACTGAAAAAAGCCAGCAGGCCAATCTTCGCGCCCGCTGGCAGAGGTAATGCCGTTAGCGTTCGATCAGACGCTGATGCACAGGTATTTGATTTCGAGGTAGTCCTCGATACCGTACTTGGAGCCTTCGCGGCCTAGGCCCGAAGCCTTGATGCCGCCAAACGGCGCGACTTCGTTGGAGATCAGGCCGGTGTTGATACCCACCATGCCGTATTCCAGGGCCTCGGCAACACGAAACACACGACTCATGTCGCGGGCGTAGAAGTACGAGGCCAGGCCGAATTCGGTGTCGTTGGACATGGCGATGACTTCGGCTTCGTCTTTGAAGCGGAACAGCGGCGCCAGTGGGCCGAAGGTTTCTTCCTTGGCAACGGCGGCGGTTTTCGGCACGTCGACCAGGATGGTCGGCTCGAAGAAGTTGCCTTCGATCAGCTTGCCACCGGACAGCACCTTGGCGCCTTTGCCCACGGCGTCTTCGATGTGTTCCTGAACCTTGGCAACGGCCTTGCCGTCGATCAGCGGGCCAGTGGTGGTGCCTTCTTCCAGGCCGTTACCGATCTTCAGCTTGGCAACAGCGGCGGCCAGCTTCTGGGCGAACGCGTCGTACACGCCGTCCTGCACGTAGATACGGTTGGCGCAGACGCAGGTCTGGCCGTTGTTGCGGTACTTGGAGATGATCGCGCCCTCGACGGCCTTGTCCAGGTCGGCGTCGTCGAACACGATGAACGGGGCGTTGCGGTCTGTTTCCTCAGATCGCAGCGCTGCGCTCACGCAGGTCCATGTTCAGGATGCGGTCGTTCTCGCTGTAGTCGACCGGGCAGTCGATCACGTGCACGCCTGGGTTGGATACACAATGATCGAGCAGCGGCAGCAACGCATCGGCGCTTTCCACGCGGTAGCCGTTGCCACCGTAGGCTTCGGCGTACTTGACGAAGTCCGGGTTGCCGTAGTCCAGGCCGAAATCGGTGAAGCCCATGTTGGCCTGCTTCCAGCGGATCATGCCGTAGCCGTCGTCACGCAGGATCACCACGGTGATGTGCATGCCCAAACGAACTGCGGTTTCCAGCTCCTGGCTGTTCATCATGAAGCCGCCGTCGCCGCACACCGAAATCACTGGGCGGTCCGGGTGCACCAGGTGCGCGGCCATGGCCGATGGCAGGCCGGCGCCCATGGTCGCCAGGGCGTTGTCCAGCAGCACGGTGTTGGGCTTGTGCGCCTTGTAGTTACGAGCGAACCAGATCTTGTAGATGCCGTTGTCCAGGGCAACGATGCCTTCGGACGGCAGCACCCGGCGGATATCCGCCACTAGCCGCTGTGGATAGACCGGGAAGCGGTTGTCGTCGGCGCCTTCGGCGATTTGCGCTTCGTTCGCTTCACGGATGGCCATCAGACGGGTGAAGTCCCAGTGGCTGGTATCGGTCAGCGCTTCGCTGATCTGCCACACGGCGTTGGCGATGTCACCGATCACTTCCACCTGCGGGAAGTACACGGCGTCGACTTCGGCGGAGCGGAAGCTGATGTGGATGACTTCGGTGCCGCCACGGACCATGAAGAACGGTGGCTTCTCGATCACGTCGTGGCCGATGTTGATGATCAGGTCGGCGGCTTCAATCGCACGATGTACAAAATCGCCGGACGACAGCGCGGCGTTACCCAGGAAGCGTGGGTGACGCTCGTCGACCACGCCTTTACCCATCTGCGTAGTGATGAACGGGATACCGGTCTTGTCGATCAGTTGCTTGAGGACCTTGGCGGTCATCTTGCGGTTGGCGCCGGCGCCGATCACCAGGATCGGGCTGCGGGCCTTCTGCAGTTTTTCTACAGCAGCTTCGATGGCCACGTGCTCGGCCAGCGGGCGACGGTGCAGGCTGCGTGGGATCGGCAGGGCATCGGTTTGCTCGGCGGCGATGTCTTCCGGCAGCTCCAGGTGCACGGCGCCCGGCTTTTCTTCTTCAGCCAGGCGGAACGCTTCGCGCATGCGCGCCGGGATGTTGTCGGCCGAGGCGAACTGGTGGGTGTACTTGGTGATGGGGTCCATCGTGCCGCACACGTCGATGATCTGGAAGCGGCCCTGCTTGGACTTCTTGATCGGCTTCTGGCCGGTGATCATCATCATCGGCATGCCGCCCAGATACGCATAGGCGCTGGCAGTTACCAGGTTGGTCGCGCCAGGGCCCAGGGTCGACAGGCTGACGCCGGTCTTGCCGGTCAGGCGGCCATAGGTGGCGGCCATGAAGCCCGCGGACTGCTCGTGGCGGGTCAGAACCAGCTTGATCTTCGACTTGCGCAGGGATTCCAGCAGGTCGAGGTTTTCCTCACCAGGAATGCCGAACACATACTCGACACCTTCGTTTTCCAGGCATTGCACAACAACGTCAGCGGCTTTGGCCATCTTTCTTATCTCACCTTCGGTCATCGGGATGCAAACACGTTCCGGCGCTTGCGTTCGCGCACCGGAAAAGCGGGCACACAGTGCACTGCAATTCGTGTATTTGCAATGTCATTCTATTTTTCATTAAAGCTTTAGCGCCGAACGGCCGAAAATCCTTTCGCCCCATCCCTCACCTCCCAACCATTCACTTCAGAGGAAAGACATGCGAAAGGTTTCAATTGCAATGCGAACAACCCTGGCATTCGGCCTGATCGCTTCGATCATCGTCATCGTCGGATTATTCGCGCTGTCGCAAATGTCCCGCGTCGACACCATCAACCGCGCCATCGAACAGGTCAGCACCCCGACCGCCACAGCGCTCGGCAATATGCGCGAGGCCGTGCTGGGCATTCGCGTGAACTCGCTGAAGCTTGCGTTCTACCCTGACGCCGCCATGCGCGCCGACAGCAGCCGACGACTCGAAATTCAGCTCGACAAGCTCGCCCAAGCCCAGGCCGCCTACCTGGCTAGGCTGGTAGACCCACACGAACGCGCGCTATACAAGGAGATCGAGCCCTACTTGCAGGCCACTGCGCCAGGTATTCGCGATTTGATCGCACTGGCCAAGGCAGGCCGCGAAAGCGACATGGTGGCTTTGCTCAACGGGCCGCTGCGAGAAAACTCCGAACAGTCCTTCCCCCGCCTGTACGCCCTGAGCGACGTGAACCAGCGCAACATCAACCAAGCTTTCGCCAGCGCCGGCAGCACCTACTCGACCTCCAGAACCAGCGTGGCCTTGCTGATGGCCGTCGCCGCGCTGATCACCATCGGTGTCGCCTGGCTGGTCAGCCGCAGCATCATCCTGCCAATCAACCGGGCGGCGAAGAGCGCCGAAGTGATCGCCTCGGGCGACCTCACCCAACCGATGGAAAGCGAAGGTCGCGACGAGGTCAGCCGCCTGTTCGAAGCGCTTAAGCAGATGCAGTCGAACCTTCGCGCGACCATCGACCAAATTGTCCAGTCGGCATCGGTCATTGCTGCGTCTTCGACGCAATTGAGTGCAGTCACGGTCGAGTCGAACCAGAACCTGCAGCAACAGGCCAACGAGATCGAGCAAGCCGCATCGGCCGTCACCGAGCTGTCCGCCGCCGTGGACGAAGTGGCGCGCACCGCCGTCAGCACCTCGCAAGCCTCGGCTGAGTCCCAGGCCGCCAGCGAAGCCGGCAATACGCGAGTGGTCCAGACCGTCGAGGCTATCGAGCTGATGAGCCAGGACATACGCCACAGCACGCAGCAAGTCGACAGCCTTGCCAGCAGCGTGGCCGACATTGCCAAGGTACTGGACGTGATCCGCAGCATTGCCGAACAGACCAATCTGCTGGCGCTCAATGCCGCCATCGAAGCCGCGCGTGCTGGGGAGGCCGGGCGCGGGTTTGCCGTGGTCGCTGATGAAGTACGCGCCCTGGCTCACCGCACCCAGCAATCGACCCTGGAGATCGAAAGCATGGTCGGCACGATCAGCAGCGAATCCGGCCAAGCCGTGACCGCGATGAATGACAACCGTGCCCGCGCCAGCCACACCTTGCAGGCCGCTCGTGAAGCGGGCCAGGCCTTGGAACAGATCATGGCGTATATCACCCGCATCAACGAACAGAACCTGGTAATCGCCAGCGCCGCTGAAGAACAGGCGCAGGTCGCCCGTGAAGTGGATCGCAACCTGATCAATATCCGCGACCTGTCGGCCATCTCGACCACCCAGGCGCACCAGACCGCTTCGGCCAGTCAGGCACTGGAGAAGTTGGGCACGCAACTCAACGAGCTAGTCACGCGTTTTCGTACCTGAGGCTTAAGGTCATTCGTCGACGACTTCTTCTCTTTTCGCAACGACGTTCTATTTATTCATGTTGCGAGGCATAATGCCGCGCCTCGGTATTCGGCCACGCCTGCGCCGAATACCGAGACCTGATCCTGACCTGAGCGAGCATCTGATGTCCGACACCCCCAACTCACGGCGCGAGTTCCTTCGCCGCAGTGCCATTCTCATTCCGGCAGTCAGCCTGGTGGGTTACGCCACCCATCAAGCCATCGAGCCGAGCGCCGCACATACCTCCACCGGTAATGCCCCGGGCGAAGCGACACCTGCCGGGCACTATCACCCTACGTTCTTCACCGACAGCGAATGGGCATTCGTACAGGCCGCCTGTGCGGTACTGATCCCCGAAGACGAAGAAGGCCCCGGCGCACTGACCGCAGGCGTACCCGAGTTTCTCGACCGGCAGATGGAAACGCCCTACGCCCACGGGCGGCTGTGGTACATGCAGGCCCCCTTCATCACCGACCAGCCGGCCGAACTGGGCTACCAGATGAAGCTGGTGCCGCGCGAGCTTTACCGCCTGGGCATTGCCGACCTGGATGCTGCCTGCCTCAAAACGTTCGGCAAGGCTTTCGCGCAGCTTGGCAACAACGTGCAGGTTGAAGTGTTCAGCCAGTTGGAAGGCGACAAGTTGAAGCTGGCACGCGTACCGGCCAGCACCTTCTTCGCTTTACTGCTGAAGAACGTCAAAGAAGGCTATTTCGCCGACCCGATCTACGGCGGCAACAAAGACATGGCGGCCTGGAAGATGCTGGGTTTCCCCGGCGCTCGCGCCGATTTCATGGACTGGATCGACCGCCCGAACGAGCGCTATCCACTGGGTCCAGTTTCCATCAACGGCCAGCGGGGGTAACGGCGTGGCACTGCAGAAACCTGAAACCGATGTGGTTATCGTCGGCCTCGGCTGGGTCGGCTCGATCATGGCCGCCGAACTGACCGAGGCCGGCCTGCACGTGGTGGCGCTGGAGCGTGGCCCCGACCAGGACACCCCGACCGACGCCAACTACCCGAAGGTAATCGACGAACTGGCCTATACCATCCGCGGCAAGCTCTATCAGGACTTGTCCAAGGAAACCGTCACCATCCGCCACAACCCGGCCGGTGTTGCCCTACCCTACCGCCAGCAAGGTACCTTCTTGCTCGGCAACGGTGTGGGCGGCGCGGGCTTCCATTGGAACGGCCTGAGCTGGCGGCCGCTGGCCAGCGACCTGAAATTGCGCAGTCATTACACTGAGCGCTACGGCAGCAAGTTCATCCCGGAAGGCATGACCATCCAGGACCACGGCGTGAGCTTCGAGGAGCTCGAACCGTTCTTCACTCGCTTCGAGGAAGTGGCCGGTGTTTCCGGCAAGGCCGGCAACATCAAAGGCCGCCTGATAGAGGGCGGTAACAAGTTCGAGGGCGCACGCAGCAAGGAATACCCACTGCCGCCGCTGAAGAAGGTCTATGGTGAGCAGCTGTTCGACAAGGCGGCGCGCAGCCTGGGCTACTCGACCTTCTCGATCCCGGCCGGCAACGCCTCCGCGCCTTACACCAACCCCTACGGCGTGCGTCTGGGCCCGTGCAACTTCTGTGGTTTCTGTGAAAACTACGGCTGCTACATGTACTCCAAGGCCTCACCGCAGACCACCATCCTCCCCGTGCTGCGTCAGCGGCGTAACTTCGAGATGCGCACCCTGGCGCATGTCACCAAGGTAAATCTCGATAGCTCGGGCAAACAGGCCACCGGCGTTACCTACATCGACGCCCAGGGCAACGAGGTCGAGCAACCAGCGCGCCTGGTGATCCTCAGCGCCTTCCAGTTGCACAACGTGCGCCTGCTGCTGCTGTCGAAAATCGGCAAACCCTACGACCCGCGTACTGGCGAAGGTGTGGTTGGGCGCAACTACGCGTACCAGATGCTCGGCTCGGTCACCGTGCAAATGCCCAAGGGAACCTACCTGAACCCATTCATCGGTACCGGTGCCGGCGGCACTGCGATTGACAACTACAACGGCGACAACTTCGACCACAGTGGCCTGGGCTTCCTCGGCGGCGCCAACATCGGCCACCACCGCACCGGCGGTCGTCCGATCGGCCAGACTGGCGTGGCCAAGGGTGCGCCGAACTGGGGCAAGGGCTGGAAAAGCGCTGTCAGCGACAACTACCAGCGCAGCATGAGCCTGTACACCCAGGGCTCGGTGATGGCCTACCGCGATACCTACCTGGACCTGGACCCGACCTACAAGGATGCCTTCGGCCAGCCGCTGCTGCGGGTGACCTTCAACTGGCACGACAACGACATCCGCATGTCGCAGTACGTGACCAACAAAGCGGCCGAAATCGCTGCGGCGATGAACCCGTCGAGCTACACCGTAAACACCAAGAAGATCGGCACGCCCTATGACACGCGTTTCTACCAGAGCACCCACACCACCGGTGGCGCAATCATGGGTTCCGACCCGAAAACCAGCGTGGTCAATCGCTACTTGCAGTGCTGGGACGTGCCCAACGTGTTCGTTATCGGCGCCTCGGCGTTCCCGCAGAACATCGGCTACAACCCCACCGGCCTGGTCGGCGCGCTGGCCTACTGGTCGGCCAATGCCATCCGCGAACGCTACCTGAAAAACCCGGGCCGTCCGCTGGTGGAGGCATAAATGATGAACAAGCTCACCCTGCCCTTGCTGACCTCGCTGTGCCTTGCCATCAGCACCGCAACCCTGGCGGCGACAGACGACGCCGCTATTACCCGTGGCGAATACCTGGCACGCGCCGGCGACTGCATGGCCTGCCACACGGCCAAGGGCGGCAAGCCCTACGCCGGGGGCCTGGGCCTGGAGACCCCCATCGGCACGGTATACGCCACCAACATCAGCCCTGACCCTGTGCATGGCATCGGCGGCTACACCCTGGCGGAATTCGACCAGGCCGTTCGTCACGGCATTCGCAAGGATGGCAGCACGCTGTACCCGGCCATGCCCTACCCGTCCTATGCCAAGGTCACCGACCAGGACATCGCCGACCTGTATGCGTACTTCATGAAAGGCGTGCAACCGGTGGTTGAGGCTAACCGCGATAGCGACATTCCCTGGCCCATGAACATGCGTTGGCCTTTGGCGTTCTGGCGTTGGACGTTCGCCCAGCAGGTCACGACTGAATCGGGCAACACGCCTGATCCGCAATTGGAGCGTGGTCGCTATCTGGTCAACGGACTCGGCCACTGCGGCAGTTGCCACACCCCGCGCGGCATCGGCATGCAAGAAAAGTCGCTGAGCGACAGCGACGGCGATCACTTCCTGGCCGGCGGCGCGCCGCTGGAAGGCTGGGTTGCGAAGAATCTACGCGGCGACCTGCATGACGGCCTGGGCAGTTGGAGCACCGGGGAGCTGGCGCAGTTCTTGAAGACCGGCAGGACCGAGCGGACTGCCGTGTTCGGCAGCATGACCGATGTCATCCAGCACAGCATGCAGCACCTGACTGACAGTGATCGCCTGGCGATTGCACGCTACCTTAAGTCACTGCCTGCAAAAGTGGCGCAGGCACCTGCCTCGGCTACAACAAGCACGACGGCTGCACAACTGGCCAATATGGATACCAGCGTTGCCGGCGCACGTACCTACATCGACAACTGCATGGCCTGCCATCGCAGCGATGGCCGCGGCTACGCCGAGGTGTTCCCCGCCCTGGCAGGCAACTCGGTGGTCAACGGCCAAGATGCAACCTCGCTGATCCATATCGTGCTGGCCGGTGGGTATCTGCCGGGCAATCAGCACGCTCCGACAGGCTATGGCATGCCAGACTTCGCTTGGAGACTTTCCGATCAAGAAGTGGCTGACGTAGTGTCATTCATCCGCAAAGGGTGGTCCAACCAGGGCGGTGCCGTAACTGAAAATGACGTTGCAAAACAACGCAGAACGTTGACTAAAAACTAATAAGCCAGCGATAGCCCCGAGTAAATCCCGGGGCTTTTACTAGAAATACAAAATGCGATCAATATCAACAACCTGTTCGACCGCCATTACTATGCCGGCGGCACTGCACGGGCCGTTGCTCTGGGTAACGACCGCAGTGCGATGATGTCAGTCAGCTACAGCTATTGAGGTTGAGTCGATCCGATAGACATCAAGCGCGGTACCACTGAATAAGCGATTCTTTTCTCCATCGGTGAAATCAGCGACTACGCGCTTGAACGTATTCCACAGCACACCATAACCGAACATGCCCTTATCGACAGGGAAGTTGCTTTCGAACATGCAGCGCTCCACACCAAACGTGTCGATCGCATGCAGCAGATAGGGCCTCCACAAGTCCGCCAAGGCCATGGAACCAGGCGGCCTGGCTTCATGATGGAGATCGAAACCGACGACTTTCATCCCCAGCCCGCCCAGTTTCAGGTGTACGTTGGGACACTGCGCGAGCCGGTTCAGGTCTGATGACCAGTGTTCGAAAACCTCTGCACGCCGACCGGCATAAGGCCCGGCACCCAGCGGTCCGGCCAGGTGGTCGACCACGATGGTCAAGTCAGGAAACGCCCTCGCCAGTGCGAGCACCTCGCCAAGTTGTGTATGGTAAGCCCAAATATCCAGTACCAGACTACGCCGTACTAGCTGGGCCAGCCCGCGACGAAATGCCGGCTCCCGCAACAGCCCCGCCGGTGGCGGCCTGGGGTTTGAAACCAGGCGGGGGTCCGGGTGCCAGGCCGTGGTGTTACGAATGCCTCGCAGGCGCGGGCCGGCACGCTGCAACATTTCGTCGAGTACCGGAGCCACAGTGTCGCCGAGCATCAGGTTGGCGCCACCGACTATGGCCGCGCAGAGCCGCACTTCGCCCAACAACCCACTGGCACTGTAGGCTGCAACGCCGTTGGCATACTCAACCTCCCCGACTGCCTGGAATGGCTCCGCGCGGTCGATTGCCAACATCGAACGGCACTGGATGTACACCGATGCCACCAGACGATGCCCACAAGCCATGTCAGCAAGATACTCCTCAGCGAGGTAACGGTGACCGGGCCGATCCCACAGATGATGGTGGGCATCGATTATTGCTCGTTGTGGATCCAGGGGCGCTTCATTCACCTGAGCGAGCCATTCCGGCCGAACTGGAGCATGGGGAGATTGCATGGTTGCCTCCTATGATCGGGTCAGAACAACGCCACGGTATAGTTAACGATCACTCGGTTCTGGTCGCCATTGCGTGTTGCCTCGCTGTGAGATTTACCATTGCGCAAGGCCACACCCAGCCCTTTGAAGGTGCCGCTCTGGATGACATAGTCCAGAGAAAAGTCCCGCTCCCACTCCGACTGCTCGGCGCCACCTGCCGTCTGGATATGCTCGCCCTTGAGGTACATCACCGATGCCTTGAGCCCCGGCACGCCCAATGCCGCGAAGTCGTAACCATATTGGGCGAAGCCTGTGCGTTCCCCGGCGCGGGTGAAGCTGAGCAGCATCTTGTCGGTCCACAGGTACAGGCTGCTGCCTCCGGCCCCCTTGTCGATGGACCCCTGGTTGATCTGCACAAAGTTGCTGTTGTCGGAAACACTCTGGTAGCCCAGCATGAGCGAGTGACCACCCAGGCGATAGGTAAACGCCGCGCTCCACAGGTCATTGTCGATCTCGCCGTCGCCATCGCCGGTATAGCCGCCAACCGTATAGCCCTGCGCGCGCCCCGAAGCGCTGCCGTTGGCACCGTCCGAACGGGTGCGGAAGTAGCGCAGATCGGTCGTCAGCGAGCTGTCGTCAGTCAATGTCAGGGTGTGGTTGAGGCCAGCGAAATGCTGCTGGTAATAGTCCTGCAGTTCTCCGACGTAGTACTGCAGCATCAACGCATCGGTGGCACGGTAATCGGCGCCGGCGAAATAGAAGCGGTCGCTTTCCTGACTGCCGCCACTCACGGCCATGCCCGTCAGGTCAGTGGAGGCCCGGCCTCTGGCGCGGTTGAGTGCACCACCCAGGAGTGTCAGGTTGTCGAATTCCTTTGACTGCAACTGCGCGCCCTGGAAGGTCTGCGGCAGCAACCGGCCATCAGAGGCTACCAGCACGGGAATCTTCGGCATCAATTGACCGACCCGCAGCTCGCTCTTGCTCGCCTTGAGCTTCAGGGTCGCACCCGCACTGCCCCACTGGTCCGCCGCACGCTCGCCATCAGAGGGGATCATCGTGCTGCCCGCGTGCCGACCACGCCCGCTGTCCAGGGTGATGCCCAGCATGGCAGTCGCATCCACGCCTACACCAATCGTTCCCTCGGTAAATCCCGAACGCACGTCAAGCAAGAAGCCCTGCGCCCACTCTTCGGTCTTCGAAGGCTGGGCAGTGCCATCCCGGTTATCACTGTTGAAGTAGAAGTTGCGCATCGCCAGGTTGGCATGGCTGTCGGAGAGAAAATCCGCTTGCGCTGGCAGTGCCATGAGGCCGCCGCCGGCGGCAAGTGCGAAACCACAGAAGGAAGGTAAGGATTTCAAGACAAAGGCTCCCTGGGCACCCGAGAACGGGTGCCGATTCTCTTGTTATTGGAAATGACGATGAATCAGCCCTGCATGCCCCAACGGCGCACGGTAAGCAGTTCGATGCTACGGAAGACCAGGCCCTCGACGACCAGGCCAATGACGATGACCATCAGCAGGCCGGCAAAGACGTTCGGTGTTTCCAGCGCATTGCGATGCTGAAACACATACCAGCCCAGGCCGCCGGAGTTGCCCGAAACGCCGAACACCAGCTCAGCAGCAATCAAGGTGCGCCATGCGAACGCCCAACCGATCTTCAGCCCTGCCAGGATCGACGGCACTGCGGCGGGGATGAGAATGCGCGTCACCAGGCGCAAGCCACGTAACCCGTAGTTGCGCCCGGCCATGCGCTGGGTTTGGCTCACCGACTGGAAGCCCGAGTAAGTATTGAGCGACACCGCCCAAAGCACCGAATGCACGATTACCAGCATCAGGCTCTGGACACCCAGGCCGAACCAAAGCATGGCCAGCGGCAGAATGGCGATGGCTGGCAACGGATTGAACATTGCCGTCAACGTGGCCAGTACATCCGTGCCGAGCCGGGTGGACACAGCCAGCGAAGTGAGCACCGCCGCCAGCCCGATAGCCAGGGCATAGCTCATCAACAGCACCTTGAGCGAGCTGACCACTGCTTGCGGCAGCACACCGTTGAGCAAGTCCTGGGTCATGGCCAGCACGGTTTCGCTGAAGGTTGGAAACATCAACGGGTTGTCCAGATAGCGTGCATACACCTCCCAAAGCAGGGCCAACACTACAAGCACCAACGCCCGGCGCACCCCTGTATGGGCGAACAGTCGCTCGAACAGACCAAGTCGCCGGGCGACATCGCCTACCTGTCCGGGTGCCACCGGGGCATACTCGACATCGGCACGTGGCTGGATCAAAGGGTTATTCATGGGCGGTCTCACT
Source organism: Pantoea sp. Ap-967 (assembly GCF_011752565.1). GTDB lineage: Bacteria > Pseudomonadota > Gammaproteobacteria > Pseudomonadales > Pseudomonadaceae > Aquipseudomonas. The sequence continues at coordinate 275,499 of NZ_VWXK01000002.1, forward strand.
GTGGCCGAAGAGCATGTGGCTGATGCGCTGGTGCAATTGGCCGAAGGCCTTGCTGCCCTGATCGGCGAAGCCGAAAGCACTGGCGTCGAGCTCGGCGCGTACCTGCCCGGGGTGCGGGGTCAGCACGAGAATGCGTGTGCCGAGCACGATTGCTTCGTCGATGGAATGGGTGACAAACATCAAGGTGAACGGGGCTTGCTCCCACAACTCCAGCAACTCCTCCTGCATACGTCGGCGGGTCAGTGCATCGAGCGCGGCGAACGGCTCGTCCATCAGCAACATGGCCGGCTCCATGGCCAAGGCGCGGGCGATGGCCACCCGCTGTTTCATGCCACCCGACAACTGGTGCGGATAGGCATCCTTGAACTTGTCCAGGCCGACCTTGACCGCCGCCCGGGCGGCACGATCGGCAATTTCTTCTCGCGGAAAACGCCTTGTGACCTGCAGTGGGAACATGATGTTGCCGAGGACCGTTTTCCACGGCATCAACTGATCGAACTCCTGGAACACCATCATGCGATCAGGGCCGGGTTCGCGCACAACCTGTCCATCAAGGCAGATCTTGCCAGCAACCGGCTCGACGAATCCGGCAACGCTCTTGAGCAGGCTCGACTTGCCACAGCCCGATGGCCCCAGCAGGACGAAGCGATCATTACGCTGCACGTCGAAAGAGACCTGATGGGTCGCGGTGATCAGTTGGTCACGTGTCTTGTATTGCAAGGTGACGTTATCCACACACAGCAGTGCACGGGTAGTGGCCTCTGCGGGGGGAGCAATCGGAGCGAGCTGGCTCATCAGCTACCCTCCCCGGCCGCCACTGGGGCGAAGAACACGGCACGCCAATCGTCAGGGGCTTTTTTCAATGCCCCGGAGCGCACCATGAAATCGGCCAACGCCATGACCCCGGTCGGCTGTACCGACCACTCGCCACTCACCTGGCGCAACATGTCTTCGACCTGGTCGAGCGAAAGGCTCGACGGCTCACTGGCCAAGAACAGCTCAGCTGCCTTGCGTGGCTCCTTGCGAATGTAGGTATTGGCCTCATCGATCGCCGCCACCACAGCGGCGCTCAATTGCGGGTTTTTGTCGACGAAACGCCCGGTGCTAGTCAGCACACCACTGGTCATGCGCATATTCAAGGCCGAAGAGAAGTCGAACAGCTTGCTGGCCCGGGGGTCATGCGCCAGTTGGTAGCTATACGGATTTGGACCGATGTAACCCTTGATCCCGGCCTTGTTCACCAGGCTGGAGGTTGCGTCGGGATGCGGCAGGCTCACCATCAAGTGGTCAAGCTTGTGGATCTGCTCCGGGCCGAACTGGTGCTCGGCGGCCATTTGCAGGAGCAATGCCTGCTGGCCGCTCGGTGAGCTAACCGCGATCTTGTCATCTGCTTTGAAGTCGGCCAGCGACTTGATAGTTGGGTCGTTCACAAACAGTGCATTGTCCCCCGCCACCAGGGCACACAAGGCCCTGACATCCAACGAACGGCGGGTCTTTTCCCACGCGATCAAGGTTCCGGACAGGCCATACCCGCCAATATCGACATTGCCACTGATCAGCGCGTCATTGATCGCCGGGGCACCGCTGATGCGCTTGATCTCGAAAGATGCATCTGGCTGCCCATGGGCCCTCGCTTGTTGCTGAAACAGTCCGAGCTTGTCCGCGACCGTGACCGGCAGATACGCATACCCATACTGGATCGCGAGTGTTACCCGGTTCTGTTCAGCGTGCGCTGTCGCGCTGAGGGCGGCAAAGCCAAGGGCAAGAGTGAGTTTTTTGAGGGGCAGATGGGGGTAACACAGCCTACGCCATGAGCGCTTTTGCATAGCAAACTCCGTTTTTGTTATTTTGGAACGCCATTTCCTTTATAGATGCACACAAACTCAACCTCTCGTCAATAGCCGCTTTCTGTCTCGAAAAATTAATCGCCTTTCGTCTGCAGATCATTTATTTTGCAACGGCATTGCATTAAACAGAATTCACAACAACAAACCGGACGCACAATGCGCCCCTCGCCGTCTGGAGGATCCATGAGCTTTTTCGCTGCCCCACCCATCGCCGAAACCACCGTCTTCACGCGACTGCCCGAACACTTCCGTGACCCGCGCCCGACAGCCTGGGCCAACGCCAATCGCCAAGGGCGTGCGATTGACTCGTTCCTCGAAGGCCCCTCATTCGACCGCCATGGGCACCTCTACGTGACCGACATTCCCAATGGACGGATCTTCCGCATCTCGCCGCAAGGTGAATGGGAGCTGGTGTGCCAGTACGATGGCTGGCCGAACGGCCTGAAGATTCACCAGGACGGGCGCATCTTCATCACCGACTACAAGCGCGGGATCATGCTGCTCGACCCGCAGACCGGCACCATCGAAGCCTTGCTCGACTCCGCCGGTTCAGAGGGATTCAAGGGCGTCAACGACCTGGTGTTCGCGCCCAACGGCGACCTGTACTTCACCGACCAAGGCCAGACAGGCCTGCAGGACGCCACCGGCCGGGTGTACAAGCTCGACGCCCAAGGCAACCTGACCTGCCTGCTGGGCACCATTCCCAGCCCCAACGGCATTGTCTACGACCCGCACCTCAACCACCTGCTGGTTGCCGTGACCCGTGCTCAACAGATCTGGCGCATCCCGCTAGGCAACGGCTCGATCGTCGGCAAGGTGGGCGTGTTCGCCCAACTGCACGGTGGCCTGGGCGGGCCTGACGGCTTGGCGCTGGATGCGCAGAGCAACCTGTACATCGCCCACACCGGCTTCGGCTCGGTGTGGAAGCTGTCGAAGGTCGCCGAACCGCTGCTGCGCATCGTCTCTTGCGCTGGCATCAGCAACACCAACCTCGCTTTCGGCGGCGATGACGGCCAGACCCTGTACATCACTGAGTCCGAGACCGGCAGCATCCTCCAGGTGCGCACCACCACGCCTGGGCTGGCGATGTATTCCCATAGCTGAACCCGCGCCAGTCAGCGCACACAACAACTACAAAAGAGTGACGACATGACCCACGATTCCCCCGCTGCCCAGGCGCCGCTGAGTGACGCCGAGGGTGAACACCTGATGCGCCGCGTGCTTTGGCGCCTGGTGCCGTTCATCTTCATCTGCTACGTGATCAGCTACCTGGATCGCACCAACGTCGGCTTCGCCGCCATCAGCATGAACCAGGACCTGGGCCTGACCGCGACCATATTCGGCTGGGCAGGCGGCCTGTTCTTCTTCGGCTACTTCATGTTCGAGATCCCCAGCAACCTGTTGATGCAGCGCTTCGGCGCGCGGGTGTGGATCGCGCGGATCATGATCACCTGGGGCCTGATTTCCATGGCCACGGCATTCGCTACCGGGCCGGTCAGCTTCAGCATCGCGCGCTTCTTGCTGGGCCTTGCTGAAGCGGGCTTCACTCCGGGGGTCTACCTGTATTTCACCTATTGGTTCCCCGGCAAATGGCGGGCAAAAGCCACAGCAGCCTTCCTGCTGGGCATCCCGGTGGCCAATATCGTCGGCTCGCCGCTGTCGGGCTGGTTGATGGAACAGCACGGCGTCTGGGGCCTGAAGAACTGGCAACTACTGCTGGTCACCGAGTCGATGCCTGCGGTGCTGCTGGGCATCGCCTGCCTGTTCGTGCTGGTCGATACCCCAGCCAAGGCCAAATGGCTCAAACCGCGGGAAAAGGCCTGGCTGACCCAGCGCCTGTCACAGGAGCAGCAGGCCATTGGCGCCTCCCACGGCAACACCCTGCGCGGCGCGTTGACCAACCCCAAGGTATTCACCCTGGCGGCGATCAATTTCTGCTGCATCGTCGGCTCGATTGGCATCGGCCTGTGGCTACCACAAATCATCAAAAGCCTGGGCATCGCCAGCGGCGTGGTCGGCCTGGTCGTGGCCTTGCCTTACCTGCTCGGCGCACTGGCCATGACAATGTGGGCCCGCCTGGCAAACCGCAGCCAGCATCGTCTGCCTTATGTGGTCAGCGCATTAGCATTGGCCGCGGCGGCCCTGGTAGCCGCCGCATTGATCGACCAGTCGATACTGAAGATCGCCAGCCTTTGCGTGGCCGTAGCGAGCATTCTGTCGTTCCAGGCTACGTTCTGGGCGATTCCTTCGACGTTCCTGACAGGGCGCGCCGCTGCCGGCGGCCTGGCAATGATCGTCTCAATCGGCAACCTGGGTGGTTTTACCGGGCCATTCCTGATCGGCCTGATCAAGGACGCGACCCACAGTTTCACCTTGCCCTTCTTCGCCGTCGCCTCGATCCTGCTGATCGGCACCTGCCTGATGCTGTGGCTGGGCGACCCGGCCAAGCAGCAACCCGTACAGGGTCAAGGCCAGGCGGCCTGATCGGTCATGCGCGGCGGCGCAGGCCGTATTGCCCCAGCAGCCCCAGCATCAAGACCACGCCGGCGATCCCGAGGGTCGCCGGCGCCCCCCAACGGGCGGCGATCAAGCCCGCAGCCATGCCGCCCAAGGCCTCGAAACCGAAGCGCATGGCAATATAGAACGCAATCACCCGACCGCGCAGGTGAGACGGCGCACCGCTTTGCAACTGCATGTTGGTGCTGACATTGCTCAGGGTGATACCAAAACCCAGAACGGCCAACGCCAGCAAGGCCAGAGGCAATGCCTGCGCAAACCACAGGCCGGCCAGGCCGATTGCGCACAGCAGCGCCCCGGCATCAGTGAATTGGCGCAGGCGCGGCAGCGCACCACCCACCGCCAACGCCAGGGTCGCGAGGAAAGCACCAGCCCCCGCCGCCCCCCACAGCCACCCCAGCACCTGCGCATCACCGTCAAACACCGCCTTGGCCAGAATCGGCAGCAATGCCGCATAACAGGAGGCCAGCAGGTTGACCATGATCACATTGATCAACAACTGTCGAACGCTGCGGGTTTGCCACATGTACGCCAAACCCTCACGGAACACTTGCGCAGTGGACCCACTGGCCTTTGGGCTGGCGGTACCACGCACTTTCAGCAGGCCACCAAGCAATGCAAGAAAGGCCACGGCAGTGAGGGCGAAACAGGCCGCCTCACCCGCCAGCGCGATCAGCGCGCCAGCCAGCGGCGGGCCGACGAAGCGAGCGGCATTGATCAGCATGGCGTTGAGTACCAATGCGTTCGGCAGGTCGGCAGGGTCGTCGACGAAACTGCCGATCAAGGCCTGACGCAGCGGCGTTTCCAGGGCATTCAGCAAGCCCAGCAACAACGCCATGCCAGCGATGAACGGGCCATCGACCCAGTGCAGCCAGGTTGCGGCGGCCAGCACTGCTGACTGCATCACCAGGACCATTTGCACGATGATCAGCAGACGGCGTTTGTCGTGCCGGTCGATCCACGCACCGGCCACAGGGCCAATGAGCAATTGCGGCGCCAGTGAGAGAAAGGTGATCAGCCCCAGCAGCACGGCCGAGCCCGTCAGGTGATAGGCCAGCCAGGCCAATGCCACCTGCTGCACCCACTTGCCCAACGTGGAGATACCTTGGCCGGCGAAGTAAATCTGGAAATTGCGATAGGCAAGCGCCCGAATGGCCGTAGGCCACTGGCGAAGGTGCGACGACGATGAATCGGACAAGTATGCGAATCCTCAATAGACCCGCGGTCAGCCTAGGCCCATCCCCTGCTGCACACCCCATCGCAAGGTGCGCAGCAGGTAGCAGGGTTAGCCTGGCAGCAGGCAGCCTTTCTTCTTCAAGGCATCCAGGACCCAGGAGCGGTCGTTGGTGCCCTGTGCAATGTGTTCCATCTGAGCGGTTTCGGCAGCGTGCTTGGCCGTGGCACGTGCATAGACATCGGCAACGTGGTCGTACGGAATGCAGAGCAGGCCGTCGTCATCACCGATCACCAGGTCGCCCGGCTCGATCACCATACCATCAATGGCGATCGGTACGTTGATCTCGCCCGGGCCATCCTTGTAAGGGCCACGATGCGACACGCCAGCGGCGAACAGCGGGAAGTCGCCTGCGCCAATGTTGGCCGCATCACGGATCGCCCCGTTGATGACAATACCTGCTACGCCACGCTTGACGGCATAGGCCACCATCATTTCGCCGATCAGTGCGTTGCTCAGGTCACCGCCGGCGTCAACCACGATCACATCGCCAGGCTGAGCGATGTCGATTGCGTAATGCAGCATGAGGTTGTCACCAGGACGAGCCTTGACGGTCAGTGCCGGACCGCACAGGACGCCTTCACGGTGCATGGGGCGAAGACGGGCGCCACCGGCGGTCATGCGGTTCATGGAATCGCTGACGTTGGCGACCGGAACCTCGCGATACCGCGCTACCCACTCATCGCCGACTTTACGTGCGCGTTCAAGCACTTGGAAGCCAATGCTCATGTGACATACCTCTATTGGTGTTATTCGATGTCATCGGCCAATGCCGAATCTTTTTTAGAATGGCATTGCATTTCATGTTTATCAATCGCTTTTTTAAGCCGGATTAATCGCATCGACGAGCAGCGAATTTATTTTGTTGCAACGCCGTTTCATTATGATAGGGTTTGTCTCATCGCCGCTGCTCAATAGCAGCAGCGACTGCCCTGACAATAAAAAGGTGTTCAAGATGTCCCGTACCATTCTGATTACCGGCCCCGAACTGGCCGCCGAGGCCATGCAACTTGCCGCCGACCAGGGCGTCAGGGTCGTCCCCACCACGCCCTATCTGGCGGAGCAAGATCTGGTCGAAATCATCCGCGCAGAGCAGCCCGATGCCATCGTGGTACGCCAAGGCACCCTGACCCGTGCCATGATTGAGGCCGGCGCGAAGCTGAAGCTGATTGCCAAGCACGGCGTCGGTTTCAACACGATTGATATACAGGCCGCTGCCGAGCGCGGGATACCGGTGTCGATCGCGGTGGGTGCCAACGCACAGTCGGTGGCCGAGCATGCATTCGCCCTGATGTTCAGCGTGGCCCGCCAGACCGCCCTGCTCGATGCGCGCATGCGTGACGGCCACTGGGACAAGGCCTCGGCCAATGGCATCGAGTTGTCCGGCAAGACCCTGGGCCTGGTCGGCCTGGGCTCGATCGGCAGCGTGCTGATGGACCTGGTGGCGCCGCTGCGCATGAAGGTCAAGGTGTTTGACCCCTACCTGAAGCAGCTGCCAGAGCGCGCCCATGTCGAGCGCGAAGAGGATTTCGATCGCCTGCTGGCTGAAAGCGATATCATTAGCCTGCACTGCCCGCTGACCGAGACCAATCACAACCTGATCGGTGCCGAGCAGCTCGCACGCATGCGATCAGGCGCCATCCTGATCAATACTGCCCGCGGCGAACTGATCGATACCGCCGCCTTGGTGCAAGCGCTCAGCGAACGCCGTATCGCCGGTGCCGGCCTGGACACCTTCAACCCAGAGCCGCCACCGTCCGACAGCCCGCTGTGGGGCCTGCCAACACTGGTCGCCACACCGCACGTCGGCGCCAACACCACCGAGGCCCGCGACCGCGTCGGCCTGGTTTGTGTCGGGCAGATTCTCGAAATCCTGGCAGGCAATGCTCTGGATCCGCGTTGTGTGGTCAACCGCCACCTGATCGATAGCTGATTGCGCTCCCTCGCGCCGCTTTGCGAGAAGGGGCGCTTTCACCTTGCACCACTCCAGAAGAAAAACAATTGGAGAGCACCATGACTTCAACTACATCTACGCCAGATGACCTCGAACGCAGCACCATGCGGCGCGTTGCCTGGCGCCTACTGCCTTTTCTGATCGTCTGCTACCTGATCGCGATCATCGATCGCGGCAACATTGGCATGGCTTCGCTGCAAATGAACCAGGACCTGGAACTGTCCGCCAAAGTCTTCGGTTTTGCCAGCAGCCTGTTCTTCTTTGCCTACTTCCTGATCGAAGTGCCCAGCAACCTGGCCATGCAGCGCTATGGCGCACGAATCTGGATCGCCCGGATCATGATCACCTGGGGCCTGGTTTCCGCCGGCACGGCGTTCGTCCAGGGCGCTAACTCGCTGTACGTTATGCGCTTCCTGCTGGGTGCCGCCGAAGCGGGCTTCTTCCCGGGCGTGCTGCTCTACCTTACCTACTGGTTGCCCTCGGCCTACCGTGCCCGCATGGTGGCGCTGTTCATGGTGGCGATCCCAGCTGCCAACTTCATCGGCTCGCCGCTGTCCGGCCTGCTGCTGAGTCTGGACGGCTGGATGGGCATGCGCGGCTGGCACTGGCTGTTCATCCTCGAAGGCATCCCCGCCGTGCTGCTGGGCATCGCCTGCCTGTTCGTACTCACCGACCGCCCTGAGCAAGCCAAGTGGCTTAGCGACGAGCAGCGCCGCTGGTTGACCCAACGTCTGGCCAGCGAAGCCGCGAAGAAGACCGCCATCGGCCATATCTCACTGTGGAAACTGCTGCGCCACAAGGATATCTGGGTACTGGCGCTGATCTACTCCGGGGCTTCCGCCGCTGGCAGCACCATGAGCGTCTGGGCGCCACAACTGCTGAAAACCTTCGGTCTCAGTGCCATGGAGATCGGCCTGGTCAATGCCATCCCGTATGGCATCGCCTCGGTCGTGATGATCATCTGGGGGCGTAGCTCCGACCGCACTGGGGAGCGCCGCTGGCACACTGCGATGACCATGCTGCTGATCGCCGCTGGCCTGCTGATGACCTTGTTCACCTCCTCGCTGCCGGCCACGGTGGTGATGCTGACCATGGTGCTGGTGGGTGCCTACTCGATGAAAGGGCCGTTCTGGGCGCTGGTATCGGGCTGGCTGTCATCGTCCACCGCAGCTGCAGGGTTGGCTGCCGTGGGGGCGATGGCCAACCTGATTGGGGGCGGTCTGATGGTCAATGCCTACGGCGCCATTCACGACGCTACCGGCAGCTACGCGCTGGCACTGATGCCACTCGCGGCACTGTGCACCCTGGCCGGCATCGCGGTTCTGGTGATCGGCCGCAAACGCCAGCGTGAGCAGGCTGAAGCGGCCACCACTGTCAGCGCCAAGTAAGCCATAGCCGCAGCTTCGATGCCCACCTTCCGCAGGGAATGTGGGCATCGTCTTTCCAGAACAACAAAAATCGAGGAATACCGATGAATTTCTCCCGCCGCCAATTCTTGCAGGCAGGGGGCGCACTGGGCGCTGCCGCTTCCATGGGTGCCCTGGCCAATGTGCCCTTCAGTCATGGTGATGCACAGCCACGCCTGACGCCTCCAGCGGGCAGTGTCGACTGCCATATGCATCTGTACGACAGCCGCGTTCCAGCAGCCCCAGGCGCGGCCTTGCTGCCACCGGATGCTTCGCTGGAAGACTACCGCCAGTTGCAGCAACGCCTGGGTATCCGCCGCTTGGTCATCGTTACACCGTCGACCTATGGCACTGACAACCGAGTAATGCTCGACGGTCTGCTGCGCAGCCGTGGCGATGCCCGTGGCGTTGCAGTGGTGGCCAGCTCGGTCACCGACAGCGAGCTCGCCGACCTGCACAAGGCAGGTGTACGTGGCATCCGCTTCAACCTCAGCGTCGGCAGCCAGGCACTCGACGGCATCGAACAGCTGGCGGCGCGGGTCGATGAACTGGGCTGGAATGTGCAGGTCGCGCCAGGCCCACTGCTGCCCGACGTGGCGCCACGGCTGCTGGCCCTGCCTGCCAAGGTGGTCATTGATCATATGGGCCATGTACCACAACCGGAGGGGCTTAAGTCCGAGGCCTATGCGGCGCTGGTACGGCTTCTGGACAGCGACCGAGGTTGGGTCAAGCTTTCGGCGCCTTACCTGCGTTCGAAAACCGGCGCGCCGCAGTTCAAAGATGTCGGGCGCGTCGCCAGTGCTCTGATCAGTCACCGCCCGGATCGCATGCTGTGGGGGAGTGACTGGCCGCACCCGACGCTTGCTCAAGACCAGAAGCCCGACGACGGGCTAATCCTTGACTTGCTGATGGACTGGGCGCCGCAGGCGCGCGTGCAGGCTTTGATCCTGCGCGACAACCCGGTGCAGCTCTACGGCTTCTGATCGCCTGGGGGTAAGCTTCGATGCCCCTGATGCCGACGAAAGTGGCTGGGCGCCATGCCTTCGTGCTTGCGAAAGCACCGGGCGAAATAGCTTTCGTCGGAAAATCCGCAGACCGCAGCCACCTGGCCTACAGGCTGGGTGCTACCCAGCAGCAGCGTACGCGCCAACTGCAGGCGCTGCTCGGTCAGGTACAGTGAAAACGACTTGCCGGTCTCCTTGCGCAGCAGTGCCGTGCACGGCGCCGACTGGTCGAAGCCCTTGGCCCAGTCCCATGGGCGGCCAAACTTCTTGGCCGTGGCCTGCAGGTCGCGGCGAGTCAGGTCCAGGCCGACGGCATAGCCGCATACGTGGTCCAGGGCGTCGACAGGGTCGATGTCAACGCCGCCCTTGCCGATAGCTACCACCAGTTCCACTTCATGGTGCAGGTCGAACGTGAGGGATGGGTAAGCAATTGCGGTTGCATCCGCCACCACCGCGTCAGCGGGCTTCATGAAGAAGAAGATGGTGCAGAGCGGTTTGGGCGTCTCGCTGGTCCCCATGGTCGGGCTGTGGCTCGAACAGCAGCACAGCGTGCGGGTAATCGAGTTGGGCGAGTTGCAGTTCCACAGAGAACTGGTGCTGATCGAGCGTCACTCCGTGCGCCAGCGCCCGTTACAGCAGCTGTTTCGCCACTGCCTTATCCGGTAAGGAGGCCTGAAGTTGCAGGCCTCATTCAGCCACGCCGGGCTCAGGAAAGGCTGATCAGGCAATTCACGATGACGCTTTATTCATCGGTATCGCACTGCATGCCCGAGCGCAACACGCCGTAGCGCAATGGCGCGTAGTCGTTAGTCTTAGATCAATGACGGTGCGCTTAGAAATTCCAGTACATACTGGTCTGCCACAAGAAAGCATCACCGCGTTTTGGCACGAGCGTAGGATTGTCCTGGTAAGTAAGGCCGTTGATCCAGTAGATCCCTTTGGTGACACGGAAGGCATGAGAAAGTGATACTGCCGTGATGGTGTCGGCCGGTTCCAATCCCTGTTCGCCCAGCACTTCGCGAAAGTCTTTGCTTATGAACGAACGGGTAAAGCCGAGCGAAGTCATGTCACGTGGTCGCCCAGGGAACAGGCCAATGTCGAACAGCGTCGCCTGGATATCACCGTGGTAGGCGTTGCGGTCCTCCGGCGCCCAGCTCGCCTTGGTGTCCAGGTACAGCCCTTGCGGGGTGCCCGGGGTAGGCGTAGTCAACTGCACGGTGTTGGCCACATAGGCGCCATAGTTACTGTCGGTCGGCTGCTGGCTCTTGAAGTAGGTGTAGTGGGAAGTGTTGTAGATCACACCCGCGCGGAACCACTGCGAGCGGCTGTTTTCACTGGGCTCGACCTTGTAACCGAACTCGTTGACGAAGATCGGGTTGGCGCCATCCACTCGCAACTTCAAACCGGATGGGTTCTTCTGCACATCGGCCAGGAAGCCTTCCGGGGTCATGCTGCGGCTAATGGATGAATGGTTGTACCAGCGCTTGCTGCTGTCGCGGAAGGTGACGTCGAATGCCGGCGTCGGCGCATTCAGGCTGAGGCCTACCTGCACCGGGATTACACTGGTCGGGCCCAGGGCCGCGGATGCCGAGTTGCCGCCCAGGATCATGCCGTAGAACTGCCGAATCAGCGGATAGAAGCCGTATTGCAATTCCAGCTTGCCGTCATTCAACGGCTGGTTCACGGCGAGGATCGCCACGTTGTTCAGGCGCGGGTAACCGTCCTCGTAGTTGGACGTCTGCCATTGCGGGGTGAACGTCAATTGCGCGCCTTTACTGAAACCGATGCGCTCCAGGTCATACGTTATGTTCAGGGCCAGGCTCTGGCTCCAGGTGAAGTTCTGCCCGCCGTATTCTTGCGGGTTGCGGTTCTGGCCCTTGAGGTCGTACATGGCCATCGGGTTCCAGCTCAACTGCATGCCAATACCCTGATCGGCAAGATCGGAACGCAGCCCATCGACATCTCCCAGCATTGACTCGCAGACCGAAGGCGCACGAATGACCGCGGTGGCCCGCGAGCTGAACTGGTCGAAATACTCGCAACTGTTACGTGGCGGGGCCTCGGCGGCCTGGACCGTCGTCTCTGCTTCTTCGCTCGAAACCGCGAAAACAGCACTAGCAAACAGCGATGAACCTAACAGTACGGCAAAGGATGGCAGGCATCTGCCCATTGGACTTTTAAGCACGTCATGACTCCCGAAGTTCTTGTAGTTTTTACGGAGACCTCCGCAACTTGCGGACTTGCGGCACCAGTAGTCCACAGCCTCCGGCAACTTAGAAATCGTTTATGACGAGCACCCGTTATCTTGATTGTTTATGCCTCGCACGCGTCCATCATGTTGATGGATAAGCCGTTATCGATATTTATCATGCCACCCCAGCGCTATTGGCCGCACATACTTCCAGGCTGTTAGCCACTCGCGGAGAATTCCAATAATGCGTAACGCGATGATTGATGTAGATGTGCTGATAGTGGGGAGCGGGCCGGTCGGTGCTACCTGTGCGCGCCTGCTTGTCGATGATGGGCAGTTGAACGTGCTGATGGTCGATGCCGGCCCACTGCTCACCCAGCGCGCCGGCCAGCATGTGCGCAACCTGGCCGAACAGCCGCGCCTCGAGGCCCAGGTCGCCGCCCAAGGTCCAACTGCTTTCCGCTACAGCGTGCCCAGCATGCCCGAACGCGCCAACGCCGCCGTTTCGGGTGACTATCGCCTTGAACACCTGGTGCGGCCCGGCACCCACCTGCCCAACGGCGAACGCTGGGGTGACCTGCCGGCGGCCGCCTGCTCGACCAACGTCGGCGGCATGGGCGCTCACTGGACCTGCGCCTGCCCGCCGCCGGCCGAGGGCGAAGCCATCAGCTTCATTCCCGCTGCCCAGATGCAGGCCGCCCTGGCCAAGGCCAGGGAGCTGCTGCAGGTCACCGCTGCTGCCTATCCGGATACCCCGGTCAGCCAGCGCCTGCGCGAACGCCTGGGCAGCGCCTTTGCCGATGTCACCACGGCCACCCGCGCCGTGCAGCGCATGCCCCTGGCCTGCAGCAGCGACAACACGCAACGCCGCTGGAGCGGCAGCGATACGATTCTCGGCACGCTGGCGGAGCCGTCGGGCCGTCCTGAGCGATTCGAGATCCGCCACGACACGGCCTGCCTCCAGTTGCGCGTGAAGCACGACCGCATCGTCGGCGCGGACCTGCTGGATCGCGCCAGCGGCACCCGCTACCAGGTCGACGCGAAGACCGTGATCGTCGCTGCCGATGCACTGCGCACTCCACAACTGTTGTGGGCCTCGGGCATCCGCCCCGAAGCACTGGGCCGCTACCTCAACGACCAGCCCCAAGTGGTGCATGCCGTGCGCCTGGATGCCGACGAATGTGGCATCAGCCAGTCAGGCGCCGACCCGACCGTGGGCGTGTATTGGGTCCCCTACGACCGCCAGCACCACCCGTTCCACGGCCAGGTGATGCAGATGGAAGCCTGCCCGGTGGCCCTGGCCGACGAGGCCCAGGCGGATGTCGAACACATCGTGGCCATGGGCTGGTTCTGTTGCAAGCAGGACATCCGCGCACAAGACCGCGTGCACTTCAGCGAAACCGAAAAGGACTTCCTCGGCCTGCCGGCCATGACCCTCGACTACAGCCTCACTGACCGCGACCTGGAACAGGTCGGCAAGGCCCGTGACCTGCTGCAACGCGCCGGCAAGGCGTTGGGCACGCCGCTAGGAGAGGCGCCGCTGATGCTGCCACCCGGCAGTTCCCTGCACTATCAGGGCACCACGCGCATGGGTGAAGCGGACGATGGCACCAGCGTTTGCGACGACCATGGCCAGGTGTGGCGTTTCCACAACCTCTACGTCGCCGGTAACGGCGTGATCCCCACGCCGACTGCCTGCAACCCGACGCTGACCAGCGTCGCCCTCGCCGTGCGTACCTGCGAGCGTATCCTCCAGGAGCGGCGTCCATGATCACCCTCAAAGGCCCTTCGCTGTTCGTCGCCCAGTTCATGGGTGACAGCGCCCCTTTCGACACCTTGGACCACCTGGCGGAGTGGGCCGCCGGGCTGGGCTACAAGGCATTGCAGCTGCCGTGTGATCCGCGCCTCTTCGACCTGCAGCAGCTGGCGAGCAGCCAGGCCTACGCCGACGACATTGGTGGTCGCCTGGACCGCCATGGCCTGGTGATCAGTGAGCTGTCCACCCATTTGCAAGGCCAGCTAATCGCCGTGCACCCGGCCTATGACACCCTGTTCGATGCCTTCGCCCCGCGCGCCTTGCGCGGCGACCCCGGCGCCCGTCGCCAATGGGCCACCGAACAGGTGGCCCTGGCGGCGCGTGCGTCCGGCCGCCTGGGGTTGTCGGCCCATGCGACCTTCTCCGGGTCGCTGGCCTGGCCTTATCTGTATCCCTGGCCGCAGCGCCCGCAAGGGCTGGTGGAACTTGCCTTCGAGGAACTGGGCAAGCGCTGGCGCCCGCTGCTCGACGCCTTCGACCGCCACGGCGTGGACGTGTGCTTCGAGCTGCACCCGGGCGAAGACCTGCATGACGGGATCAGCTTCGAGCGTTTTCTCGACGTGGTCGACCAGCACCCGCGGGCAAAACTGCTGTACGACCCGAGCCACCTGCACCTACAGCAGATCGACTACCTGGTCTTCATCGACCATTACCACGCCCGCATCGGTGCCTTCCACGTCAAGGATGCCGAATTCCGCCCCGATGGCCGCCAGGGTGTCTATGGCGGCTACGGCGACTGGATCTCCCGCGCCGGCCGCTTTCGCTCGCTGGGCGACGGGCAGATCGACTTCAAGGCGATTTTCTCGCGCCTGGCCGCCAACGACTATGCCGGCTGGGCCACGCTGGAATGGGAATGCTGCCTCAAGCACCCCGAGGCGGGTGCCCGTGAAGGCGCGCGCTTCATCGATGAGCACATCATCCATGTGGCGCAGCACGCCTTCGACGACTTTGCCCGCAGCGCCGTCGACCAGGCGCAGCTATCACAGATACTGGGCCTTGGAGGTGAGCGATGAGTGCACTGGCACGGCGCCTGCGCCTGGGCATGGTCGGCGGCGGTGACGGGGCCTTCATCGGCGCCGTGCACCGCATGGCCGCCAGGCTCGACGACCGCTTCGAATGGGTAGCGGGCGCCTTCAGCAGAAACCCTGAGCGTGCCGACGCCAGCGCACGGGCGCTGTTCATCCCGCCGCAGCGCAGCTACCACGACTGGCAGGCGATGGCCCGGGCCGAGGCGGCGCGCGGGGATGGCATCGATGCCGTGGTGATCGTCACGCCCAATCACTTGCACATCCCCGTCGCGTCGGCGTTCATCGCCCAGGGCATCGATGTGATCTGCGAGAAGCCGCTTGCCGGTACCTATGCCGAAGCCCTTGCGTTGGCTGAAAGTGTGTCCACGAGCGATCGTATATTCGCCGTGACCCACCCCTACAGCGGCTACCCCATGGTGCGGGAAGCACGTCGGCTAGTGGCGGCCGGCGCCATTGGCGAGGTGCGCGTGGTACAGGTCGAGTACGCCCAGCAATGGCTCACCGAACCGGTGCACAGCCCCCAGGCGAGCTGGCGCGACGACCCTGCCCAGGCCGGACCGGCCGGGGCCTTGGGCGACATCGGCAGCCATGCCTTGCACCTGGTGGAATTCGTCAGTGGTGTGGCGCTGAGCGAGGTCTGCACGGACCTGGCGTCGATGGTGCCGGGCCGGCGCCTGGATGATCAGGTGCAGGCCTTGCTACGCTTCGACAACGGTGCGCGCGGTGGTTTGTGGGCCTGCCAGGTGGCGCCCGGCCAGGACAACGGCCTGCGTCTACGGCTGTTCGGCAGCAAGGGTTCGCTGGTCTTCGATCAGCAGCAACCCGAGACGCTGCTGGTCGCGGAAATCGGCCAGCCAACGCGCGTCCTCACACGTGGGGCGGGCGCGCATGGCCAGCCGCGCGATGCGTTGCTGCGCCTGCCGGCAGGCCATCCGGAGGGGTTCATCGAGGCCTTCGCCCAGCTTTACTGGGACTACGCCGAACGCTGGCTGGCGCGTGCAACAGGGCGCCCTGCCCCGCACGCCAGCACGCTACTGCCGGGCTTCGAGGCTGGCCTGCGCGGGCTCGCCGCCATCGAGGCCATGCTGCGTAGCCACGCCCTGGGCGGGCAGTGGGTGAAGCTGGAACACTGACTGGCCGTCGCCGACCGGCGCCTGCACCAGCTGTGCCACACAGGCGAGCAACTGCTCGCGCAGCCAGGCATGGGCAGGTTCCTGGTCGCGCTGCCGGGGCCATTGCAGCACCTGCCGGCAACGCGGCGCGTGCTGCGCGGCATTGAGCATGCGCAGGTTGGGGTAGCGCTGGCAGAAATGCCGTGCGACGAATTCCGGCAGCCGCACCCGCAGGTTGCTCGCCCCCAGCAGTGCCGGCAGCGCCAGCAGATGGTCGGTGCGCCAGCCTTCGCTGCCTTTGGCTTCAAGGTCCGAGACGATCACCTCGCAGCCATCGTCCGGGTCGACCAGAAAGCTCGGCTCGACCGGGCGCTGGCAGACCAGCGTTGCCAACGGTACGTCGAGCAATACCTGGCTGGCGTAGGCCGGGTCATGATCATCCAGGGGGACGATCAGCAGGTCGGCGCCATGGCGCAGGAAGGCATCCTGCACCGCGCCTTCGCCCAGTTGAGCGATCGACAACACTTCAAGGCGTGCACCAGGCGCCAGCTTGATCAGGCGCTGGTACAGCAGCGGGAGGAGAAACCCGGCATCGAGGTCCGAGCACATCACCTTGAACGACTGCCGGGTACGCGCGGCATCGAAGGCCTGGTTGCCGCGGGCGATTTCGGCGGCCTGGCGCACGGCCTGGCGAACCTTGTCCTGCATCTCCAGCGCGAGCGGCGTGGGGCGCATGCGGCGGCCATCCAATTCCAGCAGCGGGTCTTCGAAATGCTGGCGCAGCCGCGCCAGGCCGGCACTGATCGCCGGCTGGCTCACATACAACTGCTCGGCCGCACGGCTGACGCTGCAGTGCTCCAGCAGCGCATCCAGCACTACCAGCAGGTTGAGGTCTAGAGCCCGATAACGCATGGCAGCGCTCCTGTATGCGGCACCTTCACGCAACTGCGAATCAATTGGCGCAACCAGTCGTGCAGGGGCTCCTGGATGACGCCAACGCGCCAGGACAAACGCTGCACCAGCCTGGCCGCCTCGAAGGGCAGCGGCCAGACCTGCAGCGGTTTTTCCGTGCGGTAGGCGCGGCTCAGGGACGCCGGCA
Organism: Pantoea sp. Ap-967; assembly: GCF_011752565.1. Taxonomy (GTDB): domain Bacteria; phylum Pseudomonadota; class Gammaproteobacteria; order Pseudomonadales; family Pseudomonadaceae; genus Aquipseudomonas. The sequence continues at coordinate 292,707 of NZ_VWXK01000002.1, forward strand.
CGCAGGCGATCGAGTCACCGCCTTCCAAATAAGTGTCCAAGGCCAGATACCCCGGCACCTGCGCACTGATCTCACGCGCCTCATCGCCCACGAAGCGCTGCCCCGCCACGCGCAGGTGCGACAGGCGGTTGAAGGTTTCCAGGTTCAGGCCGGCCTGCAAGGCCGGGTGATCGGCGCGGGCGATGCAGTGCCACTGTTCCTCGAAAAGCGCCTCGCTGTGGCTGCCGGCATCGCTGGCGATCATGAAATCGACTTGCTGGCGGGCCATCCAGGCATCGAGGTTTTCCGTGCTAGCCCGTGGGGCGGCCAACAGTTGCACATGCAAAGCCGGTGCTTGCCGGCTGATCGCCTGGATGACCTGCGGCAGCAACTGCTGGGCCTGATCGTCGGTACAGGCGATTCGCACGGTAGCGCGACACTGGCCGGGCACGAAGGCCGCGGGCAGTGCCAGCAACCCGCTCACGGCCTGCAGCCACTGCCGGACGATAGGCTTGAGCTCCTGGCTGAGCGCCGTCGGCAGCATGCTGTGGTTACCCTTCACCAGCAGTTCGTCGCTGAAATGTTCGCGCAGGCGGGCCAGCGAGGAGCTCACCGTGGACTGCCCCAGGCCCAGGCGTTGCGCGGCCCGGGACACATTGCATTCCTGCAGCAGGATATCCAGTACCAGCAGCAGATTCAGATCCAGTCCCTTCAATCGCATGGGCAACCCTCTATCGCTTCGCGCTTTTCTTGTTGTAGGTGGCAAGCTGCACGGCTTGCAAATAGAACCATAATTCTGGTTCTATGCCTCATAGTTATTTGCCTTTTCATGCCCGTCAAGTTTTTCCTTGCGGGCCACCGGAAAAAACTCCAAGCTTGCCGCCATGACCACACCAAACGTACGCCCGCCCCTACAAGACCGAAGCCGCCAGTCACTGGAAAAAGTGCTCACAGCCGCGCGCCAGCTGCTGTGCGAGAGCGTGAGCGCGGACCTCACGCTGATCGAGGTGAGCAAGGCCGCCGGCGTGTCGATCGGCTCGATCTACGGCCGCTTCAAGGGCAAGGAAGACTTGCTGCAGGTTGTATTCGAGGATGCCCTGGAGCAGATGGACCTCGAGTGGCAAAGCCTGATGAGCGACCTGGGCGCCCGTCCACTGACCCTGCCCGAGCGGCTGCCGCTGCTGGTCGATACCCTGGCCGAATTCCTTGCCCGGCATGCCGCAATCCTCAAGCCGTTCATGAACCGCGCCGGCAATGCCGACATCGCCCGTTCCGGCAAGCAATCCCATGGCCGCATGGCCGCGAGCTTCATCGCGCAGATCAGCGCCCATCAGGGCGAAATCCGCCATCCGGACCCTGAACGCGCCATCAACTCCTGCTTCCGTATCACCTACTCGTCCCTGGCGCGCTTCCTCGGCCTGGGCTCGGCCGCCGACGCTGCCGGCGAAGGTGACTGGAACCACCTGAAGCAGGACCTGGGCACCATGAGCGTGCTGTTCCTCACCCACTGACACGCCCCCCCTCACCTCGATAATTGAATCGGGGTTGGCGCTTCTCGAATATTAGAATTAGAATTCTTGTTTCACCCAAGATTGGGAGGTTGGCCCATTGAAGGCAATAAACCCGCACGCACGCGCCTTTCTGGTACTGATGGCCGCCGTCAGCGCCCTGGGCGCGCTCGGCATCGACATGGCGCTGCCGGCCAACGGCAGCACCGCCTTGGCCCTGGGGGTCGCGCCGGAAGCCATGGCCTGGTCACTCAGCGTTTTCCTCGCAGGCTTCGCCGCCGCTCCGCTGCTGGCCGGCCCGCTGTGCGACCGTCATGGCCGCAAACCGGTGCTACTGGCCTCGCTGGTGCTGTTCAGCGTGGCCAGCATTGGCTGCGCCCTGTCGAACAACCTGGGCACACTGCTGGCCTGGCGGCTGGTCCAGGGCATCGGCGGCGGCGCTGGCCGGCCGGTGATCCTGGCGATCATGCGCGACTGCTTCCAGGGCAGCGAGGCGCGCAGCAAGCTGTCGTTCATGGCGGCGCTGGGCATGTTGGCCCCGCTGCTGGCGCCGAGCCTGGGCTCGGTGCTGATCGCCTTTGCCAACTGGCAGATACTGTATGTATTCCTGGGCGTCTATGGCGTCGTGATCGGGTTGCTGTTAACCCGGGGGTTCCGGGAAACCCTAGCCACGCCCCTGCCCCAGCTCAGCCCAAGGAGTCTGGTCAGCGGCTATGCGATGACGCTCAAGAAGCCGCTGTTCCTCGCCGGCACCTTGGTCACCTCCGCCTCGTTCGCTTCGATCTTCGCCTATGTCAGTGCCGCCCCCAGCCTGTTCATCGGTGACCTGGGGCTGAGCCCGCAGCAGTTCGGCCTGATCTTCGGCGCCTGCTCGGCCGGCTTGATCGTCGGCGCGATCAGCAATGGGCGCCTGAGCGCCAGGCATGTGGATGCGCACAAGCTGCTGCTTGCCGGCGCCGGCCTGGCCGTTGCAGGCTGTGCGGGGCTGGCCGTTTGCGCAGCAGTCGGCGCCACATCGATCTGGCCCTGGCTGGCCTGCATCCTGCCGCTGACCATGTCCGGCGGGCTGGTCAGCGGCAATGCCACGCAACTGGCGCTGCAGCCGTTCCGCCAGCACGCAGGCACTGCCAGCGCACTGATGAGCAGCCTGCAGATGGCCGGCGCATCGCTGGCCGGCGCGCTGGTCGCAGGTTTGGCGTCATTCGGCAGCGGGCCGTCGATGGTGATCGCCTGCGCCGCCTGCCAGACGCTCATGGTCGGCGGCATCATCTGGCTGCGTGCGCAGGCGCTTTGCCGGCAAACGGCGGGTGTCCCGGCAGAGTCCCGGCACTAGCAACGAAAAAAGGGCCTCCTGAACAGGAGGCCCTTTCGTTTACTGCGTCGCTAACGCTTCACGCCGGGATCTTGCGCAACGCATGCCCATGGCCCGACAGGGTATAGGCAAAAATCGCCGCCCCCAGCACCAGCGCCACGCACCCCAGTACCGAGAACGGCACCATGATGCTACCGTCCGCCTGCACCCGCAGCAGGTTGACGAACAGCGGGCTGACGAACATCCCGGCGAAGAACGCGCTGGACCACGCCCCCATCGCCCGCCCGCGGTGCGCAGGCCCCACCAGTGACGCCACCCAGAAGATCATCGAGCTGACCGCCATGCCGGCACCGACCTGTTGCACCACCGCGCCCACGCCCATGGCCAGGGTACTCTGGGCCAGGCCAATGAGCACCATGCCTACGCCGATCAGTGCCAGCGTGACGGTCAGCACCCGCTCCGGGGTGATGCGGCTGGAGACAAAGCCGAACACCACCGCGCCCAGGGGCACCGCCAGCGAAGCCAGCGACATCATTAACCCGATCCGCTGCGGCGAGGCGCCGTCCAGGGCGTGGAATGCCGTGCCGGCGTTGATGGTGTAGACGTAGTACACGACGGCGATGACGAAGGTGATCGAACAGATCGTCGCGATACGCAGCCAGGGGAACACGGTGTCATCGATCAGCGGCTCGTCATCGTGGCGCTTTTCGGCGTCCGGCTCGAACATCCACACCTTCATCGCCAGGCACAGCGGGAAGGCGATGGCGTAGATCCAGAACGCGCCATTCCAGGCCATGGCCGTCAGGTAGCCGGAACTGGCGATGACGACAGCGGCCAGCGACGGCCCGATGAAGCCCTGCAAGGCCAGCCAGAAGCGCCGACGACGGACGTTGAAATAGTTGATCAGCATGGTGTTGGCCAGGGTCAGCACCACCGCCTCGGCCAGGCCGACGCCCAGGCGGCTGGCGAAGATCACGGCCAGCGACTCGCACCACAGGGGCATGGTGCCGCACAGGCCAAACAGCAAGGTTGAGCCGATCAGCAATCGACGACGCCCCAGCCGGTCCGCCAGCAAGCCGGCAAAGGGTGCTGCGAAGGCGATCATCAGGCCCGGTGCGGTGATCATCGTCGGGATCAGCACCTGCGCGTACGGCACATCGGCGAAGTGCTCGATCAGGGTTGGCACCGCCGGCGCCAGCGAGACAATGGCAAGGATGGGCAAAAAGCCCGTCAGCACCATGATGAGGCCCTGCGCCACACCGGCGCGCTGAGCGGTTTCTGTAGCAGTAAGGGTATTTCCCACGATCTTCTCCTTCGTTGTTCTTGTGGAGATGAAACAGGCTGGGCACGCGGCAAGGCGAATCGGGTCGGCCCGACTCGCCTGCTTTCATTGGCTTATCGAGATCACCGGGTCAGCGCGACATCCGCCTCGCAGGTGGTGGTGGGCACGAACGGCAGGTAGGAAATCCGCAGCTTCTCGGCCAGCTTCAGGCGGTGCGTGCCCGCGGCCAGGCCGCCGGCTTTGAGCACGATCAGCTCAGCCTTTTCGCCGAAGTTCCAGCGGTCGTCGTAGACGCTTTCCAACTCGTCCAGGCTCCAGCTGCGCCCACGCACACTGAAGCGGATGTCGCTGCGCGCGACCGCCTCGCCGTCGACGCTGATGGCGATGTCCTCGATCATCGACAGGCCCAGGCCGCGGTAATACGGCAGGCGCGCGAGGAAGCGGAAGCCGGTGACCTGGCCGCCTTCGACGACGTTGGTGAAGCCTTCCTGGCAAATCATGTGTTTATCGAACATCGGGGCAATCCTCAGGCAGCCAGCGCGGCGGGCAGGTCTTCGTTGAGCAGTTTGCAGAACATGCGGTGTTGCAGGCGAACCTGGTGCAGGCTGTCGACTTCGAAGGCATCTTCGACCCAGCGGTTGCCTTCGTACTCGGAGCAGACGTAGCCGTCATAGCCACCCTTTTGCAGCACACGGAAGATCTCGTCGTACGGGATCGACCACTCTTCCAGCGCCTCGGTCATCTCGTAGAACTTGGCGTGGATGTTGTGGATGCGCGGCATGAAATCAAGCATGCGCTTGGGCTCGAACGCAGCGTTGTGGCGCAGCGTTTCAGCCATGGCGAGCTGCGGGCCCGGGCCCCACTTTTCCATCACATCGAGGATCACGTATTCGCTGAGACGACGGTCTTCATAGCTCTTTTCGATGAACTCAGCGGCGGCGACCGGGCAGCCATTGCGGATGAAGCGCTCTTTCCAGACACGGGGGAAGCGGAACAGAAACATGCCCATGTCCGGCAGGAAGCCCAAGGCCTGGCTGCCGGAACGCTCGTAGGCTTCGGCGTGGCGGATGATCCAGGGGTGGTCGAAGTGCAGCGGCGCGTGCACTTCCAGTAGGATCTTCAGCCCCAGCTCCTCGGCGTAGGGTGCCGCGGCCACCAGCACTTCAGGTTCGACCGAGACCAGCGAACGGATGTACTTCATGCCCAGACGCGAGGCGAATTGAAGGTCGTTGCGCACACTGCGCACCTGCTCGTCAAACGGCATCGGGCGGCCTTTGTAGCGTTTGTAGTCGAGCATGAAGTCGTGACTGACCGGCACCGTACCGTGCTTTTTCATCAGGTGATGCCAGTGCTCGATGGCCGTGTCGGCCACGCCCTGCTCCGGCCAGCCGGCGAAGCTCTGCTCGCCGATGATCTCGATGCCCAGCGCCCCCATGTCGGCGCAGTGGCGGATGCAGTCGGCGAGGTCCATCTTGCCGAGGAAGGTTTCGTTCTGGAAGCTGTACAGGCTGACGCCGCGTTTGATCTTGTTGTTCATGACGGTTTCCTGAGGGGCGGTTACAGGCCGGTGGCGAGGCGCGCGCTGGCCAGCGATTGCAGGGATGGCAAGGTGGGCTTGTATTCGAGGCCGATGGCTTGCCGGTAACCCAGCGCCTTGAGCCGTTGCAGCAGGTCGCTCCAGTCGAGCTGGCCGGTGCCGGGTTCGTTGCGGCCCGGCAGGTCGGCGATCTGCACGTGGCGCACCAGGTGCATGCGCCCGTGCAGCACGTCTTCGAGCGATTCGTCCATCACGCTGGAGTGGTACACATCGAACAGCAGCTTGAGGTTCGGGCTGCCGACCTCCTCGATGATGTCCAGGGTTTCGCGGGTGTCGTGGAGAAACATGCCGGGGTGGTCGATGCGGGTGTTGAGCGGCTCGACCAACAGCTCCACCCCGGCGGCCTCGGCCAGGCCCGCGGCCTCGGCCAACGCCTTCACTGCCGCGGCGCGCTGTTCGACACGGGAGACGCCCTCGCGGGTGAAGCCGGAAGCAACGATCAGCGGCGGCGAGCCAACCTGCTGGCTGGCCGCCAGGCTGTCGCGCACGGCCTCGATGAACTCGGCGTGCTGCGCCGGGTCGACCAGGCTGCGGCGCGGGTCGACGCAGAAGCTGGTGAGGGTCACACCGGTTTCACGCAGGGCTTGCGCCACCTGGTCCATGGGCTTGTCACGCCACAGGTGGAACTCGACATGGCTGAGGCCCGCGGCCTTCGCCGCGCGAATGCGGTCGGCGAACGCCGGGCAGTCATCCTGGAAGAGCCATTCGATACAGGCTGATGGGTACACGTCTTACCTCCTTGTGCGGCGGCCATGCTCCGCCATTATTATTCTGAACAAGTATTCGCGTTCTAATTATTTAGCAGTGAGCCACAGCTTTCGCGCCCCTGCACAATCATTTATTTCGCGCTCGACGTATCGCCGGTGGCGATGCCTTCGGCGAACAGCGAATGCCAGGCGCCCGCCTCGACCCGGCCCCTTTCATCGACGTGGAGCGCCAGTTGAAACCAGCTCTCGCTGCTGGAGGCACCCAGCGTCAGGCGATAAAGCCCAGGGCGCAGGCGCCAGCGCTGTGCCTGGCAATCCCAGCGGGAGAAACTGCGCGCTTCGAGCACCAGGTTGGCCACCGCCCTGCCCGCTGCCGGCACCTCCACGGCCAGGAAGGCTTCCAGGCAATAGCGCGCTTGCTCGCCCTCCTCGGCGGGCGCCTGCAGGTAAAGTTGCGGAACGGCTTTACCTGGGCGCGTCGAGCTGTTGAGCAGCGACAGGCTCACGCTCAGCTGGTCGACCTGCTCGCCGAACAGCTGCGCCACTTCTGGCTCGATCAAGGCATAGCCCAGGCCGTGGCCGAACGGGAATGCCGGTTTCAGCGCGTTCGCGGCGAAGTGGCGATAGCCCACCCACCATTGCTCGCGGTAATGCAGGTTTGCGTTGGCGTCCGGTGCCAGTGACCAGGCCGGGTAGTCCTGCTCTTGCGCGGCAAAGGTCACAGGCAAGCGCCCGCCCGGCTCGCGGTCGCCTGCCAGCACCGAGGCCAGTGCCGGGCCGAAGCCTTGCCCCGGGTACCAGGCGACGATGACCGCGGCGGCTCGTTCGAGGCAGGCGGTGTCGACCGGGTGAGCCACGTTGAGCACCACCACCGTGCGCGGGTTGACCTCGCAGACCGAACGGATCAGCGCCTGCTGCGCGGCACTTAGCTGGGTGGTGTCGCGGTCGACGCTTTCCAGGCCGGCGTCGGCGGTTTCCCCCACCATCAGGACCACGCTGTCCACGTCCCTGGCCAGGGCCACGGCTTGTTCAAGCAGCTCGCCTTGCTCGGGAGCTCGGCAGCCGAACCACAGGCCATGGGCCAGGCTGCAGCGGAGATTCATCGAGAATTCGAGCGAGACCTGCTGGCCCGCCTCCAGCGCGACATCCACCGTGGTGTGCGGGCTCTGCATCAGTTTGCCCATGATGTCGCCAGACAAGGTGACACCATCGAACCTGGCCTGCTCCAGCCCGTCGATGAACAGGCTGACCTCGCCTGTGCCGCCGACGAAGAAGCGATGCACGCCACTGCGCTGCGCCTGCATGACCGTGCACGCGGTGACATTGGCGGTGCCTTCGAGCGCCAGCAGGTCACCCACGCCGGGCATGTGTTTGAACCAGATCAGCGACGAGGCGTGGCGCGCTTCCTGATGCACCTGGCGCCCTTCGCCATCGCGGAAGGTCACGTTCAGGTTCAGCGGCTCCCGGGATGCGCCGCGGCTCAAGGTCAGCGGTGGAATTCGATACTCGGCGACCACGCCCTCGGCATACTGCACGTCGGCAAAGCGCGCTGCGATCGAGGTGACCGGCATCTGCGTCGCAGGGTCGAGGGCCACCTTGGCGAAGGTGCCGCCCTGGAAACAGGGCTGGACCGCGTTGGGCCCGATCACCGCGATGCGCTTGTGCTTGCCTGGCTGCAACGGCAGCAAACCGTCGTTGCGAAGCAGCACCATCCCAGCAGCCGCCGCTTCTTCGAGCACGTGCTTGCGCTCCGACTCGGCAGTGGCGCTGGCATCGTATGGCGCGGGGTTGGCCACCCGCTCGGCCAGCCGTTGCAGGCGCTGAGCAGCATCGACCACGTATTTGCCGATCGCGGCAGCGTCGGGCAGCGCTTCGCCCATATGGCGCGCCGGGCCTGGCATTTCCAGGTCGAGTCCGGCTTTCAGGCTGGCGACGCCATTGTGGGTGCCGAACCAGTCAGACATGATCAGGCCATCCCAGCCCATACCTTGTTTGAGCCAGCCGATTGCCTGGCCCAGCTCGGCGCAGCGCACACCATTGACGCTGTTGTAAGCCGTCAGCATGCCCCAGGCCCCGCGGCTGGCGGTGTACTCGAACGGACGAAAATACACTTCGCGCAGGGTTTGCTCGTCCACCGCCACATTCATGTTGCGCCGGTCGGTTTCCGAGTCGTTGCACACCAGGTGCTTGATCACCGAGGCCACGCCCCGGGACTGCACGCCTGCAGCCCATGCCCCGCCCAAGTGCGAGATCAGCAACGGGTCTTCGCCGAACAGCTCGAAGGCCCGGCCCGCCAGGGGGCTGCGCATCAGGTTGAGGTTGGGCGCAAGAATACCCTGGATGCCCAGGCGCAATGCCTCGTCACCCACTACCTGGCCAACCTTGCGCACCTGCGCCGTATCCCAGCTCGCCGCCAGAGCGAGACCGCAGGGCGTGAGCAGAGCCAGGTCGCGCTCATCCACCCGCCCGCCGGTGATGCCCATGGGGCCATCGGAAAAGCGCATGGACTTGAGCCCGATGGCCGCCAGCGGGTGGGTCGACCACATGTCCTGCCCCGCCGTGAGGTGCGCCACCTGGCGCCAGTCGAACGCTGGGCTACCCATGGCTCACCCTCTGCCCCGAACCCTGGCGCTGTGGCGCCAGCACCAAGGTCTGCTCGGCCAGCATGGCCAGCGACGCGGCTACCTGGGGTTCGGTGCAATGCCCTTGCGCGTCGAACAGCGAGGCGCCGGCGGTATTGAGCGTCACGCCCAGCGGCGTCGGCCATCCACGCAGTGCATGGACGATGGAGCGCAAGGCGCCCAGGGTGGTGTTGCAACCCTGCCAGCCGGCCGCGGTAACGATGCAGCCCACCGCACGGCCATCCAGATAGACGCGGCTGTCCTGGCGCAAATCTTCCAGCAGATCGATGGCGTTTTTCACCAGGCCCGAGACACCGCCGTGGTAGCCGGGCGTGGCGAAAATCACCCCATCTGCGGCACGCACGGCCTCGATCAACGCCACCTCGGCGGGCGTACGCTCAGCCACCTGCGGGTCGAAGCTCGGCAAGGCAGACAGCTCTGCGCCGCCAAACAGCAGGGTGCGCGCGCCCAGCTGTCGCGCACGCTCCAGGGCGCAACGCAACGCTTTCTCGGTACTCGACCCAGGCCGAGTAGTGCCACCGATGCCCACGATCAGCGGTCGGTCGGCATCATGCAAAGCAATGGTACGGTTCATGATTCAAGCCTCCCTCAACGAAATTGCGGCATGACCTGGCGCGAGAACAGGTCCAGCGACTGGTTGGCGAAGCCGATGCGTTGCTCGGTCAGCGGCCCGTTGATGAAACCCATCAGCACGTTGCCGATGCCCAGCTGCTGGTGCTTGTGCAACTCCTCGGCGACCTGCTCCGGCGTGCCGTGCAGGCACCAGGTGTTGATCCATTCCTTGCTGAAGCAATCCGGGTGCGGGTGCAGCGACACGCCGCTGAGCACTTCGGCACGCTTGTTGTAGTGGTACTCGCGGTCAATGGCTTGCTTGTAGGCCTTGAGGATCTGCATCAACTCCTCCTCGGCCTGATCCGCGCTTGGCGCCAGGTGCACGCACTGGTAGGTGTGGGTGGTCCAGGACAGGCAGTGCTCGATCACCTGCGGCGCATGCCCCGCCTCGTGCAGCGCATCGCGGTAGCGGTTGAAGTATTTGGTCAGCTCGGCGAACGGGTCGGCACTGGCCACCACCGGCGGCGTGAACGCCGGGATGAACGCCGGCCAGCCCGAATCCGCAGCGCGCTGCATGCTGGTTTCGCGCAGGGCGACCGGCATGATGCGGTTGAATTTCTTCTGGTAGGCGGTCGGCACGATGCGCTGTACAACGGCGCCTTTGTAATGCGCGGTTTCGAAGGTGATCGGATCATCCTCGATCTCCTTGTCCCAGAGGCGCTGCACCAGGTCGAGGTTCTCTTGCAGCAGGGCCGAGGCATGCTTGTAGTTGACGCCGAAGCCGATCATCTCCTCCGGGGTGGTACCACTGCCCACGCCTACCAGCAGGCGCCCATCGGTCAGCTGATCGAGCAAGTTCACCCGCTCGGCGAAGCGCACCGGGTGGTGCAACGGCACGGTGGTGACCGACATGCCGAAATGCACGCGCTTGAGCTGCGCCGCCAGGTACGCCGCGAACATGAACGGGTCGCTGGACATGGGGGCGTAGCCGGTGAAGTGGTGATCCGGCATGAACACCGCGTCGAAGCCCAGGCGCTCGGCGGCGCGGGCGTGATCGACCAAGGCATCCATGACGAAACGGTCTTGCTCGGGGGCAGTCGAACGACCGACCAGGAAGGCGGAGAAGCGCATCATGTGTGTCCTCTTATTGTCATGATGATTTCCCTGGACGAGGTCTGAGCAGCCTTTGCACGTGCATGCAAGGTGATTGCTAGAATTAGAATTCTCGTTCCAGTTTGTTGAGAATAGGCAGCTATGACCGAGGTCGTCAACATCCCATTCGTGATTTTCAGAGAAGCTCGGTAAGGTGTTTTATCTGCCGGACGGTATTGCCGACGGCGTATGCTCAACCGGCAAAACCACGTCCCAGCGTGAGCCCGGCAACAGGAAACGCTTACTCCAGGATTGCGACGGCTCGGACAAATCCGGCCGAGGCATGGCGGATCTTGTATGGAAAACAACTCACCATGAAGCCGAAATCCGGTAACTGCTCCAGGTTGGCCAGCTTTTCCATCTGCCCATAACCGATATCCCGCCCGGCCTTGTGCCCTTCCCAGATGATCGAGGCATCCCCCGTTTCACTGAAGCGCTCACGGGTGTACTTGAACGGCGCGTCCCAACTCCAGGCATCGGTGCCGACCACCCGCACCCCACGCTCCAGCAGATACAACGTCGCCTCCCGGCCCATCCCCACGCCGGCTTCGAGGTAGCCAGGCTGGCCGAACAGCCTCCCCGCACGGGTGTTCACCAGCACGATGTCCAGTGGCTGCAGTGCATGGCCGATACGCGCAAGTTCGCCCTCGACCTCTGCCGCCGTGACCACGTGGCCATCAGGCAAATGACGAAAATCCAGCTTCACCCCCGGCTGCAGGCACCACTCCAGCGGCAGCTCGTCGATGCCAAACGCCGGCTTGCCGCCGTCGGTGGTGGATGCATAGTGCCAGGGCGCGTCCATGTGCGTGCCGCTGTGGGTGGTGATCTGCAGACGCTCCGCCGCCCAGGACTCATCGCCCGGCAGGTCTTCCTTGCGCAGCCCGGGAAACATCGCGGCCATCTCCGGCCAGCCCTGCTGGTGGTCCATGTAATCGATCTTCGGCAGCAAGGGCGGCGGATCGGTGTAGGGGTTGTTGTCCAAGGTGACGGACAAGTCAAGCAGGCGGCGTTTGCTCAAGCTCATGGGAGGATTCCTTTGCAAGTGGCCTGGCCAGCCCCCTGGACCACGCGCTGGTCGAGGGCACCGAACAGCACCTCGTCACCGGGCCCGCGTGCCTCCATGCGCACCCGGTCGCCAAAGCGCATGAAGGCCGTGCGCGGCGCACCGAATGCAAGGGTTTCGATGGCGCGGCGCTCGGCAATGCATGCCGAGCCTACGCTGCGATCGGCGTTGGAAACGGTGCCGGAGCCAACCAGCGTGCCGGCACTCAAGCGCCGGGTCAGCGCCGCATGGGCGATCAGTTGGTGAAAACCGAAGTGCATGGCGCCGCCATGGGGATGGCCGAACCACTCGCCATTCCACTGCACCTGCAGCGGCAGGTGCACCCGGCCGTCGCGCCAGGCCTCGCCGAGTTCATCGGGAGTGACCGCCACCGGCGCGAAGCTGCTGGCCGGCTTGGCCTGGAGAAAGCCGAAACCGGTCTTCATCTCCCGCGGGGCCAAGGCGCGCAGGCTGACGTCGTTGAGTTGCACCACCAGGCGCACATGCTGCAAGGCCTGCTCCGCTGGGCAGCCCATGGGCACATCATCGAGCAGCACGGCGAATTCGCCCTCGAAATCGATGCCGTGAGCCTCGCTAGGCAAGGGGATGTCCGCATGTGGCCCGAGGAAATCGTCACTGGCGCCCTGGTAGATCAGAGGGGTGTGCTCAACGCCTTCGATCGGGTCCAGGTTGAAGGCCTTCTGCATCAACTCGCCATGGCTGAGGAAGCAGGAACCGTCCAGCCACTGGCTGGCGCGTGGCAAGGGCGCGGCCAGTCGCGCCGGGTCGAGCTCGAAGGCACCTGCGGCCGCGTGGTCATTGAGCCGCTGGTACAACGCCTGCAAGCGGGCTTCGACCTGGGGCCAGTGCTCCAGTGCGACCTGCAAGCTGGGCGCGATGTCGCTGGCATCGACTGCACGCCCAAGGTCACGGGCCACCACCAGCAGGCGGCCATCGCGGCTGCCGTCGTCGAACGTGGCGAGTTTCATGGCTGCAGCTCCTCCCGGTCACAGGCATCGTGGCCAGTGACCACAGGTTTGAATGCAGGAAGCGATTGCATGTTGTCTCCTCGGATAGGGGGAATCAGATCGGCTGCGCGGTGACTTCCAGCATCCGCTTGACCAGGCCAATGCGGTCGAACGAAGGGTCGCACTGGACCTCCTTCTCGCCGGCCAGCAACGACATCGTGCTGATGAGCTTGCAGCGCTCGAATCGCCGGCCCATGAAGTGCTGCAATTGCGCCTCCAGGCTGCCGTCGGTGCTGAGCGCCTCGGCCAGCACCACGGCATCCTCGATGGCCATGCCGGCGCCCTGCCCCAGGTGCGGGGTGGTGGCATGGGCGGCGTCGCCGATCAGCAACACACGGCCGCAGTACCAGGGCTCGTCGACGAACACGGCTTCCAGCGGTTTGTAGACGACCTCGGTGCTGTCATCGATGAGCTCGCGCAACTCGCCGATCAGCCCGCCAAAACCCGCCAGCCGCTGGCGCAGGCCGTCAGCCAGGGTGGCGGGTTCCATCCGGGGGTTGCCGGGCTCGTGCGAGGTGGTGAACAGGTACATCAGGTCGTCGGCCAGCGGCACCAGGCCCGCGCTGCCCGCTGACCCCTGGTAGTTGGCCAGGTGGTCGATACCGGCGGCCCGCGCAAAGTTGCAGCGCCACACCGACTGGCCGGTGAAGCGCGGAAGGTACTGATCGCCGAACAACAAGCCGCGCACCTTCGAGTACAAGCCGTCGGCGCCGACCACCAGCCCGTAGCGGCCATGGCTGGCGTCGCTGAACAGCACGTCGATGCCGCTGGCATCCTGCTCGAAGCTTTGCACCGAGGTGCCCAGGCGCACCTGGGTGCCGAGTTCGATGGCGGTTTCGCTCAGCACCTTGTGCAGGGCGCGGCGCGAGATACCGACGTTGGCCGGGTACTGCGGGCCGGCCAGGCGCTGGCCGGGGATGCGCGCCAGTTGCTGGCCTTCGGTGGTGTAGATGGCCACGTCCTCGAAGGCGTAGGCCGCATCGAGGTAGGCCTCGAGCAGGCCCAGGTGGTGCATCTCGCGCACCACGTTGCTCTGCTGGATGATGCCGACGCCGTAGACGCTCCACTCGCTCTTCAGCTCGACCAGATCGACGGCAATGCCCTTGCGGCGCAAGGCAATGGCCGCGCACAGGCCACCAATCCCGCCACCTACGATGAGTACGTCAGTCACAGTGTTCATTGCATGTCTCGCGTGGCCCATGGCTCAACCCTGCTTCGCCGGTGGGCCGCCCGGTGCCCATTTTTCCCGCGAGCTGAAGAGGAATAGTTGCGAGTTGTCGGCCGACATCGGCGCCTGGCGCGCCGCCCACGCGTCATCGTGTTTGTCCATGTCGGCGTCGTACTCGATGTGGCAGCCCAGCGGGCTGTTGAAGTACCAGAACCAGTTGGAGCCCAGCAGGTGCCGGCCTGGTCCCCAGAAGCTGGCCCAGCCCTTTTGCTGGAAGCGCGTGCCCGCCAGCAGCACTTCGGTGCCGCTCCCCATGTGGAAGGTGAAGTGCTCACAGCCCTGCATATGCGGCGGGGTCTGGATCATGAACAGGCAGTGGTGGTCGTCCATGCCGGCTGTGCGCATGAACGGGCCGACGCCAATGAAGCTGTCGGTGGTGACGAAGCCCAGGCGGTCGCGGTAGAACGCTTCGCCCTTGGCCGCGTCGGGCACGAAATACACCACATGGGACAAGGTGCGTGGCAAGGCCGGCATGTCCGGGGAGATGCCCAGCTGGTTGAGCGAGCGCTGCGGCGCGCTGCCAGGAGCGTTGGTGAGGTCGGCCGGTGCCTCGAAGGCGCGCCGGCAGGTCACCTGGAAGGCGATGGCAAAACCCAGGTCATCGACGGTATGCAGCGCGCCGTCGGCGTCGCGATGCACCGCGCGGTCACGGCCCAGCTCGTCGGCGATCGCCTCCAGGTCCGCCGCAGCGGCCACGCCATAGACGGTTTCGCGCAGCGACGGCGTAGCACCCAGCGCTGGCGGCAAGCGGCTGTCGGCGCCGCGGCGGATGATGACCGCGGTGCCGTCCAGCGCTTCGAAGCGGCCACCGTCGGCGTCCAGTTGCACGGCAGTCAGGCCATAGTCACGCAAACAATCGGCACAGGCCTGGATATCGTCGACGCCGAACACCAGCGCATCGAGACCAAGAATGTTCATGGCTACCACTCCATTGAAATTGTTATTCGGCGATGCAGGCTCACCGGTAGTGGGTCGCGCCGGCCCGCTGGCCGCTCGACTGGAGCGCAGACTGCTCGGTGCTGTGCGGGGTGACCAATCGCGTGTCAGGATGCGAGGCATCGGCAATCGCGATACTTGTGCGTCAGCCCACGGCGCTTGGCGTTGGCCCGCTGGCAGGGCCCGGAGCTCTTGACGTATCGGCAATCCAGCGGGAAGGTATCGCGAAAATAACTACAAGAGCCGAGAGCTATCACATGCGCTTTCACCACCTGGACCTGAATCTGCTGGTTGCCCTGGACATCCTGCTCGAAGAGCAGAACATCACCCGCGCCGCCGAACGCCTGCACATGACCCAATCGGCCACCAGCGGTGTGCTCGGCCGCTTGCGGACCTTCTTCGAGGATGAGCTGCTGGTGCAGGTCGGCCGCAAGATGCAGCCCACGCCCTATGCGTTGGAGCTGGCCAAGCCGGTGCGCGAGGTGCTACTGACCATCCGCTCCTCGATCACCGCCAAACCGGTGTTCGAGCCGGCGAGCAGCAAGCGCCACTTCCGCCTGGTGACCTCGGACTACCTGGTCAGCGTGCTGTTTGCCCAGGTCATCCAGAACATCCACCAGCAGGCGCCGCACATCACCTTCGAGATCATCAGCCCCGGCGACAGCAGTGCCGAGCTGCTGCTGCGTGGCGAGGTCGACATGATGATCGTGCCCGAGCGCTACCGGCTAGACGGCCACCCGGCACAACTGCTGTTCGAAGAGGAGCATGTCTGCGTGGTCTGGCGCGACAACCCCGAGGTCGGCGAGCGATTGCCCCTGGAGCAGTACATGCAGATGGGCCACATCTCGGTGGGTTTCGGCCGCAACCGGCACCTGAGCATCGAGGACTGGTTCATGAGCCAGTACGGCTTCAAACGGCGCCTGGAGGTGATCACCAATGACTTCAACACGTTGCCGCAGTTGCTGGTAGGGACCCCACGGGTCGCCACCATGCACCGTCGCCTGGCCGAGTTGTACGCCGGCTACCTGCCGCTGCGTATCCTGCCGCCTCCGGTCCAGATCCCGGTCATGCGCGAATTCATGCTCTGGCACCGCAGCATGGATGGCGACCCCATGCACCGATGGTTACGCGATCGCATCAGCGAATTCATCCAGCACGCCGGCCAACCACTGCAGGTCGTGCGCGCCAGCGCCTGAGCCGCCACCATCGCCCCGGCCAACGCTTGGCTGCCGGGGCATCGCGTTTGGCGATACCTCGCATCCCCGTTCACGATTGGCCTCGCCCAGTTCCACCTGCGTACCTTGCCTTCAAACAGCGCCCTGCGTGCCTGCCGCAATCCTGGGCGCCGGATTCAACGACCGCAGAAGGACAACACCCATGTTCCGTTACTTCCCCACCAATTACGTCTGGAACCTCTCGGTGGACCTGGCTATCGAGATGGGCGCCCGCATGGGCGAAATCGAGGAAATGTGCGCCCCGCTGCAGGATGCCGCCAAACAACCCGACGCGGCAGGAACCCAGGCCTTCCGAGAAACCTGGTCGTCCATGGCCGACAAGCTCTGTGCCCTGGCCGAGGAAGACCAAGCGGCTGGCCGACGCCTTTCCGCCGGCGAGAAATACAACCGCGCCGCCACCTACTACCTCACCTGCGAACGCCTGCAGGCCCACGATGCGCCAGGCCGTGTGGCACTGTACCAGCGCTTCCTGGCAACGTTCGCCAGGGGCATCGACCTGGCCAGGGAAAACTGCGAGCGGGTGGAGATCCCCTATGAGGGCAAGCACCTCTCGGGGTTGCTGGTACGCGCGCAAGGCGTCAGCGGCCCGGCGCCGCTGCTGGTACAGGTCAACGGCCTGGACTCTACCAAGGAAATGAAATACCGCGTCGGCCTGCCCGTATGGCTGGCCAGGCGCGGCGTGTCATCGCTGATCATCGACCAGCCCGGCACCGGCGAGGCGCTGCGCCTGCACGGCCTGACCGCGCGCTACGACAGCGAGCACTGGGCCAGCCGCGTGGTCGACTGGCTGGAAACCCGTGCCGACGTCGATCCCAAGCGCATCGGTCTGGAGGGCGTCTCCCTGGGCGGCTACTACTGCCCGCGTGCGGTGGCCTTCGAGCCGCGCTTCGCCTGCGGCGTGGTGTGGGGCGCAAACCATGACTGGCGCGACGTGCAGAAGCGCCGCCTGGAGAAAGAAGGCAACTTCCCGGTGCCGCACTACTGGGCGCACGTACGCTGGGTGTGGGGCGCCAAGGACATGGACGAGTTCATGCGCATTGCCGAACAGGTTCACCTGGACGGTGTGCTCGATCGCATTCGCGTGCCCTTCCTGGTCACCCATGGCGAGAAGGACTCGCAGATCCCCCTCAAATGGGCGCATCGCACCTACGAACAACTGGTCAACAGCCCAAAACGCGAGCTGAAGATCTTCACCGACCGCGAAGGTGGCGTGCAGCACTCAAGCTTCGACAACAGCATCAATGCCGGACACTACATTGCTGACTGGGTTGCCGAAACGCTTGGCGGATACACCGCCTGACGCCCTTGCTGCCGGCCATAGCCCCGACGGCGCCGACTGAAGCACGGTGTGCGCCACCTCGGCCGCCGCCATAAATCGCCATTCCCGCTCACGCATCCTGCTGGAGGTATCGAGGGTATTTGGGGGGGTACATCACCGAGGTATCATCCAGCCTCACCCGGCCCGATTGGACTCCCCCCCATGCCCGCATCGCATACCCGCCCCGTCCCCGCGCCCCTGCTACAGCCCGGTGAAACCGTGGTGTTGTTCGATGGTGTGTGCCTGTTGCCGACGCCGGACCATGAACAGCGCTTTTTGAAGGGGTCATCATGAACGCCTTGATACGTATCAACTGGATCGCTCGCGGTGGTCTGGCGTTCATGTTTGCGTACCATGGGCTCGTACCGAAGTTGCTGTGGCTGAGCACGGGCGAGCAGATGATGATCCAGGCCCATGGCATCGATCAGGTGCAACTGTTCGCCACCCTGGCGGGATTTGGGGAGATGGCCCTGGCGCTGTGGATACTGCTTGCACCGCGCAATCCCTGGCCGATCGCAGTGGCTGCGGCAGCGCTGCTGGGGCTACTGGTGGATGTGGCGGTGTTCAGCCCGGGGTTGCTCAAGGAAGCATTCAATCCGGTGTCGCTGAATATGGCGGGATTGGCCTTGTGTGCGGTGGCCTGGAGTGCCAGGCGCTAAACCCTCCAGGCGTCTGCCATTGCCCCAATCAACTGCCACGGGGGCATTTTCGTGACCATGATGAGCACGATCACAAACATCCCCAGAAAGCCGAGTACGCCCATCCAGAACCATTTTCGGTACACCTCGCGGTAACCCTCCTCCAGTGCTGTGTCGGCCTGTGCCGCCGTCGCCGCCATCTGCTGCAGGCGCTTTTGCAGCACCAGCACCGGTAGCCAGAGCGAGCCCACGCACAGGAAGATAACCAGCGAAGTCAGCACCCAGTGCGTGGTCACGCCGAGCCCGGAGAGATTGACCAGCAACAGGCCGGTGATGATCTGGATGACGCCCGCCGGCGTGGTGATCCAGGTATCGAACTGCACCACCATGCGCGCCACATGGGCAATCACGTGCGGGTTGGCCGAGCGGCTCGCGGCGATCAGGTAGAGGTACGACCCCATGCCGAAGCCGAACAGGAAAACTGCCGCGATCACGTGCAGGTATTTCAGACCCAGGTAGAGCATGGGTCAGCCCTGCCCGTCAGAGAAATACACAGCCAGGTTCAGGTTGACCGGGTCGTTGATGGCTGCCATGTATTCATCGACGCTGATTTCGCCGACACACGGGCGGGCACCAGAATCAGGCACGTAGCCCTGGGCCATTTTTGTCGCCAAGGCGACGGCTGCACAGCTGGGAATTTCCGGGCCCTTGTCGTTCAAGGCGGTCAGTTGCACGGCCAGGGACAATGGCTGCCCATCTATGCCAAGGCCATGCACGTCGATGTACATCGCACTTTTGCCATCACCAAAGCGTTCAAACCAGGTGCCCAGGCGATGCAGGCGAGCGGCCCACACGGCGTGATTGCGCACGAGCCCAACGCGCAGCGCCTGAGCCAGCAGGCCATTGGCAACGCCGCCAAGCTTGAGCCCGGCACCCGCCTTGAAACGCAGGGTATGGGCGCCATAACGGCCGGCAAAGATGTCCATGTCGGGCACGTCAACGTTGGCCAGCACCCGCGTGCCAAGCTGGGGCAGCTTGCGCAGCGTGAGGTCCTGCCAGCCCAGCACCGGGTGTACCCTGCCATTTCTGAGTTGCTGGATCGGTTTGCCTGCGTAGGCGAGCACCCCCTCGACGGTCGACAGCCCCGGCATTTTCGCCGAGGAGGAAATGCCATGCTCGATCGTGTCAATGCGCATGAAACGATGGCGGTACTGGTCTATAAGGGCAGACGACAGCGTCGGCACCGAGCTGCAGCCACTCAGAATAGCCACGCCCGCCTGCCTGGCGCTGGCATCCAGCACGCCCACGCCGTTGACGAAGGTTCGGCAGTCAGCCAGGTCACAATAATTCACCGCCGCCTCGATACAGGCTTGGGCGACGGCATAGGATTGCCCCTGAAACGGGCCGCCGGTATGGATCACCAATTCGATGTTCATCGCCTGCAACACACTCGCGAAGCCGGCGCCCATGGCATCGCCACACCAACCTTCGCACGCAATGCCCGACGAGGTGTTCAACTCGTCCACCTTGCCTTGCACCTTATCCGGGTCGCGGCCGGAGACCACCAGCGCAATGTTCGGCGCACCCGCCAAGTGCCGGCAAACGATACTGCCGAAGTTGCCGTAGCCACCGATCACCATCACCTTGAGTGCCATTTCGTTCGTGTCCCTAAACCGTCGATCGTGCGCCGCGCCTGGAGCAGCCTGGCGACTGAGGCGGCTAAAGATACTCGATTTCGCTAGCGGCCTGATGAGTGATCAGCCGGGACTTCAGCTGGTTGGTATCAGATGCCCAGCGAAGCAATCCCCCGGTCCACTGCATCGATGGCGCCCGCCAGGTAGCCTGGGAATTGAAGCGACCATTCGCTACCGACGCCGGTCAGCTGGCCCGCCCAAGGCCCCGATGTTGCAGCCCGTGGCGGAGCAGCAGCATGCTGGGCAGTACCCACCCCGTCAGCCTCGACCGCCGTGAACGGATCCGCAGCCCAGTCCTTGATGAGTTCTGCGGTTGGCAAAGCGGCCATCGGGCCAAACAGGCGCGCCAACTGGGCACGGCACAGGGCGAGCAGCTCCCGCTCGCCTAGCGCCCTGCGCGCAGTCGCCGGAACGCCTATGAACCCGAACAGTGCCGCCTGGCCGTTGGGAATGGATGCGTCGTGGATCTCCGCCATCGGGCCCACCGCGCTGCGCCCGGCACCAGACAAGCCTTGGTCACGCCAGAATGCAGTTTCGTAGGTCGCGAAATACTTGGCGTGGGGCGCCATCCAGGTGGCGGATTGCTGCCAGCTTCGCGACAGCCCGTCCGGCAATGGCGGGGAGAAATCAATCGTGGCCTGGGCCAGCCGAGGTGGCAGTGCCAGCAGCACATGGGTAGCCTGCCATGTCGTTTCGCCGCTTTGATCACCGTACGTGTCGACCTCGACACCCGCCTGCGTGCGGCGCAAACGGCGAACAATCTGCCCGGTCAGTATTCGCTCGCGATCAAGCCTGCGTTGCAGCGCCTCGATCAACGCGCCCATGCCACCGCTGATACGCATGGAGGCTGGCGCACTTCTATAACCGGGCATCCTCATGACCGGCCCCTGATTCGAGCGCTCGACAAGCATATCGCCCGTTTCATGCTGCTCGTAGTAATCGAGCCCAAGCGTTTCGACCAGCTGCCCCAGCTGCTCCTGATACTCCGGCCAGAACCAGGAGGGGCCGAAATCGAAAACGTCAGCCGTGGCAACGTTGCCAGGTTTCAGCGCTGTCATCTGCGCGGATGACAGCGTCAGAACCCGCCCACCGGGTGATGGCCGGGCTTCGAAAATCCGGTAATCGGCAATGCCGATCTGTTCAAGCCTGTAGGCTGCATAAAGGCCGCTCAACCCGGCCCCCACGATGGCTATTTTTGCAGTTCTCATGGTTTGCTGTGCTCAAGCGTGCTGGGCAAGTGCCCGGTTTTGATGAACAGCGTCGCGCCCTCGGCACCACTGGTGATGACCGGGCGCAAGCCTGCGGGAAAACGCATCCAGCTGCCCTGGCTCAGTGATCGGTCGGGAGTGTCTATCTGGCCATCGATTACCAGCAACTCAACGGCGGCATCTGTGTTGCTGAACACGGGCTGCCCCGCCGGCAGGCGTTCGAGCCACACCTGTTCATGGTGGTTTTCAAACAACGGGCAAACAGCTCGTCCATGTTCATACCGCCATGCGTCGGCATTTCGGGTATCGACCCTCACCGACTCTGACTCGTGCGCTTGCATCTGCCATAGCTTGACGAAAATGACTGCGCCCTCATGGCTGGAAGGCTGATGGCTGGAACCCGGCGGATTACGCAGGTAGAACCCGGCCGGATAGTGATTGCCGTCTTCGGAAAAGGTCCCCGAAAGCACGAAAATTTCCTCGCCACCGGGGTGAAGGTGACGCGGAAAACTGGAACGCGGTGCATAGCGCACAATGCTC
The DNA here is from genome assembly GCF_011752565.1 of Pantoea sp. Ap-967. Taxonomy (GTDB): domain Bacteria; phylum Pseudomonadota; class Gammaproteobacteria; order Pseudomonadales; family Pseudomonadaceae; genus Aquipseudomonas. Next base: position 314,305 of record NZ_VWXK01000002.1, read on the forward strand.
GTCGCCCTGGCTTTTTCGCCACCGAGCCGATCCAGCATCACCCGTTCCACCCCACTCTGCGGCGAAGCCACCCAGTGGTAGTTGTCGCCGGCAACGGTGGCTGGCTGAGAGAAGTCTGCATTGACGAGCATGGGGCGATCTCCAGGGAAGATGAAATGGGGCCGTGGCGGCCCCATCGGTGTCAGGCTACGGGAAGCTGGGCGTGGGCCTCGAGGACGCGCGCCGAGTACACCAGCGCCGCGCCAGCATTCAAGGCGATGGCAACGCCGAGCGCTTCACTGATCTCTTCCTTCGAAGCGCCCAGTTCGACAGCCTTCTTGGTGTGTACGGTGATGCAACCATCGCAGCGGGTGGTGACCGCCACGGCCAGGGCAATCAGCTCGTGAATCTTCGGTTCCAGGTGGCCTGTCTTTGCCGCAGCACCATCAATGAGGCCCAGGCCCCGGGTAATGTCCGGGCTTTGCCTGGCCAGATCGCCCACACGCTCGAGCAGGTCGGTGCGATAACCATTCCAGTCTTTCATCATTTTCAACTACCTCAAGTGTTTGGCCAATTGCATCGGTGTGGGTCTGGTCAGTTGCGCCCGGCCATCACGCCGCCGTCGACATCCCAGATCGCCCCTGTCACCCAGCTGGATTTACCCGACAGCAGGAAGGCGACGACATCGGCGACTTCTTCGGGCGTGCCAACACGGCCGATGGGGTGGAAGCTGTTGAAACCCTGCAGGGCACCATGAACTTCGGCCTTCGGAATGAACCCCTCATAGATCGGGGTTTGCACGACAGCTGGCGAAACGGCATTGACGCGAATGCCATGCGGCGCCAGCTCCATCGCCAGGTGCTGGGTCAGCGAGTGCAGAGCCGCCTTGGCCATGGAGTACGCCGAAGAAGGTGTTGCGGCGATAGCCTGCTTTGCCCACATGGAGCCGATGTTGACGATGGCGCCGGGACGCTTGCCGGCCACCATGTTTGCAGCCACTTTCTGGGTGATGAAGAAAAACGCCCTGTTGAGCTTCATGTACTGGTCGAAGTCCGCGCCCTGATGTTCGAGAAAGGGCTTGGGGAAAAATACGCCGGCGGCGTTCACCAGAAGGTCGATATCCGCATGTTCCCTGCCGATGGTTTCGATCAGTTGATCCACGCCTTGCGCCTGGGAGAGGTCGGCGATCAGCACGGTCACTGAGCCGAGTTCTGACAGCGCCTGACGGGCCGCTTCTGCTTTTTCCGGGCGGTTACCTACAATGACGGCACTCCCGCCACCGGCCAGCACTTGACGTGCGGCCTCCAGGCCCATTCCGCTGGTGCCACCGACGACCAGCAATTTTTTACCGTTGAACGTGTTGCTCATAGCGCACCTCTTCGCACCTGACAGTTGCAGGTGATGATGGAAAGTTTTTCAATCTACCCAGGCGTGTTGTCCAGCTATTCAACGCTATGCTGTACCTGCCTTGACGCCGATTATTCGCGGCACGCGATGAAGCGACAAACGATATAAAATGTTCACGCGAGAAAGAAAAAGTTTATCGATATGAAGACGCCCATCTACCTCAACGCGCTGCGAGCCTTCGAGGCCAGCGCCCGTCACCAGAGCTTTTCGGCGGCTGCCGCTGAACTCAATGTCACACCGGCAGCCGTGGGCCAACTGGTCAGGTCGCTTGAGGACTGGCTTGGCATTGCGTTGTTTCACAGGGCCAATACCGGTCGCGTCAGACTGGTTGCGACCGAAGCGGCCGAGCGGGCGCTACCGGACATACGGGCAGGGTTCGATCGCCTGACCCTGGGTTTCGAGCGGCTCAAGGAAGGCACCACTGCCGGTGCGCTTACCGTGACAGTGAGCCCGGCGTTCGCCGCGAAGTGGTTGCTGCCACGCATCGAGAGCTTCCATGCCCAGTGGCCAGATATGGACGTACGCCTGGACACCAACTTGCGGGTAGTGGACTTCGTGGCGCAGCGGATCGATATCGGTGTGCGTTACGGCGCCGGTATATGGCAGGGCCTGGTGGCGCAGAAGCTGATGGATGAAGAGGTCTACCCTGTCTGCTCGCCGAGCTTTCTACGCGACGCCTCCCGCCTGCAAACGCCGGAAGACCTCGGCCGCGAGATGCTGATCCACGACCAGTCGATGGATGACCGCTCTGATTTCCCAACCTGGACGGCCTGGGTGCAAAAGGCGGAAATCGGCTGTGTCGCCACTGCCCGGGCGCTGAAAATCAACAACTCCGCCGCGGTCCTGCAAGCGGCCATCGATGGCCAGGGCGTTGCACTGGCGCGTAGCGTCATGGCCCACGATGATGTGGCGGCGGGCAGATTGGTCCGGTTGTTCCCGCACATCAGGTTCCATTCAGCGTTGGCGTACTACGTGGTATACCGCCCCGAGTGTGCAAGCCTGCCGAAAGTCACGGCATTTCGTGACTGGCTTCTGGAGGCGGGTAAGAAGTGACTGCCATGCACCGGTAAGAAGGCTTTGCTCAGCCGGGAAACCTTAACTTTGACGGGCACGAAGAATAACTGGTTTGTTCCGCGCCCCCTCTATGAACGAGCATCTCAGGCCATGTCCTGTTCATTGGTGGAGTATTCATGAGCGAAGTCAGAGTTACCCCTTGGCACGATAACGACCCGGCGCCCGACGCCTTGCTTGCGGCAATGAAGGCGCGGCGACCTGGTGGTGAATTGATTGGAATCGACAGGGTATTGCTGCGCAGCTTTCCTCTGGCCACTGGCTGGAACGAGCTGCTCGGGCGTGTAAGGCGCGAGTTCGAGCTACCATTGGTCCTTAGGGAAATGATCATGCTGCGCGTTGCCGCGCTCAATGCTGCTGAATTCGAGTGGGGGGTGCACTACCCCGCCTATCTGCAAGCAGGCGGCACCGAAGATAAAGCTGCCTGCCTGCGTGACTATGAGATAGCCGGAGTCTTCGATGAGCAAGAGTCGGCGTTACTGCGTCTGACCGATCAATCCACCCGCAACGTCGCGGTGAGCCTGCAGACAATGAACGAGGTGAAGGCGCTGTTCGGTGAGAAACTCACTGTCGAGGCTGTCGCAACTGTGGCGGCGTACAACATGGTGTCGCGCTTTCTCGTAGCGCTGCAAATCTGATTGGTGTTCGGCCTGATCGGGCTAACTGCTGTTTTTTGCAAGGCACTACAGGGTCGGCACGGTAACGGTACCCGCCTCCGCCAGCAGCCATTCGCGAAACACACGTACATGGGTGAGTTCACGATGATCGGGCCGGTAAACGATGTAGTAAGCCTGCTTCAGCGCCCATTCGCTCGGCCCGTCCAGCAGCGGCCTTATCAGGCGCCCGGCGTTGAGGTCGTCCTGCACCATCACGCTTCGCGCCAGCGCCAGGCCTTGGCGCTCGACCGCAGCCTGCAACACCGCCGCGGAGTTGTTGATTCGCAAGCCATGTTCGGCACTCACGCTGCGGTAGCCTGCACGGTCGAGCCAGCTTCGCCACGTGGGGAATGCGGCGTCGTTGGGCATGGACAAGTCATGGATCAGCGTGCATCTGCTCAATGCGTCGGGCGCCAGCTGGCCGTTGCGCAGCAAGGGGTAGTCAGGTGCACAGACCGGAAACAGTGATTCCCCCATGAGTTTTTCGGACGCAAGCCCCGACCATTGCCCGCCGCCATAACGAACACCGATATCAACCCGCTCGAGGGAGAAATCCAGCGAGCGCGAATCGGTGTCGAGCTGCACATCCAGGTCAGGATGCGCCTTCTGAAAGCCTTCAAGCCGAGGGACCAGCCACTTCGACGCGAATGCAGGGCTTACCGTTACGGTCAGCCCGGTATGCGCACTGGCCTCCTTCAATCGCGCCACTCCAATGGCCAGCCGATCGAATGCCGCCCGAATGTCCGGCAAGGCCAACTGCGCATTCGCGGTCGCCTCAAGCTGGCCGGTCCCGCGACCGGCACGAATGAACAACGTCGTACCCAGCCAGGCTTCGAGGTTGCGCACTTGTTGACCCACCGCTGCTGCGGTGACGTTCAGCTCGACGGCGGCGGCGGTGAAGCTTCCATGCCTGGCGGAAGCTTCAAACGCCCTGAGTGCATTGAGGTAGGCTGGAGTGGCCATGTGTGTAATCTATTCCCCTTGAAAATGGGCACAGCGGTCGACAACGTGTCGGGTGACTACGCCGTCCCCTTCAGCCCCAGAACAACGAACCCCATCAGGGCAATCCCCGCTGCCGTCAGGCAATACGGGAGCTGCGTCTTGATGTGGTCCATCATGTCATTGCCAGTGGCCGTCGCGGTCACGATTCCGGTATCGCTGATTGGCGACGCGGTATCGCCGAAGATGGCGCCCGAGATTGCAGCCCCTACTACCAGATACGGGTCTGCACCGGAGGACACGGCCAGCTGGATGCCGATCGGGATCATGATCGAGAAGGTGCCCCAGGATGTCCCCGTGGACAGCGAGATCAACGCCGCCACGACGAACACGAAGGCGGCCACCAGCCCGACCGGCATCAGCACACTGAAGTGAGCCGAGAGGAACTGGCCAATCTGTAGCTGGCTGGACAGATCACCGATCAGAAATGCCAAGGTCAGCACCACGACCAGCGGTACCATCGCTTGATAGCCATCGATCAGGTGGTTGATGTAGTCGCTGATACGCATCACGCGCTTGATCCACACGTAGTGAATACACCCGACGACCTGCCCGAAGATAACGGCCCACAGAATCGCCGTAGACGCCGAGCCATCGGCGATTTCGCCCTTGCCGGTAATGAACAGGCCGACCGGAACAAAAAGAAAAAGCGACAACAGCGGAACCAGCAGATTCGAAACACCGGCCCCTGTCAGCGTTTGCTGTTCACCCACAGCAGCCAATGGCGTGGCCCCCGGGCGAAGCTCTACGCCCATGGCGGCACGCTGTTTGGCCCGACGCATTGCGGGAAAGGCAAACGGCGTGAAGATGCTCAGCAACACCAGTGCAATACTTGCCCAGGCGAACAGGTTGTAGGCAATGGAATGCGCCAGAATATTGAAAGGGTTGCCCGCGATACTGCCGTTCTCGACCTGCACGGCTACGACCCCGAGCATCATTGCGCCCCAGCCATTGAACATCACCGATGACCAGACACTGATACCTGCGTTCTTCAGTACATACGCGACCTGCTCGCGGGCAACGCGGTGCCTGCGCGTCAGCTCGACGGTGGCTGCCCCTGACGTGAGCATGGCCAGGTAGCTGTCGATGAAAATCACCATGGCGAGCAGGCCTGCCAACAGTTGAGTGCTGATCGGGCCGCGGATGATCTTCAGGCGTTCGGAAATCAGGTTGACCAGGCCTTGCATACCCCCGGTAATCCTCGCCAGGTGGATTACGCCGCTGATCATGACGGTAAAAATCAGTGTCCTGACGACGCCGTCAGACTTGAATACATCGATCGCCCCTTGTACCGAACTCTCCAACCCCAGGCCAAGATGGAAATTGGAAAGCACCAGAAACCCGGCTACACATCCCAGCATCAGTGAAAGGATCACCTGGCGGGTGAGTATCGCCAGGCAAATGGTTACCGCCGGGGAGAGTAGCCCCCATGCCCCTACTTCATGCATCGCAAAGACCTCAAGTTTTGTTCTTATTTACAAAAGGAATGCAGCAAGCGGTACTCAGGCATCTACCTGCCTGAGTGACCAGATGTAGCCCAGAAGGCCGAGAACAGGGCCCGGTACCAGGATCCACAGCGCGTCGACACCGACACGTTCGAACAGCCACGTGGTACACGCGATGGACACCACGGTGATGGCAAAGCCGATGCTGTTTTGAATAGCCAGCGCACTGCCTACGGCATCGCGAGGGCAGGCTTTCGCAGCCAGGGCCGAGAACTGTGGCGAGTCGGCCACCACACTGGCTCCCCACAGGGCCAGCAAAGCAAGCAAGCCCCAGGGCTGAAGCTGCGCATGGGTCAGCACAAACAGAAAAGCGCAGGCGCCCGATGTGCCCAGTGCTGCAAGCGCTACCTGGTCACTGCCGATCCGCTGGGATATCAGCCCGCCAAGCAACGACCCTACTGCCCCGAATGCCATGATGCAGAACGACAGGCCTGCCACACCCAACGCGGGATAGGCTTGATCCAGCCCTGAGCGGCTGACGATCAATGGTACGACGGTCCAGAAGGCGTACAACTCCCACATATGCCCGAAGTAACCCAGGGTCGCCGCGCGGAATCGGCTGATCCTGAACGCCCCGAGAATGGCGCCTGCCCGCCTGACGTTGGCCTGGTTATCCGTCTGGCTGGTACGTGCATGGGGGCCATCGCCAAGCAGCGCAATCAACATCGCCCCCGCCAATGCCAGCACGGAAGATGCGGTGATGATGAGTTGCCACGACCAGTCGGCCCCCACCAGTCGCAAAGCGTGGGGCAAGGCCGTGCCCAAGGTCAGCATCGCCACCAGTTGCGCCAGGGCAAGCCCCGTGCGCTCAGGAGCCCAGCCGACAATCAGCTTCATGCCCATGGGATAGATCCCTGCCAGGGTCGCACCGACACAGAAGCGCAGCGCAGCGCCCAACACCAGGCCGTCAGCCAACCAGGCAAACGCCAGGTTGAATACCGCTCCGGCAATGGCGCAGCAGAAGAACAGCGAGCTGGCGCGATAGCGGTCAGCAGCACCACTGAGCGAAAGGCTCAAAGTGCCAATGATGAAACCGAGCTGCACTGCATTTGTAAGCCAACCGATGTCGGCTGCGGACGCTTGCCAGGCGCTCATCAGTGATGCTGCTGCGCCATTGGCGCTGAACCACAGCGAGGTACCGAACAACTGCGCAATGGCAATGACCGCCACTGGACTCAACCACTTCAGCAACATACCGCGAAGCCCCTGGGGGGTTGCGGTGACGATCATGCTCATCTTCAAATCCCCGTCGCGAGGGTGCACAACAGCCGGCCGGCCTGTGACCAGGTCAGCCTGCCTAGGTGCTTCAACGTGTTGTCGAGTGGCTCAGTGCGCGGCCAGGCCGCTCAGCCAGCGGCTATCGCGCGATGAAGGGCGACGGTGCAGACGTTGGTCGAGGAGTGCGCGTGCCTTCTCGGACTCACCCGCACGCATCAGCGAAACCAGCAACGTATCCTGCACGATCTCGCGCTGCGCACCACTGCCGCCGATCCGCACGACCTCGTGAGCGACTGGCTCCAGAATGCGCGCGCAGTCGGTGTAGTGCCCCTCGGCAAATGCCATCACGGCGTGACAAAGCGCAGGCACTACCGGCCCTGCCTTGAGTTTCCCGTCGTTCACCAGTGCGGCCAGTGCGCCAGCGCGTTGCTCCAGCGACCGCTGATCACCTGTCGCAGCTGCCAACAGCGCCATGTGGAAATCGGCGAACGGGAAGCCGGGTTGCTGGAAGTAGTTGGAGGCATATCGCGCCGCGTCTTCCCACAAGCTGGCCGGCACCTGGTGCCCATAAGCCTGCATGCGCCACAGGAACGACGAAGTATCACTGATTACGTTGATCGGCAGGCCGGTGGCGACACTCGGAGCGACGTTTTCGGCGTACATGCCGAGCGCACTCTCCACGTCGTCGCGCTCTAGGGCGATCAACGCACCGTGCCAGGCGATGTGATTATGCAAGGTACCGCTGCGGTCATACCCTGGCAGCCATTCCTTGATGACCTGGCCCGCTTCGTCGTTGGCACCTGCCTCGTACAGCACATGGGCCACGGCATGCACGCAGTTCACATTGTTGCGACGCAACTCGAGCGAGCGCTGGGTGAGTGCACGGCCCAACGCGACATCGCCGTTCTCGCCATGCGCCCAGCCACGGTAATTGAGGAACCACCAGTCGTTCTCGGGGAAATGACGCGCGTGCCGCTCACACAGTTCGACGCGTGCCTTGTCGTGGTCAGCCATGCCGGAGAACGCGAACAGGCCGAACGCCCCCAGTGGCAGCGACATGATCAGAATGTCCAGCGGCCAATGATCCAGGTGCTGCAATGCGTTGGCCAATGCTTTGTCCGGCTCGCCGTTGATCACGAAGGACAGCGTCTGCACGTGGCTGCGCTCGCGTGGGGTACCTTTGAGTTGTACCAGTTCACTGGCCTTGGCGATCTTGGCTTTGGCATCGGTGATTTCGGTGCGCACCGCGTGAAAACGCGCACGCGCGGCGTAGGCCATGGCGAATTCAGGGTCGGCCGCAATGGCCTCGTCCAGGGTTTCCGCCACGCCTGTCCACAGTGAGAGCAACAGATCCACGCCTGTACGGTAGCGCTCGGCAGCCGTCTCGGATGCGGTCGAAAGGGGCATGTTGTAACGGTCGACACAGGCCATGGTTTTTGCAACTCCTCTTATGGGTTGAAGCTAAAGGGCACGAGATGGCCGCTTTTGTGAATAACCCTGTGCGCGGCAGGCGGGCCATCTCGTGACAGCATTAAAACCCATTCAGCGGTGGCAGACTTTCGACTACCTGCCATACGATGTAGAACAAAAGACATCTGCGTGTGCATCATGAGTAAACTTGCACAGCGCATGAAAACGGCTCCGGTTGCTGCTTTTCCCTCTTTGCCATCATGCACGCATCAATCGCACACCACACGAGTTCGACGATGAACTGGGACATAATCGAAGCGCCCCACAACCTGCCACCGCCGGACCCGCTGAAAGTCCGGGCTCAGTCGATCCCTGCGCGGCACAGTTTTCCGGAACACTCACATGAGTGGCACCAGATGGTCTATGCCATCTCCGGTGTGCTGACGGTCACGACCCGGGCAGGCTCGTTCGTGATTTCTCCTGAGCAGGCGGCCTGGCTCCCGACCGGCCTGGATCACAAAGTGGGCTCGATGTTCGGTGCAGAGTTTCGCAGCCTGTGGATCGACCAGCGCATCGCATCGGGCCTGCCAGCCGACCAGCCGACGCTTTTCGCGGTGTCGCCGCTGCTGCGGGCGCTGATCGTGGAAGCCGCTCGTATCGAAAGCGAACACGATGACGACGGTTACGCGGCGCGCATCACGCAGCTGATCCTCGATCAGTTGCAACGCACCACCCCGATCTCGACCGCCTTGCCCTGGCCGACCAGCCCTGCCCTGGTCAGCCTGTGCGAGACGCTCTATGCCGAGCCTGCCGACGCCACCGAGGTGGAGGCGTGGGCGCGCACCCTGGGGATGTCCGAGCGCACCCTGGCCCGGCGCTTTCTCGCCGAAACCGGCATGAGCCTGCGCAGCTGGCGCCGGCGCCTGCGATTGTTCAGGGCGATCGAGATGCTCGGCAGCGGCCTGGATGTGACACGCACTGCACTGGAGCTGGGGTATGGCTCAACGTCCGCCTTCATCTATGCCTTTCGTCAGGAGCTGGGCAGCAGCCCGCAGGCTTACATGAAGGGCGAGCCTGCTAACGGTGGTACCTGAGGGAAAGATTTTCTTGCGGCCCATCACATATTTTCTGCTTTGCGTGCAGGTGATTGCGCTATCGACAATGCCCCGTGCGCGTCTTATCTGAAATATCTGGAAACCGTGATGCCTCTATCTAGATTCAACCCCAATGTCTGGCGGCTGACCATCGCCCAGGCGCTGTCAGGCGCCAACTCCGTGGTGGTGTATGCGACGGGCGCCATCATCGGCAACATGCTCGCCCCTACCCCGTCACTTGCGACGTTGCCGATCTCGGTATTCGTCATCGGCATGGCTTTGGTGACCCTGCCCATCGGCATGGTAGCCCGGCGCTGGGGCCGAACGGTGGCCTTCATGATCGGCAACGCCTGCGGTGCGGTCATGGGGCTGCTGGCTGCGTATGCGCTGACCGTTGGCTCGTTCGCGCTGTTCTGCGCGGCGATGTTGTTCGGCGGCGCCTACGCCGCTGTGGTGCTGACATTCCGCTTCGCCGCAGCCGAATGCGTCGAGCCACAGGAACGTCCCAAGGCGCTGTCGACGGTGCTTGCCGGCGGCGTGGTCGCCGGGGTGCTGGGGCCGCAGCTGGTCAGCGCCACCATGGGGCTCGCCAGCCAGGCGTATGTCGTCACCTACGTTGCCGCGGCGGCGGTTGCGGCGCTGTCTGCCCTGGTGCTCGTTGGCGTACGGTTCAAGCGTGCGCCTGCGCAAGCGGCGGCCCAGCCCGCTGGCAACGTCATGCCCATCGTGGGCCAGCCACGGTTTCTGGTCGCCATGCTGTGTGGCGTGGTCAGCTACATGATGATGAATTTCATGATGACCTCCGCGCCACTGGCCATGGACCTGTGCGGGATCGACAGGACACACACGAACACCGGCATAGAAATGCATGTGGTCGCCATGTACGCGCCGAGCTTTTTCACCGGCCGACTGATCAGCCGCTTCGGCGCGCCCTTGATCATCCAGTGCGGCCTGCTGCTGATCGGTTTGGCGGCCTTGGCCGGCATGTCGGGCATGAGCGTCGGCCATTTCTGGCTGGCCCTGGTGCTGCTCGGCATTGGCTGGAATTTTGGATTCCTCGGTGCCTCAGCACTGGTGCTGACCTGCCACGCGCCTGAAGAAGGCGCCAAGGTTCAAGCCATCAATGACTTCGTGGTGTTCGGCACGATGGTGATGGGGTCGTTTCTCTCCGGCGGGCTGCTCGACGCATTCGGATGGAGCACGGTTTCCGGCCTGATCCTGGTACCCGTTGTGCTGGCGATGGCCAGTTTGTCGTGGCTGCAACACTCACAACGCAACGCGCAGGTGCGCAGCGCGGTGTAAGTCGGTGACAGGAAATGCGCCCATGTGCCGCTCCTATCGCCGAAAAAAAGCGAGGAGAGGGGCGTACCCACCTCCTCGGAACGTGATGACGCCAGAGATACTGCTGAATCAGTGCCTGAGGATCTGGCTCAGGAATGCCCTGGAACGCTCGGACTGCGGGTTACTGAAGAACGCCTTGGGTTCGTTCTGCTCCACGATCTGCCCTTGGTCCATGAAGATCACCCGGTTGGCCACCGCCTGGGCAAAGCCCATTTCATGGGTGACGCAGAGCATGGTCATGCCCTCCTCCGCCAGCTGGATCATGGTATCGAGTACTTCCTTGATCATTTCAGGGTCCAGCGCGGAGGTAGGCTCATCGAACAGCATGACCCGTGGGTTCATGCACAGGGCGCGGGCGATCGCCACACGCTGCTGCTGACCACCCGAGAGTTGCCCCGGGAACTTGTGCGCATGCTCGGGAATGCGCACCTTGGCCAGGTAATGCATGGCCAGCTCCTCGGCCTGCTTGCGTGGCACCTGCCGCACCCAGATCGGCGCCAGCGTGCAGTTCTCCAGGATGGTCAGGTGCGGGAACAGGTTGAAGTGCTGGAACACCATGCCCACTTCCTGGCGCACTTCGTCGATCTTGCGCAGGTCGCTGGTCAGCTCGGTGCCGTCCACGACGATACGCCCCTGCTGGAACTCTTCCAGGCGGTTGATGCAGCGGATCATCGTCGACTTGCCGGAGCCCGAAGGGCCGCAGATCACGATGCGCTCACCACGCACAACCGTCAGGTTGATATCGCGCAAGGCATGGTAGTTGCCATACCACTTGTTCATGCCGCTGATTTGAATCGCGACTTCCTGGGTGGACGCCTGCTTGGCGTCGAGTGGCGCGGTTTTCATTGTTTTGGCTCCTCAACGGTGATCGGTCTTGAGCCTGCGCTCAAGGTGAATCGAGTAACGCGACATGCCGAAGCAGAACAGGAAGAACATGCCGCCAATGAACAGGAACAGCTCCCAGTACACGCCTTGCCATTGGGTACTGGCGCGAATGGCCGTGGACAGGGCAATGGGGTCGAGCAGGCCAATGAACACCACCAGCGTGGTGTCCTTGAACAGGCCAATGAACGTGCTGACGATCATTGGGATCGAGATCTTCAACGCCTGCGGCATGATCACCAGACGCTGCGCCTTCCAGTAGTCCAGGCCAAGCGCCTGGGCCGCCTCCGTCTGGCCCTGTGGCAGTGCTGCCAGCCCGCCTCTGATCACCTCCGCCATGTACGCGGTGGAGAAAATGGTCACCATGATGATGACGCGCAGGATCAGGTCGAAAGAGGTGCCCGGGGGCAAGAAGTAGTTGAGCAACAGCGATGCCGTGAACAGCAAGGTGATCAGCGGCACACCCCTTACGAATTCGATGAAGGTGACGCTCATCACGCGGATCAGCGGCATCGACGAGCGCCGGCCCAAGGCCAGCACGATGCCCAATGGCAGCGACAGGGCAATGCCGCTGACGCCGACCACGAACGACAGCAAGAAACCACCCAGGTCACGGGAGCTGACGGCCTGCAACGACAGGGGTGACAGGTATTCGACGACAGCCACAAGGTATTGCATGCCGTGCAGCCACCATGCGCCTGCAGCGACCAGCGCAGTTGCCAGCGCCACCCCGTTACCCAGCCGCCGCGTCACGGTAAAGGCCAGCCAGGCCACTGCGATGCCTGCGTAGGCGAGGACCGGATGCCACAGCGAGCCACCCCAGATCAGCCAGAACGCCAGGCCCGGATACACCGCGCTGAACCAGAGCACCCTCGACGGCACCCACTTGAACAAGATCGGTCCCAAGGCCGCGAACAGCAATACGAAAGAGGCCAGCGGCCGCCAGTAGGCATCCTGCGGGTAGAAGCCGAACAGCAACTGCGGCCAGCGTTCGCGGATCACGCCCCAGCAGGCACCGGGCTCGCCATTCATCAAGCGGCGGCATTCACTCAGCGAGTCCGCGTGCCACACCGAGTTGGCAAGCCAGGGCAACACTGCACTGACCAGGGCGATCACAGCCAACACGGCCACTGTCGTCAGCACACTGCTGTACCAGCCGTTGAAGAGCCTCGCACGCAGCCAATGGATGACGCCCGTCTGCCCTGCCGGTGGCTCGGCCCGGGGCAGCAAGGTATCGCGGTACCAGGCAATCGAAGGTTGGTCCATGTCAGCGCACCTGCAGTTTGACGTGGTTGTTGTAGAGGTTCATCGCGCCTGAAATGAGCAAGCTCATGACCAGGTAGATGAGCATCATCAGCAGGATGCCCTCCAGTTCTCTACCGGTCTGGTTGATGGTGATGCCACCGAGTGTCGAACGCAGGTCCATGTAGCCCACGGCCAGGCCAAGCGAGGTCTGCTTGGTGATATCGAGGTACTGCGAGGTCAGCGGCGGCACGATCACCCGCAGTGCCTGCGGCAAGACCACCAGGCGCATGGTGCGGCCCGGCCGAAGCCCCAGGGCGTGCGCCGCTTCGGTTTGCCCACGGGTGATGGACTGGATGCCACTGCGCACGATCTCGGCGATGAACGCCCCGGTGTAAAGGCTCAAGCCGATCCACATGGCGATCAGGGCATTGCCCAATTGCAGGCCACCCTGGAAATTGAAGCCACGCAGTTGCGGATAGCCCAGCTGCAAGCCCAGCGCTTCGAGCAGCAGCGCGGTTGGCACCAGCAGGATGATCAAGCGCTTCCACCAAAGGATCGGGCGCTTGCCGGTACTGCTCTGCACCTGGCCGGCACGGCGGCGCAGCAAGCGGTCGGCCCACAGGCTGAGCAGGACTACTGCGAGCACGACCAGGACGTTCAGGCTTGGCTGCACAATGCCCAGGTCCAGCCTGCCCAGGTCATGCTGGAACAGCGGTTCGGGGATGTAGATGCCGCGATTGGTCACGGCAATGGCGGTATCACCCGCATCACGGTAACTACTGGGAGCCGGCATGGATTGCGCCATGACCGCGCCGATGACCAGGATGCACAGCAGCGCCGGGATGTTGCGGAACAACTCGATATAGCCGCCCATCAACCGAGAAACCAGCCAGTTGTTCGACAGCCGAAGCACGCCGACCACCACGCCGATCGCCGTTGCGGTGATGCAGGCCAGAACCGCGAGTACAAGGGTGTTGAGCAACCCAACCAGTGCGGCTCGGCCATGGCTCATCTGGCTGTCATAGGCAATGGGGTGTTGGTTGATGTCGTAACCTGCAGCACTCCACAGGAAGCTGAATGAGAAATCCTTGCCCAGCGCCGCGAGGTTGCGCACGGTGTTGTCCAGTAGCCAGGCGGCAGCCAGCATCAGGCACATCAACGCGATGATCTGGATGGTGTAACTGCGGTAGCGGTTGTCATGCAGCAGCATGCCCAACGAGAAAGCCCGCTCGGTGGCTTTCTTGTCAGTCAGTGTAAGGGTGGACATGGTCAATCTCTCCCGGAGAGGGTGGGCCGGCCCAGGCCGCTTCAACACGGCCGGTCGACCCTTCGCATCAATGGTCTAACACCACGCCAGCTAGCGCGGCGAATCAGCGAAACGGCTCAGCGTAGAGCAGGCCGCCCTGGTTCCATTGGGCGTTAAGGCCTCGTTCGAGACCAATGGGCGTGTTCTTGCCCAGGGAGTTGTCGAAGATTTCCGCGTAGTTGCCGCCGGCCGCGATGGCACGGCTGGCCCATTTGGCGTCCAGCCCCAGTTGCTCACCGTAGTTCCCTTCGGAACCCAGCAGGCGATTGATCTCGGGGTTGTCCGAACCGGTCGTCATTTTTGCAACGTTGCCCGAATCGACGCCCAACTCTTCCGCTGCCACCAACGCATTGAGCGTCCAGCGCACCACGTCCGCCCATTGGTCGTCGCCTTGGCGCACCATGGGGCCAAGCGGTTCCTTGGAGATCAGTTCCTTGAGCACCCTGTGCTCTTCGGGCTTGGCGAAGCTGGCCTTGGAAGCTGCCAGCCCGGAAACGTCGTTGGTGAATACATCGCAGGCGCCTGCCAGATACTTCTGCTCGCCTTCGGCGGTGGAGTCGATGGGCACAGGTTCGTACTTGATGCCGTGGTTGCGGGCGTACTCCGCCAGGTTCAGCTCATGCGTGGAACCTGTCTGTACGCAGATGGACGCGCCATCCAGGTCCTTGACCGAATTGGCGCCCAGGTTCTTGTGCACGAGAAAACCCTGGCCGTCGTAGTAGTTGATGCCTGCGAACGTCAGCTTGAGGTCGACGTCGCGGGTGAAGGTCCAGGAGCTGTTGCGTACCAGCAGGTCGACCTCGCCCGATGCCAGCGCAGTAAAGCGCGTCTGCCCGGTGGTTGGCACGAAGTTGACCTTGTTCGCATCACCCAGCACGGCAGCGGCGACGGCACGGCACAAGGACACATCCAGGCCCTGCCAGGCGCCTTTCGCGTCGGGGGCAGACAAACCGGTATTACCAGTGGAGACGCCGCAATTGAGCTTTCCGCGCGTTTGCACGTCCTTGAGCGTGCCCGCGTACGAGACACCGGAAATCAGCGAGGCAGCGAGGCATACCATCGGGACGATGGGGGACTTTCTCATCATGTTCACCTTGTTGTTGTGATGTTTATTAAGGCGGCAGTTCAGGCAAGTACCAGCGAAGGCTTGCGTGCATGGCGCAAGCCTTTGAGTTTCATATGAGGCAGCTCAGCGTTGTTGCACGGCCCGCGTGATGCGTTGAATGGCTTCATCGACGGTCACTCGGCTGCAACCGAGGTTGGCGCGCATGAAACCGTGGCCTTCCAGCCCAAATTTCTGGCCTTTGTCGAGCCAGACACGGGCCTTGGTCAGCATGAAGCGATCCAGCGTCTGGGCATCCATGCCCAGGCCCCGGCAGTCCATCCAGGTCAGGTACAGCGAGTCGGCAGGGATCACCTTGATTTGCGCGGTGGCGGCGTGAATCGCCTCGGCGAAATGCGCCTGGTTACCGCGCACATAGGTGAGCATCTGCTCCAGCCAAGGTTCGCCGTGGGTATAGGCGGCTTCGGCAGCCACCATGCCGAGGGCATTCACATAGCGGTACAGGTTGCGGTCGTACTGACGCACCAGCTCTTCGCGGATCCGCTTGTTGGGAATGAAGATGTTGGCCGTCTGCAGGCCAGCCATGTTGAAGGTCTTGCTCGGTGCAGTGCAGGTAATGCTGTTCTGGGCGAACGCCTCGCCCAGCGAAGCGAAAGGAATATGCTGCTTGTGTGGGTTGAGAATGAAATCCTGGTGAATTTCATCCGAGAGCACCAGCACGTTGTGACGCGCACAGATTTCACCCATCGCCCGCAGCTCGGCCTCCGACCAGACATTGCCGGTCGGGTTATGCGGATGGCTCAGGATGAACAAGCGAGTATTGGGCTGGATGGCGGCTTCGAACTTGCGCTCGTCGAAGTGATAACGCTCGCCATCGAACGTCAGGGGTGCCAATGCCAGGTGACGGCCATTGATGCGTGCATCGTCATGAAAATGCACATAGACCGGCGGCTGGATCAACACCGAGTCACCCGGGGAGGTGAACGCCTGAATGGCGGTTTTCATGATGGTGATGATGCCCGAGGCCTGGATCAGCCAGTCACGCGACACGTCCCAGCCAAAGCGCTTGCCCTGCCAGCCAATCACGGCATCCACGTAGGACTTGCGCGCCCCACCGGCATAGCCGAATACGCCGAACTGAACGGCTTCGCTCAACGCGTCGATCACGGCCTGCGGGGAGCGGAAATCCATGTCGGCCACCCACATCGGCAACGGGTCGGCCGCCCGCTCCTCGGGGGTGAGGAAGTTGTGGCCATAGTCCCACTTCATGGAATTGGTATGTCGCCGATCGATGACTTCATCGAACAGCGAGGCGTGCTGTTCACGGGTTGCGGGGGCTAGTGCTTGGGTAGTCATTTTTCTTGGTATCCAGCCTGTTCATGAGGTCGGGGCTCAAGCGCCTTGCGGTATTTGTAGCAACATCGGATCATGAACAGAAATGGTATTACTTCATCGAACCATGAACGGAGTACATGAATGATCGACGTTCAGCATTTGTCGATACTGCGCGAAGTCGCCCGCACTGGCAGCGTTACCGCTGCTGCCGAGCGGCTCAACGTCAGTCAGTCAGCCCTGTCCCACGCCATCGCCAAGTTCGAAGAGCGCAGTGGCATCAAGGTGTGGATGAAAGACGGCCGCAGCCTGCGCTTCACGCAGGCTGGCAACTACCTGCTGAGCCTGGCGGAGCGCCTGCTGCCTCAGTTGGAACACGCCCAGCGGGTGCTCTCTGACTTCGCCGATGGGCGGCGCGGCGCCTTGCGCGCCGGCATGGAGTGTCACCCTTGCCAGAAATGGCTGATGGGAGTGACGGGGCCTTATTTGCGGCGTTGGCCGGATGTCGATTTCGAGGTGTGCACAGCGTTTCGCTTCGACGGGGTCGCTGCCCTGCTGGGCCATGAGATCGATCTGTTGATTACACCTGACCCCATCGATCGACCCGAGCTGCTGTTCACCCCAGTTTTCGATTACGAGCTGGTGCTCATCATGCATCAGGACCACCCACTGGTGAGCAAGCCCTGGGCAGAGCCCCAGGACCTGTTGGCTGAAACGCTGGTCACCGTACCGGTCAGCCTGGAGCGCCTGGACATCTACAGCCGCTTCCTGGTGCCCGCCAACTGCCGCCCCCACCACAGGATCACGGCGGAAACCACCGAACTGATGTTGCAGCTCAGCGCCGCCGGGCGTGGCATCAGCGTGCTGCCGGAGTGGCTGCTGCATGAGGAAGGCCAGGACCTGCCCCTGCGGTCACTGCGCATCGGGCCACATGGCCTGCACAAAAGCATTCATCTGGGCGTACGCAAAGATGAACAGCGCATCGACTACATTGCCGGCTTCCTCGAAATTGCCAGCAACCACCAACCGTCTTGAAGCACACGCGGGCGCCGGCCTTCAAGGCTTCATGACATCGCCGTCGTACAGCATTCGATAATGCTGCTGGCCGCCCGCCATGAAGTGGTCGAACCCGTTCTGCAGAAACGCCGAAACCAGGTTTGCCGCCACCAGCGCTACGAATACACCGATGATCAGGCCATGAGCCTTGGGCCTTGCGGCCAGGGAAGATGGCTCGCTTACTTGGGTGTCACGCCGCGCATACAGCACGGCCATGATCAGGCAGAACATGATGGCTGCGGTGAAGACCATGAACGTCCAGGTATACATGTGCAGGCCAAAAATGGCCGAGCCTGTCGGCTTGGTCCAGGCCGGCGCCTTGGCGAACATGAACAGCAGGCTCAACAGGCTGCCGATCAACGCCCCGAACGCACTGAGCACATAATTCCAGGGGTTGATGCCGAAGACCCGGTTGAGCAGCAGCCCTGAGCCCAACAACATCAGGCAAACACGGATGAGGTTGCAGAACGCGCAGGGCAGCTCGCCAAGCACCAGCTGGTAGAAAAATGCATCCAGCAGCAGGAAGCAGATCCCTGCAATCGCAGCCAGCTCGATCTGGCCCAAGCGGTTATCAGTCAGTTGTGCGTTCATTTACCAAGACCCCAGCTGTTTCAGATCGGACATATGATGGGCGCCGTGCCAGGTGGTCCAGACCACCACCAGCACCGCGCACACGATCCACAGGGCACGTGCCAGCGGGAGGTTTCTGAACGATGCCAGGGTCGCTGCGAAAGCGAAAAGCACAGGGATGAATCCTATGAACATGAGGCTGCCTCTTTGGGTAGGTCTTGCTTTGATTGAAGTCGCGGGCCCTAGAAGCTGTACATCTGCCCATCTGCGGGCACCAGTACATGCTGGGGGTCGAGCTGCTTCTGCTGGATGAATTCGGCCAGTTCCTGGCGCGATTGGGTGGCGTGCCCGAGCGCTTCCAGGTGGCTGGCGACGACATAGGCACCTGGGACTGCTTGCGCCGCTCGGTAAAGGTCGTCCTTACCCATGATCACTGCGCCTTCGATGTCCTTGAAACGCACGTAGCCTGCGTTAAGCACGATGACCTGTGGCTTGTAGCGCGCGATGGCCTGCTCGACATGGGTATTCCAGACGGTGTCGCCCGCGACATAAACGGTCTTGAAACCTGGTTTTTGCAGCACCACACCCGAGACGTTGCCCAGTTGCTTGCCCCTTATGGCCAAGGTCGCATCGCTGCCGTGCTGCCCATCGGTGCGTGAAAGCTGTACCCCTTTGAACTCACTGTGCCCAGTGAGCACCCGGACATCTTCGAAACCTGCGGCCTGGATCCTTTGAGCATCCTCAGGGTTCTGCGCAAAGACCGGTATCGCCTTGGGCAGCATCTTCTGCGCAGCGTCATCCCAATGATCGATGTGCAGGTGGGTCACGATGACCGCATCGGCCTTCATCACATCACTTGCCGGTACCGGCAGATCCACCAGCGGATTTCTCAGGTGCTCGTTGAGCGCGCCAGGGGCTGCGGCGTAGGCGCCTTTGGCGCCCAGCATGGGGTCGATCAGAAAAGTGACGTCGCCAAAGCCCAGCTTGATGGTGGCGTTACGCACTCCCTGAAATACCACCTTTTGCGTCATGCCTTCCTGCGCCGCCAGGCCTGCACCTGGCACCACCAGCATTGCAACGTACATCGCGCCCGCGAGTAACTTGAATACCACGTCTGTCCTCCTTGATAGCGAATGGAAACGGCGCCGGTCAGGCGTCATTCATGGTCAGTACCATGCGGAACTGCACCTCGCCGGAGCGCACCCGCTGGTAGGCCTCCCAGGCACGCTCCAACGGCATTGTCTCGATGCGTGCACGAACGTCAGCCATCACGCTGAAGTCCAGCGTTTTTTCCGATTCGTAAGGCGTGCCGGTGATGGTGCCCCTGACGGTGCGCTCCCCCCCTACCAGGGCCCCCGGCATGATGCTCAGCGGCTCACGACCGACGCCGACCACCAGCAACGTGCCCTGCGGTGCCAATGCGCCCATCAACGGGGAAACGGCAGCACTGTCGGTGATGGTGGTCAGGATGACTTGCGCACCGCCCAGGCTTTTCAGACGCGCCACCGGGTCTTGCGCCTGGCTGTCGATATAGCAATGGGCGCCCAGTTCAAGTGCCTGGGCCTCGATGTCCGCGCCGCGGCCGATGGCGGCAACCCGCAAGCCCATCCGCCTGGCATACTGCAACGCCAGGTGCCCCAACCCGCCGATCCCGTGGACCGCCACCAAATCCCCGGCCAGGGCGCCTGACTTACGCAATGCATTGAAGGTGGCAATGCCCGCACACAGCAGCGGCGCGGCGTCCACAGAGCCCAGCACATCGGGGATCGCGACCAGCCCCGTGACGCGGGCGATCATCATCTGCGCATAGCCCCCGTCCTGCGAACTGCCCACCACCGGCTGGTCCTGGCACAGGTTGAAGTGACCCCGCCGGCATTGCTCACAGGCATTGCAATGCCCACCCAGCCGGCCGACGCCGACACGCTGCCCGATCTGCCAGCGTGTGCTGGCAGCCCCCAGCGCGACGATGCGTCCAACCACCTCATGGCCTGGGGTGCGCGGCAATTTCAGCCCGGCCTCCAGGCCCTCGATTGCACCGGCATCCGCGCCACAGATACCGCATGCCTCGACCCGGATCAGCGCTTCATCGATGCCGGGCGTTGGGACCTCCAGCTCCACCAGTTGCAAGTCACCGGGCCGGATGACTTGCATCGCCTTGTAGGTGTTAACCGCCATGTGCAGCATCTCCTCAGCGTCGTAGGGCAGCCCAGGCTGATCCCGGGAATCGTTGATTCTGGTAGCAGAAATGCCCGGGGGCCAAATGAGTAAAACTATTCATCTGGCAAACAAATTCTTTGCCGCGGGGGGCTTTGTGCCTTACCCAGGCTCGCCGCGAACGATTGAAGTTGCCCATGGCTGGCAACCTTTGGCGGTGCTGAAAAGAATTCCTTTCGTACGCACCCATTTTCTTTGCTTGGCCCCCGTCAACCTCTGCGCGCCAAATAGTGCCAACTCGGGAGCGGGCCTCCCGAATAGCTCATTTGGAACGCTGCCTCTGCGGGTTGAACCATGCAAAGAAAAGTAGAAGTGCTGATTATCGGAAGTGGCTTCGGGGGCGCAATCGCTGCGCGCCGCTTAGCAGAAGCTGGGCGTGATGTGTTGATGCTTGAGCGTGGCCCCTGGCGCGACACGCTGCCCAATCGGTCGCTGGGCATCAAGAATCGGGTACCGCTGCCCCAAGGCATCAAGGCATACACCCACGGCTTGCGCTGCATTGGCTCGCACCGCCTGAAAAAAGACATCGTCCTGAACAAGCGGGGCTTTATCGAGGCCTACCACGGTGACGGCATCAACGTCATCTGCTCCTCGGGTGTTGGCGGTGGCAGCCATGTGTATGCTGGGTTCATGGATCGCCCCTTGGTACCCAACTACTGGGACGCTCGGCATCCGGGCCTGTGCAACGCCGACATGGAGCGGTACTACGAAGAGCTCCTGAGCACCTACCAGGCACGCCCGCTGACCCCGCAGGATCAGGTGCCGAACAGCATCGAACACACCAACTATGGTGGAACGCTGAGCTGCCTGGGCCATCCCGCCGTCGCCTTCCTGATGCCCGAGCAACCAGGCCAGCCGCAAAAACGCGTCGATGCCAATGGGCTGGAGCGTTGGGAGTGCGACATGAAGAACAACAGCTTCCTTGGCTCACCCTCCGGAGCCAAGACAACGCTGGATTTCTCTACCCTATGGCCTGCGATGCAGAAGGGCCTGAAGATCGAGGCGCAATGCGAAGTTGTCGGGATTCGGAGGCTCAACGGTGATCCTTCGCAGCGGATGCGCTACGAGGTGAGCTTCAGGAATCACGACACGAACACCCATGAACGTGTTCTGGCGGAACATGTCATCCTTGCCGCCGGTGGCCTTGGCAGCGTGCGCCTGCTGCTCAAGAGCCGGGATGTGAACGGCGGTCTTGCCGGCATGCCGCGCTTGGGCATGCGCTTTGGTGGCAATGGCGACTACTTCGGTTTGTGGAAAGAGAACAGCAGCAAGGACCTGTCCAAAGGGATGCCGATCGGCTCCCCCTTCCGCTTGAAGGACTCGCAGAACCATTCGGTGCTGGTGCTCCGGGCGAGCATTCAGGGAATCGATGCCATCCCGATGCCGCCCCTGCTCAAAGGCTGGTTGCGCAAGCAGTCCGTGATCATCGCCTTCGGCGGGGACAACAACACCGGCACCATGTCGATGCACAACGGGCGGTTCAGGATCGCCTACAAGACGGGCGAGAACGAGATCTACGATCAGATCGCCAACGAGGTGGCGAACATCGAGCGCGCGACGAGTACAAAGGTGTACGCGCCCCGCAACCCGGTGACGGTTCACCCCATAGGCGGCGCTTGCCTCGGCGCCTCGATCGCCGACGGTGTGGTGGGCGCCAATGGCGAAGTGTTCGACAACCCCGGGCTGTACGTGGCCGACGCCTCCGCCCTCCCCGCTTCCCCTGGCGGCGCGCCAAGCCTGACAATCGCTGCGTGGTCTGCGAATGTGGCTGACCGCCTGATCGCCGCCCTGCGCGAGCGCGACGCACATCAGGCTGCGTCTGGCAGCCAGGCTGAGCCAGCGCCAGCACGCCAAGGGGCCTGATGCATGACAGATCCGGTCGAAGTTCTGGTGATCGGCAGTGGGTTTGGCGGTGCGATCGCTGCCAAGCGCCTGGTCGATGCAGGCTGCAACGTGGTCATGCTGGAGCGCGGGCCGTGGCGCGACACGGTACCTAACCGCTCCATTGGCGTGGTCGACCCGGCGCCTTTGCCCCAGGGGGGCAAGGCATTCACCCATGGCTTGCGGTCGATTCGCTCTCACCTCTCGAAACGGCAGGTGCTGTTGAACCGCAAAGGCTTCGTCGAGGCCTACCACGGCGATGGCATCAATGTGGTGTGTTCCTCGAACGTGGGCGGTGGCAGCCATATCTACGCTGGCATGTTGGCCAAACCCGCAAGCCCTACCTATTGGGATGGGCACCATCCCTCGATCAGCCAAGCGCGGATGGACGATTACTACACCCAAGTCATTCAACTGCTCGGGGCAAGAGCCGCAGCGCCAAGCGACCAGGTTCCTAATCGCATCAGCCTGACAGACTACGAGGGCCAACTCTCTACCGAAGGCCTGGCCAATCCGCTGCTTGGCTTTCTACTGCCCGATCAGCCTGGCGTGCCTGCCAAGGTGACGGATGCCAACGGCGTTGACCGCTGGGAATGCGACTACAAAAGCAACAGCGTTTTGGGATCATTTTCAGGTGCCAAGACCACGCTCGATTTCGCCGTGATCTGGCCGGCAATGCAAAAGGGATTGAAGGTGCAGGACCTATGCGAAGCAACTGCCATCTATAAGGTGGGCGCAGCCGACAAGGGCGGTGCGCGCTACGAGGTGCAGTACCTCGACCACCGCAGCAGAACCTCGCACAGCCTCCGGGCCAAGCACGTGATCCTCGCCGCAGGCTGCCTGAATACCGTTTCGCTGCTGTTCAAGGGCCGGGACGAAACCAAAGCGCTTACTGGCATGCCAAGGCTTGGGATGAACTTCGGCACCAACGGCGGCTACTTTGCCCTCTGGCGAGAAAATGCCGCGATGGACCTTAGTCGCGGCCTGCCGCTGAGCGGGCCGTTTCGCAGCAAGGATTCACCCAGCACGTCTGCTCAGGTGTTACGGGCAGCGATCCAAGGTATCGACGACATGCCCTTGCCCCAATGGCTAAAGCGCTGGCTGCGCAAGAATACCTTCATCGTCGCGCTGGGTAAGGATCACAACAACGGCAGCCTCCGCGTGAAGGATGGCAAACTCACTGTTCGCTACGACAAGGCACTGAGCCCGGTCTACCAGGAGATCGACTACGAAGTAAGCACGATCGAGCGTACTACCGGCACGCGCATCCACGCGCCTCGCGCCCCAATCACCGTGCAGCCTTTGGGCGGCGCCTGCCTGGGTGCATCGGTGGAGGATGGTGTGATCGGCGCCAACGGTGAAATCTTCGACAACCCTGGTTTGTATGTGGCCGACGCCGCAGCCTTGCCGACGTCACCCGGTAGGCCGCCGAGCCTGACCATTGCGGCTTGGGCCACGCACGTCGCAGACCATCTGGTGGCGGCCATCCAGCGTGACGACACCGCGCAGGTCGTGGCGGGTGAACAGCGATGAGCGAGCGGCTGTTCATGTTGGGTCAGTACCTGGCGCCCCACCACGCACTGTCGCGCGTGGCGGGCTGGATCGCCAGATGCAAATCACCCTGGTTGAAAAACCGGCTTATCAAAGGGTTCATCAAACGGTACAAGGTCGATATGAGCGCGGCAATCGGCCAGCACGCCGAAGATTACCCGCACTTCAATGCGTTCTTCACCCGCGCATTGAAGCCGGGATTACGGCCTTTGCAGGGAGGCTTCGGAACAGTGACCAGCCCTGCCGATGGATCGATCAGCCAAATTGGACCGACCACCGGCGAGCGCTTGCTACAGGCCAAGGGGCATGACTTCACCCTGACTGAACTGCTAGGCGGCGCTGGACAGGCCGCAAGTTTCCATGATGGGCAGTTTGTCACGATCTACCTTTCCCCGCGTGACTACCATCGTGTCCATATGCCGATTGCTGGCACCCTGCGAGAAATGATCCATGTACCCGGTAAGCTGTTCTCGGTAAATCCCCTGACCGTCTCGAAAGTACCGCGCTTGTTCGCACGTAACGAGCGAGTCATTTGCCTGTTTGAAACGGCGCTTGGCCCCATGGCGGTGGTGCTGGTGGGTGCGATGGTTGTGGCATCGATCAGGACGGCCTGGGCAGGCCTGGTAGACGCTCCGGGCAAAACAGTGACGACATTCGCCTACCCTCTCGCTGGAAACGGCAGTGTTCAGCTGGCGCAGGGTGACGAGATGGGTACGTTTGACGTGGGGTCTACCGTCATCGTCCTGTTTGGACCCAAGGCGGTAGAGTGGATTGATACAGTATCGCCAGGCACTACGGTCCAGGTAGGCCAGATTTTAGGTACCACTGCTCCCCGCCTCAACCAATAGCTGACCCTGTAATCGACAATGTCCATGGAGCTACCCTGAAGATCAGCCGGGGCCACAGCCTCAGCCGTCAGAAATGGCAGTTCTCGTTCGCGAATCCTTTAAGGGTATCAAGGGTATTTTTGCGGGTACATTTTCCATAGTTTGGCTGGAACTACCTGCTCTAGAGGCTCAGATCCAGACGTCGTTCAGCGCCGTCAGCTCTCCTCCTTCATGCCCGGTGTTCAGCACACCCCGCGGCTCAATCATCATCAGCTTCGCCTCCCCCTGCGCCGCCGTGCGGTGCTCCACCCCACGCGGCACCACATACAACTCACCCGGCTGCACATAAACGCAGCCCTCCGGCAGGTCGATCCGCAAGGTACCTTCCAGTACCAGAAACGCTTCGTCGGTTTCCGGATGCGAATGCCAGATAAACTCCCCTTCGATGCGCACGACCTTGAACTGGTAGTCGTTCATTTCCGCGACCACCCTTGGGCTCCACTGTTGCTCAATCAGTGACGCCTTCTGGGCCAGGTTCACAGGTTGCGATGCGCGTTGCTGATACATATCGTTCATGACCGATCCTCTCTAGGTTTGAGCGATCAGCCTATCGAACGAAACGCACACGGCGCTTGTACGATCCTGCAAGTCAGCCAGAGGGGCGTAAGCGCTCCAGCCAGCGCATGGGTGACACGCCGTAGCTGCGAGTGAAGTGGCGCGTCATGTGGCTCTGGTCGTGAAAGCCCGAGGCCAGGGCGGCATCCACCAAGGTGAAGCCATCCAGGATCAGCCGGCGAAAACAGTCCAGGCGCCGCAGCGTGACAAAGCGGTAGGGGCTGGTGCCGTACAGCGCCCGGAAGTCCCGCGACAAGCTCCACTGCTCACGCCCACTGGCCTGTTCGAGCATCTCCAGGGTGATGCCTTGGTGCAGGTGCTCCATGATGAACGCCCGGGCGCGCTCGGCAGAGCGGTAATCCAGGCGTTTGCGACCGCGTGGCTTGCCGCCGACGGAGCGCAGCGCCATGGCCAGGTCGTAAACGGCGTCCTGTTCTTCCAGGGTTTCCAGCGGGTGATCCAGTGCCTGCACAAAGGTTTCGCTGGCACGGTAAAGGCGTGGGTCGCTGGACAGCCCACCCGCGATGAAGGGCAACGGTTCACCGCCAAGCACGTTCTGGATCAGCGAAGGGTCGATGTAAGCCATGCGGTAGCGAAAGCCTGCATCCGTTCCGGCCATGCCGTCATGCACTTCGTCCGGGTGCAACACCAGCGTGTTGCCCGGCACGCCGTGCCGCAATGCGCCTTTGTAGTGAAAGCTCTGCACGCCGGCGAGGGTGCGGCCGATCGAATAGGTGTCGTGGCGGTGCGGATCGTAGCCATGGCTGCCGAACCAGGCTTCGATGCGCTCGACGCCGCCGGGGCGAGCACTGCGGATCACCCAGTCGGTTGGAGATGGCTTTCGTTCCATGAGGTTTTCTCGAAGCTGTTGGTAGGGCTGGGTGCTTTCCCACAGGGCCTCCACAGCCTTGAGGCCGGTGCAGTACCTGTGGGAGCGGGCTTGCCCGCGAAGGGGCCAGGACAGGTGGGGCCGCCACGCCGCCGCCGATCGAAGAAAACATTCCGAGGATACCTCATTCCCGTCTACGCCATGACGCCGGAGCCGTGCGGCAATCGCCGTCACGACGCCTTCGCGCCAGGCGACAAGCTGCAACTCGTCATTGAGCGCGCAGACGGCACCACCGAAAACGTAACCGTAACCAGCCGCCTGGACACACACGAAGACGTGCGCTACTTCCGCCGCGGCGGCACCAGCAAAGGCGTCTTTTTCCTTGAGCAGGATGTTCCTGCGGCCGGCCCGGAGCGCGATGCACTGATGCTCCGTGTAATCGGTAGCCCGGATCCTTACGGCAAGCAGATCGACGGCATGGGCGCTGCCACCTCCAGCTCCAGCAAGGTTGTCATCATCGGCAAGTCGGATCGCGATGATTGCGATGTCGACTACCTGTTCGGTGCCCCGGCAATCGAAAACCCAGTGGTCGACTGGTCCGGCAACTGCGGCAACCTGAGCGCAGCCGTTGGCCCGTTCGCCATTCGCCAAGGGCTGAACGATGCGCCTCGTGACGGCATCGCCACCCTGCGCATCTGGCAGGCAATATTCAGAAACGCATCATCGCCCATGTCCCGATGAAGGATGGCGAGGTCGTTGAAGAAGGTGACTTCGTGCTCGATGGCGTCGCCTTCCCAGCGGCCGAAATCGTCGTGGAGTTCCTTCAGCCCGGCGGCTCAGGCGGCAGCATCCTGCCAACCGGCAATGTCGTGGATGAGCTGGACATTCCCGGCTTTCCAGGCTTGCCGGCAACGCTGCTCAATGCAGGCAACCCGACGATCTTCGTCGACGCCATGCGCGTTGGCCTGACCGGCACCGAGACCCAAGACCAGGTCAATGGCAACGCCGAACTGCTGCAGTCGTTGGAAACCATCCGCGCACACTGCACCGTGGCCATGGGCCTGGCGGCTACCGCCGAAGAGGCAACGCGCCTTCGCCCGCACACCCCGAAGCTGTGCCTGGTCGCACCGCCGCAAACTTACGGGGCTGCCGGTGGCAAGACAGTCGAAGCGGCCGAGATCGATGTGATCGCTCGCATTCTCTCCATGGGCAAATTGCACCACGCGATTACCGGCACAGGCGCTGTCGCCGTTGCCGTGGCAGCCGCCCTGGAGGGCACGCTGGTCAACCGGATCGTCGGTGATATCGGTGAACGCCAGGTGAACATGGGCCATACCGCCGGCACCGTTGCCGTTGGCGCGCAGACCGCCCAGGTCGATGGTAACTGGATCGTGGACAAGACCGTCATGAGCCGCAGCGCCCGCCGCCTGATGGAAGGTTGGGTGCTCGTACCGTCGAAGTACTGATTGCTCATCTACCGCCGACCTCCGAAGGTCGGCGGCACTCATCACAACAAAAACAACGATGAGATTTTGCTATGCGCCCATCACCGTTCTCACCCGCCATTTCTCGACGCACGCTGCTCTCTTCTACTTCCATCGTCGCTGCGGCAACCATTCTGGGCCTCGGCGCGGGAGCGGCAAATGCCAAATCAGAACCCGAGAAGAACACTATGCAGCCTGCCAACTCGAACAAAACCCAATGTGTCTATGTGGGTTCCAGAACCACTCGCGAGCGTAACGCCCGTGGCGCTGGCATCACGGTTTATCGACATGACCCGCAGACAGGTCGCTCCGAACGGGTTCAAACCGTTGGCGATCTGACCAACCCATCCTTCCTGTGCCTCGACCAAACCCAGAGCCTGTTGTTCTGCGTGCATGGCGACCAGTCTACTTTCAGCTCATTTCAAATTGAGCCAGGCAGCGGAACACTCACCAAGGTGAGCTCTGTTAGTTGCGAAGGGCACAACCCCGTCCACCTTACCGTGGACAAGAGCAACACATTCCTCGCAGTGGCCAACTACGCCACCGGCAGCATTGTCATGCTGCCGTTCGATAAGACCGGCCACCTGCAACCCGTCGTCAGCAAATACGACCTTCCGGGCAACCCTGGCCCCCACAAGATCGAGCAGGCGAGCGCCCACCCACACATGATCCCACGCGATCCATCAGGCCGTTACCTGGTGGTGCCGGACAAGGGGCTGGACAAGGTCTTTGTGTTCGATTTGAAACAGGACGGGGCCGCACTGAAGCCTGAACTGGCCCATGAAATCAAATCACGCGAAGGTGCCGGCCCCCGGCATGTAGTGTTCTCTCCCACTGGCTCTTTTGCCTATGTGGTAAACGAGCTGGACAGCACGATCACCAGCTACCGTTACAACCAGAACGACGGCTCCCTGGTTCCATTCCAGATGATTCCAGCCCTCCCCCAGGACTTCGTAGGCGACAGCCGTGCCGCAGCGCTAGTCATGGCACCGGATGGAGCACATTTGTTCTCCTCCAATCGTGGGCATGACAGCGTGACCATTTACTCGGTGGATCAGCCTACCGGCAAGATCAACCCGGTCGGCAACGTGCCCAGCCAAGGCAAGAAGCCCCGCTTCATGACCACCTCCCCCAACGGGCGCTTCCTGTTCGTCGCCAACGAAGACAGCGACAACATCAAGACCTTCGCCATTAGCCCGAAAGGCGAACTGGCGTTACTGGAACATCCGATCGACACCGGCAGCCCGGTCTGCATGATTTTCCGCACCGTCTGAAGCCGTTTTTTCATGATCCTGGAGAAGGTATGAGCCCTATCGCCCAACAGGTACTCAAGGACCTGGCGCCCGAAGGCATTCTGCATGCGGCAATCAACTTCGGTAACCCCGTGCTGGCTCAGCCAGGCGCTGACGGGGAACCGCATGGCGTTTCTGTTGCATTAGCCAAATCGCTGGCCGAAGCGCTGGGCGTAGGGCTCGCATTGCACACATACGATGCAGCCGGGAAAGTATTCGCGGCACTTGAACACAACGCATGGACTCTGGCCTTCCTGGCCATCGAGCCCGTGCGCGCTGCGCAGATCAGCTTCAGCGAACCCTACGTCCTGATCGAAGGGACCTACCTGGTCAGAGCCGATGCCCCCTACGCCACGATCGAGGACCTGGATCAACCCGGGCTTCGACTTGCGGTAGGCAACGGCGCCGCATACGACCTGTACCTGTCACGCACCTTGCAACATGCTGAGCTGCACAGGGCTGACACCTCTGCTGGCGCTGTAGAACTCTTCATCGACCAAGGCCTGGATGCGGCCGCCGGCGTAAGGCAACCGCTGGAGCAAATCGCAGCCAAGCATCCGGATTTTCGGGTAATACAGGGAGCCTTCACCGCTATCCGTCAGGCAGTCGCGGTTCCACGCGGCCGTGATGCGGGAGCAGCCTACGTACGAGATTTCGTCGAGCGACGACTTGCCGAGGGTTTCGTCCGCGGCGCGTTACTCGCCAGCGGACAAACCGACCTCAGCGCACCGCGCTGAGGTCGGTAGCCTGCAGAAGGCCGTGGAACTGCTCGGCAAGGTAGCGGCGCAATGCCTGCAACCGGCAACCCAACAACCCCCTTAAAATTCTATACCTGCGGGTGAACAACCCCAAGGAGCGCGCCGTGCAGGCGCTTACCGAAGTGGGCCTGGCCCATCGCCTGGAGGCATTTCCAGCCACCCTGTCCGGCGGTGAATCTTCTAAATCAGATAGTTGCGATTTTTCCATAGGCGCGAGCTTGCTGACGATGAATTGTCATCGGTAGCGACCTAACAGCCAACAAAATGCGTAAACCATATTTTATATATCACTATAAATGCATATTTTCGATAATTAGAATAGAACCATAAAGTCTTTCAAAATATTTTCTTATAGAGATATGTTCTCTTCAGACCGACCACGGACAGGTGGAGGCAAAGGATCTCCGCTCCTTCGTCCGTATCCGTAGCCGACCATCGGCGTGGTAAATGGCCTTGGCATGCTGGCATCCGACATCACTTCCACTGTTGGTTGTCAGGAACTCGCGGCCATGAACCATTCGCCGAATATCGCGCTCGATCACCCCGCCCTTGCCAGTGCCCTGGCACCCCTTGCACCTCTCGCCCACTTCGCGAATGCAGCCGATAACGAGCGCCTGCCAACGGTCACGGTCACCGCGCTGCTCAGCGTGCGTTACGGCCTCTAGTTCACGTTGAGCCAGCCGCCCGGCTGGCCACCACTTTCGATAAGGAACATTCGATATGGGACTCACCCGTAGGGATCTGATCGGCCACCTGATGGCCGCTGGCGGTTACGGCGCCGCCCTTGGCAGCCTGTCCGCGCTGGGCTTGCTGCCAAGCACGGCAGCCGCCACCAGCTTCGCCCCACTGGGCCTGCCGACCGCAGCCGGCAACGGCAAGCGCGTGCTGATCGTCGGTGCCGGCATCAGTGGCCTGGTCAGTGCCTATGAACTGCGCAAGGCCGGTTTCGAGGTACGCATCCTCGAAGCCCGCGAGCGGATCGGCGGGCGGGCCTGGACGCTGCGCAATGGCGACCGCATCGAACACAACGATGGCACTCGCCAGACGGTGCAGTTCGATGAGGGCCATTACTTCAACGCAGGCCCAGCGCGCCTGCCCAGCCATCACCTGACCATCCTTGGCTACTGCCGCGAACTCGGCGTACCGCTGGAAGTGCTGGTCAACAGCAGCCGCAACGCCCTCGCCCAACCCGACCTCAGCCAGCCGCCATTGCTGTTGCGCCAGGCGGTCAACGATACCCGTGGCCATCTCAGCGAACTGCTGTCGCGCAGTGTCAGCAGCAAGGCACTGGACAAGCAGCTGGACGCCGCCGACCAAAAGGCGCTGCTGGATTTTCTCAAGGTCTACGGCGACCTCAACGAGCAACGCACGTACCAAGGCTCCGTGCGCGCCGGCTACAGCCGCTTCGCAGGCGCAGGTGAGCAGACGCCGATCCAGCGCCAACCGGTTGCCCTCAAACAGCTGCTCAACCCCAACCTGATGTTGCCACTGGTTTTTGACGAGATCCCTGAGTTTTCCGCGACCATGTTCCAGCCGGTGGGCGGCATGGACCAAATTGCCAAGGCGCTGTACGCCAAGGTGCAGGACGCGGTGCAGTTGCACGCCGAAGTGCAGGCGATCCAGACCTCCGACAGCGGGGCCCGCGTCAGCTGGCGTGACCGGCGCAGCGGCAAGACCCAAGTAGAGAGCGCTGACTACGCCATTGTCACGATTCCCTTGCCACTGCTCGCCAAGGTCGAGCACAACTTCGGCAAACCGACGCAAGACGCCATCGAACTGGCCAAGCCGGACCTGGCCAACAAGGTGGCCTGGCAGGCGCCGCGCTTCTGGGAAAGCGAATTCCAGATCTATGGCGGCCTTTCCTACATCAACCACGAAGCGCGCCTGCTCTGGTACCCCAGCGACCACCTCAACAGCGCCCGTGGCGTGCTCATCGGCACCTACAACAACGGCGACGTGGCGCGCAAGTTCGCCAGCCAGTCGCTTGCCCAGCAATTGGCTTCATCGCGCAGTGCGGTGGAGTCGCTGCACCCCGGGCATGGCGGCAAATTGCAAAATGGCGTGGCCGTCAACTGGTCGAAAGTGCCCTTCAGCGAGAGCCCGTGGATCGTGCAAGACGAAGTGGCCGAGCCCGGTTACAGCCAGCTCAACCAGGCCAAGGGGCGCACCTGGCTGGCCAGCGATGCCCTGGCCCACGGTGGCGTCGGCATCTGGCAGAACACCGCCGCCGAGTCCGCGCGCCATGTGGTGAAGCAGATCGCCAACCACGCGCAACAACAGCAACGCGGCGTCGCCGCCTGAACCAGGAACCTGCCCATGAAAACCGCCGCCTTGCTACTTGGAACCCTTATGACCTTGTCTGCACTCAACGCCCAGGCCGACACCATCAAACGTGTCGCCCCACCTGGCTCCAACTTCCCCATTTCGCAACTGGTGACCGTGCCGGCAGGCGCCGCGCTGACCTTCGTGAGCGGCACCCTGCCGGACGTTGCCGACCCCAAGGCTGCACCGCAGACGATTGCGGCGTACGGCAACACCGAAACCCAGGCGTTTTCGGTACTGAGCAAGATCCGCACGGCGCTGCAAAGCCAGGGCCTGGACCTGGGCGATATCGTGCAACTGCGGGTGTTTTTGGTCGGTGACCCGGCCAACGGCGGCAAGCTCGATTTCGCCGGCCTGCAGGCGGCCTACACAAAATTCTTCGCCACCGCCGACCAGCCCAATAAACCCACCCGCACGGCGTTGCAGGTCGTTGCCCTGCCGCTGCCAGGCGCGCTGGTCGAGATCGAAGCAATTGCCGCCAAGGCTCCCTAGCCACCCGTTCATAGAGAAAACGCTACCTCATTGAATTAGCAGGGACCCTGCGGGAGCGGCGATCTCCCACTGCGCACCATTCATTCCTTCTGCCGGGCCAGCCCGGCGGACAGGCTTCGTGCAAGCAAAAATCAATAGCGCCTCAGGAAGAGAGAGCATGCCTTTACATCTGCCAACCGTCCACGTTCGACCCGCCTTGCTGGCACTGGCCGCCGCCGGCACCAGCCTGGGCGCCCCAACCACCTTCGCCGCCAGCAACGACGACCAGGCGACCACCTCGGCGCAACTGGGCACGGTGATCGTCACCGGCAACCGGGGCTCGGAGAAACGCACCGTCACCACCAGCCCGGTACCGATCGACGTGATCAGCGCCAAACAACTACAGGAAACCGGCAAACCCGGCCTGATGGAAGCGCTGAGCGCCACCGTGCCCTCCTTCACCCTGCCGGAAAAAACCGGCTGGGACGCCAGCGGCATGGCCCGCGCGCCAAGCCTGCGTGGCCTCAACGCCGCTCAAGTGCTGGTGCTGGTCAACGGCAAGCGCCGGCATACCAGCGCCACCCTGAACATCAGCGGCATCCATGCCGGCGCCGCCCCCACCGACCTCGACCTGATCCCCATCAGCCTGATCGACCACGTCGAAGTACTGCGTGATGGCGCTGCCGCGCAATATGGCTCGGACGCCATCGCCGGGGTGATCAACGTGATCCTCAAGGCCGACGAGTCCGGCACTTCGGTGACCAACGTCGGCCAGGGATACGACGGCAAGAAGCAGACCGTGCAGCAGAGCCTCAACAAGGGCTTCGAAATCGGTAATGGCGGCATCCTCCAGCTCGCGCTGGATGCGCGCAGCCAGAACGACGACAACAAGGCCAGCGCCAACGGCTATAGCTATGCAGAGGCTTATGAAAAGGCCGGCAAGGCAACCTATGGCGGTTACGGCACGCCGAAGATCAACTTGCTGACCCTGGGCTACAACGCCGAACTGCCAGTCAGCGACGACCTCACCTTGTACTCCTTCACCACCTATTCGCACCGCAAGGCCGAGCAGGGCCAGAACTTCCGCCTGCCGACCATCACCAACACCATCACCACCGGCCCCAATGGCTACCCCGCCGGCTACACGCCAACCTGGTACATCGATGAAGACGACTTCCAGGCGGCCCTTGGCGGGCGTGGCGAGATCGGCGAGTGGGCCTGGGACCTGTCCAGCACCTACGGGCGCAATGCCGCACTGCAAGGCACCACGCACAACCAGAACCCGTCGCTCGGCGAGGCGACGCCCAATCACTTCGAGTCCGGCACCTGGATTGCCACCCAACTGACCAGCAACCTCGACCTCAGCCGCAGCTTTGATATCGGCCTGGAAAAACCACTGGACCTGGCCGTGGGCCTGGAGCACCGCAAGGAAACCTATCAGGTCCGCGACGGTGACTGGGCCTCCTGGGCTAACGGTGGTTACTGCCGTGCCCCCGGTGATTGCGCCGCGTCCGGCGCCCAGGTCACCAACGGTATCTCGCCGGCCGAAGCCACCAGCACAAGCCGCAACAGCGTGGCAAGCTACATAGACGTCGGCTTCAACCCGCTGCCGCAGTGGTACTTGGGTGGCGCGCTGCGCTACGAACACTACAACCAGGGCGTCGGCGCCACCCGCAGCGGCAAGCTGACGACCCGCTACGACTTCACCCCTGAGTTCGCGGTGCGGGCAACCGTCAGCAACGGCTTCCGCGCGCCTTCGCTGGCCAACAGCCTGTTCAGTGCGCGCTCGACCACCTATGGCGTGGTCAATGGGGTTTACCAGTCGATCAACTACGGCGTTCTGCCGGTCGAATCGGGCGCCGCTCAAGCGCTGGGGGCGACGGCGCTGAAACCCGAGCGCTCGACCAACTTCAGCCTCGGCGCCACCTTCCAGCCCAACGAGCGCCTGTCATTCACTGCCGACGCCTACGTGATCAACGTGCGCGACCGCATCACCCTGACCGGTACCCTGCTTGGCCCCGAAGTGACCCAGACCCTGCTTGCCAACGGCATCGACTCAACCACCGGAGGCAGCTACTTCACCAACGGCGCCA
Source organism: Pantoea sp. Ap-967 (assembly GCF_011752565.1). Lineage (GTDB taxonomy): Bacteria > Pseudomonadota > Gammaproteobacteria > Pseudomonadales > Pseudomonadaceae > Aquipseudomonas. The sequence continues at coordinate 348,776 of NZ_VWXK01000002.1, forward strand.
ACACCCGTACCAAGGGCCTGGACCTGGTCGGCAACTACGACCAGGCCCTGGGCAACTGGGGCAAGGTGAAATGGACGGCGGCCTTCAACTGGAACCAGACCGACATCCTCAGCTACAAGGAAAATGTCAGCATCCAGGGTGCCAACTACGCATTGATGGATCGCCAGGCCCGCAATTTCATCACCGATGTACAACCCAACACCAAGCTGATTCTTGGCGCCAACTGGCAGCTGGACCGCTGGACCAGCAACCTGACCCTGACCCGCTACGGCTCCTGGCGCGAAGTCAACTCCGCCGCTGACCGCAGCCTGGACCGCGAGTACAAGGCACGCTGGATCACGGATGTGGATGTGGGCTACCAGCTGACCAAGGACCTCAACCTGGCCGTGGGTGCGCAGAACCTGTTCGATATCTACCCCGAGCGCCAGAACCCCAGCAGCAAGACCATGACCAAAGGCTACGGCGCCTATTCGCCCTACGGCTTTACCGGTGGTTACTACTTCACTCGGCTGACCTACAACTTCTGATGAAAGGATAACCCCATGACTCAACGCAAACTGCACCTTGGCGCCATTCTCACCGGCGTGGGTACTACCCAGCACGAATGGCTGCACCCAGAGATACCTGGCGATGCCAGCATCGATATCGACTGGTACAAGCAACAGGCGCGCGCCGCCGAAGCGGCCAAGTTCGACTTCGTGTTCATCGTCGACAGCCCGTACATCACCCCCGAGTCGGCGCCGCACTTTCTCAACCGCCTGGAGCCGTTGACCCTTCTGTCGGCGCTGGCGGGCGCCACCGAGCGCATTGGCCTGGTCGCCACCCTGACCACCTCCTATACCGAACCCTTCAACGTCGCTCGCCAGTTCGCCTCGCTGGACCATATCAGCCATGGCCGCGCCGGCTGGAATGTGGTCACCACCGGCCTGGAGGGTGCCGCCGGCAACTTCGGCCGCGAGCAGCATATCGACCACGGCGAGCGCTACCGCCGCGCCCATGAACACGTCGCCGTGGTACAAGGCTTGTGGGACTCCTACGAGGATGACGCCTTCCCCCGCGATAAAGCCAACAAGCGCTTCCTCACAGCCAGCAAGCAGCATCGTCTGGACCACCAGGGCGAGTTTTTCTCGGTCACAGGGCCGTTGAACATTTCCCGCTCGCCCCAGGGGCAGCCGGTGATCTTTCAAGCCGGGGTTTCTGAATCGGGTCGTGGCCTGGCGGCGCAGATCGCCGAAGGCATCTTCGCGGGCGTCGACAACTTCGAAGACGCGGTCGAGTACTACGCCGATATCAAACGGCGCACCGCCGAGGCGGGACGCAACCCCGATCATGTGCTGTTGTTCCCCGGCATCGACCCGATCATTGCCGATACCGACGAGCAGGCTCAGGCCATCGAACGCGAACGCAAGGGTGAGCTGGACCTCAACAAGGCGCTGGTGCAACTGGGCCGCCCCTTCAACTATCACGACTTCAGCCAGTACGACCTTGACGCGCCCTTCCCGCAACTGGGCGACCTGGGCAGCAACGGCTACCGTGGCCACGCCGAGCGCATCAAGCGCGTGGCCGCCGAACAGAACCTGACCCTGCGCCAGGCGGCCCTGCGCTTCGGCCAGCCCTACTCTAAGTTCGTCGGCTCACCGCTGACCGTGGCCAACGAGATCGAACGCTGGTTCCGCGAGAGTGCCGTGGACGGCTTCAACATTCATGTGGGCGCACCGAGCGACTTCGCCCGTTTCACCAACGAGGTGCTGCCGATCCTGCGCGAGCGCGGGCTGTTCCGTAGCGAGTATGAGGCCCGTACGTTGCGCGGGCACCTTGGGCTGGCAGTACCGCAGAACCGCCATGCATCATCGCCTCAGCACGCCACCGAGCGCGTCGAGGAAACGGTGTGAGCCCTTGAGAGTCCACCCGCCGCCCTGGCGCCGCGCTGCAATGCGTGAGTGCCCAAAAATGCGATACGCGAACACCGGCGCTTGACATACACCACAACCCTGGGCTGCCGATCAAGCGCCCATCTCCAGGCCAGCGCCGCCCCGGTAGGAGCGAGCACAGCTCGCGATGGGGCGCGCAGCGGCCCCAGGGTTTCAGCCTCGCGGCTCATAGTGCTGGGGCTGCTTTGCAGCCCATCGCGAGCTGCGCTCGCTCCTACCGGGTCCTGTGGGAGCGGGCTTGTTCGCGAAGCAGGCGACGCTGTGGATGGCACCGGCTACGCCGGTGTTCGCGGGCAAGCCCGCTCCCACAGACCCTGCCCTCTTCATCCGATCAATCGCTTGCGCATGGGCGTGCATGCCAGTTCAAGCCCCGAAGGCGAGGTATAGATGCCGCTTTCCTCCCCGTGAAACCCACACCGATGGTAGAACGCAGTAGCATTTGGGGTCGCATCCAGATGTATTTCGGCAAGCCCGGCCTCACGCGCCAGCCGCTCCAGGTAATGGATCATGGACTTGCCAATTCCCTGCCCCATGAACCCCGGCAGGACAAATACAGCACCCAGCTCACCCGACTGGAAATCAATAAACCCCGTGGCCACCGCTGCTTCGCCCCACCATGCAATGTGGTACTGGCGCTCGACACTGGCCCGGTACCGGTCCGTCAACGGCACCTGCGTCCAGGCTTGAACCTGTTCTGGCGTGTAGACGGTAATACACTGGTGCCGTATAGCCTGAAGCCGGATATCGAAAGCGACTTCGGCGTCGCTGTACCTGGCTGGGCGGATCGCCAACATGCTCATACTCCTTATCATGTGTGCTCATGATCGGAGCATGAAAAAGCCCCGACCATTGTGGGCGGGGCTTAGGGGATGCGTGGAATTTACGCGCGCAACGCCCTATGGCCCGCCGAAGGGGGACATCATGGGGCGCATCAAGGTTACGCAGTTGTAGTTCGTCATGAGGGCAACATCTCATGCTGCAGAAAAGCGTGTCAAATTTCGGGGCACAGGGGCACACGATAATGGCCTGCGGCCAACTAAGCGTGGACGTGAATGAATGGCCGCTTGCGACCCATTGCGGACGTGAATGCTCGGTGATTGCTTCGGCGCTTTTCAATGAGCATCATCGGGGTTCGACAAGGAGACGTCTCTATGCCCCAACCAATGCTGCATCTTATTTCAGGAAAGATTGCATCCGGTAAGTCAACGCTAGCCAAAAGCTTGGCAGCTGAAGGATCTACGATTCTGCTGAGTGAGGATAATTGGCTCTCACGGCTATACCCTGATCAGATCAAGTCAGTAACCGACTATGTGCGTCTTGCGCGCCAGATTCGGGAGGTGCTGGGCCCGCTCGTCATCGATGTTCTTCGGGCTGGAGTGCCTGTCGTTTTGGATTTTCCTGCAAACACTCCTCAGGATCGACAATGGCTGCGCGACCTGGCTGACGCAGCCAAGGTTCCACATCGCGTCCACTACATCGAGGTCGACGATGATACCTGTCGAGACAGGTTGCATCTTCGCAACCACAGAGGTGAACATGAGTTTGCGGCGACTGACGCAGAGTTCGATCTGATCACTAGCTATTTTCGAGCACCACATGAAGATGAGGGGCTCCAGATTGAAGTTCACCGAAATTGACGAGCAGCCCCCGTGAGATTGAGTTATCTCCCAGGAATAATTGGCCCGAAATAGACGTAGGAGCGAGCACGGCTCGCGATGCGCCGCGCGGGCGGCGCTCGATCTCATGGGCGCAAACGCTGTCAGGGTCAGCGCCCATCTCACGCTCAGAAGTCGTACCGCACATCCATCATCACATGACGCGGCGCGCCATACTGGCCCCAGCTCCCGGCAATGCCGGAATAGTATTTCTCGTCGAACAGGTTGTTCAGGTTGACCGTGCTCGACAGGTGCTCGTTGAAGCGATAACGCGCCATCAGGTTCACCACGCTGTAGTCCTTCTGGGTAACACGCGCACCGTACCGGCTGAAGTACACCGAATGGCTGGAGTTCCAGTTGACCCCGCCCCCCACGGTCAGGTGCTGCAGGTCGCCGGGGAGCTGGTAGGTGCTCCACAGGCGCACGGTGTCCATCGGCAACTGCGTGGTCAGGCGTGCGCCGTCAGCATCCTCGGTCCGTGAATGGCTGTAGCCAGCCTGAACGTTCCAACCCTGGCTCAGTTCACCGCCCAGTTCCAGGTCGACACCCTTGGTCTCGGCGCCGCTCACACCGCGGTAGTAGTCCTCGGTTTGATTGGCAGTGCCCGGGATCACGCGAGAGCCTGCGAACTCCGCCACGTTGTCACGCTTGATCAAATAGGCCGCGACGCTGGCGTTGAGGCGTCCCTCATAAAACTCACCCTTCCAGCCGCCCTCGTAGTTCTTGCCTACCACCGGATCGAGAACCTGGCCGTTCGCATCGCGGGCATCCTGCGGTTTGAAGATGTCGGTATAACTGACATACAGCGACTGCTCCGGCGTCAGGTCGTAGACCAGGCCGGCATAGGGGGTGACCACGCCGCGCTCTTTCATGCTGTACGCGGACGGGGTGCCGTTGGGCAATACCTGCAGGAAGTAGTTGTAGCGGTAGTTGCTGGCACGTGCGCCGAGGATCAGGTGCAGGCTGTCGCTCAAGTTGAAGCGGCTGGCAACGAAATAACCGCTCTGGCGGGTGCTGACATCGTAGTCCATCACTGGGCTGTAACCGGCCTTGTCAGGCTTGGGCAGTTCATGATCCCAGTTGTGGAAATCGAGCGAGGTATCGCCGAATTCATCGGAATGGTGATGGTTGACGTAATCAAGGTAGTTGGCGCCGAAAATCAGCTCGTGGCTGCGCCCGAACAGCTCGAACGGGCCCTGCAGGGTAGCGTCGACGGCGCGTTGACGTTGGGTGACATCGGCCTTGCTCTGGTCGATCAGCGCTGTGCCGTCGGGGCTGATGTTGGAGAAGTTCGACCGGCTGTAGTAAGCCGCGGCGTCCACGTCACGGTCCACGTCCATGTAGGTGGTGCCAACTTTCAACTGCCAGTCGCCGGCCAATTGCTGCTCGATGCCGATGTTGTAGTTGGTGGTTTCGATACGGTCGACGCTCCAGCGTGAGCCGGAACTGGTGGAGCGTGAGAAGTCGGTCGGAGTGCCGTCGTTGTAGATCAGCGGCACGCCCTGGGCACCCGTGGGGCGGTAGCGTTGGTGCTCGATGCTGAGCCGCAACACGGTGCTGTCGCTGAGGTCGGTTTCCAGTGCGCCGTAGGTGATGTCCTTGTCCTGCTGGTACCAGTCCATGAAGGTGTGGTTGAGCTGCTTGGCTGCCACCAGCCGACCCCGCACATTGCCGGTAGCGGTCAACGGGCCAGAAATGTCGGCCTCCAGGCGCCGGTAGTCCCATGAGCCCACGCCCCCTTGCACGTAGGCCTTGAAGTCGCGGGTCGGGCGCTTGCGCACCACGTTGACCACGCCGCTGGGGTCGCCAGCACCGGTCATCAGGCCGGTGGCGCCACGCACCACCTCGACCCGGTCGTAGATCGCCATGTCCAGCAAGGTGCTGGGCATGGTCCGGGTCTGGTTTTCCTGGTAGGTGGTCACGCCATCGAACTGGTAGGTGTTCAGGGCGCTGCCGCGCGAGTAAATGTTGAAGCGCTCGCCGCCGTCCTGGGACATGGTGACGCCGGGCGTTTCCTTGAGCACGTCGGCCATGGTGGTGAGGTGCTGGTCATCCATGCGCTGGCGCGTGATCACGCTGATCGACTGCGGGGTTTCACGCATCGACAGGTTCATCTTGGTGGCAGTGCTGGTCACCGCGGTGGTGTACGAGCCGGTACCTTCGGTGGTCTCACCCAGGCCGTCGGCGTTAATGCTGGTGGCGCCCAGCTCCAGCGCACCACTGGTGGTACTCTGGGCAATCAGCCGGTAGCGGTCGCGCGCCACCTGCACGGGCTGCAGGCCGGTGCCGGCCAACAGCAACGACAGGCCCTGGGCGACACCATGGTCACCGCGCAGGCCCGGGCTGCGCAGGCCGTTGGACAGCTTGGCGTCCACCGCCACCATGACCCCGGCTTGCTGGCCAAACTGCGCCAGGGCGCTGTCGAGGCTGCCGGGGGCAATGTCGAAACGGCGGCTGCCGGCTTGCTCGGTAGCCGCCAAGACGGCCTGAACAGGTAGCTGGAAGGTGGCCACGGCCAGGCCGATGACCAGCGGGCGCAGGCGGGTAGCGAGCGGGGTGAGACGAGACTGCATTGAGGCGATCCTTGGCAGACAGTGGGCGAATCAGAGGGGTTTGCCTGTCTTGATGCGCGAGAATCGGAAATCTGCCCGCCGATGGCGTTTTTTTTCGATAACGCTTCTGGGCCTTTCATGCACCGGCTCAAGCCGGCAGCACATTCACCCAATACCCCAGCACCCGCTGCACCCGCACAGGCAGTACCTGGCTCAGCAAGTCCAGGCTGGCATCGGGTTCATCGAGCGAGAATGTACCGGTCAATTGCAGCCCGGCAACGCGCGGGTCCCAGCGCAGCACGCCCTTGCGGTAGCGGTCCAGTTCCGTCAGCAGTTGCTCCAGCGGCATGCGCTCGGCGACCAGCTGGCCGTGGGTCCAGGCGTCGGCGCCCAGCGCCAGTGGCACAGGCGCATCAGCGCGGGAGGCACCGAAGGCCTGCTGCCAACCCGCAACCAGCTCGCTACGTGCGCCCTGGGCATATTCCACCAGCGCCTCGCCCTTGAGTAACTGCACCAGGGTCGAACGTGGCTGCTGATGCACGATCAGCCGCGTTGCGCCGCCTGGCAGCACCCGGGCCTGGGCGGTGCGCAGGCTGACCTGAGCGCCCTGCTCCACCTCGAGCAGCACCCGCCCACGGTTGAGCGTGAGCACGCGCATGCCTGCCACCAGGTCGCTGTCCAGCGCGCTGCCTGCGTCGAGCTGCAGGGAAAGACCGGCGTCCAGTTGCCAACGGTGGCGTTCCCCGGTGGCCGTGGTGAGGTCACTGAACAGCCCTGGCAACAGGCTGCGCTGGTGCACGCTGTAACCACCGGCCAATAGCACACCGGCGCCCGCAAGGCCGGTTAGCACTGCCCTGCGCGTGACCTGCGCTCGGGCGTGCAACAGCGTGCGGGCATTCGCCGCGCCAAGCCCATTGGTCCCTTCCCGCAGGCCCTGGCCCAACCCCGCCAGGCGCTGCCAGGCCAGTTCGTGCTCAGGGGATTGCTGGCGCCACTGCGCACAGGCCTTTTCTTCGCCCGCGCTGCACGCCCCAGACTGCAAGCGAACCATCCACAGCATCGCCTGCTCCAGTACGTGCGGGTCGAGGCGCGGGGGCGCCACCGGGCCGCCGCTCACTGGCCGTACACCGCGGCGTAGCAATGGCGGTAGGCCTTGAGCATGTCCTTTTGCACCATGTTCACCGTCAACCCCAACTGTTCGGCGATCTCGGCATAGGCCATGCCATCGAGTTGGGACAGCAGGAACACCTCACGTACCCGCCTGCCCAGCCCATCGAGAATCTGCCCCACGGCGTCCAATGCCTCCAGCACCAGCAGCCGGGTTTCCTCCGACGGCTGAAGCAGCGGGTCGAGCCGGGCCAGGCTGTCGAGGTAGGCCCGTTCGAGCGCCTGGCGGCGGAAATGCTGCAGGCACAGGCGCCCCGCCACCGTTGCCAGGTACGCGCGTGGCTCGCGCAGGTGCGCCGGCAGTTCGCTGCGCAACAGCCGCACGAACGTGTCCTGGGCGAGGTCGAGCGCCTGCTCGCGGTCGCCCAGCTTGTTGCGCAACAGGTTGACCACCCAGCTGTGGTGCCGCAGGTACAGGTCGCCAATGGCCTGGCGGTCGACGGGGGGCATGGCGCGAGCCTCCGGAAGTCAAATGAAGAAAAGTCGTGCATGATAATACTTATCATTAATGCGATTCCAGACGTTCTCTGCCGCGCTACCAGTTGGACGATCACTGGAACGTTCAGCTCAACGCCAACAACATCTTCGACCGCTACTACTACGAAGATCAGGGCGGCCGCCGCTATGGCACCCCGCGTAACTACACGGTGACCGTGCGCGGCAGCTTCTGACGTTCACCGCTGGGCAGCGGCCTGCACCTTCAGAACCTGTACTTGAGGCTCATCATCACGTTCCTGGGCATGCCATAGATGCTTTCGCCGCGTACCGGGCTGTCGCCGATGCTGGCGTAGTAACGGCGGTCGAACACGTTATTGAAGTTGACCTGGGTTTCTATATGCTCGGTCGGGTTGTAGCCGAGCATCAGGTCCACCAGGCTGTAGCCGGACTGTTCGATGGTGTAACCGGTGCCCTTGTTGTAAACCCGGCTCTGGGTGTAGAGCGTCCCGCCCACGCGCCACCGATCAAGCAGCCCAGGCAGTGTGTAGGTGGTGGTGAGCTTGAACAGGTGGCGCGGCAGGTCGGTATCGAAGTTCTTGCCTTCGTTGGCGGCGTTGCTGTCGCGCACGGTCTTGACCGCGTTGAAGGTATAGCCACCGCCCACCTGCCAGCGAGGCGTCAGTGCGCCTTGCAGCTCAAGGTCGATGCCCTGGCTGCGCACCTTGCCCGAGGCGCCGTAGCAGGCGACCCCGGTGTTGCCGCATAGGGCATCGCTGAGCTGGAAGGCACGGTTGACCTGGTTCATGCGGTACACCGCCAGGGTGCCGTTGAGCAAACCCTCGAACCACGCCCCCTTGAGCCCTACTTCGTAGTTCTTGCCCACCACCGGTTCAATCAGGCTGCTGTCAGCGGCGCGGTAGTTCTGTGGTTTGAAGATATCGGTGTAGCTGGCGTACACCGAATACTGCTCGTTCAAGTCGTAGACAAGCCCTGCGTATTTGGTGACGTTGCGGGTCACCTTGTAACTGGCGTGCCCCGGCGTGCCGTTGCTCCAGTAGTAGTCGGTGGAGTAGTCGTACCAGTCCAGTCGGCCACCGAGAATCAGCGTCAACGGGTCGGCCAGTTTGAAGCGCACCGTGCTGTACAAACCTTTCTGGTTGATATCGATCGCCTGGCGGTCGCTGTCACGCGGGGACCGGGTCTTGGCAATGCTCGACGGGTCCCAGCTGTTCAGGTCGATGCCGTTGGCCAGGATGCGGTAGCTGGCACCGTTGTACAGGTACTTCTCCTGGTAGCGGCTGGTGCCCACCACCAGTTGATGCTCACGCCCGAACAACTGGAACGGCCCACTGGCGAACAGGTCGTAGCTGCTCTGGCGGTCGTGGTACATCGCGTCGGCCAGTTGCAGGTTGAAGACGTTGTTCAGGTTGGGATCGATCACCTTGGTGGCGGCAAGGTCGAGGGTGCTCCAGGTTTTGTTGATGTTGAACTGCAGCTTCCAATCGCGGGCCAGGCGCTGTTCAAGGCTGAGGAACGCCATTTCGCTGGTCTTGTCCCAGAAGTCCGAGTCGGTGCCCAGGTAGGTCGACCGCGACAGGTGCAGGTCGCTGCCGTTCGCAGCCATCGGCAGGCCACCCCAGGTCGTGTTCTGGTTGTCTTTCTGGCGCGAGGCGCCAACGGTGAGGGTGGTGGCATCGCTGAGGTCCGCTGCCAGTACGCCGTAGAACAGGCCCCGCTCGGTCTGGGCGTGGTCCTGGAAGCTGTGGTAGTCCTGATAGGCGCCCACCATTCGCCCGCGCAGGCTCCCCTGTTCATTCAACGGGCCGGATACGTCGACTTCACCACGGTAGCGGTCCCAACTGCCGCCGCTCACCTGGACACTGGCCTGGGGCGTGGCAGTGGGCTGCTTGCGGACCATGTTGATCGATGCCGATGGGTTGCCGGCGCCCTGCATCAAGCCGGTGGAGCCGCGCACCACCTCGACACGGTCGAACATGGCCATGTCGGCGGCGTCCACGGCGTCCGAGCCGCCACCGCCGATGGTGGTGGGCACGCCGTCGTACATCAGGTTGTCGATCAACGTCCCGCGGGCGTAGTAACGCTGGCGGTCGGCGCCGAGCATCTGCACGGTCAGCCCTGGGGTGGTCTTGACCACATCGTTGAGCGAGTTGAGCTTTTGATCGTCAATGCGCTGGCGGGTGATGACCGTTGCCGATTGCGGGGTTTCTTTCAGGGTCAACGGCAGCTTGGTCGCACCGCGCAGGGGGCCGGTGGTATACGAGCCGCTGCCTTCGCTGGTTTCGCCCAGGCCACTGCTGTTCACCGTGGTGGCATCCAGTTCCAGGCTATCGCCGGCAGGGGCTGCGATCAGCCACACCGCACCTTGGGTATCCAGGCTCAGGCCACTGCCCATCAGCACCATGCGCACCGCCGATTCGGTGTCGTAGCGCCCTTTGAGCGCTGGCGCGGATTTTCCAGCGACGGTTCGCTCGTCGAAGGCCAGGCTCACTCCGGCCTGCAAGCCAATCTGGCGCAGGGACTGGGACAGAGGCTGGGCAGGCAAGTCGAAGTCGAAGCTCGCGGCAACGGCCGGAATGCTCAGAACCAGGGCCGAGCCTACGACCAGGCTTCGGGAGGCGTTGTACAGCATGGGGCATCTCTCGTTGATGGGATGGATACTCCCTGACGCAGGAGCGCCGCATTTCCCTGATGTCCGCTGCAAAAAAATTAACGAGGCAATAGCCAGGTGGCGTCTTCACGCGTTTGCAGGGTGGCGTTGGCCAAGGCTGGCAGGGTCTGGACGAACGTTTCGATATCCCCCAGTTGCACCACCGCCGATAGCCGTCGCGGTGACTGGCCGAAGACCTTCAGGGGGCGCCGCAGGTAGCGTGACAGCACCGCAGCCACCTCTTGCAGGCTGGCGTCCTCGAAGCTGAGGTTGCCGTCAGCGAAGCTGAATGCCGCCGCGGCCGAACGGTGCAGGCGGGTGAGCTGCCCAGCGGCGTCGCAGCGCACTACCTGGCCGGCTTCGAGCAAGGCCTGCTCGGTGTCACTGTCGACCTGCACGCGCCCGTGCTCAACGCTGACTTGCACCTGCTCAGGCAGGCGCTCGACCACAAAACGTGTGCCCAATACCCGCACCCGGGCCAAGCCGGCCTCGACCAGAAACGGCCGTTGGCTATCGCGTTGCACACCGAAGATGGCCCGCCCGTGCAACAGCACCAGGTGCCGCTCCTGGCGGGTATAGCGCACCAGCAAGCGTGTGTCGGCGTCCAGGGTCAGCTGGCTGCCGTCCTCCAGTTCGACCGCCAACTGCTCGGCGATACCGGTGGCGTAACGCAGCTCGCGCCCGACCAGGCGCGACCATGCCAACCAGCCCCCAAGGCCCGATATCGCCAGCAGCCCAAACAAACTGCCACCGAGCAACCTGCGGCGCTTTACGCCCTCCATCGCCCCCGCCAACGCTTGAGTCTGCGAGGTATGGGCAAAACCCTCCCACAGGTCGGTGAACGCCTGGTACTCCTCGGCGTGCCGTGGGTCGGCCGCCAGCCATTGGGCAAAGCGGGCACGCTCAGGGTGGTCGCTGGGTAATTCGAGCAGGCGAGCAAACCAGCGTGCGGCCTGATGGCGGGCATCCGTCACGACAACAACGCCCGGGCCGCACGCAGGTCGAGCATTGCGCGAATCAGGTGACGCTCCACCGCCGACAACGAAATCCCCAGCAGCGTGGCGATTTCCGGCTGCCGCCGGCCTTCGATGCGGGCCAGCCAGAACACCTCTCGGCACCGCGGTGGCAGGCAATCGAGAATGCGTTGCAGCGCGTCCAGGCGTTGGGCCAGGTCCGCCAGGTGTTCAGCCGACGGAGCAACAGCGCCTTGGCCGGAGACGGTCATCAATGGCTCAAGCGTGCCTTCGCCCTCGGGCAGCCCGACATAGCGCCGTGCCTCACGGAAATGGTCGATCAGCACCGAGTGGGCGATGCGCCGCAGGTAGGCATTGGGCTGCTCGATGGGCCGCCGCTGAGACGCCAGCACGTAGCGCACGAAGGCATCGTGGAGCACGTCGCACGCGCGTTGCATGCACTGGGTGTGCCGCCCAATCCCCAGCAGCAGGTCGGAATATGCCCACTGCAAGTTAATGCCTTTCCACTCCATTGCACGGCCCCCACCCTCAGCAAGAGCGCGGATCATAGGCCGCTGCAACCCTCAGGGCAAATGGGAATCATTCTTTACAGCGAGTTTATGGCTAGCCGCGCCATGATCTCCCCTGTTGATCGAGCGGATATCAACATGCGAAATGCAGTCATTGAGGTTGCTCTTGGCTTGAGGGACAATCCGGCGCCCTTCGTGTTTGCCGCCAAGGATTGGACATGGCATTGACCAGCAAAATCACTTCCTACGACTCAGCATGGCCCTTGCGTTTTCTGGCCGACAAGCCGCGCATTGCCTCGGCGTTCGGCGAAGAACTCTATGCCATCCACCACGTAGGTAGCACAGCTGTTCCTGGGTTGGCGGCAAAGCCCGAGATCGATGTACTCATTGAAGTTGAAGCGCATCGGGATGCGCCGGCGCGCGATAGCGTATTGCTGGGGTTGAGGTATGTGCGCGGGAGTGATCTATCGGACGGACATCATTTCTACCGGCGCAATGTGGATGGGGTTCGCACGCACAAACTCCATGTTTGCACGCGGAACCACCTTGCGGTCATCAACATGTTGAAGTTCAGGGATCTACTGAGGCGCAATGGCTCGATCCGTCAGCAGTATGAAGTGCTGAAGTATCAGTTGGAGTCGAGCAATACGGGTGGGATGGCTGAGTATCTAGAAAAAAAGGCGCCATTCATTCGGACGGCGCTGTCCGGTATGCCGCTTGCTCTGGATCAACGCACGTTCGACGACAGCGACAGAGCATTCATGAATCAAGCGCTAGCCCATGGTAGGCGTGCCCTGCCGGCGTGCCTGCCGAACCCACCGGTGGGCTGTGTGATTGTTCGCAGAGGGCGCGTCGTGAGCTTCGGCTTCACTCAGCCGCCTGGAGATCATCACGCGGAAGCGATGGCGCTTTCGCTTCTGGAAAGTGGTCTTGGCGAGTTGACCGCTTACGTGACTCTGGAACCGTGTTCGTTCGCAGGCCGCACACCTTCATGTGCGTTGGCCTTGGTGAGCGCTGGCGTTTCGCGGGTACATGTCGCAATGCTCGATCCCGACCCACGAAATGCTGGAGCAGGAATCGAAATCCTTCGGCAGGCAGGGATCGAGGTGACGGTTGGTCTGCTAGGTGATAAGGCTCGATGCGACCTGCAACACTACCTATTTGAAAGTCCATGAGTGTCCGCAATGGTTCGATAGCGGTCATTAGCGAATGGCTGAGACCGACCCATTGTGGACGATCCATACCTTGGGGTTAGCGCGGTGTTCGGATGTGTTCGCCGTGAATTTTTCAGCGCCTATGAGATCGAGCGCCGCCCGCGCGGCGCATCGCGAGCTGTGCTCGCTCCTACGTCTATTTCGGGCCAATTATTCCTGTGAGGTTAGTGCACGAAGGCTTTGGCACATGACGCGATTGGCACAGGCGTCACTGGCTCGAAACAAACGTAGGAGCGGGCGGCGCTCGATCTCATAGGCGCAGACGATGTCACGGTGAACGGCCGCAATGGGTCGATAGCAGCCATTCCGAGTGACCGCTAACGACTCGAAGCCGCCGTTGAGCCCAACAGCAATAATTGTGGGAGATAGCCTAGCCCTGCGGGCTGCGCTGTCGCACAGGGAACTGAGCCTTTGTGGGAGCGGGTTTAGCCGCAAAGAAGAAACCACGGTGCATGGCACGGGCTTCGCCCGTGTTCGCGGGCAAGCCCGCTCCCACAGGGATTCACGCCAGCTTTTAGAAAGCCAAGTTAATAGCTAGCCGTCCCATGATCTTTCAACAAACCGCGCATCAGCAGCTCCAGTGCCGTGGTCGCTTGAGCAAGGCGCGTAGGCCCGTCTTCTGCCTCAGCTATCCATACGGCCGCTTCTGCCAAGCTGCCATAAATCAACGAGGCCAGCGCCTGCGCGGGGACATCAGCTACCACGCCCTGCTCGATCAGGTTTTCTATCAGGTGTTGCATCGACTCCACGCAATGCTGTTGGGCATCCGGTGAGCCACCGCCCAACACGGCCCTTGCATCACGCAGCACGATCCTCTGGATGGGCGGTTCCAGCGCCATTTCGAGGTAGGCGCGGCAGCGCCGATGAAAGCCGTCCCAGGCATCATCGGCGGTGTCGGTAATGGCGCGCAGCCGCTCATCCATCTCGGCATCTAGCTGATCGACAACCGCCTTGAGCAAGCCCTGCTTGTCACCAAAGTGATGGTACAGCGCCCCCCGCGTCAGGCCCGCCTGCGCGGTCAGGTCATCCATCGAGGTATCGGCATATCCCCGCTCAGTGAATACCTGGCGTGCCGTTTCCAACAACAAGGCGCGGGTTTGTTCCATTGCGGCACGGGTACGGCGAACCATCCAGCGGCTCCAGTTGATAACGCGGCTCAAGGGGATGCTGATCTACCGATACAGCCTGCGTGCATTGTCATGATCGTCAGGTGCGCTGGCAAGCATACCCAGGCCCAGGTAACGCTACGTGGAGGATTGGGCACGGCTGTCCGCCTGCCGTTTGCCATTGCCAACGCCGATGACACAAGCCAGCAGCAATGCCAGCCCGGCCAGGGCGCTGGCGAACCACAGATTGGTCGCCAGACCGAGCCTGTCGACGGCTTGCCCACCGCCCCACGAGCCAAGTGCAATGCCCACATTGAACACCCCGACATACAACGCGGTAGCGACCTCCACTGCCCCTGGTGCGGCTTTCATCATCCAGGTCATCAGGCTCACCGACACCCCACCATAGGCCAGCCCCCAAGCCACCAACAGCACCCCACTGCCAACAGGCGAGCCCCCCAGAGCAAGCAATAATATCGGTGTCAGGAGCAGCCCGACGGCAATCGCCATGAGCGTACGCAAGGTAGAATGCGCAGCGCCGAGGCCGGCGAGAAAGTTGCCGATAATGCCGGCAATGCCGTAGGCGAACAGAAGCACGCTAATCCACTGCACGCCAACCCCCGACACTGAGAGCAACAAGGGGCGGACGAAGGTGAAGGCCATGAAGTGCCCTGCCACCAACAGCAAGGTCAAGGCAAGCCCGGCGAGCAATGTACGGTTGCCCAACAGCGCGGCGAACTGGCTCGGCCTTACCGAGCTGTTCACTGGCAAGCGCGGGAGGACGGCTAGGTGAATCAGTAGCACGAGTGCGCAGAGCATAGCCATGCTGCCGAACGCCCAACGCCACCCAGCCAGGTCGCCGATCAGCGCCCCCACTGGCACGCCCAACACCGACGCCGCCGCCACTCCGCCAAAGATGATCGCGGTGGCCAAACCTATCGAGCGGCCTGGCACCAGCCGCGCAGCAAGGCCACCGGCAATCGCCCAGATCCCGCCCATGCACAGCCCCACCAGAACCCGAGCAGCGAGCATCCAAGGCATAGTAGGTGCCAATGCCGACACAACGTTGGCGATCACCAACAGCCCCAGCAGGCTGCACAAGATCCATCGGCGGTCCAGGCGCCCGGCCGCAATCACTACCAGCGGCGCGAACAGCGCTGCCAACAGCGCAGGCAAGGTGATCATCAGCCCGGCTGCGCCCGTCGAGATCTCCAGGGATTCGGCTATCGCCGTCAGCAAACCGACGGGAAGCATTTCGGTGGTAACCACAGAGAAGGTTGCCAAGCCTACGGCAGTGACCGCCAGCCAGGGGTGACAGGCCGTCGACTTGGCGCCGGCCGATGCAGTGGTACTCATGATTGCAGGCTCCATTCGATTTCAGCGAATGCTAAAGATCCGTCAAAGCCCATAGGACACCTGCTCAGATCGATCGCGCATGCTGAAATAGCCCCACAAAGCTGCCAGCAAGACCGCCAAGCCAGCGCAGAGCGCAACGTTGAAACCTGCCTTGGCGCCCAGCAGATCGACCACCTGGCCCGAGGCCGCGGCCCCAGCGGCAACGCCGACATTGAGGCCAGCAAGCAGCCAGGTCATGCCTTCGGTCAATTTGCGTTCTGGCACAACACGCTCCACCAGCGACATCGCCACGATCATGGTCGGGGCAAAGAACAGGCCGGCGACCAGCACTGCGGCGGCCAGCTCGAAAATGTTCCCCGCCAGCAGCAACGGCAACGTGGTCAGCGCGGTGGCTGCGCCACCCAACAGGAGCAGCTTGCGCAAGGGCGTCTGCCATTTCGTGGCCCCAAACGCCAGCCCCGCCACGCAGGAACCCATGGCATAGCAGGACAGCACCACGCTGGCTGCAGCCGGTGTGCCCCTGTGTTCGGCAAAGGCCACGCTGACGATATCGACAGTCCCGACGATCACACCCATGGCAACCATCAGCAGGGTCAGCAGCCGCACATCGGCGAGGCGAATCACCGACACGCTGTCCCGGCCGCGGGTCGCGGTGGCCTCTACCGGCGGCTCGGTACTCACCTGCACTACCAGGGCAGCGACACCCATGGCCAGCAATACCGCAGCAGCCAGAGGCCCGGCCTGGGGTAACACGGCCACGCTCAATCCCACTGAAATCGGTGGGCCGGCAATGAAGGTCACCTCATCGAGCACAGTTTCAAGGGAAAAGGCCGTCTGCAACTGCGGCTTGCCGCGGTAGATGGCAGTCCAGCGTGCGCGCACCATCGCCGACATACTGGGCATGAAGCCGGCCAGCGCAGCACCAACGAACAGCGTCCAATCGGCGCTCTGCAGGTCACTGCAGGCCAGTAGCAGCAGGATACCCAGCACGCTTACCGCGGCAGCAGCCGGCAATACCCGGCGCTGACCGTAGCGGTCGACCAGACGCGAGATCTGTGGCGAGACCAGGGCATAGGTCATCACGAAGGTCGCCGAAACGGCCCCTGCCAGGCCGTAGCTGCCACGGACCTGCGACAGCAGGGTGATGATTCCGATACCGGTCATCGGTAATGGGATCCTGGCCAATAGCCCGGCCAGGACGAACCCCTTCGCGCCTTTTGCCTGGAACAACCCACGGTAGGTACTGAACATGGTCGACGCTCCTTATCGATGGCCAGCCGAACTGATTCAGCTGCATACATACGCTTCGTATGATTAAAAACCTTATTATCATACGAACTGAATGTAAAGCAGTGAGCAGCCCGGCGCCGCCTTGGTAGGAGCGAGCGCAGCTCGCGATGGGGCGCGCAGCGGCCCCAGGTCTTCAGCTTCGCAATTCATCACGCTGGGGCTGCTTTGCAGCCCATCGCGAGCTGCGCTCGCTCCTACCGGGTCCTGTGGGAGCGGGCTTGTCGAGGCGGCGAGTGGGGAATCAGCGTGCCCCCTCCAGGGCATGGCTGCCCGCCACGGCAATCGGGTCGTCGTGCGCCCCCACCGCCGTGCTAACCCCCACCGCACCGATCACCTTGCCCTCCACCAGAATCGGCTGGCCGCCGGCCAAGGTGGTAACGTCCAGTGCCAACAGCGCCGGGTGGCCATCGTTCACGCGGTTTTCGAAGTTCACGCTGGGCGCGCCGAACAGCGCCGAGGCCTTGGCCTTGCGCATGGCCAGCTCAGCGCTGATCGCGGTGGCACCGTCCATGCGGCGAACGACAATGGGGTAACCGGCGTTGTCGACCACGGCGATCGAACCTACCCAGCCCTGTTGCTTGGCGTACTGGTCAGCAGCCTGGGCGATGCGCTCGGCAGCCGCCAGGTCCAGTTGCTTGGTCGAAGGCAACGCGACCGGGCCGCCAGCCTGGGCGCCAGCACAGACGCCCAGGGCCAGCGTGGCGGACAACAGCAATCGTACGAACATGAAATTCTCCTGATGACATTGAAAACGCGCCCGGCCAGCCGGGCACGTGAGGAAAGCGCCTCAGCGCAGCTCGGCCACCTGCGCGGCGGTAACGGCCACCTCGGAGTTGCCGAACTGCTTGAACAGGAAGGTGCTCAGGGTCGCAAGCTGGGCATCGCTGAGGTTGGCAAAGCCCGGCATGAACACCTCCTGGCCGTCGACCTTGCGATGCACGCCGTGCAGCAGCACCGACACCAGGTTGGTGGGCTCGGCGGCGCCCAGCACGCTGTTGCCGAATAGCCGTGGGTATTCGCCCACACCCTTGCCGGTGACCGCGTGGCAGGTGGCGCAGTTGGCGTTGAACATCACCTCGCCGCCCAATGCGTCGCTGCCCGGGTCGTACTGCGGGTGGCTGGCGCGCAGCGCGGTGGTGCCGGTGTAGGCCTGGCCCTGGCCGGTACGCGCAGGCGCGCTGCCCGGGGCGCCGCTAGCCGGCAGGTCGCGCAGGTAGGCGACCATGGCGTGCAGGTCGGCATCGGGCAAGTGGTTCAGGCTGTTTTCCACCGCCTCGGCCATTGGGCCTGCAGCGTTGGCCTTGCCATGCACGGCGCCGGTCTTGAGGTAGGTGAACAGCTCGTCATCGCTCCAGGAGCCGACACCGCTTTGCCCGCCGGTGATGTCGTAGGCCTTCCAGGCCCCCAGGTTGCCACCGCCCAGGTCCGGGTGGCCAAGGCCTTGGATGAAGTTGCGCGGGGTATGGCATTCACCGCAGTGCTCCAGGCTTTGCACCAGGTAGGCCCCCCGGTTCCACTGCGGGCTCTTGCCCGCCACCGGCAACTGGCGCCCGGACTGGAAGTTCATCACGTTCCAGAAGGCCATGGCCCAACGCTGGTTGAACGGGAAGCCCATGGTGTTTTCCGGCGGCTTGCTGTCGATTGGCTTGAGCGTGCGCAGGTAGGCCACCAGCGCCAGGGCATCGTCGTCGGACATGCCGGTGTACGAGGTGTATGGCATGGCCGGGTACAGGCGCCTGCCGTGCTGGGAGATGCCATTGCGCACCGAGCCGACGATCTCGGCGTCAGTGAAGCTGCCGATGCCGTTGACCGGGTCCTGGGTGATGTTGGTCGAATAGAGCCTGCCAAACGGTGTGTCGAAGGCCATGCCACCGGCATAGGGCTTGCGCGCATCGACGGTGTGGCAAGCCACGCAATCCGAGGCCAACGCCACGGCTCGGCCACGCTCGATCAATGCTGCGCTGTCCTGCCCGGGCCTGGCGGTGGGCATTTCGATCTGCGATTGCTTCCAGATCACGCCACCTGCTCCGATGCCTGCGGCCACCGCCACGGCGACACCGGTCAATGCCAGCACCCGCCAGCGGGCGCGGCGTTTTGTCGATCCTGTTTTCATCAGCATGCGCCGCTCCTCACACCGAAGCCTTGATGATGCTGTCGGCGGCCAGCAGCGACAGCGCCACCCCGGTCAGCGTCGAGTTGACCAGCGCTGCGGTCGGCATCACGCCGGTGCCCCCGAAGTACAGGTTGTCGTGGTCGTGGGCCTGGGCCAGCTTGTTGCACACCGAGGTGTGCGGGTCGCTGCCCATGCTCAGGGTGCCGGTGATGTGCTGGCTGTTGGTGTACTGGCCGCGCTCGGAGAACTTCACCTCGGTGCCACCGGATGCGCTCACGCAGTCGGCGAAGTGCTCGCGGCAGACGTCGTAGCCACGGTGCACGTACTCGGGGAAGCGGTAGTGGATTTCCATTTTCGGAATGCCCCAGGCGTCTTTCTGGTCGCTCAGGACGATGCGGTTTTCCGGGTCTGGGAGCATCTCGAACATCGACTTGAGCAGCACGAAGCGTTCGCCATCGCGCTTGATCTTCTCGTTCAGTTCCTTGCCGTAGTAACCCTGGGCCACGTATTTCTCGGTCAGGTAGCGGGTCGGGTTGTCGTTGTGCACATCGATGCGCAAGGCCGAGCGCTCGCTGCGGAAAGCGCCGTCGCGGGTGTTGTTGATGCTGCCTGGGCACATTGGGCCACGGCCGATGTACAGGGGTTCGTCGGCAAGGTACTCGACGGCGCTCGCCGGGTGGTCCATCAAGCGGCGGCCAACCTGGTCGGTGGCGTTGGCCACGCCGTTGGGGTTGCGCTCATCCTTGGACATCAGCAGGATCTTCACGCTTTCCATGGCATTGGCGGTGAGCAGGAAATGCTTGCCGGTAACCCGGTGTACCGCTTTGTTCTGGTCGATGAAATGGGCCGCGACGATACGGTTGCCCTCCCCGGTTTCAAGCTTGAACACCACCGCGTTGCTGATCAGGTTCAGGCCCAGCCCCTGGGCGCGGCGCACCGACATGCTGCCGTTGTACTGGGCGCCGATTGGGCAAATGGGCATGCAGTTGTTGTTGCCGCAGCACGCCGGGCGATCGTCGTAGGCCGCGCTGTTGCGCGCTTGCGGGCCAGGCAGCAGCTCCAGGCCTACCGCTTCGTAGCGTTGGCGCAGGCGCTCGAAGCCGTAGGGCAACGGCAGCACGTCCATCGGGTAAGGCATCGAGCGCGGCGAGCCGTAGTCACCGGCCAGCGTGCCGCCACCGGAGACGCCCATCTCGATCTCCGCTTCGCAGTAATAGGGTTCGAGGTCGTCGTAGCTGATGGGCCAGTCGACCGACTGGCCGTACAGGCTCTGCATGCGAAAGTCGTTGGGGATCAGGCGCCAGGCCTGCCCTGCCCAATGCCAGGTGGTGCCGCCCACACCGCGAATGAATTGCGCGGTATACGGGGCCGGGCCCTTCTGGATCAGGTAGCCGTTGTCGTGCGGGACGAAGTTCGGGTGCGGCGCCCAGGGCATCATCGGGTACGGCGCCATGTGGTTGTTCTTGTATGCGCCATTGCGATAGTTGGACACCAGCATGGCCTGGTCCAACGGTGCGCCGGCTTCCAGCATCAGCACCGACAGGCCCTTGCGCAGCAACTTGACGGCCGCAGCGCCACCGGCGGCGCCGGCACCGATGATGACCACATCGGCCGACAGGGGGGTGGAATTCGAATCAGGCATGGCGTTCGCTATCTTTTTGCAGGGCGTAGGCAGGGGGGTTGACCCAGAAATTCGGGCTTGAGGTGCAGTAGCTTGGGGGCTGGACGAAATCGGACACTGCCTGGTAGGCCGCCACGCTTTCGAAGGCGACACATTCGCGCACCCCGTCACCGTCCTCGACGGTGCCCAGGTACAGCGCAGTGTTCAGGCGCAGGAACAGGCTTTTCAGGTCCGGGTTCAGGCTGGCCAGCGTTTGCAGGCGCTCGGCCGGGGTCGGGAGGGCGGACAGTTCAGGAAGCGTGGCCAGCAGTTGCTCGACCAATTGGTCAAGGCCGGGCAGCGTTGGCTGAAGCTTCTGGTGCACCAGGTCGATCAGCTCGCGATCGACACCGATCTGGCCGGAAAGCTGGTCTGCAAGTGAGATGAACGGGGCCGGGGCAGCAGGGACTTCAAGGGCGCCGCCGGCCGCCAGGGCCTTGGGCAGAAGTTTGGGTGCGCCCAGCGTCAGCAGCATCATGCCAGCGCCGCTGGAGACAAAGAACTCTCGTCTACTAAGCATGGGAATTACCAATGAATGGGAAGCTGCCCAAGAGGGATAGGCATAGGCTCCCCTTTTTGGGCGGCGGCACCGTATCACATGTTACTAAATGTGTAGTTAACTTTTTAAAACGCTGAAAAGCCTGTTTTAGAAGGCTTTGTCGTCTTATTGCTAGACTTAAGGCGAGTAGTTTTGCGCATTGAAATAATGCTAGCCCGAGGTCATTCCAACACAACTACTGTTGAGTGAAACGCTCTCTGTTCGGACTTTTGTGCATGCAGGCGCATTGAGTGATTTCAACGCGAAGTGTCGAGTCGTCCTCAGTATTTTCGGGGTCGGAATGCCCTACCCGCCCTGCAAGTACCCCGTGCAATTGCCCACTGGAGCCCGGTGGCCGAAATAGGAACAGACAGGCTCTGTTCCAGGCGGGCGATAGCGGCCAAGCGCACGGGTGCTTTCAGTAGGTAGCCTTTTCAACGGCTTGATACCAAAGGAAATTTTTCACTGGAGCGTTCGATAACCGCCCACTTTAATCTCGCCATGGCCAAAGCCATCGTTGTAGGAGCGAGCGCAGCTCGCGATGGGCTGCAAAGCAGCCCCGGCGTTCCAAGCCGCGAAGCTGAAACCCTGGGGCCGCTGCGCGCCCCATCGCGAGCTACGCTCGCTCCTACCGGGGCGGCGCCGGCCTGGGCCTGAATTGCAGGCAACGCAACCGTCAGATCAAGCCTTCCGCTTCCAGGGTCTTGTGCACCGCCGGGCGGCTGGCAACGCGCTTCTGGAACGCGACCACGGCCGGCCAGGGGGATAGGTCGACCTTCAACATCGGTGCCCAGTTGACGATGGTGAACAGGTAGGCATCCGCCACGCTGAAATGCTGGCCACTCAGGTAGTCCTTGCCTTGCAAGGCCTTGTCCACTACCCCCAGGCGCTTGCCGAAGGTTTCCACGGTCTTGCTTCTGGCCTCCGGGGTGATGCTCGGGTTGAATAGCGCGGCAAGGGTCTTGTGCAACTCGGTGCCGATGAAGTTCAGCCATTCCTGCACCCGCGCCCGCTCCAGCGACCCCGCTTGCGGCAGCAAGCCAGCCTGGGGCTTCTGGTCGGCCAGGTACTGGATGATGGCCGGGCCTTCGGTGAGCACCTCACCGTTGTCCAGTTGCAAGGCTGGCACGTAGCCCTTGGCGTTGATGGCGTAGAAATCTGCGCCGCTGGCCGTGGTGTGCTGCTTGAGGTCGACCTTTTCGGCGGTGTAGGGCAAGCCCAGTTCGTTGAGCACGATGTGCGGCGAGAGTGAGCAGGCACCTGGCGTGTAGAACAGTTTCATCGTTTTCTCCCGTGAGGTAAGGCCAGCCGTAAGGCGGCTGGCGCGGCGAAATACTCTGCAACCCAGCCGATATGACACCAAAAGCCGAGCGCCCACAAGGTGTGGCCACCGATCACAGGCACTTGAGCGATTGCGCCAGGTCGGCGAACCGGTACGACTCGGTGATCAGCCCATCGACCTTGAGCGCATCGCGATTGCGCTCGGCCTGCGCGCGCAGGGCCTCGCTGACGTTGACGTTCAGCGCTATCTGGCGCGGCATGAAATCGGCATCCGTTTCCTTCACCGGCACCGCCGTTTTTTCCAGCTGGGCGATGCTCTGCTCGGAAAGCTGGGCCGGGTGGATCACCCGCTGCACATCCCGCTCGCTGCGCCGGTTGTTGCTGCGGATGGTGAAGTCCGGCGCGGCAACCCGGCCACTTGGGCTGTACATCACCGCCGTTACCAGCCGGTCCAGTGCGCAGTCTTCTTCCTTGCGCCGGTGGGTGATGTCGCGCACCGGGCGCTCCGGCAACGCCAGGCGGGTAATGCCGAAGTCGTTCAAGGCGCCCAGCACCTCGCGTGGGTCATCCGCCACCTGGATCTCGCGCCGGGGCGGCCAGAAGTCGAAGTTGCCGTGCCCTCCCCACCAGCCCCCCACGTGAATGGCGAACATCTCCGGGTAGACCTTGCGCTCGGTGCGGCGAACTGGCTTGGAATCGTAAAAGCACATGCACGCCAGCTGGATCAGGTGGGTGGCGCCAAGCGCGGCCAGCGGCTCGTAAATCAATACGCCCAGGCGGTCGTGGGCGTTCCAGTTGGCGAACACATCACCGCTGCTGGCGGGCGTGCCGTTCAACTCGACTTCGTAGAAATCGGTTCTCAAAGCGTCGATCACATGCATAAGCGTTCCTCGCGGATGGATGTTCGGTTCAGGCCGGAATGATGCACTGCACTTCGCCGGCCTCAACGCGCACGGCGTAGGTTTTCAGGCCGCACTCGGCAGGCCCCTCCAGCACCGCCCCGCTCTGGATATCGAAGCGCGCGCCGTGCAGCGGGCATTCGATTTCGGTGCCCTCCAGCCAGCCGTCCGACAGCAGCGCATAGGCATGCGGGCACACATTTTCGGTGGCGTAGTAACGCTCTTCGACCTGGTAGACGGCAATCATCTTGCCATCGACTTCACAGGCGAACGGCGAATCCGGCAACACCTGCTGCGCTTCGCAGACTTTGGTCCAGACAGCTTCCATCAGACAACCCTCCGTGCCGGGGTGCGTTCCCCTGTTGTGCGTTGCGCCGAAACCAGGGCCGAAGCGTACAGCTCGGCAAGGGGCTCGTTGCGCTTGATTGCGCGCCGGATCGCCGAGATATCGCGGTTGCGATTCGCGGCAATGGCGCACACCAGACGATCTTCATCATCCCACCCCAGTGCCAGCCACTGCCCAGCGTGCACATCACCCAGGTAGGCGTACTTGCCTGCCAACTGCGGCAGGCCCAGGCATTGCAGGGTGCTGCTGTACTGGTCGGACCACAGCCATGGCATCTCACCATAGGCTGCCGCCGCATCGCCTGCGGCAGCGCGGCCAGCCACGCTGCCCTGCTCCCCGGCGGCCGTCCAGGACTCCGAGCGGGTGCGCACGCCCAGGTGGGTGACCGGGTAGCAGGTAACCTCCCCCGCTGCGAAAATGGCCGGGTCGCGGGTCGCGCAGGCCCTGTCGACAACGATGCCATCGGCCACGTCCAGGCCACAGGCCTGGGCCAGTTCCGCATTCGCTTGCACGCCAATGCCCACCACCACCACATCGGCCAACACAGGCCCGGCCGAGGTTTGCACCCGGGCCTTGCCCAATGGGCCAGGCTCGATGGCCGCCACCTGCGCCTGCAACTGAACCTCCACCCCGTTTTCCACATGCAGCGCCTGGGCCCAATGGCTCAGCGCCGCGCACCCGGTGCGCGCCAGCAAGTGTGCCTGCGCCTCGATCACCGTCACCCGGCAGCCGCGCTGGCGGGCAGCAGCGGCCACTTCCAGGCCGATGAAACCACCCCCGA
The DNA here is from genome assembly GCF_011752565.1 of Pantoea sp. Ap-967. Classification (GTDB taxonomy): domain Bacteria; phylum Pseudomonadota; class Gammaproteobacteria; order Pseudomonadales; family Pseudomonadaceae; genus Aquipseudomonas. The sequence continues at coordinate 373,254 of NZ_VWXK01000002.1, forward strand.
TGATCACCACGCGGGCCTCGCTGACCAGTTGGCTGCGCAGCGCCAGCGCATCCTCGAAGGTTCGCAGGTAATGCACCGGCGCCCGGGCCACTTCACTGGGAAGCCTGCGCGCACGAGAGCCGGTGGCAATTATCAGCTTGTCGTAGGCCAGTGCTGCGCCGCTTCCCAGGTGCACCCGTGCATTATCGCGGTCGATCTCGCCCACCGATGCCCCGCCCAGCCACTCCACGCGCGGCTCGCCGTACAGTTCGTGCCCGCCGAGCATGGCCGGCGACAGGCTGTCACCAGTCAGAAAACCCTTGGAAAGATGAGGCCTGTCATAAGGCAACTGCGGCTCCTGGCTCACCATCGCAAGGCGCGCCTGGGGTTTGGCTTGTAGCAGGCTTCTTGCCGCCTGGTGGGCGGCCGCGCCGCCGCCGATGATCACGAACTGTTCCATGGGACCCTCCCAGCGTTACCGGTTGAGAGGACTGTAGCGAGCCACCACCTGTACTACAATGCACACATTTTCGTGATTTCAAGTAGTACAGATTGGAGACTCCATGCAGCGTTTCAGAGCCATTGCCGAGCTGCTGCGCAAACGCATCGACGCCGGCCTGATCGCCCCAGGCGCCAAGCTGCCGTCCCTGCGCCGCTTGGCCAGCGAAACCGGCTGCAGTGTCGTCACCGCCTACCGCGCCTACGAATTGCTGGAATCCCAAGGCCTGTGCCAGTCCCGCGACCGCTCCGGTTTCTACCTGTGCAGCCCCGGCAAAACCAGCGTTCATCGCTTTGCCAAAGACATGCCGGTGATGCCCGCCGACACCGTGCGGGCATTGGACGAATCCCTGGCGCGCCCGCACTTTCATGCCCTGGCTTCGGCGGCCACGCTGCCAGATGCCGAACTGGTCGACAGCGAAGGGTTGAACAAAACCTTGCGCCGCGCCTTGCTGCATACTCACCCGCGCCCGGAACAAGCGCCGGACGGCCACCCGCATCTGATTACAGCCCTGCTGCAACGGGCCGGGCGCAGGGAGCTGTTCTGCGAGCCGCACCAGGTCATCGTCACCCGCTCGGCCATGGAGGCGTTCAACCTCTGCCTCGACAGCCTGGCGCAAGGCGCAAGCCCGGTGCTGGTGGAAAGCCCGTCGTTCCACCCGGTGCTGGAAAGCCTGCGCCACCGGGGTATCAAGGCGCTGGAGATCTATTCGCACCCGCAACTGGGCATCGACCCCGAGCAGTTCGAGCACATCCTCAACAGCACAGGCGTAAAGCTGTGCGTGCTGATGGGCTGCAACCGCTTCCCCACCGGCGTGACCTACAGCCGGGCGACCCTGGAACGGCTGGTGGCCGCCGCCCGGCGTCACGGTGCCGTGATCATCGAGAACGACATGGCGGCAGAGCTCGGCCATGGAGCGCTGCGCAGCGCCTCGCTGGCGGAGTTCGACAGCGGCGCCACGGTGGTGCAGTTCGGTGGCACGGCATCGTACCTTTCCTCTGCTTTCGAAATCGGTTGGGTCATGGCGGGCCAATACGCGGCGCAGATGAGCGCCAACCGCCACCTGGGCGCCACCTACCTCCCCCACCCGGCGCTGCAGGCGGCGCTGGCCGAATACCTGGCGGGGCGCAAGGCCGAGCGTGACCTGCGCGCCACGTGCCTGAAACTGGGCCAGCGCATGCAGCAAGGCATGGGCCTGCTCAAGGCGGCCTCGGCTGGCAAGGTGACTGTCTCCGCCCCCCACGGTGGCTACATGTGCTGGGTCAGGGGGCCGCGCGGCTTCGATTCGATGAAGCTCGCCCAGACCGCCACCAGCGACACCTTTGCCTTCATACCCGGGCCGTTCTTCTCGCCTGCGGGAGCCTTCGCGAACTTCATGGCGCTCAACTTCTCGGCCCCCTGGACAACGCAGCGTTGCGAGCAATTGCGCCAGCTGGTCGAGGCCATGTACAGCCAGGCATGAACAAGGCCCGAAGCGCATGGCGCGTCGGGCCCGGTTCAATTCCCCCAACCGTTAGGCCGTTTGCAAGTGCGTGTAGGTGGCCAGGAATTTTCCGTACTTGTAGTTACCGCAGGTGTAGGGCTGATACTTGGCCGGGTTGCTTGGCGACACGCAGGTCGGCACAGGCTCGACCACGGCGTCGTAATCCATGTCGATGAAAAACGGAATCGAGTAGCGCGCCTTGCCGGTGGTATTGATCACCCGGTGGAACGTGGCCGGGTAACGGTCATTGGTCAATGTTTGCACCAGGTCGCCGATGTTGACGACGAAGGTGTCGTCCACCGGAGGCGCGCTCACCCAATCGCCATCACGGTTCTGCACTTGCAGGCCACCGATGTTGTCCTGGTGCAGGATGGTCAGGAAGCCATAGTCAGTGTGCGCGCCTGTGCCCAGCTCACCCAGGGACAGTGGCCCGTTCTGCGGCGGGTAGTAGTTCAGGCGGTGAATGGTGATCGGTTTGCGCTGCAACTTTTCGAAGTAATCCGGCGGCAGGTCGAGGCTCAGGGCAATGGCACTGATCAGTTTGCGGGCCAGGCGCATCATGTGCTCGTGGTACAGCTCGAACACTTCGCGAAAGCCGGCGATGGTGGGCGGAATCGGGTTGGGGCCGAAGAAGCGCGACACTTCATCGTAGTGTTTACCCAAATCGTAGGCTTCCTTGCGGTCCCGGGTGTTCTGCGGGTCGGCGTTCTCCGTGTACATCGGAATGTAGCCGCGGAACACTTCACCGTGGTGGACGATGCTGAGTTTTTCCTTCTCCTCGGCGGGCAGCGCGAACAGCTCGGCGGTAAGCCGGTAGGCGTCTTCGATCAGGCTTTTCGGAACACCGTGGTTCTTGATGTAGAGAAAGCCGATGTTTTCGCAGATATGGCCAATTTCCCTGGCCACCTTCTGGCAGTCCGTGCCGTCCAGCAGCGTGGTCAAGTCAACCACCGGGATCTCGTGGAACGACGTGGTCTTGCTGTTCAAGCTCCGATTAACACTACTGCGCATAGCACTGCCCTCTTGTTGTTGGATATGGCTGACCAATGGCTTGGTGGTGGTTCTGATGCCTGTTCGCTGGCTGGTCGCTGCGTGTTTCAGCACGCCTCGACGAGCCAAGATTGGTACCACTAGACACTAGTGTCAAGTAACAAGAACACATGTGTACTGGTGATTTCGATAATCCACTGATTTGCCGAAGAAAATAGTTGCGCCGCCCGGCGCGGGCTGCAGCCGGTGTATGCTCAGGGCAATCTTGAGTCTGCGGGCGTCTCCTGCGCGGCATTGCTCCTGCCAATGCCCCACCGAGATCAACGCTTCAGTTGAGGTACAGATGGCACATCCAAACAAGCAGAACGACCTTGAGAACCCGGCCCGGGGAACCGCTGATGCATGGCTGGAAGGGGCTTTCGAGCTGTTTCTGGAATCGGGTATCGATTCGGTGCGAATCCTTCCGCTGGCCAAGAAACTGGGCCAGTCGCGCACCAGCTTCTACTGGTTTTTCCAGGACCGCGAAGCGTTGCTCGACGCATTGGTGGGGCGTTGGCGGGAGAAGAACACCGGCAGCATCGTCCGCCAGGCAGGTGCCTATGCCGACAGCCTTCAGGAAGCGGTGCTCAACGTGACCGACTGCTGGTTCGACCAGGCCATCTTCGATGCCCGCCTGGAGTTCGCGATGCGCAGTTGGGCATTACAGTCGGCGCCCATCGCCGCCGAGATCGAAACCGCAGATGCCCAGCGGATCGCGGCCATTGCCGACATGTTCAGGCGTTTTGGCGTAATAGACCTGACCGCAGATGTGTGCTCGCGCGGGCTTTACCTGATCCAGATCGGCTACATTTCCATGCAAATCAGCGAAGACACCGGCACCCGCATGAAGCGCCTCCCGGAGTACGTGAGGCTGCTGACCCAGCACCCGCCCCTGCAGAAAGAAATGGACAGGTTCCATGCCCGTCATGGCTACGTGCCTGGCTGACATCTGGCGAACACGGGGCTGGACATTGCCGGTAATGAGAGTCATTATCTCTATCTAAATGTAACTTTATATCATTCCATAGGACGATGACATGAAACCCGGCATCCACCCCGACTACCGCCCGGTCCTGTTCCACGACGTGTCTGCCAATGCGTTCTGGTTGATCGGCTCGACCATCGACACGGACAAGACCTTCGAGCACAGTGATGGCAAGACGTACCCCTACGTCACCCTCGACGTTTCCAGCGCCTCGCACCCGGTGTATACCGGCCAGGAACGCAAGGCCAAGACCGAGGGCCGCGTGGCAGGGTTCAACAAGCGCTTCGCGGCATTCACCAGCAAGTAGGCAGGCTCGGCCCTTCGCGAGCTGCGCTCGCTCCTACCAGGCCAATGCAGTCCCCGGTAGGCGCGAGCACAGCTCGCGGCGCGCGTTAGTCAGGGCTGCTGCAACATCCCCGCGACTTTCTCCAACAGCAGCGCTATCTCGAATGGCTTGGTGATCAACGCCGTGCCCGGGGTCAGGAACCCACCCTTGAGCACCGAGGCCTCGGCAAACCCCGTGACGAACAGCACGCGCAACTCAGGCCGTTCCAGGCGCGCCGCATCGGCCACCTGGCGGCCGTTGAACCCACCCGGCAGGCCAACGTCCGTCACCAGCAGGTCGAACGGGCGCGGGCTGCGCAGCAGGTGCAAGGCACCCGCGCCCTCCTCGGCTTCCTCGACCTCATAGCCCGCCTCGCGCAGCGTATCGACCATCGACATGCGCACCACCGGCTCGTCGTCCACCACCAGGATGCGCCCAACCTTGTCACCCGGAACCGACCGCTCCCCCACCTCCTCGGTTACCTGGGCATGCAACTGCCCGTCGAACCTGGGCAGGATCAGGCGCATGGTGGTGCCCACGCCTTCCTTGGAGTGCACGTCCACCTGCCCACCGGACTGGCGCACGAACCCGTGCACCATCGACAAGCCCAGCCCGGTGCCCTGCCCCAGCGGCTTGGTGGTGAAGAACGGGTCGAAGATACGCTTGAGATTCTCCGCCGAAATGCCAGTACCGGTGTCAGCCACCGAAATCACGATGTACTCCCCCGCCGGCAGGTCCACCTGCACCGCAGCCTCCCCCTGGAATTCGACCACGTGCGTGGAGATCGAGATGGCACCGTTGCCATCGGGCATGGCGTCACGCGAATTGATGGCCAGGTTCAGCAGCGAACTTTCCAGTTGCGCAGGGTCGATGCGCGCAAGCCCGGTGTCCGGCTCCAGGTGCGTGATCACCGTGATGGCCGGCCCCACCGAGCGGTTGATCAGGTCCACCAGCTCAGCAATCAGCACGTTGATATCGGTGGGGCGCGGGTCGAGCGTCTGGCGACGCGAGAACGCCAGCAGGCGCTGGGTCAGCGAGGCGGCGCGCTTGGCGCTGACCTGGATGCCGTTGAGCAGGCGCTCGCTGGAGTCGGCCTTGCCCTGCTTCAAACGCCGGGACAGCAAGTCGGCGCTGCCCAGTATGCCAGCCAGAATATTGTTGAAGTCGTGGGCAATGCCCCCGGTGAGCTGGCCGAGCGCTTCCATTTTCTGCGCCTGGCGCAGCGCCTCGTTGGCCTGGTAAAGCTCCTCGGTGCGCTGCGCCACCCGCTCTTCTAGCGTGGCCTTGGCCTGCTGGACCTGGCGGTACAGCTGGGCATTGTCGATCGCCACCGCCGCCTGCGCGGCAAGCGACACGATCAACTGCTCATGCTGCTCGGTAAAGCGGTTTGGTTCCGGGTGGCCGAAGAACAGCCCGCCCAGCACATCGCCGGTTCTGGACACCACGGAAATCGCCAGGTAACTGCGCACCGGCAGGTGGCCCTTGGGCATGCCATGGTGGGGCTTGAACTGGCCATAACGGGGGTCGGTCAGGATATCCAGGGACCGCACCACGCCCTCATTGCGAAAGGTTGGCGCAAACACCGGCGTGGCGCGCGGGTGGCCCAGTTTCTCGAACGCCGCGCGGTCTGCCCCGGACAACGTGTAGAGCTTCAGGTGGGCGCCGGTTTCATCGACCTCGTTGGCGAAGTACGAGCCAAAGGCCGCGCCAGTCAGTGCCATGGCGGCGTCCGTCAGGTTCTGGACAATGCGCTCCAGGTTCAGGTCACTGGCGAATGCTGCGTTGATGTCACGCAAAATCCCCAGGATCCGGCTCTCTTCCCTCAAGGCCTGCTCGGTTTCCACCCGGTCGGTGACGTCGAAGCCCTCGCAGAAAATGCCGCTGACCACGCCGTTGTCGTCGAACACCGGTTCATAGACGAAATCAAGAAAGCGCGTGGCCTTGCCTTTGTCGCCCCAGTACAGGGAAATCGCTGTCCCGTTGGCAACGAAGCGTTCACCGGTGGCGTACACGTTGTCCAGCCAGGCGTAATAACCCTGCCCTTCCAGGTCGGGGAACACCTCGCGCACCGACCGGTTGAGGTAGCCGCGCTCACCGAAACTCCGCCGGAAGGCTTCGTTGACGAATTCGAACACGTGGTCCGGGCCTCGCAGAATGGTGATGAACCCAGGCGCCTGGTCGAACATCCTGCGGTCACGGCCCAGGGTGATGTGCGACGGCACCGGCTCGATCGCCGCCGCGCGTACCTCCTGGCCTTGCACCAGCACCCCGGCCACCTGCCCGTCCGCGCCGCGCAGCGGGCTCAGGCTGAACGCCCACGGCTTTTCCCGGTCCAGCCGCACGGGGAACTCGGAGTCCGACAGCAGCAGCAACGCCCCGCTCTCGATCACCGCATCGAGCTGCGGCGCCACACGCGGCCACACGGCTGTCCACACATCGTGCGCCGGCCGGCCCAGGGCGGTAGGATGGCGATGGCCCATGGCTGGCACCCAGGCGTCGTTGTACAGCACCGCCCGCTCGCCCGACCACAGGATGGCCGACGGCAAATCCGAGCTCAGCAGGAACGAGAAGGCATGCTTCAACGCCTCCGGCCACTGCTCCCTGCTGCCAAAAGGCGTTGCCGCCCACTCGACAAGGCCAAGCCGTGCGGCCACCTCACCACGTCGAGGGCAAATGGGGTGCAGGAGCGGTTGTTGATCGCCAGAGTCCATATCGGTAAACGTCGCAGGAGCAGGGCCTTCAATTTAAACCATCGGCGACCCTTGGGCCTTAACTATTACCGCAGGCCTTTCATCCGCTAAAGGTTTGCCCCGAGGTACTTGAAGCGCCTCGTCTGAAAAAGCGAAAAAGTTTGCAGCGCCCGGCACTTTTCCAACGGTCACAACTGAACACAGACCTTCCTGTGTTTGACTTGAGGTAAGCGATCATGGCGAACAATCAAGACAAAGGTGCGCACCAAGGCGGCACCACCAAGCCCGACATGGGCAAGACTGGCCAACAAGGCGGCCATGGCGCGGGGGGCGATATGGGCGGCAAGCACCAAGGCGGTCAGAAATCCGGGCAAATGCCGGACGACAAGATGAACAAGGATTGGGACGCAACCAAGGACACCGGCCGTCAAGGCGGCCAGTCAGCCACCCACGACCGCGACACGAAAACCGCTGACAAGGCTGGCGCCATGGGTGGCCAGCATGCCCGCGACGATCAACAACGCAAAGATAAAGACCGCTGATCGCGCCCTGGCACCAAGGCGGCCCAGCCGCCCTGGTGCGGGAAAGGTGAAACCCAAGGGCCTGTCAAGGTGCCGAGTTGACGTGCCCTGTTTGCCCCTCAAGCCGCTGGGCCTGGCCCGATGAGGGGCGTTTGAGGTGAAAGAGGAAGTACAGCAACCCCGCCAGAACCAGCCCCGCTATCCAGCTGACATCGGCGCCAATCCACTTGGCCAGGTAGCCCTCGAAGAACGACAACTTCATGAACGGCACCGTGCCGATGATCGAGGCGCCATAGACAATCATGGTCTTGCGATTCCAGCGGCCATAGCGCCCCTGGGCATCGTACAGGTCGTCGATGCTGTAGCTGCCACGCCGGACCACGTAGTAATCCACCAGGTTGATCGCACTCCACGGAATCAGCAGGTACAGCTGCCCAATCAGAATATCGGCGAAGAAGGTGTCGAACTGGTATTGCGTGTGCACGGCAATGGCACATGCCAGTATCGACAGCAGCGCCATCAGCCCTGCCTTGGCGCCACGCCGCACCTGCAGCACCTTGGCGAAGCCGCTGAAAATCGTGGTGGTGGACATGTAGGCGCTGTACAGGCACAGCACGTTGTACTGAATCACCCCCAGCGCCACCACCAGCAGCGCCGCCTTGGCCCAAGGGCCGAACAGGTTGGCAACGGCCGTGCCGGGGTCGGCGCCGAGCGCGGAAGGCACCACGGCGGCCAGGGTCGCCCCCAGCGCCATCATGCCCAGCGAACCCAGTGCGCAGCCGAAGTAGGTGGTCCAGAACGTGTCCCGGGTGCGCACATCGGCCGGCAGGTAGCGCGAGTAGTCGGCCACGTAAGGGCCGTAGCCCAAGGTCCAGGAGGCCGCCTGGGCGATCACCAGGTTGAACACCGGCATGGAAAAACCACCGGTATCCACGTGCAGCGCGTCGGGCGCACTCGCCTGCAACAGGATCAACACCAGCGCAGCACCGAATACCACGGACGACAGCAAGCTCATCCAGGCACCCAGGCGGTGAATCAGCTCATAACCGACGACACCGATCAGGAACGTGAGGGCGCCAACAATCAGGATGGCTTGGTTGTCGCTGACCGCCAGCAGCGCCTTGAGCGGGTCGCGCATCAGCACGCCGCTGGCGGCCATGAACAACACCGCGGCCGTCACCATCACCAGCAGCGGAATGGCCGCACCGAACACGCCGAACTGGGCACGGCTCTGAATCATCTGCGGCACCCCCAGGTGCGGCCCTTGGGCCGAATGGGCGGCCATGAAGATGGTGCCCAGCAGGCAGCCCACCAGTAGCCCCACCAGCGTCCACGCAAGGCTCAAGCCCGCCGCCACGCCCAAGGTGCCGACCATCAGCGCGGTTACCTGCAGGTTTGAACTGAACCACACCGTGAACAGCCGTCGCGGCCTGCCGTAGCGCTCGTTGTGGGGGACGAACTCGATACTTCGCTGCTCGATTTTCATTGTTATTGTCCTTGTTATCAGGCGAGAGTTTCCCCGAACGGGGTGCCGGCGCTAGCGACGAATGCCGATCACCCGCCCGCAGTAGCCGGGGCGCGGTAGGGTTCGATGGGTTTGCAACAGCGCGCTGATGTTCGCCTCCACACCGGTGGCGAACTTCGCCGCACGCCCGGCCAGGCTGGCAATGTTCATCAGCATCTGTTCACTGGCCGCCAACAGCTCGCCATCGGCAGGCCGGTACAGGTGATGGACGATATGCAGGCGCTTGCTGTCGTGGTCGATCAGCTGGGTAAACACCTGCACCTGCTCACCCAGCCGGGTTTCGCCCAGGTAGTTGATATGGGCTTCGAGGGTGTACAGGGTGTGGCCATGAATCGCCCGGCCGTCGGCATCAAGGCCGATGCGGTCCATCAGGGCATCGGTGGCGTGGCTGAACAGCAGGAAGTAGAAGGCATCGCGCAGATGCCCGTTGTAGTCGATCCAGTCTTCGACAATGGTGGCTTGATGGGTCAGCAGCAGTTCGTTCACGCACATACTCCTTGCACACGTCTTAGGGCGCGTTTTCAAAGGTCGAGCACAAGGCAGGGTGACAGCGACCGGGAAACGCAGATCATCATCACGTCGTTGTTCTTGCGCTCGGCAGCCGTCAGCACGCTGTCGCGGTGATCCGGCGTACCGCCCAGCACGCAGGTTTCGCACGAGGCGCAGGTGCCCTCCCGGCAGGAGCTTTCGACGCGCAGGCCGTTGGCCTCCAGCACCTGGAGAATGCTTTTGTCCGCTGGCACTTCGAGCGAAGTGCCGCTCCTGGCCAACTGCACCGTGAAGGCGTTGGCCACGCCAGGGCGTTGCGGCGCCTTGGGCGTGAACCACTCGAAATGCACCTGCGCCTCGGGAAAACCGCGCGCGGCGGCTTCAACGGCTAGCATCAGGGGCGTGGGCCCGCAGGTGTAGAAATGAACATTGCCAGGTTGCCGGCCCACAGCCGCGGCGATATCGAACAGGCCGCCCGCCTCATCGTCGGCATGCAAGGTCACCTGGTCGGCATACCGCCCAAGTTCCTCAAGAAAGGCTGCACGCTGGCGGTTGCGCACCAGGTAGAACAGGTGCCAGGGGCGCTTGTTGGCTTGGCACCACTGGATCATCGACCACACCGGGGTAATGCCGATACCGCCCGCAAAGAACACGAACGCCGGCGCGTCTTCTTCCAGGGGGAAGTGGTTGCGCGGCGGGGTCACCGTCAGCCTGTCGCCCACGCGCAGCGCTTGATGCACGTGGCGGGAGCCGCCCCGGCTGGTGGCAGACAGACCAACCCCCACGCAATAGCGGTGTTGCTCCCGGGCGTCATTGCACAGGGAATACTGGCGCACGGTATCGCCAGGCAAATGCAGTTCGATGTGGGCGCCGGGCTTGAACGGCGGCAGCGCCTGGCCCGGTTCAGCGCGCAACTCAACGACCATGACGCCCTTGGCTTCGGCAGTCAGGTCGGTTATCTGCAGGGTCAACTTCTCTTCAGGCATGGCACACCTCACGCAAGGGCAGACCGGCCCGGGGCCACTTGCACCCCGGGCCCGAACTCAAGGGCGGCGCAGTGGCGCGCTGGCCTTGAGCAGCTGGGTAATCAGCTCATCGCGCTGGGCCGCCAGCGATGCCCAGCGGGTGCCACCGGCTTGCTGATCCACGCCTGCCACCAGCAGGGCGGCCGTTTCGCTGTCCAGGCGTGGGTCGCCCAGGTCATCCCACCAGCCGTTGAAGCTGTCGGCGTATTTCTGGCAGAAGGCCGCGAGGCCATCCGGCCCGCCCCCCAGGTGGAACAGCAGGCTCGGCCCCATTGCCGCCCAACGCAGGCCAGGCCCCGCCCACACCGCCTTGTCGACATCTTCCACACTGGCGACGCCGCTCTTGACCAGGTGAATGGCTTCACGCCACAGCGCCGCCTGCAGGCGGTTGGCCACATGGCCTTTCACCTCGCGATTGACCCGGATCGTCACCTTGCCCACCAACCCATAGAACCGCTCGGCCTGCTCCACCACACCCGCTGCCGTCTTGTCGTTGCCCATTACCTCCACCAAGGGAATCAGGTGCGGCGGGTTGAACGGATGGCCCAGGATGAAATGCGAAGGGTTGCGCCACCCTGCCTGCATCTCGCCCAGGCGCAGGCCGGACGCGGACGATGCCACGATGGCGCCCGGCTTGAGCGCCGCTTCCAGCCGGGCGAACAGCTCATGCTTGATAGCGATCCGCTCCGGCACGCTTTCCTGCACGAAGTCGGCGCCCTGCACGGCACTGGCGACATCGCTGTGAAAGCTCAGCTGGCCGGGTTCGGCCTGTACCAGGCCCAGCTCGCGCAGGGTGGGCCAGGCATTGTCGATGTAGCTGCGCACATCGGCTTGCACCGTCGGCGAAGGGTCGTAAACGGCAACGTCACGCCCCGATGCCAGAAACAGCGCCGCCCAGCTGGCGCCGATCACCCCTGCGCCAACCACTGCCACCTGTTGAAATTCACTCATCGGATAAACCTCGGTCGTTGGAAAACATCGAAGGCGCGCCGTTTCAGAGCGGCGCCCTGCTGATCAGCCGTGTGCATACATGACGTGGCGAACGCTGGTGTAGGCGTCGAGGGCGAACACCGACATGTCGCAGCCATGGCCTGAACCTTTCATGGCGGCCCAGGGCATTTCCGGCGTGGCAACGCCGTGGGTATTGACCCAGGTGAAGCCGTAGCGCAGGCGGCTGCTGGCCGCCATGGCGCGGCCGCTGTCACGGGTCCAGATCGACGAAGCCAGGCCATAGCGGCTGGCGTTGGCAATCGCCACCGGGTCCTGGTCGGGGGTGAAGCGCGACACTGAAACCACCGGGCCGAACACTTCCTGGGTGGCGATTTCAGCGTGGTGGTCAACGTCGGCAATCACGGTCGGGCTGTAGAAGAAGCCCCCGCCCGGCAGCACCGCGCCGCCACTGACCACTTCGGCGCAGGCGCGGGCACGCTCGACGAACCCTGCCACCCGCTGGCGGTGCTGTGCGCTCACCAGGGGGCCCATCTCGGTGCCGCTTGCCCGCGGCGGGCCAACCTTGATCGAACGGGCAGCCTCGGCCAAGGCCGCGACGACGCGCTCATACACCTTGCTGGCCACCAGCAGCCGACACGGCTGGGCACAGTCCTGGCCGGCATTGAAGAACGCTGTGGCGCGCAGGGTGGCGACCAGTTTGTCGATATCAGCGTCCTCGTAGACGATCACTGGCGCCTTGCCGCCCAGTTCCACATGCACCTGGCGCATCTGCTGCGCCGCAGCGCGCATGGCCGCACTGCCCGTGGCGGGCGAGCCAGTGATGCTCACGGCCTCGATGCCGTCGGCGTTGATGAGCCGAGCCCCAAGCGAAGGGCCCTCCCCGTGCACGATGTTGACCAGCCCCTTGGGCACCACCTCGGCCAACAATTGCCCCAGGTGCAAGGTCGACAGCGGGGTCAGCTCCGAAGGCTTGAGCACCACGCTGCAACCGGCGGCCAGCGGCGCCGCCAGCTTCCAGGCCGCCATCATCAGCGGGTAGTTCCACGGCGCGATGGCCGCCACCGGGCCGATCGGGTCGCGGCGAATCAGGCTGGTATGCCCGGCCACGTATTCACCTGCCGCCACCCCGGCCAGGGTGCGTGCGGCGCCGGCGAAGAACCGCAAGGTGTCGAGGGTCAGCGGCATTTCATCGTCAAGGGCCGAGGGCCAGGGCTTGCCAACGTTCTGGCTTTCCAACGCCGCCAGCGCCTGGGCGTGCTGGCCGACCACCTCGGCGATGTCTTGCAAAAGCCCCGCGCGTTGCGCCGGGGTGGTGCTGGCATGGCGCTCGAAGGCTTCCCGTGCACCGCGCACGGCGGCATCGAGCTGCGCCTCGTCGGCCTGGCCAACGCGGGTGATCGCCTCCCCGGTGGACGGGTCGATGACCGCCAGTGGCGCAGCAGCGCCTTCGACGAGCTCGCCGTTGATCAACATTCTGCTAGGCATGGTGTATCCCCGATCACGCATCACAAGGTGATTTTGTCGCGGCCCTTGAGGCCAAGGCGGGCCCGGGCTTCTTCCGGCGTTGCCACCTTCAGCCCAAGCTGCTCGACGATCGAGCGGATCTTCAGCACCTGCTCGGCATTGCTTCTGGCCTTCTCGCCGGCGCCGATGAACAGGCTGTCTTCCAGGCCAACCCGCACGTTGCCGCCCAGCATCGCCGCCTGGGTGGCAAAGGCCATCTGGTGCTTGCCCGCCGCCAGCACCGACCATTCGTAGTCCTTGCCGAACAGCTTTTGCGCCACGCTGTGCATGTGCATCAGGTTGTCCAGGTCCGCACCCACGCCACCGAGCACGCCGAACACGATCTGGATCAGGAACGGCGGCTTGACCCAGCCCTGGTCGATCACCCACGCCAGGTTGTACAGGTGGCCCAGGTCGTAGCATTCAAACTCGAAGCGGGTGCCGTGGCCGTCGCCCAGTTCCTTGACGATGTATTCGATGTCGGCAAAGGTGTTGCGGAAAATGAAGTCGCGGGTGCTGTCGAGGAACGCCGGCTCCCAGTCGTGCTTCCAGTTCGAATACTTGGCTTTCATGGGGAAGATGCCGAAGTTCATCGAACCCACGTTCAGCGATGCCATTTCCGGGCTGACCGCCAGGGCCGCGTGCAGGCGTTCTTCACGGGTCATGCCCAGGCCTCCGCCGGTGGATACGTTCAGCACCGCATCGCTCTGGCGGTGGATCTGCCCCATGAAGTCCTGAAACAGCTCGGGGCGCGGGTCGGGCTTGCCGGTTTCGGGGTTGCGGGCATGCAAGTGAATGATCGACGCACCGGCGCTGGCCGCCTCGATGGAGGAATCGGCAATTTCCTGCGGGGTGATCGGCAGGTACTCGGACATGGTCGGGGTGTGCACGCCACCGGTAGTGGCGCAGGTGATGATGACGGACTTTGGCATGGGGGCTCACCGTTTCATGGGTTGGGCTGGGGCGGTCTGGCCGATACGGCTCATGGCTTGACGCTGCGGGCGTAGGCGTCCAGCACCAGGCCGTGGAAGTGGTGCAAGGCGTGCTCGGACTTGCCCGAGCCGTTGGGGTCGGTAACGATGCGCCCCTGGTCGAAGGCTGGGGTCTGCATGCCGCGCTGCACGTTCTCCACCAGCGAGATGTCCTCCACCTGCAGCACTTCGTCCAGGTAGCGGATGGCCTCTTTCTCCATGGCATCCGGCTCGGGGGTTTCGAGGAAGAAGTCATAGGTTTCGAAGGTGCGGTCCGGGCCCAGGGGCACGATGTTGAGCACGATCATCGAGCTGCGCCCCGGGTAGCGCATCAGGCAGGTGTTGGGCCACAGCCACCACACGGCGTGGGTCCGCACGCTGGCCTTGGACACGTCGTAGGCCGAGTTCTGGCCCTTGCCGGCTTCGGCCATGTGGCTTGAGTAGATGCCGTGGGTCTGCACCTTGTAGGTGTCCATGTCGACCAGGGTGCAGAAGTCCTTGTGCGCGGTCGGGCAGTGGTAGCACTCAAGGAAGTTGTCGACCACATTCTTCCAGTTCGACTTGATCTCGTAGGTCAGGCGGTGGCCGAAGGTGAGCTTGTCGATGTCTGGCGCCCAGTGCAGGATCTCCTTGGCCAGGTCGCCGGATTGCTGATGCAGGGGCGCGGCCAGCGGGTCCAGGTTGACGTAGACGAACCCGCAGAATTCCTCGACCTGAACCGGGGTGAGGTGGATCTCTTCCTTGTTGAAGTCTTTCAGGCCGCCGACATGGGGCGCCGCCACCAGGTTGCCGTTGAGCCCATAGCACCAGGAGTGGTAGGGGCAAACGATGCGGCGGGTCTTGCCTTCACCTTGCAGCACCGGGTGAGCACGGTGCTTGCAGACGTTGTAGAACGCCCGCAGGCTGCCGTCCTGGTCGCGCACCACGGCAACCGGGTGGCCGGCGATATCCACGGTGGTGTAGCTGCCCGGTTCGCGAACCTTTTCCCCGTGGCACACCCACTGCCAGGTTTTTGCCAGGATCGCCTGCTGGTCGAGGCGGAACCACTCGGGGTCGACGTAGGCCTCGGCGCGCAGCGATTGGGACAGCAAAGGATCCGGGTCGTAGCCCTGTTTGATCGATTCGAATTGGCGAGGATGCAGCAACTCAGACATATCAACGGCCCTTTTATTGTTCCGGGCAAGGGGTTTTTGCCCGTTCCGTGGGGTCGATGATGGTCTGGGGCCGAGGGGTTAAATGTGCAAGATCCGCCGTTTTTTATCCTGTTTCGGCCATTGTCGTTTTTGGGTAAGTGGCGCCTGGAAACGACCCTCAACGGGGCGCCACACCCCGCTGGTGCATGGGCCAGGCGCGGTAGTCGAACGGCACCCTGCCCTCCTGGCGGTCCTGGCGCGGGGTGAGGCCGAAGCGTTCGCGGTAGGCGCGGCAGAAATGCGACTGGTTGGGAAAGCCTGAGGCGACGCCGACCTTGGTCAGGGCCAGATCGGTCTGGGTGACCAGGCCACGTGCCCGGTCCAGGCGAATGTCGCGGTAGTACAGCGCCGGGCTCTTGTGCACCACCTGGCGGAACAGGCGGTCGAGCTGGCGCTGGGAAATGCCCACCTGTTCGCACAGCGCCGCAATGCCAATCACCTCTTCCAGGTGCCGCTCCATCAGCTTGATCGCCTGGCGCACCGGCACCGGGATGGTGTGCCCCAACGGCTGCTGGGCTTCGGGGTTCTGCTGCGCGCTGCCTGGGCGGAACTGCTGGTGGAACACGTAGCGGGCCGCCTCGTTGGCCAGGGTTTCGCCGTGCAGGTTGCGAATCAGCTGCAAGGCGGTGTCGGTGGCCGCAGCGCCGCCGCAGCAGGTGATGCGCTGCTGGTCGAACACGTACAGGTCCTCGACGATGGTCACATCGGGGTAAAGCTCCAGCAGGGCATCGATATGTTCATAGTGCGCCGTGGCTCGCCGCCCCTTGAGCAACCTCGCCTCGGCCAGCAGGAAGGTGCCGGTGTCCAGGCCGCCGAGCAGGCAGCCCTTGCTCGCCCAGGTTCTCAGCGCCCCCTGCAGGTAGCTGCCGTGGTGCTGCTCCGGCGCCCAGCTGCACGAGAGCATCACCAGGTCCCAGGGCTGGTCACGCAGGCTGGCGAGCGGTTGGGTGAGCAGGTCCATGCCGTTGGAGGCACGCACCGCGCCGCCCTCTACCGAAGCAAAGGCCCAATGGAAGCGGCTTTCGCCGCTGAGGTAGTTGGCCGCCCGGAACGGATCGACGAACGCGGTGCTTGCAGCAGCGTTGAAGTCAGGGAACACGATGACCAGAAAGTTGAACACGGCGGCCTCGCTCAGCGGTAAAAGCCCCATTGTAGGAGCGGGCTTGCCCCGCGAACACCGGCGCAGCCGGTGCCATCCACCGCGTCGCCTGCTTCGCGGGGCAAGCCCGCTCCTATGGAACAAATCGTAACCATCTGATTTAACGGTGAATCCTGTAGGAGCGAGCGCAGCTCGCGATGGGCTGCAAAGCAGTCCCAGTACTATGAGCCGCGAGGCTGAAGCCCTGGGGCCGCTGCGCGCCCCATCGCGAGCTGCGCTCGCTCCTACCGGGGGCGGCGCTGGCCTGGAGATGGGCGCTTGATCGGCAGCCCAGGGTTGTGGTGTAGGTCAAGCGCCGGTGTTCGCGTATCGCATTTTTGGGCACCCACGCATTGCGGCACGACTGCTGGCACTGTTCCCTGCGCGACAGCGCAGCCCGCAGGGCTGGGTTATCTCCTACAGGGGGGTCATACGCCCCCCCGCAGGGTGGGTTATCTCCTAAGGCGGGTGCTTGCCGGCCAGGTTGAGGGGGCTGATACTAACCGTCCCCTTGATTCAGCCCCTACCCCATGCGCTATTCACCTGAAGCCCTCGTCGCCTTTGTCGAAGCCGCCGCGCTCGGCTCCTTCTCCGCCGCCGCCCGCAAGCTGCGCAAGAGCCAGTCGACCATCAGCATCGCCATCGCCAACTTCGAGGCCGACATCGGATGCCCGTTGTTCGACCGTGCCGGCCGCCACCCCACGTTGAACAGCGCCGGGCGCCAGGTGCTCAAGCAGGTGGAAGCGATCCTCGATGCCAGTGCCCGCCTCGACGCCCTGGCCGTGCGCCTGGCCGGGCAGGTGGAACCACTGGTGTCGGTGGTGATGTCCGACAGCTACAGCGTCACCTTCCAGGGCGCGGCGATGGCGCGCTTCGCCGAACGCTACCCGCACACCGAACTGCGCTGCGGCCCCTCCGAAGATGCCGATGTGATCGACCTGGTGCAACAGGGCATCGTGCACCTTGGCATCTTGGCCGCCCAGGACCGCTACCCGGCGGATGTCAGCGTGGCGCGCCTGCCCGAGCAGGCCGAATTCTGCCTGTATGTCAGCCGCGAGCACCCGCTGGCAACCCTGCCGGCCTTGCAGCCGGAACACCTTGAACAGCAACGCCAGCTGTACATCAAGACCTACGCCCCCAGCCTGCCCCATGGCCACGGCCAGGCCTGGTCGGCGCCGGACTACCTGACCCTGCTGGAATTCGCCGTGCGCGGGTTTGGCTGGGCCGAACTGCCCAAGGCGCTGGTGGCGCGCTTCGGCAGCGGCTTGGTGGAACTGCCCATGGCCGGCTACCCGCGCCGCGTGGCCATGGACGTGGCCTGGTCGCGCCAGCAGGCGCTGGGGCCTGCCGGGCAATGGCTGGTGGGGCAGTTGCTGGGGCACTAGGCGAGCCTGCTCTGCCCGGCTCCTATGAAACAAATCGTAACTATCTGATTCAACTGGTATTTATGTAGGAGAGGGCTTGTCCCGCGAAGCAGGCACCGCGGTGTATGGCACCGGCTGCGCCGGTGTTCGCGGGGCAAGTCGGGTCGCCGCACCGCCGCTCCTACAGGGCATTGCGGCGCGGCTGCTGGCACTGTTCCCTGCGCGACAGCGCAGCCCGCAGGGTTGGGTGATCTCCTATGGAACAAATAGTAACTATATGATTTAACGGCAAATTCTGTGAAAGCGGTCGTCGAACATGGCCAAAGTTTCGGTCAGCGCTACACCACCCGCGTGGGCGGCTACCCCACCACTTGGCGCGCCACCGTGCAGAACCTCTTCGACACGGCGTACTGGTCGGGTGTCGCCTCCTACGGGGCGTTCTCCCAAGGCGCCCCGCGTTCGCTGCTGCTGTCCGCCACGGTCGATTTCTGAGCCGCCACGGGCCAACTCAGGCACACGCGGCAACCACGGCGTGCGGCCTCATCGCTGAACCCCACCTGCGCCGTGCCGCCACTGCGCTGCACCAGGGTCTGCACGATCGACAAGCCCAGCCCCGCTCCCTCGCCACCCTGGGGCGCCACGCGGTAGAACGGGTCGAACACCCGTGACCAGGCGTGCGGGGGAATGCCGGGGCCATCGTCACACACGCACAGGGTAACCCGGCCGCCACCCTGCCCGGCCTGCAACACGATCTGCCCGCCCACGGGTGCGTGGCGGATGGCGTTTTCGACCAGGTTACGAATCACGTTATGCAGGTGCATGTCCGCCAGCGGCACACGCACATCGTCCCCCTCCACCGCAACGTCCAGCTGCTTGTGCTCCAGCAGCGGCATCAGCGCTTCCAGCACCGAACGAAAGGCCCCGTGCACGGAGGCGTCCGCCGCCGCCGGCTCGCCCAGCTGGGCGCTCGCCGAGGCTAGCAACTGTTCGATCAGCTTACGGCTGCGGGCAATGCCCAGGCGCAACTGCGCCACCTGGGCCTGGGCACGCGCGGGCAGCGCCTGGTCTTCCAACCCCTGGGCCTGCAGGGACAACGCCGTCAGCGGCGTGCGCAGTTCATGGGCGGCATCGGCGACAAAGCGCTTTTGCCCCTCGACACCGCGGGCAACCCGCGCCAGCAGGCGGTTGATTGCCTGGACGAAGGGCCGGATCTCGCTGGCCAGCAGGCGCTCGTCGACCGGGCGCAGGTCCTGTTCGTCACGGGTGTCGAGCGTCGCAGCCAAGCTGGCAACGGGCTTGAACAGCTCACGAATCAGGTTGGCGACCACCAGCAGCAGGATGGGGAACAAGATGGCAAAGGGCAGCAATGCTCGCCACGCGCTGGCCCGGGCATCACGGTTACGGCTGTCGATCTCCTGGGCCACCGCAAAGCGCCGGCCGGACGCTTCCTGGCCAACCAGCACGCGAAACGGCTCGCCGCCGACCACCACGGTCGACCAGCCATCGGCCACCGAAGCCGCAATGGGCAACGGCAGCTGGCTATCATCGCCGTGGCTGACCACGGCGCCATCGGCGACATACTGGATGACGATGCGTGTTTCCTCATCGTCCCCTGTGCTTTGCAATGGGGCGCTCGGGTAGTGAAATTGCAGGCCCTGGCGCGTGTACAGTGCCGCCACCTGGCGCAGGCTGTTGTCCTGCAGCGCCAGCGCCTCATCATAGGCCGTGAGGTAACTGAACAGGGCGCTCAGCGAAGCCACCAGCAAGATCGCCAGCGACAACGCCAGCGACAGGCGCAACTGCAGCGACTGGCTCAGGCGTCTTTTGAAACCATCCATCCCAGCCCCCTGATATTGCCGATCACATCCTTGCCCAGCTTGCGGCGCAGCGCGTGAATGATGAATTCCACTGCATTGCTTTCCACCTCGTTGCCCCAGCCGTAGAGCCGGTCTTCCAGTTCGCTGCGCGACAGGATCGCCCCTGGGCGCACCAGCAACGCCTGGAGCAAGGCGAACTCACGGCTGGAAAGCTGCACGGGCGGCTGGCCTGGTACGCTGGCGCATTTGCTCGCCGGGTCCAGGGTGACCCGGCCGTTGCTCAATTGCGGCGCTGCCCGCCCGCCTTTGCGGCGCATCACGGCGCGCATCCTGGCCAGTAGCTCGGCCATCTCGAAGGGTTTCTGCAGGAAGTCGTCGGCGCCGCCGTCCAGGCCGCGCACGCGGTCATCGAGCCCATCACGGGCGGTGATGATCAACAACGGCACCGGGTTGTCGCCGGCACGCAATGCTTGCAGCAACTGCAGGCCGTCCTGGCCGGGCAAGCCCAGGTCGAGCAGTACCTGGTCGTAGGCTTGCGCGCGCAGGGCCGCTTCGGCGGCCAGCCCATCGGCAACCCAATCAACGGCATAACCGGCCAAGGCCAGCGCATCCTGCAGCGCCTGCGCAATCATGCTGTCGTCTTCGACCAGCAATACCCTCATGGCCCTCTCCTCGGCGAACCGGCAGGGCAACGATAGCCGCCCTGCGCCGTCCGCGAAAGCCCGTGTATCAGCCTTGGCGCGGGCCCTGCAGGGTGTCGAAGGTGCCCAGCAGCTCAACCATGGCCGCCTTGCACGCCGCCTGTTGCGGCGAGCTGGCCCGCAGCGCGTCCAGGGCGCGGTCGATGGCCTTGTCCAGCAGATGCCAGTCACTCGCGGCGCGCGGTTTGATGCCGGCTTCGGCGTCATCCCAGCTTTTTTCAAGGTCCTTGATGCGCGCCTTGGCGCCTGGCAGGTCCTGGGCATCGACCTTGCTTGCGACATCCTGGGCGATGGCACGGAAGGCGCTCAGGTCGCCCAATTTGCTGGGCGCATGCACCCCCGAGGCTGACGCTGGCGGCTCATCGTGCTTCGAACAGCCTTGGGTGAAGGCCAGCACGCTGGCCAGGCAGGCGATGGCCAGTGTGGTGATGAACAGTGGTTTTGCAGGCATGGTGTGTACCCTCGTTATCAGGGGTGGGGGTTATCAACGGGCAATTCGCTTGGCTTGGTTGGCACTGAACTGGGCAACGCTGACCAGCATGAAAATCACGCACAGGAAGATCGCGCTGGTCCAGGTTGCGCCCATGCCCAGGCCGCCGTATTCGCGGGCCTGGGTCAACAGGTCGCCCAGGGAGGCGCCGAGCGGGCGGGTGAGGATGTAGGCCAACCAGAACACCAGCACGGTGTTCACGCCCAGGCGCCAGGCGACCAGGCAGGCGGCGATCAGCACGGTGAAGATCAGCGAGCCGACACCAAAGCCCAGGCCTAGGGCCTCGGTGGCCAGATCGCCGCCGGCAGTGCCCAGGGCGAAGGTGCACAGCACGGTTGCCCAGTAGAAGCCTTCACGCCTGGGGGTGACGATCTCGCGGATGGACAGGTTGCGCTCACTGGCGTACCAGACAGCGAAGTTGACGGCGAGCAGGCCTGCAAAGAAGGCACTGCTGGCGTACAGGCTGACGTTCAGTTCGTCGGTGAGGATGTCGGTAATCTGCGTGCCCAGAATGCTTACCAGCACCACATTGAGCCAGTAGATCCACGGCTCGCAATGGCGCTTGCGCAGTTGCATCGTCAGCGCCGCCGCCAATAACAGCGCCATTACCGCGCTGGTGATGCCCAGCCCCCAGCCGACATCGACGGCGAGAAAATCGGCGAATGTCTCCCCTACCGTGGTGGACATGACCTTGATGATCCAGAAGGACAATGTCACTTCCGGGACCTTGTTGAGCCATTCGCTATTCGTTGCGTTCATCGGGTAAACCTCCTCGGTGCCCGTCTTGGTGTCTGGGCAGGAGGTTACGCATGAAGACTTAGCTGAGCCTGAGGGCCAGCCTGCTGAAAACCATGATGTTTTTTTAACGAATTTTTGCCAGATGCTTGCTTAGGGTAGCGGCCTGATCACACAGGTAGCCCACCGATGTCCCCACCCCTTCCCGACCCTGAGGATGACGCCCTGCTGACCCAGGCTGCCGATTGGTGCCTGCGCCTGCATGACGGCAGTTGCACCGCTGCAGAGCGCGCCGCGTTCGAACGGTGGGTCCAGGCCGACGCCAGGCATGCCCTGGAGTACGCGAAGATGCTGGAAATCTGGGACCTGTGCGACGAGCTGCCCAGGCACGAAAGCACGCTGGACACGCTGCTGACGGTAACCTCACCGCGCATCAAGGGTGTGCTCGACAGCTAGCCTGATATAAACCCCAGCTGTCGCAGCGCGCCACGCTCCCCCCGTAGGAGCGAGCACAGCTCGCGATGGGCTGCAAAGCAGCCCCAGCATTACGAGCCACGAAACTGAAACCCTAGGGCCGCTACGCGCCCCATCGCGAGCTACGCTCGCTCCTACCGGGGCGTGAACTGCGCCCCAGATGTTGGACACCCGTCCATCACCTGGGGTTTTTCATGAGCAAGTATCCAACACCTTTCAAGCGGTCAGCCATCCAAGCCTTCCTCGATCGAGGCTATGGCTTCCGCCATGTT